>NZ_BAAATD010000006.1:0-602123 GCF_039533225.1 Actinomadura fulvescens | reverse complement strand
GCCGCGTCCTGCGCCGCGCCGCGTCCTGCGCCGCGCCGCGTCCTGCGCCGCGCCGCGTCCTGCGCCGCGCCGCGTCCTGCGCCGCGCCGCGTCCTGCGCCGCGCCGCGTCCTGCGCCGCGCCGCGTCCTGCGCCGCGCCGCGCACCGTCCTGCACCGCGCACTGTCATTCGCCGCGCGGCGCCGAGTTCTGCGCGACGCACCGTCGTTCTGTGGCGCGCTACGCCGCGTCCTGGGTTGCGCATCGTCGTTCTGTGGCGTGTCTCTGCGATATGGCGTGGCCTTGGTTTGGGGCGTTGTCGTGCATGCGCCTTTTGTGGGTTGCGGTGAGGTTGCGATGTTGGGCTTTGGTTGTTACTGCGGGTGATTGCTTGTGTTTGCGCGGTAGCATCACGCACCCGGTGACGGGGTGTGAGCTGGGCACTCCTACGATCGGGAGGCCTTGACGGTGTCGCACAGGTGGGTGGGTCGGTGTGAACGTGCTGGACGGGGTCGCTGTTTTCGCGGCCGGTGTGGCCGCGGGGGGGATCAACACGATCGTCGGCTCCGGCTCCCTGATCACGTTCCCGACCCTCGTGGCGCTCGGCTATCCGCCGGTGGTGGCCAATGTCTCCAACAACATCGGGCTGGTGCCCGGGTCGGTGACGGGGGCGTACGGCTACCGGCGGGAGCTCAAGGGGCAGCGTGAGCGGCTGCTGCGGCTGGGCAGCGCCTCGTTCCTCGGCGCGCTGATCGGCGGGGCGCTGCTGCTGGGCCTGCCCGACGAGGCGTTCAAGATCATTGTGCCGGCGCTGATCGTGATCGCGCTGGTGCTGGTGGTCGTGCAGCCACGGTTGCAGGCCTGGCTGTTGTCGCGGCGGGAGCACCACCATCCGCATGGCGGGCCGTGGTTGTGGGTGGGCATCCTCGCCGCGGGCGTGTACGGGGGCTACTTCGGGGCCGCGCAGGGGATCGTGCTGATCGCGATGCTCGGGATCGCGCTCGACGACGGGCTGCAGCGGGTGAACGCGGCGAAGAACGTCCTGTCGGGTGTGGTCAACGGGTCGGCGGCGCTGTTGTTCATCGGGCTGTCGATCTTCAGTGACACGCGGATCGACTGGCCGGCGGTGTTGCTGATCGCCTTGGGGTCGACGGTGGGCGGGATGCTGGGGGCCAAGGTGGGACGCCGGATTCCGCCCCTCGTGCTGCGTGGGGTCATCGTGGTCGTGGGGATCGTGGCCATCGTCAATTTGCTTCGCTGACCAGCGGTTTCGAGGGTTCGGGCGGCCTCTGGCGGGGTATAAGTCGAATGTATGTTCGATGAGGTGAGGGGCCACCAGGACGATGAAGGGTGACAGGGTCGAGATCATGATCGACGCGGGCGGCGAGGGCACGCGGACGTACGAGGTCGTCGCCACCCGGGCGGGACGTCGCGTCGAGGTCACCAACCGGCGCGGCGTGGTGGAGGTCAGCGAGGTGACCCGCACCGGGACCCCGGTGCGGACGGCGAGGTTCATGGCGAGCCGGGTGCTGGCGCTGGTGGAGCAGCCCAACTCCGACGCCGAGCCGGAGACCTAGGGAACGGGGCGCACCTGCACCATGCCGTCGTCCAGCACCCGTGATTCGAAGGCCGGCTGGCGGCCGGTCGCGGGGCCGTGGACGACCGAGCCGTCACGGACGCGGAACGTGCTGCCGTGCCAGGGGCACACCACGCACGGGTCGGCGTTGTCGTCGGTGACGATGCGGCCTTGGTGGAGCGGGCCCGCCAGGTGGCTGCAGCGGTCGGCGAGGACGTGGATGTCGTCGCCGCTGCGCAGCACGAACAGGCTGATGTAGCCGAGGCGCCGGTGGACCGGCCAGCCGTCGGGCAGTTCCGAGGCCGGGCACAGGTCGTGCCAGCCGAGCGGCACCAGGTGGGCCACCTGGTCCGCGTGGCTGGCGCCGGCGCCCTGCCTGAACGCCAGGTGCCCGCCGAGAAAGCCGCCCGCGAGCAGCGCGGTCAGGCCCGCGTAGCCGAACGCGCGGCCCGCTGTGTCGCGGCCTTGGTGGCGTGCGACGAGGGAAGCGGTGTAAAGCAGGCTCGCGCCGGCCGTTCCCATCGCGTGCACGAGGCCGACCCGTTGCTGTTCCTTGTGGAGGGCCGACCAGTCGGCCAGGCCGGTGAGCGCCGTCGGCACGGCACCCGCGAGGCCGGCGGCGACGAGGGTCTTGGAAGCACGTTCGGTGCCGGGCAGCAGGTCGAGCACCCCGGCGGAGATCCAGCAGCCCATCGGGAGGTCGGTCAGCGGAGGGTGGGCGGGATGGCCGCCGGGCACCCCGTGCAACGCGTCCTTGACCGGCCCCGGGTGCAGCACGCGGTGGACGGCCCCCGAGATGGCGCGGATGGCCCGGTCGAGACCGCGGGCGTGTTCGAGGCCTTCGGCCAGGTCCACGGGATGCGGTCTGGTCGGCTGCCGGGCGCCGCGCCGGAAGAGCTTGCTCGCCCGTCGGTTCACTGTCCCTCCTCGGGTGCGCATTCCGGCGTCGATTGAGACGGCCGAAATGGGACGCGTAATGCGACATTAGTCTCCGCCTGGCACCTCGGGCCACCCGGGGCGAACCTGTCAGGGGCCGCGAGGAGGCAAGAGAACCCCCGTCATCTCTTGGTACCTACCAATGGGTAAGAAGCCCTAAACCAGCGGTACCGCCCAACTGCCCCAAACGTGGAGAGCTCCGGCGAAGCAATCGCTTACAGTGAAAGCGAACCCACCGCGACCTGGGCGAGGCCGAGCCTCATGGACGTCCCTCCGCCGTCAGAGACCGCCGTGACTCCGGAGTACGCGCAGACCCAAGATCCCTTCCGGGCCTTCATCGAGGCCATCGAGCTGCAGTTCCCCGGCTGGAGCGCTTGGCGCAGCGACACCGACCGCTGGTGGGGCTTTCGCACCGCCGCCGATCCGCTCACCATCGAGGAACTGCGCGCCGGCCGCCGCCTGATCGTTCAAGCCGACACCGTCGAGGAGCTCCGCGCCGCCATCCGCGCCGAGATCAACCCGCCCACAGACGATCGGCCCTAGGGTTACTGACCATGGACGTTGGTGACAGCGACACGGCTGGACGAGGTTGAAATAGGCAGGACCTCCTGGCGTGGTGTGGAGCTACCACACAGCCACTACACGCCACAGGAGGTCCTGGTGCCCCACCGTACGCGCCGTTGACTGAGACAGGTCAGCTGCGGTTGGCCCGGTGCGTCGTTGACGATGGCTGGTCGCTGCGGCGGGCCGCCGAACGATTCCAGGTGTCGCCCACCACGGCCCAGCGATGGGCCGGCCGGTACCGGCAGCTGGGGGCGGCGGGGATGGCCGATCGGTCCAGCCGCCCGCACCACAGCCCGGCGCGCACGCCGACGCGGGTCGAGCGGCGCATCGTCAAGGTGCGGATGACCCACCGGCTGGGCCCGGCTCGGATCGCCGCCCGCCTGGGCCTGCCGCCTTACCCGCAGCCTGAGCCGTCCGCACCGAGCAGCCCGCGGACGCTCGGCCGTCGCCGTCCCGCAGCGAGCGCCACGGATGTCGGGTGTAGCGCGTCACAGAGGATTGGCTGTCTCGCTGCGGGCGAGGTGTTTGGCCTGGGCAGGGATGCTTGGGTTAGACGGGTTCCAGGGTCACGGGGACGCCGTTGAAGACCGCTGTGCCCGAGAGGGGGTCGATCTCTCGGTCGTCGGTGACGGCGTTGACGTTGACGCCGGCGTTCCGGCTCGCGACGGTCGTCCGGGTGCCGGGTCTGTCGTGGCCCCAGCCGTGGGGGAGGCTCACCACGCCCGCCATGACGGCGGAGGTGGGCTCGGCGACCGCCTCGACGGTGCCGGAGCGGGAGGTCACGCGGACGAGGTCGCCGGCCTGGACGCCCAGGCGGGCCGCGTCGGCGGGGTTGAGCTGCAGCGTGCAGTTGTTGGAGCCGCGCACCAGTTCGGGGACGTTGTGCAGCCAGCTGTTGTTGGAACGCAGATGGCGGCGGCCGATCAGGAGGAGCTCGCCGTTGGGGGGAACGTCGAGGGCCGCGTGCAGGCGGGCGGCGTCGGCGGCGAACGAGGGCGGGCAGAGTTCGATCCGGCCGGAGGAGGTGCACAGGACCTCGTCGAGCCGTGGTTTGAGGGCGCCGAGGTCGAGGCCGTGGGGGTGCTCGTCACGCAGGCGGGCGAGGGTGAGGCCGCCCGGGTCGGCGCCGAAGCCGTCGCCGTACGGGCCGAGGCGCACCATCATGTCGAGGCGCTGCTCGGTGGTCGTGGTGGCGGTGTCGAGCATCGTGCGCAGCTCGCCGGGCTCGCGGCCCGCGACCGGCGACTCCTCCAGGGCCACCGCCTTCCGCAGGGTGGTCATGATGACCATCTCGTCCAGCGCGGCGGGGGTGGCGTCCATGCCGGACGCGATGACGGCGAGGCGGCCGAGGATCTCGGACTCGCTGGGGCGGCCGTCGGGGAGGGGGAGCGCGGGCGGCGAGTAGCGGACGTAGTCGCGGACCGTGAAGCCCAGCAGCGCCAGGTCGTAGTGCGGCGTCTGCGTCGGCCGGGGCGGAGGGAGGACGACGTCGGCGTGCCGGGTCGTCTCGTTCAGGTACGGGTCGACGCTCACCATGAACTCCAGCCCGGCGAACGCGCGGTCGAGCCGGGCGCCGCCCGGAGCCGACAGCACCGGGTTGCCGCCGATGGTGATCAGCGCGCGGATCTGGCCCTCGCCCGGGGTCTCGATCTCGTCGGCCAGCGTGGCGACCGGTAGCTCGCCGTTGACCTCGGGCAGGTTGCGGACGCGGCTGCGCCACCGGCCGGTGGTGAACGGGCGCTTGCGGCGGTAGACCGGGGAGTGCGCGGAGCGCGGGAACATCGCGCCGCCTTCGCGGTCCAGGTTGCCGGTGAGCACGTTCAGGGCGTCGACCAGCCAGCTGTTGAGCGTCCCGTATGCCTGGGTGCAGGTGCCGATGCGCCCGTAGACGGCGGCGCGGTCGGCCGCGGCGAGTTCGCGGGCCAGCCTGCGGATGTCGGCCGCCGCGATGCCCGTGATCTGGGCGACCCGTTCGGGCGCGAAGTCGACGGCGAGCGCGCGCAGGTCGTCGAGCCCGTTGATCCGCCCCGCGAGACCGTCGAACCGGGTGAGGTCCTCGGCGAACAGAGTGTGCACGAGCGCGATGAGCAGGTACGCGTCGGTGCCGGGCCGGATGAACACGTGCTCGTCCGCCTGCGAGGCCGTGCGGGTGTGCCGCGGATCGACGACCGTCACCTTGCCGCCGCGCTTGGAGATCGCCATCAGCCGTCCCGGGAAGTCCGGGGCCGAGCAGAGGCTGCCGTTCGACTCCAGGGGATTGGCGCCCAGCATGAGCAGATGCTCGGTGCGGTCGAGGTCGGGCACCGGGATGGCCAGCGGGTCACCGAAGACGTGCCCGCTGCTCACGTGCTTGGGCATCTGGTCGGCCGTGCTGGCGGTGTAGATGTTGCGGGTCCCGAGTGCCTTGATGATGGCCCCGCCGTACAGCGGGCCCGCGATCGAGTGCGCGGTCGGATTGCCGATGTAGACGGCCACCGCGTCCTTGCCGTGGCGTTCGACCACCTTGCCGATCTCCCGGCGTACGGTCTCGAACGCCTCGTCCCAGCCGGTCTCGCGGCCGCGGAGCAGCGGCTCGGCCAGCCGGTCCGGGTCACCGTCGAGGCGTCCCAGCGTGGCGCCCTTGGGGCAGATGTACCCCTTGCTGAACGGGTCTCGTTCGTCGCCTCTGACACCGGTGACGTTGCCGCCGTCGTCAAGGGTCAGTTCCAGGCCGCAGAGCGCCTCGCAGAGCGGACAGGTGCGATAGGCCGTACTGCTCATGGAATGCTCCTTGTAGCCGGGAACGTACCAATCATGACGCGCGACACCTGCGACGCGCCAATTACCCCACCGGTAAACCGGTTGCGGCATGCCTGGTCAGGACCCACAACCCGGACCGGAACCCGGTATGTCCCGACCAGAATCCCGAACCGGCGCGACCGCCGCCCACACCGCGGCATCAGGGGTGTGGTCGAGGGACTTTCCCGGAGTTACCTTGACCATAAGGACATCCGGCCGCCTCTAAGGAGACGCCATGGAGGCGTGGGTCGCCTGGCTGATCGTGGCCGCCCTGCTCGGGATCGCCGAACTGCTGACGCTGACGCTCGCGCTCGGCCTCCTCGCCGTGGCCGCGCTGGTCGCCGGGCTGGCGGGCGCCGCCGGGCTGCCGGTCGGCCTGCAGCTCGTGGTGTTCGCGGCGTCCTCGGTGGCCGGGCTGGCGGTCGTGCGACCGGTCGCGCGGCGGCACATCAGCCAGCCGCCGCCGCTGCTGTCGGGGACCGCCGCGCTGGTCGGCCGCGAGGCGGTCACGCTCACCGAGGTCAGCCGCGCGGGCGGACGCGCGCGCATCGGCGGCGAGGAGTGGACCGCGCGGCCGTACGACCCGAACCTGGTCATCCCGGCGGGAAGTGTCGCGGACGTGCTGGCCATCGAAGGCGCCACCGCGCTGCTCTACCCGGCCGAGCCGCAGCCGGACTGAGGAGGTCCGCATGACCGACATCGCCATCGCCCTCGTCATCGCGCTGGTCGGCGGTCTGACCGTGCTGGCCGTCGCGGTGATGCGAGCGGTCTGGATCATCCCGCAGGCCCGGGCCCGCAACGTCGAGCGGCTCGGGCGCTACAGCCGCACCCTCCAGCCCGGGATCAGCTTCATCGTCCCGTTCGTGGACCGGGTCAAGCCGCTGATCGACCTGAGGGAGCAGGTGGTCTCGTTCAAGGCGCAGCCCGTCATCACCGAGGACAACGTGGTCGTCCACATCGACACGGTGCTGTTCTTCCAGGTGACCGACCCCCGGGCCGCGGACTACGAGATCGTCGACTACATCCAGGCGATCGAGCAGCTCACCGCGACGACGCTGCGCAACGTCATCGGCACCCTGGACCTGGAGGCCACGCTCACGTCGCGCGACCGCATCAACACGGCGCTGCGCGGCGTGCTGGACGACGCCTCCGGCAAATGGGGCATCCGCGTCACCCGCGTGGAGATCAAGGCGATCGAGCCGCCGCCGTCCATCAAGGACGCGATGGAGAAGCAGATGCGCGCCGAACGGGAGAAGCGCGCCGCGATCCTCACCGCCGAGGGGGTCCGGCAGTCGAAGATCCTCACAGCGGAAGGGGAGAAGCAGTCGGCGATCCTCCAGGCCGAAGGCGCCAAGCAGGCCGCGATCCTGGAGTCCGAGGGCCAGGCCATGGCGATCGAACGGGTCTTCACCTCGATCCACGACCACGACGCCGACCCCAAGCTCCTCGCCTACCAATATCTCCAGACGTTGCCGAAGCTCGCCCAAGGCAAGGGCAGCACGTTCTGGGTGGTCCCTAGCGAGCTGACATCCGCACTACAGGCGGTCTCCCAGGCTTTCGGCGGCTCGACCGAGGCGTCGTCGGAGGGCGCGGAGGGCTCGGTTCGTTCTGCCCGCCACTCCCGTACCGGACCTCCGCAAGCCGAACGTGCCGTCGCTTCTGCGAGCGCGCCTGAGCAACTGGGACGGGAGACTCCTCCGTACGAACTGCCGCCGGGGGAGGAATGGCCCGCAGCGGCACGGAAATGACCGCCGCGCCGTCCACTTAATTGGAGCAAATTCCAATAGTCACTCGCCGGTAAGGGCTGATGACGGGGTTTCGTGACGGGCCGTTCCTGTTCGCTCACTTTTGTCACGAGCTGCACAATTTTTGATGCCCGATTGTGTCGCGGCGCGTACTGTCGCCGCGATGATCTTCTCCGCTAGCGTCGCGGGGACCCGCGCGCGGGAGCAGGCGCACGCCTGCCGGGCGCGGCGCGACTGGACATCGGAGTGGACCTATGGCGAGTGAACGCCGCCGCCGCATGCGCATGACCGCCATGGCGACGACCCTCATCGGAACGACCGTGGCGAGCGGGCTCGCGGCACCGGCCCACGCGAGCGCCCCAGCGCTCCGGAGAGCCGACACCGGAGCCGCCATCACGGCTCAGAAGCGGATCGACGCGCGTACCTTCGACGCGACCGTGCGTTCTCCCGCGTTGCGCATGTCGGTAAAGATGCGCGTCATCACGCCTAAGGGATGGTCGCGCAAGTCCAAGAAGCGCTGGCCCGTCCTATACGCCTACCACGGCGGCAATGACAACTACCTCTCCTGGACCCGCAGCACCGCCATCGAGAAGCTCGCCGCCCGCTACAACGCGCTGGTCGTGATGCCGGAAGGCGGCGTGAACGGCTCCTACACGGATTGGTACAACTACGGCAAGGGCGGGACGCCCAAGTGGGAGACCTTCCACACCAAGGAGGTCGTCCAGCTCATGGAGCGGAACTACCGCGCGGGTACGGCGCGGGCCGCCATGGGGCTGTCGTCCGGTGGCCAGGGCGCCATCACGTACGCCGCGCGTCATCGGGGGCTATTCCGGTACGCCGCGTCCTACAGCGGCATCGTGCATCTCACCAAGCCGGGGATTCCGGCGATCCTCATGGCGGAGGGGCTGATCTTCAACCCCGGCCAGGACCCGTTCAGGATCTGGGGTAACCCTGACAAGCACCCCCGCAACTGGCAGCGGCACGACCCGTACGTCCTGGCCAAGAACCTGCGCGGCACCGGCATCTACCTGTCCGCCGGAACGACCGGCAACCCCGGCAAGCTCGACCCGCCCTTCGTGGGATGGGAGTTCGTCAAGGCGCGGCTGGTCGGCGGCATCAGCGAGGCGGTCGCCGGAGCGACCACGGTCTCGCTGGCCGCCCGTCTCAGGCAGCTCAAGATCCCGGTGACCACCCACATCTACAAGGACGGGTGGCATCAGTGGGGCTACTGGATCCTGGAGATGAACCGGTCCTGGCCGCTGCTGATGAAGTCCATCGGCGCCAAGCGCGTTTCCTAGGCTCCAGAGACCAGAAGTAGGGCGGGCCACGAGTCTGGCCCGATTCCGGCCCGAACCCGGACGTGTGCCGCGGCATCCAAGCAGGCGACAAACGGCGCAGACCCGGGGAGACCGCGATGCCGATCGGATTTGGGGCGGGGCGGTTCGCCGCAGTCGGAGCGTTGCTGGCGCTCGGCGCGGCGGTGAGCGGTTGCGGGCTGCTGAACGCGGCCGCCGACGGGAACGGACGTGCCGGCGGCGACCACCCGTTCACCATCGCCTTCGGTGGGGACGTGCACTTCGAGGGGGAGCTCGCCACCAGGCTCGCCTCCGCGCCTGACACCGCGTTCGGGCCCATCGCGGCCCGGTTCCGCGCGGCGGACCTGGCCATGGTCAACCTGGAGACGGCGATCACCACGGGAGGGACGCCCGCCCCCAAGGACTACACGTTCCGTGCTCCGCCGACCGTCTTCCGGGCGCTCAAGTCCGCGGGCCTGGACGTGGTCACGATGGCCAACAACCACGGCATGGACTACGGCGACACCGGGTTGCGGGACTCCCTGGCCGCGAGCAAGCAGGCCGAGTTCCCGGTCGTGGGCATCGGGCGGAACGCGGCCGAGGCGTACCGGCCGCACACGATCACGGTCAAGGGCAGCCGGGTCGCGATCATCGGTGCCACGCAGGTGCTCGACGACAACCTGATCGAGGCCTGGACCGCCACCGACACCAAGGCCGGGCTCGCCTCGGCCAAGAACGCGCCGCGCCTCGTCCAGGCCGTGCGGCAGGCCCGCGAGGACGCCGACGTAGTCATCGTCAACCTGCACTGGGGACAGGAACGTAACTCCTGCGCCACCCCGGTGCAGCGCCAGCTCGCCGCCCAGCTGGCCGACGCCGGCGCGGACGCCATCGTGGGCAGCCACGCGCACGTACTGCAGGCCGGCGGATACCTGAAAGGCAAGTACGTTCACTACGGGCTCGGTAACTTCGTGTTCTACAACTCCAACGGCCCGACGGCCCAGAGCGGGGTCCTGACCCTCACGCTCGATCCCCGAGCGAAGACCACCCGGGTCACCAAGGCCGACTGGGCGCCGGCCGTGATCTCCGGTGGCATCCCGCAGCCGCTGACCGGAACGTCCGCCCAGCAAGCCCAGGCACAGTGGGAGGGGCTCCGAAGCTGCGCCGACGTCAAGGCCCGACCTGCCTGAGCGCCTGCCGGAGCGTCCGCCGGAGCGTCCGCCGGAGCGGTCGGCGCCCCATGGCATGCTTGGCCGAGCCGATCGAACAGACGAGGGGCCGATGCGCAGGAACGCGATGGCGATGACCGCCGTGGCCGGGGTGTTGTCCCTGGCGGCGGCCGCGTGCAGCAGTGGGTCCGGCAAGGCCGAGGCCGAGGGCGACACCGGCCCGGCCAAGTCCGGGGCACCCGCCACCGGACGGTCCCCGGCGCCCAACCCGGCCGCCGCGGTCAAGCAGCCGATCATCATCGCGTTCGGCGGCGACACCCACTTCGAGGACAACCTCCGCGCCCGGCTGGCCAACCCCGCCACGGCCCTCGGCCCGATCGCCAAGACGCTCCGCGCGGCCGACCTCGCCATGGTCAACCTGGAGACCGCCATCACGACCGGCGGCACCCCGGCGCCGGGCAAGGAGTTCGCGTTCCGCGCGCCCGCGTCGGCGTTCGCGGCCCTGCGCGCGGCCGGAGTGGACGTGACCTCGATGGCCAACAACCACGGCATGGACTTCATGGAGTCCGGGCTGCGCGACTCGCTCAAGGCGATCCGCAAGACCGGCTTCCCGACCGTGGGCATCGGCAGGAACGCCGCCGAGGCCTACCGGGCCCACCGGGTGACGGTGAAGGGCAACCGGCTCGCGATCGTCGGCGCCACGCAGGTGCTCGACGATCACCTGATCCAGGCCTGGACCGCGACCGACGCCAAGGGTGGCCTCGCCTCGGCCAAGGACGTGCCTCGCATGGTCAAGGCGGTACGTGCGGCACGCCAAGGCTCCGACTACGTCATCGTTCACCTCCACTGGGGGCAGGAGCTCAAGGCCTGCCCGCTGCCACGCCAGCAGGACCTCGCCAAGCAGCTCATCGCTGCCGGTGCCGATGTCGTCGTCGGCGGCCACGCGCACATCCCGCTCGGCGGTGGCTACCTCAAGGGCAAGTACGTGCACTACGGGCTGGGCAACTTCGTGTTCTCCTCGGCCAGGGGCCAGACCGCCAGCTCCGGTGTCCTCCAGCTCAAGCTCCAGGACGGCAAGGTCTCGGCCGCCCGGTGGAAGCCCGCCCGCATCTCCGCGGGCCTGCCGATCCCGCTGCGCGGCGCCGCCGCGACCGCCGAGGTCAAGCGCTGGAACGGCCTGCGCTCCTGCGCCGGCCTCACCGCGACCCCGTAGGGCCCGTGACCCGGCTGATGATCTGGCCTGAGGACGCACCGTGAACGGTTCCTCCCCGGCACGCACCCCCGGTTCGTGCTCTGGACAGCTCGTCTGAGGGGCGTACGTTCGCAGGCAAAGGGCACCCTCAGCCGCGGAGGTGCGGGATGCGGGATCACCGCGTGAGATCGGGCGAAGTCGAGCTGGCGGTACGGGAACGGGGAGCGGAGCAAGGACCGGCCGTGGTCCTGATCCACGGGTATCCCGACACCAGCGCGGTGTGGGACGAGGTGGCCGAACGGCTCGCGGCCCGGTTCCGCGTGATCGCCTACGACGTCCGCGGGGCCGGTGCCTCCACCACTCCCGAGGACCCGCTCGACTATGGGCTGGACGTGCTCATGGACGATCTCGCGGCGGTGCTCGACGCGACCGGTGCCGACGGGCCGGTGCATCTGGTCGGGCACGACTGGGGCTCGATCCAGGGCTGGGAGGCGGTGACCGGTGAGCGCCTCGCCGGCCGGATCGCCTCGTTCACCTCCATCTCGGGTCCGGCACGGCAGCACGCGCGGCAGTGGGCGCGGGAGACGGCCAGGACGGGGCCTCGCGGTGTCATGGAGGTGCTGGGACAGGCCCGCCGCAGCGCGTACATGCCGCTGCTGATGGCCCCGCGAACGGGTGAGCTGCTCGCGCGGTCCCTGCCCCTGGTGTTCGAACGGGGCATGCGGGCGCTGGAGGGCGCCGAACCGCGCCCCGGCCATCCGGCGCCGACCCTGCACCGCGACGCACTCAACGGCCTGGGGCTCTACCGCGCCAACATGGGACGGCGGAACCCGCTCGACGGCGAGGCCCGCACGGACGTGCCGGTCCAGCTGATCGTGCCGACCAGGGACCGGTACGTCATGCAGAACCTGCTGCTGTCGGCGTGCGGCAGGGCGAGCCGCTCGTACGTGCGGCGCGTTCCGGCCGGGCACTGGGTGGCGCGCAGCCATCCGGACCTGGTGACCCGGTGGATCACCGAGTTCGTCGACCACGTCGAGGGCGGGCCGGAGACACCGGACCTGCTGCGGGCCCGCGCGGCGGGCGAGCCGGGCCGGGAGTTCGGCGGGCGGCTGGTGGTCGTCACCGGCGCCGGCAGCGGGATCGGCCGCGCCACCGCGGTGGTCTTCGCGCGGGCCGGGGCGAGGGTCGTGGCCGCCGACATCGACGAGGGCGCGGCCAAGCACACGGCGGACGAGATCGCGGCGAAGGGCGGCGAGGCCCATGTCTACCGGGTCGACGTGGCCGACGCCGAGGGGATGGAGCGGTTCGCCGACTACGTGCGTGCGACGTTCGGGGTGCCGGACGTGGTCGTCAACAACGCGGGCGTCGGGATCGGCGGAGCACTGCTGGACACCGACGAGGAGGCCTGGGGGCACATCCGTTCGGTCAACCTGGACGGCGTGTACCGCGGCTGCCGGTTGTTCGGGCGGCAGATGGCCGAGCGCGGTGAGGGCGGCCACCTGGTCAACCTGGCGTCGATGGCGGCGTTCGGGCCGGGCGCGGGCATGCCCGCCTACGCGACGACCAAGGCGGCCGTGCTCCAGCTGAGCGAGTGCCTGCGCGTGGAGCTGGAGCCGGCGGGGATCGGCGTGACCGCCGTCTGCCCCGGCATGATCAACACCCCGATGAACCGCCATGTGCGGTTCGTCGGCATGGATCCCGCGGTCGCCGAGCGGCTGCGGGAGCAGTCGGCGCGGCTGTTCGAACGCCGCGGCTACTCGGCGGAACGGGTCGCGGAGGCCATCGTGCGAGCCGTTCGGCACGACCGCGCCGTGGTTCCGGTCACGGTCGAGGCCCATGCGGGCCGGGCGCTCTCCCGGGTCTCCCCGGGAGCCGTGCGTGCCCTGGCGCGCTTCGGACGCCGCGCCGGCGAACGGATCAGGCGGCGCCTCGAAGAGGAGGTTCCGGAAGACGGGACGGGACGGGTAGCCGGGAGCGGCTGACCCTGCCATCGCCGGGGCCGGTGGTGCACCGGCCCCGGCAACGGCGTGAAATCACGGCCGGTCTCTGGAACTGATCGTCGTGGACCACCGTTGAACGTCTAGAAGGTACGCGAGCCCACCATCGCCGGGCGCCGAGGGTTCATCGGGAGCACTCTCGGCGACCGGCCGATGGGGCCGGGGCACGGCGGCCTCACTCTCCCTCGCAGCCCTGATCGAGATGCCGCACGGCCCCTCGTCGTGTGCGGGCCGGCCGGCTGCCCGGCGACCACCTGCCGCCCGTTCGACGCGGCCAAGCCGGGCTGAACCGTGAAGCGGTCAAGCAGTCAAGCCGGGTTGAGCCGTGAAGAGGTGCCGACACGTACCTCGGAGTGGGAGAGCCACAACGAGGACCGACTCGGTTTCCGGAGGTAGGCAGATGAGCAGGCACCGGGCCCCGCGAGGGCCGTCCAAGCGCGCGCGCTGGTCGATCGGCATCGTGGTCGCCCTGCTCGGCCTGGGGACGGCCGGCGCTTACGCCGCCTACAGCGGGCTGGACGGCAACATCCGGCATGTGAGCGCCGACGACCTGGGCGACCGGCCGCCCAAGCGCACCAAGGCCGAGAACCTCCTCGTCGTCGGCTCGGACAGCCGCGCGGGGGCCAACGCGCGGTACGGCAGGCCGGACGGCGCCCGCACCGACACCATGATCCTTTTCCATGTGCCGGCGAACGGCCGGAACGTGCGGGCGATCAGCCTGCCTCGCGACTCGGTGGTGCGGCTGCCCGCGTGCCAGACCGCCGCCGGGATCGCGCTCCCGGCCCGGACCGGGATGATCAACTCGGCGTTCAACGAGGCCGGGCTGGCGTGCGCGTGGAAGACCGTCGAGGCGACCACCGGGGTCCGGGTCGACCACGTCCTTCAGATCGACTTCAGCGGCTTCAAGAACATGGTCGACGCCCTCGGCGGGGTGGAACTCACCGTGCCCGAGGCCATCGACGACCCAAAGTCCGGGCTCCGCCTGGCCGCCGGCCGGCAGCACCTGGACGGCGAGCAGGCCCTCGCCTACGCCCGCGCCCGCTACACCGTCGGCGACGGCTCCGACCTGTCCCGGATCAAGCGCCAGCAGCAGCTCATGAGCGCCATGGCCACGAAGGCGAAGGCGGACCTGGCCAACCCGGCCAAGCTCTACGCGTTCCTCCGGGCCGCCACCAAGTCGATCACCACCGACCCGGGGCTGGGGCTGCGGTCGATGTACGACCTGGCCCGCAGCACCGGCGACCCCGCCACGATGAAGTTCGTCACCGTGCCGGTCGAGCCGTACCCCGGGGACCAGAATCGCGTCCAGTGGTCGCGGCCGCAGGCACAGCGGCTCTTCGACAGCCTGAAATGACGGTGACGGTGACGGCCACGGCGGCGCGGGTCCTCAGGCGCGGGACGCGGCGATCAGATCCCGGTACCAGGAGTACGAGCGCTTCGGTGTGCGCCTGAGGGTCTCGTAGTCGACATGGACGAGGCCGAACCGCGGGCCGTAGCCCTCGGCCCACTCGAAGTTGTCCATGAGCGACCAGGTGTAGTAGCCGCGTACGTCCACGCCGTCGTCGACCGCGTCGCGCACGGCCTTGATGTGGGCGTCCAGGAACGCGATCCGCGCCGCGTCGTCCACGGTGCCGTCGGAGGCGACCTCATCGGGGAAGGAGCAGCCGTTCTCGGTGATGTAGATCGGCGGCAGCAGGTCCCCGTACCGTTCCCGCAGGCCGCGCAGCAGGTCGCCGAGCGCGGCGGGCACGATCGGCCAGCCCATGCCGGTGACGGCGTGGCCCTCGATCTCGGTCATCTCGAACGGCAGCTCGCCGTCGCGCGGCGGGGCGGCGAGCCGGGTGGGCTGGTAGTAGTTCACGCCGAGGAAGTCGATCGGCGCCGAGATGACCGCCAGATCCTCGTCCCTGACGAATCCCGCCGGGTCGGGGCCGCCGAGGCCGGCGAGGTCGGGATAGGCGCCGCGCAGGACGGGGTCGGTGAACAGCCCGTTCATAAGGGCGTCGAACGCCGCGGCGGCGGCCCGGTCGGCGGCGTTCGCCGGGTCGGCGGGCCACGCGGGGGAGTAGTGGTTGGTGATCCCGATCTGCCGCGCGCCGCGTGCCCGCAGCGCGGTGACGGCGAGCCCGTGGCCGAGCAGCTGGTGGTGGGCGGTGGGGAGCGCGTCCAGCATCAGCGCCTGACCCGGCGCGTACACCCCGAAGGCGTAGCCGTAGGCCATGACCACGACCGGCTCGTTGAGCGTGATCCACTTGTCGACGCGGTCGCCGAGCCGTTCGGCCACGAGGTAGGCGTACTCGGCGAACCGGTAGGCCGTGTCACGGCTCATCCAGCCGCCGGCGTCCTCCAGTGGCTGCGGCAGGTCCCAGTGGTAGAGCGTGGCGGCCGGGGAGATGCCTCGTTCCAGCAGGCCGTCGACGAGGCGTTCGTAGAAGTCCAGGCCCTTGGCGTTCACGGCCCCGCTGCCGGCGGGCTGAACGCGCGGCCAGGCGACGGAGAAGCGGTAGGAGTCGATGCCGAGACCGGCCATCAGCTCAAGGTCTTCGGGCCAGCGGTGGTAGTGGTCGCAGGCGACGTCGCCGGTGTGGCCGTCCTTCACCCGCCCCGGGGTGTGGGCGAAGGTGTCCCAGGTCGAGGGTCCGCGGCCGTCCTCGTCGACCGCTCCCTCGATCTGGTACGCGGCGGTCGCGACGCCCCACTGGAAGCCCGCTGGAAAGCCCATGTGATCCCTTTCGCGCCCAAACACGAATATCTCTCGGATTTTAGGGCCTGTACGGAGGGGATAGGAAGGCATCGCGGTGCGCCTACGGAAGGTGCCGGTCCCGAGGCCCGGCACCACGCGCGACAATGGGACGGTGACGGAGATCCGGACCCCACTGCGCCGCCGCCCCGCCCAGCGCCGTAGCGCCGAACGAGTTCAGCGCATGCTCGACGCCTGCGCCGAGATCCTCGACGAGGACGGCTACGACGGGCTCACCACGACGCGGATCGCGCAGCGCGCGGAGGTCGCGATCGGCTCGGTCTACCAGTTCTTCCCCGACAAACGGGCGGTCGCCCAGGCGCTGGCACTGCGCAACCTGGAGCTCTTCGGGCAGCGGGTCTCCAGGCAACTGGCCGAGGGCACCTTCACCAACTGGTCCGACACGGTCGGCGTGATCATCGACATCTACGTGGACATGCACCGCAAGGTGCCCGGCTTCCGGGTGCTGCGCTTCGGTGACGTGGCCGACATCAACCTGCTCGACTCCGCCGCCGACAACAACGCCGTGGTAGCCGACCGGCTCCGCAAGATGATCGTGGACAACTTCGCGGTCAGCGAGACGCCCGAGCTGGCCCGTGCCCTGGCCATCTCCGTCGAGGCCGCCGACGCCGTCCTCAAGATGGCCTTCCGCCGAAACCCCGACGGCGACCCGGAGATCCTCGCCGAGGCGGAACGCCTGATCCACGGCTATCTGGCGGCCCACATCGAGGAGACCTGATCGGGTAGATGTGGCACACTCGCCACACTCCTCCCGAAGCACAACAGAACAGGACGTCTCCCTATGGATCTCGAGAAGCTCCAGACGCAGAGCCGTTTCCTGGTACGCCAGCGTGTACGGATGATGGTCAACCAGTACGAGGTCCGCGCCGAGGCGCCGGACGGCTCCGAGGGCGAGATGGTCGCGTTCGCGCAGCAGAAGCGGCTGGCCTTCAAGGAGCAGGTGACCCTCTACTCCGATGACTCCAAGTCCCGGCCGATCCTCGGTTTCAAGGCCCGCAGCGTCATCGACGTGGGCGCGACGTACGACGTCACCGACCCCGGCGGGCCGACGATCGGCAACTTCCGCAAGGACTTCGCCAAGTCGCTCCTGAGCTCGACCTGGCATCTGGAGCAGCCCGGCCTCGGAGTGGCCACGGGCAGCGAACGCAACAAGACCGTCGCCATCGTCCGGCGGGTCTGGGAGTTCATCCCGTTCGCCAACAACATTCCCTTCGCCTGGCCCTACCACTTCGACTTCTACGCGGGTGAGCAGCTGGTCTTCTCCGTGGAGAAGAAGTTCGGACTGCGGGACCGCTACGTGGTGGACATCAAGGACCCGAGGCTCGACCGCCGCCTGGTCCTCGCGCAGGCCGTGGCCTTGGACGCCCTCCAGTCACGCTGACCCGGGGCGGCGGCGCGGGGCTCCCATTCGACGGTCCCGGCGTCGTTCCGCCGAACTTTCGGGTCTGGTGGGCGACGGCTTTACATGTTACGAAGGGATGTAAAGCGGTGGGCCGGGTCACAGAGGAGGTCCACGGCGCGCCCGCAGGAGGTTCACACGTGAGTTCCTACGACCGCTACGTCACCCCGGTGTCCCAGGAGACCTGGAATGTGCCGATGGCGGGAGACGCCCGCTTCACCTGGGAGTACGACGACGGCCGCGACCGGCTGCTGAGCCTGTACCAGAAGGGCAAGGACAAGCAGTGGGACGCGCAGAAGCGCATCGACTGGGACATCGAGGTGGACCCCGACAACGTCGCCGGGCTGCCCGAGCACTTCAACCCGCTGCTCGGTTCGGAGATCTGGGACCGGATGACGCAGAAGGAGCGCGACGAGTTCGGCCGTCACCAGGGCGCGTGGTTGTTCAGCCAGTTCCTGCACGGTGAGCAGGGCGCCCTGAACGTCTCCGCACGGATCGTCCAGTCGGTGCCCGACCTCGACTCCAAGTTCTACGCCGCCACCCAGACCATGGACGAGGCGCGGCACGTCGAGCTCTACACGAAGTTCGTGCACGAGAAGATCGGCATGTACTACCCGATCAACCAGGACCTCGCGCGGCTGCTGGCGGAGTCGCTGGAGGACTCCCGCTGGGACCTGCCCTACCTCGGCATGCAGGTCCTCATCGAGGGCCTGGCGCTCGCGGCGTTCGGGCTCTACCGGGACCTGTCGACGAACGCGCTGGTCAAGCAGCTGCTCGCGTACGTCATGCAGGACGAGGCGCGGCACGTCGCGTTCGGCCGGCTCGCGCTCAAGGACTACTACGCCGAGCTCACCGAGAAGGAACGCGCCGAACGCGAGGAGTTCGTCGTCGAGGGCTGCTATCTGATGCGCGACCGCTTCAAGGGCCGCGAGATCTTCGAGCAGCTCGACATGCCCGTCGACAAGTGCATGGAATACGTCGACAACTCCGAGATGCAGTCGCTCTACCAGTCCCTGCTCTTCAGCCGGATCGTCCCGTGTGTGAAGGACGTCGGGCTCTGGGGTGACAAGGTGCAGGCCGCCTACGCGGACATGGGCGTGCTCGACAACGCCAAGGCCGACCTGGAGGCGCTCATGCGCCAGGACGAGGAGATCGCCGAGCAGGTCGACGAGGAGCGCCACGCGCAGGAGCTCGCCGCCCGCAAGGACGAGGTCGACGAGGCGATCGCCATGGGCGGTACTTCCGAATAACTGGGTTCGGTAAAAGCGAGGTCGTCCCGGAGTCGGTTCGGGGCGACCTCGCTTTGCCGTCGCAGGTAATCGCAGCGTCGGCGACGATCCAAGCCGTAGTCATGAGTGGGTATTCATGTCGGGACATGTCGGCCGATCGGAATGGCGTCGATCCATTCTCGCGGATTTTTATAGCGCGGCTCAATTCCTTCGAGAATTCACGGTGCGGCCACCGGGCCTGTACTAACGTCCCCGCTCGACGGTGCGGCGGAAGCCGGTAAGGATCACCGGCTTCCGCCGCGCCCGCACGTGCAGGGTCACAACGTCGAATCCCGGGGGGAAGAATGAATCGATCTGCCAGAAACCTGGTGCGGGCCTCCGTGCTCGCTCCGGTGGCCGTGGCGGTGGGCATCGGGTCCGTTCCGGCCCACGCGAACGAAGGCCCGGTCGCCCAGCTGCTCAACAACACCGTCGGCCAGGTGGCACCGCCGCAGGCGGCGCCCGTCCTGGAGCCGCTGACCGGACTCGGCGCCTCCGGCAAGAACGGCGCGCTCCCGGCCGGCAAGACCGCGCCGAACGGTCAGGGCGCGCAGAGCGGCCAGGGCGCCCAAGGCGGTCACCATGCCAAGGGCGGCACACGGGGCACCGCCGGCCGGCCCGGCGAGAAGGCGCTCAGGGTCCCCGGCGCCGGCTGCGCCCAGGGCGGCGGCGGCCCGATCCGCGGCGCCACCGGCATCGTGAGGAACGGGCCGGCGGGCGCGCTGGCGTCCAAGGTCGCCGGTGCGCGGTCGGCGGGGCAGCGGGCCGCGTCCGCCGATCCCGGAACGGGCATCGCGCTGAGCAAGCAGGTCCGCGGGCCGCTCGGCGGCACGACCAACGCCGCGGCGAGCGTCGGCAGCGCTCCCAAGCTCGCGGGTCCCGGCGGCGACTCGGGCGTCGTCGGCTGCCTGCGGCTGAAGGAGACCGTCGCCGAGGCCACCGAGGTCGCCGGCACGCTGCCCGTCGGCGAGGTCACCCATGACCTGCCGGTCAGCGGCGTCGCCAGGAGCGTGCCGGTCGGGGACGTCACCAAGAGCGTGCCGGTCGGGGACGTCACGGGCGTCCTCCCCGTGGGCAAGGTGGCCGGCGGTCTTCAGTCCGCGCGGCGGGCGCGTGACGGTCAGTCCGATCCCGTCACGAACCTCCTCGGCGCCGTCACCGGTGCCACCTCGGGCACCCTTCCGCAGGGAGCTCCGGCCGTCCCGGGTCTCGGCGACCCGCAGCGCCTGCTCAACGGGCCGACGTCCAGGATCGGCCGGATCGGCGGTGTGCCGGCTGAGGTGTCCGCTCGCGCCGCAGACGGGCCGCCGCCCGCGCCCGGCGCCAGCGGTGGGCCGGCCTCGTCCGGTGTTCCCGGCGAGGGCGCCGCAGCGGACGAAGGAGGCCTGAGCGGCCTGTTCGGGGGCCTGCCAGGGCTGCAAGGCCTGCCCCTCAACGCGGTGAAGCTTCCGAACGTCCGGTCGAACCCCTCCAAGCCCGGCTCCGCGCAGCAGGAGGCGGTCGACCTCGACAACCACTGACGGTCGATTCCGGCACGCGAACGGGGCGTCCGGGGTGCTCACGGCACCCTCGGGGCGCCCCGTTCGCGTACCCGGGGGCGGTGTGCCGGACGGTCGTTATCGTGCCGAGATCGGCTTTTCGTGATCCAGTAAAGACGATCTTCGGTTTTCTTGACGCGCTGTGTCTGATTCACTTCGGAGTGACAAAAACGGCGTGACAAACCCCACAATGAGCCAAGTTTTGGCCAAGTTAGCGAGATAGGCAACGTACGGTCTGGGACTTGTGCGCGATACCCGGGCAGCGAACTGAGAGCTCGCGGGGTCCGCACCAGCCGGACGCCAGTACCGCGATGAAGCGGAGCGCCATCAGAGCGCACAGCGGCGGGAACCCTCGGGGTCGTTTCCCCTGGAGGGTCGTCCCGCGGGCGGCGATGAATTCGGGCCTGCCGACGGAAGGCGCCTGAACGGCCGCGAGTAACGGCGGTGAGTCGACACGCCGGGCGTCCGGGGCCCTGTCCCCGACCAAAGGACTCCTCTGTGGGTAGCCCTGCGCAACCTCGTCCTCGATTCCGTCTTCGCACCATCCTGATCGCCTCCGGCGTCGCCGTGGCGGTCCTCGCGGCAGGAGGCTGGGCCGCCTTCGCCGCCGGTGGAGATCCGAAGCCCGTCCGGTCCGCCCAGTCCGCGCCCCAGTCGTTCGCCCCTCAGGCGGACCCCCCGCGGGCCACCCCCACCCGGGCCAGCCGAGGCGGCGCCCGGGAGGCCACCCCCACGCCGAAGCCCAAGACCGTCAGGCCGTCGGCGAAGCCCAAGCCCGCGAAGTCCCGGTTCAAGGTGATCGGCTCGGGCTCCTGCGAGGCCTCGTACTACTGGGAGAGCCAGCCGACGGCCAGCGGTGAGCGGTTCGATCCCAGCGAGCTCACCGCCGCGCACAAGACCCTGCCGATGGGTTCCAAGGTCCGCGTGACCAACAAGAACAACGGCAAGGCGGTGGTCGTGCGCATCAACGACCGCGGACCGTACGTGGGCGGCCGCTGCCTGGACCTGTCCAAGGCCGCGATGGCCGAGGTCGGTGGCACCGGAGCGGGCGTCATCCCGGTCCGTTACCAGGTCCTGGCCCGTCGCTGAGCGACGTCTTCCGGCCTGATCAGGGCACCCTGGACCATGCGTGCCCGATCAGGCGCGGCGACCGGCGCTGCCGGCGGCCTCCAGCCCCGAGCCTTCGAGATGGAGGGGCACCGGTCCCTGCGCGGGTCGGTGCTCCGTCTGCGCGGCGGTGGGGGGCGCGGCCTGCGGCGCCAGGACGGCCTGTGGCGGGCCCACCGTGGCGAGCCGTTCGCGGAACCAGTCGGAGAGGGCGCCGTCGGCGCGTACCGCCTCGATGGTCGGCGGCAGCGGCTGGGTGCCCGGCCCTGCCGCCAGCTGGTGGCCCATGCGGAGCGTCGCGGAGTCGACGGTCTCGGCACCGTGCAGCTTGAGCCGGTCACGCAGCGCGGTGATCTCGCTATGAGGCACCAGACGGTCTTTGGCGCCCGCGACGAGCAGCAGCGCGGCGCCGCGGCCGGAGATGTCGCCGGCGCAAGCGGCGAGGTCGAGCCGGGCGGCGAGGTCGTGTGCGCGGGCGGACCAGGCTCGTTCGCGCCCGGACCGCTTTTCGAGGGCGCGCGCGGCTCCGGCCGGGGCGATCACCGGCGCGACCACCGCGGCGGCGCTCACCGGCACGACACCCCGCGCCAGCGCCAGCAGTGCCGCGGTGCCACCGGCGGAGAAGCCCGTCAGTCCGATCGGTCCGTCGTCGAGCCCGAGGTCACGGCGGAGGGCCGCGAGCACGGCCGGCAGGCGCGCGACCGCCCGTTCGACGACGGTGGCGTATCGCTCGATGCCCGCCTCGTCGAGCAGGTCGCCCGAGGTGAGCCCGGCCGGCGGCTCGCCGTCCGGAGCCGGTAGCTCCAGGTAGACGCGCCAGGTCGGCACGCCGGTCAGCGGCACGGCCGCGGCGAACGCGGCGGCCGCCCGGGGCGGATCGAAGCCGGGCCAGCCGATGATGAGCCGGGTGGGGCCCGCCGGGCGCGCGTCGACGGCGGTCGGAGGCAACGCGAGGTACGCGGTGCCCGCCGCGGTCCCGGAAACGGGCCGGATCGGCAGGCGGGTGCGGGTGGTGCTTGTCGGACGTTCGCCGGTCATGCCTGTGTCAGCTCCCCGTGCTCGACGCTGGGGAGACCACGCCAGGCAGGAGCGGCGCTCCCCTGCGCGTGCACGGGTCTCGAAAGCCATGTTTGCAGCGAGCACCCGGAAACGCGCCCAAATCACCGCCTTTGGCATGGCAGAGAACCCTGACCAGCGGTAACCAGATCCCGTCCACGAAGAAAGCCATCAGACCGTACGGCCGGGAAAGAGCGTCTCGCGCCGGATGATCTTGCCGTCCCGGACGTGGTGCCAGTCGGTGAAGCGCAACCGGACCTCCTCCCCGTCGCGGAGGCGCCCCTCGAACCTGCCGCGTACCGCCACCCAGTCGTCACCAGACAGCACCTGGTCGAGCCGGTGCGCGCCATCCGCGATGACACGGCCGGACTCGTAGAACGCCCGCAGCGCGGGAAGGCCGACGATGGTGGGGGTGCCCTGCCGTTCGTACTCGATGTCGTCGTGGAAGAGTGCCAGCAGCGCCTCCAGGTGCCCGGCGTCCACATGGTCGTAGTAGCTCCGGACGAGGGTCTCAAGGCTTTCGCGGGTGATGCTCCGCTGCATCGCGGCTCCTGGGAACTAGACGGGCAAATGGGGTCAAAGGGATGCGAAACGCTACGCGGGATCATCGCCTGTCGACTCTCGTCTGACCGCCTCCGGTCAGCCCGGCTCATGGGCGGTATGGATGGCGGCCTGGGGTGGTTCCCATTGATTCGAGGTGATCCGGGTCATGTGCGGCTGCGGGAACAACCTCGGCCTGCGGCACGTCGTAGGTAGTCGTGGGCGCCGCGGGGGCGCGCCCTGGTTCGTGTGAAGTAGGAGTGCCCTGTGAACAAGAAGCGCAGTGCGGCAGCGGCCGGCCAGGCCTGGCAGATCTACAGCGAGACGCTCCAGCCCGACGCCCCGGGCCTGTTCGAGCGCGTCCGTGCGGTGCCGCGCATGGTCAAGTCGGTGCTGCGCGGCGACTACAAGGGCATGTCGTACGGGACGCTCGGCCTGCTGGCCCTCGGTCTGATCTACATCGTCTCGCCGATCGACGCCATCCCCGAGGTCCTGCCGGTCATCGGCATCGCCGACGACACCGGCGTCGCCCTGTGGCTGCTCGCGCTGCTGGTCAAGTCCGCGGGAGACTTCGTCACCTGGGAACGCGGCGGCCGTCCCACCGTCGTCGTGGGCGAAGTCATCGACTGACCCGCCGCCGCCGCCGTCCGCCCGTCCGTGAGCGTGCCCGTCCGTTCATGGGTTCGCCCGCCGTTCGTGTGCCCTCCCGTTCGTGGGGTTGGCCCGCTGTCTGCGAGCGTGCCGGTCCGTTCGTGGGTCGGCCCGCCGTTCGTGAGGGTGCCCGCACGTACGTGGGTTTGCTCGCCGTTCGGGAGCGTGTCCGCACGTACGTGGGTTGGCCCGCCGTCTGTGAGCGTGCCCTCCCGTTCATGAGGGTGGCCCGCTGACTGTGAGCGTGCCCGCCCGTTCATGGGTCACCCGCCGTTCGTGAGGGTGCCCGCACGTACGTGGGTTGCCCGCCATTCGTGAGCGTGGCCGTCCGTTCGTGGGGTTGGCCCGCTGACTGTGAGCGTGCCGGTCCGTTCGTGGGACGGCCCGCTCTCTGTGAGGGTGCCCGCACGTACGTGGGTTTGCTCGCCGTTCGCGAGCGTGCCCGTCCGTGGGTGGGGTCGGCCCGCTGTCCGTGAGCGTGTCCGCCGTGGCGTCAGGAGGCGGCGGGTCTCAGGTCGGTGGTGAAGCGCGCCGCCGCGTCCTGCATGACGGGGACGATCTCGGTGACCGTCTCGGCGGTCATGCGGGCCGAGGGGCCGGAGACGGAGATGGCGGTCAGCGTGGGGGCCTCGGGTAGTGCGACGGCCACACAGCGGACGCCGATCTCCTGTTCCTCGTCGTCCAGCGCGTAGCCCTGGGCGCGGATGCGGGCCAGTTCGTCGACCAGGGAGTCAGGGTCGGTGAAGGTGTGGGGCGTCTGTGCGGCCATGCCCGTACGGGCGAGGATGTCGCGGACCTTCGGCTCGGGGAGCTGGGCGAGGAGGGCCTTCCCGACGCCGGTGCAGTGGGGCTGGACCCGGCGGCCCACTTCGGTGAACATCCGCATGGAGTGCCGGGATGGCACCTGCGCGACGTACACCGCCTCGTCGCCTTCGAGCACGGCCATGTTGGCGGTCTCGCCGATGGCGTCCACAAGCTCGGCCAGCGTGGGGCGCGCCCACGCGCCCAGCAGACGGCCCGCGCCCTCGCCGAGACGGATGAGGCGCGGCCCGAGGGCGTAGCGCTTGGAGGGCTCCTGCCGTACGTACCCGCGGTTCACCAGGGTGCGCATCAGCCGGTAGATCGTCGGCATCGGCAGTCCCGAGACCTCCGTCAGCTCCGACAGGGCCATCTCGCCCCCGGCGTCCGCCAGATGCTCCAGCAGCTCGAAGGCACGTTCCAGCGACCGTACGGCCTCCGCCACCGGGGTCTCCTCTCTCCGCGGGCCTCCGATTGTACGGAGAAACGATTTCACTGTGCGAAAGCGGGGCCTTTGACGTTAACAGTGCCGCTGACGTGGCAATACTCACTACGTCCGGTGCCGAACGGTGCCATTCCCCCCGACACGAGCGCATGACGGAGAGGGGAACAGGTGCCTACGGGGGGCCGGATCGCACGGCGGCGCTGGGGGGTGGCCGCGCTCAGCGGCGCGCTCGCCCTGTCGCCGGTGGTCCTCTTTTCTTCGTCGTCCCAGGCCGCCGAGGTGCGGATGACGACCATGGTGACGCCCGTCGGCAGGTCCGCGCTCGGCACCGATCTGCTCCGTACCTACGAGGTGGAGGTGCGCACGAGCGGGGGAGTCGCGCGCGCGGCCTCGTTGAGGCTCATCGCCCAGCGACCGCTGGTCTGGGCCGTGCACCCGGCCGGGTGCGTGTCCGGACGTGCCGGGCACCGGCTGCGGTGCTCGCTGGGCGACGTCGCCCGGTCCGAGAGGCTTCTGGTCGGTGTCCGCTACCCGGCGGCGACGCGTTCCAGGCGTGTGCCGCGCATCGTGGCGGTCGCGGGGGCCGCCAATGTGACCCGTGAGGCCACGCTCGCCGTCAAGGTGCCGTCCGGATCGGTGACCCGGCGCCCGGATCGGGGCAAGCCTCCGGCTGCACCTGACCCGTCCAAGGCGCCCGGTCGCAAGGGCGGGCCAGGCCCGTCCGGCAGTCCCGGCGCGACCGCCGAGACGGGGTCGGGGACGGCGGGTGCGAGCGCCAGCACGCGGCCGGGCCAGGGGTCGAACCGGAAGGCTCCGAACCGGAAGGTGCCCAAAATGAAGCTCCCGAGCCTGAAGCCGGCTCGGCCGCCCTCGCAGCACAGGCCCGAACGGCCGCCGGCCGCTCCGTTGAATCCGGTCGTGCCCGCGCCTCAGCTTCCTGCGCCCCAATTTCCTGTGCCTCAGGCTCCCCCGCTTCCTGCCATGCCGGCGCCTTCGGGTGCGGCGGAGCGCGTTCCGCAGATGGGGACCGCGCCGCGGCCGGGCGTGCTGCCCATGCCGAGCCCGTCGGTCCTGCCGTCGCTCCCAGCTCCCGCTCCCGCGCAGACCGCCGGGCGGGCGGCGGACGCCGCGCAGCTGACCATGATCTCGCCCAGCGGCTCGGAAGAGCGTGAGGGGACCTCCTGGACCGTCGTTCTCGGGATGGTGCTCGTCGGCGAGGTGGCGCTGCTGTGGCTGGTCGCGTGCCTGAGCGTCCTGCGCCGCCGCATCGTGGTCCGGCGTCAGGGCGCCCACCGCCGCGTATAGGGCCGAAGGCGGGCCGTGCCAAATCGGTGATCACTCACTAGGCTGGACGCCATTCTCTTGATCGTCGGCAACGGTGGCGGGACGGGTCATTCGCCCAGATTTGGCCCATTGTCACCGCGGTGACAAAATCAGCGGAATGTTATGTGTCCGCGAGCTAAAGCACCCCATGCTTACCTTCCGGTAGCTTCACGCTGCACGATCAATGCCGTGTGCCGGGGGCGCCGACCGTCGTCCGGCCATCGCGCTCACGTCCGCCGACCGCGCCCACACCCCACGACGGCGCCGCGAAGCCCTTCCCCCGGGAGATGGATCTATGGCACTGGGCTCTCTGCTTCCCGAACTCGGGCCCGGAGGAACCGGCCGTACGCCGCTGATCGAGCGCGTCGCCCAGTGGGCGGCGGAGAAGCCGGAGGCGCCGGCCTTCACTTTCGTGGACTATGCCCTCGACCCCTCCGGGGCCAAGATCACGCTCACCTGGGACGAGACGCACCGGCGCGCGCGGGCGATGGCGGCCCGGCTGCGGCAGTCCACCGAGCCGGGCGAACGGGCCGCGCTGCTGCTGCCGCAGACGCTCGAATACATGATGACGATGCTCGGCGCGCTCTACTCGCACGTCGTGGCGGTGCCGCTCTTCTCGCCGGACCTGCCCGGGCACGCGGACCGGCTGATCGGGGCCTACCGGGACGCCGAGCCCGCGGTCATCGTCACCACGCGCAGCGCGCTGCCGCACGTCGAGAAGTTCCTGGCCGACCAGGACGTGCCGCAGCCGAATGAGATCATCTTCGCGGAGGAGGTCGACGAGGAGCTCGCCGGCCAGTGGCGCGACGAGCCGATCGGCTTCGACGACCTCGCGTACCTCCAGTACACCTCCGGCTCCACCCGCCGTCCGGCGGGCGTCCAGATCACGCACGGGAACGTGACGGCGAACGCGGCGCAGCTGTGGGCCGGCTGGGCGCCGGAGAAGCCGAACCCCGAACTGGTCAGCTGGCTGCCGCTCTTCCACGACATGGGCCTCATCGCGACGATGGCGCTGCCGCTGGTGAACGGCGACCACGCGATCTACACCGATCCGGTGTCGTTCATCATGAAACCGATGCGCTGGATGGAGCTCATCGCCGAGCGGCCCAGCAAGAACGTCTACACGGCCGGGCCCAACTTCGCCTACGAGTACGTCGCGTCCATGGCCACGCCGGAGAAGGTCGCCCGGCTGGACCTCACCGGGCTGACGGCCTGCCTGAACGGTGCCGAGCCGATCCGTCCCTCGACCTTGTCGACGTTCGCCGAGAAGTTCGCGCCCGCCGGGCTGCGTCCTGGCGCGCAGGTACCGGGCTACGGGCTGGCCGAGGCGACCGTCTTCGTCTCCGCGGACGGGGACGACGTGCCGCCCAAGGCCATTGAGGCGGACCGGGCCGCGCTGACCCTGGGCGAATTGCGGCTTTACGACGCGGAAGCGGACGGCGGCGACGCGGAGGGCCGTGCCGACCGGGTCAGCACGCTGGTGTCCTGCGGCCGCGCGGTCGGGCAGATCGTGGCGATCGTCGACCCCGAGACGCGGACCGAGCGGCCCGACGGCCGGGTGGGTGAGATCTGGGTGCACGGCCCCAACACCGCCCCCGGTTACTGGCGCAACTCCGAGCGCAGCCAGGACACGTTCGGCGGCGAACTGGCCGAGCCCGGCGACCTGCCCGCCGGCCCGTGGATGAGGACCGGCGACTACGGTGTGATCCACGAGGGCGACCTCTACGTCACGGGCCGCATCAAGGACCT
Source organism: Actinomadura fulvescens (assembly GCF_039533225.1). NCBI lineage: Bacteria > Bacillati > Actinomycetota > Actinomycetes > Streptosporangiales > Thermomonosporaceae > Actinomadura > Actinomadura fulvescens. The sequence goes on along the minus strand of NZ_BAAATD010000006.1, from coordinate 574,261 downwards.
CATCATCGTCGACGGGCGCAACCACTATCCGCAGGACATCGAGGTCACCACGGAGGAGGCGCATCCGGCCGTCCGGACCGACCACGTCGCCGCGTTCGCCGTCCAGGGCGACGACACCGAGCTCCTCGTGGTGGTCGCCGAGCGCAACCGGCGGGTGCCGCTGGCCCGGCTCGACCTCGCCGAGGTCGAGAGCGCGGTGCGCAGTGCCATCAACATCGAGCACGAGATGAGCGTGCACAGGTTCGTGCTGGTCGAGCCGGGCGCGATCGCCCGTACCTCCAGCGGGAAGATCGCCCGGTCCGCGACCCGCCAGCGGTTCGAGGCCGGGGAACTGGCGACGACGGAGGCCCGGCTGGCGGCACGGGGAAGCGCCGGACGCGGGTAGCGCCGGACCGCGGACAGAGCCGGACGCAGGCAGCGCCGGACCAGAGGTCGAGGACCACAGGAGGATCATGCTCGCCGGGCTGGGGCGTCTCATTCACCGACGACGCTGGACCAGTCTCGTCCTGATCCTGATCATGACGGTCCTGGCCGGTGGCTGGGGCCTCGGCGTCTTCGCCAAGTTCAAGCAGGGCGGCTTCGAGGACCCGAAGGCCTCCTCCACCCTCGTCGCCAAGCTCGGCGCCACGTACTTCGGCAGCACCAACCCCGACGTTCTCGTGGTCTACAGCAGCGACACGATGACGGTGGACGACCCGCGCTACATGGCCGCCGTCGTCACCACCGTGTCGCGGCTGCCGAAGGACAAGGTCGCCGAGATCATCTCGTACTGGTCGTTCGAGGCCAAGGACGCGGCGCCGTTCGCCTCGCACGACGAACGGCGGACCTTCGTCGCGCTGAAGCTGACCGGTACCGACGCCGACAAGGGCCTGCGCTACGAGGAGATCAAGGACCGGCTCCAGGCGCCGGGCCTGACGACGCAGCTGGGCGGCGCGGTGCCGCTCAACATCGAGTTCGGTGAGCAGGTCGTCACCGACATCGTCAAGGCCGAGATCATCTCGATGCCCATCCTGCTGATCCTGCTCGTCGTGGTGTTCGGAGCGCTCACCGCCTCGGTGCTGCCGCTGATCGTCGCGCTGTTCTCGATCGTCGGCGGCCTCGCCGTGCTGCACGTCGTCACCTACCTCACGGACGTGACGTCCATGGCGCTTGAGGTCGTCACGATGATGGGCGTCGGCCTGGCGATCGACTACTCGTTGTTCATCGTGAGCCGCTTCCGGGAGGAACTGGAACGCGGCATGACGGCGGGCGGCATCGAACCCGGGAAACCCTGGAGACAGGCGCCCGACCGCAGGCAGCGCAAGGCGGAGAAGAAGGCCTACCGGCGGGCGCTGCGGCCCGTCCAGCAGGGGGCGCTCGCCCGCACCATGGCCACCGCCGGGCGGACGATCGCGGTCTCCGGCATCACTGTGTCGGCCGCGCTCGGCGGCCTGCTGGTCTTCCCGCAGATGTTCCTGCGGACCATCGGCCTGGCGGGCATCGCGACCGTCCTCGTCGCGGTCTTCGGCGCGATCGTGCTGCTCCCGACCCTGCTGGCGCTCCTGGGCGCGCGCGTGGAGGCCGGGCGGATGCCGTGGCGCCGCCCCACGTCCAAGCGTGCCCGGCGCGACCCCGACAGCGGCTTCTGGTACCGCCTCGGGCACAGCGTCATGAAGCGCCCGCTGCCGTACTTCGCGGTGACCGTCGTCATCCTGGGCGTGCTGTTCGGGCCGTTCCTGAGCGTGCAGTTCGGCAGTGTGGACGCGCGTGTGCTGCCCAAGGAAAGCCCCACCCGCGCCGTCGTCGAGACCGTCAAGCAGGAGTTCCCGAACGGTTCGGCCGAGCCGATCGACGTCGTCGTGTCCGGTGACCTGATCCCGCGCGACTGGAAGCCCGTGCGCAGCGGCGACAACATCCCGCCGTACCTGGAGGGGTTCCGGGCGCGGCTAGGCCAGTTGCAGGGCGTGACGCAGGCGAAGTTCACCGGCTACTCGGGTTCGTACGGCGGCGTCCGGATCTCCGTCACGCACAAGTACGAACCGCTGGACCAGCGGGCGATCGATCTCGTCACGGAGATCCGCGGGATGAGCCTGACCAAGAACGGCTATCCCATGCACATCGACGTGGGCGGGAGCACCGCCGGCCAGATGGACCTCATGGACGCCCTGATGCGCAGCCTGCCGAAGATGGCGGCGATCGTCTGCCTCACCACGTTCCTGCTGCTGTTCATGTTCTTCGGCTCGGTCGTGCTGCCGCTGAAGGCGATCGCCATGAACGTGCTGTCCATCGGGGCGTCGTTCGGCGTGATCGTGTGGGGCTTCCAGTACGGGCATCTCGCCGGGCTGCTGGACTTCACGCCCACCGGCAGCGTCGAGGCCACCAGCATGATCCTCATCCTGGCGGTCGTGTTCGGGCTGTCGATGGACTACGAGGTCTTCCTGCTCAGCCGGATCCGCGAGGAGTGGGACCGCACGCACGACAACCGCCTCGCCGTCGCGGTCGGCATGCAGCGGACCGGCGCGATCATCACCAGCGCCGCGCTCCTGTTCCTCGTCGTGATCGGCGCGTTCAGCATGGCGGGCCTCACGGTCGTGAAGCTCATCGGCGTCGGCATGTTCGTGGCGGTGGTCGTGGACGCCGCGCTGGTGCGGTCGCTGCTCGTACCGGCGACGATGCGGTTCATGGGCACGGCCAACTGGTGGCTGCCGCCCGCGCTGGCCGGGCTGCACGCCAAGATGGACCTTCGCGAACGCGACGACCTGCCGGGCGCCGCGGCCAACGTCGCACCGCCGCGCCTTCCCGACGAGCAGCCCTACCCGTACGCGATGCGCTGGGAGCAGCCCGCTGCCGCCCCGCCTCCGGCGCCGCCTTCGCCCCCCGTTCCGGCGCCGCCTTCACCCCCTCCCGTTCCGCCCCCGCCCCCGCCCCCGCCTCCGGCTCCCGCAGCGCCGCTCAGGCCGAACGGGGCGTCCGCGTTCGCCGACTACCAGGAAGCCGCGCTGCCGAACATCACCTTCCAGCGCGCGGAACCGCCGAACACAGTCTCACAACGATTTTCACCAGGCGCCGAGGGGCCCCACGGCGAGCCGGGCACGTCCCCGTACCCGCCGACCTCGGTGCCGCCGACCGCGACCGGATCTCAGCCCGCGCAGGCCCCCTGGGCCCCGTGGGCGAACGGGCCGCCCGAACCAAGACCCGTACGCACCACTCGCACCAGACGTGAGATAGTTCCCAATCCAGGTGGTTCTGGGTGGCGCTGGAGGACAGTGGAGGACAACGATGCCAACTGAGTCACGTCACCGCGGCGCCCGGAGAGCGGTGGCCGTGTCCGCGGCCGCCGTCGTCGGCGCGGCCGTGCTGCCCATGGGCGTGGCCGCTCCCGCACAGGCCGCCGGTTTCAGGAAGGCCGACAACGGCGCCCGTATCACCGCGTACAAGTGGCTGAACAAGGGCAGGACGGCCTTCGACTTCACCGTGCAGTCGCCGTCGCTCGGACGCAAGCAGAACGTGCGCGTGCTGCTGCCCAAGGGATGGAAGCACAAGTCCCGGCAGAGCTGGCCGGTCGTCTACGCCTACCACGGCGGCCGTGACAACTGGAAGTCGTGGACCCGGAGCACCGACATCCAGAAGCTGTCCCGTAAGTGGGGCGTCATGGTCGTCATGCCGGAGGGCGCTAACGGCTCGTACACCAACTGGTACAACTACGGCAAGGGCGGTCGTCCGAGGTGGGAGGACTTCCACCTTCGTGAGGTGCGCCAGCTGGTCGAACGCAACTACCACGCGGGCGGCTCGCGGGCCGTGATGGGCATCTCCTCCGGCGCGCAAGGAGCGTGTACGTACCCCGGAAGGGCTCCCGGCATGTTCCGCTACGCGGCGTGCTTCAGCGGGGTCCTGTCCATGAGCTCCCCGGGGATTCCCGCGCTGCTGATGTACACCAACAGCGGCAACGGCGTGGACCCCTACGCCATCTGGGGTCGTCCGGTGCTCGACAAGGCCAACTGGGACGCGCACGACCCGATCCACCTGCTGCCGCGCATGCGCTCGACCCGTTTCTACGTGTCGGCCGGCACGACCGGCAAGCCCGGCCCGTTCGACAGGCCCGACATGGCCCCCTGGGACATCGGCCTGATGAGCGAGCGGGCGATCGGCCCGACCGTCAGGCAGTTCGCCGAGCGCGCCAAGCGGCTCCGCGTGCCGATCACCGCGCACATCTATGGCAACGGCCGCCACAGCTGGCCGTACTGGAAGCGCGAGCTGCACACCGCGTGGCCGCAGATGATGAAGACCATCGGCGCCAAGCGCCGCTGACCTCTCCCCGACGCCCCGGCCCGGTACCCACCGGCCCGGGGCGTCGTCATACGAGCGAGTCCAGAAGCGCACAGGCCTTGGCGACACCGTCCTCGGCCTTGATGCGCAGGCCCAGATCGGCGGCCTGGTACGCGATGTCCTGCGAGCCGGTGGCCCGGCGGATGGCGGCGGCGAGCCGGGGCACGGTGAGCGAGGAGAACGGCACCGGCGCCGGGCCCGCGCCCAGCGCCGCGACACGTTCGCCCCAGAACGGCTGGTCGCCGAAGAACGGGGTCACGACCGTCGGGACGCCCGCCCGCAGGCCCGCCGCCGTCGTGCCCGCGCCGCCGTGGTGCACGACGGCGGCCATCCGCGGGAACAGCCACGAGTGCGGCACGTCGTCGACCGCGAGGATGTCGTCGTCCGACGTGGCCGGATCGCCCTGGACGATGCCGCGCACACCGGCCAGGCGCAGCGCCGCCCGGACGATCCGCCCGGTCATGTCCGCGTCCTTGGGGACCATGCTGCCGAAGCCGGCATAGACGGGCGCGGGACCGGACGCGAGGAAGTCCGTGAGATCACCCGGCGGCTGCCATTCGGGTTCGTCGAGGAACCAATAGCCCGTCACATGAACGTACGAAGGCCAATCCGCCGGCCTCGGAACAACGGCAGGGCTGAAGCAGGCCAGCACGGGCCGCCGTTCGTCGCGGACTTTGTGCATGGGGCCGCGTGGCGAAAGCGGCGACAGGCGCAACTCGTCCCGCCGCCACGGGTTGATGAAAGGGCGCGACAACTGCCAGGCGATCTGGTCGACGGCCAGGAAACTGGCTTTGTTGGCCCACGCTCCCAACAATCGCGCCCGCGGCATGAACGGGTGCGGAAAGGCCCCGGTCGGCTGGCTCGGCTGGAAGTGAACGAACGCCCACGGAACGCCGAGATGTTCGCCGATGTGCTGGGGCAGGAACCCCAGAGTCGGACCCAGAATGACATCCGCGTCCTTGCACGCGGCCAGGCACTCCGAAAGCAGCCGTTCGGCCATCGGACCCAGAATCCGCCGGAACCCGCCCAGGAACTTCACCGGGTTGCGTCCCCCGGCCAGCAGTTCCTGCCCGGCGTCGGACTCCAGGATCTCCGTCGGATCCGCGGTCAGCGGCGCCAGTTCCAGCCCGGCCGACAACGCCAGGCGCGCGTACCGGTTGCTGGCCACCAGCCGCACCTGGTCACCCCGGGCGACCAGCGCCTGCCCGAGCGCCACGCACGGCTGGATGTCACCCCGCGACCCGGCGGCGAAGATCACTATGCGGCGGCCCATGATGCCCCTTCCGATGTCACCAGGCGTCACCCCGGGGTCGTGTGCCCGCGGCGTCCTCGTCGTGCTCCCGCGCCTCGCCGGGCTCGACCGCGTCACCGGGCACGTACGGCTGGTACCAGCCGTCCGGCGGTGGCGGCGGCCAGCTCGTGTCACCGGAAGCCGCCACCTGCTCGCCGACGACCACCTGCCGTACCGGGTAGCGCGGCTTAGCCGGATAACGAGGCTGCACCCCAGCGCCCGACTCATCCACAACGTGCGCCTCATCCACAGGCACATCCTCTGCCCGCGCCTCCACACCAGCCTGCGGCTCCAGCGCGGTAAGGGGCTCAAGCGTGGATTCGACCGCCGACCCGAGGACAGTCTCTACGCCGGGCTGCGGCTCCAGCGTGGGATGTGGCTCGGGTGTGGACTCGGTCGTGTCTGGATTGGGCAGCGCGGTGAGTGGCTCAGGCGTGGATTCGGCCCGTGGCCCTAGGAGGGGCTCAGCCGCGGGCTGTGGTTCCAGTGCGGTGTGGGGCTCGTACGTGGGTTGGGCTGTTGGCACGAGCGGCGGCTCTGCGCCGGGCTGGGGTTCTGGGGTGGGGGCGGGGAGGGGGGCCACTGGGAGTGGGTTTGGGTGGCCGTTGGGGGTGGTGAGGACGGGGATCGGGTCTGGGGTGGTGGCGCGGGGGCTCGGGTCGGGCTCGGGGTAGTGGACGCGTTGCTTGCCGTGTTTGGGGCCGAGCCAGCCGCGTCGGCTGGGGAGGGTGATGCCGCTGATCAGGCCGCCGACGAGGACGAGGGTGGCGCCGAGGATGAGGCCGTTGGCGGTGCCGTCGCGGAAGGCTTCGAGGCTGTGGGCGTCGGCGCCTTCCGGGGGGACCTCGTGGATGAGGATGCCGACGATCGCGATGCCGAAGGCGCCGGAGACCTCGCGGATGACGTTGAGGATGCCGCTCGCGACGCCCGCCTGGTCTTCGGGGACGGCCTTGAGGACGTACATCGCGAGCGGCATGCAGAGGGCGGAGCCGATGCCGACGACCATCACGCCGGGCATCAGGTCGGCGAAGCCGTCGCCGCGGTGCAGGGCCGAGAACATGACCATCCCGACGGCCATCGCGGCCATGCCGCCGCCGATCATCGGGCGGGGGCCGAGCTTGGCGGCGAGCCAGAAGGCGGCGGGGGTGAGGACCATGATGGCGATGGCCGGGGGCATCATGACCAGCCCCGCCTCGGGTGGCGAGAACTCCAGGTAGCGCTGGAGGAACGTGGCCGAGTAGAAGATCATGCCGTTGAAGCCGATGCCCCAGAGCATCTGCGAGAGCAGGCCGCCGACGAAGACCCGGTTGCGGAAGAACCGCAGGTTCATCATCGGGTCGGGCGCCCACGTCTCGACGACCACGAAGCAGGCCAGGGCGATGCCCGCCAGGACGAAGACGCTGAGCACCGAGGGGTCGGTCCAGCCGTGCTTGCGCCCGGTCTCCAGGCCGTACGCGAGCGCGAAGAGCATGGTGGCGGAGATGAGGACGCCGGGCAGGTCGACGCGGGAGTTCTTGTTCTCACCCTTGGACGTCAGGACGACGAGGCCGAGCAGGATGACCAGGACGCCGGGGACGATGTTGATCAGGAAGATCCAGCCCCAGTGCCACTGCTGGACGATGAAGCCGCCGATGGCCGGGCCGAGGGCGGTGGCGCCGGAGGCCGCGCCGACCCAGACGATCGTGCCGACCGAGCGCTGCTTGTCCGTCCGGCCGACCGTGACCATGACCAGGGTCGCGGGCAGGGCGAGCGCGGCGCCGGCACCCTGGACGATGCGCCCGAGGATCAGGACCGCCTCGTCCCCCGCGAGGCCGCAGACGGCCGAGGAGGCGGTGAAGACGACCATGCCCGCGGTGAACGTGAGGCGGCAGCCGTAGACGTCGGTGAGGCGCCCTCCCGCGATCATCAGGCAGGAGAACATCAGGATGTAGCCGGTGGCGACCCAGTCCTTGGCGGAGTTGGACATGCCGAGGTCGCGCATCATCGTGGGCAGCGCGTTCGCGACCACCGTGTTGTCCATGGTGATCATGAATGCGCTGACGGCCACGACCGCCAGCGCCCATCTGTACCGGCCCCGGGTCAATGCGTCACGCGGCGTGTTCACCCCGTCGGGGACTCGCCGCTTCCCCCCATAGGTGTGAGTGGATATTGTTACGACTTGTTGGTGTCTGGTCACGTGACCCGCCGCTTGGGCGAGCGGCCCCAACTATCCCATCAGGCCACATTTGTTACCAGTGGGTCTTGTCATCACCGTGACAAGTCGCCAGAGAGAAAAGTGGTCTGGGTGCGCATCGTGAGACGGTCACCGTAGGACAAAGTGGTCCCCCTTGCTTCGAACGATCCCAGGTTCAGTTGGGGGAACCGCACGCATGCAGACGACCGATCGTTCCGGAGCCGCGCAGGACGAGACGCGGATCAGTGAGGATTCGATTCGTCGGTATCTGATCGACCAGATCGCGCGTCGCTCCCGGATCCCCGCCGACGAAGTCGACCCCGATCGCCCGCTGGAGGAGTTCGGCCTGGCGTCCCGCGACGCCGTGGCCATCGCCGGTGAGCTCGAACAGATGCTCGGCCGCGCGCTCCCGGCCACGCTGGTCTGGGAGCACCCCACGATCAACAGGCTGTCGGTCGCCCTCACCGGCGGCGGCCCGGCGACCGCCGCCGCGCCCGAGACGGCGGTCCATGTCCGGCGCGACGACGAGCCGATCGCCGTCATCGGCGTCGGCTGCCGGTTCCCCGGCGGCGAACGCGACCTCAACGGCCCCGCGGACTACTGGCGTTTCCTCACCGGCCGCGGCGACGCGATCCGCGAGGTGCCCGAGGGCCGCTGGGACGCCTTCGACGACGGTTCCCCCGAGGTCGGCGACCTGCTCGACAAGACCACGCGCCTCGGCGGCTTCCTGGACGACGTGGCCGGGTTCGACGCGCAGTTCTTCGGCATCACCCCGCGCGAGGCCGCGGTCATGGACCCCCAGCAGCGCCTCGTCCTGGAGGTCGCGTGGGAGGCGTTCGAGCACGCGGGCATCGGCCCCGCCGCGCTCCGCGGCAGCCGCACGGGCGTGTTCGTGGGCGTCTCGGCGCCGGAGTACGCCGCGTTCACCGCCTCCGACCTCGCCTCCCTCGAACCGTTCACCGCCACCGGCGCCGCGCTCAGCATCATCGCCAACCGGCTGTCCTACCTGCTCGACCTGCGCGGCCCCAGCATGATCGTCGACACCGCGTGCTCGTCGTCGCTGGTCTCCACCCATCTCGCGGTCCAGGCGCTGCGCAACGGCGAGGCCGACGTCGCGCTGGCGGGCGGCGTCAACCTCCTGCTGTCGCCGACCGTCACGATGACGTTCGACCTGGCGGGCGGCACGGCGGCGGACGGCCGCTGCAAGGCCTTCGACGCCTCCGCCGACGGCATGGTCCGCGCCGAGGGCTGCGGAGCGCTCGTCCTCAAGCGCCTGTCCGACGCCGTCCGCGACGGCGATCGTGTCCTCGCCGTGGTCAAAGGCTCGGGCGTCAACTCCGACGGCCGGTCCAACGGGCTGGTCGCGCCCAACTCCGACGCGCAGCGCACGCTGCTGCGCGACGTGTACGCGGCGGCGGGCATCGACACCCGCGAGGTCGACTACGTCGAGGCGCACGGCACCGGCACGTTCCTCGGCGACCCCATCGAGGCCAAGGCGCTCGGCGAGGTGCTCGGCGCCGGCCGTGACGCCGGTGCGCCGCTGCTCCTCGGCTCGGCCAAGTCCAACCTCGGGCACATGGAGTCCGCGGCGGGCGTCGCGGGGCTGATCAAGACCGTGCTGGCCCTCCACCACGGCACGATCCCGGCCTCCAACCACTACAAGGAGCCGAACCCGCACATCCCGTTCGACGAGCTGCGGCTCGCGGTGGTGGCGGAGGAGACGCCGTGGCCGGGCCGCGGCCGCCCGCCGCGTGCCGGTGTCTCGGGGTTCGGCTTCGGCGGCACCAACGCGCACGTGATCCTCGAAGCCGCGCCGGCTCCGGCCGGTCCGGCCCGGGAGTCCACGGCCGCGCCCGCCGCGCTGCACACGCTGACCTTGTCCGACACCGCCGACGACCGGGTCCGTGACCACGCCGCCGTGCTGGCCGAATGGCTGGAGGCGAACGAGGACGTCGCACTGGCCGACGTCGCCCAGACCCTGTTCCGCCGCAACGGACGCGGCCGATCCCGTGCCGGGGTGTCGGCGCGCGACCGTGCCGGGCTCGTGGCGGGGCTCACGGCGCTGGCCGAGGGCCGCCCGCACCCCGGCGTCGTCTCCGGTACCGCGCTCGGCGTGCCGGGCAGGCCGGTGTGGGTCTTCTCCGGGTACGGGGCGCAGCGGGCCGGCATGGCGCAGCGACTCCTGGAGGAGGAGCCCGCGTTCGCCGAGGCCATCGACGATCTCGACGCGCTCTTCGCGGAGGAGGGCGGCCCCGAGCTGTGGTCGCTGCTCGAATCGGGGGAGAAGCCCACCGAGCCCGCCGTGACGATGCCCGCGCTGTTCGCGGTCCAGATCGGGCTCGCCCGGATGTGGACGTCGTACGGGGTCACGCCCGGCGCGGTGCTCGGTCACTCGATGGGCGAGATCGCCGCCGCGGTCGTGGCCGGCGCGCTCACGCTGGAGGACGCCGTCAAGGTGATCTGCCGCCGGTCGCGGCTGCTCACCCGGATCGTCGGCGGCGGCGCGATGGCCGTGCTCGGCGCGTCCGCCGACGAGGTCGCCCGGCTCGGCCACGATCTTCCCCAGGTGTACGCGGCGGTGCACTCCTCGCCCAGGCAGACGGTGGTCACCGGCGACGCCGGGCAGATCGCCACCATCGTGGAACGGGCGGAAGCCGAAGGCCGCCTGGCGCGCATGGTCCAGGCCGAGGGCGCGGGCCACTCGCCGCAGGTGGACCCGCTGCTCGACGACCTGCGCGACCTGCTCGCCGATGTCGGCACCGAGCCCGGCGTCCCCTTCGCCGAGGGCATCCGGCTCTACACGACCGCCCTCGACGACCCCCGTGCCCTCATCGACGCCGAGGGCGCCCGGCTCGACGCCGCCTACTGGGCCCGCAACCTGCGCAACCCCGTCCGCCTCACCGACGCGGTCACGGCGGCGGCCGAGGACGGCTACCGCACGTTCATCGAGCTCAACGCCCACCCGATCCTGTCCCACGCGGTCGGCGAGACCCTGGACGGCTCGGGAGCGCTGGTCGCCCACTCGCTCAAGCGGGCGCCGAAGGGGCAGCCGACCGACGACGTCCTGACGTTCCACTCGCAGCTCGCGCTCCTCGGTGCCAACGGCCTTCCGGTCGGAGCCCCGGCCGGCGGCTCCGTGATTGACGTGCCGTCGTCGCCCTGGCGGCACGAACGTCACTGGGCCGGCACGTCCACGCGCGGTGGGAACGGCCGTGACGAGCACCCCCTGCTCGGCGCGCACGTCGAGCTGCCCGGCGAGGACCGGCACGCCTGGCGCGCCGACGTCGGCACCGCCGCCCAGCCGTGGCTCGGCGGAACGCGGGTCCACGGGCTCGCCACCCTGCCGGTCGCCGCGTTCGCCGAGATGGCCCTCGCGGCGGGCGCCCAGGCGTTCGGCACCGACTCCGTGCGTGTCAACAGCCTGTGGATAGAGCGCCCGCTCGCGCTCGCCGAGCGGACGACCGTCACCACGACTTTCGCCGAGACCGACCAGCGCGTCGAGATCCACGCGCTGACGCCCGCGGGCACCTGGGTGCGGCTGGCCAGCGCCGATGTCGGTGACGACCACCTCGGCCCGGCCGTCCCGCTGACCGGCGCGCCCACCGAGGTCGCGGCGGCCGAACGCGGAAGCAGGCACTATCGCCTCCACCCCGAGGTCCTGGACCGGGCGCTGTCCGTGCTCTACGCGGAGGCGGGCGACGGGGTCTGGCTGACCGAGACGGTGGGCAGCCTGCGGGTGTACGGGCCGACGCACCGCGGCGGGCACGTCCGGACCCAGATCGTCCAGGGCGACGAGGGAACGGTCGGCGCGCTCCAGCTCATCGGCCCCGACGGTGCGGTCCTGCTGGACGCCACCGGCATCGTGCTGCGCCGGATGGAACGTCACGACCTGCCCGTTCCGCTCACGGACAAGCTCGTCGAGGTCGTCTGGGACGAGACCGGCGTGCCCGAGCCGGTCCACACCGGCGCCACCTGGCTACTGCTGGCCGAGGCCGATGACGCGCTCGCCGCCGCCGTCGCCGCCGACCTCGACGCGCGGGGCCACCGCGTGAGCCGCCGCGTCCTGGGCTCCGACCCGGTCGCCGAGGTCTCGGCGGCCGCCGAGAGCGTGGCGGCGGCAGCGGTGACGGAGATGGAGGAGCCGCCGGCCGGGGTGGTCGTCGTCCCCTCCGCCGATCTGGTGGACGAGGAGCTCGTGCTCGCGGTCACCGACGTCGCCAACGCGCTGCCCGACGGGACACGGCTCTGGATCGCCACCCGCAACGCCCTGCCCGTGCGCGAGGGCGAGGCCGGAGAGCCCGGTCAGGGCTTCATCAGGGCGATCGTCCGGGTGCTGGGCTTCGAACGCACCGTGCTCCGGACCACCCTCGTCGACGTCGACCGCCCGGCCGACCTCGTCGGGGAGCTCCTCGCCGACGACGCGGCCCGTGAGGTCGCCTACCGTGGTGGCGTCCGGTACGTCGCCCGGCTCGACCAGGCCGCCCTGACCGGCGGCACCGAGACGGCCGGTCGCGAGCCGGCCGGTCGTGGCACGGCGGAGCGCGGGACGGGACGCAGGGCCCGCCGGATCGTGCGGCGCGGCGGCTCGTACATCGTCACCGGCGGTTACGGCGGCATCGGCCTGGTGACCGCCCGCCTGCTGGCCGAGCGCGGCGCCGGGCGGATCGTGCTCTCGGGCCGGTCCGGGCCGGACACCGAAGCCGAGAAGGTCATCGCCAGGCTCCGCGAGAGCGGCGTCGACATCGGCGTCGTGCTCGGCGACATCGCCGCGCCCGGCACCGCCGAACGGCTGGTCCGGGTCGCCCAGGAGGACGGCAAGAAGCTGTACGGCGTCGTCCACGGCGCCGGCGCCATCGACGACCGGCTGATCGTCGACCTCGGCCGCGAGGACCTGCACCGGGTGTGGACGGCCAAGGTCGAGGGCGCGCGGCTGCTCAGCCGGGCGACCTGGGACCTCGATCTCGACTGGTTCGTGACGCACTCGTCGGCCGCGGCGCTGCTGGGCTCGCCCGGCCAGGCCGCCTACGCCGCCGCCAACGCCGCTATCGACGCGCTCGTCGCGTACCGCCGCGCGCACGGCCGCCCCGGCACCACGATCAACTGGGGTACCTGGTCGCGGGTCGGCGGCGCCGCCGACCTCCAGGTGACGGTCATCGAGCCGATCAGCCCGGACGAGGGGACCGAGGCGCTGGAGGCGCTGCTGGCCGACGGACGCGCGGCCACCGGGGTGCTGCGGTTCGACCCGGCCACGGCCGTGGGCCTGTTCCCCGAGATCACCAAGATGCCGTACTTCGCCGCGCTCACCGTCGCGGCCGCCGACGGCGCCGGCACGGCCGACGCCGGCGACTGGCCGGGCATCGACGCGATCAAGGAACTGGAGCCCGCCGCCGCCCGGCAGCGCGTCGCCGCCCAGATCCGCCGGCGCATCGCCACGGTCCTCGGCTTCGACGCCGAACGGCTCGACCCGGCGGTGCCGCTCACCGACCTCGGCCTGGACTCGCTCGTGGCGGTCCGGATCAAGAGCGGTGTCGAGCACGACCTCGGGCTCACGGTCCCGGCGGCGGTGCTGCTCAAGGGCGCCAGCGTCAACGTGTTCGAGGAATGGGCGGCCGAGGAGCTCGGGCTCTCCGGCGCGCCCGCGCCGTCGGCGGGCGCGAGCGCCGTGTCCAACGCCGAGGCCGGGTACGTGATGGCCCGCGACGCCGCCGAGCGGCTGGCCGTGCGGATCATCGAGGACGTGCTCGGACTCGACCGGGTCAGCGTGACCGCCGACTTCTTCGCCGACCTGAGCGGCACCGAACAGCAGGCCGACGAGGTCGTCGTCCAGGTCGCCGCGGAGCTCGGCGGGGAGGTCGCGCGGGGCGAGCTGTTCGCCACGCCGACGGCCGAGCACATCGCCGAATACCTGCGGGCGGCCGACGAGGAGGCCGCCCGGCAGACCGTCCGGCCGCTCAAGACGACCGGCACCCGCCGTCCGATCTTCATCGCGCATCCGGCGGGCGGCACCACCGCCTGCTACCGGCAGCTGATCGACCTGCTCGGGCCGGACCAGCCGGTGTACGGGCTGGAGCGGTTCGACGACGCGCCCTCGGTGGAGGAACGGGCCGCCCGGTACGTCGAGCGCCTGCTGGAGGTCCAGCCCGAGGGCGGGTTCCGGCTCGGCGGCTGGTCGTTCGGCGGCGTGCTGGCCTACGAGACCGCCCGGCAGCTCACCGCCGCCGGCCGCGAGGTCGAGTTCGTCGCGCTGTTCGACGCCGGGCTGCCGCTGCCGGTGGAGGACGAGTCCGACACGCTGGCCCGCCGGTTCGCCGCGTTCACCGACTACATCAACGAGACCTACGAGCTGAACGTGGACCTGACCTACGAGGAGCTGTCCGGGCTCACCGAGGACGCGCAGTTCGCGCTGGTCATGGAACGGGCCGCCGCCCTGGCCGACCTGATCCCGCCGGCGGCGCTGCACCACCAGCTGACCTCGCACCAGGACACCCGGTCGCTGGAGGCCTACGAGCCGCGGCCCTACGACGGCCGTGTGATCCTCTACTACGCCCCGGAGGAGACTCCGTGGGCGGTCCGGGACGCGCGGTACGTGCTCGACGGAATGAATGGTTTCGGGGAGATCTGCGGCGCCCTGGAGAAGGTCACGATCCCCGGCGCGCATCACCTGAACCTGCTCGACCCGCCCGGTGTGGAGGTACTGGCCGCCCACCTGGAGGAACAGCTCGCCGCGAGCGAGGACCGGCCCGCCCGCATCCGCCACGGGGTGAACGGCACCCGTGACGGGACGAACGGCGCCCGGCCCGAGCTGAACGGCGTGAACGGCGCACGCGACCCGCGCGCGTCACAGGACGTCACGGAGGCCGGGGGCGCGTTCGAGGCCGGCCTCTCCGTGTCCGACTCACCGGCGCCCTGACCGGGCCGCTTCCCCGACCCCGCCTCAACGGAGGAGATCGATGTCCGACCCCCTGCTCGAAGCCGTACGGTCCGGCGCGTCCGAGAAGGAGCTGCTGGACTGCGAACTGCCCACCCGTTTCCGCGCCGCCTTCACCCTCAAGGACGAGGTGGGCATCTTCGAAGGGCAGACCGACAAGGACGTGCGCCGCTCCCTGCACGTCGGCGAGGTCGACATGCCCGAACTGGCCCCCGACGAGGTCGTGGTGGCGGTCATGTCGGCCGCGATCAACTTCAACACGGTCTGGTCGGCGATCTTCGAGCCGGTGCCGACGTTCGCGTTCCTGGAGAAGTTCGGGCGCCAGGGCTGGTACGGGGCGCGGCACGACCTCCCGTACCACATCCTCGGTTCCGACGGCTCGGGCGTCGTCGTCCGCACCGGTGACGGCGTGAAGAGCTGGAAGGTCGGCGACCGCGTCGTCCTGTCGCCCTCGTACGTGGACGAGGAGGACCACGGCTCCTACGACGACGGCATGATGAGCGAGACGCAGCTGGCCTGGGGCTTCGAGACCAACTTCGGCTCGCTCGGCGAGTACTGCATCGTCAAGGCCAACCAGCTCATCCGCAAGCCGCGGCACCTGACCTGGGAGGAGGCGGCCTCAAACACGCTGTGCGCGGGTACCGCGTACCGCATGCTGGTCGGCAGGCACGGCGCGCGGATGAAGCAGGGCGACGTCGTGCTGATCTGGGGCGCGACCGGCGGCCTCGGCTCGTTCGCCACCCAGCTGGTCAAGAACGGCGGCGGCATCCCGGTCGCGGTCGTCTCCTCCGAGGAGAAGGCCGAGATCGTCCGGTCGCAGGGCTGTGACCACGTCATCAACCGCAACGAGCTGAACCTCGGGGAGCAGGGCCTGCGCCACCCCAAGGCCGGCCGCGTCCTCGGCGAGGCCATCCGCCGCCTGGTCGGCGAGGACCCGGGCATCGTCTTCGAGTACCTGGGCCGCGAGACCTTCGGCGCCTCGGTCTACGTCGCCAAGCGCGGCGGCAAGATCGTCACCTGCGGCTCCTCCACGGGCTACAAGCACGAGTACGACAACCGCTTCCTGTGGATGCGCCTCAAGAGCATCATCGGCTCGCACGGCTTCAACTACCACGAGGCCGTCGAGGTCAACCGTCTGATCAGCCTCGGCATGATCCACCCGACGCTGTCGAAGGTCTTCCCGCTCGACGGCGCGGGCGACGCCACCCGCGCGGTGCAGACCAACCAGCACATCGGCAAGGTCGCCGTCCTCTGCGGCGCGACGGCCGAGGGCCAGGGCGTGGACGACCCCGCGATGCGCGAGCGCATCGGCGAAGAGAAGTTCCACCTCTACCGTCGGAGCGTCTAAGCGGCGGGGTGTTTTTTTGGCTTTCGCGGCTTTGACCCCCTCGCCTGGCGGCTCGGGGGTCAAACCGCAAAAGCGGCGAGCGCGACATCGCTTCGCGATCTTCGCGGGGAGCTTCGCCTTCGGCTCGCTCCCCGCTGAGCGCCGCGCGCTCGCGGTGCGGGGTTGAGCACCGTTGGGCGCGGCCGCGGTTCCAAGGACGGATTGTTCGCGTTCGGTGGATGGCGTGGGCGCGATCTTTGTCGTGCCCATCGCCGTTGCCGGGATGGGGACGTTTCCGCCATAGCTGCGGGCGGGGGTCAGGGGCGGATTGTTTTGCGTTCGGTGATGGCGTGGGTGCCGTCTTTGTCGTGGCCGTCGCCGGGGGTTGGTGGTTCGGCCAGGTCGGCTAGGAAGTGACGGTTGAGCCTCGCGCGGACCTTGCCTAGGCGGCCCCGGAGCTCGGGGGACTCGACGCCCGCGCGTTCCGGGCGTCCTAGCGGCAGGGCGGGGCGTGGGCGGGGGTCGACGATCTCGGGGATCTCGTCCGGGGTCAGGTGGCGTTCGACCTCGATGTACTCGCCGTGCGGGCGCAGCTGGATCATGCCGGTCTCCAGGCCGTGCTCCGCCAGGGCGAGATCGCGGCGTTGCAGGCCCAGGCAGAGGCGGTAGGCGATGACGTATCCCAGCACCGGTCCGACGATCACCAGCACGCGGAAGAACCACGTCGTCCAGAACAGCGGGATCTCGAACCGTTCCGCGATCACGTCGTTGCCGCCGGCCGCCCACAGCCCGCCGTAGAAGATCACGCCGGCGACGCCGATCCCGGTGCGGGCGGGCACGTCGCGGGGCCGGTCGAGCAGATGGTGGATCTGGTGATCGCCGGTCACCCAGCGTTCCAGGAACGGGTAGACCGCCAGCCCGGTGAACAGCACGCCCGGCACGACCAGGGCGGGCACGATCACGCTCATCGGCAGCGAGTGCCCCCAGGCGGTGATCTCCCAGGCCGGCATGATCCGCAGTGAGCCCTCCAGCCAGCCCATGTACCAGTCCGGCTGGGAGCCCGAGCTGATCGCGCCCGGGTCGTACGGGCCGAACAGCCAGACCGGGTTGATCTGGAAGAACGTGGCGAGCAGCACCGTCACGCCGAGGACCCACAGGAAGAACGCCGTGGTCTTGGCGATGAACATCGGGAAGAACGGGCCGCCCTGGACGGTGCGGTTGGTGCTGCCCTTGCCCGGGAACTGCGTGTGCGTCTGCCGCCAGGTCAGCACGACGGCGTGCAGCGGGATCAGGGCGAGCAGGATTCCCGGTATCAACAGGATGTGGATGACGTACAGCCGGGGGATGATCAGGTCGCCCGGGAACTCCCCGCCGAACAGGAACATCAGCAGGTACGTGCCGACCACCGGGATCGCCAGGATCACCCCCTCCAGAATCCGGATGCCGGTGCCGGAGAGCAGGTCGTCGGGCAGCGAGTAGCCGAACAGGCCGTTCACCATGACGAGCATGAACAGCACGATCCCGATGATCCAGTTGAGCTCGCGGGGCTTGCGGAACGCGCCGGTGAAGAAGTTGCGCAGCAGGTGCACGACGATCGCCGCCATGAACAGGATCGTCGACCAGTGGTGGATCTGCCGGACGAGCAGCCCGCCCCGCACGTCGAACGTGATGTGCAGCGTCGAGGCGTACGCCTCGCTCATCCGCACCCCGCGCAGCGGCTGGTACGACCCGTCGTAGACGACCTCGGTCATGCTCGGCTTGAAGAACAGGGTCAGGAAGACCCCGGTGAGCAAGATGATCACGAACGAGTACAGCGCGATCTCGCCGAGCAGGAAGCTCCAGTGGTCGGGGAAGGCCTTGCGCAGGGCCTTGCGGGCGAACGGCCCGCCGCCGAACCGCTCGTCGACCGCGCGGCCGGTCGCCGCCAGGGCCTTGGGGGGTCGCGAAGGCGTGGGCACTGCGGACCTCCTGCACCGGTGGTCCGAAACCGACCACCTACCGCGTTGGTCGTTCGTCTTGCCGATTACCAATGTCGCACTAGAGCGAAGATGGGGCTAGAGGTCCAGTTTGCGACGTTGGGTGGTCCGGTCCGGCCGAATCCGGTCGGAGTGCGACCTAGACTTTGCGCCCAAGTGAGCAAACGGTCATGATTTTCACCACGTGGAGCAGATAAGTAATCAATTACCCCTTGTGTCCGGCGCTGTACGCGGGGGAGCGAACGGTGGGGAGGCGCACGTGACGGACGACGGTGCCGAGGCCGGCAGCAGGCCCTGGACGGACCTGCCCCGGGAACTGGCGGACCACATGCGGCCGCACCTCGACGAGGTGGCGGACGACATGATCCAGGAGATCCAGGCGCGCGTACGGGAGTACGACCGGCCTGGGGACGGCCCGTACTCCAGCACACTCCGGCTCGCCGTCGAGCGGGTCCTGCACTACTTCGTCGAACGGGTCGCCGATCCCCGGGACCCGGAGTCCTCGGTGATCGACTTCTTCCGGGCCATCGGACGCGGCGAGGCCGGGGAGGGCCGCAGCCTGGACGCCGTGCAGACCGCGATGCGCGTGGGCGGCATGGTGGCCTGGCGCCGCATGGCCGAGGGCGCCGCCATCCTGGAGGTCCCCGCCCGGACGCTGGGCGCCGTCGGCGAGGCGCTGATGTTGTTCCAGGACGAGCTTGCCGCCGCGGCCGCCGAGGGGTACGCGCAGGCCAGGGCCGCCGTGGCCGGAGAGATGCAGCGCCGCCGCAAGCGCCTGCTCGATCTGCTGTTCGCCGACCCGCCCGCCGCTCCCGAGGCCATCGCCGATCTCGCCGCCGCCGCCCACTGGCCGATCCCCCGTACGGTCGCCGCCGTCGCCCTCGCCCAGGAGACCCGCCAGCCGACGGCGTTCCCGCCCGACATCCTGTCCGACCTCACCCGCCGCACCCCGAGCCTGATCATCCCCGATCCCGACGGGCCGGGCCGCGCCAAGCTGGTGGACCGTGCCCTGAGCGGCTCGCTGGCCGTGGTGGGCCCGACCGTGCCGCTGAACGAGGCCGCGCGGTCGATCGAATGGGCCCGCAAGACCCTCGGCCTCGCCGAACGCGGCGTCATCGAGGCGACCACGGGCGTGATCCGCAGCGTCGAGCACATGTCCACGCTGATCCTCTTCCAGGACGAGGAGCTGATCACCTCGCTGGCCCGGCTGCGCCTGTCCCCGCTGTCGCACCTGCGCTCCAGCCAGCAGGACCGGCTCGCCGAGACGCTGCTCGCCTGGCTCCAGTCCGGCAGGAACGCCAACGAGGTCGCCATGCGCCTGCACGTTCACCCGCAGACGGTCCGCTACCGGCTCCGCCAGCTCGAAGAGCTCTTCGGCGACCAGCTGCTCGACCCCGACCTCCGCTTCGACCTGGAGATCGTGCTCCGGGCACGCGCCCTGCTCAGCGACCGTCCCGGCGAGCAGATCATCCCCTCCGCCAAGGAGGCCGTGGGCGACACGGCGGAGGTCGTCAGCTTCCGTCGCTGACGGCGGCTCCCGGGATCAGGACGCGGATGCGGCAGCCGCGCGGGCTGTCGACGACGCGGATGTCCCCGCCGTGCAGGTCGACGGCCCAGCGGGCGATGGCCAGGCCGAGGCCGGTGCCGCCGCCCGAGGTGCCGACGCCGGTGTCGGACGCGGCGCCGCGGTTGAAGCGCTCGAAGACGCGCGACCGTTCGGCCTGCGGGATTCCGGGTCCCTCGTCGGAGACGTCGAGGGTCAGCCCGCCGTCCGGTCCCGGGCGCGCGGTGACCGTGACGGTGCCGCCGGGCGGGCTGTGGCGGACGGCGTTGTCGAGCAGGTTGGCCAGCACCTGGTGCAGGCGGTCCCGGTCCGCCACGGCCGCGAGGCCGGGAGCGACGTCGATGTCCAGGCGGGCGCCGGCGTACGCGGCGGTCGCCTCGGTGACGAACGCGGACACATCGAGGGCGGCGAGGTCGAGGGTGTCGGCGCCGGCGTCCACGCGCGACAGGTCGAGGAGCTGGGTGACCAGGCGGCCGAGCCGTTCGGTCTGCTCGACCGCGGATTCGAGGACCTCCGGGGTCGCCGGGGTGACGCCGTCCGCGACGTTCTCCAGCACGGCGCGCAGCGCGGAGATCGGGGTGCGCAGCTCGTGCGACACGTTCGCCACGAACTCGCGGCGCTGGCGGTCCACGGCGGCCAGGTCGGCGGCCATGCGGTTGAACGCCTGCGCGAGCTCGCCGACCTCGTCGCGGGAGCTGGCACGGACCCGGCGGCTGTAGTCGCCGCGGGCCATGGCGCGGGCGGCGGCGGTCATCTCGCGCAGCGGCGCGGTCATGCCGTGCGCGATCAGCTGCACCACCCCGAGCGAGATGAGGATGCCGACGGGCATGGTCTGGCGGGCCCGGAAGCCCAGCACGTGCCCCCAGAGCACGATGAGGACCGCGACGCAGGCGGTCACCACGGTGACGATCCCGAACTTGACCTTGATCGAGCGCAGCGGGTCGAGCGGGCGGGGCAGCCGCGCCCACAGCCTGTGGAGGAACCGCACGCCGCCGCTCGACCGCACGCCGCCGCTCGACCGCACCCTCACGCGGGCACCTCGAACGAGTAGCCGACGCCGTGCACCGTGCGGATCAGGTCGGCGCCCAGCTTGCGGCGCAGGGCCTTGATATGGCTGTCCACGGCGCGGGTGCCGGACGCGTCGGCCCAGTCCCACACCTGTTCGAGGAGCAGCGCCCGGGTGAGGACGGTGCCGGGGTGGCGGGCCAGGCAGCCGAGCAGCTCGTACTCGGTCGGCGTCAGGTGCACCTCCCGGCCGTCACGCCGGACGCGGCGCGCCCGCTGGTCGATCTCCAGCGGTCCGAGGCGCAGCGGCGCGCCGGACGGCTCGGCCGTGCCGGGACCGGGGCCGGGCGCGGCGGACGGCTCGGCCCGTTCGAACCGCCGCAGCACCGTCCGCACCCGGGCGACCAGCTCGCGCATGCTGAACGGCTTGGTGATGTAGTCGTCGGCGCCGACGCCGAGGCCCACGAGCAGGTCGGTCTCGTCGTCGCGGGCGGTCAGCATCAGGACCGGGACGCTCCGCTCGGCCTGCACGCGGCGGCAGACCTCCAGGCCGTCGAAGCCGGGCAGCATCAGGTCGAGCACGATCAGGTCCGGCCCGTACGACCGGGCCCGCTCGACCGCCGACGGGCCGTCGCCGGCGGTCTCCACCGCGAACCCCTCGGCGGCCAGCCGGTCGGCCACCGCCCGCGCGATGGTCGGTTCGTCCTCCACGACCAGGATGCGCTGTTTGCTTCCGGGCTGCGCGTTCTCTGTCACGGCCCGACTTTAGGCGGGTGATGTGAGTGGTCTGGGATTGAATTGTGGCGAATTTGTGAAGGCGCCCTCAGGGGCCGGGGGTCCAGGTGTGGACGGGCTCGTTGCTGTTCATGCGGTCGATGTAGCCGCGGGTCATCAAACGCAGGGCCTCGTGCCGTTCCGTGCCGAACGAGTCCTCGATCGCCTGCACGGTCTCGATCTGCCAGGAGGCACCCGTGCGGCCGGTGACGCAGCGTCGCTCGATGATGCCGAGGAGGCGGTCGCGGCGGGACGGTTCGACGCCCCACCGGTCCAGGCCCTCGTACGCCAGCGGCAGCAGGCGCCGGAGCACCAGCTCCGAGGCGGGCACGTCGCCCAGGCCGGGCCAGTAGAGGGTCGCCTCCATCCCCTCGCGGGCCGCGCGGTGCAGGTTGTCGGCCGCGGTCGCGAACGACATCCGGCTCCACACGGGCCGTTCCTCCTCGGCGAGCATGCGCAGCACGCCGTAGTAGAACGCGCCGTTGGCCACGATGTCGGACACCGTGGGCCCGGCCGGGAGCACGCGGTTCTCGACGCGCAGGTGGGGACGGCCGTTCACCACGGCGTAGATGGGACGGTTCCAGCGGTAGACCGTGCCGTTGTGCAGCGAGAGCTCGCCCAGCTCCGGGATGCCGCCCTGCCGCAGCGTCTCCAGGGGGTCCTCGTCGTCGCACAGCGGCAGCAGCGCGGGGAAGTAGCGGGCGTTCTCCTCGAAGAGATCGAAGACCGAGGTGATCCAGCGTTCGCCGAACCACACCCGGGGGCGCACCCCCTGGGCCTTGAGCTCGTCCGGACGGGTGTCGGTGGCCTGCTCGAACAGCGTGATCCGCGTCTCGTGCCAGAGCCGGTGCCCGAAGAGGAACGGGGAGTTGGCCGCCATCGCCACCTGGGGGCCGGCGATGGCCTGCGCGGCGTTCCAGTGCGCACCGAACTCGTCGGGGCTGACCTGGAGGTGGAACTGCACGCTGGTGCACGCGGCCTCGGGCGTGATGTTGTCGGCGTGCATGCTCAACGGCTCGGGACCCTCGACGTCGATGTGCAGTTCCTCGCCCCGGGCCGCGAAGATCTGCTCGTTGAGAAGCTTGTAGCGCGCGTTCGACGAGAGCGTCTCCTCGCCGATGTCCGAACGGCGCAGGGTCGGCAGGATGCCGATCATCGCCAGCGACGCGCCGAACTCGCGGGCCGCGCCGTCGGCGTGGTTGAGGTAGCCGCGGACCTCGGCCTCCAGTTCGTCGGTGCCCTCCCCGCCCAGTTCCCGGGGCGGGATGTTGATCTCCAGGTTGAACTGGCCGAGCTCGGTGGCCCAGGCCGGGTCCGCGATGGCCTTCAGCACGTCGTCGTTGCGCATCAGCGGGTCGCCCAACCCGTCCACCAGGTTGAGCTCGATCTCCAGCCCGATGTGCGGCCGCTCGAAGTCGAACTGCGACTCGCTCAGCATTCGGGCCAGAACGTCCAGACAGCGCCGCACCTTGTCGCGATAGCGCCGCCGGTCCTCACCGCTGATGGCGACGGCCGATACATCCCTGCCCATGGTCCGTCCCCTACGATCCGGATGAACTACTACGAAACGGATGTCCCGCCTGGGGGCAGGTGAAACCCAAGGCCTCTTTACGGTCGGCCCGAGACTGATACCGACGGGTACCTTGTGTCGGGCTCCAGGCGGGGGACCAGCGTTCGTGACACTCTGTGATTGGCGAGGGCGTCCCGCGGGCACCAACGCCGAGGACACGTGCGCGGAGCAGGGGGATGGATGCGGCTGCGGCCTCGGTCGATCAGAGCGCGCGACACCCTTGTCGCAGCCGTGCTCGCGGTACTGGTGTTCGGCGGCGTCGCGGTCGCGCTCGACCTCGGCATCCGGAACGGCACGAAGGCGCGCATCCTCCAGGAGACGCAGCTCGCCGCCCGCCGTGCCAGCGCCGGCGAACGTGACGGCACGCTGACCAGCCCGATACCCGACGACTCCGGTGGCCGCATCCTGATCCAGCTCGTCGCCCCGGGCGGCCGGGTGCGGAACTCGACTCCGGCCGCCGCGGGCCGGCCGCCGCTCAGCACGCGGTGGCCGCCCGCCCACGAGCGCGTCCAGGACTGGGTCGAGTGCGACGACGACGGCTGCGAGACGATCGAGGCCATCCGGCTGACGACCGCGCCCGACTCGGCGGTCGTCTACGCCGCGAAGCCGATGCCCGCGTTCATGGTCTCGGGCCTCCTCGAAGCGCTGCTCAGCGTGGCCGTGCTGATCCTGTCCGCGCTCGTGGCATGGGTCACCTGGCGGGTCGTGGGCCGTACCCTCCGCCCGGTCGAGGCGATCCGCGCCCAGCTCGCCGAGATCAGCGGCAGCGACCTGTCGCGCCGGGTACCCGAACCCTGCGGCGAGGGCGAGATCGCGGAGCTGGCGCGGACCGCCAACCAGACGCTGGACCGGCTCGAACGCGCGGTGGAACGGCAGCGCCAGTTCGCCTCGGACGCGTCCCACGAGCTGCGGACGCCCATCGCGGGCCTGCGCGCCAACCTTGAGGACGCCGCGATGCACCCCGACGACACCGACCTGAACGACACGGTCCGCTCGGCGCTGCGCGACACCGACCGGCTGGAGTCGATCGTCACCGACCTCCTGCTCCTCGCCCGCATCGGGACCGGCGGCCTCACCGCCCAGGAGGAGATCGACCTGGCCGCCCTGGTGGGCGCCGAGGTCCGCCAGCGCGGATCGAGCCTGCTGTCCTGCACGCGCATGGACCCTGACGCGACCGTGCGCGGCGTGCGCATGCAGCTCGTCCGGCTTCTGGGCAACCTCCTCGACAACGCCGAGCGCTACGCCGACGAACGCGTCGAGATCGAGGTGTTCACCGAGGAGTCCCAGGCGATCCTCCGGGTCACCGACGACGGCGCCGGGATCGACCCTCGCGACCGGGAGCGCGTCTTCGAACGTTTCACCCGGCTCGACAGCGCGCGCAGCCGGGGTGCCGGCGGCACCGGCCTCGGCCTCGCCATCGCGCGGGAGATCGCGCAGGCCCACGGCGGCGTGCTGGACCTCGAAGACTCCGCGCGCGGCGCGCGCTTCGTGCTCCGGCTGCCCCTCGGCTGACAGCGCGAAGGGCCGTCCACAGGGTGTGGACGGCCCTTTCGAAAAGGCGCCGGTCAGGCGCGCACAGCCTGGATCTCAAGCTGGATGTCGACCTTGTCGCCGAGCAGGGCCTTGTCGCCCTTCAGCGGAACGTTGAACTCGATTCCCCAAGCCAAGTGAACACTTCACACATGGGGGGTGTTCAGGTTCGTAAGGCCAAGCGAACACGTCACACAGAAAGGCCCCTGCCCGGGATCAGCGGACAGGGGCGGGTTTCTGCTGGTCAGAGACCTACAGGTCGAGATCTCCGCGCTTGATTCGGGTCATGAGGTCACGCGCCGCCGTCACGGGGAGGGCGAACGCGGGCCCGTGTGGGTCCTTGCTGTCGCGCACGCCGACACGGCCGGACAGGTCGGCCACCTCGACGCACGCGGACCCTTCGGTGTTGCTCTTGCTTGCCTTGCGCCATTCGATCATCGGTATCGGGCCATCGCTTCCTCTATCGTGGTGCGGCTTTCGTCCGCCGACCAGGCTAGGTCATTGACTTTCTCAAAGCGTCGCACATACCTACTTACCCGGTCCGGGTCCAGCGTCAGATGCCCGACGCCGGGCGCGTCCGTGAACGCGACGTCTCCCCCGCCGACCGTGAGGAGTTGAAACGCGCCGTTGTGCCCGACGTTGAGTCCGGTGTGCTCGCCCATGACTCGGACGCTGACCCCGGGCCGCTCCGAGAGCGCCAGGAGGTGAGCGAGTTGTCCCCGCATCACGTCGGCGTCTCCCCCGGGTGCCGACCGCAGTACGACCCACGACAGGACGGCCGACACGCGCGGCGCGTCGGCCCGTTCCCAGACGGCCGCCTGTCGCTCTAGGCGTGCCTGTAGAGCCCGTTCGGCGTCCACCTGTAGTCCGGCGTCGTGCGCGAGCGCGAAGATCGTGCGGGCGTACTCCGGCGTCTGCCAGAGCCCCGGGACGAACGCGAGATCCCATGTCCGGATGAGCGTTGCCCGCGTCTCGTACGCCGACAGGGACGGCAACCAATCGTCGTCCGGCCGCGCGAGCGCATGGGCGACCAGGTGAGTAAACAGCCCCCGGAGACGCCACGCGGCGTCGAGCTTCGCGGCGTGGTCCGGGGACATGCGGCGGGACCCGCTCACAAGGCGCGTGACGTGGGAGCGGGCACAGCCCAGGGTCTCGGCCACACCCGCTTGTGACGTGCTCTGTACGTAGATCTGACGCCGCAGCTCAACCGCGATGAGGTCCCACAGGGAGCGGGCAGGGTCGAGCGTTCGGCGGGCGGCGTCTCTCCGGTCGGCGCGAGCGGCGGGCTCGTGAGGTCTGGGGGTGCGCATTTCATGATCCCTTCCGTTGCCCGAGGTTCCGGGAACTGTGGTCAGCCTACGCCCCGTGAGCGCACACTTGTGGCCCGTGACACAAACGCTCACCCCGTGAGGTGGTACCGGATGGGTAGGCATGGCCCCCGCAGTAGGCGACTCGAATTTCCGCCGACTCCCCCGGAGTCCCGGGCGGCCCCGCCCCCGCCCCCGCGCCGTGTGCTGGACGCTCCCGGCGGTTCGGCGGACGCCTTGCTCTCGGTACTCGTCCCCGCTCACGCGGACCGTGTAGAGGCTCTCAGGCTCCTACGGAGCACTATCACGGAGCACCCGGGCCTGACGTGCGTACTAGTCGAGCACGGGGGGTTCCCCGCGCTGTCGGTGGTGCGCATCGACGGCGGCGGGTCCCGAACGGTCCTGTGTACCTACTCGGGACGTGCGGGCGAATGGTGGTTCACGGGGCTGAGCCGTAACGGCTCGGTGGTGTGGCTCGCGCCGACACGCGAGCCGCAGCGGGCCGCCCGTGCAATCGCGGATGACCTGATGCCTAGGCCGGAGGAAGGCGCGACGACATGACAGAAGACGCTGTGAGGATGGCACGCCCCCGGGACCTGGTCGCCGTGGCCGTGGGGGCGTACGAACAAGCGTGGCTCGTCCACGGGTTGCGGATGGCGCTCTGTGACGTGCTGTGCGCGATGGCACGGGCCGACGCGGAGCGGGCCCTTGACGGCTTCGCCGCGCGGCCCGTCCCGGAGGCGCTCAAGCTCGCGTGGGGCACAGTGCACCCGATCATGGAACGGCTCATGCGGGGGCACGGGTACCTGACGGACACGGTCGCCGTCATTCGGACGATCGCCGCGCGCAACGTGCGGGAGGTAGCCGACGCCGTCAACGAAGGTGCGGAGGCGACTCCGGCCCTGTGAGCCGCGTTCCGGGGCGTGTCCATCGCGACCCCGCAACCGCTCCGGAGCGCTTGGGCCCCGGACCACATCCAAGAGGGGGAGGTCCGGGGCCCTGCCATGTCGGCACTCAGCGGGGGCGCTGTAGGACGTGCTGTGCGCTCACCTCGCAGTCACGGCACACCCGGAGCCCGAGAACGCGCGCATAGTTCCGCGCGGTCGTCAGGGCGGGCCCGATGGTCGTGGTAGGCGTGCCTTCCATGCGGGGCGCGGTGCGGACACGCGCCAGCGCCGGACACGCGAGCATGCGGAGGTCTTGGCGCGTGTAGTCGGTCCCGGTCAGGCCCACACCGATGTGCGCGGTTCGGTCGGTCAGTAGCGCGAAGTACTCCATCTCAGCATCCATGCCGGTCACCATACCCCTAGGGGGGTATCTGCCGCAACAAAAGAAGCCCCCGGAGATCTCCCCCGGGGGCTTCCTGCTAGAAGGTCTCGCGGTCCGTCTCGACGTCCGAGCGGGTCACCACAAAGACCGAACGGCCCGTGTCGGCGGAAACGAACTCCGCCTTGTCTCGGATCAACTCCCACCGTCCGCGAACCTGAGAGTTCTTGAGCCGGTCCCGGACGTGAGCCTTCACATCCGCCCACGTACCCGCGTAGCCGTCGAACCCGGCAAGATCGTAGATCCGGTACACGAAGTCCCAACCCTCGTACTCGCCCCGGCAACCGGGAGAACAGAACGGGTGACCTCCCCGCGCGGGCTCCGACTCGCAGTTAAGGCAAGGGCTCTCGCCCCGTCCCGCACCGCTCATCCGGTCCATGAACAGATCACTACTGCGTCCCATGGCCTTGCTCCTCTTTTGAGTTGTCAACCTGTCGCGCTGTTGGAACCACCATAGCGAGCGTGAGCGGCTCACGCAACCCATCGCTAGCGCGCTAGCGATACCCGGAGACGCGAACGGGCCCCGAGGTTCTCCCCGGGGCCCGTTGGATGCCTGGTCAGCGCTGTTGCTTGCGGTAGAACTCGCCACATGCCTCGCACACGGGGATGTACCCCATGCGGACTCTCTCATGTCCGATCCAGCGGTCCGCCGGGACGCCCTTCATGATGTGGGCTGCGCTGTACTGGCACACCTGAGCCTGATACGCGCCGTCTGCCGGACGCTCGACGTGCCACGTAGCAAGCTCGTTGCCCTGCACATTCCAGCGCCCGAACACCTCCCGCATGCCGCCCGTCTCCGGGTCGTTCTCCGACCGCGTGAGGAACGAGCGCGGGACGTACTCCTCCGCGATGACCTCCGGGAGGTTCTCGACAAACCCCACCCACGCCCGGACGTCCGGCTTATCGGACGGGATGAACACGGGCCGGTCGAGCCGGACGCGCATCCCGTGGTCTACGACAACGTCACCCTCACGGAGTTCGGTTGTGTCGAGCCGGAGCGTCTCGACCGGAGCGTCTTCCGCCTCCGGGGCCTCAGGGGCCTCCGCCTCCGGCGCGGGGGTCTCGTTCTCCATCTTCGCGGCGGCCTGCTCCTCGTACCCGTTCCGAATGCACTTCCGGCAGGTCACGGCGTCGTCAACCTTGCGGAACTTCGCGTCCGACTGCCACGGGTTGCACGCGGGGACGCCGGTCGTGCTGTAGTGGACCACTCCGCCGCGCTTGCTCTGGACCTGCATCGGATCTCCTCCGGCTCGCTGTGCTTGTGGGATCAGACTAGCGAGTTGTGCAGCGCTGCACAAGCCGCTTACGCAAGAAAAAGCCCCCGGGTCTCTCCCGGGGGCATCGCTAGCGCGCTAGCGATAGGGGGTTACCGCTCCCACGCGGACGGCAGAAAGCCGCGCTTCGATAGCCAACCGTCGAGCCCTTCGTTCAGTTCAGCGAGCCGCGCGGCGTCGGACGGCTCCGGCATCCCGCCTTCCCGGTCCATGTCCGCAAGGATCTTCGCGGACAGGCTACGGATCTCGGCAAGGCAAGCGTTCGGGTCCATCGTGGTACCTCCGTGTCGGGTTGTGAGGGGAGTCTAGCAGGTGATCAACGGGGGCCCCGGGACCGAAGCCCCGGGGCCTGACGCGCCTACGCGCAGTCGGCAAGCTCGAAGGTGCCCGAGCCCCAGCCCTGCCGGGCGCGGTGCTCCGTCGCACGCCGGACGGCGTCGCGTGCCTCCGCGATGTTCTTGAAGCCCCAACGGGCATCCTTCGGGAGAAGGGAGTCCAGGACCGGCCCGTTGTGTGTGCACCGCCCGGCAAAGAGCTGGACGCCGAACCCGCCGTCAACGCCGTCAACGATGCGGAAGATGCGGAACGCGCGGTCTTCGCGCTGGAAAGCGATGATGGTGGTTTCGGCGATGGTGCGCATTTGGGGGGTCCTTCCCTTAGGTGGTGCGGTTGGTGTGGTTCCCACGTTAGCGGCTTTGTGCAGCGCTGCGCAAGCCGCTAACGCAAAAAAGCGCCCCGGAACCGAAGTTCCGGGGCGCTACCCATCGCTAGCGCGCTAGCGATACCTACCTAAACAAGGCGACCAAAGCCAGCACGAGAGCCAGTGTGACCAGGATCGACAGGCACCCTACGGCGTTCGTGAGCGCGTTCTCTGGCGCGTCCTCCGTGTCCTGGTCGCCGTCCACATCCGCGAGCATGGCGACCAGATGCGCGAGGTTCGCGGCATCCTCCGGTGTGAGGTAGATCTCCCGTTCCTCCGCGCCGTCCGAGAAGCCGAACGCGACGTGTTCGCCGTCCTCTCCGACCATCAGGCGGGCTTGCTTGCCCTCCGGGAGATCGCGGTCAAGGTCGCACCGGAACGTGTACGAATCCATCAGTGCAACCCCATTTGCCGTAGCCGGGCGATGGCCTGAGCATGTGCGTCGTGGATCGCGCGGCGTGTCTGCGTGAGCGGCGGCGGCTCGACGTCCAGTCGTCCGGAGCGGAAACTGTAGGTCCCTATGAACGTGGCTTCCTTCCAGCGTCTCCGCTCCTCTGCTTCCCAGCGAAGGGACGGCGTCGGCGTCGCACGTTCCATCGCGTCACGAAGCGCTTCCCGGAAGTTCTCGCGTGCTCTCCGATGTGACCGCGCCGTTGCGGCGTGCCGGGCGAAGGTCGCGCGCTCCGTCCCGTCCACCGAAGCGGAAGCCCGCCATGCGGCCCTCACGCGGTCGCTAGGGGTCTCCGGCGTCGCCTCCTTGCCCGCACCCCCGGGAAGGACTCCGAGCCACCTGAGCGCCTTCACAAGCTCGTCCGGGCGCACGTACACCGTGGCGTCCCGACCGTCGAACATCAGGTCCCCGTCTCCGTCGATCTCGACGGTAAGCGTGTGCCCGGTACCGGCGTCGTAGATCTCGTTCGGGTTCATCCTCTGAGTCCCTTCTGATTCACGGCATCCTTCGGTCAAGCCACGGGTGTTCGATCGGTTCGTCAGGGACACCCCCGCCGATAGCGAGGTACTCAGGGTCCCGCCGGTCAAGCGTCGTGATCTCGACGCGGTCCGGCTCGCCTTCCATGAGAAACCGAGCGAAGGTCTCGACGGCCGCCACCTTGTCAGCGAGCTTGACGCCGTCCTGGTAGCCCCGGCTGTTCGTGGCGAGGCTCTCGACGTGCTTGCGTGCGATCTCCAGTGCTTCGACGCGGGTCATGCTTCCTCCGCCATCTCACGGGCCCACTCCAGAACGGCAGTGTCGATCACGTCGAGCGCGTCAACGTCGCCGGACAGGTACGCGGTTTCGGTGGTGTGTCCATGCTCGCTCTGGTCGAGCGTCGGGATTCGCTTCATGGTCGGTTACCGCCCCTTGCGGCCGAAGGTGTTCGGAGGAATCCGGGGACCCTGGTCGGCAGGGCCCCCGGCTTGTGCAGCGCTGCTCAAATCTCGGAGGTCGCCCGGAGGATCTTCAAGCAAGACGTGATGATGTTCGCGACGCGCGGACGGCTCAGCCCGAGCGCGGAAGCGATCTCCCGCTGAGTCTCGCGGGGCCGGTCGATACCGAACGCTCGCGCGAGGATCTCCGCTCCCCGGTCGTCCAGCTCAGCCAGCAGAGCGCGAGCGGTCATCTCGTTCTCGACGTTCCGGTACCCGGCTTCGCCGGACTCGTCCGCAACCGTGTCGTGAAGCGTGCCCGCTTCGCCGTCCTCCGTCTCAGCCGCCGCGTCAAGGTAGGACACGGCGGAGTGGATCGCGTCGAAGGTCGCGCCGTCCAGTCCGCGCCCGGTCCGCGCGGAGTACTCGTCCCACTTCGGAGCGCCCTCCGGGTCACGCCGGACGGAGGAGTCGTACCGGTCCAGCCGGGAGTCAACGATCTCGCGAGCGAGCATGTCCCCCGCATCCGCGAGCGGCTCAAGCTCGTTGATCGAAAGCCGCATCAGTCCGGAGTAGTGGCGAGCGGTACGCGCGTCTCCGTCCGCCGCCTTCATGGCCTGCCAGTAGTACGACTCGGCGTGACGCTCGGCAGGCTTGGGGGCGGATGTGCGGTTAGCTTCGCGGGTCTCTTCGACGATGAACGAGTGAGCGAAGGTGAAGAACTCCGCGCGCCCGTTGCCGTTGTCGGCGCGCACTGCCCGGAGGACCCCCAGCATGGCGGATTGCTGCAAGTCCGGAACCGGAGCGGCCCCCACGTTCGCGCGGGTCACCAGCTTACGGACCCGCGCCTCATGCCGAGCAATCACGGACATCTGTGCAACGTCGTCACCCTTCCGGGCCCGGACCAGGAGATCAGCGTTCGGCGCGTCGGTCGGCCCGGCAGCCTTGACCACGGGGGCGATGTTGTCGGCGCGGTCAAGGTCGGTGTTCTGAGTGGCAACGTTGCAGTCCATTAAGGGGTTTCCCTTCGGCGTCCCGCGCATCGGGCGCGGGGGAGGTCTGAGTACTAGGTCTGATTCGGGGGTATCGCTAGCGCGCTAGCGATGGGGGAGGGGCTAGCGATCCAGCCATGCGACCGCGCCGCCCACAAGGACGACGACGGTCAGCACGGCAAAGAACCAGGGCCAGCCGGTCACCGGCCGTCCCACTGGTCGAGCGTGGCGCGAAGCTGCGCGGAGAGAGCGCAAACCCTCTTGGTCATGTACTCCGCCGATTCGAGCGCCCCGTCATGTGCGTCGGCAACCGCAATCCGGCGGGGGTCGAGCGCGGTTCCGGCGGTTGGGTCCGGAGCCCCCTTCGCGTTCTTCTCGCGGGGGGTTGCAGGTGACGGAAGGTCACGGATTTCGGAAGCCGCGCGGGCAAGGCGGTGGAGTTCCAGAACCTCGCGGGCGAGCGTCTCGGTAGCCGTGACGGTCTTCGTGGTCGTGGTCATGTGTTCGTCCTCACATTGTCGTGACGTGGGGGAGTGTGCGTGATCTGTGACACATGGCTCGCTGTTGAGTTTTCAAGTCGTTCCGTGTGGCTCCGCCCCTTGCGACGGGTTCCCGTCGCCGTGAGCGGCTCACGAGAGGATTAGTACACCCGTCCGTAACTCCATCGCTAGCGCGCTAGCGATACCCCCTATCCACGGAGGGTGACAAACGGCTCCAGACCCCTTGATTCATAGGGGGTTGAGGGCGCGCGTGTGACCTGCGTCACACCGTGGGTTTGTCCTAGCCAGGTCGGGACGGGGGTCCCATTTGGCCAGGACCGCTAGGTGTGTAGGTCCCGGTAGTTGCCCCGGTCCATGAGGTACTTGGCAGCCGACACGAGCCGCTCCGCCTTCTCGCCCATGAGCCCGAGCGCCGAGTTGCACGGTTGGCACAGCAGGCCGCGCGCCTCCCCGGTCGCGTGGTTGTGATCAACGACCAGGCGGGACCCTGCCGGGTACGCCTTGCGGTCGCAGATCGCACAGCGCCAGCGTTGCCGACGCGCCATCCGCTCGTACTCCGCGAGCGAGATTCCGTACAGCGCGCGGTATCGCCGGTCGCGCGCCGCCCGCTGGTTCGCGGGTACGGCACGCTTCCGGCGGCCCTGAGCGGCCGTACACGCCTTGCACGTCTTCGCCTTACCTCGGTACTGCCCTAGCGGCTTCTCGTGCCCACACGAGTCGCACAGCCGCGCGTAGGGGTTCACAGGTCGGGCACCTGAGGTGAACACTCGGGGCACCACCCACAGTCGCGGTGCCCGCAAATGAGGCAAGGTAGCTCAGGCCACGAGCAGTCATCCGGCGTCTCGCTCACGCTGCCTCCCTCGCGGGGCCCTTGTACCCCATGCCCCAGTTGTCGCCGTAGATCTCCGGCTCGGATTCGATGTTGACGCCGAAGAACGGCATGTCCATGCACCGACCGAACTCGCGGGCGATCTCCTCCGCGTCCGTCGCGGGGACGGAGCCGATCACCTCGTCATGAACCACGCCGATCACATGGTCCAGAATGCCCGCGCCGTCCATCTCCAAGAGCGCTTGTCCGAGGATGTCCCGCGCGCTCGACTGGCACATGTAGGCAATTGCCGTGTACGCCTTGTCCCGGCTGAGACGCAGCGTCCGGCCGGACGGCGTGAGGACGGTCATCCCGTTCTGGAACGCTTCCCGCGTGAGCTTCTTTCCGTACCGCCGAATCGCGGGTAGCGCGCGGTCGTACTGCCCGACCGCCTGTTTCACCTGCTCGACAGGCAGGCCGGTTTGCCGGGCGAGGGTCTTGATCCCTCCGGCGTACGCCTTTCCGAGCGAGATGATTTTGCACAGCTTCCGGCGGGGGTCGTTCTTGAGCTGAGCGTCCGTGACCTCCGGCCCGATGCCAAAGACCATCCGCGTTGTCAGCGTGTGAAGGTCTGCGCCGTTGTTCACTTCCCGGACGATTGACGTTGCGTTCGCCAGCGCGACCAGGACGCGCAACTCCACTTGCGCGAAGTCGGACGCGATGATGACGTGTCCGGGCTCTGCGATGACGCACCGCCGGATGCGCCAGTCACTCGACGGGAGTTGTTGGAGCGGGGGGTTGCTCACGGACCATCGCGCCGTTCTCGCGCCCATCGTGTTCGTGTGGGGATGGATGCGCCCGTTCGCGTCCCGGAGGTTCAACATCGCGTCGGCGTAGCTCTTGGCCCACTTGCCCGCGCGCTTCGACCGGAGCACGGCGTCAGCGAGCGGGTTGGGTTCGCGGGCCCCGATGCGATGCCAATCCTTGTCAAGGTCAGCGAGAGGCAACAGCACTTCCTTGCCGACGCTGAGCTGATTCTTTTCGGTGCGTTCGGTGAGTTCCTCGCCCATGCCGACCAGGGCGGCCCCGACTTGTGCCGGAGCGTCCACCGACGTCACGCCGTAGGCGTTCGCCTTGCGGAGGTAGAGGCCCTTCTCGTCCATGAGTTCGTCACGGAGATGAGTCGTGTACGGCGCGTCGATCAGCATTCCCTTTCGCTGAATCACTGCGCCGATTCGGGCTATCTCGTGTTCGTAGTCCCCGAGCCGCTTGCCCGTGCCAAGGTCTGTGAGCTTGTCCGTCAGGATCGGCAGGATTCGCGAGCCCAGTAGGACGTCAAGCAACGCGTACCGCTGGTAATCCGGGTGCCGGATGTCGATGTGTGCCCATCCGGTTTCTTTCGTCCAGCCGGACGCGTTGAAGATCTTCACGAGCGCCTTTTGCCCGTCGTCCGCGCCCGGGTCCACGTACGCCACCGAGAGCGGCTTGAGCGACGTCCCTATGCCGCCCTCCTCGAACGGGCGGGAGTCGTAGAGATGCGCGAGGATCTTCGTGTCCGTGACCTTCGCGAAAAGGTCGTCAAGCGAAATGAATCCCTCGCGGTCGAACGCGAGCCCATCAAAAGGGGCGTTGTGGATCGTTAGGGCGTGAGCCGTCCGCAAGGCCCACACCACCGCGCGCCGGAACTGTCCGCCCCACTCGACAGGGATCAACCATCCTTCGGTGGCGGTCCCGAACTGGACCAGGCGAACGCGGAAGTCCGGGGCGTACACGTTGAGCCCGGTTGTCTCGGAGTCCACGGCCACATGCCCGCGTCGCTGCGCTTTGACTAGCCAATCGCGGAAGCCTCGCAACTCGTCTTCCGTCTCGGGGAACCACCCCCGGCATTCTTCGCCGTTTACGCGCGCCTCAATCGTCCGCACGTTGCCACCTTCCCGAGAACGCGAAAGGGCCCCGCCCGGGGTATCGCTAGCGCGCTAGCGATAGGGCCCAGACGGGGCGGAGCGGCGTTTACCGCTCGAAGATCCTTCGTCCTTCGGGAGAGTTACCGCCCCCAGTGGGCGGAGTGTTCGCGGAATCTTCGGAAACCAGTCGCATTCCCCGGAGGACGATCCCCCGGTTCGTCTTGTGGCGGACCGCTCCCCGCTCCTCCATCGCAGAGAAGAACCCCCGGCGCGTCCATCGCTCCTTGCCGGGAAGGTTCTCAGCCTCGCACCAATCGCAATAGGCATTCCATGCATCGGCCCCCAGGATGGCCGCCTCCGGGTGCGGGTCCGGGGCGATCGTGTCCGGGAAGAACCCCGCGAGCGGGTCCGACGTCTCGCGGTACTCGCGGGTCGCCTCCCGGATCACGTCCGGGTCCTGCAACCCGTCCGCGTACCACTCGCACGCGCCCCGGACCGCCCACGCAATG
Source organism: Actinomadura fulvescens (assembly GCF_039533225.1). Taxonomy (NCBI): domain Bacteria; kingdom Bacillati; phylum Actinomycetota; class Actinomycetes; order Streptosporangiales; family Thermomonosporaceae; genus Actinomadura; species Actinomadura fulvescens. The sequence goes on along the minus strand of NZ_BAAATD010000006.1, from coordinate 539,133 downwards.
ATGCCCTGTGCCTCGCTGCGAAGCGCCGCCGTAAGCGAGTGGTCTCGTTCAGTCGGCGCGAAGTACCGCGCGAACTGGACCAATTTCACCCGACGCCACAGTCCGTCGTCCTGTCCCTTGAATCGGGGCTTGTGGTTGGTCGCGAGCATGAGCAAGAAACTCGGCTTGAACTCGAAGAACTCCTTGCGGAGGAACCGCGCCGAGATCATGTCCGTACCCGTGACGCGCTTGAGAATCGCCTCCGCCATGGGCTTGCCGGACTCTCCCTCACTGGCCATGACCAGGCGGGCCCCGCGAAGCGCGGCAAGGTCGTTCGGGATGCCCCCGCTCGTCTTCTCCTCGAACGTCTGGAACGGCGTAGTTGTGCTGATCTCACGGAAGACGTGAACGAGCGTGTCCGTGAGTACGCTCTTGCCGTTCGCGCCCTTGCCCCAGAGCACGGCGAACGCCTGTTCCGACGTGTCGCCCGTGATGCCGTACCCGACGAGCCGCCGCATGTAGTCGGCAAGCTCCGGGTTGGTCGGGAAGATCTCCCGGAGGAACCTCTCCCAGCGGGGAGCGGTCGCGGTCGCGCTGTACTCCTGGTCCACGTACCGCGTGATCATGTCGCGCATGTCGTGGTCTCGGAGTTCGCTCGTCCGCAAGTCCACGGTGCCATTCCGAAACGACAGGAGTTCCGGGCGCGCGTCGAACTCCGACGCATGGACGGCCACCGCCGGAACGGCGCGAAGCTCGCTCATGAGCGCGTCAATCCGGACCGTGTTCAGGAAGCCCTTTGCCTCGTTCGTCTTGCCCGCTAGCGCGAGCGCGGCCCCCATGCGGTGTACTTCCTGCCGGACGCGCGTCTCCGAGACCTCCCAGCGTCGCCCGTTCCAAACGTGATACCCCAAGCCGGGCGCGTACTTGATCCGGCCGCGAGCGAACGCCACAAGCGCATGCGCGCGGAGTGTGTCCGTGTCGCCGTAGCGCTCCATCATCGCGGCGAGCAACTCGGCCGCCTGGTCGCCGTCCGCCCGGGACACCGAGTCGGTACCCGTCCGGCGGTCAAGGTCGCGGGCCCTAGCGGCCCGCTGAGCCTCTTTCGGAGGGGCGACAGGGGTAGCGGCCCGGACCGCCTCATGTAGAGCGTCAGGGAAGACCTCAGGGGCGCGCATGCGCCAGTCTGTGAGATCCTCGCCCGCCCGGGGGATAGTCAGCCGAAGCGCGGTAACGCCGTGCTCCGCCAGCGCGGCCCCGAGTGTCGCAACGAACTTCTCGCCCGCCTGGTCGCGGTCGCCCGCGATGACGACGGCGGCCCCGCGCATGCCGTCCGCTAGCTCGCGGGTAAGGTCGGCGTTCGCAGCGATCGACGCACCCCGGACCACAACGGCGTCATAGCCCACGGCCGCCACGGTGAGCCCGTCCGAAGGGCCCTCCGTGACGATGTAGACGCCGTAATCCGCGCCGCCCCTCAACACGCCGTACTTCGCCCACGCGACAGGGTCCGGATCGTCCTTGGTCCGGCGGTTGCTGAGCGATACCCAACGGGCGGAGCACGACCCCCCAAGGTCCCGCCCTTGCGCGCCCCGGGCGATGCCGTCGAAGTCGTACAGCGGAACGACCAGGCGCGGATGCGACCGGAAGCGCGGCGACAGGAACGGGAAACCGTGTCGTGTGTCGCGCGGCGAGAGTCCGAGCCCGAGCCGCTCCATGGTCGGCACGTCCACACCGAAGCGGGTTCGGAGATACTCCTCCGCCATCTCGACGAGGTTGAGGTACTTGGGGTTGTCCCAGCGGTGTGCGGCGTGCGTGAGCCACACGCGAAGCCCGGCGATCTCCCCGGGGCCCGGGGCGGGGATCGACGTCCCGCCCTTGACGGTCGTCACACCCTCCCCGGGCGTCCAGCCGAAGAGATCACGGGGCGACAGGTCGAGAGCGGCAAGGACGGCGTCCCGGTCACAACCCGCCCGGCAGAAAATCAGCAACCGCCCATCGTCCTTGAGCGTGAGAAACAAACTAGGACGGCCGTCCGCGTGCGCCGGACACGGGACCAGATAGCCGCCCGGGTCCGTCTGCACTTCCGCGAACCGCTTCAAGAACCGAGAGAAGTCCATCCGTGCCCTTCCGTCGTTGATCGACTGACGAGAGGGTTACCGCCCCCGATCGGCCGGAGTGTTCGCGCGGAGGTACGCCAGCAGCCGCGCGAAGGTCGCCAGCGACAGCACGACGTAGCCCGCTCCGGGGCCCTTCCCGCGCCGCTTCACGACGGCGGCCCCGAACGGAAGTCCGGCGTTGTGCGCCTCCGCCTCCGCCTGGTCCACGTACGCGGCAAGCTCAAGCTTCGCCGTGTTCTTGAACTCCAATGCGAACGGGGCCGCGTGCACGTCCCCGATGTCGAGCCGCCCCGTCTGCGCCACGCGCCGAATGTCGTCGCCGTCTGGCACCTCCGCGCGGAGGAACCGCGTTCCGGCGGTCTCCCACTCCGTACCGCGCCGCTTGTTCGGATTGCTCATGAAACACCCCTTCTGACCTGGGCAAACGTGGCCGGCCGCTACAGCGTGTGATCCCGCGGGTTACTGTCCGACAACAGAAAGTCAAGCTCTGCGCCCCGCGCGTAGGCGGTCGTCAGCGCCCTTGCAAACGGTGCCCAATCGGGACGCCTGGTCGCATCGAAGTACACCCGGACGAGGTCGCCTATCTGCGCGTCCGCCACCGTGCCCGGGGTGATCGCGGCCCCGAGTCTCACAACGTATGTAGCCATGCCTGCTCTCTCCTGAAATGCGAAAAGGCCCGGCTCCTACCGAAGTAGGAACCGGGCCCGTGTGGCTGCCCGTCAGGGCATGTCGGCTCTCACGGCTCACCGAGCGTCGAGACTTGGGGGACCATGCCCACCGAATAGCAGTGAAGGTAAACCGACCCGAGGGGAGCGGCTTCGTTCACTTCCTTGTGCAGCGCTGCACAGAAGGCCCGGACGTGCTCCGGCTGTGCCGACCAGAGCGGGAACGCGGCGAGCGCTCCCAGCATCTCCAGTTCGCACGCTGTGAGTCCGTCCACCGAGTAGGCACCGTTGCCGTTGTCGCTGACCTTCATCTGTACTCCGTACTCCCTGGCCCCGGAGGACCCCCCATTAGAGATGAGTCCAGGACGTACCGCGCACGATGTGACGGACCGCCCTAGGGCTCACGCCGAAAGCCTCCGCTAGCGCCGACGCGCGACCCCCGGCGGCGTAGGCGGTCCTGATGGCCCGGACCTTCGACTCCGTGAGCTTCGCGGCGGAATTGCGTTCCCCCACCGAAGGCGGGAGGACTTCCGACGAAGCCGACATTACAACATCGCTGCGCATTAATGAAACCTTTCAGACGCCCGAAATTAACAAGGCAAGTCAGGTAAACCAACGGTCTTGTTGCACGTCACGGTGTACGGTCCTCACAGGAGCAAGCTATTTCAAATAGCGAGAATCCGCGCACGGAAATATATCTTGTGCGCTGTAAACCCGGGGCCGCCTTTATGCGTCGGGCCCCGGGTCACAGAATGGCAAAATACGCAACGCGCCTATTGTGCAATTGTCAGAACGGCGGTTCCTGCGTGAAGCCGAAGCCGGACACGTCGCCCTTGTACGCGCCGTGCACGGTAAGAGTGGGCTTCTTGTAGCTCACGGTCTTGCCCTTCATCGGGCCGCCCTTGGGGACAAACGAGACCGTTTCGAGCTTGAGCGTCGCAACGGCGGGCTTGCCGTCCGAATCCTCGTTCACGTCCTGAAGGGCGTTCGCGTACTCGTGCAGCACGCGGACCAGGTCCCACGAACCGGACTGCATCCTGAACTTGCCCAGGTCCGGCGCGTCGTACAGCCGGAACGTGATCCGCGTGTCCGGCTTGGGTCCGCGTCCGGTCTTGGCCTCCGCCTTGCGGTCCGCGAAGGTCTCGGGGCAACCGCACGGCTCGCCCTTACGGTCGTCGTCGAGGAACTCGACGCCGTCACAGTGATGGATGATTACGCCACCGATGCCCCACAGCTTGAGGTCCGACTCAAGGGAGTCCGGGCCGTCGATGATGACCTTGAGGGACTCCGCGTCGGTCAGGATCTCAAGGTTGTCTTCCCCTTGCGTGTCCCACTCCTCCGGAGACCCGCCGAGAATCTCCGCGACCTTCGCGGCAACCTCCGGGTCACCCGTGGTGACGCGCCACTCTTCCAATGCGACAGGGGTTCGGCCCTCCACCCGACCGGAGCGGAAGCGGCCGACGATGTCCGAGACGTAGCGGGGCTTCGGCTTCGCGTCAGGGTCGGTGTCGAAGATGCGCAGCTTGGGGGCCATCTGATTCTCTCCTTGCATCGGGCATCAAACGGGGACCATCGCTAGCGCGCTAGCGATGGTCCCCCATCGGGTCACACCTGAGTTACCGCCCCGGGCGGGGGCAAGTGTTCGCGGTCAACCCGCGTTGAAGTCCGAGAGGATGACCCCGGGTTCGCCCGCCACGCGGAGCGGCTTGACGCTCCACATGCGTTCGTGCTCCTTGCTCCGCTCCGCCGCCGCCGCGAGAGCTGCGCTACGCGACACGGCGCGGATGACGAACCCCTGGTACTCGTCCCAGTAGGCAGGCTGGACGCGGGTCACAAGCCAGAGCTTCACAGGGCGACCCCCGCCACGTAGACCAGAAAGACCGCGTGAACGGCCGCGTTGATCAGGTGGGCGAGCGACTCGGCCGAATCCTTGGAGCGGACCACCACGACCAGGGACGCAAGTACGTTGAGTACCTGCCAGACGAGAAGCGCGTAGATCACCGAGCCCGCCTTTCGGTACCGGTCACCAGCGCACCGCCGGACTCGACCGGCTTGCCGATGACGGTCTTCGAGGTCTCGCGGTCCCACGTGAAGACCGCGCGGAGGTGAAGGAACATGTCGAAAACGTGCGGCCGGACGTCCACGGGCTTGAGTGCCCATCGCTCCGCCGTGACGTGCAGCACCGCCCCGGCGTCGATCTTCGGCATGGGGCGCGACGCGCCGTCCGCGTCAATGATCCGATCGGCGTAGGCGTACGCGGAGAGCTGCAACGCGACGTCCGGATAGGTGTCCTTGCTGGTCTTCCAGTCCACAATGACGACGTCGTCCCCAATCTTGAGGATGGCATCGCTCGATCCGGCGTAGTTGTGCGTGTCGGACCACATGACGTCTTCCAGCGACAGGGGTTCCGGCTGGACGCGGTCGAGGAACTCCGCGAAGTGGCGTCGGTAGGGCTCAAGGTCCATGCCGACGCGCCGGACGTTCTCGCCCCGAATCATGCGCTCGAACATGTCGTGCGCGGCCGAACCGATGTCGGCGCGAGACTTCGTGTACCTGCGGTGCGCGCCCTTGAGCATGTCCACGGCCGCGTCAGGGTCGGACTTCGCGAGAGCCGCAACGGCGTCGATGTTGTCAACGGCCGCCTCCGCCGTCATCTTCGCGGCCCAGAAGGTGAGGAACGGCTTGGGAAGCATGCCCACAATGCTCGTCACGCCCGGGGCCTTCTCGCCGGACTCGGGCTCGACGTAGAAGCGGCTGCCGCCGCGCTGAATGGTGTTGACCTTGCCCATGGTTTGCGTCTCCCTGTCAGGGTCGCTCTTTGCTGACAGGGGAGTTACCGCCCCGGGCACATGAGGTTGTTCGCGCCGGTTCGCGGGGATGCCCTCCCGCCCGGCGTCCGGCCTGCCGAGTGACGGAGTGACGAAAAGGACTGTAGTTCTGTATTTCCTTAGAGATCTCTAATGGAAAACAAGAACACAGTCCCAAACGTCACTACGTCACCCGGGCATGCAAGAGCCCCCGAGGGAGATCCCCCGGGGGCCCGGTCGTACTCGCCGCGAGCGCTTACACGTCGCCCATGGACTCAAGCCAGTCGTTCACCCGGTCGCGGATGGCTTCCAGTTCCTCCCTGACGGCCTTCCGTGACTCCTCCGGGAGGTCGTTCGGGTCCGCGTCGCCCGGGGCCTCTAGCGCCTTGTGAGCGTACTTGAGCGTCGCCGTGAACGCCTTGCTCAGGTCGTCGGTCGGGATGACGGTCGCGGGGAGCTTGGTCCCGCCCGCCTTGACCTGTCGGCGCTCGTTGACACTCAGCGGGTTGATCCCGTAGTACTCGCACCACGCCTCGTACGTGGCCTCAAGGGTCGAGCCGTCTTCGCCCTTGAGTGCCTTCCCGTCCGCCGCGAGCGCCTTGATCTTGTCGCGGACCACATCAGACATGTGGTAGCGGACCGCACCCTGTGCGGTCTGCGTCATGCCGGAGTCAAACCCCGCCTTCTCGTAGACGCTGTACGCGAGCGCCTTGTACTCGCTGTTGTTGCCCTTGAGGTCCGGGTTACCTCTCGCGTCCGTGAAGACCATGCGAAGCTCTAGGAGCTTCTCGGCGAGCGCGCGCGTGACCTTCGCTGCCTTGCCGTGAAGCTCCGCGTACGTCTTAGCTTCCTTGACGGCCGCCTCAACGATCGGCGCGGCTTCCGCCTCGCGGTCCAACTCGGCTTGAATGGCTACCGCCATGTCCTTGCCGGGGGTGCCGTCCGGGGACTCAAGGAGTGCCTTGCGCTTCGCGGGGTCCTTCCGGAGAAACTCCGGGGACCAGGTCGCAACGCCTTCCTTGGCCTTGTCGGTCTTCTCAACCGCCGTACTGTCGGTGCCCTCCGCCGGAGCGGTATCCGCCGCCGGAGCGGCTTTCGTTGCGGGCTTACTAGCGGCCTTGCGCCGCGTGGTCGTCTTCTGAGACGGCTTCGGCGCGGGATTGATCTCGGCCACTTTGGTACCTCTTTCCTTGGGGAAGTTGCTCGCTACAACGTACCGCTTGCCGGGGTCCGTGTCCACCGAAACACCCGAACTAGCAGGGGTTTCGGGGTTGTGGATCTTCTCACAGGCCCGGGTGAGGACACCCGTCATGGTCCGGATCAGGCACCGGTCCGAACGGATCTCGGAAACGCCGCGAATCTCCGCGTAACCGAGCGCGGCGTTGACGGTCTGGGCGAACGCGTCCGCGTCCTTGAAGGTCTCGAAGCGGAGCGTCACCCGCCCGTCCGGCGCGGTGCGCACGATGCGGCCGGAGTGAGCGGCGGCGAGTTCCTTGGTGTCCATGGCTCCGACCCTAGCGCGTTGTGCAGCGCTGCACAAGCGGCTTACGCAAGAAAGAGACCCCCATCGCTAGCGCGCTAGCGATAGGGGCCCGTGGTGCGGAGGTCACGCGGCGACCAGTTCCGCCGGTTCCTCTGCGAAGTCCGGGTGAAGCTCGTACCGCTCGCCGCACTCGCCGCACTTGGGACGCTTGCGCTCAAGGGTCTTGCGGCTCAGCCAAATAGTGTTGTCCTCCGGGCAGGCACACACCGCCTTAGGCTTAGTGTTCTTGCTGCGCGGCTTAGGCGGACCCGCGACCTTGCCGGACTCGCCGTCTCCGCCGCCGTCTCCACCCTCCCCGCCGTCTCCACCCTCCGGACCGCCGAACGTCACGCCCATGAGGTCACGCCACGCGACCGTGTCCTTGGCGAGCCGCTCGATTGCCTCCGCGTACCGCTTGCGGGTCTCGTCCGTGATCCGAACGGCGGAGAACCCCCGAGTCTTGTGGGGCTCTGCGCCCTCCGGCCACTCAAGCCCGAGTTCGACGGCCGCCTTGACGAAGGTCTTGTTGTGGTACGCGCCCCGCCGAGACGTGCCGTTCTCGCCGCGTGCGTGGTTCAACGCGTGCGCCGCTTCGTGGAGCATCGTTCCGAAGGTCTCGTGAGGCTCGCGGCTCAGCGACTCGCCCGAGATGAACAGTTCGTGGGCCTTGCCACCCTCCGCCGTGTCCCAGTGGTTCGCGCCGAAGTGCCCCCAGGTGATGCCAATTCCACCTCGGGTGACGGTCAGCCCGCCGCCCGTGATGAACACGACGTCCGGGACTTCCGGGACTTCCTTCTGAATGGCCTTCCAAGCGCGCTCGAACGCTGCGACCAGAAGCGAGCCGGTTGGGGTAGTCATGGGGGGTACCTCCGTGGTGCGTTTGCTGCTTGCGTGTGACCGACGTTAGCGACTTGTGGGGCGCTGCACAAGCCTTCTGGGCAAGAAAAATCCCCCGGGAACGGAGTCCCGGGGGATCGCTAGCGCGCTAGTGATGGGCACTAGTGGAACGGCCCGCCGCACTCAAGGCACGTCCCGCGCTTGGCCCGCCGACCGGTGATCGCGGCCCCGCACCCGGTACATGTGCCAGAGGCCCAGACCGCCGACAGGTCGCCGTCCGGCGGAACCGGTACGCGCTTCCAGCCGCGCGCCGCGTACCGCTCGCACATCGCGGACCATTCCGCCCGCGCCGCTTCGATGTCGCGCCACGCCGTACCGCCGCGTCGGCCGACGCCGTCCGTGCCGATCAACTCCCGCATCATGAGGTACGGCCTGCGTTCGTCCGAGCGCTTGGAATACATGAACTCAATCAGCATCGCGGACCCGTTTGGGTGCTTCCAGGCCATCGCACCGATGATCTCTGTGTAACGGTCGCCGTCCGTCATCGTCTCCGCCTCCGTGGTTACCGTCATGCCGCGAACGTACCCGAGTTGTGCAGCGCTGCACAAGCGGTTCAAACGAGAAAAGGGGGGCGAGACCCGTAGGCCCCGCCCCCTATCGCTAGCGCGCTAGCGATGGTTAGTCCATCAGCGCGAGCGCCATCCGCTCCGCGAGATCCGCCACCGAGCCGCCGTTGTAAACGATCCGGTCCGCGTCCTCCGGCCTCACGGCGGATTCGCTCGCGTGCCCTCCGTCCGTCACGCCCGGACGGTCGATCCAGATGAGCCGGTACCCGTAGTCCCGCGCGTACGTGACCTCGTTCGGGAACCTCACGTCCGTGATGACGACCGGCCGCCCCTGTGTCCATGCGTCCATGGCCTCGCGGTGCGCGAGGTCGATCCACGTGTCCGAGCCGACCACGTCCCGGACACCCTCCGAACCGAGTCGTTGCAGGAACCGCCGAACCTCGGGGTGCTGCCGTTTCGCGGCTTCCCATCCGTACCGCTCGACGACATCAGAGAGCCGGGAGACGGACGTATCGGGATGGACGTAAACGATCGGGTCCGCCGCGAGCGCCATCCGCTTAAGCGGGTCCGCGAACGCGATGCGGGCGTGCCCGTGTACCACCGCGAGCGCCTCCGCCGCCGTGTCCTTGCCTGCTCCAGCTCGCCCCATGAGTGCCACGCTCCGCATGCCTGCCCCTTCCGGTCGCGTGATCGTCAGTCCGTTACCGCCCCGCCGACCGGAAAATGTTCGCGGAACCTCTTGTGCAGCGCTGCACAACCGGCTAGCGTCGCTGACGTACCGCCACAACGAAGGGAACACCCCATGAGCCTGAGCGTCATTCTCAGCCCGAACGACACCGAGTCGCGTATCCGCCCGGAATTCGCGGGAACCCCCGCCTACTTCGGCAAGGTCGAGTGGTTCGACGTGTTCGACCGGAGGACGGACGAGCTTCTCGACTGGACCATTAGCCGTGTGGACGGCAAGGAATGCGTCGTCAACCACCCCCGGTATGGCGTCGTCGCGGACCTGTCTAGCCTGAACACCGCCGCCGAGGTATGCAACGCGCAGTACCTCAGCGAGCGCCGCGCGGCTGTCTGACCGTCCCGACACTTCAAGGGCCCGCTCCCAGCAGGGAGACGGGCCCTTAGTGTATGATCGGGTGTTTCGTCAAGTAGAGGAGGCCCCCGTGTTGTTCCGGTTCTTCCGATGGAAGCGTGACCGCCGCATGCGCCAGCAAGTGAACACGCTCTACACGGCTCAGTTCGGCCCTCCGCCGGTCGCTCCGGGTCCTCCGGGCCCCCAGTACCCGCCCGGTCCGTACGGCCCTCCTCCGCCCGCTCAGGGCCCCGTGTGCCCCACGTGCGGACGGCCCTAGCCCCACAACGACGAAAGCCCCCGGAACCCCTCATGCGAGGGACCCGGGGGCTTCGTGCTACTTGCGCTTGTGGAAGTAGGCGACCACGGCCGCGAGAGCCGCTGTGCCGAACGCAGATGCCGCGCCCGTGACGTTGGTCGGGTCACCCTGGAACGCGTCCAGAGCAACAGGACCAGCGCCGACCAGGACGGCCGCGCCGAGACCCTGTCCCAGCGTCCGGAGCGCGCGGACCAGGCGGTCACGCGCGGCCTCGCTCAGCTCGCCGTCCTCCGCGAAGTCAACGACGCCGTCCCAGAACGCGGACGCACTCTCGCGAACCTCCGGGTGCTCCCACATCTCGCGGGGGAAACCCGCCGGGTCCTCGGCTCGATGCTTACTCAATGTCACTCCAATGTCCGATTCGGATTCGTGCTCTGACCTGCGGGTTGTCACGCTCCGGCGGGCCGGCCGTGACCCTGAGTGCCCCGCGGTTGTTACCGTCTGTCAGGTAACGCGAGCGGTCCACGCGGCGGCCCACGTCTTCGGACCGACCTCGCCGTCCACCGTGAGTCCCTTCTCGCGCTGGAACGCCCGGCAAACCTCCTCGCTCGCGGGCCCGTACACGCCGTCCGCCGCGAGCTTCCAGCCGCGAGCCCGCATGCGGTTCTGCCACGTCTTGACGTCGTTGCCTGACATGATCGGGGGCTGTCGCAGGATGCGGCCCGGGAACGCCGGAGCCTTCCCGCCCGGCTTGCCCGGAGCGGGCTTGCTCGGAGCGGGCTTGCCCGCACCGCTGTACGCGGGGCGGCCGTACCCGGCAATGACGCTGTAGTGCCTGCGCTTGACCGCGCATCGGTCCGAAGTGTTACCCTCGATCGTCTCGACGTACCCGCCGCCCAGGGCGCGGACGACCACCCCAACATGGTCGATGTAGCCGATGCCGTCCGAGCCGCCCCAATCGAAGAACACGACGTCCCCCGCGCGGGCCCGATCCACGTTCGCCCGGGTACCGGCGTACCAGCGGTCACGCTTGCGGAAGTCCTCCGCATGCCACACGGTGTACGCCCGGTCGCCCGCCGGAAGAACGGCGTCCGCGTTGTCACTCGCCCGCGCTGCCTCCGTCACCGCCATGTCACACCACGCGGCCCGGAGGAACTCCGAGCCGTGGCGGGCGGCGTACGCCCGAGTGATCCTGTTCGGTCGGCCCGCGATGCCGACGAATGCCCGCATGGCCTTAACCATGCCCTCAGCGGTTCCCAATGTGACGCTCCTTACTGCTTCCCCGAGACGCGCGAAAGCCCCAACGTCACGGTTGCGATAATGGACAAGAGGCCCATTACGGCGCTCAGCGGAACGCCGTACTTCCAGCGCTCGACGGCGCGAATGCGGGCTTCGTGGTCGGTCTGTTCGTCGCGGGTATCCGCCAGCAGCGCAGCCACGCGCGCTAGCTCCTCCGCGACCTTGCCTAGGCTGTCGTTCGTCTTGCGCATCTCGTCATAGAGGCGCTCAGGAGAGACCCAAGCCCCCCGGGATTTCAGCCATCCGGCCGCCAATCGTGCATACGAAAGCCCCGGACGAATCCCGTCCGGGGCTGTGAAAGTCGTTTGGTTACTGCGCTTCGTACATGAGCGTTCCGCGCACCTCCGTGCCTGCGCCCCACTGAATCGGCGTAAAGGCGTCGATGATGCCAGTTGAGGGGTTGGATTGATTCGTGGGCCAGTTGCCCGCAACGAGCAGATAAAAGAGCGACGTGTCAGCCGTCGAGCGGGCGAGGCACGGGACTACGGAGTTCGTACTTGGGAACACATAGAAGAACCCCAGAGCCGCACCGCCCACGGCCGCCGGGACCGGAAGGCCCCACCAAAAGTTGTCAGCGCCGCCACCACCACCAATGTTGGTCGTCGTACCGCACGTCAGGTTGAACGTTGCTACGACCATGTCCCCGGACTGAGCCCAACGGCAATTGACGTCCGCATTGCCGTACGACGGCAAGAAGTTGCCCGTCTGCGTGGTCCACGTCGGAACCCAGTTCTTGAACTTCGGAGTCATGCCATTCAGCCGGGAAGCCGTAACCCGAGTGATCGCGGTCCACGGGTCGAAAGCCATGCGTAAGCCTCTCTGTAGGGCATCGCTAGCGCGCTAGCGATGGGGGATCGTTAGCGTGCTAGCGGTGGTCAGTACCCGGGGTACCGGGGGTCCCAGATACTCACGGCCGTCCCCTCAGCCTGAGCCTTCCGGACGCCGTTGACGGCTCGCTGTACCGTGAGCACTTGCAACGACCTGTGGAACACGGGAACGAGTCGGACGCCCCATACGTAGTACGCGTGGGTCGGCTTCCCGCCGTGCCACGCCCACACGGCCGCCATGGTGGCGTTCGCGGGCGCGAGCATGTCCGCTTCGATGTAGCGCCACCCGCCCGGGTACAAGGCGACGTTCGGCGGGAACGTGGTAGACAGGAAAGTTCCGGCCGCGTTGTACCAGTTGACCGCCGGACGCATGTCCGGCATGAGGACAGGCGAGTACGCCCAGAATGAACCTGTGTAGGTCATCCCCGGAGTGATCGCGCCTTGCGCCGTGAACGGAGAGCCCGCCCCGCCGAAGGTGTCCGTGCCGTTCGGAGTGATCTGGAGAGACGCCACCGCGCCCGTTGGCTTGGGCGACGTCACCCGGGCAACGGTTGCGGACGCGCCACCCCAACCGGCCGCGTCCACGTTGAAGAACGCGTTCGGGGTGATTGAAGCGTCCTCCGCCGCCGTAACCGTCATGCGCTCTCCGGCTACCCGGACGTCCGCCGGGTAGTCCGCCGGGTTCACGGACCAGCGCGGCGCGTCCGGGGTGAGGATGAACAGCGTTCCCGTCCCCGCGCCCGGAGTCCGGACGGACATCTCGTCCCACCAAAGCCGGGGCCAAGTCGGCGCGGTTGTCGTCGAGCCGAACCGGACTTGCTCCAGCGTCGTAGGAACCGCTCTGGACGCGACACTCAGGATGGAGGTAGAGCCGTCGTACACCGTGACCGTAACCGTTCCGTCGTCCGCGATGGCCTCAACGAACAGTTCCCGTCCGATCGGGATAGGAGTTCCCGACAGCGCCACCGCCGTACCCCCGGGGTCCCTAAGCCGCATAATCCCCGCCGACGTCACGTCCACGTACCACGACAGCGAAGTATTGGCGAGGTGCACCGACATGAGGCGAGCACCCGCCGAAGGGTAGGCGGATAGTTCCAGTCGCGCCCGAATGGCGTACTCCGCCAGCGTGCCAAGACCCGTCCAAATGAGCTGAGCCGCCGCCCCCGCTTGCTGGTCCATGCGGATTCGCGGGGCCGCCGCCGGGGGAGTACCCAACGGGTTGACCTCCGACAACGTGACTTGGATGTTGTCGAAATGCCGTTCGTTCACATCGGTACCGAACCCGCCGAAGTGCATCGCTTGCACATCGCTCGGAGCCTTGCCCGTGGCAACGGCCGCCGTTTGCTCAACGCCGTCGATCCACAAGCGCATGGTCCACGTGTTCGCGCCGAACCCGACGACCACGCGGTACGAGCGCCACACCGACAGGTCGAGTGACGCCGTCTTGCCGCTCACGGCCGTGAGGTCCCACCCGAGCACACCGCCCGCGTTGTAGTTCACGAACAAGTCCGCGTGGTCCGTTCCCGTCCGGTTCTGAACCGTGAGGATGGGAGAGTTCCCGGACGTGTGCGCGACCTGACGGAAGTCGAACCGGACGTCCGCCCACGCGTACCCGTTGGGTAGCGTCGCGTCGTTCAGAGACGCCACACCGGCTTGTGTGGCGTTGGCTGCCTGCCGCATCCCGAGCGCGCCCGTTCGCGCCGCAGCAGCCACTACAGAGACGGCGGGAGTGGTGTTAGCCCAACCCGTCAGGTTGCCGTCCTCGAAGTCGTCCGCGAACGACCACGGGGCCGCGACCGCGTCCACGGTGAACGCACCCGTCGTCACGGTGCTGAATGCCCGATCTCCGGGACCCGCCGTCGTGTTCGTGACGACCGTTCCGTCCGCGAGCCCGACGCCGGACCAGGAAGCCACGACGTTGCCGTACGGGTCGGTCGGCTTGGGCATGACCCCCGCAACCGTTGTCCCGTCCGTGTCGGCGCGGGACTGGTCCGTGACGGCCGCAACCCACGGCGAGTATGGCGACAGGTTGTACGTGATCTCGTACTCCATGATCCGGAGCGACTCCGTGTAGCCCTCTACCATCTGCGACACGTCGTCCGGCGGAAGCCCGACACCGAACCCGCCGACGTCGATCCGGTCGCCCAGGTCGAGCCGGAGAAGCTCGTCCGCCATCGCGTCAGTGACTCGCGGCGAATGAAGCTTGACCGACAGCTCCGGGTACCGAACCTCGTCCACCGTGCCCCGCCGGAGCCGGAACCCCGCTTGCTCGGTCAGAAGCTCGTCCCGCTCAAGCGAAACGCCTACCTCCGTCGAGTACCGCCCCACGCCGTTCGGGGGTGGCTGTACCGACATGGGCCCGGATGCTTGCTCGACACGCAGCGACGAACCGGTGTTGCGGGAAACCGTGATGTCGTTCAACGTCGTGTCGTCGTCGTCCACCGGCCGGAGGTCACCCGCGATGTGTCCCGCCCGGTAGTCGAGACGGATCGCGGCGTTCTGGTTCACCAGCGACGTACGCGGCCGGAACGTGAACCCGGCGAACTCGCGAGGCTCCGTGAGAATACCCATGTCCGTCTCGGCTGCCTCGTCCAGCAGGCCGACCAGGTTATTGTTCCGCTGGTCGCCCATGAGCGCCGCGTTGCTCCAGATCGAGCCCTTGCGGATGAGCCGAAACGGGACGCCTTCCTCCGCGCACAAGCGAGTGATCCTGTTCTCCGGTGTCTCGCCGTTGTACGCGGCGATGTCCGCGAGGGTGTTGGACCATGCGTTGACGTCGTTCGACGTCATGAGGTGCCCAACGATGACGCTGCCGGTGCCGAGACCCCTGTCCCGTCCGACGACAACCTTTCGCAGATACCCGGGCCGCCGCCCCGGCATAACGAAGTTCCATTGCGGAACGGGCGCGCCGTCCTCAATCGTGTCGTCGTTGTTGAAGTCGGTCACCTTCACCGAACAATGAAGATCGTTCGTGGTGAAGTTGCGAACCATGTCCACTTGCAGAATGACAAAGCCGCGCTGATTCATCTTGAACGTGACGATCGTGTCATGCAAAAGCACGTCGTAGCCGTCCGCGACTTGCACGCGGAGAGAGCCGTCCGACTTGAGAAGGACATCAAACTTCGGCGCGTTCTCCGTCGTCTCCAGATAGAGCAAGGACGTCTCAGCCTGCGTGATGGCCTTAGCGATGTAGAGGAACATCCGGACCGACAGCGTTCCGTTCGGTGTGCGGTACGGGGGAACGAATGTGAGTCGCCCGTCTCGCACTTCCGGAATCGGGTCCGACGCCGTCCAGCCGTCGTAACTCGCGAGCGCCGGAGTCCCTTCAATCCGGCCCGGCTGGACACCCGGACGCGCGCCAGCGAAGGACGTCGAGTTCGAGGAGTCTTCCAACGGCCAGTAACCGACGATGCTCGTACGCGCGGGGGAGACGTGTTCGCGGTACATGGTGGAGTGCAGCGCCGGAGCATTCAGCGTGAGCCGCCTCCGGATGCCGTACCCCTGAACCTTGACATAGCGGTCTCTCCCGGACACGTCCCACGCTTGAGGCCACTTTGAGATTTCCCCGTGAAAGCGCCACCGCCGGTCAGACACGGCCGTCTCCGCCCGGACCGTCCACACATTGCCCTGTGCGTCCGTGACACTGGCCGCGCCGACAGAAGCGGACGAGAAGTCCGGCGACGCGACGACCGTCCCGCCGATTCCGTTCCGGATCTCCGCCGAGAAGTAGCGACCCCACACGGCACGCTCATTGATCCCGGTCACTTCGCCAATCTGAACCGGCGTACCTGTGCTCGCTATGGACGTCACGCCCGTACCGTTGACATCCGCCCCGAGTTGCGTCCACGGACCCGCCATTGTCGGCGCGGTCCAGAACCTCGCGGTCCAGCCGCCCGCGCCGTTGTCCACGTCGAGCGTCACGCGCACCGCCACGCGGCCCGTGTTAGGAAGCTGCGCCGTCGAGAACGCTTCCTTACGCGCCTCAAGGGTGCCGTTCGGAGACCACAGGATGCCAAGGTTGTAGTTGTTCACGGTGACGATCCACGACCGGTCGGTGCCGGACGCGAAGTACTTCCCCATGATCTCGCCACCGCGCCAGCTATTCGCGTCGATGTCCGCGCGAAGGTCAATGTCCCCCGTGACGTCGAGCGCGGGCTTGTCCGTCGTCTCGACGCCGGACCCAACCCCCTCCGTCACTGTGAGCGCCGTGTTGCCGTAGGGCAGGCTCACGCGGACGGGCGTGTTCCGTCCCAGGACGCCGAAGTACGGGGACGTCGGATTTCGGGGGCTGAACCTCCCGTCCCGGTTGTCGAGTGTGAACGTCAGGGACGCCGGTTCCGCCGGACCCGTGGCGGAGCCCGCCCGCCCCCGCGTGATTGAGATCGGGTCCCGCTCGTACACGTAGTCCGTAACGTCGGTCCACATCCCGCCGAGACTCAGCTCAACCCGCGCGTTAGTCCGGAACCCCATCCGCCTACCCTTCTTTGTGCAGCGCTGCACAACAGAAACGGGGTATCGCTAGCGCGCTAGCGATACCCCGCACATGTCAGCGCCCGATGACCCGCTGAACGTCTCCGCCCCGGTCCGCCACCGCTTCGCGGAGGATCTCGACCAGCAGCTTGGAGGCTCGTGTCCCGTCCGGGTTGAACTGGATTACCCCACCTGAGTTACCGCCCCCAGTGCTCGCCGCGCGGCGAACCCCCGGGACGCCCGGGATGTACGCAAGATCCGTCGTGTACCTCTCCAGACCCTTGCGAACATCGGGCATTGTGATCTTCATGCCCTTGTGAAGGCCCCCGATGATGGCCTTACCGGTCGGGACAAGAAGCTTCTTGTCAACCCGCATCGGGCCCTTCCAGTCCGGAATCATTCCCGTAACGGAGTTGAGCAGCGACTTGACGCGACCGATCGCGGACTGAATGCCAGAGATCAGGCCCTCAAGAATCGAGCGCCCCGCGCTGACCAGCCAGGAACCCGCCCCGCTGAACTGTCCAAGAATGGCGCTCTTGATCGAGCCGACCGCCGACCGCGCCCGGCCCACACCGCCCCGGATCATGTTCACGAGTCCGTTAATCATGTTGGACGCCGTGTTCACGACCGAAGTCTTGAGCGAGTTCCACAGAGAACGGACATGCGAAGAGAACGCCGACCACATCCCGCGCAGTGACGCGATAGCGACTCGGAAGATTCCCCCGAGTACCTGCCCCGTGCCCCGGGCGATTTGCTGGATGCCCTGCCACGCCTTCGACCAGTCGCCGTTAAAGATGCCGATGAACACTTTGAGGACGCCAATAATGATGTTCAGGGTTCCCTTAATGATCCCGAGAATGCCCTTGAACACCTGCGCGACGACCGGCCCGAGCACGCCGACCAGCCACGCCACGAACGGCGCGACCGCGTTTCCAAACTGCGCCAGCGTCGGAATCAGGTCGTTCTTAATGATGGTCCAGATCTCGCGGAGCGTCGGCATCACGGCGGCCCGGATCTGCTCGAACGCGGTCTTGAGCGCCGGAACAACCGTCATCGCGGCGGACTTCAAGTTCTGCATCGTCGTCGCGAGCGGACCCCCGCCGCCCTGCCCGGAGAACGCCGCCTTGAGCCGCTCCCACGCCGCCTTGACCTGGTCGAAGTGGCGGATGATGAGCGACGCCGCAGCAATCGCCGTGACGATCGGACCACCGAAAATCATGGCTACGACGGACAACGCGTCCGCCAGTAGACGGAATTGCGTCGTGTACGTCTTGTACGCCGTGACGAGCTTGTCAATCCAACCGGAAAGGGTGCTGATAACGCCCATGACCGTCCGGGCGGTGTTGCCCAGCTTCGACAGCCCGCCGCCGACCGTGTCCGCGTTGATCGCGTTGAACTTCGCGGTCAGGTAGTCGAGCACGCCCCCGAGACCCTTGGACCCGAGCGCCACGGAAACACCCATGATGCGCCCGAGCATCCGCACGAACGCGATGGC
Source organism: Actinomadura fulvescens (assembly GCF_039533225.1). Lineage (NCBI taxonomy): Bacteria > Bacillati > Actinomycetota > Actinomycetes > Streptosporangiales > Thermomonosporaceae > Actinomadura > Actinomadura fulvescens. The sequence goes on along the minus strand of NZ_BAAATD010000006.1, from coordinate 521,218 downwards.
CGTAGCTGCGATCTTCGGGGCGAGCTTCTCCAGAGACGCCGAGATCGGTTCCAGAATGCCCCGGAGCGTCTTGACGCCGTCCGCGCTCTTGGCCCACCCGAGAAACTCGCGCTGGACGCGGTTCGCCGCGCGGCCCACGCCTTCCATGTACCGCGTGACAACCGGCTGAGCCACCTTCCGAAGCTCCGCCACAAGCGGCGCAATGCCCTTAGCGGCGGCCTTGCTGCCTGCGTCCGTAGCCTCCTTGAGCCCATCGCGTAGCCCCTGCAATGCGGCGTGCGCCGCCGTGCCCTCCTTGAAGATCGCGGCAAGCGACTTCTGAACGATCATGCCCGCGACGCGGAGAGCGATAAGCGCCGGGGCCGCAGCGAGCGCGGCTGATCCTATCTCCGCCATCGCCGCCGCCATGGACGCCATGAGCGGGATAGCCGTGATTAGAACCGCGCCGATAAGCGACAGGTTCGTAACCACGGGAAGCGCTGCCCGCGCAAAGTTCCCGAGCGCCTTTGATGCGAACGCGACACCGGACCGGCCGAAGTTCTTGAGTTCGTCTACGGCGCGCTTCACGCCCCTGCCGACGTCGTCCGAATCGACGCCGATTCGGACCATTAGGCTACTGAGTAGCGCCATCCTTTCCGCCTTCCACGGTCCCGCCAAACGCGGCGTTGAGCGCGTAGGCAATCGCAACCATTTCCTCTACGGTCTGCGTAGGTTTGCGGTCCCATCTCGGGACGAAATCGGCGGGGGTCGCGGGTTTGCCCTTAGACCTGTTCGCGTTCGCCACGGTCGCCGCCACGATGGCCGATTGAACGTCGGCGCGAGCGGGCCCGAGAGGACCCGCCACGCGCTCATACGCTTGCCACTCCGTAAGCTCGCTCGAAGACGTCCGTTCCAGCAATTCGGCAACGGTCATGCCCAGCGAGAGCGCTAGCCGGAAGTAGAAAGCCCGTTCCGGCCTTAGCCGAAAGACTCGGCCAACTCCTCCGCGTCCTCTTCCGAGGTAGCGGACATCTTCACGACGGCGTCCCGAATCCGGAAGGCAACCCGGGGGTAGTTCTTCACCAGCTTGCCCGCCATGTCACCGGTAATGAACGGCCGGTCCGCCTCGTCCACGACGCACGCCGAGACCAGCGAGACAAGAACCTTGTCCATCACGGCCCCGTCCTTGCCCTCCTGAATCGCAGCGTACGCGGCCTCAAGGCGGTTGCGAACGGTGCCGGTCATCTCGCGGACGCGGAGCGAGCCGCCCAGTTCGGGACAGTCGATTTCGGTAGTCGCGACCGGAGCCTTTTCCGCAATGGCGGACAGAAGGTCGGCAGAGTTCAGGAGAGCCACGGGATTACCTTTCAAGCGAGACTGTGAAGGGGTATCGCTAGCGCGCTAGCGATGGGTCACACGGTGCCGATGGTCGGCTTGCCCGAAACCTTGAAGGTGAGCGAAGCCGCAAGCTTGTCGTCGTACGGGGCTTCCGCAGAGAATTCCGTGAGAATCGCCTTGACGGACCAGACGACGGCGGGGGACACCGGGAACTTGAGCTTGTAGTTCCGGGGGTCGTCGTCCTCAAAGTCGGCAATCAGCGTGTCGTGCTCACTGGGGTCATAGTTGACGTCAACGCTGATCTCGCCCGCGTCCTTGAGTCCGCCAACGAACTCCATCCATGCATCGGCGGAGTTGTGCGCGGTAACGTCGATCGTCTCGCGGGAGATCTCCGGACCCTGAATGTTGGTCACGTTCGCGATGGCCGTAAAGACCTCCGTCGCCGCGCCGTCCCCGCGCAGCAGCTCAGTACCGAAAGCGTTCAGTCCCGGCATGGGACATCACTCCTTACTCGTGATGATGCGGAACCGAACGGCCGCATGTCGTAGCCCCGGCTGGTCCGGGTCCGTGAGCGTCTGCGCGAATTCGAAGCGCGTCACGACGTGACGGTGCCCGGCGATGACCAAGGGCTGATGGTCTAGCAATTGCTGTAGGCGGTACGCGATGGCGTTCACTTCCGCGTACCCGTGGTAGTCGGACCAGGCATGCAAGGTCTGTACGGTCTGCCGACCGAACGCGCCGTGAGCGTTGTCCGGCGTCTCGATCGCGTCCCCGAGCAGGACATACGGGCGGGGGACGTCCTCCGGAACGCCGTCGTAGACGCCGTTCACCATGTCCATGAGCAGTAGGTCACTGGTCAGCGCCGCGTAGATCGCGGCCTGAGTCGGCGTGAGCGCCGCGTATGGCGTGCTCACAGCGCCGCCCGGATGTGATGCCGGAGGCGCGTGGGGAACTCGCCCCGCTCGCGCTCAGCCGCCACGGTCAGAACCGGGTCCGCCGAGATCGAGCTTGTCCCGAACTCCTGGAACTTCGCGTAGTAGGTATCGCTGTCGAACCAGCCGACATCCGCTGTGAGCCCGAGCGAACCGATAGACCGCACTCGGACGCGATTCTTGAGGAGCCCGCGCCACACCCTGACGTTCTGCTCGACGTCTTCGCGGATGGCTTCACCGGACTCGTCAACCGCGTTCCGCGCGCCGTCAAGGATGCGTTCCGGCATGCGCTCAAGCTGTCGCTGTAGCAGGCGGAGCGACCGCGTGTCCACGCGGGCAGTGATCCGCGCCATCCTCACACCTCCACTTGTGCAGCGCTGCACAACGCCTTGCGGTACCGGGGCCCGGATGGCTCGACAACGGCCAGCACGCGCAAGACCAGCGGGCCCCCGCGTAGCTCGTCCCCGCGCCGCACGTCCGCCGACGCGGTCAGGTACACGCTGTGCGTGTGCTCCGTGCCCCACTGATCCGCTGTCTCGCGTTCCTTCGCCTCCGGCTGATCAACCTTGCAACGCACCGCCCCGACCTTCGCGAGCGTGCGCGTGTGACCGCCCATGCCATCGCTGACCATCGACGGCCGCCACACGTCGCGCCGATCGCGAAGCATCGCCCGCACGCTCACGACCACACCCCCGGGGTTCCCACGCTGTAGACGCCAGCGTGACCCGCCGAACCGGCGGCCCCCGCGACAAGCGCCCGTTCCTCCGGCGTGAGGAAGGTGGAAGCCGCCGCGCGGCTCACGGTGTGATCCCCGAGCGCCTCGTAGTTCAGACCCTCCGGGTTGTCCCAGAAGCGGCGCGCGAGCCGCAGGACGACCACGCGCGCCGTGTCCGGGACGGTCTCAATCGTCCACGTACGGGACCCGTACGCAGCGACCAGGACCGAAGCGTCCTCAAGCGCCGCCGTTGCCCGCGCTAGATCCTCGCCCGCCAGACTTCCGGGGGGCTCGCCTAGCCGTGCTTCTAGCTGTGCCACGGTCGCCAGCATCACCCGCCCCCTTTCGTGGCTCCGGCTCGGTTACGTACTCCGCTTCGCCGTCCGCGACCAGAGCCGCCGCAATGTCGTCAGGCACTTCGACGCGTTGCGGCGACCCTTCGCGGGTACCCCGCACCCAAGCCACGGCTCAGGCGGACAGGTAAACGTGAACGGCGGTCGGACGGAGAACCTTCGCGCCGTACACGTGAAGCATGCGGACGACGTCAGAGAAAGCGTTCTGCGAACGGAACGCCTCGACTTCCTGAATCTGGTTGACGTACGCAACCGCCGACGTGTGCAGCGCGACAGCGGCGGGCTTGTTCGCGTTGAGCAGCATGTTGGACTCAACGATGGTGAAGTTCGACAGGCGACCGATCACGGCGTCACGAAGCCCGGAGGTCTCGCCGCTCATGTCCACGTTGGTCAGCTTCGAAGACGCCTTGAGCAGAAGCTCAAGGAACTCCGGGTTAATGACCAGGTACCGCCCGCCATTCGGAACGTTGGCCTTGCTCATGATCTTCCGAAGCTCGCCCACCTTGTCAATGGCGGCGTCCGGCGTGGTGATCGCGACCGTACCGGCGGCGGTGCCGCCCGTGGTCATGGTGCTGATGATGTACGCTTCCGCGTCCTCACTCAGCAGCTTTGCCGCCTCACCAACGATCGGCTCCAGAGAACCGGCGGCCTGAACGCGGTCGATGTCCTGGACACCGAACGCAATGGCCTTCTCCTGGTTGATCAGGATGTCCTGAGCCGTGCTGTCCACGTTGGACACGGTGTGGGTACGAGTGGTGGCGTAGTTCTGCACACCCGCCGACAGGGCGAGAGTGTTCACGGTCACCTTGTTACCGCTGGTCGCGTTGCCCTCGTACTCGCGGTTGGTGAGCTGAGCAACCACCTCGGCGGGCCGGAAGCCCTGTAGAGCGGCGGCGGCCCAAAGAGTAGGAATGAAGGAAGTGAGCGCCATGGGTCATGGCCCTTTCTCGGGTAGTGCGTCCGTCGCGATTCCGACCGGACGAAGAGGGGTTACTTGCCGCCGATGTTGCGCAGACGGCCCGCGCGGTACGCCTCCATGACCTGAGCGGGGGACATCCTCTCGACGTCCTCGCGCGTGAGCTGAGACACGGCCGCAGGGTCCGCACCATTGCCCGGAATGGGCAACGTTGCGGGAAGCGGAGTGTCAGCGTCGGTCTTGGCAGGGATCAGTGCGGCGAGCTTCTCGGCCCGCGCGTCGATCTCTTCGGCGGTCTCGCCGGTCAGCAGTTCGGCCGCGTTCTCGGAAAGCCCGTGCTTTCGGATTGCGGCGTTCACGGCCAGGTCCCGACGAACCTTCGCAAGCTCGCTTTCTGCCTGAGTGGCGCGCTGGGCGAGCTTCTCAGCCTCGCTCATTTCGGCCTGCTCACGCTCGGCGAGCTTTGCCTTCACCTCCGCAAGCTCCGACTTGTAGCCCTTGCTCTCCTCACGCAGATTCGCGATAAGGCGAGCGGCTCGACCGGCGTCGAATTCGCCGTCCCACTTAGGACCGTCTTCGGTCGGCGCGGCGGTCGCGGGCTCGACCGGAGCGGCGGGAGCCGCCGGAACGGTCGGGGTTTCGCTCGGAACGGTGGGGGTGTCGGACATGGTTGATCCTCCTGGAATCGCGACGCGGACACTTGCCCACGCCGTAGGAAAGGGCCCCCATCGCTAGCGTGCTAGCGATGGGTTCAGCCCTTGAAGACCGCGACGACGGAGCATCCGCACCCGTCGTGATAGCGGTTTAGTTCGTTGCCCGCAGTGCGAGCGGTCTTGTAGACGGGACCCCGTGTGGCGAGCATTTTGCAGAACTCGCACGGGTCCGCGTCCGTGATGCGGGCCCAACCCCAAGCCGCCGGATCGTTCACGACCAGGCGACGGGTTGTCTCGCGACCCGCGTTCAACGTGTGGCGCATCGCGGAGCGGCCGACCATCGTCCCGACCCTTGCCGAGACGTTCCGGTCATCGCCCCGCCGGATCATCGCCTTAGCCATCCGGGGGCCCGTCCAGATCAGGGACCCGACTACGGCGTCCGTGGGGAACGGCACGTCCGGTTCCTCCGGGGGAGGAGTGTCCGCCGCGTCCTCCAACTCGCGGAGGTAGCGATAGAACTCCATGGCGAGATCCTCCGACAGGTCTCGTCCGCCCCTGAGAAGCGCCAGTAGCTCCGCTAGTAGCCGGGCCCAACCCCTGTCAGGGTCGGACGGGTCCAAGCCGTTAGCGACGATCTGAGACGCGCTAGCGGCGATCCGGCCGCCTAGCGCCGCCTGATCCCGCCGGTAGGCGTCCATGCGCGGCGTGACCGCGAGCGGTGCCACTACTCCGCCGCCGGGACGTCAGCCCCGACCGCCGGGGCGGCCTGACGCGCGATGGCGTCCGCAAGCCGGTCCGTATCGCTGGGCTTCGCGGCGAGTTCCCGCCATTGCTCAAGCTGTTGGTCCGTGATCTGGGGAACCAGCTCAAACAGCCCCTCCGCCGGGGCTCCCATCTGGTGAAGCTTCACGAGACCGTCAACGATCTGGGAGAAGGAACGCGGCTCGGTGTCGCGCCAGCGCACCCGGGCGGACGGGTCACTCGCGCCAGACAGCGCTAGGACCGCCTCCCACGACTCGCCAAAGTTCATCTTGAACGAGTCGATCTGAGAGTTCATGGACGCGTTGAGCGCGGCAATGCTCTCGATCGCGACGTTCGAAATCGAGTTCCCGGACGCCAGCAGAGGCGACGACCGCCCGATGCTGATCAGCGTTCCCACGGCCGACGCAATCGCGGCAAGGTGCCCCGTGACGTCGGTCTGGTCGAAGTCGCCGAACTTCGAATCCCCGTTCTCCGAGATCCACAGCCGGTTGACCGCAGCCTTAAACGGCTCGATCGGCTTTCCGAAGTTGGGGTTCTCCGTGCCGTCCGGCAACATCTCTTGCTCGTCCCGGGGGATCACGAGTCCCGTCGCCCATCGTTGCCGGAACGACGCGTAGTGAAGCGCCATCAGGAGATAGAAAACGCTCGCGTTCACGCGGTTCTGTAGCGAGATCAACGGGCGAATCACGCCCTGTGCTTCGTCGTCCAGCCGATCACGGAAACGGACCCACGGCACCGGGACGGCGCTCGCGAGTTTCCGCGTGTTTACCAACTCCAGAGAGCCAATCTGAACGTCCTTGCCGTCATGTGGGCTGGACGGGTCATCTGGCACGCCCAACCGGCGGCCCGTGACACGCTCGTACGTGTAGACGACGCGGTCATGCCAGAACTCGTAACGGGCGAGTACCGTCCCGTCGCTCGCGATGCGGCTACCCACTTCGACGATTCCGGCAACCGGGTGCTCGGCTTCGTCATCCTCGTACCAAGCCCACGACTTGCGCGCCGACAAGGTCCGGATCTTCGAGCCCTCAACCGCAACGTACGAGACGCCATACTCGATTGCGCCCCGCATGGTGATCATCTGCCGGGCGTCGAGCTTGTTGTCCTGCCAGCGCTTCCAACCGGCGACGTTGTCCGCCGACCGGCCCGAGCGGTAGCCGTCCACGTAGAGCGACTCAGTGAACGTTCCGGCAATCAGCGGAAGCCAGTTAGTCACGCTCTGCCGGGCGAGTGCCTGATACTCGGCGGTCGCGTCCGGAGGCATGTACGGCATGTCGTGACGACCCGCGAGGTAGCGGCGAACAAGGCCAATGTGCTCGTTGTCGGTGCGGCTCTGATCCAATTCGCGGATCATGGCGTCGGCCCAGTTCTTCACGCCGCTACCCCCTTTCGTCAAAATGCAATGAGAACGCCCGGCTTCTTGCGCTTCTTGTACGCGGGGGAAGCGAGCACGTTTCGCCGCAGCATCGCGGCCCCAATGGCGCACACGGCAAGGTCGATCTTGCGCGTGCTCATCCGGTGTTCCTTACCGATCGTGATCCCGAACTTGTTGGGCCTCCGGCGCGCGTTCAACAGGTGCCCGCGTAGGCGCGGGTCGCCGTCGTGCGTAATCTCGCCGGAACGAACGTCGGTCTCGAAGCGCTCGACAGCTTCCGTGAATGCCTTGACGTTCGTGCCGTTCCGCATGTCCCACGCCGTAGCGTGTTGGAACCGGCCCATCTGGGCCCACAGAATCAGCTCTTTGCCGAAGTCCTGGGACCAGGCGTCATGAAGTCCCTCGAAGTGCAGGACGTCACCCCAGAACGCGACAACGTTTCGCTCAGCCATCACGCGGCGAACAACGCGGTCAACGTCCTGTTTGTCAACCTCCCACCCCTCCCCACGGGGACCGGCGGGACGCTCCCATGCGGCGACCGTGAACACGTGCCCATCTGCGAGCCGAGAGGCAACAAGCCCCGTCGTGTCCTGCGTGGTCGAGCCGTCGAAGAACAGAACGATCTCGTCCTTGGGAGAGACAATCTTGTGGGGCGCTGCACAACTGTCCACCTCGGGGGCGGTCAGGTACGCGTCCTCAGATGCAACGACCTGATTGAGGTAGAAGCGGCGGGACAAGGTCGGGCTCATCCGGGGGTCCCGAATCGACGCCATGACCCTCTCAATGTCCAGCCACACGGCGTCGCCCCGGGCAGCCTCAACCCCACGCCGTAGCGAATCGTCGTCGGCAAGATCGGTGTCCGGCGGAGCACTGAGAGAGTCCAGCATGAGAGACGGCCGGTCGCTCTTGAGTCGTCCGGCCGCCCAATCCTGGAACGCCTCCCAGTCTCGTTCAGCGTCGGAGTTCTCCCCGGGGACGTGCGCGTTCGTGATCGCAAGGGCACGGCTAGAACCGTCGCGAGACTTAACGGCGTTACGGTCGATGACCTCCGCCATGGCGAGTCCCTCGTTGTTCTCCAGCCAGTGATGCGTTTCGTTCTTCAAGGTGAACGTCTGACGTCCACCCTCAAGCGCACGCGGCGAAGACGTCACAGCTTCCAGCCGACCGCCCCGCGCGGTGTGAATGATCTCCTTGCCCATGTCCACGCCGTAGCGTTCCTTCGCGGCGTCGGAGATCAGCGACGGGAACAGGACCATGGTGTTCCGCGTCTGGTCCTTGGAGACGGCCGCCGTGGACACCCACGGGGACGAATGCGGAACCGCAATCGGGAACCCGTGCTTGTCCCACCCGCCGAACCGACACGGGCCCATTAGTTCGATAGCGCAGAGCGCCGCCCCGAATGGGTCCTTGCCTGCGCCTTTCATGCGCTGCAACATCCCGTACGGCCACACGAAGCGGCCCCGAGCGTCGATCGCGTACCAGTGCAGAACGAACCGGAGTTGCTCCGCTGTGAAGGACCAAGGACCCCCAGCGTCCGGCCCGTCTGGCTGGCGTAGCATCTCCTGAGCCCACAGGATCGCGTGAAGCCCGAGCGTCCGGGCAAGCGGAGGCTTGACGAACTCGCCGCTCTCGTCCCGCTCCCACGCGGGCCCGATCGTAACCGCGTCCACGCGGGTACCTCCTATCGCTAGCGCGCTAGCGATGGGTCACGCCATCCCGAGTCGCTTAGCCAAGTCGATGACGGCCGCGTTCTGCTTATCCTCTCCGCCGGAAGGCGTGCGGTCGATCTCGAAGCGCAAGCGTCGGCGCTGGCCTTCCGTCGCGAGAAGATCTCCCATCGCGGACCACAACGCCGTGTAGAGCTGACCGGACGGCTTGCCCGCGTTCAGCATCCGTCCGAGTTCCATCGTCAGGATGCGCGCGGCCTGCCAGTCGGACGGCTCGAAGTAGTGCGCCTGTTCCGACCGCGCAAGCGACGCGTAGAAGTCCATCGCGAGATCATGAGTCACGAACCCCAGTGGGGGAGCGTCCACAGTCGCACCGATGCGAGGAACCTCCGTGGTCGGAATGCCCTCCGGGTTCTCATTCCGGCGTCGGCGCTGGTCGCTCCGCTTCGGAACCGGTCCCTTGGTCGCCACGCGGTCACCTCCCATCGCGCGCTGACCTGGACATGTGATGTCCAGAATTGAGTCAAAAAAGAGAGGGTCGCCCGGGGTTGCGCCGGGGCCCCGGGCCCTGCTAGGGGGTGGGGGCTTGGTAGAGAGGACGCACCTCGCGGGGCGCTACGCGCCGTTACGGGGAGCGGGACAGAGCGTGTGACCCAGCGCCTCGGTACCCGTACAGATAGCGAGCTTCTAACCCCCGCCGTTCGCCTGTCCCCTCCGGAACCGGGCCATACCCCCGGGGTAGGTCACAGATCGTGACGAGATCAGGGGATCATGACGGGTCCGCGCGTCGGCCCGGATGTGGTTCGCTTGGCCTCAAGCGAGACGGCATCGGACGCCGCGCGGCCTGCGCGTCTCGGCCTGTCTTGCTCGCGTGGCACGTGGCACACACGGCACGCAACGCGGCAAGTCTGTGGTCATCGTGCGCGCCAACGTGGTCCACCTCGGAGGCCACGCCCGTACAGCGCGGGCCCTTGATCTGACACTGGCCCCGGTCCCTGCGCAGGACCGCCCCGCGTATCTGCTTCCAGTTCGCGGGTAGGGGGGAGCGTCTCCAACGGAGGGACAAGCGACCTACCCCCTATCCGCTACTCAGTGGTCCACCAACCGAACGTGAGATGCCCGACCAGCCACACACCGAACGTGAGTTGCACACCCGCGAGAAGCCACCTCAGCGGCACGGGCACCCGTTCGCGGACGCGCCAGACGCGCCACCAATGTTCCGAGAAGGTGTCACCCTTCGCGCCCCGGGCAAGGGCGATGCCCTCTACCACAAGGAAGAACACGACCCACGCGGCCCATGCCAGCGTGAAGCCGGACACGCGACGCCGCGTCATGGCTCACCCTTCTACGTTGTCCCCGCACGGACGGGACGGGACTCGCTACTAAGGCCCGTAATTCGGGGCAAGCCCCTTACGTTGCGTTTTCGCGACCACACATCCCGCCGTGCGGGTTTGTCGGAGGGGCTGGACTCGAACCAGCAACCAGGGTGATCGGCCCTTGGCTCTACCTGTTGGCCTACCCTCCGCACGTGCCATGTGTTTCCACTACACCACCCGCCGTCGTAGTCGGCAGGCACGGAATCGAACCGTGGTCTTGACACTCGCGGGACTTGCGGACTCGAACCGCTCGCACGGCACATCGGCCGTGCTTTCACCGTGTGGGCACGTCTGCCCGTCCCCATTGCGGAATACCAGATCTTTCCGCGCCCCGGCTCTCTAACCACTCGCCATCCCCAAAGGGGACCCGGGCCCTTACGCGGGACTGTGGGATTCGAACCCACCTCGGGGCAGTGTTCCCGCGCAGAACCACCCGCACGGTACTAGTCCCCCTAGACTCCTCCTGAGTCCCTCGTGACTATCGTCGGCGTGGTGGGCCTATTGTCGTCACTGCCGCCGCGCCTGGACTCGAACCAGGGACCTTCCGGATTTCACCCGGACGCTCTACCGACTGAGCTAGGCGGCGTCGCCCCGCGTTCCTCTCGGCTCACTTCACAGCCGGGTACTTGCGAGGCTGCCCCTCACTGGGGCTCAGGATAGTTACCGCCCCGGGTGTTCGCGGGGGAGAGGCCCGGGGTCGCCCATCGCTAGCGCGCTAGCGATGCAGCGTGACGGAATGACGAAAGAGCCTCTTTCTCTGTTTTCCTTTAGTGGCCTCTAAGGAAAACCAGATATCAAGCTCTTTCGTCATTCCGTCACCCTTCCGGGGCGGGCGGCCGTCCTTGCGCCGCGAGCTACCGCGCACACTACGCCGCGTGCGACGCTGAGACGGCCCCAGAGACGCGAAAAGCCCCGACCGGTACACAGGGTACCGATCGGGGCTGTAGTGCTGTCAGGGGCGCTCAGGCCACCACGGGGGACTCCCACACGAACCGGATGTCCGTCCGGTCCTCGACAGCAACCGGGGGCTCGCCCTTGTACGTGCGGTACACGCGCACTTCCGCGAGCGCCGCCGCGAACACGGCTCGCTGTGTCGCGAGGTCGGCCGCGTCCCACACCTCGCGGAGGGTGGCGGGCTCCGTCATCCATGTGACGTCGATGCTCGCCATGTTCTCCAGGTCGGCAAGGATCGCGTTGGATGCCTCGCGGTCCCGCTTAATGGACTCGTTCTGACGCTCGTACTCCTCGCGGTCGTCTTCGTACAGCCCGTCAAGGAACGCCTTGCGGAGGCGTTCGGCACGCGCCTTGATCTCCTCGACAGCGCGGCGGGCTTCCGCGAGCGCGTCCGCGTCGGCCGTCTGCGTTGCCCCGAACCATGCGTGAGCGACGCGGGCGAGCGCTTCCGCGCCCTCCGGCGTTTCCGGATCGAGCCCGCTAAGCCCGTTCAGAACGCGCTGTGTGAGGTACGGAGCAATCTGCTCGTCCTTGACCATCACGGGGGAGGGGCAGCGTCCGGGGCTCGCCTGGTGACGCGAGCAGCGCCAGTAAAGGGTTCCGTTCCAAGACATGGGACCATCGCATCCGTCGCACGTGAGGAACTGGGACACGAGCCGTGTCCCTTTCGCAACCTTGCCCTTGTTGAACCCACCCTTGCCCCGGAGCTTCGCGCGGGCCCGGGTGATGAGCGCGGCGGGTACGGGCTCGACGCCGTCCGCGAGGCACCAAATCGGCTTGCCGTGCTCGTCTAGGATGCGGATCGCTTCGTCCGCGCCCTTGGGTCGCTGCGTCATCCATCCGGCGTACACGTCGTTGAGGATCATTCCTCGAACGGTGCTGATGTGCCACTGTCCGCCGTTGCTCGCGGGGATGCCGTCCGCGTTGAGCCGCTCGACGGTCACCCGGAGCGAGACGCCATCCGCGATGCTCTCGAAGACGCGGAGGACGATGGGCCAACGGTCCGGGTGGTGCACGAGACGGCCGAACACCTTGCCGTAGGCGTCGCGCTGGCGCATGTACCCGTAGGACGGCCGGTTGGAGTACTCGCCCGCGCGTCGCTGGCGGTCCTTCGCGCCCTTGACCCGCGCCTTGAGCTTGGTCACGTAGTCACGCGCTTCGCGCGCCTTCACGGTCAACATGACTTCCTGCCCGATGTCGTCGCGGGCGGAGTCGTAGCCGTCTAGCAGGGCGATAAGCCGGGCGTTCGGGGGAAGCTCGTGCAAGAGCTGACGGAGGCCCATCCGGGACGCGCGGTCAACCGCGTGAACAATGAGGGTGTCTGCTGCGCCGACTCGAAGGGCGTTCAGCGTCGCTCGCCATCCGGGGCGGTCCGCTGTGTCGTCCTTGCTGGCACTCTCGTTGTCCAGGAACGCGCCCGGGTACTCGCTGGACATGCCGGGGAGGTTCAGGAGCGGGGGGAAGTCGTTCGCCGTGATGTGGGCGAGGATGTCAAAGTGCTGGTCTCCGGCGGAGGCAACGGCCTGCCCTGCGCGGACCTTGCGCGACTTGCGCACGTATGCGATGGCTTTCACACATGACAGGGTATGTGAAGTGTTCGGGTAGTTCAGTCCTTGCGGTTGATCGTGGTCTCGGCGGAGAAACCGGCGCGGGTGCCGCCCCACGGGTCCTCGGCCACGCCGTGGAACTCGACCTGGAGGGTGACGGGCCGGGTGACGCCCTTGATCGTGAGCTCGCCGTCGACGAGGTGGCCGCCGCTCTCCTCGCGCAGGCCCTTGGTGACGAACGTCATCGTGGGGTGGTTCTCGACGTCGAGCACGTCGGCCGTCCGTACGTGGGCGTCGCGGTCGGCGTTGCGGGTGTCGATGGACGCGAGCTTGATCTCGGCGGTGGCCGTGGAGCCGGCGGGGTCCTCGGCGACCTCGACGGCTCCGGAGAACTCGGTGAAGCTGCCGCGCACCTTGGTCATGAGGTGCCGGATCGAGAAGGTGACCTCGGAGTGGGCCGGGTCGATGTTCCAGGTGCCGGCGGTCAGGTCCTTGGCGACGGTGGCGAGGCTCATGGGTTTCTCCCGCTAATGCTTGAAGTTTCAACCAACGAGTCTGAGGTTAGTTGAGTTTTCAATCGCCTGTCAAGCCCGCGGCCAGGGTCGGCACTACATACAGCGCGTACTGTTTGTTTGTGGCTACACTTCCCCGCATGCAGACGCGCCGTACGCAGGAGGAACGCACCACGGCCACCCGCACGGCCCTGCTCGACGCCACGATCGACTGCCTGGTGGAGTACGGCTACCACGGCACGACCACCACCCGCGTGGTCGAACGGGCCGGGGTCTCACGCGGCGCCCAGGTGCACCACTTTCCCACCAAGAACGATCTGGTGCTGGCGGCCGTCGAGCACCTGGCCCGCAAGCGCGCCGACCAGTTCATCGAGCAGCACCTCGGCCGTCTCCAGGCCGCCGAGGACGGCATCGGCGAGGCCCTCGACCTGCTGTGGGAGGTCCATCAGGGCCGCCTTTTCGAGGCCTCCATGGAACTGTGGATCGCCGCCCGCACCGACCCCGAGATGCGCGACCACGTCGCCTCCCTGGAGCGCACGGTCACCGCCGGCATCCTCGACCTCGGCCGCCGCCTCCTGGGTGACCGCGTGGACGACGCCGAGGTCCGCGGCGACATCTATCTCATGCTGGAGACCATCCGCGGGCTGCGGCTGCTGCAGTTCGTCCACCCGACCTCGCCGGAACGCACCCACGAGCGCTGGCTGCGAACGAAGTCCCGCCTACGCGTGATAGCCGAACGCCACCTCTCGTAGGCGGGATATCCACAGAACGCGGCTCCACTTCCACTGCCCTACCTGCGGGGTTGACGATAGAAGAGGGTCCCCCCGGGCGGGAGGGGCGTTTTTCCGGTGGGGGACGGGCGTTTGGTGGGGGTTGTGGTGGGTCAGCGGGCGGGCTTGTAGACGGTGACCACTGCCGCGCCGCCAAGACCGATGTTGTGCTGGAGGGCACCGGTCACGTTCTCGACCTGGCGCTTGTCGGCCTGGCCGCGCAGCTGCCAGGTGAGCTCGGAGCACTGGGCCAGGCCGGTGGCGCCGAGGGGGTGGCCCTTGGAGATCAGGCCGCCGGACGGGTTGACCACCCATCGGCCGCCGTAGGTGTTGTCGCCGCTGTCGACGAGCTTGCCGCCCTCGCCCTCGGCGGCCAGGCCGAGGGCCTCGTAGGTGAGGAGCTCGTTGGTGGAGAAGCAGTCGTGCAGCTCGACGACCTGGATGTCCGAGGCGTCCATGCCCGCCTCGTCGTAGGCGCGCCGCGCGGCGAGCTTGGACATCTTGGCGCCGACCAGCGTGATGGCGCTCTTGTCGGTGAAGGTGTCCCGGGTGTCGGTGACCATGGACTGGCCCGCGATCTCGACGGCGCGGTCCCAGAGGTCGTGCTCGTCGACGAAGCGCTCGGAGGCGATGATCGCGGCACCGGAGCCGTCGGAGGTGGGCGAGCACTGGAGCTTGGTGAGCGGCTCGTAGACGACGCGCGCGGCCTTGATGTCGTCGAGGCTGTACTCGTCCTGGAACTGGGCGTACGGGTTGTTCACCGAGTGCTTGTGGTTCTTCCAGCCGATCTTGGCGAACTGGTCGGCGGTGGTCCCGTACTTGCGCATGTGCTCGCGGCCCGCGGCGCCGAACATGTACGGGGCGATCGGCTCGCCCTGCCACTCGAAGAGCGGGAACAGCTCCTTCAGGTGGTTGAGCATCGGCTGCTCGCGATCCTCGTAGGTGCTGCCGAGGGAGCCCTTCTGCATCTTCTCGAAGCCGAGGGCCAAGGCGCAGTCGACCGTGCCCGACTTGACCGCCTGGCGAGCCAGGAAGAGGGCGGTGGAGCCCGTGGAGCAGTTGTTATTGACGTTGATCACCGGGATGCCGGTGATGCCGAGCTCGTAGACGGCGCGCTGGCCTGACGTCGACTCGCCGTAGACGTAGCCGACGTACGCCTGCTCGATCTTGTCGTAGGAGAGGCCGGAGTCCGCCAGGGCCTTGGTGCCGGCCTCTCGGGCCATGTCGGGGTAGTCCCACTCCTTGCTGCCGGGCTTCTCGAACTTCGTCATGCCGACGCCGACGACAAAGGTCCTGTTGCTCACTTTTCTTCTCCCCAGGTTGATAGGCGCGACGCTAGGGCCTGTCTAATAAACAGTCAAGATTGTATGTTTCTGTCTGACGAGTCCCTGCAGCGGCGCCCCGGAGGACGGATGTCTCGAAGCTTCAACCTGGCCGACCTGTTCGAGATCGTGGCCGACGCGGTCCCCGACAAGCTCGCGCTGGTGGCGGGCGAGTCACGGCTGACGTACCGGGAGCTCGACGAACACGCCAACCGGATGGCGCATCATCTGGCGGCGGCGGGCGTGGGGCCCGGCGACCACGTCTCGATCCTCGCCTACAACCGGGCCGAGTGGCTGGAGACCCAGATCGCGGCCTGGAAGATCCGCGCGGTGCCGGTCAACGTCAACTACCGCTACACGGCGGACGAGCTGGCCTACGTGATCGCGGACTCGAACTCCGTCGCGCTGGTGGGCGAACGGTCGCTCATCGCGCGGCTCGGTGAGGCGCGGAAGACGCTGGCCGACCTGCGGCATGTCGTGGTGCTCGACGACGGGTCGGACGACGAGGTGCCGGACGCGGTGCCCTATGCCGAGGTGGCCGCGGCCTCAAGCGCGCGTGACTTCGCCGAACGGTCGAGCGACGACCTCTACCTGCTCTACACCGGCGGAACGACCGGTATGCCCAAGGGCGTCATGTGGCGCTGCGAGGACATCTTCATCGCCGCGATGGGCGGCGGCAACATGATGGGAGACCCGGTCTCCTCGCCCGAGGAACTGGCCGGCAAGGCCAAGGACGGCGGCCTCACGACGATGGTGTGCGCGCCCATGATGCACGGCGCGGGCATGTGGGTGGCCTGGGCGTCCCTCACGGCGGGGTCGACGGTCGTGCTGTGGTCGGAACGCAGTTTCGCGCCGGAGCGGGTGCTGTCGGTCGCCGCGGCCGAGAAGGTCCAGGTGCTGCTGCTGGTCGGCGACGCCATGGCCCGCCCGGTCGCCGATCTGCTGGCGGCCGAGCCGGGGGCGTACGACCTGTCCTCGCTCATCGTCATCGCGACCGGCGGCTCGGTCACCTCACCCGACGTCAAGGCCAGGCTGCAGGAGTCCGTGCCTTCGCTGATGCTGATCCTCGACGCGTTCGGCGGATCGGAGACGGGCGCGTTCAGCCAGGCGGTCGAGCCGGCGGCGGACGGATCGCCGCGCTTCATGCCGCGCGACGGGAACGTGGCCGTGCTGGACGCCTCGCTGCGGCGGATCGCGCCGGGCTCGGACGAGATCGGCGTCGTGGCCCGTACGGGCCGCATCCCGCTGGGTTACTGGAACGACGCGGACAAGACCGCCAAGACCTTCGTCACCGACGACGAGGGCACCCGCTGGGCGCTGCAGGGCGACATGGCTCGGCTGGACGCGGACGGGGCGATCCTGCTGCTCGGCAGGGGCTCTCTGGTCATCAACACCGGCGGCGAGAAGGTCTTCGTGGAGGAGGTCGAGGCGACGCTCAAGGCACATCCGGCCGTGTACGACGCGCTCGTGGTCGGGGTGCCGGATGAACGGCTGGGGTCACGCGTGGCCGCCTGCGTCTCGTTGAGTGAGACCGTCTCGTTGAGTGAGACCGTCGCGGTCGAGGAGCTGGTCGCGCACTGCCGCAAGACGCTCGCCGGATTCAAGGTGCCGCGTGACATCCAGATCGTGGACGAGGTGAAGCGGTCTCCGGCGGGCAAGGCCGACTACCGCTGGGCCAGGAGCGTCTGTGCGTGACGTAGTGAAGAAACAGTCGGGCATGTATGTTTCTTGAGCCCCATCGTTCCGCGGAGGACAACCCCAGATGAGTGACCAGCCGAAGATGAACCCCGACAACCTCGGGGTATGGAGCGACCCGTTCGACTTCAAGGTCGAGCGCGAGCGCACGATCGCCTACGCGAAGGCGACCAACGACGACAACCCCCGCCACGTGTCCGGTGAGCTGGCGCCGCCCGTCTTCGCGATCGTCCCGGTGTTCCAGGGCATGATCGACCCGCTGTTCAAGGTCGTGCCGGACAGCCTGATCCCGTTCGTGGTCCACGGCGAGCAGGACATGGTCTTCCACCGGCCGATCGTGCCCGGCCAGACCCTCGTGTCGCGCGCCAAGGTCACCGGCTACGCGTCGAAGTCCTCCGGCACCACGGTCTCGCTCAAGCTGGAGACCCGCGCCGACGGCGAGCTCGTGAACGAGCAGTGGATGGTCTCGTTCTTCCGCGGCTTCTCGGCCGGGGAGACCGTCGGCGAGCACGCCCCGGCGCACACCCTCGACGAGGCCCTGCGCGGCGGCGCCCCGGTGGCCGAGGTCACGCAGCACGTCGACGACGACCAGACGTTCCGCTACTCCGAGGCCTCCGGCGACCCGATGCCGATCCACCTCGACGAGGCGTTCGCCAAGTCCATGGGGCTGCCCGGCATCATCGCGCACGGCATGTGCACGATGGCGTTCACCTCCAGCGCGGTGATCGAGTCGGTGGCCGGCGGCGACCCGGCCCGGCTCAGGCGGCTCGCGGTGCGCTTCTCCAAGCCGGTGCTGCCGGGCCAGGACGTCACCACCCGCATCTGGAGCAAGGACGCGAACACCTACGCCTTCGAGTCCACGTCCAGCGGCGGCGACCTCGTCATCAAGGACGGCCTGGCCGAGCTCGGAGAGTAGGACCCGTCATCAGGTCCGCGAAAGCGCCGGCCAGCAGGCGATGGCCCCGCGAAGTGAGGTCGTTCTCGCTGTAGTTCGCGGGGTCCGCCATGCCCGGAAGGCTCCACGCGTCAACGCACAGCGCGTCGTGCGCCGACGCCTCCGCGCGGATGGCCTCGCTCGCGGCGCGCATCCGGTCATGGATCATGGGGACCAGCACCGCCGGAACGTGCAGCCGTTCGGCGACGCCCGGCAGGGTGCAGGTCAGCAGCGTGGCCGACATCGCGGCGAGCCCGTCGAACAGCCACTTCAGATCGCTGCCGAAGCGGCACTCCTCGAACCCGGGGTCCTGGACGTCGGTCAGGCCGACGGTGACACTCACCAGGTCGGCCCGGAGCCCGGGCACGGCCGGGAACTGGTCGTCGATGATCTGCGCCACCGTCGCCGGGCCGGCGCGCAGATCGGTCAGGGCGCAGGGACGCCCGGTCCGTTCGGTGAGCGTGCGGGCCAGCTGGGCGGGCCAGGTGGTCTCCGGATGACGTCCGGCGCCGGGGCTGTCGCCGAGCGCCACGTAGATCGGCCAGGCCATGGGCGGCCTCCCGTCAGGAGGGGTGCCGTTCTGCCCATGACACTCGTCCTCCACGAGCCTCCTGGCAAGGGCGCGGGCAGCGCCGTCCGGCACGGTCAGTGACCCAGGTCAGGTGAGCAGGGTCAGGTGAGCAGGGTCAGGTGACCAAGGTCAGGTGACGGGGACGGTCTCGTGCGCCGGGCGACGGTGCTCCAGAGCGGCGCGCAGCTGGGCGCGGCCTCGGTGGATGCGGCTGCGGACGGTGCCGAGCTTGACCCCGAGGGACGCGGCGATCTCCTCGTAGGTGAGGCCCTCGATGTCGCACAGCACCACGGCGGCGCGGTATTCGGGCGCGAGGGCGTCGAGCGCGGCCTGGATGTCGGCATCCAGATGGCGTTCGTCGTAGGCCTGCGCGGGGCTCGGCTCGCGGCCCTGGAGGCGTTCGGCGGCGTCGTCGCCCAGCGCGTCGAACCGGATCCGCGCCTTGCGGCGGGCCCGGTCGAGGAAGAGGTTGGTGGTGATCCGGTGCAGCCAGCCCTCGAACGTGCCGGGGCTGTAGGAGGACAAGGATCGGAAGACCCGGACGAACACGTCCTGGGTCAGGTCCTCGGCGTCGTGCCGGTTGCCGGTCAGGCGGTACGCCAGCCGGAACACCCGTGTCGAGTGTTCGCTGACGATCTCCTCCCACGTCGGAGGCGTCCACGCCATAGCGCCTGCGCTCACCACTACCCCCGTCTGATACGAAATCGTTACGGCTTAGCATGCCGGTACCCGGATAAGAGCCGTGTAAGAGCGATCCGGCCTGGCCAGGTTCGGCGCCTGCGCACAGTGATACGGATATGCGGAGCGGCTGGTTCACCTGGGGTTTCCGTGCCGGACGCGCGGGACTCAGCGGCCGAGCGTGACGAATCGCACATTGGCGCCGGGGCGTGTGACCCATGTCATTGGATTGTTTGTCAACAACAATTGAATACTCATGGTCCGGATGACGATGATCGGGTGACCGTACGACCACCCGGAGGCAGTGGCATGGCGCGAAGCTACAACCTGGCCGACCTGCTCGAAATCCTGGCCGAGGCCGGCCCGGACCGCCCTGCCCTGGTGGCGGGAGCGGAACGCCGCACCTACAAGGAACTGAACGAGCGGGCCAGCCGCGTCGGCCACCATCTGGAGGCCGCCGGGATCCGGCCGGACGAGCACGTCGCGATCCTCGCCTACAACCGGGCCGAGTGGATCGAGAGCATGCTCGGGGTCTTCAAGGTCCGGGCGGTGCCGATCCCGGTCAACTTCCGGTACGTGGCCGCCGAGCTGCGGCACGTCCTGTCCGACTCCGACTCGGTCGCGCTCATCGGGGAGCGCTCGCTGCTGGCCAGGGTCGAGGAGATCAGGGGCGACCTGCCCCGGCTGCGGCACGTGGTCGTGATCGAGGACGGCTCCGCGGACGAGATCCCCGGCGCGGTCGAGTACGAGAAGGCGCTGGCGGAGGCGTCTCCGGGCGACGACTTTCCGGAACGTTCGAGCGATGACCGCTACATCATGTACACGGGCGGCACGACCGGCTATCCCAAGGGCGTCGAGTGGCGCTGCGAGGACATCTTCTTCGGGGCCCTCGGCGGCGGGAACGTTCTAGGCGACCCGATCGGCAGCCCCGAGGCCCTCGCCGAGAACGCCCAGCAGCCGCCGATGGCCGTGCTCGACTGCGCTCCCGTCATGCACGGCGCCGGCCAGTGGGTCGCGTTCATGGGGCTCTTCAGCGGAGCCAAGGTCGTGCTCTACACCGACCACGCCTTCGACGCGGCCGAGGCGCTGAACCTCCTGGCCGAGGAGCAGGCGAACGTCATGATGCTGGTCGGCGACGTGATGGCGCGGCCGGTCGCCAAGGAGCTCGCGGCCGGTTCGTACGACACGTCCTCGCTCTTCGCGATCGCCTCCGGCGGCGCGCCGCTCACCGAGAGCGCCAAGGACGCCCTGAAGGAGCACCTGCCGAACGTCATCTTCCTCGACAACTACGGAGCCTCGGAGACCGGCGCCACCGGACCGTCGGTCGGCGGCAAGGAGGGCACCGCCCGGTTCATGATGAAGCCTGAGGTGAGCGTTCTCGACGAAGACCTCAGGCCCGTCGCGCCCGGCGAGATCGGCAAGCTGGCCCGCCGCGGCCACATTCCGATCGGCTACTACAACGACCCGAAGAAGACGGCCACAACGTTCTTCACCGACGCCGACGGCACTCGCTGGTCGGTCCCCGGCGACTTCGCCACGCTGGAGGAGGACGGGACGATCACGCTGCTCGGGCGCGGCTCGCTGGTGATCAACACCGGTGGCGAGAAGGTCTATCCGGAAGAGGTCGAGGTGGCACTGAAGGACCACCCCGACGTCTATGACGTGGTCGTCGTGGGCCTGCCGGACGAACGGTTCGGCCAGCGGGTCGCGGCCGTGATCGCGCCGCGTCCGGGGACGAGCCCGACGCTGGAGGAGCTCACCGGCTACCTGCGCGGGCGCGTGGCGGGCTACAAGCTGCCGCGCCAGATCCACCTGGTCGACGAGGTCCAGCGCACCGCCGTCGGCAAGTCCGACTACAAGTGGGCCAAGGGCGTCTTCGCCGACGCCGCCTCGTAACACCTGTCGAAGTCCTCCAGAACGGCGGGCCACGTGCAGCGCACGGGCTCGGTGGCCCGGTTGTGCGCGGTGATCCGGTGCCGTAGCCGATGGTCGCCCGTCAGCCGCAGCAGCGCCGCCGTCAGCTCGGGGAACGTCCGGCCGAGGAGCCCCTCCCGGCCGGACTCCACGAAGTCGGCGACCCCGCTGCCCGCCTGCGCCACCACCGGCAGCCCGGCGAGCCGCGCCTCCAGCGCGGCCAGCCCGAACGACTCGCGTGCCGCCGGCGCCACGAAGACGTCGGCGTGGGCGAGCACGACCCGGATCGCGGAACGGTCGAGCCGGCCCGTGAGCCGTACCCACCCGGTCATCCGGTGACGGCGCAGGTAGCGCTCCATCCTGGCGCGCGCCGGGCCGTCACCCACGATCGTCGCGCGGATGGGCACGACCGCGCCCACCTCGCGCAGCAGCCGCAGCAGGTTCATCGGCTCCTTGCGCGGTGCCAGCCTGCCGACCGCGACCACGTGGAGCGGGTCGTCGGCGTCCGGCGCCGTCCTCAGCCGCATCGGCGCGCAGGCGAAGTCGTGCCAGCGCGAGGTGTCGATCCCGTTCGCCACGACCCGGACCGGCAGCCTGCCGGCCACGACCCGGCGGATCGGCGCGGCGGCGGCCTCGCTCACCGCGGTCACGACCAGGCCGTCGGCGGTCTGCGCCCAGCCCGCGAACAGCGCGCGGTAGACGCCGCGGCTCACCGGTCCCCACAGGCTGTGGACGGTGAGCACGACCGGCACCGCGGCCTGCCGCGCCTGCCGGACCGCGCGCCAGGCGAACGGCGAGACCGCGCCCGCGTGGACGTGCACGACGTCCGGCTTGCGTTCCGCCAGCACGGGCCGGATCGACCGGCCGACCGGCAGGTCCCAGGGCATCGGCGTGACGAGCCGGTCCACCGGCGGGCGCTCCGCGACCGGGCGGCCGGGGGCGTACGGATCGCCGGCCGTGAGCGCTCCCTCAGCCGGGGGAACGCCCGTACGGCACGGGGTGGCGGTGGCGATCGAGACGTCGTGGCCGACGCTGAGCTGCGCGCGGGCCAGTTCGTCGACCTGGACCTCGATGCCGCCGAGCCGGGGCAGGAAGCAGTCGCTCACGTGGAGAATCCTCACCCCACCGAAGTGTCGGTCGCCGCGGGCCCCGCACGGCGCCCCCGCGATCCTGGTGGCCCAGGTTTGACCGAACGAAGGCCTCGCCTTCACGCCGGTCAGGGAATCCTGATCTCGTGCGACGGACCTGCGTCTTCTTCCATGCCCATCCCGACGATGAGGCACTGCTCACGGCGGGCACGATGGCCCGGCTCGCGGCCGAGGGGCACCGCGTCGTGCTCGTGGTCGCCACCGCCGGAGAACGGGGGCTCGCGGCGGACGCCGGTGCCGCTGCCGCTGCCGCTGCCGGAGAGGATCGTTCGCTCGGTGACGTCCGTACGGCCGAACTGCACGCGTCGGCGCGCGTGCTCGGCTGCGCCAGGGTGGTGTGCCTCGGCTACGGGGACTCCGGGCTGACGGGGAACGCACCGGGCGGTTTCGCGAACACCGACGTGACGGAGGCCGCCGCCGGCCTCGCCGCGCTCCTCCGGCAGGAACGCGCCGACCTGCTCACCGTGTACGACCCGGCGGGCGGCTACGGGCATCCCGACCATGTCCAGGTGCACCGTGTCGGCGTCGAGGCGGCGCGGCTGGCCGGGACACCGCTGGTCCTGGAGGCGACCGTCGACCGTGATCTGCTGCTGCGCGTCCTGCGGCCGCTCGCGCGGTTGCGGCTCGTGCCCCGCGCGCTGGACGTGCGGAGCTTCGAGGGCGCCTACGTCCCGGGCGACCAGATCACGCATCGCGTCAAGGTCGCGGCGTACACCGGCGCCAAGCGCGCCGCGATGGAGGCGCACGCGACGCAGGCCACGGGCGGCGACTCGATCCGCACGCTGGCGGCGTTGCTCAGGCTGCCGCGCCCGCTGTTCCGGCGGGCGTTCGGCACCGAGTGGTACGTACGCCGTGACCTGCCGGCCGGCACCGCCCTGGACCATCCGCTGGACGCCCCGCCGCTGACACGGCGAGCCGCGTGTCCCCTCACCGCGACGGGTGATGCGGCAGACGGTTGAACAGGCAGACGAGGGCCGTTCTCTCCACCGTCTCGTTGCTCGGCGCCGCGGCGCTCCTGATCGCCCTTCCCTACGTGGTGGGGGTGGACTGGAAGGGCATCCGCACAGAGATGGGCCACCTCAGCGCCATCGAGGTCGCCCTGCTCACCCTGGTGTGGCTGGCCGGCCTCGGGGCCTACACGTTCGTGCTCACGGCCTCGCTGCCGGGGCTGACCCATCCGCACGCGTTCATGCTGAACGCCGTCGGCAGCGCGGTCAGCAACCTGCTGCCGTTCGGTGGCGCGGCCGGTGTCGCCGTCACGTTCGCCATGGCCCGCGGCTGGGGGCACGGCAACGCGGCGATCGCGGTGTCCACGCTCGTCACCGGCGTGTGGAACGTGCTGTCGCGGCTGCTGCTCCCGGCGGTGGGCATCGTGGCGCTGCTGATCACGGGAGTGCTGCCCGACCCGCGGACGGCGGGGATGGCGGCGCTCGCCGCCGCCGCGCTGGTCGGCATCGTCGTGCTGCTGGCGCTCGCCCTGCGTTCGGAGGCGGCGGCGCGCACGGTCGACCGCTGGCTGCGCACCGTCGCGCTGCACCTGCCGCACCGGCCACGTGCGCTGATGTCGCGTGCGGACGGCGCGATGCTCGACGTACGGAACAAGACCGTCGGCGTGCTGCGCACTTCCTGGCGGAGCCTCACCGCCGGCATGGTCGCCTATCTGACGCTGCAGGCGCTGCTCCTGAAGGGGTGCCTGGTCGCGGTGGGGGCCGAGATCGGGATCGCCGAGGTCGTCGCCGTCTTCGCCATCAACCGGATGCTCACCACCGCCGTCATCACGCCGAGCGGGGCCGGCATCAGCGAGACCGGCACCGCCGCGCTGCTGGTGCATTTCGGCGTGCCCGCGGCGCCCGCCGCCGCCACGACGATCCTTTACTCCTTCTACACCTATGGGATCGAAATGCCCACCGGCGGCCTCGCGTGGGCAGGCTGGACACTGCGGCGGCGCCGAAACCACAACGGTTCTTCCGCCCCGAGCCGAACCTTGGTCAAGAAATGATGCCGCCGCTACGAGAGTGTCTTGGGGCGAATCGTGCGCATAACAACCTCATGGGGAGAGAACGGTTGATACCGCTCGCGCAGCGGTATCGGATGCTCTCCGTCATGGGCAGTGGCGGCATGGGCACCGTATGGCGAGCCCACGACGAAATGCTCGACCGGGACGTCGCCGTCAAGGAAGTGCACCTCCCCGACCGCCTGACCGTCGGCGAACGCCGCATGATGTGCCGCCGCCTCATCGACGAGGCCCGCGCCACGGCGGCGCTCCGGCATCCGGGCGTCGTCGCCGTGCACGACATCGTCATCGAGGACGGCCGTCCCTGGATCGTCATGGAGTTCCTCGACGCCCGGTCGCTGCACCAGATCGTCACCGAGGACGGTCCGCTCGCCCCGCACCGCGCCGCCGAGATCGGCGTGGCGGTGCTCGGAGTGCTGCGCGCGGCGCACGACGCCGGCATCCTGCACCGCGACGTGAAGCCCAGCAACGTGCTCGTCTGCGACGACGGCCGCGTCGTGCTCACCGACTTCGGGCTGGCCGTGCACATGGACCAGGGGCGGGAGATCGCCGACACCATCGTCGCCGGGATCGAGGGATCGCCCGCGTACCTGTCGCCCGAACGGGTGCGCGGCGAGCCGAGCGTCGAGGCGTCCGACCTGTGGTCGCTGGGCGCGACGCTCTACGCCGCCGTCGAGGGCCGTTCGCCCTTCCTGCGCTGCCACGCGCTGGCCTCGATGGTGGCGGTGCTCATGGGGGAGTACGAGCCGTCGGTGCGCGCCGGTCCGCTCACCCCGGTGATCGACGGGCTGCTGCGGCAGGATCCGGGCGACCGGCTCACGCTGGCCGAGACCGCGCACCAGTTGACCGACGTCGTGCGCGCCGGAGACGTGTCGGAGGTGGTGGCCGCGCGAGCCCCGGAGGTCGCGGGCGCCGCGGGCGCCGCGGAGGTGGCGAGGGCGGCGGGCACCGCGGAGGGATCGGGCGGGGACGCCTCGTTCTGGCGCGGGGCGCTGGCGATGATCACGGCGGCCGACCGGCGGCCCCGGATGGGGATGGTCGTCAGCGTGGCGACGATCGCCTTGCTCGTCGGTGCCATGGGCGCCTGGGCCGCGCGCTGGAACTCGGTGGGCCAGGGCGCCGCGATGCGGCTGCTGATGCCCCGCTCGGCCCCGCCGGCGTCCACGAGCGTCAAGTACCACGAGGACGGCTACACGGTCGAGGTCCCGGCCGGCTGGCGGCGTGCGCGGTCGCCGCAGGGCGTTCAGTGGAGCGACCCCGAGACGGGGCAGGTCCTGCGCATCTCGCCGGCGGTGGGCAACGCGCTGGAGGGGCTCCGTGCCGCCGAACGCAGGGAGGTGAACGAACGGACGTACCCCGGCTATCGGCGGTTGCGCCTCGAACCCGTGCCCGATCTCTCGAAGGACGGCGCGGAATGGGAGTTCACGTGGGGGAGAGACCAGCACGGCCTGCGCACCCGCGCGGCCGGCCATGAGTTCTCCTTCGTCGCGCCGGAGACCCGCTGGACACCCGGCCAGCGGCAGTACGACAAGATCCTTCAGACCTTCCGGCCCGAGCGGATCGTGACGCCGAGCCCGCAGCAGAAGCGGTGGTGAACGGGGGCTCAGGTGGTCTGCTGCACCCTGAGCAGGAACTCGGCGTTGGACGAGGTGTCCTTCATCTTGTCCAGGAGCAGCTCGACGGCCTGCTGGCGTTCGAGACCCTGCAGAACGCGGCGGAGCCGCCAGCTGAGGGCCAGCTCTTCGGGGGCCATCAGCAGCTCATCGCGGCGGGTGCCGGACGCCTCGATGTCGACCGCGGGGAAGATGCGCTTGTCGGCCAGGCTCCGGTCGAGCTTGAGCTCCATGTTGCCGGTGCCCTTGTACTCCTCGAAGAACACGTCGTCCATGCGCGAGCCGGTCTCGACGAGTGCGGTGGCGAGGATGGTCAGCGAGCCGCCGTTCTCGATGTTGCGGGCGGCGCCGAAGAACTTCTTGGGCGGGTAGATCGCGCTCGCCGCCACGCCGCCCGCCAGGATGCGGCTGCTGGAGGGGGCCGCGAGGTTGTAGGCGCGGCCGAGCCGGGTGATGGAGTCGAGCAGCATGACCACGTCGTGGCCGAGCTCGACCAGCCGCTTGGCCCGTTCGATCGCCAGCTCGGCCAGGGCCGTGTGGGCGTGCGCGGGCTTGTCGAAGGTCGAGTGGATGACCTCGCCGCGGACGGTCCGCTGCAGGTCGGTGACCTCCTCGGGCCGTTCGTCGATGAGGAGGACCATGAGGTGGCACTCGGGGTTGTTCTCGGCGATGGAGTTGGCCAGCGCCTGAATGATCATCGTCTTGCCGACCTTGGGCGGCGACACGATGAGGCCGCGCTGGCCCTTGCCGATCGGCGCGACGAGGTCGATGACGCGGGTCGCCATGGCCCCGGTGTCCAGCCGCAGCCGCTCCTCAGGGAACAGCGGCGTCAGCTTGCCGAACTCGGGCCGGCCGGCCGCGTCGCCGGGCGGGGTGCCGTTGATCGTTTCGACGTGGACCAGGGCGTTGTACTTCTCCCGGCCCGAACGCGGGGTCCGCGCGGTGCCGGCGATGGCGTCGCCGACGCGCAGGCCGTTGGCCTTGACCTGGGCGAGCGACACGTAGACGTCGTCCGGGCCGGTCAGGTAACCGCTGGTGCGCACGAACGCGTGCTTGTCGTCCACGGCGAGGATGCCGTGGAAGGGGATGACCAGGTCGTCGGTCTTGGGGGCCTGCCGGTAGCTCGTGGACGCCTGCGGGGGCACGGAGTGCTTCGCGGTGGACGCCACGGCAGCCGTCGGTTCGGCCGTGATCGTGGTGTTGGGCATATGTGTCCCTTCTGCGCGCCTGAGGGAAGCAGAAAGCAGCTCGGTTCGCCGGGCTGACGGTGGCTCCCTCGGTGCGGTGGCCCAGGCCTTAAATTCCCTGGGCGGTCATTGATGGGGAACTCGCATCTCCGGGCACTCAGATGGCCCGGGCGGGGAAGGACACCTTCGTTGCTTCATCGGTGTGAGTGACGGATCACGAAGGTGTTGCCTAGACAGTACAGCACATCGTCCTCGTCGCGCATTCCCGGGCGCCGGTGATCTGGTTCATGAACGGTTCGACTCCGAGATCAGGTCCCGGGTTCCCCGAAGGGGCCCGGGACCTGCGAATTCGAGCGGGCCGGTCGTTCAGTCGTCCGCGGGCTCGGGCTGCACGGAGACGACCCGGAACGAGCCGTGATCGATGACCGCGTCCTCCAGGCAGCCCCGCAGCCGCCGCAGAGCGTGCTCGCCCAGCGCGGGCCGCACGACGAGCGCGTACTGCCGGTCGCCGATCGGCGCGAGCCCGCCCTTGTCCAGATAGGGCCTGGTCGAGCCCCGGCAGTACTCCCACAGCCGCGTGGCGAGCGGGTCGACGGAGGCGGCTCCGGTCGGGCCGTGGGTCCTGGCCTCGATGACCAGCGTGCTGGCGGCGGCGTCGACGGGCGAGTCGGGCCGGTCCTGGGTGTGGTCGGCCATCTCGACGACGGCCGGCACGGCCAGTGCGAGGACCGCCAGCATGCCCGCCGCCACCTTGAGCCGGCGTCGCCGGTCGGGGCCGGGCGGAGGCGACAGGTCCGGCGCGCCCGCGAGGACGCCGCCCGGCGGAAGGGCGAGCGACGCCGGTGCCCGCACCTGGCCGAAGGCGGCCCCCCGCTCCTGGGGCGCCCGGCGGGAGGAGCCGCCGAGCGCCGTCGCGATCCGTTCCACGAGCGCCGCCAGGCCCGACACCACGATTCCCGCGCCGAGCAGCACGGGGATGAAGACCTTGTACGACTCCTGCTCCGGCGCCAGCCATCGGAAGGCCGGCGTCTCCGCCGCCTCGTCGCCCGCCGCGTACGGCCGCTCGGCGGGCGACGGGACGGCGGCCAGCCGGGACCCCTGGACGCCTGGCCGCGCGGGCCGGTCCTGCGCGTTCTCGATGAGCACGGTCAGCCGTCGCTCAAGCCGCGCCAGCCGATGCGCGCCCGCGACCGCGAGCAGCACGATCAGGCTGATCAGCAGGAGCTCACCGGCCATCAGGGCGCGCTGCCACTCCCAGCGCGCCAGGTAGACCACGACGTAGCCGCCCGTGAACACCACCATCGCGCCCAGTCCCGCGTAGATCAGGCGCCTGGTGCCCCTCATGCCACCGACTCCTCGCCCGGCCGCTGGTCGGCGACCCGCGCGAGGATCTCGACCCGGCCGGTGTCACCGTCCACCAGGATCTCGGTGCCCGGCGGGAAACGATCGAGCGCGCCGCGGAGCCCGACGACCGTCGGTACGTCCAGCTCGCGGGCGAGGATCGCCAGGTGTGACAGCGGGCTGCCGGTCTCGGCGACCAGCCCGGCCAGCTTCGGCAGCACGGCCGCGAGGGACGGCCGGAGGGTGTCGACGACGAGCACCGATCCCGCCGGGGGAGCGTCCGGGCCGGAGTGCACCGGCCCGGAGCCCCGGCCACCGCCCGCCGGACGCGCCCCGTCCCCTGTCGGCGCGGCCTCCGCCACGATCCGGTCGCCTGCCAGCCGGAACACGGCCGGCAGCGGCGCGGTGCGCGGCGGTGCGGGACGGCGCCCGACCTCGGCGGGCACGGGCCCGCCGTCAAGCGCGGCCTCGAGTTCGTCGAAGCGCAGGGCCCGGACGAGCTCGGGCGACGGCAGCGTGCCCGCCGCCGCGAGCCGCTGCCCCGCCGTCCAGGCGAGCCGTGCGCCGAGCTCCTGCACCCAGCGGATCCGCAGGCGGAGCAGCTCGCGCGGTGGCAGCGCCCCGGCGGCACCGGGCGGATCGAGCGTGTCGGCGGGCACGGCCGGAAGGTGCGGCGCGGGCGTGATGGCGGGCGGAGTCAGGACGAGGACGGCGGGTTCGGCGGCCAGGAGCCGCACGTCGTCCTGGCCACGGGCGCGGCCTCTTCGGAGCGCGGCCAGCCCCTGTGCGGCCGCGCTGCCGCTGCCGGTGCCGGTGCCGGTGCCGGTGCCGGTCTCGCCGGAGAGCAACGATCCCGCCAGCGCCTCCTGCCCGTGCAGGGCGGCGAGGGCCGCCCGGGTCCAGCGCAACGCCGCGATCAGCTCGGCATCGCCGATCTCGGCGGGCGGCGGCACGGCCGCCAGGTCGGCGTCGACCGCCGCCGCCGTCTGCGCGGCCAGGTCGGGCAGATCGGCACGGAGCCGTCCGACGCGCCACGCCACCGACAGCCGGCGCACGGCGGGCATCGGATTGAGCAGGTGCAGCCGTGACCGCCGCCCGGGAGCGGCCCCCAGCCGCCGCAGGTCGGCCGCCGCGCGGCCGCCGACCGCGAGCACGGTCGGGCTCTCGCGCAGCTCGCGCCGGGAGACCGCGCCGGCGGTGGCCAGCGCCTCGCCGATGCCGTGGTTCAGCGGTACGAGCCAGAGATCCTCCTCCAGCGGGGACAGCGGATCGGGCAGCGTCTCCGCGACCGGCCCGGGGCCGAGCAGCCTCGCCCGGCGCGGCGGGACGGGAGCGAGCGCGGTCACCGGGCGGCTCTGCAGCAACCAGAGCCGCCCGTCGTGGTCGAACGCGAACTCCACGTCCTGCGGCCCGCCGAAGACGGCCGCGGCCTTGGCCGCCAGCCGGGCCAGCGCCCGCAGCTGCAGCCGGGTCAGCGGCCCCTCGTCCGGCGCGACGCCGGCGCCGGGCGCAGGACCGTCGTGGGACGTGCCGTCGTCGTGCTCGACGCTGATGATGTCGTGCTCGACGCTGATGATCCGGCCCCGCCGGGTGAGCGCGTAGCGGGTGCCGTTGACCTCGCCACCGACCAGGGCCTGCGGACCGCCGGGCACCGCCGAGACGATGACGCGGTCCGTCCGCCCGTCCACCGGGTCGGCACCGAACATCACGCCGCCCGCCGCCGCGGTCAGCTGCGGCTGGACCAGCACGGCCATCGTGCCGGGCTCGGCGGACGACTCCATGACCGCGCCGGCGGCGGCCACGAACGGCTCCCAGCCCGTCACGTCGAGCACCGAGACGAACCGTCCGGCCATCGAGGAGACCGCGCCGTCCTCCATCGTGGAGGACGATCGCACGACCAGCGGGAGCTCGCCGCCGCGGCTCAGCTTCGCCCAGGCCTGGCGCAGCTCGCGGGTGCTGAGGCCGGGAGCGGGACCGAGGCCGTCGGAACGTTCCGACCCGGCCCGTACCGGGATGACGAACCCGGGCAGCACGGGCAGGTCATGCCGTGCCGCGCGGGCGAGATTGGCGGCCTTGGCACCCGTCCAGTCGGCGGCGGACGCCATGGCGTCGTCGAGCTGAATGGTCCAGAAGACGCGTGTGCTTTGTGGCACCACGAACTCCGATCCTCGGGGCCGCCCGTCTCATTAGAATCCGCCGAACGCCCGATGAATTCCTCCCTCGTAAGGGGTGTCTTACGTCTCACCCCTGGGTGTACGTAGGACGGCGTGCCATCGTCCCCAGGGCGGAGAACCCCGGGCCCGGTCTCGGGGTCGTGCCCCCGGGTACGTACGATGACCGCGCCTCGTAGTGAGAAATGTGTGCGTGTGACCGAGGGGGAGCCGATGGCCGACGAGCAGGGGCTGCGCGGTGACGTGGCGGAAGGCGTCGGCACGATCACCATCGACCGGCCCGCCAAGCGCAACGCCATGACGGCGGAGATGTGGCGCGAGCTGCCCGTGCTGCTGGACCGGCTGGCGGCCGATCCCTCCGTGCGCGTCGTCGTGCTCACCGGCGCCGGCGGCGACTTCTGCGCGGGCGCGGACATCGGCGAGCTCGCCGACATCAACCGGCACGACGAGGGGCACCTGTCGACGAGGGCCGAAGAGGCGCTCGCCGCGTTCCCCAAACCGACCATCGCCGCCATCGAGGGTTTCTGCGTCGGCGGCGGTTGCCAGCTCGCCGCCGCCTGCGACCTGCGCTTCGCGGCGGAGGGCGCGCGGTTCGGCATCACTCCGGCCAAACTCGGCATCGTCTACCCGGCGTCGGCGACGACGCGGATCGTGCGGCTCGTCGGCCCGGCGGCGGCCAAGTACCTGCTCTACTCCGCCGACCTGATCGGCACCGAGCACGCCCTGCGCATCGGGCTCCTCGACGAGGTGGTGGCGGCCGGGTCGCTGCGCACGCGCGTCGCGGAGTTCGCCGCCACGCTCGCCTCCCGTTCGCTGCTCACGCAGCGGGCGACCAAGGAGATCGTCGACGCCATCGCCGCCGGTGACCCGGTGGAGCCCCGGGCCCGGGTGTGGCTGGAGGAGGTGGTCGCGGGCGGTGACGTGGCCGAGGGCGTCGCGGCCTTCCTCGAACGCCGCGAGCCGAACTTCACCTGGACTGAGCCGAGCCGTTGAAGGCCGACAGGTCGCAGAACCGGCTCTCGGGCAGGCCGTGCAGCCGTAGGGCCGCGTCCACCGGATCGGCCAGCAGGCGCGCCGGTCCGGCCTGGCGCAGTTCGGCGAGCGACAGCACACCGCACAGCATGGCCTCCGGCGTGCGGACGAGCACGAACGGGCCGACCTGGGCGCCGCCCATCTCGATGTCGTGCAGGCAGCACAGCAGCGCGTTCGCGGCCTCGGTCTCCGTGCCGTTCGGTGCGCCGCCGGACGCGCGCAGCCGCCGGACCAGGTCGATGAAGTCGCGTTCGAGCCCGCGGGGGCTGCGTCCCGAAAGGTAGTAGCGGGCCCTCCAGCTCGCGTCCTCGCCGGTGGGGTCGGAGAGCTCGACGCGCAGGCCGTAGCGTTCGGCGAACCGCTCGTACGCGCGGACCAGGCCGGACGGCTCCTCCCGGCCGTCGGTGCCGAGCCCGCCCGCCACCGTGTCGACCGGGTCGGCGCCGAGCGAGGCGGCGACGGCCTGGTCGAGGCGGCCGACCAGATGGCCGCGCAGCCGGGCCACCTCCTCGGCCAGCCGGTCGACGGAGTCGCGCTGCTGGGTGAGCCGCGTGTTGATCTCGGGCAGCATCCGGTCGTTGATCTGGGTGATCAGCGACCGGATGCGGGCATCGGTCTCCCGCAGCGACTCGGCATGCGTGACCTGGCCCGCCGCGAGCCGTTCGAGCTGCTCACGCTGGACGGCGCGGAACTCCTCCAGCTCCTCGCGGGTGCCCTTGAGCGCGGTCAGCTGGGTGCGGATGTCGGCGATCTCGGGCGCCGTTCCGGACCGTTTCCTGTCGAACGACAGATAGAGCTCGCGGCCGGCGATCGCCAGGCAGAGGAGGATGAGAATCGCGGTCATGGCGCCCCTCCAGAAGGGCATTGTTCTGCCTGGCAAGATAGAACACCATGTCCGAGCCCGACAGTCCGAAACCCCGGGAAGGCGACAGGATGGCGTTCGACGACGAGGATCTGCGGCTCGCCGTGTACCGGGGTTTCGCGGAGACCGGGCGGGCGCCGGAGCCGCGGGAGCTGGCCGAACGGTTCGGGGCGAGCCTCGAAACCGTGCGCGACGGCCTGCGCGCCCTGGCGGATCTGCGTCATGTCGTGCTCGACGACGAGGACCGCGTGCTCATGGCGCACCCGTTCGCGTCGATCCCGCTGGGCTTCGCCGTGATGGGGAGATCCACCCTGTGGTGGGGCGGCTGTGCCTGGGACTCGTTCGCGCTCGCCCATCTGCTGCCGGACGAGCCGGACGTGCTGGTCTCCACGCGCTGTCCCGGCTGCGACCGGGCGCACGCCTGGGTGGTGGGCCGGGACGCGCCGCCGGACGGTGAGCAGGTCGCGCACTTCCTCGTCCCGGTGACGCGGATGTGGGACGACGTCGTTCACACCTGTGGACACCAGCGGCTCTTCTGCGGCGAACGTTGCGTTGACGTCTGGCTCGAACGTTCCGGCAACGAGCGCGGCTACGTCATGGACCTGGCGACGTTGTGGCGCCTGGCGCGCGGATGGTACGCGGGTCGCCTCGACCGCGGATACACCCGTCGCGAGCCCGCCACGGCCGCCGCCTACCTCCGCGAGGCCGGGCTGAGCGGCCCGTTCTGGGGACTGCCCGCAGAGCAGGGCTAGGAACGGTTGAGGTAGGCGAGGACGGCGAGCACGCGCCGGTTGTCGTCGCCTGCGACCACCAGGTCGAGCTTGCTGAAGATGTTGGCGGTGTGCTTGGTGACGGCCCGTTCGGTGACGACGAGCTGCTGCGCGATCGCCGCGTTCGAGCGGCCCTGGGCCATCAGCTCCAGGACCTCCAGCTCGCGCGGCGTCAGCCGGCCCAGCGGCTCGTCCCGGGTGCCGCGCGCGACGAGCCGCGAGATGACCTCCGGGTCCATCGCGGTGCCGCCCGCCGCGACCCGGCGGACGCCGTCGACGAACTGCTCGGCGTCGAACACCCGGTCCTTGAGCAGGTAACCGATCCCGCCGCTGCCGTCGGCCAGCAGCTCGCGGGCGTACAGCTGCTCGACGTACTGCGACAGGACCAGGACCGGCAGGCCGGGCACCTGGCGCCGCGCCTCCAGCGCGGCCTGCAGCCCCTCGTCGGTGAACGACGGCGGCAGGCGCACGTCGACCACCGCCACGTCCGGGCGGTGGTCGAGCAGCGCCTTGAGCAGCGAGGGGCCGTTGTCGACCGCGGCGGCGATCTCGAAGCCGTGCGATTCGAGCAGGCTGACCAGGCCCTCTCTCAGGAGGGCGAGATCTTCGGCGAGGACAACTCGCACGGCAGCTCCAGGGTCACGATCGTCGGGCCGCCCGGCGGGGAGTTCAGGGCGAGTACGCCGTCGAATGTACCGATCCGCCGTTCGATGCCTCGCAGGCCCGTGCCGCCTTCGAGGGAGGCGCCGCCGTGGCCGTCGTCGGTGACGGTGATCCGGAGCATGCCCTCCTCGTAGCGCAGGTCGATCCAGACGCGGCTCGCGCCCGAGTGCTTGGCGGCGTTGGTGAGGATCTCCGACACCGCGAAGTACGCGGCCGACTCGACCGGCGGCTGGGGGCGGCCGGGCAGCGTGGAGACGACCTCGACCTGGAGCGGGTGGTCCAGGGCCAGTGCCTTGACGGCGTCACCGATGCCGCGGTCGGCGAGGACCGGCGGATGGATGCCCCGGACCAGGTCGCGCAGCTCGTGCAGCGCCTTGGCCGACGACTGGCGCGTCTCGGCGAGCAGCAGCCGCGCCTTGGCCGGGTCCCTGTCGAGAAGGTGCTCGATCGCGCCGAGCGTCATCCCCATCGCGACCAGGCGGGCCTGGGCGCCGTCGTGCAGGTCGCGCTCGATGCGGCGCAGCTCGGCGGCCGACGCGTCCACGGCCTCGGAACGGGTCTCGGTCAGGTGGCGGACGCGCAGTGCCAGCCTCGACTTCTCGGTCGGCCCGAGGAGCAGCTGCCCCCACCGCCCGTACACCTGGAGCAGGCGCGGGCCGGACAGGAAACCGGCGGCCATGAAGACCGTGCCCAGGACCACCGTGGCCGTCATCTTCGCGTTGTCGTCGGCGTAGCCCTTCTGGATGTGCACGAAGCCGTACCACTCGTTGCCGCCGAGGTCGGTGATCACGCTGCCCATGCCGCCGGCCAGGGCCAGGCCCCACAGGCCGTAGGCGACCAGGTAGAACGGCAGGGCCGCGGTGAAGAACACCACGATCGGGTCAGCGAGCAGCCAGGCGAGGTCGCGCCAGGTGGCGGGGTCCGAGGACAGCCGCACGAACCGGTTCCACTGGCCGGCGAAACCGGCCTCCTCCTCCTGGGGCTCGGGCAGGTACGGCCGCTCGATCCGGACGCCAGTCCACTTGCCGATCAGGTCGCGGTAGACGTCCACGAGCGCCCGGGCCAGCAGGACCACCGGTGGCACCATCAGAATGCCGACCACGCTCGTCACCAGCGAGAACGAGGTGATCAGCAGCACCGAGAGGGCCATCGCGGGAAAGGCGAGCAACCCCAGCCGAAACCCGCGCCACGGCGCCCTCAGCCGCTCCGCCGCCCACGTCTCCTTCGCCAACTCACCGCTCATCGTGCTGCCTCCGTGCCTCGCCCGTCGTCCGGAGTCCAGTCTCCGGCGGCGCGGCGCCGCCCACAGTGTGCCCGCAACCCGGACATGGGGTGTACCTGGGTACACCCCGGCGTTCCCCGAGGACGATCTATTCGCGGGCCCGCGTTCCGATCCCTCGGCAAAGGCGGCGCCCGGATTGGGTATCGCGCGATGAGGGCGGCGGCCCGTTCCCCAATCATGGCGCTGACACGCAAGCGCACAGGGGGGCCGCGTCATGGTGGACAGGGAGAAGCGCCGGCCGGATCCGAACGGCGGCACGTCGCCGGAAGGGATCGGCCCCGGCCCCGGCTCCGGCTCCGGTCCCGGCTCCTGGCGCGCGGCGGTCGGCGCGGAGCTGTTCTGGATCGAGGAGACCTGTTCCTGCGCGACGCTCTGCCAGGAGGAGACCGCGCGGGTATGGCGGGCGGTCAACCTCTTCCTGGCCGGGACCGCGGTGCTGGCGTCCGGCGTCGCCGGCAGCATGGTGCTCGCCCGCAGCCGGTACGAGATCGCCGCCGGAGCGCTGGCCCTCGTGGCCGCGCTGTTGTCGACGCTCATCGGGATGCTGGGCCCCGCCCGCCGGGAGAGCCAGGCGATCGAGTCGGCGAAGGCGTTCGAGGCGGTGCAGGCGCTGGCCCGCCAGGCCCGCCAAGTGGATCTGCCCGCACAGTACTTCGAGCAGGCGCGGGAGGCGCTCGCCACTCTCACCGACCGCTGGCAGGCGGTCAACCAGTCGGCGGTGCCGGTCTCCCGCTGGGCGCGGCTGCGGATCAGGAAGCGGACCGCGGATTCCGATGCCAGGGAGGAACGGATGGCCGAGCGGATGAGCGAGATGGTCAGCGCCATCGTGCCGCCGCCCCGAGCCGCCGACCAGGTCTCCTGACGGCCGAACACACCGAACAACGGCTTCGCGCGACGCGCGGAGCCGTTGTTCGCGTTCACCGGCGAGATTTCGGACGGAAGGCCGGATCAGTAACGAGCCAGGTGGGGCCGGTACACCCACTTGCCGATGAGGTGCCTCTTGACGCCGCCGCGAAGCTTGACCCACCCGTGCGGCCGCTGGCATTTCGCAAATACGATCTTGCCATTGCGGAGCCGGCCGACGATCCTTCCTCCCGGCGTCCTGCGAACGTAGAGGCCACCCTTGGCCTCGACGGTGTAACGGCAGATCGCGGCCTGCGTCGAGGCGGCGGCGGGCTTCGCGGCGGGTGCCTGCGTGGTCGCGGCCCCGGCGCCGCTGGAGGTGACCAGGGCGGCTCCGCTCATGGCCAGCCCTGAAATGGAGAGTGCCACCCCAGTGCGAATGCTCGTGCGCATTTCTTCTCCCTCGTAGTACGAGATTGGCGTATTACCACAATCTCCTCGGAGGGAAAGCTGTCCCTGTTTTTATGACGATAGACCTCATGCCCGGCAAACAGTATGTAGATCCCGCAGTAAAATGAGCACAATGTCCGGAATGGACATAAAAATGGGGTGTCGTTCCGTCAGAGGGAGACGAACGCCAGGCCGCGCTTCTTCAGCTTGGGGATGGCGCCGCGCAGCGCCTTCACCGTCTGCGACCGGTCGCCGCCGCCGTCGTGGCAGAGCAGGATGTCGCCGGGGCCGCACTTGACGAGCGAGCGACGGATGCTGCCCACGCCCGGCCTGGTCCAGTCCTGCGGATCGACGGCCCAGTCGACCGGCAGCATCCCGTGCTCACCGATGATGTCCAGGGCCGCGGGCGACCAGTTGCCGCCCGGTGCCCGGAAGAACGTGGGAACGACACCGGTCACCTGCGCGATGCGGTCGTGCGCTTCGACGATCTCGCGCCGTACCTTCTTGGTGGACAGGCGGCCGAGCGAGAGGGGATGGGTCATGGTGTGGTTGCACACCTGGTGACCCGCGTCGGCGATGCGCCGGGTGAGCTGGGGGTACTCGACGACCTGCTCGCCGATGATGAAGAACGTCGCGCGGACCTCGTGCTCGGCCAGCAGGTCGAGCACCTGCGGGGTGTAGAGCGGGTGCGGGCCGTCGTCGATGGTCAGCGCGATCGTCTTCGGCGGTGGCGGCGGGACCAGATCCTGCAGGTCGCGCAGCGGCTTGCGCGGCTTGGCCGTGGTCAGCCGGGCCGGCGACCAGGACGAGGCGCGCGGGGCCGGCGGAACGGGCGGTGCCGGCGGCTGTGTCGTGGGCGGCACGGGCTGCGTCGGCGTAGCCGTGCCCGTGGACGCCGGCGACGAGGGATGTGCCACCGGACGCGGCCGGGGCACGGTCGTCTGGGGTGGTGCCGGATCCGGCTTGGCGGGATCGAGCACGCTGTCGGCGCCCAAGGCGAAGAAGCCGGCCGCGCCCAACAGCCCGAGCGCCTTCCGGCGAGATGGCCCACTCGACTCGAGATCCCCCACAAGGCAACGTTAGCGGGGTTTGTGCGTGTTGCGCGGTGCCAGTCAGATCACAATCGGTTCAAGTGAACGGCGGACGGGAGCCCGCCGTTTGGTTCAGGGGGATGCATGAGCGCGGCACCCGCCGTCGGTCCACTGCTCGGCCTGGTCCTCGTCGTCCTCACGGTCGCGGCGGCGTGGCTGGTGCGGCTCGGCGGGCTGGGACTCGGCCGCGAGGTGGTGGTCGCGGCGGTGCGCGCGACCGCGCAGCTCGCGGCGGTCTCGCTGCTCATCGCGGCGGTGCTGCGCAGCGCGGGCTGGACGGCGGTGTTCGTCGCGGGCATGGTGGTGATCGCGGCGGCCACCGCGGGCCGCCGGATCACCGGTGCGACGCGCGGCCCGGCCTGGTGGGCGATGCTGCCGATCGTCGCGGGCGTCGCGCCCGTGCTGGGCCTGCTGCTCGCCTCGACGCTCGTGCCGCTGCGGCCGGTCGCGGTGCTGCCGATCGCCGGCATCTTCATCGGCGGCGCCATGACGGCGTGCGCGATGACCGGCCGGCGCGCGCTGGACGAGCTGCGCACCCGCCGCGGCGAGTACGAGGGCGGGCTCGCACTCGGGCTGCTGCCGCGCGACTCCGCGCTGGAGGTCTGCCGGTCGGCCGCGGCGCTCGCCCTGATCCCCGCCCTGGACCAGACCCGCACGGTCGGGCTCGTCACCCTCCCCGGCGCGTTCGTCGGCGTGCTGCTCGGCGGCGCCGACCCCATCGAGGCCGGCGCCACGCAGCTGCTCGTGCTCGTCGGCCTGCTCGCGATCGAGGCCGTCGCGGTGCTCATCACCCTGGAGCTGGTGGCCACCGGCCGGTTGGCCGACGACCGGGACGGTTGACGGACGGCTAGTCCACGGCGGCGAGGGCGTCGATCTCCACGAGCATCTGCGGGAGCGGCAGGTCGACGAAGACGGTGGTGCGGCTGGGCAGCACGCCGCTGGGGCAGTGCTCCCGGACGAACTCGTCGTACGCCTCGTTCATCGGCCCGAAGTCGTCGCGCTTGGTCAGGTAGCAGCGGAACATCAGCACGTCCTCGACGCTCGCGCCGCCCGCCTCCAGGATCGCCCGGACGTTCTCCAGCGTGCGCCGGGTCTGCGCCTTCACATCGCCCTCGTGCACGAACGCGCCGGTGCCCGGCTCCATCGAGCCCTGGCCCGACACCTGCAGCAACGGTCCCTTGCGAACGCCCTGCGAGAACACCGGCAGCGGTGCGGGGGCGGCCTCGGTCCTGATGGCGGTCTTGTCGCTCACACTCTCTCCTTCTCGAATCCGCAGTCGGCGGAGATGGCCCGGGTCGTGGCGAGCAACTCCGGCAACAGCTCCAGCACCTGATCACGATTCAACACGACGTCCGGCACCGAGATGGACGCGGCCGCGAGCACCCGGCCCTCGCCGCCGCGGATCGGTGCGGCGATGCAGCGGATGAACGTCTCGTGTTCGGCGTCGTCGACCGCGTGGCCCTGCCTGGCCACCTTGCGCAGCTCGGCCAGCAACTCCTCGGGGCCGGCGATGGTGTTGCCGGTGAAGCGGGTGTAGTCGACGCGCGCCACGATCTCGCGCCGCCGCCGCTCCGGCAGGTCCGCGAGCAGCACCTTGGCGATCGCGGTGGCGTGCAGCGGCATCCGCAGGCCGACCCGCGAGTACATCCGGATGGCGTGCCGCGAGTCGTACTTGTCGAGGTAGACGACCTCGCCGCCCTCGTACACCCCGAGGTGGACGGTGTGCCCGGTCGCCTCGTTCAGCCGGGCCAGATGCGGCCCCGCGATGCCGCGGATCCCGCGTTGCTCCAGCGCCGCGCCCGACAACGCGAACAGGCGCGACCCGAGATGGAAGCGGTGGCCTTCGCCGCGGTGGACGAACCGTTCCTCCTCCAGTGGCCGCAGCAGCCGCAGGACCGTCGTCTTGTGCACGCCCACCGTGGCGGCGAGCTCGTCCAGCGTGCGCGGTCCCTCGCCCAGCTCGATGATGATCTGCAGGGCCCGTCCGAGGCTCTGGCTCATCGCTTCGCTCCCCCTGATCCGATGCCGAACCCCGCCGCGCTGACCGTGGTCGCGGCCCATTCGCCCGGCGCCGCGTCGAGCAGGGTCCGGACGAGCGCGGCGGGCGGCGGCGGCCCGTGGTCGCCGTGCACGACGAGCGTCGCGGCGGCCGCGAGGTGGCCCAGCCGCAGGCACTGCCGCAGGCCGTGACCGCGCAGCGTGCCGGCGAGGTAGCCGGCGGCGAACGCGTCGCCCGCGCCTACCGGCTCGACCGTGTCGACGCGCAGGGCCGGTTCGGTCACCGTCGCCGAGTCAGGTCCAGGCCGGGGGATCGCGGTGGCGTGGTGGGCGTCGTCCTTCACGACGAGCGTCGCGGGTTCCGGCAGGAGGGCGCGCAACTCGGCCGGATCGCTCGTGCCGAGGACGGCCCTGGCCTCGTCCGCGCCGAGCAGCACGATGTCGGCGGCCTTCAGCAGCGGCACCAGGACGCCGGGATCGGCGTCTCGCCACAGGGCGGGCCGCCAGTTGAGGTCGAAGCTCACCAGTTGGGTGCGGGTCCGGTCGTGCAGGAGCGTCCGTACGAGGTCGAGCGCGCCCGGCGAGAGCGCCGCCGTGATCCCGGACAGGTGCACGAGATCGGCGTGGGACAGCACGCGGGTGACGGAGGGTTCGTCGAGCAGCGCGGGACTGAGCGCCGAGCCCGCCGAGCGCGCGCGGTAGTAGTGCAGGACGCTGCCGCCCTGTCCCGCCTCCTTCACGTACAACCCGGTGGGACGTCCGCGGTCGGTCAGCACCCCGCTGGTGTCGACGCCCGCGCGGGCGAGGTCGCGGACGATGCGACGGCCGAAACCGTCGTCGCCGACCTGGCCGACCCAGGCGGCGGGAACGCCGAGTGCGACGAGCCCGCGCGCGACGTTGGCCTCGGCGCCGCCGATCGAGTGCCGGAACGTGTCGACGTCCTCCAGGGGACCCGGCCGGTCGGGGAGGAGCGCCGCCATCGTTTCGCCTATGCAGACCGCCTCGGGCAAGCGTTCCATTCGACCCTTCCCGTGTCCTGCGGCCGTTGACCGCGACGCCACGGCGATGCTACAACCGCAGCAGCGCATAGTGCAATGCGCATTGCACATTGCGCAACATAGGAGGTCAGAATGGGTACGGGCATCGACAATGCCGCCGTCGACGCACAGCGCACCGAACGTCTCGACTGGCGCTTCAAGGCGATTCCGGCCGCCGCCCACGGCGCGACGGTCGAGGAGTATCTGCGTGACCGGCCCTCGCTCGACGACTTCGGTACCCCCTTGCTCACACTCGATGCCGGGGCCCTCGATCACAATCTCCGGCTGATGGCCGGCTGGGCCGAACGCGCGGGCGTACGGCTCGCCCCGCACGGCAAGACGACGATGGCGCCCGAGCTGTGGCGACGGCAGCTCGACGCCGGAGCCTGGGGCATCACGCTCGCCAACCTCCCGCAGCTCCGGGTCGCCCGTGCGTTCGGCGTACAGCGGCTGCTCCTGGCCAACGCGCTCGTCGACCCCGCGGGGCTGGCGTGGATCGGCGGCGAGCTCGACCGGGACCCGGACTTCACGTTCGTCTCCTGGGCCGACTCGCCTCGTACGGTCGAGCTGATGGACGACGCGCTGCGCGCGGCACGCGTCCAGCGCGCCGTTCACGTCTGCGTCGAGCTCGGCGGCCCCCACGGACGCACGGGCGCGCGTGACGAGCAGACGGCACTCGCGGTGGCCGACGCCATCCGCAAGGCACCGACGTTGCGGCTGGCCGGCCTCGGCGGATACGAGGGCGCGCTCGCCCATGACGCCTCGGACGAGGGCCGCGCGGCGGTGGACGCCTATCTGCGCGCGCTGGCCGAGCTGCACGGGCGGCTGGAGTACGAGACGGACGAGCCGATCGTGACCGCGGGCGGCAGCTCCTTCTTCGACCAGGTCACCGAGGTGCTGTCCGGGCTCGACGGCTGCCAGGTGATCCTGCGGTCGGGCGCCTACATCATTCACGACGACGGGTTCTACCGGCAGATCTCGCCCTTCGCCCGCGGCGCGGCGAACGGCGGCGAACGGCTGCGCTCGGCCATGCACGGCT
This sequence comes from Actinomadura fulvescens, assembly GCF_039533225.1. Taxonomy (NCBI): domain Bacteria; kingdom Bacillati; phylum Actinomycetota; class Actinomycetes; order Streptosporangiales; family Thermomonosporaceae; genus Actinomadura; species Actinomadura fulvescens. Next base: position 479,714 of record NZ_BAAATD010000006.1, on the reverse strand, counting down.
GGGGCCGGGTCGTCTCCCGGCCGGAGCCCGCGCTCGCCCTGCTCGACACCGGCAAGCGCGACCTGCCGTTCGACGAGGGCATGCCCGAACCCCAGCTCGTGCGCGGCGCCGGACCCGAGCGGCTCGCGGGCGCCCGCGTCACCGCCATGAACGACCAGCACACGTTCCTCGAAGGCGGCGACGTCGAGGTGGGCGACGTGCTCCGGCTCGGCCTGTCCCATCCGTGCACCGCGCTCGACAAATGGACGCTGCTCCCGGTCGTGGACGACGCCGGCGCCGAACGTCCCGTCGTGACCGACCTGATCAGGACCTGGTTCTGATGCCCGCGCTGGTGATCCGTGGCGCCACGGTCGTGGACGGCACGGGCGCGCCCGGTCGCGTCGCCGACGTCGCCGTGTCGGACGGGCGTATCGAGGAGATCGGCACGGGCCTTTCCGGGGGCCGCGTCCTCGACGCGACGGGGCTCGTGCTGGCACCCGGGTTCATCGACATGCACGCCCACTCCGACCTGGCGCTGCTCGTGGAGCCGGACCATCTCGCCAAGGTCGGCCAGGGCGTCACCTGCGAGGTCATCGGCCAGGACGGGCTGTCGTACGCGCCGGTGGACGACGACACGCTCCCGGTGCTGCGCAAGGCGATCGCCGGCTGGAACGGAGACCCGGCGGGCTTCGACTGGAACTGGCGAAGCGTCGGCGAGTACCTCGACCGGCTCGACCAGGGGATCGCGGTCAACGCCTGCTACCTCGTACCGCAGGGCGCGGTCCGGATGCTGGCGATGGGCTGGGACGACCGCCCGCCCACCTCGGCCGAGCTCGACCGGCAACGCGAGCTCGTCGCGACCGGCATGCGCGAAGGCGCGGTCGGGATGTCGAGCGGGCTGACCTACGTGCCCGGGATGTACGCCCGCGACGACGAGCTGGTCGAGCTGTGCCGGGTCGTCGCGTCGTTCGGCGGCTTCTACGCTCCGCACCACCGTTCGTACGGCGCGGGTGCTCTGGAGGCCTACGCCGACATGGTGCGGGTGTCGCGGGAGTCGGGCTGTCCCCTGCATCTCGCCCACGCGACCATGAACTTCGGCGTCAACCGCGGCCGCGCGCCCGAGCTGCTGCGGCTTCTGGACGAGGCCATCGCGGACGGTTGCGACATCAGCCTCGACACCTATCCCTATCTGCCGGGTGCCACGACGCTGGCCGCCCTGCTGCCCAGCTGGGCGGCCGAAGGGGGACCCGCCGCCGCGCTGGCCCGGCTCGCTGATCCGGAGATACGCGAACGGATCCGCCACACGATGGAGGTCGAGGGCTCCGACGGATGCCACGGCGTCCCGTCCGAGTGGGAGACGATCGAGATCTCGGGCTCTCCGGAGGCGTCCGTCATCGGGCGCACCATCGCCGAACTGGCCGCCGAGAGCGGCCGCCCGGCGTTCGAAATCTATTGCGAACGGCTCATCGCCGACGAGTTCGCCACGGGGATCCTGCAGCACGTCGGGCACGAGGAGAACGTTCAGGCGATCATGCGGCATCCGGCGCACACCGGCGGGAGCGACGGTCTCCTGGCCCCGGCCAAGCCGCATCCGCGCGCCTGGGGCACGTTCCCCCGCTACCTGGGGCACTACGTGCGCGAGCTCGGCGTGCTCTCGCTCGAAGAGTGCGTCTCGCACCTGACCGGGCGGGCCGCGCGGCGGCTGCGGCTCGCCGACCGCGGACTCGTCCGGCCCGGGCACCACGCCGACCTCGTGTTGTTCGACCCCGCCTCGGTACGGGACACCGCGACGTTCGCCCAGCCCCGGCAGCAGGCCGCGGGCATTCCCTACGTCTTCGTCGGCGGCGTCGAGGTCATCGGGGACGGCCGGCACACCGGCGCGCTGCCGGGCCGGTCGCTGCGCCGGTCGCCGGACGGAGTCACCCGCTAGTTCCGATCACCCTCTCCCCGAAGGGCACTTCATGGTCAATTGGCTGCAACACGAGACCGGCGGGCTGCTGCTGTTGTGCGGCCTCGCCATCGCGGTCCTGCTGTTCCTGATCATCAAGGTCAAGCTCGAACCGTTCATCTCGCTGCTGGTCTCCGGGCTGCTGCTCGCGCTGGCGGCGGGCCTCAGCGTCGAGCAGATCGTCGGTACGGCGCTGAGCTCCAAGGCGTCCCTGCTGGAGACCGGCTTCGGCGGCATCCTCGGGCACATCGCGCCGATCATCGGGCTCGGCACGATCCTCGGCGCGATCCTGGAGGCCTCGCGCGGCGCCGACGTGCTGACCCGCAAGCTGCTCGCCATCTTCGGCGAACGCGGCGCTCCGTTCGCCATGGGCCTGGCCGGGCTCATCTTCGGCATCCCCGTATTTTTTGACATCGGCATTTTCGTGCTGGCGCCGCTGGTCTACATCACCGCCAAGCGCGGCGGCCGTTCCCTGGTGCTGTACGCGATGCCGCTGCTGGCGGGCCTGTCGATGACGCACGCCTTCCTCCCGCCGCACCCCGGTCCGGTCGCCGCGTCCGGGTTCCTCGGGGTCTCCCTGGGCTGGCTCATCATCATGGGCGTGGTCTGCGGCATCCCCGCGTTCCTGGTCGCGGGCGTGGCGTGGGGAATGTGGATCGGCAAGCGCGTCATGGTCGAGGTGCCCGAGGACTTCATCGTCGCGGAGAAGGAGGCCGAGGCGAAGGACGCGGACCAGGGCGTCGAACGGCCGGAACCCTCGCTGAGCCTCGTGCTCGGGATCATCGCGGTGCCGCTCGTGCTGATCCTGCTCGCCACGTTCGGCACGGTGTGGTGGAAGGACAGCCCGGCGCTGCCCACCCTGACCTTCCTCGGCAACCCGGCCGTCGCGCTGACCATCGCGGTGCTGCTCGCCATGTGGCTGCTCGGCCTGCGCCGCGGCATCCCCGGCGCCGAACTGCAGGAGCTGGCGACCAAGTCGCTCCGGCCGATCGGCATGATCCTGCTGGTGGTCGGCGCGGGCGCGTTCTTCGGCGCGGTCATCTCGGCCACCGGCGTCGGCAAGGCGCTCGCCTCGGCGATGTCGGACGCCGGGCTGCCCCTGATCGTGCTGGCGTACCTCATCAGCTGCGGGCTGCGGCTGGCGCAGGGTTCGGCGACGGTCGCCATCGCCACCACGAGCGGGATCGTGGCGCCGCTGCTGAAGGGCGAGGACTTCTCCCAGGCGCACATCGCCCTGATCGCGATCGCCATCTCGGCGGGCTCGATCATCGCCTCGCACGTCAACGACGGCGGCTTCTGGATCATCTCCCGCTACTTCAACATGTCGGTCCGGGACACGCTCAAGACCTGGACCGTGCTGGAGACCATCCTGTCGGTGGTCGGCTTCGCGATGGCCGGGCTGCTGAGCTTGGTCATCTAGGGGCCCCGCACGCCGCCGCGAAGCAAGGCGTGATGGGGAAATCGCGGGGGTCTGGGGGTCGCCCCCCAGAAGGAAGGGCGCCCCCGGGATCGGGGCCCGGGGAACCATATGATCACGATTTAGTGTGACATTTTCCGGGTGTTGATGGCCTCTCACCTGCGTCGATATCTGTTCTGTGATCACGGATGTGATGATACGTACGTGGACAACGATGCAGGTGAGGTGCTGTCCTACTGCTCTCCCCGCGATCCCCATGGACCGTTGTGCAAGGGCAGGAAGAAGCCACATGAAGCGTCTGACAGTGCCGGCCTGCGTGGGCCTGGCCGCCGCCACCGCCGTCTCCGGCGTGGTGATCTCCGGTGCGGCGTTCGCCGCCCCGTCCCCGTCCCCCTCCCCGTCGGCAGGGCTCCGGCCCGGTGACGCCTACGCCGGGATCGGGCAGGCCGCGACGGCGCCGAAGGGCGGCGCCTCCGCGCAGGCCGCCCCCGCGGGCATCCGCGGCGTCGACGTCGCCTCGTACCAGGGGCCGAGCATCGACTGGGCGAAGCTCTACAGGGACGGGATCCGGTTCGCCTTCGCCAAGGCCACCGAGGGCGCGACTACCCGGACAGAGACCGGCTACGTCAACCCGCATTTCGCCGCGCAGTACAACGGCGCTCGTAACGCCAAGATGTTCCGCGGCGCCTATCACTTCGCGCTGCCGCACAAGTCGACCGGCGCTCGGCAGGCCGACTGGTTCGTCGACCACGGCGGCGGATGGCGCCAGGACGGCTGGACGCTTCCCGGTGTCCTCGACATCGAGAACAACCCGTACAACAACGGCCGCGACACCTGCTACGGCCTCAAGCCCGGGCAGATGGTCAGCTGGATCCGCGCGTTCAGTGACCGCTACTTCCAGCGCACGGGCCGGCGGCCGGTCATCTACACCAACACCGCCTGGTGGGTGAAGTGCACCGGCGGCAACGCCACCTTCGGCTCGCACCCGCTCTGGCTGGCCAGGTACAACACCACGCCCGGCGCGGTGCCACCCGGCTGGAGGACGCACACCATGTGGCAGTACGCCCCTGGCAGCCCGGGCAACCCCTACCCGACCGGCAACTGGAGTGTCTTCAACGGCAACTGGGCCGCGCTGCAGAGGCTGGCGGCCGTGGCCAGGACCGGCTTCGGCGGGGTCAACGCGGGGCCGGAGCCCGTTCGCCGTGGCCGCGCCCTGACCGTTCTCGGCCGGCTGTACGCGTTCAACGGCGGCTGGAAGGGCCTGCCCGGCAAGCGGGTCAACGTCTACTTCCGGGCGAAGGGCTCCGCCAAGTGGGTGTACGCGGGCGCCGTGAACACCGACCGCTACGGCAATTTCCGTAAGCGGTTCAAGGCCAAGAAGGACGGCTCCTGGCGCGTGACGTTCCCGGGTGCTCCCCGTTACTTCGGCACCACGAGCGGCGCCGACTACGTGGACGTCCGCTGAACCTGGCCGTACCGACCTGACAGCACGACATCGGCCGTGGCTCCCGTTTGGGGGCCACGGCCGATGTCTATCCTCAAGGCTCCATTTGCCGCGGAACGAGGCCGTCGAAGAGCGGCTCAGCGGGCCGGATCGATGATGCTGCGGACGTGCGCCATGATCGGATCGGCGAGGGCGGGCAGTCCGGCGTGGTCGCCCTCGGCCACCTTGCCGGTGACCAGCGCGGCGACGCCGCCCACGACGATGCGCGAGGCGAACTCGGGGTCGGGGAGCCGCAGCCACCGGTCGTCCTCGCGCAGCAGTTTGTTGATGAGCTCGACGAAGCGCCGCTGGATCTGGAATCGGCGGGCCGCCGCGGCCGGGCCGACGGCGTAGACCTCCAGCAGGAACGTGCGCGCCCCCGCCGGGTCGCCGGAGAGCCCCTCCAGATAGGCGACGAGCGTGCGTTCGAGCCGGGTCAGGGCCGGATCGCCCGCCGCGCCCGCGGCGCGCTCGACGACCGCCAGGAGCAGCTCTGCGCCCTCTTCGAACGCCGTCAGGAAACACGCCTGCTTGTCGGCGAAGTGCTCGTAGAAGGTCTCCCGGGAGACCCGGGCGCGTTTGATCACGTCGGCGACCGACGTGCGGAGGTAACCCTTCTCGGCGACGACCTCGGTGATCCCCTGAAGCAGCCGCTCACGCTGGGAGGCGACGACCTGCTCACGGGTCAGGTGATGGCGTCCCCTCGGCAGTGCCTCATAGCCCGGGGAGTCCACGTGACAAAGTTACCAACCAGTCGGGCCGGACGACAGAGAACAATCTCGTACGTCATGAACATATGTGTTCGTGAAGGTGTTAACGTCTTCGCATCGAGGGCGGCCGTCCATGGTTCGCGGAGTAGGTCGGACGGCCCGAACGATCATGGCCCGGCGCAGCGGGCTCGTGGTGACCACTCCGCTTCGCAGGGCGCCACGGGGGCCGCACTGCTGAGCGTGTGGACACCACGCGTCGCTGACCCCGTCGCCGGGCTGATCGGCCCTCTCCTGCCCGCGCCCCGCGCCCCGCGCCGCTCAGGGCAGCAGGCCTGCCCGGCGTGCGGCGGTGACCGCCTCCAGCCGGGTGTGGCTGCCGAGCTTGCGCATGGCCGAACGCAGATAGCTCTTCACCGTCTCGGGCAGCAGCCCGAGGTGCTGAGCGGCCTCGGCGTTCGTGCAGCCGATCGCCACGTACGACAGGACGTCGAGCTCACGCGGCGACAGTGCCGGACCGGACGGGCCGTCGCACCTGGCCGGCAGCCGCTCGGTGTCGTCCCGGTTCGCGGTGGCCAGCCGTACGGAGGCTTCGAGCAGCCGCGCCTTCACCTCCGGATCGGCGACCTGCTCGGCGAGGCCGCGCAGTTCGGCGTGGACGGCGCGGACCTCCTCCCAGCGCGCGGTCGAGGAGGAGGCCTGGTCGCCGGCACCGGGACCACCGGGGCCGCCGAGGCGGGCGAGAGCCTCGTCGGCCTCGTCACGCACGGCCAAATCCTGTTCGAGGTCGCGCACGGTCTCGACGGCGGTGGCGATCACCCGGTCGGCGAGCGACAGCGGCTCGCGGAGCGCCCCGTAGAGCACGCCGCGCACCCGGCGCCGCACCACGACCGGCACCGCGACGATCGACAGCAGCCCCTCCCGCGAGACCGGGCCGTCGTAGTCGTGGCTGATCGTCGCGGCATGCGGATAGTCGCTGACCCAGACCGGGCGGCCGAGGGCCATCGCCTTGCCGCCCAGCCCGGAGCCCTGCCTGATCACGAGCCCGGAGAGCGAATCGGTCGTGTTGCCCACCATCTCGGTGATGCGGAACCGTTCCCGCCCGGCCACCGCCCCACCGAAGACCATCGGGAGCCCCGTGGTCCGGTGGAGTGACAGCACCGCGGAACGCACCGCGCCGGCGTCGTCTCCCATGCACGTCAGCATGCCCCGCCGAGCTTCCCTTCACCAGGCCGTCGCGCACGTTCGCCCGGGCGTTCATCCGACGTTCATCAGGAGTGCCGGGTCGAGGCCACGTCCGACAGCCCGAGCAGCTCGACCGACTCCGCCCGCATCTGCACCTTGCGGATCTTGCCGGTGACGGTCATCGGGAACTCGTCCACCAGCCGCACGTAGCGCGGGATCTTGTAGTGCGCCAGGCGGCCGGCGCAGAACGCGCGCAGGGCCTCGGCGGTGAGCGGCTCGGCGCCCGGGCGCAGCCGCACCCACGCCATGAGCTCCTCGCCGTACTTGTGGTCGGGGACGCCGATGACCTGCGCGTCGAGGATGTCGGGATGGGTGTAGAGGAACTCCTCGATCTCGCGGGGATAGATGTTCTCCCCACCGCGGATCACCATGTCCTTGATCCGCCCGGTGATGGTGACGTAGCCGTGCTCGTCCATGACCGCGAGGTCGCCGGTGTGCATCCAGCGCGCCTGGTCGATCGCCTCGACGGTCTTCTCCGGCTCGCGCCAGTAGCCGAGCATCACCGAGTAGCCGCGGGTGCAGAACTCGCCGGGCGTGCCGCGCGGCACCGTCGCACCGGTCTCCGGATCGACGATCTTGATCTCCAGATGCGGGTGCACGGTGCCGACCGTGGACACGCGGCGGTCGAGCGAGTCGTCGGCGCGGGTCTGGGTCGAGACCGGCGAGGTCTCGGTCATGCCGTAGCAGATCGTGACCTCGTCCATCCCCATCCGCTCGACGACCTGCTTCATCACCTCGACCGGGCACGGCGAGCCGGCCATGATGCCGGTCCGGAGCGAGGAGAGGTCGAGGGACTCCAGCGACGGCTCGCCGAGCTCCGCGATGAACATCGTGGGCACGCCGTAGAGCGAGGTGCACCGCTCGGCGGCGACCGCCTCCAGGGTGGCCCGCGGGTCGAACGCGGGCGCCGGGATGACGACGCACGCGCCGTGGCTGGTGGCCGCCAGGTTGCCCATGACCATGCCGAAGCAGTGGTAGAAGGGCACCGGCACGCAGATCCGGTCCTCCTCGTCGTAGCCGCACAGCTCACCGACGAAGAAGCCGTTGTTGAGGATGTTGTGGTGCGAGAGCGTGGCGCCCTTGGGAAACCCGGTCGTTCCGCTCGTGTACTGGATGTTGATCGGGTCGTCGGCGCTCAGCGTCCGCGCGATCTCGGCGAGCCTGGCCCGGTCACCGCCCGCGCCGGCGTCCAGTACCGCCGTCCACGACTCCTGGCCGATGAAGAGGACGTCCCGCAGGCCGGCGCACTTCGCCCACACCTGGTCGATCATCGCGGCGTAGTCGGAGGTCTTGAACGAGGGCGCGGCGACGAGCGTGCGGATCCCGGCCTGGTTCAGGACGAACTCCAGCTCGTGCACGCGGTAGGCCGGGTTGATGTTGACGAGGATCGCGCCGAGCTTGGCCGTCGCGTACTGGACGAAGACCCACTCCGCGCAGTTGGGCGCCCAGATGCCGACCCGGTCGCCCTTGCCGACGCCGAGGTCCAGCAGGCCGAGCGCGACCGCGTCGACGGCCTCGGCGAGCTGCGCGTACGTCCAGCGGCGTGCGGTGGCGCGGTCGACGAGCGCGTCGCGGTCGGGGAACGCGGCCACCGTGCGGTCGAGATCGGCCCCGATCGTGTCGCCGAGCAGCGGCGCGGCGGACGGGCCGGACGCGTAGGAGAGCCGGGTCATCGGAGGTCTTCCTCACGGAACTCGCCCGCGGGCCTGGCGTCCGCGTCCGGATGCTTGCCGACCTCGCTCGCGCGCAGCTCCACGCGGCGGATCTTGCCGGAGATGGTCTTGGGCAGCTCGGCGGTGAACTCCAGCAGGCGGACCCGTTTGTACGGCGACAGCTGCGCGCGGCTGTGCGCGAAGATCGTCGCGGCGGTCTCGGCGGTCGGCTCCCACCCGGCGGCGAGCGTCACGTACGCCTTGGGCACGGCCAGCCGCACCGGATCGGGGGAGGGCACCACGGCGGCCTCGGCCACCGCCTCGTGCTCGATGAGCACGCTCTCCAGCTCGAACGGGGAGATCTTGTAGTCGGAGGCCTTGAAGACGTCGTCGGAGCGGCCGACGTAGGTGATGTAGCCGTCGGCGTCGCGCGAGCCGATGTCGCCCGTCCGGTAGAAGCCGCCGGCCATCGCCTCCGCCGTACGGTCGTCGTCGCCGTGGTAGCCCTTCATCAGGCCGGTGGGCCGGTCCTCCAGGTCGAGGCAGATCTCGCCCTCGTCCGCGGGCCGCCCGGTCAGCGGATCGAGCAGCGTCACCTTGTAGCCGGGGGCGGGACGGCCCATCGACCCGGGTCTGACCGGCTGGCCGGGGCTGTTGGCGATCTGCACGGTCGTCTCGGTCTGCCCGAAGCCGTCGCGGATCGTCACGCCCCAGGCCGCGCGGACCCGCTCGATCACCTCGGGGTTGAGTGGCTCGCCCGCCGCGACCACCTCGCGCGGCGGCGTGGTCAGCCGGGACAGGTCCGCCTGGATCAGCATGCGCCAGACGGTCGGCGGGGCACAGAAACTGGTCACGCCGCACCGGTCCAGCTCGCTCAGGAGCCGGTCGGCGTCGAACCGCGTGTAGTTGACGATGAAGACGCACGCCTCGGCGTTCCAAGGGGCGAAGACGTTGCTCCACGCGTGCTTCGCCCAGCCCGGCGACGAGATGTTGAGATGCACGTCGCCGGGACGCAACCCGATCCAGTACATCGTCGACAGGTGCCCGGCGGGGTAGGAGGCGTGCGTGTGCTCGACCAGCTTGGGCTGGGCGGTCGTGCCGGAGGTGAAGTAGAGCAGCAGCGTGTCGTTCGCCATCGTGGTGCCGTACGGGGCGAACTCCGCCGGTCTCTCGTAGGCCGCCGCGTACGAGAGCCAGCCCGCGACGGGCGCCCCGACGGCGATCCGCGAATACTCCCCGGGCACCTCGTCGAACTTGCCGGTCTGCGCCGCGGCCGCCACCACGTGCCGGGCCTTGCCCCTGGTCAGCCGGTCGCGCAGGTCGGCCGGGCCGAGCAGCGGCGTCGCCGGGACGATGACCGCCCCGAGCTTCATCGCGGCGAGGATCGTCTCCCACAGCTCGACCTGGTTGCCGAGCATCACGATGATCCGGTCGCCGCGCCGCACGCCGCTCGCACGCAGGTGGTTGGCCACCTGGCTGGACCGGCGGGACAGCTCGGCGAACGAGTGGCGCTCCTCCGAGCCGTCCTCCTCGACGATCCAGAGCGCCGGGGCGTCGTTGTCCACCGCGATCTTGTCGAACCAGTCCAGCGCCCAGTTGAAGCCGGTCAGGACGGGCCAGCGGAACTTCTCGTACGCCGTGGCGTAGTCCTCCCGGTGGGCGAGCAAGAAGTCGCGAGCAGCCTGGAACTCGACTGCGGGCATGGTTCCTCCTCGTGGCGGCGTGGCTACCGGTCAGAAGGATCGTTCGCCACGGTTGTGACCCGCGCCACCCCCGAACGGGGGTATCCGGGTCACCCCCGGGACGAGCGCGCACGGCTCCGTCAGCCGAGCCTGGTGACGGCGTCGCGTAGGCGCCTCAGGTCACGCAGGCGGTGCTCGTACGTCGCGCCGACGACCAGGACGACCAGCCCGATCACCGCGACGGGGAACCAGCCCGGCAGCCGCACGACCGCCTCCATGGCGTACGGCGCGACCTGACGGGCGGCGTCGAGCACCAGCACGGCGCCGCCCAGGACCAGCGGAGCCTGCAACCGTGTCCAGGCGCCCGCGAGCGTGATCGCGAGCGCGGCGGCGGCGAGGATCAGCGCTCGCGGGTCGCCGGGCTCGGCCGCCAGCAGGCTCGGGACGAGCGTCGCCGCCAGGCCCGGCCCGTACGCGGCCCATGAGGAAGGCGTGGTCTCCGCCGAGCGGCGGCGCAGGAACCCGAGGACCAGCAGGGCGACGGAGACGGGCAGGGTGTAGGCCTCCGGAGTCGTGATCTCGCTCGTGCCGAGCCTGACCCACCAGGCCGCCACCATCAGGACGGAGCAGACCCAGCCCGCCGCCGGGCGCCGGTCCGCCCGCAGCGCGACGGCGAACGCCAGCACACCGCCGAGCGACAACGCCAGGCTGAGGGCGGCCGGACGCGTCACGGTCATGGCGACGCCCGCCGCGGCGACCGTGCAGGCCGCGACCTCCGTGGGCACGTCGCGGAGCCAGGCCGACGCCGCCAGGCCGAGCGCGGACGCCGCGAGCACGGCGAACGCCGCGTGGTGAACGGGCAGGTCGGCGGCCAGTCCGAGCGCCGCCGCGAACCCGCCCAAGGCGAGCGACGCGGTGGCCGAGGCGCCCGAACGCAATGCCGGGAGCAGGGCGAACGCGGCGGCGCCCACGGTCAGCGCGGCCAGCACACCCAAGGTCGCCCTCTCGGTCGCCAGCGCCTCCGCCACTGCCCAGGCTCCGGCGGTCACGGCCGTGAGCCCGGCCGGGACGCGTAGGTGAGGGTCGAGCACCGCCCAACCGGCCAGCACCGCCGCAAGGACGATCATCAGCACCGGGAGCACCGGATACGCCAGGTCCGGGATCATCAGCACCGCCAGCGCCGCCGCGGGCGGAGCGGCGGCACGGACGCTCACGCACAGCGCGGCGGCCACAAGCGCCAGGACGATGGGCGCGGAGGGCAGGACCAGGTCCGACGTGAAGGCGATCGTCGTTCCCGCCCAGACGTCATCGAGATGCCGGAGCGGGCTCGCCAGCGTGACGACCGTGCCGGGTACGACGACGAGCGCCGCGCATCCCAGCGTCAGCGCGGCGCCGATCACGGTCATACCGCGCAGCCGTGCCGGCAGCGCCAGTGCCCCCGCGATGACGGCGAGCGCGAAGGCGGCCGCCGCGGCGGGCTCCCACCAGTCCGTGAGCGGAAGCGCCGCCGTCGCGCCCGCCGAGAGCGTCAGCCCGGCCGCGATCGCGAACCCGCGTTCGACGAACACCGCCCACGCCAGTGCCACACCCGCCGCGAACCCGAGCAGCGCGGCGGATTGCTCGGACGAGGTCGTGACGGCCATGAGCAGGGCCGTCGCCGCGCCCGCCGACCAGGAGACGGCACCCAGCGCCGCGGCGACGCCTCGTTCCCGCGTCGTGGTGACCGCGCTCCGGACGCCGAGGTCCAGCAGCGAGAGCAGCAACAGCGTGAAGACCATTCCGCTCACCGGCACGTCGAGCGCGAACGCCCCGAGCGGCAGCGGCAGCTGGCCGATCAGCACCGCCAGCGGGCGCGGAGCGCGCAGCGGCGCCGCCCATGCGTAGAGAGTCCAGCCCACGGTCACGGCCGCCGCCGCCCACGCCGCGTACCACCGGCCGTCCACGTCCTGGAGCCCGAACAAACCGCCCGCGTACGCGGCATAGCACTCCAGTCCCACCAGCAGCAGGCCCACGACCGCGAGCGTCTCGGCCGTCGCAGAGAGCCCGCGCCGCGCGAGCGGCCACACCGAGCCGAGGGTCACGCCCGTGAGCGACACCAGGATCAGGGCCCGCGTCCCCAGCCCGAGCGAGCCCCAGCTGATGACGGTGAACGCGACGGCGGCGATGCCGAGCAGCAGCCCGCCGACGACGAGCAGCAGGTTGCGCACCCCGGCCCGCGAGACGTCCTCGCAGGCCGGCTGAAGGGCCGGTGGCGGCGCCGGAGCCCCCATGGGCCACGAAGGAGCCGGCGTGGCGTAGAGCATGGAGATCAGTTGTCGGCGCCGCCGGGTCAGCCGGGTGAGCTGGTCGTCGACCCACCAGAGTTCCTGCGCGGCCTGGCCGGTGAGGAGCAGTTCGCAGACCGGGCAGGCGAGCAGGCCGGGCCGGGTCAGCGGGCTTCGGCAGCCAGGGCAGGTGATGCGCATGCCGGAAGCCTCACAGTCCACCGGACCCGGCCTCATCCGCTCAAGTACTCAGCTGCGCGAGACCCCTACTCAGCTCAGACCGCGAAGAGCAGGGCGGCGCTGATGAGGACGACCACGGCGGTGGCGAAGTGGATGCCGTACGCCACCGCCTTGGGGCCGCCGTGACGCAGCACGATGACCGTGTCGAAGAGCGGGTTGAGCGCCACGACGAGCATGAACCACGCGCCCGCCTCGGCGCCGGCGAAGGCGAGCAAGGCGAGGCCGAGGACGCCGTAGCTGAAGTCGCGCAGCCCCTTCACGGTCAGGTAGGCCGCCGCGTCGCCCTTCGCGTCTGCCGGAACGCCGTATCCGGCGGCGGCCGGTCCGGGCACCAGGAGGAACCGCAGTCCAATGAAGATCACAAAAAGGTCGAGAACGACGGCCAGTCCGTAGGCAAGGGCGGTGAGCATGGCTTACTCCGATGTCTAGCGCTGCTAGGAACGAGTGCAACGCTAACATAGCTACGACAGTACGGCTAGCAGCGCTAGGATCGTGCTCATGTCGATTCAGGCGCGCCGCGAGCGCGAGCGAGCAGAGCGGGAACGGTCGATCGTGACGGCCGCGCGCGGGCTGGCCGAGACCGAGGGCTGGGACGCGGTGACCACCCGCCGGCTCGCCGCGGAGATCGAGTACAGCCAGCCGGTGCTTTACAGCCACTTCAAGGGCAAGGGCGCGATCATGGCGGCGGTCGCGCTGGAGGGCTTCGCCGAGCTCGCCGCCGAGCTCCGGGCCGCGCGCACCGCCGCGTCCGGTCCGGCCCTCGCCGCGGTCGCGGCGGCGTACGCGGCGTTCGCCGAGCGCCATCCCGCTCTCTACGACGCGATGTTCACCCACGCGGTCGATCTGCCGTTCGCCACCCCGGAGGCGCCCGCTCCGCTGAAGGAGGGATTCGGCGAGTTGCGCGAGGCGATCCGCCCGCTGGCCGGCGACGACGATCTTGAGGTCCTGACCGAGACCTTCTGGAGCGGTCTGCACGGCCTGCTCACCCTCATGCGCAGCGGCCGTCTCCGCCGCGAGGACCATGAGCGCCGCCTCGCGCTGTTGATCAGCCGCTTCTCCGGCTGAGGCGACGCGACAGGGGCGGCGCCGGTCGTCCGGACGCCGCCCCTGGAATCAGCAGTGGTCAGGGGTTGGGGATGTAGGGCGGGGCCACGCCCCAGCCCCAGTGCGGAACGGGAGCCTGCATGGGCGGCTGGGCGCCGGGCTGCGAGTTGCCGATGGCGATGCGGGTGCCCCACTCGATGTAACCGGCGAACGCGGCGCGGAACTCGGGGTCGTCCGGCAGGCCGACCTCGTCCGCGGCGTCCATGAGCAGGCTCACCCAGCGGCGCCGCTGCGGCTCCTTGATGGCCTTGCCGAGGTGCTGGGTGACCATGTGGTGGTAACCGCCGCGCTCGTCGGTGTAGCGGGCAGGGCCGCCGAAGACTTCGGCCAGCCACATCGCGACGTACTTGGGGTGGCCGGGGTCCATGTGGGCGAAAAGCGGCCCCACCAGCTCGTCCTCGCGCACCTTGGCGTAGAAGACCTCGGTGAGCCGCTGGAAGGCCGCTTCACCGCCCGCCCAGTCGTAAAGCGTGGGGACCGAGGAGCCGGCGCCCCGCACGGACGTCCGTTCGTAGTGGCGCATCTCCTCGATCTGCTCCACGTACGGACGGATCTCGGCGAAGAAGGCCTTGAAGTGCTCGCCGCCCCGGAAGCCCTCCAGGTGGTCCTTGGCGGAGGTCCAGGTGATGCGCAGGATGTACGAGTCGGGCTCGTCCACGCAGCGGGAGAGCTCGTAGTCGACGCACTGCGGCGCGGCGGCCAGCGGGACGGCCGCGCGTGCGTAGGCGGCCTCGAAGTCGGCGGACCTGGCCTCGGGCACCTGGTAGCGGATGTATTCAACGATCATGTGCATGGCCCCCTGCGCTCGTGGTGGCCCGAGTGTAATCATGTAATCGTCTGCCGGTCCAGCAAAACGATCACTCAGGTCGTCAGGACCACGCCCAGGTAGGAGAGCCCGGCGATCACTATCCAGGACGCCAGGCCGAGGAGCGCCATCCTGCCGCCCGTCCTGGTCATCGACGGCAGGTGGAGGGAACCGCCGAGACCGAAGAGCGCCGCCGCGAGGAGCAGGTGCTGGGCCGTGGCGGCCTGGGTGAGCGCCGCCTCGGGGACCTGGCCGCTGGTCCGCAACAGGATCGTCATAAGGAAGCCCGCCACGAACAGCGGGACGAGCGGCGGCCGTGCGGCAGGCGGCCGTGCGTCCGGGGTCCGCGTGTCCGAGGTCCCGGCGACCTCGGTCCGGGCCGCCCGCGCACGGCGGCCACTGATCGCGATCATGGCGACGAGCGGTGCGAGGAGCGCCACCCGCATCAGCTTGACCAGGACGGCTTCCGTCAGAGCGGCCGGTCCCGCCGTCTGGGCGGCGGCCACGACCTGTCCCACGTCGTGGACGCTCGCGCCCACCCAGCGGCCGAACGGGGCGTCGGCCAGGCCCAGCGGGTGATGGAGCAACGGGAGCACCGCGATGGCCAGGGTGCCGCAGAGCGTCACCACGGCCACGGCGTTGGCGACGTCCCTCTCGTCGCTCCTGGTCGTCTGGCTGACCGCGCCGATCGCGGAGGCACCGCAGATGGAGTAGCCGGTGGCGACCAGCAGCGGCTGGTCGCCCGGCAGGCCGAGGCGGCGTCCCAGCCACAGGGTGCCGGTGAACGTCGCGGCCACGACGGCGAGCACCATCAGCGCGGTGGCCCAGCCGAGGCCGACGACGTCGGACAGGCTCAGCTGCAGGCCGAGGAGCACGATCGCGACGCGCATGAGGCGCTTGGCGGCGATGCCCAGCCCCGGCCGGGCGACACCCTGGACGATCGTGCGCACGCGAGGGAGATGGCCCGCGACGATGCCGAGCACCATGGCCGCGGTGAGCATGGGGATCATCGGCAGCAGCTCGTGCACGAGCCGTGCCGCGCCCACTCCCGCGGCGGCCAGGCACAGCCCGGGGGCGTTGCGGCGCAGGGCGGGCGGCCAGCCGAGCTGGAACTCGCCCTCGCCGGAACGGGCGGCGGGTCGCGGACGCCGTGCCCGCAGGGCGGGATGGGCCTGACTCACGACTCCTCGGCCGGTTCCGCGTAGGTCCGGCGGATGCTGGTGCCGAGCCTGGCGATGTCCGCGCCGTAGAGGTGAATCGAGATCGCCTTGGTCGTGCCCCCGTTCCACACCCTGTGGATGTCGCCGGGCGGGGCGAAGGCGGCGACGGCGCCGACCGGGTTGACGACCTCCTCGATGGCGACCAGCCGGGACGTCCGGCCGCTCGGCTCCAGCAGGTACCGCCGCTCGGTCTCCTCGCCCTCGTGCACGCCGGTCACGCACCACGACACGTGGTCGTGGACGGGGGTCCGCTGGCCCGGGAGCCAGACGAGCGCGACGACCGAGAAGCCGCCGTCGGGTTCGGCGTGCAGGACGTGCTGGCGGTAGCGGTCGGGGTCGCCTTCGCAGTGCTCGGGGGCCAGCAGGCCGGGCCGTCCGAGCACCCGCCGCAGCGCCTGGCCCGCCAGGTGCGCCGTCGGCTCCGGGGCCAGGCCGCGCTGGACGATCTCGCGGACCGAGTCGATCACGCCGACGAGGACGGGGGTACAGGAGGAGGTGACGGTGGGTGCGGCCATGACCCCCAGGGTCGGGGCGCCGGGCCATAACGTCTAACGACGATCTGTTAGATAGCTCAAAGGAGAGCTTATGGATCGAGCCTCCGTCGGCGCGTTCAGCAGCCCACCCGGGTCGCGGCCGCCGCCTTGAGCTCCTCCATCACGAGCTCGACCGCGGGAATCCGCAAGTGGTCGCGCAGCACGTATGCCGAGACCTTTCGGGTCGGCTGCCTGGCCACGACCCGTCCCGTCACCTTGGAATGGCACAGGAAGGACAGGACGAGCGCGGGCATGAGGGCGATGCCGACCCCGGCGGCGACGAGGCTCTGAACAGCGAGGTTGTCGTCGGTGCTGAAGACGATGTCCGGGACGAAGCCCTCCTCGGCGCACAGGTGCAGGAGGTTGGCGCGGCAGCGCGGGCAGCCCGCGATCCACCGTTCGTTCGACAGGTCCTCCAGGCGCACGGCGTGGTGGCGGACGAGGGGATGCCCGGTCGGCAGCAGGACGGTGAGCAGGTCCTCCATGAGCGGGACCTCGACCAGCTCGTCGGGCATCTCGGCCTGTGGCCCGGGATAGGTGAACGCGAGGGCGATGTCGCTCTCGCCGCGGGCGAGCCGGTGCACCGACTCGGGCGGCTCGGCCTCCTGCAGTTCGACCCGGACGCCCGGATGGGTGGCGAGCAGGCGGGCCATCGCCTCGGGGACGAGCGTCGCGTTCGCGCTGGGGAACGCGCAGATCCGGACCAGGCCGGCCTCCAGCCGCGCCAGCGCGCGCAGCTGCTGTTGCGCCGCCGCGAGATCACCGACGATGACCTCGGCGTGCCTGGCCAGGACCGTGCCCGCCTCGGTGAGCTGGAGCCCGCGCCCGGCCCGGACGAACAGCGGCATGCCCACCGCGCGTTCCAGCGCCTTCATCTGCTGGGTGATCGCGGGCTGGGTGTACCCGAGCGCGCGTGCGGCGCCCGAGTACGACCCTTCCCGGACCACTTCCTGGAACGTACGGATGTGCCGTGATTCGAGCATTCCCGAATCATAAGGAGCACTTTGCCAAGACTCCAGAGGTGATCACTCACCGTACCAAGACGATCACCATCCGCCGGTCAGCCCGTGCGGCGGCGTCTGAGCAGCGCCGCGCCTCCGGCGGCCCCCGCGACGACCAGGGCGATCAAGCCGATCCACCACCAGCCGGACGAGCCGCCCGAATCCTCGTTCGCCGCGGTCGGCCCGGTGGTCTGGTTCAGCGTGATGGCCGGTGCGGGGGAGGCGGCCCGGCTCGTGACGACGCCCGCCGAGGGCGCGGCCGAGCCCTTCACCGTGAACTTGTAGGACCCGCTGACCGGGTGGCCGTCGGCCGACACGACCCGCCATCCCACGGTGTAGACGCCGTTCGGCAACGTCCCGGCGACCGGCTGGGTGACCTTGTTGTCGACCGCCTTGGGCGCTCCCGAGACGTGCTGCCCGCCCTTGTCGTCGGTGAGCACCACGCGGGGCAGCGTGATCGGCTGGTTGTAGGTCAGGGTGATCGCGGCCGGCGACTCGACCGTGGACTTCGCCTTCGGGTCGGAGTCGCGCAGGGCGGTGTGGGCGGAGGCGGGCGCTGCGGTCAGCGCCAGGACGGCGCCGACGGCGCCGGTGGCTGCGGCAGTGCGAAGCAGGAATGTCATGCCCGGCTCCTCGCGCGCGAGACGCCGTACCCGCCGATGACGACGCCGGCGATCCCCACGGCCAGCCCCAGTCCGCCGAGCAGCCGCGCCGTGCCGTCGTCGGCGCTCTCGGACGAGCTGTCCGCCGCCACCGTCTTGACCGTCGGTGCGCCGGAGGCCCCGGCGCCCGTGGCGGTGCCCTTGGGGATCAGCTTGAGGACCGGGGCGGGATGCTCCGGCTCCTCCTGGCCGTCCTTGGTCTCCTGGTCCCACTTGACGACCTCGCCGCCGGAGTAGGTCTGCTCGGCCTTGAAGACCAGCCGGTCGGTGTCGGTGGGCAGCTGCCCCATCGACACGTCGAACTCCTGGAACTGGCCGGGCTCGATCTTGCCGCCGGACCAGGTGATGCGGGAGACGGCCTCGGTGAGCTCGGCGCCGTGGGCCTTCAGCGGGGTCTTGAGCTTGGCCTTCTCGACCTTGATCGTCCAACCGGGGACCGGCCGGACCGACACGGACGCGAGCGGGTGGTCCATGGGCAGATCGACCTGGACCTTGGTGGTGCTCGCGTCGTCGCGCTCGTTCGGCACGCGGAAGGCGACCTTGGCGTACGCGCCCTGCTCGGCCTCGCGGGGGTTGACCGTGACATGGGCGGACGCGGCGGTGGCGAGGCCGAGGACCGAGACGAGTGCGAGCCCGGTGACGGCGGCCGCCCTGCGGATGTGCGACGACATGGACATGCGGAAAGGCTCCGTTCGAGGAGAAGTACGAGGAAGGGCCGGAGCGCCGGGGAGCGGCGTCCGGTGACGTACGGCGCTCAGCTGTGCGCGAGCGCCTCGAACGGTGCGGTGGTCCGCGGCGGACGACCTCGTGCCGCAGCACCCGGCCGGTGGGGCCGATGGCGGCCCGCGCCCGCCGCACAGGGGTACGGACCCGCGGCACCGCGGGTTCGACGGAGGAGGCCAGGAGAAGGGCGAGCAGGTCGCGGACCGGCCGCCCGGTCCGCGCCGCGAGCCGCCGGGTGAGGCCCCACGCGGTCCGTTCGCCGCGCCGCAGCCACCAGGCCGAGATCACGGCGGCGACCACGTGCGCCAGCGTCATGCCCAGCCCGGAGCCGTGGGCCGGTCCGGTCGCGGCCAGATCCGCCTGGACGTGGTGATCGGCCGGCGCCGACGCGTTCGCGAACAGGCTGTGCAGCACGAACTGCCCGCCCAGCAGGCCGCCCGTGATCGTGGCCAGCGAACGTTCGTGCCCCGCCAGCGCGCCCGCCACCACCAGCACCCCGGCGAAGCCCACGACGACCGCCCACGGCGGGACCGCGGCCGGCGACATCAGGGAGTGCCCGGCCGTGGCCAGCGTCAGGCAGACGGTGGTGAAGACCACCGCCCGGCCGAGGCGGAAGAACGGACGCGGCGACATAGCGGGCCCATCGTCCCATCTCTTCCTGATGATCTCCATGCCCCTCCCATCGTGGGCCGCTTGTGGACCCGGTCGTGGACCGCTCCGGCCTGTGACACGCCCAACATGTGGGGCTGTCGGTGACGGCCATGACCAAGATGTAGGGTCTTGCCCGTGCTGGTTCGCCCCCGCCGCGGGGGTGGACTGCGGCGAGATCACGCCGAGTCCCCGTGATCTCGCGGCAGCCCACCCTGACGGCGGGGGCGTCGTAAGAGGGAACCCGGTGTAAATCCGGGACTGCCCCGCAGCGGTGAGCGGGAACGACCGCCGTCATCGAGCACTGGCCCGTTGGGACGGGCCGGGAAGCGACGGCCATTAGGCCGCACCCATCAGGGTGCGTCGCCCGCGAGTCCGAAGACCTGCCCGCACGGAGACAGACGACCGGAGCGACGCGCCAGCGGCGCGAGGATCGTCTGTCGCCCCTTCGGGGGTCTGGGGGTCGCCCCCCAGTCCTACTCGGTCCATATCGGCCTCGTGGGAGGGTCGCTGGGCAGGTTCGCGGCGGTGAGCCGTGCTCTTGTTTCGCGTGCGCCCCGACGAGGCGAGCTCGCGAGGGAAGAGAGCACGTGACACAGGAACTGATCGCACCGCCGCCGACGCGCGGCGTGGCCGCGGAGATCGAGCTCGCCTGCGCGGGGCTGCCGGGCACCGATCCGCGCCGCGTCCTGGACGCCGTCCGGGCCGGTGACGACCTGGACGCGGCCGGGGTGCGGGAGCTGGCGATCGGGGAGGCCGCCGCGCTGGTGGCCGCCGAGCCCGCCTACTCCAGGGTGGCGGCGCGGCTGCTGAGCACCTTGATCGCCGAGGAGGCCGCGGGCGGGGGTGTCCGGTCGTTCGCCGGCTCCGTGGCCGCCGGCCACTCCGAGGGCCTGCTGAACGACGCGATCGCCGCGTTCGTCGCCGCGCACGCCGGGGAGCTGAACGACCTCGTCGACGAGTCCGCCGACGACCGCTTCGAATACTTCGGGTTGCGCACGCTCTACGACCGCTATCTGCTGCGGCACCCGCGTTCGCGGCGCGTGCTGGAGCGGCCCCAGTACTTCCTGCTGCGCGTGGCCTGCGGTCTGTCCGACACGGTCGCGGAGGCCGCCGAGCTGTACGGGCTGCTCAGCACCCTGTCGTACCTGCCGAGCTCCCCGACGCTCTTCAACTCGGGCGCCCGGCGCCCCCAGCTGTCGTCCTGCTTCCTGCTCGACTCGCCGCGCGACGAGCTGGAGTCGATCTACGAGCGGTACACGCAGGTGGCGCGGCTCAGCAAGTACGCGGGCGGCATCGGCGTCTCGTGGACCAAGGTGCGATCGCGCGGCTCGCTGATCCGCGGCACCAACGGCCATTCCAACGGCATCGTGCCTTGGCTGCGCACGCTCGACTCGTCGGTCGCGGCGGTCAACCAGGGCGGGCGGCGCAAGGGCGCGGCGTGCGTCTACCTGGAGCCGTGGCACGCCGACGTCGAGGAGTTCCTCGAACTGCGCGACAACACCGGCGAGGAGGCGCGTCGCACCCACAACCTCAACCTCGCCAACTGGATCCCCGACGAGTTCATGCGCCGGGTCGAGACGGACGCGGACTGGTCGCTGTTCGACCCCAAGGAGGTGCCCGAGCTCGCCGACCTGTGGGGTGTCGAGTTCGACACCGCCTACCGGGCCGCCGAGGCAGCGGGACGGTTCGTACGGCAGGTCCCCGCCCGGCACCTGTACGGCAGGATGATGAGGACCCTCGCCCAGACCGGGAACGGCTGGATGACGTTCAAGGACGCCGCCAACCGCGCCTGCAACCAGACCGCCGAGCCCGGCAACGTCGTCCACCTCTCCAACCTCTGCACCGAGATCATCGAGGTGACCAGCGACGGGGAGACCGCCGTGTGCAACCTCGGCTCGGTCAACCTGGCCGAGCACGCCGGGCCGGACGGCATCGACTGGGAACGGCTCCGCGCGACGGTCCGTACCGCCGTGCGCTTTCTCGACCGGACGATCGACCGCGGCTTCTACCCGACGGACGAGGCGGCGGGCGCCAACCGCAAGTGGCGTCCGGTCGGGCTCGGCGTGATGGGCCTCGCGGACGTCTTCTTCAAGCTGCGGCTGCCGTTCGACTCGGCCGAGGCGCGGGAGTTGTCCACGGCGATCGCCGAGGAGATCGCGCTCGCCGCGTACGGCGCGTCCGCCGACCTCGCGGCCGAGCACGGGCCGCTCCCCGCGTACGACCGGACGCGCACGGCCCGCGGTCAGCTGCACGTCGACCACTTCCCGGAGGCCACGCCGCGCCGTACGGCCGAGTGGGAGGCGCTGCGCGCCCGCGTCGCCGAGACCGGGCTGCGCAACTCGCTGCTGATCGCGATCGCGCCGACCGCCACGATCGCCTCCATCGCGGGCTGCTACGAGTGCGTCGAGCCGCAGGTCTCCAACCTCTTCAAGCGCGAGACGCTGTCCGGCGAGTTCCTGCAGATCAACGACTATCTGGTCGCGGACCTCAAGGCGCTCGGACTGTGGACGCCCGCGACGCGGGACGCCATCAAGCGGGCCAACGGCTCCGTCCAGGGCATCACCGGCCTGCCCGCGTCCCACCGCGAGCTCTACCGCACCGCGTGGGAACTGCCGCAGAAGGCGCTGATCGACCTCGCCGCGGCCCGTACCCCCTACATCGACCAGAGCCAGTCGCTGAACCTCTTCATGGAGACGCCGACCATCGGGAAGCTCTCCTCGATGTACGCCTACGCGTGGCGCGCGGGCCTGAAGACCACCTACTACCTGCGTTCCCGTCCGGCCACCCGGATCGCCCAGACCACGGTCGCCACGGTCACCGACACCGAGGCCGTCGTGTGCTCCCTCGAAAACCCCGAAGCCTGCGAGGCCTGCCAGTGAGCGGCCGAACCGGAGAACACGGCATGCTGCTCGATCCCGGCATGGACCTGACCCTGCGGCCCATGCGCTATCCCGACTTCTACGAGCGCTACCGCGCCGCGATCCGCAACACCTGGACGGTGGAGGAGGTCGATCTGGGCACCGACCTCGCCGACCTGGCCCGGCTGACACCGGCCGAGCTGCACCTGGTCAACCGGCTGGTCGCGTTCTTCGCGACCGGCGACTCGATCGTTGCCAACAACCTCGTGCTCAACCTCTACAAGCACGTGAACGCGCCCGAGGCACGTCTCTACCTGTCGCGGCAGCTGTTCGAGGAGGCCGTGCACGTCCAGTTCTATCTGACGTTGCTCGACACCTACCTGCCCGACCATGACGAACGCGCCAAGGCGTTCGACGCCATCGAGCACATCCCCTCGATCAGGGCCAAGGCGGAGTTCTGCTTCCGCTGGATCGACACCATCGACGGGCTGGACGAGCTGCGCACGGCCGATGACCGGCGTGCGTTCCTGCTCAACCTGATCTGCTTCGCGGCGTGCATCGAGGGGCTGTTCTTCTACGGCGCGTTCGCCTACGTCTACTGGCTCCGGTCGCGCGGCCTGCTGAACGGGCTGGCCTCCGGCACCAACTGGGTGTTCCGCGACGAGTCGATGCACATGGAGTTCGCGTTCTCGGTCGTCGACACCGTGCGGGCGGAGGAGCCGGGCCTCTTCGACGCGCGGTTGGACGAACAGGTCACGCGGATGCTGGAGGAGGCCGTCGAGGCCGAGATGGCGTTCGCCAAGGACCTGTGCGGCGACGGCCTGCCCGGTATGAGCGCGACCGACATGCGCGCCTACCTGGAGTACGTGGCGGACCAGCGGCTGGCCCGGCTCGGCATGCCGGCGCGGTACGGCACGGCCAACCCGTTCGCGTTCATGGAGTTGCAGGACGTGCAGGAGCTGTCGAACTTCTTCGAACGCCGGGTCTCGGCCTACCAGATCGGTGTGGAGGGAAGTGTGGCGTTCGACGAGGCGTTCTGAGGGTAGAGGCGATCCGGGGACGGCCGCGTACCCGGATCGACCCGCAACTTCTGGGCCATGGCCGTTCGTTGACAGTACGCGGGCGGCCGGCCCCGAGCCGCCCCGAGCCGGGAGGATGACATGGCTGGACTCATGACGAAGATCAAGGCGTGGTCTCGAAGTCCGCAGGGTCAGCGCACGCGCGCCAAGGCCGAGCGCATGGCCAGGGACCCCCGCAACAAGGAGAAGGCCCGTCGCCTGCTGACCAAGTTCCGCGGCAAGGGCGGCAAGGGCAGGCGCTACTGACAAGTAGTGCATACGTAGACTTGCCGCCGTGAACAACGGTGACTACTTGCACTGGCAGACCGTTCCCACGCGGTGGAAGGACAACGACCTCTACGGGCACGTCAACAACACCGTCCACTATTCGTTGATGGACACGGCCATCAACGAATGGATGATCAAGACCGCGGGGTTCGATCCGCTGCGCGGTGACCAGATCGCCCTGTGCGTG
The DNA here is from genome assembly GCF_039533225.1 of Actinomadura fulvescens. Taxonomy (NCBI): domain Bacteria; kingdom Bacillati; phylum Actinomycetota; class Actinomycetes; order Streptosporangiales; family Thermomonosporaceae; genus Actinomadura; species Actinomadura fulvescens. The sequence continues at coordinate 456,007 of NZ_BAAATD010000006.1, read as the reverse complement.
GAGTCGCACTGTGTTTACAAGGCCGAGGTCGCCTTTCCCGACACCATCGAGCTGGGGCTGCGGGTCGGCAAGCTCGGCCGGTCCAGCGTCCGCTGGGAGGCCGGCCTCTACCGCGGCTCCGACGCGGCGCTGATCGCCGAGGGGTACTTCGTGCATGTCTTCGTCGGCCGTGGCGACCGCCGCCCCGCGGAGATCGTCGACCCCGTCCGCGCCGAGCTGCAGAAGCTGGTGATCGCGTGACCGAGACCCGTGCCGCCGTTCTGGTCGAGTCGGGGCGGGCCGCTCCGTACGCCGAGTCCCGGCCGCTGGAGGTCACCTCGCTCCGGCTCGACCCGCCCGGCCCGGGCGAGCTTCTGATCAAGGTCGGCGCCGCCGGGCTCTGCCACTCCGACCTGTCGGTGATCAACGGCTCCCGGCTCCGTCCCCTGCCGATGGCGCTGGGCCATGAGGCCGCGGGCGAGGTCGTCGAGGTGGGCGAAGGGACCGAGTTCGAGCCCGGCGACCATGTGGTGCTGGCGTTCGTCCCGGCCTGCGGGCACTGCGAACGCTGTGTCGGCGGGCGTCCGGCCCTCTGCGGCCCCGGTGCGCAGGCGAACGGCGCGGGCACCCTCCTCGGCGGTGCCCGCCGTTTCGCGTCCGCCGACGGCAGCCGTCCCCATCACCACCTCGGCGTATCGGCGTTCTCCGAATACACCGTCGTCTCGGCCCGGTCCGCCGTGAAGGTCGATCGCGACCTGCCGTTCGAGACCGCCGCGCTCTTCGGCTGCGCCGTCCTCACCGGTGCCGGCGCCGCGCTCTACAGCGCGCGGATCACCCCCGGCGACAGCGTCGCCGTCTTCGGCCTCGGCGGCGTCGGCCTGGCCGCGTTGCTCGCCGCCAAGGCCGCGGGCGCCGCCACCCTCGTCGCGATCGACGTGGTGCCGCACAAGCGCGACCTCGCCCTGCGCCTCGGCGCCACCCACGTCGTCGAGGGCGGGCCGAAGGCGGTCGAACAGGTCCGGGAGCTCACCGGCGGCGGCGCCGAGAAGGTCATCGACACCACCGGCGTCGTCCCGGTGCTGGAGCAGTCGTACGCGGCGACCCGCGCGGGCGGCACCACCGTCACCGTCGGGCTCCCGGCCCCCGGCAAGGACCTCACCCTGCCGGCCCTCAGCCTGGTCGCCGAGGAGAAGACGCTGCGCGGCAGCTACCTGGGCTCGTCGATCCCGCGCCGCGACATCCCGCGCTTCATCGGCCTGTACAGGTCCGGGGTGCTGCCGGTCGACGCCCTGCTCTCGCACCGCCTGACCCTGGACGAGGTGAACGAGGGTTTCGACCGCCTCCACAGCGCGGAGGCGGTCCGCCAGGTCATCACGTTCTGACGCGGGCTACCGGACGCCGTACGCGTTGGCGATCGTCTGCCAGACGGTGTTGCCGCGCGCGTCCTTGACGGTGGCGCGCAGCGAGACGAAGCCCGCCGTGCCCGGGTTGCGCACGGAGGCCATCCAGCGCTTCCCGTCCCGCTTGACGCTGGTGCGCCGCCAGGTCTTACCGCCGTCGACCGAGGCCTCAATGATGATCGACTTCACCGCGAGCTTGTGGCCCGAGCCGTCCCGCACGTACACCGGGATCTTGGTGAGGGAGCCGCGCGCGGCATGGTTCCGCCCGTCCAGCCCCCACGGCGTGTAGATCACCGTGAGGAGACTGGCGCCGCCGTGGCTGAAGCTGTCGTCGTACCCGCGCGCCTTGAAGCGCCAGGTGCTCCACAACCGCGTGGAGAGCAGCGCGCCCTGCGGTCGTGAGGCCGTGGACTTGAGCGTGTACCAGGTGCTCTTCGTCGAGATCCTCGCGCTCAGGTCGCCCTTGCCCTGGGCGAGCAGCGTCCGGCCACGGTAGAGCCTGCTGAACTTCGTCACCCCGCTGAGCTCGCAGTCCTCGTTCACGGTGTGCGGCGGCTGGCAGATCAGCGTGCGCGGGTAGACCAGCAGGCGACGCCCCCACATGTTCGCGTCGACGCCCCTGGGACCGGGACCCCAGACCCCGCCGCCCCACGTCTCCTTGTACCGGCGTGCGGCGTAGACGGGATCGTTGTTGCTGTCCCAGATCCGCGCGTTCCCGTGGGGGCCGTTAATGGTGATGTTCGGGTGCCACTTGTAGCCAGGCGTCCGGTAGGAGATCACCGTCCGGGGAAGGGCGCCGAGTGACGTGTCGAGGGGCGTGAGGTACGACGAGTTGCTCTTGCCCGTGGCCTCCAGCGACAACCAGCCGGTCTGGTCGGCGTCGATGGACCGGACGCTCACGTCCACCCGGGCGAGCTTGGACCGGCGGTCATAGTAGGAGGGCTTCTGCGGGATGCCGCCCTTGTGGACCCGGACGAGGTCGTACCGGTAGGGGCTGGCCTGCTCGGGTGCGGTGCCCTTCTTCTCCAGGACGGCGTGGGCGGCGAACGTCACGTACTTGCTCTTCATAGGGATGACGTAGGTGCCCTTGGGCGGCGTCGATCCGTCGGTGGGCTGCATCGCCCAGCGTCCCCGGACGAGCGGAAGCACGTTCAGGCTCGTGACCTCGGCGGTCGGATCGTCGACGCCGAACCGGACCTGCCGGCCCTGGCGTGCGTCGAACGAGACGTACTGGCTGCGCGAGACGCTGACCACTCGCGTCGCCCAGGTCACCGTTTCCCCGGTTGAGATTTCCGTGGTGACGGCGTAGGTGCCGGCGGGGACCTTCCTGGTGCGCCCGGCACCGACGGGGTGCTCCCGCCCGTCCTTGACGTTGATCAGGTAGCCATTGGCCTTGACGGCCTTCCCGGTGCGGTCGATCGCGCGGACGCCGATCGTGTAGGTCCTGGCGGCCGCGTGGGCCGGGACGGCGACGGCGCCGAGCGCGCCGAGGCAGACGCCCGCGGTGATCACCGCTGGGACGAGCCGGATCGTACGGTTCATTCACGCCCTCTTCAGCTGTCAAGAAACGTGAATGATCCCCATCTTTGAGATCCGGTGTCAATAGGGATCGACTGGTCAGGGCGCCAGGACGTGGTCGGCGAGGAGCCGGCCGAAGTCGACCTCGAAGCGTTCGTAGTGGGCGCGCAGGCCGGGGCCTGGCCAGTCGCCGGGAAGCAGCTCGGGCGGCAGCAGCGGATCGTTCAGCAGATGGCGGAGGACGGCGGCGGCCACCGTGAAACGGTCGGCGAGGCTGTCGGCCTCGTCGAGGGCGGTGATCAGGCCGTGCGCCGTGGCCGCCCAGCCGTCCAGGTCCCAGAGCGCGGCGGTCAGGTCGTCTTCGGGGCGTCCGGTGAGGAACGTGCACTGCTGTTCGACGATGTCGGGCCGCGACCGGCTCAGGTTGGCCGGGCGGAGCCAGGTGCCCTCACGCAGTTCGGCCAGGCGGAGCGCGGCCATGGCCTGGCGGAGGGCGGCGCGGTCGGCGGCGGGGCGGCGCTCGGCGGTGATGACGGCGATCTCCCACGTGCCGTCCCAGGGCAGGGTGCGCGGGAAGCGGCTCTCGTCCTGGCGGGCCTGCCGGGCCAGGAGGCGTTCGGCCAGCTCGTACTCGCCGTCGCTCTGGACCAGGTCGCCCGCCGCGACCATGCGCGACAGCGCCACCCGGATCGTGCCCTCGGCGATGCCGAAGAGCTCGCCCACGCGGACCAGGTAGCGGGCGCGCAGGCGGGGCGGGTGCGAGCCCAGCAGCGTGCTCAGGACCACGGAACGGGCGGTCAGCGGGCGGAGGCCGAGAGTGTTCGTCATGACTGACGGGGACTGTACCCGGATTACAGTCTTCCGTCGCGTACCTCGAAAGTGTAATGTCCGGGCATGGCCTCATATCTGATCGAGCCGGTGGACCGGCTTGCGTTCGGCGGACCCGAGAAGGCTCGCCGGTACGCGACAGAGCGCTATCAGGGGGCGGTCGGCCTCAACTGGTACACGTGCGATCCGACGCTGCGGTTCCTGATGCGGCGGCACCTCGGAGCCGAGGGACTGGCCTGGGCCGAGCCCCGGCTGGAGGCCCTCGGCGAGCTGATGGGCGGGCGCGTCGCCGGTTGGGCGGAGGAGACCGACCGCGACCCGCCGCGGCTGGAGAAGTACGACCGGTGGGGACGCGACATCAGCGAGGTCGTGATGCCTCGCTCGTTCGAGGCCGCGCGGACGGAACTGGTGGCGACGGGCTTCACACGGCCGGAGTTCTTCGCCGAGGCGCGGGCGGCCGGGGTCGACGCGGCGCCGATGGCGGTCGCGTGGAGCTACCTGCTCGACCAGGCCGACATCGGCATGGCCTGCGCCCTGGGGACGGGCGGGGACATGGTGGTGGGGCTGACCGAGCTCTTCGCGCCGGAGGACGTGAAGGCGCGCGTGCGGGAGTTGTTCTCGGCCGGGATGTTCTCCGGCGAGGCCGCGCAGTTGCTCACGGAACGCTCGGGCGGCTCCGACCTGGGCGCGCTGGAGTCGACCGCGACGCGGGACGGCGACGCCTGGCGGCTGAACGGCTTCAAGTGGTTCGCCTCCAACGCCAACGGCTCGGCGTTCGTGGTGCTGGCCAAGCCGGAGGGCGCCGAGGACGGGGTGCGGGGGATCGCGCCGTTCCTGGTACTGCGCGAACGGCGTGACGGCTCGCGCAACGGCATCCGGATCCGGCGGCTCAAGGACAAGCTCGGTACCCGTTCGGTGGCCTCGGGGGAGATCGAGTTCACCGACGCCGAGGCGTTCCTGCTGGCACCCGGCGCGAGCACCACCGGCGAAGGGCAGACCGGCGACGGCAAGGGCCTCGCCCGGATGATGGAGCTGACGAACGGCGCGCGGCTGGGCATCTCGATGATGGGCTTGGGATGCGCACGGCGATCGCTCGTCGAGGCGCTGTGTTACGCGCGTGCCCGCGAGGCGTTCGGGGCGCCGCTCTATGAGCAGCCCCTGATGCGCCGCAAGCTGGCCGAGCTGATCGTGGCGACCGAGGCCGCGCAGGCGATGGTCTTCGACGGATATCTGGGCAGGCCGCGGCTGCGGATCGCGGCGCCCCTCATCAAGCTGCGGGCGGCGCGGCTCGGCGTGACGGCCGCGAGCGACGCCATCGAGATCCACGGCGGCAACGGCTACATCGAGCAGTGGCCGGTCGCGCGGATCCTGCGCGACGCCCAGGTCAACCCGATCTGGGAGGGCGGGGACAACATCCTCTGCCTCGACGTCCGACGGGCGATGGTGCGCGAGCGGGCGCACGAACCGTTCTTCGAACGGCTGGAGCAGGCGGTCGAGCACGCGGGCGGCGACGACGCCACCGTCGCCCTGGTGAACGAGCGCATCGGGCATCTGCGCCAGGCCGTGAAGCGGTGGCAGGACCTCGACGCCACCACGGCCGAGGCGAGGCTCTTCCCGCTCGCCCAGTACATGGCGGACGTGTACGCGGCGGCGCTGCTGCTGGAGCAGGCAGGGTGGGAGCAAGACGGTGACCGCAAGGCGCTGGTCGCCCGGCTGTACGCGCGGCGCCATCTCGCCGACCGTGGCCCGCTGCGTGACATCGACGCCCCCGCCGAGGACCTCGACCGGTTCGAGGAGCTCGTGGCGGGCGCGTTCACCCGGAAGGAAACGCCGTGAGCGTGGTGCTCTTCGAGAAGAGGGACCGCAAGGCCTACCTCACGCTCAACCGGCCCGACCGGCTGAACGCGATCGACTTCCGGATGCCCGGAGAGCTCACGGCGGCGGTGCGGCGGGCGAACGATGACCCCGAGGTGCACGTGATCGTGCTCCAGGGCGCCGGGCGGGCCTTCTGCTCGGGATACGACCTCAAGCAGTCCGCCGAGGACGGAGCCGGCACACAGCGCGACCCGGCCTGGGACCCGATCAAGGACTACCGGGCGATGAAGGGCTTCACCGACGACTACTTCAGCCTGTGGCGTTCGCTCAAGCCCACGATCGCGAAGGTGCACGGTTACGCGATCGCGGGCGGCAGCGACATCGCGCTGTCGTGCGACCTGGTGGTCATGGCCGACGACGCGAAGATCGGCTACCCGCCGTCACGAGTCTGGGGCTGCCCCACGACGGCGATGTGGGTCTACCGCCTCGGCGCCGAACGCGCCAAGCGGATGTTGCTGACCGGCGACACGATCGACGGTCGGCAAGCCGCCGAGTGGGGCCTGATTCTGGAGTCCGCACCGGCCGCCGACCTGGACGAACGCGTCGAGGCACTGGCCGACCGCATCGCCGGGGTGCCGATCAACCAGCTCGCCATGCAGAAGCTGATGATCAACCAGGCGTACGACAACATGGGCCTGCACGGCACGCAGATCCTGGCGACGCTCTTCGACGGCATCACCAGGCACTCGCCCGAGGGGCGCTGGTTCCAGGAGTTCGCCGCCACGCACGGCTTCCACGAGGCCGTCAAGTGGCGCGACTCGGGCCGCTGGATCCCCGAGGGCGGCGGTCCCGTCCCCGACGCGGAGGAGCTCAGATGACCGTACGCACAGAACGCCAAGGCCCCGTCACCACCGTCATCCTGTCGCGCCCCGAGGTCCGCAACGCGGTCGACGGCCCCACGGCCGCCGAACTGGCCGCCGCCTTCCGCGCGTTCGACGCCGACGACGACGCCTCCGTGGCCGTGCTCTGGGGCGAGGGCGGCACGTTCTGCGCCGGAGCCGACCTCAAGGGCATCGCCGCCGGCCGCGGCAACCCGGTGAGACCCCTCCCCGCCGACGGCCCGATGGGCCCGACCCGGATGAGACTCTCCAAGCCGGTCATCGCCGCCGTATCCGGCCACGCCGTGGCGGGCGGCCTGGAACTCGCCCTCTGGTGCGACCTCCGGGTCGCCGAGGAGGACGCGACGTTCGGCGTGTTCTGCCGCCGCTGGGGCGTGCCTCTGATCGACGGCGGCACCGTACGCCTGCCCCGCCTGATCGGCGAGAGCCGCGCCATGGACCTGATCCTCACCGGCCGCCCCGTCACCGCCCAGGAGGCCTACGACATCGGCCTGGCCAACCGCCTCGTACCCCCCGGCAAGGCCCGCGAGGCAGCCGAGGAACTGGCCGCCGACATCGCCCGCTTCCCCCAGATCTGCATGCGAGGAGACCGCCTGTCAGCCTTGGAGCAAGCGGGCCTGACCGAGGACGAGGCGCTGGCGAACGAGCTGGACCACGGCACCAGCGCCCTGAAGGAGGCCATCGAGGGCGCGGCCCGCTTCACCTCCGGCGCCGGCCGCCACGGCACCTTCACCGACCTCTGACGCCGGGTGACAGCGGCCGTGATCAGAACGCCAGGGGTCACTGGTCACTCTCTGGAGTGAAACCAATCCGGGCGATCGGGCAATACATAGTGCCCCCTTTTGCCGATCAGCCCCTGGAGACGTCTTGAAGATCAGGTCGGCCGCGCTCGCGGTTCTGCTCACTGTGACCACCGTGGCGGCCTGCGGGGGTGGAGACTCCGGGTCCGGCCGGGGAACCGCCGTCGCGGGCGGGGGCGGCGGCCCCTCGGTCGCCGTCATGCCCGGTGACGGAAGTTCGCGGGTGCGTCCGGACAGCCGCGTCGCCGTCACGGCGGACGGCGGCACGCTCGCCGAGGTGACCGTCCGGACCGGTGGCGGGCTGGTCGTCGCGGGCGCGTTCACGGCGGATCGCACCCGGTGGCGGGCCGGCCGCGGGCTCAAGCCGGACGCCGCGTACGAGGTGACCGCCAAGGCGACCGGAAGCGGCGGCAAGACGACCACCGTGACCAGCCGTTTCCGTACGCTCAAGCCTGCCGGGACGTTTGGGATCGCCGACATCACCCCGATGAGCGATCGGAGTGAGAGGGTCGGTGTGGGCTCGCCGATCATCGTCACGTTCAACCGGCCGGTGTCGGATCGTGCGGCCGTCGAGCGGGTGCTGGAGGTCGAGGCGCAGAAGCCGGTGCCGGGTGCGTGGCGCTGGGTGAGTTCGACGCGGGTCATCTACCGCACCAAGAAGTACTGGCCCGCGCACCAGAAGGTCCGTTTCACCGCGCGGCTGACGGGTGTCGCGGCGGCGAAGGGCGTCTACGGCGTCGCCGACGTGACGCGGCGGTTCGCCATCGGGGCGGCGCAGATCAGCACGGTCAACGCCCGTACCCATCGCATGACGGTCCGGCGTGACGGCCGGGTGGTCCGCACGCTGCCGGTCAGCACGGGGAGCGGCGGGCGGGTCGTGAACGGCGAGGACATCTTCCTCACCGCCAGCGGCGTGCATCTCGTCATGGACAAGAAGCGCGTGGAGCGCATGACGTCCGAGGGGTCCGGGATCGATCCGAAGGACAAGGACAACGGCTGGGACGTGAACGTCAACTGGGCGGTGCGGATCAGCGCGTCGGGCGAGTACGTGCACCAGAGCAACGGCGGCTACCAGTACCTCGGGGTCTCCAACCAGAGCCACGGGTGCGTGCGGACGACGCCCAGCGGGGCGCAGTGGTTCTTCGGGCTCGCGCAGCGCGGTGACGTGGTGGACGTCGTCGGCACCGCCCGCCGGTTGCCGTGGACGAACGGCTGGAGCTACTGGCAGCTGAGCTGGAACCAGTGGCGGTCCGGCAGCGCCCTTGACCGGTAAGACATTGCTTACTAGCGTCCTTTCAGACGGAATCCGTCCGGAAAAGGGGACGCCGATGAGCCTGACCGTGGACGAGGCGGGCCGAGCGCTCGCCGACCCGCGCGTGTACGCCGACGAGGGTCGCCTCCACGACGCCCTGGCGTTGCTGCGGCGGGAGGCGCCGGTGCACCGGGTCGCGGACCCGCCGGGGTACAACCCGTTCTGGGCGATCACCAGGCACGCCGACGTCATGGAGATCGAGCGCAACCACACGATCTTCCGGAACGCGCCGCGCGCGATCCTCGGCACCGCCGAGTACGACGCCATGAACCGGCAGCGCGCCGAGCAGGGCGTCGCGCTGCGCACCCTCGTCCACATGGACGACCCGGACCACCGCGTGGTCCGGGCGATCGGCGCGGACTGGTTCCGGCCCAAGGCGATGCGCGCGTTGCAGGACCGGGTCAAGGAACTGGCCAGGCGGTACGTCGACCGGATGGTGGAAAGCGGGGGCGCCTGCGACTTCGTCCAGGACATCGCCGTGCACTACCCGCTGTACGTGATCCTGTCGCTGCTCGGCCTGCCCGAGTCGGACTTCGACCGGATGCTCAAGCTCACCCAAGAGCTGTTCGGCGGCGATGACTCCGACATGCGGCGCGGCACGACCCCCGAGGAGCAGCTGAACGTGCTCCTGGACTTCATCGCCTACTTCCAGGAGCTCACCGAGGCCCGCCGTGCCGAACCCACCGACGACCTGGCCTCGGCGATCGCGAACGCACAGGTCGACGGCCGGCCGCTGAGCGACTTCGACACCGTCTCGTACTACGTCATCATCGCCACCGCCGGGCACGACACGACGAGCTCCACGATCTCCGGCGGCCTGCACGCGCTCATCGAGCACCCGGACCAGCGGGGCCGGCTGCGCGCCGACCCGGCACTGATGCCGTACGCCGTGGACGAGATGATCCGGTGGGTCACGCCGGTCAAGGAGTTCATGCGCACCGCGACCGAGGACTTCGACCTGCGCGGCGTGACGATCCGCGAGGGCGAGTCGGTGTTGCTGTCGTACCCGTCGGCCAACCGGGACGAGGAGGTCTTCGACGACCCGTTCGGCTTCGACGTCGGCCGCGACCCGAACAAGCACCTGGCGTTCGGCTTCGGCGTGCACTACTGCCTGGGCGCCGCGCTGGCCCGGATGGAGGTCCGCGCCTTCTTCGAGGAGCTGCTGCCGCGGCTCGACTCCATCGAGCTCGCCGGGAAGCCCGAGAGCACGGCCACCACCTTCGTCGGCGGCCTCAAGCGCCTGCCCGTCCGCTACTCCCTGAAGGGCTGACCGAGATGCGCATCGACGCCGCGGTGCTGCGCGCCGCCGACGCCCCGTTCGCCGTCGAGCCGGTCGAGCTCGCCGACCCGGGTCCGGGCGAGGTCCTGGTCCGGATCGCCGGCACCGGGATGTGCCACACCGATCTGCTCGGCCGCGTCCCTGGCGATCTGGTCGGCAAGCCGGTCGTGCTCGGTCATGAGGGCGCGGGGGTCGTCGAGGCGGTCGGCCCGGGCGTGACCGACGTGGTGGTGGGCGCGCACGTCGTGCTGTCGCTTGACTCCTGCGGTGCCTGCACCAACTGCCGCGCCGCCCGTCCGGGTAATTGCGTGAAGATGGCCGAGCTCAACATGTTCTCGCTGCCGCTGGACGGCGTGCCGCGCGCGCATGACGTGCGGGGAGCGGCGGTCGGGACCCGCTGGTTCGGGCAGTCGTCGTTCGCCTCCCACGCGCTCGCCACCGTCCGCAACACGGTGACGGTCGACCCGGACGTGCCGCTGGAACGGCTCGGCCCGCTCGGCTGCGGCATGCAGACCGGCGCCGGGTCCGTGCTGATCTCGCTCGGCGTGCGGGCGGGCGACAGCATCGCCGTCTTCGGCGTGGGCGCGGTCGGCCTCGCCGGGGTCATGGCCGCCCGCGTCGCGGGCGCCACCACCATCGTCGCGGTCGACCTGCACGAGTCGCGGCTCGACCTGGCGCGCGAGCTCGGCGCCACGCACACGCTGAACGGGGCGGACGACGACCTCGCCGGGCGCATCCGGGCGATCTCCGGAGGCGAGGGCGTCCAGTACTCCTTCGACACGACCGCCGTGCCGTCGATCGTGTCGGCCGCCGTCGCCTGCCTGCGCACGACCGGCGTCTGCGGCCTGGTCGGCGTCGGCAGCGAGGAGTACCGGTTCGACCCGTCGCTGCTCCTGATGGGACGGACGGTCAAGGGCATCATCGAGGGCGACGCCGTTCCGCAGCTGTTCATTCCGAGGCTCGTGGAGCTCTGGCGGCAGGGCCGGTTCCCGTTCGACGAGCTCATCACCACCTACCCGCTCGACCAGATCAACCAGGCCGAGGCCGACTGGCTGTCCGGGAAGGTCGTCAAGCCGGTGCTGCTGCCCGGTGGCTGAGTCCGCGAGCCCCGCGAGCCCCGCCGCCCGCAAAGGTCGCCCGCCGGACCCCGGGATCGACCAGCGGGCGCTGCGGGCGGCGCTGCAGGTGTACGGGGAGCTCGGCTGGGCGGGCTTCAGCTTCGAGGCCGTCGCCCGCCGGTCCCGGGTCGGCAAGGCCGCGCTCTACCGCCGCTGGCCCGACAAGGAGCACCTCCTCGCCGCCGCGCTGGAGCTCCTAGCCGAGCCGCCGCCCGACTGGGCCGACCCCGCCGACCTGCACGGGTGCCTCACGCTGATGGCCGAGCAGGTCGTGGACATGTTCGTCGGCCCCAAGGCGCTGGTGCTGCCGCGCGTCCTGATCGAGGCCTCGCTCTACCCGCCGCTGTTCGACGAGACGGTGATGAACATCGCCCGGGCCCGCTTCGACGCGGCGCGCGAGGTGGTCCGCGCCGCCGTCGAACGCGGCGAGCTGCCCGCGGGAACCCCGCCCGACCTGGTCATCGACGCGATCATGGGCCGGGTGCTCAGCGGGATCGTGCTCACCCCCGGCCGCGCGCGCCCCCGCATCGCCGCCGAGCCCGCCCGCCACGCGGCCGCCGCCGTCGATTTCGTCCTGTCGTCCCTCGGCAACGCGATCGCGCGGTGAGCGGCCTTCAGCGCACCCGGTGGAGGAGCTCCTCGCCGGCGGCCAGGCGGCGGACGTTCTCGGCCGCCACGGTGAAGTAACGCCGCCACGTCTCGGCCGTCAGCCAGGCCACGTGCGGCATGACGACGACGTTGTCCAGGGCGAGCAGCGGGTTCGCCGCCGTGACCGGCTCCCGTTCGAAGACGTCGAGCCCGGCGCCGCCGAGCCGGCCGGAGGTCAGCGCCTCGACCAGCGCGGCCTCGTCGATCACCGCCCCGCGCGCGGTGTTGACGACGACGGCCCCGGGCGGCAGGAGTGCGAGCCTGCGCTCGTCCAGCAGATGGTGCGTCTCGCCGCTCAACGGGATGTGCACCGAGACGATGTCGCTGACCCGCAGCAAGTCGTCCAGCTCGCGCCAGGCGGGGTCGTCCGGCCGGGGCGTCCGCGAGGTGAAGAGGACCTGCGCGCCCATGGCCTCCAGCATGCCCCGCAGCAGCCGGGCGATCTCGCCGCCGCCGAGCAGCCCGACCGTCCTGCCCGCGATCTCCCCGCCGACCAGCCCGGGGACCGCGGGCCACCCCCGGCCTTCCCGGGTGAGGCGGTCGAACGTGACGGCCCGCCGCAGCGTCGCCAGCATCAGCAAAAGAGCGGCCTCGGCGACGGCCCGCGCGTTCTGGCCGGGCATGTTCGCCACGGCGATCCCGCGCTCGGCGGCGGCGTCCAGGTCGATGGTGTTGACGCCGGTCCCGAGCTTCTGGACGAGCTTCAGCTTCGGGGCACGATCCATGTCGGCGGCGCTCAGCGGCCGCAGCACGTGCCAGATGACCTCGGTGTCCGGCAGGAGCCCACGCAGCCGCGCGTCGTCCTCCTCGGGACAGCTCACCACGTCCATGCCAGGCTCGCTGTGCTCCATGTCGTAGTGCAGCAGGATTCGCATAGCCCCATCTTGCAGATCGTCGCGCAGTGCGTCAGGGAACTCTTCCGGTTGTGATCGGCGCCAAGATGGACGGATGCTGGAGACGTCCGTACGGCTGCTCAAACTGCTCGCCCTGCTTCAGGCCCGGCGGGAATGGTCGGGTGCCGAGCTCGCCGAACGGCTGGCGGTGACGACCCGCACCGTGCGCAACGACATGGAGCGGCTGCGCATCCTCGGCTACCAGGTGCACTCCACGACCGGGACCGCGGGCGGCTACCGGCTCGGGGCGGGCGCTCAGCTGCCGCCGCTGCTGCTCGACGACGAGGAGGCGGTCGCGGTCGCCGTCGCGTTGAGCACGAGCGCGGCGGGGACGGTCGAGGGAATGGAGGAGACCTCGGTCCGTGCCCTCGCCAAGCTGGAGAACATGCTGCCGTCCCGGTTGCGGCGGCGGGTGACCTCGCTGCAGGCGGCCACGGTGTCGGTGGCGAGGCGCGGTCCCGGCGTGGACGCGGCGACCCTCACCGGCATCGCCGCGGCGGTACGCGACCACGAGACCCTGCGTTTCGACTACCTGAGCCAGCGGGACGCGCCTACCACCCGCGCGGCCGAGCCGCACCGGCTCGTCTACACCGGCCGGCGGTGGTACCTGGCGGCCTGGGACACCGACCGGGAGGACTGGCGGACGTTCCGGGTGGACCGGATGCGGCTGCGTACGCCGAACGGGCCGCGGTTCGCGCCGCGCGAGCCGCCCGAGGGCGACGCCGCCGCGTACGTGATGCGGGGCGTGAGCTCCAGGGCCAGGAGCCACCAGGCGCGCATCAGGCTGCACGTCCCGCTCGCGGCCGCCATGGAGCGGCTGCCTCCCGAGGCGGGGATGCTGGAGGCGATCGACGAGACCTCCTGCCTCTTCGTGACCGGCGCCGACGATATCCACGACCTCGCCTCGTTCCTCGGGAGTCTCGGCTTCGGGTTCAGCGTGGTCGAGCCCGCCGCGCTCGCCGACCATCTGCGCGTCCTGTCGGACCGGTTCCGGGAGGCGGCGGGTCCGTCAGGGAGACTGGACGTGTGATCGAGATGTCTGACGTGCTTGCCAGCCCGGTCGTGCAGGCGCCGATGGCGGGCGGCGGATCGACTCCCGCGCTGGTGGCGGCCGTGTCCGAGGCGGGCGTGACCGGCTTCCTGGCCGCCGGCTACAAGCCGGCGGCTCGGATGCGCGAGGAGATCGAGGAGACCCGCCGGGCCACGTCCCGGCCGTTCGGGATGAACCTCTTCATGCCCTCGCACGATCGTGTCGACGAGGCGGCGGTCGCGGCGTACCGGGAGCGGCTCGGTCCCGAGGCCGAACGTCTCGGCGTCGAGCTCGGCGCGCCCGGCGACCGTTCCGACGACTGGGAGGCCAAGATCGCCGACCTGGTGGCCGACCCGCCCGCGATCGTCGGGTTCACCTTCGGCTGCCCGGAGCCGGGCGTCCTGGCGGCCTTCCACGAGAAGGGCACGGTCACCGTCGTCACGGTGACCTCGGTGGCCGAGGCCGTGACCGCCACGGCGGCGGGCGCCGGCGCGCTCTACGTCCAGGGGAGGGAGGCCGGCGGGCACAGCGGCACGTTCACCGGCGCCGCGGGCACGCCGCTGCGGGAGCTGCTGCCGGCCGTCCGGGCGGCGACCGACCGGCCGCTGCTGGCCGCGGGCGGGCTGGCGACGGGCGCGCACGTCGCCGAGGTCCTCGCGCTCGGGGCGGACGCGGCGCAGCTCGGCACCGCGTTCCTGCGTTGCCCGGAGAGCGGCGCGGGCGGCGTGCACAAAGCCGCGCTGGCCGATCCGAGGTTCACCGAGACCGCGATGACCAGGGCCTTCAGCGGCCGGTCGGCGCGGGGGCTGGTCAACCGGTTCATGATCGAGCACTCGTCGTTCGCGCCCGTCGCGTACCCGGACGTTCACTACCTGACCGCGCCGTTGCGCAAGGCCGCGGCGGCGCGCGGGGACGCCGGCACCGTCAACCTGTGGGCCGGGGAGTCGTTCCGTCTCGCCGCCGACGCGCCCGCCGCCGAGGTCGCGGCCCGCCTGCTGGACGAACTGGCCGCCGCCACGGCGTGACCCACGCGCCCGTCCGGCGCCCTCCACCGATACCTTCTGCGTGGAGATCGTCTGGGAACGGGCGGGCATCGGGGGAGGCCGACGGAATGCGGTACGCAGGACGGTTGCTGGTGGTGCTCGCGGCGGTGAGCGGATGCAGCGCGACCGCGGGTGTCGGGCCGGCCGGGCCGCCGACCGCACCGGCGACGGTCGCCGCCGCGAGCCACGACCCCGCCGCGTGGGCGCGCTGGGGGCTCAAACCCCTCCCGCCCGCCCCTCCCGCGCCCGCCGCGGCCGACCGGCCGGTCAAGCTCGTCCGGGGCAAGGCGCCGGTCATCACGCGGGTCCCGACTCGCGACAAGGTCGTCTTCATCACGATCGACGACGGCAAGGAGAAGGACCCGGCGTTCGTGCGGATGCTGGCCGAGCTGCGCGTCCCGATCTCGATGTTCCTGACGAACGACTCGATCAAGGACGACTACGCGTACTTCACGCGGCTGCGCGACCTCGGCAACCACGTCCAGAACCACACGATGACCCATCCGGTGATGAGCCTGCTCGGCCCGGCGGGGCAGCGGGCCGAGATCTGTGGCCAGCAGAAGATCCTCGCCGCGCGGTACGGCGCGCGGCCCGTGCTGTTCCGGCCCCCGTTCGGCCGGTACGGAGACAGCACGCAGGTGGCGGCCGTCCGGTGCGGGGTGCGCGCGATCGTCATGTGGCGCGAGTCCATGCAGATCAACGACATGCAGTACGACGAGCCCGACAAGCGGCTGCGGCCGGGGGACATCATCCTGGCCCACTTCCGCGGGCCCACCGAGCTCAAGGGCACGACCATGACGCGGATGTTCGCCAACCTGCTCAAGCGGATCCGCGCGCAGGGCTTCGCGGTGGCCCGGCTGGAGGACTACCTCGACGTCCGTTAGGGCCGGCCGAGACCGCCCTCGCGGTCGTCCATGTCATCGATCTTGCGGGTGTCGCGCGGCTCGGCGTACGGGACGGCGTCCTCCGGCACCCCCTGCTCGATGCGCCGGGCCCGCACGAGCTCGGCGTCGAGCTCGGCGCCCAGCAGGATCGCCACGTTCGACACCCACATCCACACCAGGAAGATGACGACCGCCGCGAGCGCGCCGTAGGTCTTGTTGTACGAGCCGAAGTTCGCCACGTACAGGGCGAAGGCGGCCGAGGCGGCGAGCCACGCCAGGATCGCGAGCGCGCTGCCCGGCGTGATCCAGCGCCAGCCGGGCTGCCGCACGTTCGGCGCGGCCCAGTAGAGCGTCGCGATGGCCACCATCACCACCATCAGGATCACCGGCCACTTCACGATGCCCCAGGCCGTGACGAAGGTCGAGCCGAGCCCGAGCACGTCGCCCATCCACTCGGCGAACCGGCCCGTGAACGTGACCGCGAGCGCGCTGGCGCCGAGGAGCACCACCATGGTGAGCGTCAGCGCCAGCCGCAGCGGCGCCAGCTTCCACAGCGGCCGCCCCTCCGGCATGTCGTAGACCGCGTTGACCGCGCGGATGAACGCGGCGACGTACTTCGACGCCGACCACAGCGCCACCACCAGGCCGATGGCGGCGAAGACGCTGGCCGTCGGCGCGGTGCCCTCCAGGCTCTGGATGATGCTGATCGCGGTGTCGCGCGCCTGGCCGGGTGCCAGCTGGCGGACGTTGTCCACGAGCGTCTGCGTGCCCGAGACACCGGACATCCCGACCAGCGAGACGACGACGATGAGGGCGGGGAACACCGAGAGGATGCCGTAGTAGGTCAGTGCGGCGGCCCAGTCGACGAGGTTGTCCTTCTGGAACTCCGTCACGGTCCGCTTCGCGACGCCCCACCAGCCGCGACGGCCGATGTGCGTCGGTCCTTCAGGGGCTTTGTCCTGCCGCGTGCCCTGCTCGGCGGCCTTCCCGCCGGTCGTCTTCTCGTCGGTCGTCTTCTCCGTGGCCGCCTTCTTGCCGGACGTCGCCTTCTCGCTCACCGGATCTGCCTCCTTTCCGCGTGGCGGACCCCTTACCCGCTTAACTCGCGGGGATGCCGGGGAGTCAGGACTCGATGTACGCGCGGACGCTCCCCAGCTCGGGGTCGGCGGCGTCGGGCACCACCATTCCGGCGGCCACGCCGCTGCGCAGGTAGTCCAGGACGGGCGCGGTGATGCGCTCTCCCGGCAGGACCGCCGGGATGCCGGGCGGGTAGGGCGTCAGCATCTCGGCGCTGACCCGGCCGACCGCCTCGTCCGCCGGCACCTGCTCGGCCGGCCCGAAGAACGCGTCGCGGGGGAGGACGACCAGTTCGAGCTGCAGGTCGCCCGGCCCGGCGACGTTCACCTCCGGCCCGCCGCGCAGCTCGGCGGCGTGGTCGACCAGATCGCGCAGCGCGGTCAGCAGCGTGGCGGCCGTGTCCTTGTCGTCGGCGTACGTCAGCTGGGCGCTGATGCGCCGATGGTCGGACAGGTGCAGGTTGACGCGGTGGTGCTCGTGGATCCAGTCGGCCGCCCGGTAGCCGAGGACGCCGAGCTCGGAGACATCGATGATGACCTGCAACGGATCGAGGTCGAAGGCCTTTCCGGGGCCGACGAACTCGTCCTGGTCGACGTGCAGGCCCGGCAGGCGCTCGATCTCCTGGCGCACGTCCGCGGCCAGGTGCAGCGCCGCGTCCAGCAGGTCGTGACCGTGCTCGACCATCTGCCGCCGCCAGCCGTCCAGGCCTGCGTACAGCAGCACCGACGGGCTCGTGGTGCCAAGCAGGTCCTCGCGGGCCTTCAGAACGGTCGGATCGACGAGCTCCCCCTGCTGGTGGAAGACCGAGCCCTGCTCAAGGCCGCTGCCCATCTTGTGGACGCTGGTCACGCAGACGTCCGCACCCGCGTCCATCGCCCAGGACGGCAGGTCGGGATGGAAGGGCAGGTGCGCGCCCCACGCCTCGTCAACGATCAGCGGTTTACCGTGCCGGTGGCAGATCTCGGCGATCTCGGCGAGGTTCGCGCACGTGCCGTACGGCGTCGGGCTGGTCACCAGGGCGCCTCGCGCGTCCGGGTGCTGCTCGAACCGTCGCGCGAAAGACTCGGGCGACGGCGGGTGCGCGAGCCGGCGTTCGGCGTCCCAGCTCGGCTCCACCCAGATCGGCCGCACCCCGCTGATGATCAGGCCCGAGATCACCGACTTGTGCGCGTCGCGGCCGATGAGCAGCTTCTCGCCGGGACCCGCGACCGACAGCATGGCCGACTTGACCGACAGGGAGCTGCCGCAGGTCGAGAAGAACGTCTTCTCCGCGTGCACGGCGTCGGCCATCAGCTCCTGCGCCCGTTCCAGCACCTTGTGGGTGGAGCGCCGGTCGTCCAGCCCGGAGACGGCCAGCACGTCGTGGGTGAAGACCGCGTCACCGAGCGCCTCGCGCACCCGCGGATCGGCCCCTCGTCCCTGCTTGTGCCCCGGAGGGGTGAACGGGGTGTCGCCTCGACGCCGGTAGGCGGCGAGCGCGTCCAGTACCGGAGCCTCCGAATGATCCATGAGCTGCACTTTCCCGTCTGGACCGCTTGTTAACTCCGGGCCGCGAATGGCCCGGCGGACCCCGGGTAGGGGGCGGGCATGAAGGAACGGATTCCCGGCGAGACGGAGCTCCTCTGGGAGGAGTTCCACCGCCTCGTCAATATGACCTCGGAGGAACTGCGGACCTGGCTCCTCACCGAAGCCTCGGGCGAGGACGCCCTGCCCGCGGACATGGAGCTCCCGGAGCTCGGCACCCGGGTGGTCGAGATACTCCGCAAACGCAAGGTCGATCTCACCGACGCCGACGTCGGCGCCATGCGGGAGGTCGTGGACTTCGTCGAGGACAGGCTGAAGAACCAGTCGCCGAGCGACGTTCAGGACGACGGCTGGCGCCACGCGCTGATGACCGTCGGCCACGACCCGCTCAAGCCCGGCGTCCCCGAGCCCTAGGGGCCTTTGGGGATCTCGGTCTGCGGGCTGTAGCCGTCGTCCTCGCCACCGGGTGCGTCGGCCGCGGCGTTGGGCGGATCGGTCGGGCCCGGCGCGTGCTCGTCGGCGAAATCGGGCTCCGGCTCCTCCACTTCGGCGCGGCGGTCGGCCAGGGGCTTGGACTCATCCTTCTTTCCCATGAGCCCGTCCTGCCCACGCAGGCCCCGGCCAATCAACGGTCCGGCGCCCTCAACCGTCCAGCGCCCGCTCGTAGGCGAGGAGCGTGTCGACGAACAGCCTCCGCTGCTCGGGCGTCAGGGGGTCGAGGGCACGGCGCCAGGCCTCGGCGCCCTGCCCGAGCCACTGCTTGATGGCCGCCTCGTGGGCCGGGGCGATGCTCACGATCGCCCGCCGCCGGTCGTCCTCGTCCGTCCGCCGGTCGAGGATGCCCTGGCGGCTCAGCTCGCCGACCATCAGGCTGACCGTCGCCGGGGTGACCTCCAGCCGCGCCGCCAGCTCGTTCACCGTCATGGCGCCGTCGAACAGCAGGTAGGCCAGCAGCGACAGGTGCCGGGGCGCGAGCGAGAACGACGCCAGCTCTTTGGGCACGCCGAGCTTCTTCGCCCGCCCGACCACCCGGGGCATGAGCAGCAGCAGCGCGCGGATGCCGGACTCGACGTCCAGTCCTTCGTCCACGCCCGCGAGCCTATTCGAACCCGTCGCCCACGGTGGCGGCCAGCCTCAGGAACGCCTCCCGCGTACCCGCGCCCATCAGGTCGAGATCGATCTCCGCGTCCTCGGCCAGATGGGCGTCGAACGGCACGGCCACCACCGCCCGGCACCGCCGTTCGAAGTGGGACCGCAACGCGTGCACGTCGATCTGCGTGCCGCCGGGCCGGATGCTGCACAACGCGACGGTCGCCGAACGGGCGAGCCGGCCGCGTCCGTGGGCCTCCAGCCAGTCCAGCGTCGCGCTCGCCGACCGCGCCGCGGCGACCGACGGGATCGTGACCAGAACGATCTGATCGGTCAGCTCCAGCACCGCGCCCATGGCCGAGTGCAGCAGACCGGTGCCGCAGTCGGTGATGCAGATCGAGTAGTGGTTCTCCAGCAGCCGCACCACGGCCCGGTAGTCCTCGTCGGCGAACGCCTCGGACACCTCCGGATCGCGCGCCGACGCGAGGACCTCCAGCCGGCTGCTGACCGACTGCGAGGTGCACGCCCGCACGTCGGCGTAACGCGGCGTCCTGTGCGCCATCGCGAGCAGGTCCCGCACCGACGCGGCCGTCTCCGGCCGCACCTTCTCCGCCAGCGTGCCGTGGTCGGGATTGGCGTCGACGGCGATGACCCGGTCGCCGCGCACCACCGCGAGCGCCGACCCCAGGCCGACCGCCGTGGTGGTCTTGCCGACACCCCCCTTGAGGCTCAGCACGGCCACCCGATGATGTCCGCTGGCGACCGGCGTCCGCACCCGGGCGAGGAGCTCCCGCCGCCGCCCCTCCGCGGCCGACTCCCTCGGGTGCACCAGCCCCCCGGAGAGCCGGTGGACCGTCCGCCGCCACCCCTGCTCGGGCACGGCCCGCCGCCCGGGCAACAACCGATCCGGCGTGAGCGCGTCCCCAACCCCGGGCGCGGCCTCCCCCTTGGCTTCCTCAACGCTCGGCAAGGAAAGCGGAACCGTGGCATCCGCGGACCCAGACACCGACCGCCCGAATTGCGTCACAAAGCCCTCCCACAGCCCGGCCACACAGAGTACTCACCTGTGTGCGCTCCGTACCGTTACCCAAAGATTGTTAAACGGATGCGCCTTTGAACCGCGTCCGCCAAGGTCCGCCCGAGTCGACCCAGGAGCCGCTCACTGCAAAACCCACGAGCGGAGCCCAGAAGCCCATCCGGCGGAGTCGATCCACATCGACCTAGATTGACAAGCATTGGCTCGCCGGACTGACTCCCCTCCTCCAGCACGAGGGAGGCCCACTTATAGGAATCCAGACCGCCACCGACCACACGAAGCTCACAGCAACGCAGCCCAACTAGCCGAAGCCACCCGCATCGACGGATCCCGGTACGTCACCACTTGACCGCGCCCCGCAGCTACGACACCTGGCGGCTAGCGCTCGCCCTCATCGGCTCCTTCGAACTCGTCCTGGTTCTGGTCCTAAACACCGCATCATCAGCACAAACAAGGGAGCAATCTGGACCGGGAGCATCCGTGTGGGCGGCGTTCGACCGCGAACGCATCGGAGTCGAGCACGTCACGGAGCAGGCCGCCCTCGCCAACTACATCGCTAGCCTGAACGGTCCGGGACGCTGCTCTCTCCAGCGTGCACTCTCGAAGACGCACGGCATCGATAGCCGCAAGGCGAAGAAGATCATCTCTACTGTGGAACAAACCTGAAGGAGGTTGGCACGATGGGGCCCGCTGACCCGTTGACGGTCGGACCCTCGTGGCCGGAGGAACTCGGCCCGTCTGCAGGCGGGCCGGGCGAGAGTGAATGAAAGGGTCACCAAGCTCCGATGCGGGGTGGCATGATCGTATGTCGGAACCTCGCGGTACAACCGGTAGTCAAAGCCAGTGACGCGGCCCCTCGCACGGAGGATCTTTGCCATGACCCTCAAGTCTTATCGTGTGGTGAGCTCCAGGATGGCCGAGCAACTTGCCCGTCAACTTGGCCTGGATGTGGACGTTGAAACAACGGTGGAAACTGAACTCAACGGGGGGATCACTGGACTTGGGTCCGGGCGGCGGAAGTCAGTGAAGAGGGTCATTCCAAAATCCGTGACGGATCCGCGCGTGCTGAATGAAATAGTCGACGGTTTGCGCGATAATGGCCAACTGAAGATATATCGTCCTGAACGAACTCGCGAGTTGCCCAGAGGGGTGCCGACATATATTCATGAAGTCGGCATCGAAGGAACCCCCGTATTCCTGCCTCTCGGAGAGGAAGCCCGAATTGCTCCTGGAATGGAAGGGTTGACGGTCTGGGTGTTTGAACCACTCGGTCGGGTTGGTTTCATTGATTCTGAACCCGACGGGGCGTGGGCCTGGGATTGGGTGGGCACCTATTTGTTCCTCATAGAGGAGCATATTTCTAACCCTGAGAACCTCTTCTGCATTTCAGGTATCTCCGCGCTTAGGTGCATGCTGGAGACTGCTGGCTACAATACGCGCTTGCCGTCAGGAAGGTACGGCGAAGACGTCTTTGGGCGGGATAACCCAGCCCACCCCATTGACAAGCTCGTTTCGGTCGGTGGCCGGCCCGGGAGGAGTCGAATGATCGAAGCTGTATATCGGATTGCCGTTATGACAAATGAGCAGGCGACCACAATTGACGGTCGAGAAGTGCGCCTCAACGACATCTTGGCATATCCGCTCTACATTGCCGATTCTGGCATCTAAGTAACTGACTTCCAGTCTTTAATATGAAGGCTCGCGGCGAATCGGGAAACTAATTCTCTGGAAGTCGTGCTGCGTTGAACCACACGTTCGAAGCTTTCGAGGTAGGCGCTGGCCATGTCGCCGTCCTGCTCCTTGCGAGGCTGGAGGACGGGAGTATGGGCCGCGTGTCTCCCACCGCCGCGAGTAGCCGACGAGGCAGGTTCCGGCGGAGGATCGGCAGGCGCATCCTCAATGCGCTGGTTGTAGCCGAATGATGTGCGCACGCCTGAGGGGGTGGGGCTTTGGGGGACGCTGTAGATTCCGACCAGGCCGGTGATCTCTACGTCGATGCCGGTTTCTTCTTTGGTATCGAGTACTACTGCTTGAGCTACGGACCCGCCTAGGTCGATGGCTACGCCGGGGAGCCGGCGGAGGTGCCAGAACGGGGCGTCAGATGCGGGGACGCCGTAGACGTGGGTGTTGACGTAGAGCTGGTCGCCGGCGAAGTAGATCGGTTGTAGTGGACTGTGCTGTGGGGGGACCTCTACGTTGGCCAGGGCGCGTAGGTCTTTGTAGAGCGCCGTGACGTAGCGGATCTTGCTGGCCATGGTGTCGCCGATGCCCTCGTCGTCACCGCGTTCGACGACCTGGGTGGAATTGGGATCGCCGAGGGGAATGCGGACGCGGACGTCTGCTTCGGCTTTGTCGGCGAGGATGCGCTTGGCGCCGGAATCTTCGGCCAGGACCACACCACTGTAGAGCTGGATGCCGATCTCGGATTCGGCTCCTTGAACAGACGTCCCCATGCGTCCCTGGGGACGGCCCAGCGGTGCGGGTAAACGCTGATGAGTTCGCTGTCAGAGGCTGAGGTGACTTGTTCCTTGCTGAGTGCCTCGTGCCAGAGGCAGGTCTCATCGACGCCGAGGCGTGAAGCCACTGCGTAGCGGTGCGGTCCTGGGTGATCCGTCGCCGCTCTGGCTGAGGCCATGCCCAGGCCTGCTGATCTGTGGCTCCGCGTCAACGCTGCGCTCTCCGATACACGTGCTCTCACGTCTGAGATCAGGCGCCTTCACGCCGAAGCCAGCAATGCCCGTCGCCGTTACGCCAACCTCGTTGCCGCTGTTCGCGTCACCTTCAGCGCTCAACGAGATGCGGAGGCCGATCCTCTCTACTACCTGCGTGACAAACTCCGTGCTCAGGGGAAACTCCCGCCGCACGGGGCAGGCAGTGCATGACGAGGGCGCGACAGATGCGGCATCACGCCCGCAAGATGCGGCGCTACGGCCTCCAACCTATGATCGTCATCAACAACGATGATCAACTCCCCGATGTCGCCGCCGCCTTGACAGTCCGAGCGCTGTGGCGGTATCGGCCGGAGCTTGCCCCGCTCTACCTCGCGTCCACGCTGGCACTCGGTGGGACAGTCCTGCACATCACACAACCGCATTGGTGACCGTACCTCCTCGTCGCGGCCACGGTCATCGCATGGATGCTGGCAATGTTCGGTGAACGCGCTGGCCTGACGGTCCGAGCCGAACGCCTGTACGCGGCGACCATTGCCATGGAAGCTGGATCTTGGCCTCGCTGCGGTGACCGCGCTCGGCATCACGTCCTGGCCGCTCCTGCATCTTCTGCTCGCTGGGGGGTTTGGTCCGGGGGACCAGTCAGGTGACGGATGCGGGACAGGTTGGGGTCTTCGTAGCGTCCTTCGTGTCGGGAAGGCCGGCGTTGAAGGAGGACGGAACCTTGACTGTCACTGCAGGGACGCGGTTTGACGCGTTCGTGGACCGGGTTGAGATCATCGAGCTGGTCGATCGGTACATGCTCAGCCTGGACGAGGCTGTGATCGATGAGGAGTGGGCGGCGCGTTTCCATACCGCGGACATCGCGACCTGGACGCCGGTGGGGAACACGGACCGGTTGGATGGGATCGCGGACGCCACGCGGGTGGCACTGGAACGGTTTCAGCGGACGCAGCACTTCGCCGCCAACCACATCGTGGATCTGGACGGAGACCGGGCTTCGGTGCGGTGGAACGCGCTGATGATCCATCTGCATCTCGACGAGACGCAGGCGAGCCGGGGAGAGCCGCTCGGGGGTCACTTCGATGTCGGCGGGATCTTCCAGGCTGAGGTCGTCCGTACGCGGCAGGGGTGGAAGTTCCGGCGGCTGGACGTCCGGCCCGTCTGGTTGTCCGGGCGGCCGCCGGTCTTCGAGGTGGCCGGGTCATGAAGGTCGAGATCATTCTGGATCTGCCGTGTGTCTGGTCGTACTTCGCGTTCCATCGGTTCCAGCGGGTCGCGGCACGGGTGGGAGGCGAGCTGGAGGTCGGGTTCCTGCCCTTCCAGCTCGCGCCGGAGGCCACGGCGGAAGGCGAACTCAAGGTGGACGTGCTGCGCCGGTCGTTCGGGGACGCGACGCCGGACGCCATCGCCGGGATCACCGCCAAGGCCGCGGAGGAGGGGCTGGTGTTCCGGCACGAACGGGCGATCTTCTCCAACACCTTCGAGGCGCATCGGCTCATCCGGGTGGCGAGTGCCCAGGGCAAGGGCGAGGAGATGGTGGAGCGGCTGTTCCGGGCGCACCATACGGACGAGCTCAACATCGCAGATCCGGTCGTATTGCGGTCCTTGGCCGGGGAGGTCGGGGTGACGTGGAGCGATGAGGGTGCCGAGGAGCTGAGGGCCGAGCTCGCCCGGGTCCGGGGAATGGGCGTGCGGGGCGTTCCCGTGTTCCTGATCAACGGGCGTGAGCTGTCCGGTGCGCAGTCGGAGGAGGAGCTCACCGCGGCGCTCGCGTTCGCGTCGGCTGAGTAGGGTTGCCAATATGCGGCTGTATGGGCGTGACCAGGAGCAGGCGGAGGTCGAGCGCCTTCTTCAACACGCTCGTGGCGGCCGTAGCGGCGTCCTGGTCGTACGGGGCGAGGCCGGGATCGGCAAGTCGGCTCTGCTGAGGGTCGCGGAGGACGCGGCCACCGATATGCGGGTGT
This sequence comes from Actinomadura fulvescens, assembly GCF_039533225.1. Classification (NCBI taxonomy): domain Bacteria; kingdom Bacillati; phylum Actinomycetota; class Actinomycetes; order Streptosporangiales; family Thermomonosporaceae; genus Actinomadura; species Actinomadura fulvescens. Next base: position 431,199 of record NZ_BAAATD010000006.1, on the reverse strand, counting down.
TGCGTGGAACGGGCGTCGAGCACGAGAGCGCGATGCCCTACGCGGGGCTTCACCTTCTCCTGCGCAAGCATCTCGGCCGGATCGACGCTCTCCCGGAGGCGCAGGCGCGGGCGCTCAGAGGCGTTCTCAACCTCGGTGCCGGGGACAGGCATGGCGACCGGTTCCTGGTCGGCCTGGCGGTGCTGACGCTGTTCTCGGATCTGGCCGAGGAACGGCCACTGCTGTGCCTGATCGATGACGCCCACTGGCTCGACGACGCGACCGTCGAGGTGTTGTTGTTCGTGGCGCGGCGGCTGGAGGCCGAGCCGATCGCGATGTTGCTCGCGGTGCGTGATCCGGACGCGCCCGAGCTCATCACGCGGGGGCTGCCGGAGCTGTGGCTGCGCGGGCTGGACGAGCAGGCCGCCACCGAGCTGCTCGCCGACCGTCCGGCCGAGCTGCCCGCGCACGTTCGCAGTGAGGTCCTCGTCACGGCGATGGGCAATCCGCTGGCGCTGCTGGAGCTGCCCACCGAGTCCACGTCCAGCCGGCCGTCCACCACCTACACCAGGTTGCAGCGGGCGTTCGCCGAACGGATCGCGGCGCTGCCCGAGCTCACGCGGCTGCTGCTCCTGATCGCCGCGAGCGACGACCAGGGTGATCTGTCGATGATCCTCTCGGCGGCGGAGCGGCTCGGCGCCTCGGTCGCCGATCTCGAACCGGCCGAACGCGAGCGGCTGGTGCGCACCGGCGAGGGCAGGCTGGAGTTCCGCCATCCGCTCGTCCGCACCGCCGTGTACGAGGAGGCGACGCTCAGCCGTCGCCTGACCGTGCACAACGCCCTCGCCGAGGCCTACCGCGCGGCGGGCGACCAGTGCCACTTCGCGTGGCATCTGGCGAGCGCCACGACCGGGCCGGACGAGAAGGCCGCGGCCGTGCTGGAGGAGACCGCCGAGCTCGATCGTGCCGGAGGCGGCCATGCCTCCGTGGCCGCCATGTACGAACGTGCCGCCGCGCTCTCGCCCGATCCCGCCGAACGCGGGCGGCGCCTGTCGGTGGCGGCCGCCGCTGCCGCCGACGCGGGGATGCCCGAACGGGCGATGTCGCTGGCCGAACGCGCCACGGCCGACGTGACCGACCCGCTCGGCCGGGCGGACCTCGTTCTGCTGCGGGCCGGGCTGGCCGACGAGCAGGACCGGATGAAGGAGGCCCACCGGCTGCTGATCGACACCGCCGAGTCGGTGATCGGCCTCGACCCGCGGACCGCGGGCTACCTGTTCTTCCAGGCCGGTTCGGCCGCCGCGAACGCGGGCGACCGCGAGCTCCTCGACCGCACCGCGACGCGGGCGGAGGAGCTCGGCGCCCCGAACGCCGCTCTTGTCCGCGCCCTGGCCAGGGCGTTCACCGGGCTCAACGCGGGCGGGTCCGGGGACACCGCCGACGGGATCACCGCCCTGCGCGAGCTGATGGGCGGCCTGAACGAATGCGCTGGCCCCCGCGACGCCGTCCGGACCGTGATGTGGCATCTCATGATCGGCGACCTCGACGGCGGTCTCGACGCCGCGGTCGAGCTTGAGCGGCGCTACCGGAGCGAGGGCGCCCTCGGCCTGCTCTCGCTGGTGCTGATGCCGCTGGCACGGCTGCAGCTGATACTCGGCCACACGCGCGACGCGCTGACGACCGCGACGGAGGGCATGCGCGTCGCGGCGGACACCGGCCAGCACCGCATCCGGATCTACCAGGCCACGACGCTCGCGCAGCTGGCGGCCATGCGCGGCGACGAGCAGCGCTGCGAGGAGCTGACCGCCGAGGCCCTCGCGCGCGGGCTGCCGCCCAGCAACGTGCACGCCGCGACCGCGCTGAGCCTGCTCGACCTGGCGCTGGGCCGTCACGAGGCGGCCTTCAACCGCCTGGCCGGTGTCGTGGCCGGTACGAGGCGCGCGGGCGTGACGGCAGCCCTTCCCGATCTCATCGAGGCGGCCGTACGCCTCGGCCGGCCGGAACGGGCCCGCGAGGCCGCGCGCTGGCACCAGGGCTGGGCCGAGCAGGTCGGGCACCCGTGGGCCCGCGCGATCACGGCGCGGTGCGCGGCGTTGCTCGCCCCCGATGACACGGCCGGTGATCTCTTCGAGGAGGCCGTCCGGCTGCACCTGCGCGGCGGCCCGCCGTTCGAGCACGCCCGCACCGAGCTCCTCTACGGTGAGTGGCTGCGCCGGTCGCGGCGCCGCAACGAGGCGCGGGGCCACTTGCGCGCCGCCTTGGAGATCTTCGAACGGCTCGGTGCGGAGCCGTGGTCGGAACGGACGCGCGCCGAGCTGCGTGCGGCCGGGGAGAGCCTGGCCGACGGCGCCGACGACCGTCCGGACGTGCTCGCGCTGCTGACCCCGCAGGAGCTGCAGGTCGTACGGCTGGCGGCCGCGGGCCTCAGCAACCGGGAGATCGGCGCCCAGCTGTTCCTCAGCCCGCGGACCGTCGGCTACCACCTCTACAAGGCCTATCCCAAGCTGGGAGTGGCCTCGCGCGGAGAGCTCGCCCGCCTCGAACTCTCCGCGAGCTAGCGCGTTCGGGTGTGCGCCAGGACGGCGTCGGCCAGTTCCGCGTGGACCTGGGCCGGCAACGTGTGGCCCATGCCCTCGATCATCAGGAGCTCGGCGCCGGGGATCGCCTCGGCGATGAGCGCGCCGTGGCCGGGCTTGACGGGCTCCTCGGTGCCCTCGATGACCAGGGTGGGCGCGGTGATCCGGTCCAGGACGCCGACCGGCTCGAAGCCGGGGGCGGCCATGGCGGCGAGCCGGTGGTTGCCGACGGTGGCGGGGTCGCGGTCCCGGTCGAAGACCTTCTCCTCCAGCCGCCGCTGCTCGTCCTCGTCGAAGGGGATCGCCGGGCCGTGCAGCACCCGCGCGGTCTCGATCGCGAAGTCGATCTGGGCCCGCCGGTCCGGGCCGGGCGGGTCCACCATGGCCTTGGAGAAGTGCTCGATGAACGCCGGGGTCGGGTAGGGCAGCGCGCCCGGCAGCGGCTCCTCGCCCATCAGCGCCCGCACGAGGTTGGCGCCTTCCTCGCGGCCGAGCGGGGAGGAGCCGATGACCGTCAGCGACAGGACGCGCTCAGGCCGCTCAGCCGCGATCCACTGGCTGATCAGCCCGCCCGCGGAGTGCCCCACGAAGTGCGCCTTGTCGATGCCGTACGCGTCCAGCACGGCCAGCGCGTCGTTCTTGATGTCGATCCAGCCGTACGGGGCGGCCTCGAAGTCGATCGCGCTCGACCTGCCGGTGTCGCGGTGGTCGTACCGGATGACCCGGCGCCCGGCGGCGGCCAGCCGCCCGACGAACGCGTCGGGCCAGAGCACGCCCTGCGACATCGACCCCATCACCAGCAGCACCGGCGGGTGGGCAGGGTCGCCGAACTCCTCGGTCCACAGCTCGACATCCCCATTGACGATCATGCGCTCGGCAGCCATGTGCAGCTCCTTCACGGGTTCTCACCAGGCCGTTCCTGCTGACAGGCATGAGCATGGCCGATGCCGCCACCGGTGCCATCCGTAGGACCACTGGGTTTCCACCGGCCAGGGATCACGTGGCGACCAGGCGCGCCAGCTCGGTGCGGGAGCTGACGCCGAGCTTCGGATAGATCTTGTAGAGGTGGTACTCGACGGTGCGCGGGCTCAGGAAGAGCCGGGCCGCCACCTCGCGGTTGGACGCGCCTTCGGCCACGAGACGGGCGATGCGCAGCTCCTGCGGGGTGAGATCGTTCAGCGCGACCGCCTCGGGACGCGCCACCGACTCGCCGGAGGCGCGCAGCTCGTCATGAGCGCGTGCGGCCCACGGGTCCAGGCCGAGCCGCTGGAACGTCTCCATGGCGGCACGGAGCGGCCCCCGGGCGTCTCCGCCGCGGTGGCTCCGGCGCAGCCGTTCCCCGTAGAGGAGGGACGTACGGGCTTCCTCGAACGGCGAGCCGTTGCCGCTGGCATGGAGCCGCAGCGCCTCCTGGTAGTGCGCCACGGCCTCGTTGGTGTCCTCGGCCAGAAGGGCTCGGCAGCGTGCGACGAGGGCCTGCGACTGCGGGGTCAGCGCGTTGGCGGCCCAGCGTTCGTACGCCGTCAGGATCGGACGGGCGGCCTCGCCGCAGCCGACCGCGGCCTCGATCCGGTCGGGGCTGGAACGCCAGGTGGAGATCGGGTGTGCGGCTCCGGGACCGGCGTTGACCATCGACTCGAAACGGGTGTGCGCCGCCGCGAACCGCCCCAGGGTCAGATCGAGGAGGCCGAGGGCGTACGTGGCGATGCTCGCGCGCAGGCCGACGCGGTGCGGGATGGCGATGGCGAGCGCCTCGCGCGCGTGGCGTTCGCAGTCGTCCGCGCGTCCCCGCACGGCAGCGATCACCGCGAGATTGGCGAGGTGGGCCGCCGCGGAGTTGGTGTAGCCCGCCTCGCGGGCCAGCGCCAGCCCCTCGTCGCTGATCGCGGCGCTCAGCGTGAACCGGCCGCTGAGCCGTTCGGCCGTCGCCACGAACTCCAGGACGACCGGGAGCTGACCCGTCATCCCGGAGACACGGGCGACGCGACCGGCCTGGATGATGTGGCGGGCCGAGGCGTCGATGTCGCCGAGGTGGCTCGCGGCGGCGGAGGCCCACATCAGGCGGGCGGCCTGGTCGAGCCCGTCGGCCGAGGCCAGCGCCGATCGCAAGGCAGGCACCCCGCGCCCGGCGTCACCCGCCAGGATCGCGCCGATCCCGACCAGCACGGACCGCAGGAACGGGTCGCCTCCCTCGAACGACGCCGCCGTCCGGCCGATCTCCACCAGGGCCTCGTCGTCTCCGACGTTCCCGGCGGCCTCGGCGGCGTCGGCGAGCATCTCCAGGGCACGCCCGGGATCGCTCTCCCTGGCGCGTTCGGCGCCCTCGGTGAACACACGCCGCGCCTCGGCCGCGTCGCCGGAGCAGAGCTCGAACCGGCCTCGGAGCTGGGCCAGCTCGGCGAGGAGCCGCGGATCGTCCGCCAGCTCGCGCGCCCGCGCCAGGCATGTCTCGGCCTGGCCGGGACGGCCGCCCAACCAGGAAGCCGTCGCCGCGTCGGTCAGCCGCCGGGCCCGTACCGCCAGGTCGGGCGTGAGGTCGGCCGCGCGAGCCAGCGCGGCGCCCGCGTCGGCGTACCCACCGCGTGCGCGGGCTCGCCCGGCCGAAGCGGCCAGCTCGGCCGCCGCCTCCTCGTCCCTGCCGACCGAGGCGGCGGCCCGATGCCAGGCCCGCCGGTCGAGGTCGCCGCCCAGCGCGTCGGCGAGCGCCAGATGCGCGGCCCGGCGCCGGCCCGAATCCGCCGCCGCATACACCGCCGACCGAACGAGCGGATGCCGGAACCGGATCGACGACCCCGCGACGCCGACCAGCCCGGCGGACTCCGCCGGACCCACGTCCGGGTCATCGCCGCCGAGCCGCTTCGCCGCGTCCAGCACCAGACCGAGGTCGCCCGTCCCCTCCGCCGCGGCCACCAGGAGCACGCGGCGCGCCGGTTCGGGGAGGCCGTCCACCTGGCGCCCGAACAACTCGCTGATCCCGGCGCCGATCGGCAGCGGATCAGGAAGGGCAGCGCGACCGGTGAGCTGCTCGGGCGTCAGCAGCCCCGCCACCTCCCCGAGCGCCAGCGGGTTGCCCCCGCACAAGGCGACCAGCTCGTCCAGCACCGGAGCCGCCGGAGCGACCGCGGCCCGTTCGATGAGCAACTCCGCCGCACTGACCTCATCGAGCCCGCCGACGCGAAGCTCCGGAAGATCACGGACGGGCACGCCGGCGTGATCACGGACCGCCAGCAGCAACCCCACTCCCTCGGCCCGCAACCGCCGGGCCGCGAACAACACCGCATCCGCCGAGGCACGGTCGAACCACTGGAAGTCGTCGATCACACACAGCAGACCGCCGTCCGCCGCCGCCTCGGTGAGCAGCGACAACACCCCGGCCGACAGAAGGAACCGGGCATCGTCGGGCGGAGCGGCGGCGAGCCCGAGCGCGCCGCGCACGGCGTCGCGCTGCGGCTCGGGCAGCGCGTCGAGCAGCCCGGTCACGGGCCACAGCAGCTGGTGCAGAGCGGCGAAGGCCAGCCCCGCCTCGGGCTCCACCCCACCGGCCCGCAAGATCCGCATCTCCCCGCCACTGGCGACGGCATGTTCCAGCAGCGCCGACTTGCCGACGCCCGCCTCCCCGCGCAATACGAGCACCCGGCTGGACCCCGCCCGCGCGGCCCCCACCAGCCCCTCAAGCGCCGCCCGTTCTGTCCCCCGCCCACGCAACATGTCCCGATTCTGCCCCACCCGCACGCACAAACAGCCCCCGCCACCCGCGAACACCCACCCCTGCGGAAACGCCGTCCGTGCGTGATCGGCCCGCCTGCGTGGGAGCGGCCCGCCCGGGTGCGGACGCCTGCACTGCGGGGGGCGTCTGGCTGTGCGCGGACGTCCGGTCGTGTGGGAGCGGCCCGCCTAGGTGGGAGGGGCCCGCCTGTGTGGGGGCGGCTGGCTGTGTGTGGGCGTCTGCGCGTGCGGAGCGGCCCGCCCCCTGTGGGGGCGGGCCGTTTGTGGTTAGGCCGGGCAGGTGTCTTTGTACTGGGCGATGGTCGTGCTGGGGGCGGGGGCCGGGCAGAGGAACTGGCTGTAGCGGGTGTCCTCGTCCACGTACCGCTTGAGCCAGGAGATGCTGTACATCGCAATGGTCGTGTTGGGGAAGATCGGCGCCATGTGGCCGGCGTTCTTCAGGAGCAGGTACGCCTTCTCGGGGGCCTGGTTGAGGCTGTTGTAGAACACCTCGGCGTGGGTGCCCACCCCGGCGATGAAGTCGTTGTCCGCGCCGATGATCAGCGTGGGGGTCTTCACGGTCGTCCAGTTGCGCTCGGTGTGCCAGGGGGCCAGCGGAATCGAGGCCTTGAGCGTCGGCCGCTTCTGGGTGGCGCGCAGGCTGCCGCCGCCGCCCATCGAGTGGCCCATGACCGCGAGCCGGTTGCCGTCGATCCGGTTCTTGACCGTGCTCTTGGTCGTCAGGTAGTCGAGCGCGGCGAGCATCTGGTCGGCGCGGTTGTCGGGGATGTTGAGCACCGAGTAGGGCTGGAGCGTCATGACCACGAAGCCCTGGCTGGCGAGGCGCGGGCCGTACCAGGCCATGGTGCTCTCGGGTTCGGTGAAGCCCGGGATGATGACCACGGCGCCGAACGTGCCCTGGCTGGTGTCGGTCGGGTAGTAGACGGTGCCGTGGTTGAACCCGGTGCCCGATCCCGCCGGAACGGTCAGCTGCGAGATGGCGAAGGGGCCCTTCTCGGCCTGGATGCTCGCGAGCGTCGGATCCGGGCCGCGCTGGTAGGGGTTCGCCAGCGCGGCCGACGGAACACCGACGAGGGCTACGGAAGCGGCCAGCAGCGCCACAAGAACCGTGATGAGCCTGGAGGGTCTCAAGAGGGGGTCCTTTCTTCAGGGGTGGGGAAAAGCCCCTGAAGTGTGTGGCTGTGACCACACCGCGGCCTATGTGGTCAGCCAAAGATTCCGCCCGCTCAGTTATCACAAGAACGGAGAAGTACCTGAGGCTCGCGCCCGCGGATTCCGGCCGTGGCGGTGACGACGTTCGCGAGGGCGGCCTCGACCTGCTCGTACGTGCGGGTCTTGAGCCCGCAGTCGGGGTTGATCCAGACCTGTTCCGCGGGCAGGACCTTCAGGATCGTCTCGACCAGTTCGGTGATCTCCGCGACCGAGGGGACGCGGGGCGAGTGGATGTCGTAGACACCCGGGCCGAGGCCGCGGCCGAAGCCCGCCATGGCCGGGTCGTCGAGGACGCGCGCGTTGGACCGGGCCGACTCGATCGTGGTCACGTCGGCGTCGAGCGCGTCGATGGCGGTGAGCACCTCGGCGGCGTCGGAGTAGCAGAGATGGGTGTGGATCTGGGTGCGGTCGGCCGCGACGGACGTGGCCCGCCGGTACGCGCCGACGGCCCAGGAGAGGTAGGCGGCCTGGTCGGCCCGGCGCAGCGGCAGCAGCTCGCGCAGCGCGGGCTCGTCCACCTGGATGATCGAGACGCCCGCCGTCTGGAGGTCGGCCACCTCCGCGCGGATCGCGTCCGCCACCTGGTCGAACACGGCCGCCAGCGGGCGGTCCTCGCGGACGAACGACCACGCGACGATGGTCACCGGCCCGGTGAGCATGCCCTTGACCGGTCTGTCGGTCAGCGACTGCGCGTACCGCGCCCACCCCACCGTGATCGGGGCGGGCCGCGCGACGTCGCCGTGCAGGATGGGTGGGCGGGTGCAGCGGGAGCCGTACGACTGCACCCAGCCGTGCCGCGTGATCGCGAACCCGTCGAGGTGTTCGGCGAAGTACTGCACCATGTCGTTGCGTTCGGGCTCGCCGTGCACGAGGACGTCGAGGCCCAGCCGCTCCTGGAGCCGGACGGCCCGTTCGATCTCCGCCTTGACCAGCTCCTCGTACCGGTCGGCAGTGATCTCTCCGGCGGCCAGCGCCGCGCGGGCCGCACGGATGTCGCCGGTCTGCGGGAACGACCCGATCGTGGTCACCGGCAAGGGCGGCAGGCGCAGGTGTGCCGCCTGCGCGGCGGCGCGTACGGCATGCGGGCTCCGCTCGGCGGGCGGCGCCGCCTCCGGTGCCGGTGGCCGCCGCCGTACGGGCGGAGCGGTCACCACGGCGTCGGGGGCCGCCGCGAGCAGCCGGGCGAGCTCGACGACCTCGCCCACCTTCTGGTCGGCGAAGGCCAGGCGTTCCCGCAGCGCGGGATCGAGATCGGTCTCCGCGTCCAGGTCGTACGGAACGTGCAGCAACGAGCATGAGGTGCTCACCGTCACGTCACCGACCTTGCCGCGCAGGAACCGCAGCGCCTCCAACGCGCCGTTCAGATGAGTGCGCCAGACGTTCCGGCCCGGCACGACACCCGCCACGACCGTCTTGCCCGCCAGGGAACCCAGGTCGTGCCGGGCCAGCACGTCGTGCCCCCGGTCCAGGTCCAGTCCGATCGCCTCGACGGGGCAGCCGGCCAGCACGGGCAGGGCGGCGCCGAGCTCCCCGAAGTAGGAGGAGACGAACAACCGCGGGCGGTCCGCGAGGCTGAGACCGCCGAGTCGTTCGTACGCGACCCGCACCGCCGCCAGTTCCTCGTCCGAACGATCCGCGACGAGCGCGGGCTCGTCCAGCTGTACCCAGTCCACGCCTTCCGCGGCGAGCGCCGTGAGCAGCTCGGCGTAGACGTCGAGCACGTCGTTCAGCCGATGCAGGGGAGTGAAGCCGTCAGGACTACCGGCGGACGCCTGCGAGAGCAGGAGGAAGGTGATCGGTCCCAGCAGCACCGGTCGCGTGGAAATGCCGAGTTCGCGGGCTTCGGCGACCTCACGCAGAGGCTTGTCGTCCGCCAGCCGGAAGACGGTCTCCGGGCCGACCTCGGGAACGATGTAGTGGTAGTTGGTGTCGAACCACTTGGTCATGGGCAGCGGCGCCACGTCGGCCGTTCCCCGCGCCATCGCGAAGTAGACGTCGTCGGCTGTCCGGTAGCGGGCGGGCACGGCGTCGAGCATGAACGCGGTGTCGAGCACATGGTCGTACAACGAGAACGTGTTGGACGGCGGCGCCGTCAGTCCCAGTTCGGTGAGCCGCCGCCACGTCGCCTCGCGGAGCCGGCGGCCCGCCGCGGAGAGGTCGTCACGGGTCGATCGGCCGTTCCAGTACGACTCCAGGGCCCGCTTGAGCTCGCGGCGCGGCCCGATCCTCGGGTAGCCGAGGATCGTGGCGGCGGGAAAGGCGTTCGGCCGGGCGGTCATGCGGTCTCCTTCGAATCCTGCGAGGACGGGAGACGCAGTGTGCCCAGTCCCATCCGCGCCCGCCGGATCCATCAGCGCCGGTTATCGCCGACACTGGTCGCATGGCCTCACAGACCGCGCCCCTCGGGCGGCGCTGACCGATGGAGCACGGACCGCCGCTGCGCGACATCGGCTGCTTCGCGGTCGTCGCTCGCGAGCTCAGCTTCTCCCGGGCGGCCGTCCGGCTCGACATGTCGCAGCCGGCGGTGAGCCAGGCCGTCGCGCGTCTCGAACGGGCTCTCGACCTGCGGCTCTTCGAGAGGACGAGCCGTGCGGTTCAGCTGACACCGGCGGGCCGGGCCCTGCTGCCGCATGCCGAGGCCCTGCTGGAACAGGCGGCCGCGTTCTCCTCCGAGGCGAGCCGTCTCGCCGGTCCCCAGGGGAAGTCGATTCGGTTCGCTTATGACCCGCTCGTCGGGACGCTCGCCGCGCAGGTCGCCCGGCGCCTCGCCCGGCACGCGCCGGATGCCGAGGTGGAGCTGCGCCCGGCGGTCTGGACGGAGGCGACCGCGGAGCTCACCCAGGGCACCGCCGCGGTCGCGATCATGAGCGCGCCGTTTCCGCCGGGGCTCGCGACGACCGCGCGGTTCCACGTGCCCGTCACCCACCTGGCCGTCCCGGCGGGCGGCCCGCTGGCCACCGCCTCGTCCGTACGGCCGGAGCAGCTGACCGGGCATCCGATCCTTCTGCCGCGCGCCCTGTGGGTCCAGCTCCCCGGTCGGCTGCGCGCGGCCCTCCAGTCGCAGGTCGCCGCGCACGACATCGACGACCTCGCGGCGGCGCTCGACCTCGTCGCCGCCGGGCGGGGGCTGATGCCGGCGCCGCGCCTCCTCGCGGAGACCGTGCGCCGCCCCGACATCAGCTTCCCGCCGCTCGGCGACGGTGACCTGGGCGATCTCCGGATGACCTACGGCCTGGTCTGGGACCGGGAGAACGCCTCGGCCCAGGTGATGGCGCTCGTCCAGACCGTTCAGGAGGCCCTCCGCCGCCGCAGTGCCCCTTAGGGCGCGCCCTAGGCCTTGGCGGGGCTCTTGATGGCCTCGTAGAGGCTGCCGAGCCCGTCGGCTCCGTGGCCCATGTCCACCGCGCGCCAGAAGAGGTCCCGCAACGCCGTCGGGTACCCGGTGTCCAGGCCCGCTGCCTTGCTGGCCTCGACGACGTGGTCCGAGCTCACGGCCTGCATGAGCAGGCTGTTGAGCTCGCCCGGGTACTCGCCCTTCTCGATCTCCGCTGTGAGGATCTTCACGAAGCCCATCGGACCGTCGCTCGCCAGGTCGCCGATGGTCGCCGCCCCGTACGGGCGGAAGGCCTCCGGCGCGACCCCGCCCGAGCCCACGAGCGCGACCGCGTGCATGTAGCTGGCCAGCGACGACCAGAAGATGAACAGCTGGGCCGTGTAGAACAACATCGCCAGGCCGTGGTCGGCGCCGACGTACGTCACGTCCGTCAGCACCTTCAACGTCTCGCGGTGCTTCTCCAGGACCGCCTCGGAGCCGCTGTAGAACGTGTACGCGCCCGGCTGCCCGATGCCCGGCGGCGGGGTCATGATGCCGCCGGTGATCAGGTCGGCGCCGTGCCCGGACGCCCAGTCGTTCGCCGCGCGCAGCCTCTCCGGAGTGTCGGAGCTGAGGTTGACCAGCGCCTTTCCCTTGAGAGCGTCCGTCGCGGAGCCGATCGAGTCGTACATCGCCTGGTAGTCGATCTGACTGATGACCGCCAGGTCGCTCGCCGCCAGTGCGTCGGCGGGGGTCGCGGCGAGCGTCGCGCCCTGGGCGACCAGGGCGTCGGCCTTGCTCGCCGTACGGTTCCAGAGCGTGACCGGGTGCCCGGCCTTCAGGAACGTCTCGGCCATCGTCGCGCCCATCGGGCCCAGTCCGATGACCGTCACCGGGATCTTCTGCGTCGCCATCGTGATCTCCATCCTCGTCGTGTTCGACCGTTGTGGCTCCACACTGCGGTGAGGCCCTTCGGAGACGCTTCCGATGCGCTACGGGCCGTCCGGGAGCGCCCGGGAGGAAGTGTCCGGGTGCTCCATTAACCTGGGGGAATGCGCTTCGGGGTGCTCGGTCCGCTGGCCGTCTGGACCGATGACGGCACACAGGTGAAGGTCCCCGAGGCCAAGGTCCGGGCGCTCCTCGCCGATCTGCTGACCCAGTCGGGACGTGCGGTCTCCACCGACCGGCTGATCGACGATCTGTGGGGTGAACGGCCGCCCCGCAACCCCCTCGGCACGCTCCAGGCGCGGGTCTCCCAGCTCCGCAGGACCCTGGCGGACGCGGCGCCGGGCGGCCGTGACCTGGTCGTCTCGCGCGTGCCCGGCTATCTGCTGGAGATCTCCCCGGACGCCGTGGACGCCGGCCGTTTCGAGGCCCTGGTCGAGCGGGCACGCAAGACCGATGATCCACGGTCTCGGGCGGCCCTGCTCGCGGACGCGCTCGCGCTCTGGCGCGGCCCCGCCTACGCGGACTTCGAAGACGACGAGTTCGCCCGCGCCGCGATCGCGCGTCTCGGCGAACAGCGGCTGGCGGCACTCGAAGCGCACGCCGAGGCACGGCTGGAGCTCGGTGAGCACAGCACGCTGACCGGTGAGCTCGCGGGTCTCGTCGAGCGCCATCCGCTCCGCGAACGGCTCCGCGCCGCGTACATGCGCGCCCTCTACCGCGCCGGGCGCCCGACCGAGGCACTCGCGACCTACGGCGAGCTGCGCGACCGGTTGCGCGACGAGCTGGGACTCGCGGTCGTTCCCGGCGATCTCGCGCGGGTCGAACGGGACGGCGCGGAGAGCCTCGCTATCTTCACGGAACTGGGCGACGCCTGGGGACGCCTCGTCGCGATGGACCCCCTCGAACGGGCCGCCGAGATCGCCGGCGACTACGAACGCGCCGGCCGGCTGCGCCAGGAGGGCGTCCGCGTGGCCGAGGAGCTCGGCCTGTGGCCCGAGGTCTCGTTCAAGGTCGCCGGACTGGGCCGGATCGCGCTGCTGACCGGAGACCTCGACCGGGCCCGGACGCTCCACGAACGTGCGCTGCGGCTCGCCGTCGAGCATTCGAGCAGATCCTCGCGGGAGTTCGCCGAGATCGGGCTCGGACTGGTGGCCCGGCGGCAGGGCAGGCTGGACGACGCCGAGGCCCATCTGCGCAGCCCGCTCGCCTGGCTCGGACGGGTGGGCGGCAGCGCCGGCATCGCGTTCATCACCGCCGAGCTCGGTTTCGTCGCCGAACTCCGCGGCGACGCGGAGCGGGCCGTCGCGCTGCACCTGGAGGCCTACGACGGCGCCGCCGCCACCGCCGACCCGCGCGCGGTAGCCCTCGCTCTCGAAGGCCTGGCCGGCGCGCGGGCGCTCGCCGGCCGGCCGGCGAGCGCCGCGAGCCTGCTAGGCACGGCCGCCGCCACCCGCGAGAGTGTCGGAGCGCCGCTGCCCCCGGCCGAACGCGGCGACGTCGACCGAATCACCACCTCCGTACGCCAGGCATTGGGCGACGAGGCGTTCGCAACCGCCTTCACCGAAGGCCGGTCGCGCACCCCACAAGACCAACGCGCAACCTTCGCCTAAAGGTCACCCCGGTGCGCACCCAGCTGACCAGGCGCAACGTTCGCCTAGAAGGTCGCAGGTGCGCAGCCCAGCTGACCAGCGCGCAGCCTTCGCCCAAAGGGCTCGCTCAGGTGCGCACTCCGGATGACCAGCGCGCGGCTTCGGCTAGAGGTTGCTCGGGTTGAGGGCGTGTAGGCCGTTTGGTGGTGTGGCGTGTGGTGGTTCTGGTGCGGGGGAACGGGCTGCTCGCAGTGCGGTTCGAACGGCGACCAAAGCCGGGCGGGGCAGGCTCGCCTCCCGTACGGCCGTGAAGATGCGGCGAACCACGGGACGCCCGGCGATGGGGAGGACGGCCACCCCCGGGTCGCGTTCCGGCCGGGCAAGCTCGGGCAGGAGCGTGACGGCCTGCCGTGCGGAGACCAGCGCGAGCAAAGCCAGCACGTCGCAGGTCTGATGGCGGCGGTCGGGCGTGAAGCCGCCGTGCCTGCGGCACACCTCGTTGATCAACCGCCCGTGGCTCTCGGTGGGCGCCCCGCCCGCCCATACCTCCGACTCAAGGTCGCGGATCCGCGCGGGCGTGGCGCCCGCCACCGGATGGTCGCGCGGTACGACCAGCTTGACGCGCTCGACGTGCAGTTCCTCGAACGCGAACCCGGCGGGCCGGGGCCGTGGCACCGCCTCGTACTCGTCGCAGATGGCCAGGTCGCAGCCGCGCCGTTCGAGGGTCTCCAGGGCCTCGTCGGGCTCGGACATCACGGTCTCGATCCGCAGCCCGGGATGGCGTTCCGCCAGGTCGGCGAGCACGGGTGCGAGCAGGAAGGCGGCCGTCTGGAACGCCACGATCCGCACCACGCCGGTGACCGCGCCCGCCGTGGCCGCCACCTCGGCCTCCGCCAGCTCGACCCGGGCCAGCAGCACGTCGGCGTGGCGGGCGAGGACGTGGGCGGCCTCGGTGAGCCGGAGCCGCCGCCCGTCCCGTTCGAAAAGCGTGACGCCGACCTCGCGCTGCAGCTCCGACAGCTGGTGGGAGACCGTCGAGGGGCTGTAGGAGAGCGCGTCGGCCACGGCGGCGATCGTGCCGCGGCTCCGGAGCTCGCCCAGCAGGCGAAGCCGCTGCAAGTCCATCATGCTTCGGACTCTTCCACGAATATCGCTCGAAAACATCCGATAGACCCGATGGGTCGGTAGCGGTGACGATCGCCTCAGGACATCCCCATGGGAGGAGCAGGCAGATGGATCCACGGGCCGAGCTGCTGATCCGCTACACCGGCGGAGACTTCTGGCCGGAACTGATCGAGAGCGCCGCCGGCTCGTGGTTGCTGACCACGAACGGGCGGCGCGTCCTCGACTTCACCTCCGGGCAGATCTGCGCCACGATCGGGCACAACCATCCGCGCATCGTGGCGGCGATCGAGCGGTCCCTCAAGGACGTCGTCCACCTCAACTCGACGATGTTGTCGCCGCCGGTGCTCGACCTGGCCGAGGGCCTGCTGGCCACGTTGCCGGACGGCCTCGACCGGGCCATGTTCCTGAGCACGGGCGGCGAGGCGAACGAGGCGGCCGTGCGCATGGCCAAGCTCGCGACGGGCGGCTTCGAGGTGCTTGCGCTCGGGCGCAGCTGGCACGGAATGACCGCCATGAGCCAGGCGCTGACCTTCTCCGCCGGGCGCCGCGGGCACGGCCCGACCCAGCCCGGCGTCTTCACGCTGCCGGCGCCCTATTCGTACCGCTGCCCCATCAAGCACTGCTCCGACACGTGCGACACCACTTGCCTGGAGGTCGGCTTCGAGCAGTACGACGAGCAGTCGGTGGGCGCACCGGCGGCGGTGATCGCCGAGCCGGTGCTGTCGGCCGGGGGCATCCTCGTACCGCCGCCCGGTTACTTCGCCCGGCTCATGGAGCTGGCCCACGAACGCGGGCTGCTGTTCATCCTCGACGAGGCGCAGACCGGCTTCGGGCGGCTCGGCGCGATGTACGGGATGGAGCTGTTCGGGATCACCCCCGACTTCGTGACCCTCTCCAAGACCCTCGGCGGCGGCCTGCCGATCAGCGCGGTCGTCACGTCCACCGAGATCACGCGCACGGCGCAGGAACGCGACCTGCTCTACTACACCTCCCACCAGTCCGATCCGCTGCCCGCCGCCGCCGCGCTCGCCGTGCTCCAGGTCGTTCAGGAAGAGGACCTGCCCGCCCGGGCCCGCGAGCGCGGCGAACGTTTCAGCGGTCATCTGCGCGAGATGGCGGAACGGCACGAGATCATCGGCGAGGTCCGCGGCCACGGCCTGCTGTGGGGCGTCGAGCTGGTCACCGACCGGGAGACGAGGGAACCGGCCACCGTGCTCGGTTCGGAGGTGACGCGGGCCTGCGAGCAGGCCGGGCTCTGCATGAACATCGTCCGCAGCCCCGCGGGCGCGGGGATGAGCGCCTGCCTGCGCATCGCCCCGCCGCTCACGGTCACCGAGGACGAGATCGACACGGCCGCCGAGATCCTCGACGAGGCCCTGACCAAGTCCGCCCCCTGACGGCGCGCGCCTCATGTGGCGGCGACGCGCAGGCCCAGGACGACGGCGGCGGCGACGGTGAGGACGACGGCCGGGGCGAGGGCGAAGTCGCGGGCCCGGACGTGGGTGATGACCGCACCGGCGAAGTAGAGGATCACGCCGATCGCGGCGGCGATCCCGATCGCCGGTACGGCCAGCCCCGCCAGCAGGCCCACCGCGCCCGCTAGCTTCAGTAGGGCGAGCCGGGGGAACCACGCCTCCGGGACGCCCATCCTGACGAGGTCGCCGGCCACCTGTTCGTTGCGCCTGAACAGCAGCGTGGCCGAGATCGAGAGGACGGCGGCGAGCAGGACACCGGTGATCGAGTAAGCGATGAACATCAGAACTCCTTCGTTGTCGTGGCTCTAACCTGCGGCAACGGCGGCGGCGTAGGGAGACCGAGCTCAGACTGGCCCTCGGAGGGCCACGATGCGGAACGGGGCGAGCAGGTACATTGCGCTCGTGAGCGACAACGAGCTGGGGACGTTCCTCCGCCTCCGCCGGGAGGCCCTCAAGCCCACCGAGGTGGGCCTGCCCGAGGGCAGCCGGCGCCGCACGCCCGGCCTGCGCCGGTCGGAGCTGAGCATGCTCGCCGGCATCAGCGTCGAGTACCTCACGCGCCTGGAACAGGGCCGCGACCGCCATCCGTCCGCGCAGGTGCTCGGCGCGCTCGCCGACGCCCTGCGGCTCAGCACGGACGACCGGGTCCACCTGCGCCACCTGGCCAAGAAGAGCAGCGGCGGGCTCGGGGCGCTCTGCCCGGGAGCGCTCGCCCCGCCCAGCAAGTCCGTGCGGCCCACGGTGCGGGTGCTGCTCGAACGGCTGGAACCCGCGCCCGCCGTGTTGCTCAACCGTCTGGGCGACGTGCTCGCCTACACGACCGGTTATGAACGCCTCGTCAGGCCTCTCGGCCTGCTCGACGCCGAGCGGCCCAACATCCTGCGGTTCACGTTCACCGACAGCAGGGCGCGTGCGGCCTACCCGGACTGGGGGCGGATCGCGGACGAGCTCGTCATGGACCTGCGGTACCGGTCCGACTGCACCGACCCCCATATCGCGGGATTCGTCGACGAGCTGATGGTCCTCGCCGGTCCCGCGTTCAGCGACCGGCTGGCGATGCCGACCAGGCCGCCGGCGCCGCTCCCGGTCGAACGCCTGGCCCATCCCGAGGCGGGGGAGCTGCGGCTCTCCCGCGAGGTGCTCGAACTGAACGAGACCGACGGGCAGCGGCTCATCGTCCACCTGCCCGCCGACGACGCCACGTCCGCCGCGCTCGACCATCTCACCGGCCGCCAGCCGGGCGCGCTGCGCGTCGTCACGGCCTGATCCGCGAACGCCGAAGAGGCCGGTGCCCGAGCGGGCACCGGCCTCCAGGCGCGGGGGTCAGGACGCGAGGGCGGACTCGCGGTGATCGGCCTGCTCCGCGGGCCGCGGGCGGCGGCTCCGGACGGCGCCGATGCCGAACAAGACCAGTGCGGCGGCCACCCAGGCGAGCAGCACGGTGAGCGGGCCGCCCGCGTTCGCGCCGTCGAAGAACGCGACCGAGCGGAGCAGCGAGACCCCTGCGCCCGGGGGCAGCAGCTGGCCGATCATGCCCCACGGCTGGGGGAGCAGTTCGGGCGCGGAGGTGGCGGCCGACAGCGGGTTGCCCAGCAGGAGGAAGGTCAGCGCGCCGAGGCCGATGCCCGCCCGGCCGACCGCGGCGGCGAGCCCGGCGACCGTGCCGGTGACGGCCAGGATGGCGAGCATCATGACGCCGGAGACCGCGAGGTAGGAGCCGGGCAGGATCGACAGCCAGCCCTGCGCGAGCCAGCCGGTGCCGAGGCCGCCGAGGACGGCGAAGGTGGCCGCGCCGGCCAGGCGCCACGCCACCGACGGGATCAGGAAGGTCAGCAGCACCGCGCCGGCGATGCCCGACATGATCAGCGGTAGGGCCATCGCGCCGAATCCGGAGCCGCGCGGGTCGTCGGCGTCGGCGGTCACCACATCCTGCACCGGTACGGTCTTGACGCCCGCCATCTGCTGGGCGACCTGGGTGAGCTGCTGGGCGATCAGGGGACTCGCCGCCGAGGCCACGATGACGCGCGGGCCGGTGGGGGTGGTGACGATCGCGCCGTAGGCCTCGCGGTCGGTGAGGGCCTGCCGGGCGGCGGCCTCGTCGGCCCGCTCCTCGATGTCGAAGGCGCCCGGCTGCCGCTGCTCAAGCTGCTGCGCGACCGCGGCGGACTGCGGCCCGGCCACGACGAGCGGTACGTCCCGCGGCTCGATGTGCGTCGCCGGCCAGGCGAAGGCGATGACCATGACCAGTTGCAGCAGGGTGGCGGCGGCGCCCAGCATCAGGGCGCGGACGGGGGTCTGCATGGTGACTCCATCTAAAGCGGATGTCCGTTCTCTTATGGCTGAAGCCTCACACGATCACACCATGTTGTCAAGAACGGACGTTCGTTTTTATATTGGGCCATGCCTCGAGTCAGTGAAGAGCACCGTGAACGCCGCCGTCAGCAGATCCTCGACGCGGCGCAGAGCTGCTTCGCGCGCAAGGGTTTCCACGAGACCTCGCTGCAGGAGATCTTCCGGGAGTCGGGTCTGTCGGCCGGCGCGGTCTACCGGTACTTCCGCAGCAAGGACGAGCTCATCGGGGCCATCGCCGCCCGCAGCCAGCCGCTGGTGGCCGCCCTCCTGGAGGAGATCCTCGACGCCGACGAACTCCCCCCGCTCGACGAGATCGTGGCGCGGTTCGCCACCGGCGTGACCGGCCGGATGGGCCCGAGCGGCGCGGTGCGGATCGCTCCCCAGGGATGGGCGCTCGCCACGTACAACCGCCCCATCCACCTGGCCATCTCCGAGCTCCTGGACAACACCAGGAGTTGGTGGGTACGCGTCGCCGAACGCCTCCGCGACGACGGCCGCCTCCCACCGGACGCCGACCCGTACGCCGTCGCCGTCGTGCTGACCAGCATCATCCCCGGCTTCATCCTGCAACGCCTGGTACTAGGCGACGTGGACGCCGAAACCCTGCGAGCAGGCATCCGGATCCTGCTCTCCTCCGAACCACCCCCACCGCATGCCGCCCATCCCGCCCCAGGCAACATCCTCAACCAAGCCCTCTAACCCTCGCCGCCCCTACGAAAAGCCGCCCCTAACGCCCGCCCTTAGCAGCGGGTGGCGTCCCACCGCCCAAAGCCGTTCCAAACGGGCCGCTCTTGGCGGCGCACTGCTGCGCACTACCGTGAGGCCGCGCCAGCGTCCGCCCGCGTACTGCGGTGTGAGGCTGGGGCTAACGTCCGGCTGCGTATTGGCGTGCGAACTCGACGATCTCGGGGGGTGCCTTCTCGGCCGAGCCTGCGGCGAACGGCGGTTGGGGGTCGTACTCGGTGAAGAGCTGGATGAGCATCGCCCGCGCGTCGTCGAAGAGGCGCGCGGTCAGGGTGAGACCCATGTCGAGCCCGGCCGACACCCCGGCCGCCGTCATCACGTCGCCGTCGATCACCACCCGGTCGGTACTGACCACGGCGCCCAGCTCCCCGAGCAGGTCCCGCGCGAGCCAGTGCGTGGTCGCGGGCCGTCCGGCAAGGATCCCCGCCTTGGCCAGGAGGGTCGAGCCCGTGCACACCGAGGTGGTCCAGGTCGCGTTCGGATGCGCGGCGGCGAGCCATTCCAGGAGTGCGTCGTTCTCGTCGAGCACCGTGCCCCAGTGCCCGCTGCCCGGCACCACGATGACGTCCGGCCGGGGGAGTTCCTCGAACGTGGCGGTGGCGTTGAGCTCCAGACCGGCGTCGGCCTTGACCGTCCCATGCCGCGCGGCCACGAAGTGCGCGTTGATCTCCGGGTGCTGGGCCAACATCTCGTACGGTCCCACGAGGTCGAGGGCCGTCATCCGCTCGTACAGAACAAAGGCAACGTCCATGCAGCAAGCATGTGCGCGGGTCCCATGCGTCATCAATGACGCGCTTCCCACGTATCAGGACATGATGGCCTCATGCGCGATGTCCTCATCGTCGTCTACGACGGCATCCAGCTTCTCGACGCGGCCGGGCCGCTGGAGGTGCTTCACGGCGCCGGTTACCAGGTGCGCCTGGCCTCACCGGACGGAAGGGACGTGATGGCCGCCTCGGGCGTTCGTCTCGGCGTGCACTGCGCCCTGGACGTCGAACCGCCCGACACCCTTCTCGTCGCGGGCGGCTGGACCTACGGGTCGGCCGATCCCGCGCTGGTCGAGGGCATCCGCCGCCTCGCCGCCGGGGCCCGCCGCGTCGCCTCGGTCTGCACCGGGGCGTTCCTCCTGGCCGCCGCGGGGCTTCTGGACGGCCGCCGGGCCACCACGCACTGGGCGTTCACAGCGGAACTGGCCACGGCGCACCCGTCGGTCACGGTGGTCCCCGACGCGATCTTCGTACGCGACGACCCGATCGTGACGGCCGCCGGGGTCACCGCCGGCGTGGATCTCGCCCTCGCCCTGGTGGAGGAGGACGCGGGCGCCGGCGTGGCGCGCGAGATCGCCAAATGGCTCGTGGTCTTCCTTCAGCGGCCCGGCGGGCAGTCGCAGTTCAGCGTCCACAACCGCACACCGCCCGTGCACGACACCGCCCTCCGGCGGCTCCTGGAGCACATCGCCGCCGAGCCCGGCGCGGATCTGTCCGTTCCGGCCATGGCGGACCGCCTGTCGATGAGCCCACGCCACTTCAGCCGGACGTTCACCAGGGAGGTCGGGTGCAGCCCCGGCCGGTACGTCGAACGGGCCCGGGTCGAGGCGGCCCGCCTCCTCCTGGAGAACGGTGACGAGGGCGTCGAGGTCGTGGCCCGCCTGAGCGGCTTCGGCACTCCCGAGACGATGCGGCGCACGTTCCTCCGTGAGCTCGGCGTCCCGCCCACCGCCTATCGCAGCCGCTTCCGGACCACGGTCAGGCAGATCTAGGCACTGCGGGACTCGGGTTCGATGCCGTGCCGGCGCAGAAGGGCCCGCAGCCGATCGACCTCGGCGTGCAGGCGTTCGTTCTCCTCGAAGACCTGCTCCAGCTCGGCGAGGATGTAGGTGCGGCGCCGGCCCCGCGAGGGCGCGTCCTCGGCGCGGATGAGATCCATGACCGTGCGGACGATCGCGACCCGGTCGAGCCCCTTGCGCGCGTGCAGGATCTGCGCCGCGAGGCCCTCTCCTTCGCGGAGGATCGCGAGCAGGATGTGCTCGCTGCCGACTTGATCGCGGCGCAGGCGCTTGGCCTCGCGCCGGGCGAGGTCCAGCACCTTCTTGGAACGTGGCGTGAGGTGCGGCTCGCCGGAACACGCGTCCGAGCCATAGCCCACGATCTCTTCGATCGCGCCCCGGACCTCCTCCGGCGTGAGCTCCAGCCGGTCGAGCGCCTCGCCGCCGATGCCGCCCGCGTCCAGCAGGCCGAGGAGCAGGTGTTCGGTGCCGACGTAGTTGTGGCCCATGGTCACGGCCGCGGAACGGGCGGCCACCACCACGTTCTGGGCACGTCCGGTCAGGTGGGCGTGCTTCTTGGACATGTCCGGCCTTTCGGGGGAGCGGAGCCGCGGGGCGATCCACGCGGTGACGGCGGCTTGGTCGGTCGTTCCGGCCGCGATGGCGTCGATGAGATCGCGAGCGGCGCGGGCGGGGCGCAGGTCGAGGTCCCAGCCACGTTCACTGACGAGCTGGAGCGTGGCGAGCAGCGCCACCTGCCGGTTGGCTCGGGCGAACGGGCGGTGGCGGATAAGGGCCACCAGCAACGCAGCCGCCTGTCGTTCGATCGCCGCACCGCCCTTCGTCCCATCACCCGGTCCGGCCTCGTCCAAGGTCGGCTTGTTTAGCGCGGCTTCGTTTAGGGCGGCCTCGGCCGCTGGCAGGTCGACGAGCGCTAGGGCTTGCGGTGTGTCGACGTTCAGTAGGCGGGCCGCGATGGCGACTAGATCCGCGGGGGTCATTCGGAGTCCCGCAACATGCGGAGCGCCTCTTCGTGGCGGAGGAGGTTCTCTTCGAGCCGGGCCTGGAAACGCTCGTCGGTACGGCGCTGCTCGACCAGCGCGGCCACCGCCTCGCGTGCCACGTCCGACACCGTCCGGCCCTCGACCTCGGCGACCAGGCGCAGTCGTTCGGCGAGCTCGGGGTCGAGTCGCAACACCATGTTCTTGGTACCTCGTTGTCTGGACATCGTGATATCACGATAGCTTTCGATCAGCCGGAGCGGAAGTACTGTCGATATATGGACAAAGGTTCGAGCGGGTTGCGCAGCGGGCAGGTCGCGGCGGCGGCGGGCGTGAACCTCCAGACGCTGCGCTACTACGAACGCCGCGGACTGCTGGCCGAGCCCCGGCGTACGCTCGGCGGCCACCGGCTCTATCCGCCGGAGACGGTCACCTGGCTGCGCGGGATCAAGGCGGCGCAGCGGCTCGGGTTCACGCTGACGGACGTCGCGGCCCTGAGCGGTACGAACGGCGGGTTGCACGACCGGGCGCGGGTCAAGCTCGCCGAGGTCGAGGCGAAGATCGCCGAGCTCACGGCCGTCGCCGAGACGTTGCGCGCCGCGCTGGACGTCGGCTGCGACGACCTGGCCGCGTGCGCCCGGGCGCCGGAGTGCCCGCTGCCGTTCGGGAGTTGAACGAGGTGGGCGCTGTGCACAAACGCGGCGGCCAAAGGTTGCGTTGTTTGCGCACAGATTAGGCGGAACGCCGACGCGATGATGTGCGCGTGCCTCGGGGGCAGCCCACACCTCTGGAGGATCCCTTGCGTGCTCCATCCGTTCGTACCACCGTCATGGCCGTGGTGCTCGGACTGGCCGCCGGTCAGGTTCCCGCGCACGCCGGAACGATCACGTTCGCGCCGAAGGCCGACTCGCCGACGGGGGGCCGGTTCCCGTCGTGGGGGCCGGGGCCCTCTCCGATCGGCATGGTCACCGCCGACTTCGACGGCGACCGCGTGCCCGACATCGTCACGGCGGACTTCCAGGGCAGCGG
The DNA here is from genome assembly GCF_039533225.1 of Actinomadura fulvescens. Classification (NCBI taxonomy): domain Bacteria; kingdom Bacillati; phylum Actinomycetota; class Actinomycetes; order Streptosporangiales; family Thermomonosporaceae; genus Actinomadura; species Actinomadura fulvescens. Next base: position 408,365 of record NZ_BAAATD010000006.1, on the reverse strand, counting down.
CCCGGTCCTCATGACGGGCAAGGGCGACGGCACGTTCAACAAGGGTGTGCGCGTCGCCGACATCGGCATCGGCTACGGCGCGGTGTCCGCCGGCGACCTCAACGGCGACGGCAAGCCGGATCTCGCCGCGCAGTCGTGGGTGACCATGTCGACGCTCCTCAACAACGGTGACGGCACGTTCCGCAAGGCGGCGACCTACGCCACGCTTGAAGGCGCTCAGCAGCAGGTCGCCGTTCTGGACGTCGACGGCGACGGCCGCCGCGACGTGCTCAGCATGATCCCGAACGGCGTGCGGACGTGGCTCGGCAAGGGCGACGGCACCCTCGCCCCCGGCCCGTCGAGCACGATCGCGGGCGTCTCCGCCGCGTTCACGACCGGGCGCTTCAACGCGGACGGCGCCGTGGACCTGGCGATCAACAACGACCTGCTGCAGCGGGTCGAGGTGTTCACCGGGAACGGCGACGGCGGCTTCACCCGGCGGGGTACGGGCACCTCGGGCTTCATCACCGAGGACATCCGCGCGGGCGACTTCGACGGCGACGGCATCGACGACATCATCACCGCCGACTCCTTCTCGTTCAGCACCACCCTGCTCACCTCCGACGGCCGTGGCGGGTTCAGCAGGACGCACCGCGTGCTGGCCTCGGGGTTCGGCCCGACGAGCATCGCGGTGGCCGACTTCGACAAGGACGGCAGGCTCGACGCCGCGATGTCGGCGGTCGTGAGCTCCACGATGGTCGTCTTCACCGGGAAGGGGGACGGCACGGTCGCCAAGACCGGCGAGCACCCGGTCACCTTCGCGCCGCAGACGCCCGTCGTGGCCGACTACGACGGGGACGGGCGGACCGACGTCGCGGTCGCCGGTGCCGCCAACGCGGTCTCGTTCCTCAGGAACGTGACCTCTTGATAGGCGTTGACTTATATAAGTGGCTACCAATACTCTCGCCTCGTGCACGCCTTCGACGTCCTCGGTGATCCGGTGCGCCGCCGGATCCTCGAACTGCTCGCGAACGGGGAAATGACCTCCGGAGCGGTCTGCGCCGTCATCCGCGAGGAGTTCGGGATCTCCCAGCCCGCCGTGTCGCAGCACCTCAAGGTGCTGCGCGACAGCGGCTTCGCGACGGTCCGCCCGGAGGGCACCCGGCGGCTGTACGCCGTGGACCCCGCACCGCTGCGGGACGTGGACGAGTGGCTGGACCGTTTCCGCCGTTTCTGGACACCGCATCTGGACGCGCTCGGCACCGAGCTCGCCCGCGGCAGGCGTGAGCGCCGGCTCAGAGAGCAGAGGAGCGACGAATGATCGACGTTGAGCACCAGATCAACTCCGTGCGCCGCCGGGTCGGCGGACGCGTGCTGGAGGCGGGCGAGGCCCGCACCATCACCATCGGCCAGAGCTACGACGCCGATCTCGACGACGTCTGGGACGCCTGCACGAACGCCGAGCGCATCGCGCGCTGGTTCCTGCCCGTGTCCGGTGACCTGCGGCTCGGCGGGCACTACCGGCTCGAAGGCAACGCCGAGGGCACGATCGAGCGCTGCGATCCGCCGAAGAGCTTCGCCGCGACCTGGGAGTACGGCGGAGAGGTCAGCTGGATCGAGGTGCGGCTGACGCCCGAGGCCGACGGCCGTACGCGGTTCGAGCTCGAACACATCGCGCACGTCGACGACCAGCGGTGGGCCGAGTTCGGGCCGGGCGCGGTCGGCATCGGCTGGGACCTCGGCCTCGTCGGGCTCACGCTCCACCTCTCCGGCGCTCCCGCGGTGGACCCGGCCGAGGGCGCCGCCTGGACGATGTCCGACGAGGGCAAGCGCTTCATCGCGCTCAGCAGCGAAGGCTGGCGCGACGCGAGCATCGAGGCGGGGACCGACGCGGCCGAGGCGAAGGCCGCGGGCGACCGGTGCACCGCGGCCTACACCGCGCCCCCGGAGGGCTGACCCGAGGCGGCGCGAGACAGCCGGCGGCCGGTGCACCGGCCGCCGGCTTTTGTGATCATTTCCGCTCTTGACCTGGCCATCCGGCCGGGTTCTAATGACCGACGTGTCGCGAGAGACATGACGCCGCCGGGAGGGCGGCGCCAGCCAGGCGGCACACCTTCCAAGCTCCGCACGACGACACCTGATTCCGTGCGCGGCTTCAAAAGCATCCAGCCCTGCCCTGTGACGGCCCACGCCCGGCGTGCGACCGTCCCTCCGAGCGTTGAAGGAGAACATGACCAACGAGTTCAACCGGCAGATCATCGAAGAGTTCCGGGCCAACGGCGGACGCGTCGGCGGCCCGTTCGAGGGGGCGGTGCTGGCGCTCCTGACCACCACCGGTGCCCGTACCGGCCGCGCCCGTACCAGCCCGGTCGGTTTCGTCCGCGACGGCGACCGGCTGTTGATCATCGCGTCCGCCGGTGGGGCGCCCGCCCATCCGGCCTGGTACCACAACCTCGTGGCCCATCCCCGGGTGACCGTGGAGATCGGGGACGGCGCCCGCGTCGAGACGTCCACGATGATCGCCGTACCCGCCCGGGGCGAGGCCCGTGACCGGCTGTTCGCCCAGGTGGTCGAGGTCGCGCCGGGCTTCGCCGACTACCAGGCCGCCACGTCGCGCGTGCTGCCCGTGGTCGTCCTGCACCCGACGGACGCCGCCGAGGAGGCGCGGCTGCGGGCGGTCGGGGACGAGCTGGTGAGGCTGCACGGGTGGTTCCGCGAGGAACTCCGCACGATCCGCGACGAGGTGGCCGGGCGCACCGCCACCATGCCGGCGCCCCCGCTGGAGGCGGCGCTGCTCACGCGGTGCGTCGAGTTCTGCGACGGGCTGGAACGGCATCACACCGGCGAGGATCTTGTGGTGTTCCCGCACCTCCAAGGCCTTTTCCCGGAGCTGGGCCCGGCCCTGGCGAGGCTGCGCGACGAACACCACGTGGTCGCGGGGATCCGCGCCGAACTGCGTGCCCTGCTCGACGGTACGGCGGACACCGGACGGATGCTGGCCGATCTTGATCGGCTCGGCGAGCGGCTGGTGGCCCACCTCGACCACGAGGAGGCACAACTCGTCCCCGTGCTGAACGCCCTGGGCGACGCCCCCTGGCCCAACCTCGCCGAATAACCGGGGATGTGCAAAATGCACATTCTGGTCGTGCACAGTGCATACTCTGGCCTGTCGGGTCGTCTGACGAGGGGATGGGTTGGTGTGCGACAGATCCATGACCTCGGCCGGGTGCCGGTGCTCATCCTGTCCTGGCTCGGCCTTTACCTGACATATCGGATCACCCGCCTGACGGGGGACGAGAGCGTGCCGGGGGCCACCTTGCCCGGCGATGTAGCCGTCGCCTGCGGAATAGCCGTCGTCGCACTCCTCTGCGCCCTGCACCTCCCGATCGTGCTCCGGCGCGTCACCCGCCGCACCGCGTTCGGGATCATCGGGGCGCAGGCGGTCCTCAGCTACGCGCCGTACCTCTTCCTCGGGGTCTACTGGGACCCTGTCTCGGGCCTGCTCATGGCCTCGATCCTGCTCACGTTCGCCGGCAGGCCACGGTGGGTCGTGGCGGCGATCATCGTGATCGGCGAGTTCGTGATCGGCCGATGGCTGCTACCGGACGCGATCGGCCCCCGTGCCGTCTGGGCCCTCCTGGCGACGATGGCGATCGGGCTGTCCTGCTTCGCGATCGTCCGCTTCGGCGACCAGATGCGCGAGCTGCGCCAGACCCGCGCCGAGGTCGCCCGCCTGGAGGTCAGCAAGGAGCGGCTGCGGATCGAACAGGGCCTGCGGACGGCACTGGGCGAACGTCTGACCTCGATCATCGACGAGGGCCGCAGGGCCGACGGCGACATCGCCGGGATCGTGGCGACCGCACGGGAAGCCCTGGCCGAGGTGCGCTCCGTGGCCGACGCCTACCGAAGCCGAACGCTGGCCGACGAGGTCCAGGCCGCCGTGGCGGTCCTGACCGCCGCCGGTGTCCAGACCTCCGCCGACGAGCCGCCGAACCTCCCAAGAGACGTGGACGCCGCCCTGGCAGCCGTCCTACGCCGCACCGTGATCACCGTCCTACGCCACGGCACCCCAGACCGCTGCCAGATCGAACTGGACGCCTCAGCCCGCCTACGAGTGTCATTCCCCCCACCCCCAACCACGCCGAACGCCCAGACCACCCCGCCCGAGCCAACTGCACCAACCACGCCGGATACCCCAGCCGCGCCTGCTGCGCCGGACTCACCAGCCACGCCGGATGCGCCACACACATACGCCGCAGCAGCCACGCCAAAGATCTCTGCCACGCTGAACACGCGAGCCATGCAGGACGGCCCAGCTGCCCTCGCCACGCCGACCACGCCTAGTGCGTGCCACACAGCCACGCCACTCACACCAGCCACCTCAGCCACCTTAGCCACGGCTGGCTTCTCAGGCACGCCAGCCACGTCAGCCACCTCAGAGACGCCAGCCACCTCCGAGACGCCGGCCGCGTCAGGCACGTCGGGCCCGTCTGGCAGGTCAGGCGCGTCGGGGGTGTCAGCTGCGGTGGGCTTCCCGGCTGCGGGAGGTGTGGATGGTGCGGAGGTGTTTGGGGGAGCGCTGGGGGAGGCGGCTCAGGAGGTTGAGAGGCTTGGGGGGCGGGTTGAGCTCGGGGATGGCGTGGAGGCGCGGGTTCCGGTGGAGCGGCGCGGCACGCCTATGCGGGGGACGGCCGCTGCGCCGTGGCTCGCGTGGGCGGTTCTGCTCGCCATCGAGATCGACTTCGTCGGGACGAGTGTCACCAACATGTTCTGGCTCGCTGATGCGGGGCTGGACAGTTACGGTGCGTTCGAGATCGCCGTGACGGCCCTCCTCCTGCCGGTGATCAGCGTGTTGCAGCTGTACCACGTGTTCCCCCGGGAGCTCGGTGCGCCGCCTCCGGCGTGGCCGGTGACGCTCAGCTTGCAGGTCGTGCTGCTCTTCGTCGTGATGGTGACGGTGGGAGCGGCCGTTCCCCTGCCTTACATGGGGCTGGTGACGGGGGTCGTGCTCTTCCATGTGCGGCCGCGGCGGCTCGCGGCCGCCATCGCGCTGGTCCTGTTCGCGCCGCTGCCGACGATCCATGGGGCCGGGGGTACAGGCCTCTTCTCCGTCGTCCTCTCTTACATCTTCTGGGTCATCATCGTCTACGCGCTGTGCGCCCTGCCGGTCGTCGTGGCCGAGCTCGACGCCGCCCGGGGGGAGGCCGCGCGGATGGCGGTGATCAAGGAGCGGCTGCGGGTCTCGCGTGACGTGCACGATCTGCTCGGGTTCCAGCTGTCGGCGATCGTGGTCAAGGGGGAGCTCGCCGCCGAGCCGCGCACGCAGCTCGCCGAGCTGGTGACGCTCGCCGAGGAGGCGCGGGCGGCCGTCCGGTCGATCACCCGGGACCGCACCGGGATCACGCTGGGCGCGGAGGCGCTGGTCGCCCGGTCCCTGCTCACCGAGTCGGGGATCGAGGCCCGGGTCGAGCTGGCCGCGTCGGTGCGGTCGGACGAGGCGGACGTTCTGCTGGCGATCGTGCTGCGGGAGGCCGTCACGAACGTGGTCAGGCATTCGCAGGCCGGTTTCTGCGAGATCCGGACGTGGGACGCCGACGGGACGCTGCACCTGCGGGTGTGCAACGACGGCGTGCCTGCCGAGGAGCGCCCGGGCCGTCAGGGCACCGGGCTGGACAACCTGCGCGGGCGGATCGAGGAGGCCGGCGGGCGGCTGGCCGCGGGGCGTACGGACGGCACGTTCACCCTGACCGCCGAGCTCCCGGCCTGAGCGCTCAGATCCAGCCCGCGTCGGTGGCGATGCGGATGGCGTCCACCCGGTTGCGGGCGTTCAGCTTGGTGACGGCCGAGGCCAGGTAGTTGCGCACGGTCCCGTACGACAGGCCGATCTTGCCCGCGATCTCGGCGGGCTCGGCGCCGGACGCGGTGAGCCGCAGCACCTCGGCCTCCCGGTCGGTCAGCGGGTTGCCCTGCACGTCCAGGGCCTGGAACGCGAGCTGGGGGTCGATGACTCGGCCGCCCCGGGCGACGGTGCGGATGGCCTCCACCAGATCCTGCGGCCGGGATTCCTTGACCATGAACCCCGAGACGTGCGCGGCCAGGGCCCGGCGCAGATTGCCCGGCCTGGCGTGGCCGGTCAGGATCAGCGTCCGGCAGGCCGGCACCCGTTCGTGCAGCTCCGCCGCCGCGCTGAGACCGTCCTGACCGGGCAGCCCGATGTCGATCACCGCCACATTCGGCGTGGTCCGCAGGGCGGCGTCGACGATCGTGTCGCCGGACTCGACGGTGGCGACGACCTCGAGGTCGTCCTCCAGCGCCAGGATTCCGGCGAGCGCCTCCCGCAGGATGCCCATGTCCTCGGCCAGCAGTACACGGATCATTCGTGCCTCCCTGTCGAAGCTCCATTCTGCCTGGTCGTGAGCGTTACGGCAGCAGGACGTCCGCTAGCGCCCGTGCGGTCTCGGGATGGTCGGCCAGGAGGGTCGCGACTTCCCGTGGCCCGCCGGCCGATCGCCACTGCCCCTGGTGGCCGAGAAGGGCGGCCACCGCGTCACAGGCGGCCGGGTGGCTCTCCAGCAGGTCTGTGGCCGGGCCCGCCTGAACGGGCGCGACCGGCTTGGGCCTCGACGTCCACGGCGGAACCCAGGAATCGACGGCGGGCAGGGCGGCCGGGAAGGTACGGCCCGCCTCGCGGACGAGCACCGGCACCAGCTCGTGCGCCTGGTCGCGCAGCGTCGTGATCAGCTTGGGCAGCCAGGGGAGCAGGATGGTGTCCGGCAGGCGCGCGAAGGCCTTCGACAACACCTCGACCATGAACGGGGCCAGGGCGGGAGCGGGTTCGAGCGCCTGGACGAACCCGCTCATGTACTGCGGGAACGACGGCACGACGAGCGGGTTGGCCAGCAGCTCGTCACATCGGGAACGGAGCTCGGCCATCGGCATCAGGCCGAGCTGCGACTTGGCGGCCCACAGCAGCGCCACCTTGGCCGGCGCCTCCGGATGCGACTGCTGGACGGCGAGTTCGAGCTGGGCGTGGTCACAGCCGAGGGACAGCGCGAGGCTCTCCATGCCGAACAGGAACCCCAGCATCGCCGCCACCTGCCGGACGCCGGTCTCCTCGTCCACGAACGCGGTCGGCAGCAGCGTGCAGTAATGCGCGTACCCGGCCGTGACGAAGGACCGGCACCACTCCGGCAGCTCCGGCTCGGCGGCGCGGTAGTGGGTCAGCAGCCGCCGGATCAGGCGCAGGACCTCGGGCGCGTCGTCCACGGTGCGTTCGGCCGCGAGCAGCTCGACCGCCCGCCGCCCGAGCTCGTCGGTGAACCTCCGCCCGCCCAGGTAGAGGATGGAGTCTTCGACGGCCCGCAGCGCCTGCGCGGCCGTGGCCTTGGGCGCCCATACGGCACGCCGGAGGCGCCGCTCCAGGACCTGCTCGATGGTGACGCCCTCGTAGCCGAGCTCGACGATCGAACGCTGGTTGCGGCCGATCGCCAGGTCCCAGCTCTCCTGGATCGAACGTTCGCCCAGCCTGCGCGAGCCCATGATCGGACGGACGGCGTCGCCTGGCAGCAGGCGGCGCAGCACCCAGAGCAGATCGGAGCAGGGCACGAGCTCGGGACGCGCGTCGAGGTCGAGCAGCGCCCGCTGGATCGTGCGCTTCTCCAGGTCGAGCCCGAGCGGTTTCAGCCGGTCGAGGACGTCCCGGGCGAGCGGCGGCAGCGCGTCGTACCCGACCTCGCCCACCCGGTCGCCGCCGAGCAGGATCTCGCACAGCCGCCGGACGTCGCGGCGGCCGGGCACGGAGTCCTTCTCGATGCAGGTGATCGCCGCGTCCTGGAAGTCGTACGGCGTCGGCCGGGCTCGGCCGCGCATGCCCGCGAGCAGGATCGACGTCTCGAACACCGCGATCGCGTCGGCGGTGCTGGCCAGATAGCCGTTGCGCCGGGCCAGCCGCACGATGTCGACGCACCATCCGAGCAGTTCGGACTCGTCGAGCTCGTCCAGCGCGGGCGGGCGCGACAGGAAACCGGACAGCCGGTCGGCGACCGGCTCGGCCGGCGCGGGGACACCGGGCACGCGGCCCCGGCTCGACCGCTTGCGCGTGCCCCGCTGCCCGTCGAGCTGGAACGGCGTGAGGCCGCCGCGCGTCACGGCCTTGGCCCAGGTGGCGGCAGCGATCGACACCGATCCGGAGGCCAGGCCGAACTGCGCCTCGATGGCGGAGTGGCTGGAGGGGATGAGCCCGTACTGCCAGCGCGTCGCCGTCCGCGGGCTGATCTCGAACTCCGTCACCTCCGCGCGCAGCCCGAACTGCTCGACGTGGCTGGCCGCGTGGAAGGCGCCGCAGACATAGAGGCACTGCTCGGGGTCGGCGCCGGACGTGGCCAGATGCTCGCGCATCCGGGTCCACATGTAGCGCTCGCGGTCTTCGTCGCGGGCGCGGCTCCGGTCGCCGGTGGCCGGGCGAAGGCGGCGGAAGAGGCTGCCGATCAGCACCATGACCTGGCGGTACGTGGCGTAGTCGGCGCCTGCCAGGGGCTGCTCGACGTACTGGTCCCACCATTCGGACCAGTGCCGCACCTTGCCGTGGTGGAGCAGGTGCGCCTCCAGCTCGGCGAAGCCCGGCCGCAGGTCGCCGATCTCGATGCCGACGGCGTCGCCGTGGAGCGCGGCCTCGTCGTTCTCCTCGGACGCGGCGACCTCGGACGTCTCCCCGCCCTTGGCGTTTTCCGGCAGGCTGCCGTCGGCCTCGTCGCCGTCGGATCGGTCGTGCGGCTCCCACTGGAAGACATGATCGGTCGAACGGTCGACCAGCACCAGCTCGACGCCGGGGGTGTCGAGCGCGTACGCGATGGCCTGGTATTCGGCCGACGCCTCGGTGATGGGCGCCACCACGCTCAGCGGCGCCCACTCGGGCGGGAAGCCGTCGACCTCGCTGGCGAACGCCTGCAACGCGACCGGGAGCCGGCACTTGCGCAGCTCGTCGAGCAGCGGCCGGAGATCCTCGCAGAGCTCCAGGTAGATGACCTTGGGCTGCTTGTCGCGCAGCCGCCGGACCATGGCCGCCGCCGAGGCGGGCGAATGATGGCAGACGGGGAAGATCTCAAGCTCCTCGCGCAGCGCCCGGTCGACGTCGTCGACCATGCCCGCCAGGAGGCCGGACACGGCACCGGGACCACCGGCGAACGCCTCGGCGGCGTCGAGCAGCTGTGCGCGCAGTGCACCGAAGGGCTGCGTCATGACAACTTCGCGATCGCCTCGCGGCCGCCTTCGAGGAACTCCGCCCAGGGCGCGCCGGTGTCCTTCTTGCTCCGTGGCTCGACGACGCCGTGCCAGAACTTGTTGAGGATGGCCAGGTCTTCGGGAGCGCGCCGGGCGAGCGACCCGACCAGCGAACCGGCGAGCGTCCCCGCCCGCAGCGTGTTGTCGCCGAAGAACCGGCTGTGCAGGATGGCGTCTTCGAGCACGCCGATCTGCTCGGCGGTCGACAACGCCGACTCCAGCCGTTCGTCGTCGCTGGTGGCCGACGCGGCGGCGGCCCGCAGGTCGGCGAAGCTCTGCAGCAGGATGTCGAGCAGGGTCGGGGGCACCTCCAGCTCCATCTGGTGCCGCCTCAGCAGCTCGGTGGTGCGGAAGCGGACGATCTCCGCCTCGCTGCGCTTGTTGGTCACCACCGGGATGCGGACGAAGTTGAACCGGCGCTTGAGCGCCGACGAGAGGTCGTTGACGCCGCGGTCGCGGCTGTTGGCGGTCGCGATGATGGAGAAGCCGGGCTGGGCGAAGACGATGTTGTCGTCGTCGAGCTCGGGGATCGAGACGTACTTCTCCGACAGGATCGAGATCAGCGCGTCCTGGACGTCGCTGGTCGACCGGGTCAGCTCCTCGAAGCGGCCGATCACGCCCCGTTCCATCGCCGTCATGATCGGTGAGGGGATCATCGACTCGCGGGACTGGCCCTTGGCGATCACCATCGAGACGTTCCACGAGTACTTGATGTGGTCTTCGGTGGTGCCCGCCGTGCCCTGCACGACCAGCGTCGAGTTGCGGCAGATGGCGGCGGACAGCAGCTCGGCCAGCCAGCTCTTGCCGGTGCCGGGGTCGCCGATCAGCAGCAGCCCGCGGTCGGACGCCAGCGTGACGATGCTGCGCTCGACGAAGCTGCGGTCGCCGAACCACTTCTGCGAGATCTCACGGTCGAGGCCGTCCGAGGGCTCCGAGCCGAGGACGAACAGCCGGACCATCCGCGGGCTCAGCCGCCACGAGAACGGCTTGGGCGCGTCGTCGACGGACTCCAGCCAGTCGAGCTCCTCGGCGTACTTGACCTCGGCCGGTGCGCGCAACATCTCGTCGGTCATTCTCCGGATCTCCAATACGTGTGAGGGCGGTGGTCAGCCGAGGAAGTTCTTGAGTTCGAAGACGAGCTTGCGGATGTGGCCCGAGATCACGGGTGTGCCGAGGTCCTTGAACTTCTGCCGGAACCACGGATCGACGCTCTGGTGGCCCGAGCTGTTGACCGAGCCGACCGGGATGAACTTCACGCCCGACCGGTGCACCGCCTCGATGCCGTCGAAGAGCGGCTGCGAGCGGTCGAACTCGTAGAAGTCGGAGATCCACACCATGACCGTGTCGGCCGGGTTGGTGATCTTGGGGCGGGCCATCTCCATCGCCACCGGTCCGTCGTTGCCGCCGCCGAGCTTGGTGCGCAGCAGCACCTCGAACGGGTCGTGCACCCAGGGCGTCAGGTCGAGCGCACGGGTGTCGAACGCGATGAGGTGCACGTCGACCTTGGGCAGCCCGGCGAAGATCGACGCCAGGATCGTGCAGTTGACCATCGAGTCGACCATCGAGCCCGACTGGTCGACGACCACGATCAGCTTGGCGGGCGTGGTGCGCTTGGCGGTGTGCCGGTAGAAGAGCCGGTCGACGTACAGCCGCTCGTCCTCGGGACTCCAGTTGGTGAGGTTCTTCCAGATCGTGCGCTGGAGGTCGAGGTTGCGGAACACCCGCTTGGGCGGCACCGACCGGTCGACGGTGCCCGCGCTGGTCTGCTGGACCTGCGTGCGCAGCACCTCGGCGACCTCGTCGACGTACCTGCGGATGAGCGACTTGGCGTTGGCGAGCGCGACGCCGGACAGGTTGGCCTTGTCGCGCAGCAACTGCTCGATGAGCGACATGCTCGGGGTCAGCCGTGCCGCGAGCCTGGGATCGGCCAGCACCTCGCGCAGCGCCATGCGCTTGACGAGGTCGCCTTCGAGGCCGGACAGGACGCCCGACATCTCGGCGGCGCCCTCGTCGCCGAGCGCCTGCTTGAGCCAGCCCGCGTCCTGCTGCCACCCCGCCAGCTGACCCGCGGTCACGTTGCCCGAGCCGGTCGAGAACACGTTGAGCAGCAGCTTGGAGACGAGGGCCGCCCTGCGGACCTGCGCCTGAGGATCGTCGTCGCCCTGCTCCTGCTGCTGCCTCTGCTTCTGCTTCTGCCCGGGCGCCATCAGGGCTTGCAGCTCGGTGCCGAGGCCAGGAAAACGCTGAACGAGGTTGTCGACCGAGACACCCGGATCGAGCAGCGCCGGAGGCAGGCCGAGATCGTCGACGATCGCGACGCTCGCCGCCTCCAGCGAAGGCTGCTCGTCGCCGTCGAAGAGCCGGGCCAGCAGCCGCCAGTAGAGCACCTGCCGCCGATTTCCGTAGGCATCAGCGCCGCCCACCTGCGCGTCCATCTGCGCGTCCACCTGCGCGTCCACCTGCGCGTCCACCTGCGCGTCCGCGCCGGGGTCCCTGTTGAAGTCGGTCATTTGCGCAGCAACCGTCCTGCTCGTTCGCGCAGTACGGCGACCGCGTCACCGGCCTTGGCCTCGGCTTTCACGACTTTGGGGTCGGTCGGTCCCTGTGCCCAGTCGCCGGTGTGCGCCTCGACCGGTTTGCGCTTGACCGTGGCACGTACGGCGAGCGGCTGCACCCGCCATCGCCCGGCGTCCCAGCGCATCAGCCCGATGCAGGACGAGGAGGCGGCCAGCAGCTCGGGGGTCAGGGGACCGGCCGCTGGCAGCCGGGCCAGGTCGACCGTGAGGGGATGCCCGTCGAGCGTCCACCGGTCGCCGTCGGTCTCGTAGTCCTCCAGCAGGACGGGCTCGCAGATGCGGATCGGATGGCGTTCAAGCGGGGGTGTGGCCGACGCGTGCGCGTTCGCGAGCTGGACCCGGGCGGTGGCGAACGGATCGGCCGGTGCGCCCGCGCTCGCCTTGTCGTCCTGCCAGACGAGGTCGCCGCCGCTCGTCAGCGGCATGTCCGTGAGATCGAGGCTCCGGCGCTCGGCGAGTGCGCTGAGCAGCACGGGGTGCGCGTCCAGCAGTCGCCACACGGCCGGTCCAACGATGGTGTCTACCTTCGCCGCCGCGACACTGGCGCGGACGAGGCGGGACGGGCCGCCGCCGGCCAGCTCCAGCACGCCATGGACCTGGGCCTGAACGGCGGTGCCGTGCTCGTGCACGTCCACGCCGAGCGGGAGCAGCCGTCCGGTCACCGGCGCGACGGAGGCGGTGGGCCGCGCGCCCGGCTGGGAGAGCAGCACGGCTCGCGTCCACAGATCGGCCCATCGCCGCACGGGCAGCCGCGCCATCGTCGCGATCGGGCATGACGCCCTCAGCTCCGCCGCCAGCCCGTCGAGCAGCACCGCCAGGCGCCGCAGGCCGGGCTCGGCGAGGAGCGCCTCCAGCGTCTGGTCGGAGGAGGAGACGAGGTCATGGTCGACGCCGCGCCACCCGGCGATGGCGAGCTCGTGAAGCCATGATCGGGAGCCGCTGAGCAGGTTGTCGGCGGGCGCCGCGGTGGCCGGTGCCTCGTCCCAGGCGGCGCGCGTACGGCCCAGCGCGGTGTCGAGACGGTCGAGCAGCGCGTCGTGCACGGCCCCGAGGAGGGCGATGCGCGCCCCGGCCAGGGCCGTCAGGTGCTCGGCACCGATGGAACCCGCGGCGACCTTGTCGGCGGCCTCGCTCACGGCGGGCCCGAGCGGGCTCGTCGCCATGGCGCCGGCCAGCGCCGCCAGGCCCGCGGCCCGCTCCTCGCCCAGGCGGGCGAACCCGTGCACGAGAGCGTCGTCGAATCCCGCCACCAGGTCGAGCGCCTCGGCCACGCCGGGACGGTCGCCGTCGAGGAGCTGAGCGAGCTGTACGCCGCGCATCAGAGGGCCGCCTTCGCCGATGGGAACCAGTGCATCTCGGCCAAGGGCTCCGTCGTGCCGGGCAGCTCCAGGTAGGCCAGGTGGCGCAGGAACCGGCTGAAGACCACCGCGGCCGGAGCGGACTCGCGCGTGCCCTCCAGACCGTTGATCAGAGGCTCGTCCTCACCGGTCTCGATCTGCAGATAGCGGGCCACGCGGCCTCGCCCGTACTGCAGCACCGCCTCGTCGACCAGCGCGCGGAGGTGCTTGCAGGGTGAGGAGGCGCCGAGGCCGCCGCACGGCCGGTTGTTGTTGGTGCTGCAGTTGAACCCGTGCGTGCCGGCGGTGATCGACGAGACGTACACGCGGGCGATGTCCGACCCGCTCGACACGACTCCCTGCAACCGGCCGTCAGCCATCTCGACGAAGGGCACCTTCGCCAGCTTGCGGGGCTGGACGGGTGGCACGACCCGTACGGCGCTGCCCTGCTCCCACGCGTCTTCGTCCGCGTTCACGATCCTCCTTGGCCCGGTGCCCGCACGAACCGCCGGCGAGGGCCGGCAACCTGTCGAAGGCGGCCCCGGCGGGTGCCGGAACCGGTTCGCTCACCGTCACGAGAATCGTCTCGGACGCCTCCGACAAAATGAGCCCGGTCCACGCCGTTCCGGGTTCACCCGGCGGCGGCGATGATGATCGTCGCCCCGATGGCCAGGTCGAACACGGTGCACCACTCGGCGTAGCCGCGCGGGACGACCTTGCCGGCACGGTGGTGAACGACGTCCCAGACCGCGTGCAGCAGCCACCCGGCCGCCACCAGGTAGGGCGTCAGGTCCGGGTCCACCGACATCGCCGCCGCGACCAGGCCGAGGTAGGCGAGCAGGCCGCCCAGCTGGATCGCCAGCTCGCGGGAGCCGGTCAGCGTCCTGCGTACGGCACCGATCAGCAGGTACGCGCCGGGCAGTACGAGCAGCGTCCACGCGGGCGGGACCATCGGCGCGACCCACAGATCAACGGTCATCACGAGGGCCAGCCCGGTCGGCCACCGGTGCTTGAGCTCGGCCATGACCCGGCTCTTCGTCCCCGTCGGTGCGGCTACGGCCGCGGTCGTGGCCGTCGGCTTCGCGTGGTCGTGGTGGGAGCCTGCGTACTCCGTACGGCGGCGCAGCATCACCACGAGCATCGCCACCAGCATCAGCATGTGTCCCCACATCATGAAGTCCGAGGCGGAGAGGGTGCTGGTCCAGAGGAACGGGAAGAGCGCGACGAACGGCACGTACATCGCGGCGCACATCTCGGCGATGCCGGGCCATGCGTGACCGCGCACGCGCATCCAGATCGCCATGCCGAGGCTCATGTTCGTGGCCATCACGAGGGAGTCCACGTCGGGACGGGCCAGGAAGGCGGGCTCGCCGAGGAGCACCGAACCGGCGCGCCAGACGCCGGCGAAGAGCGCCTCACCGATGATCATCGCGATGACCATCTCGACGTAGTGCCCGGTGAAGCGGAACAGACCGCGGCGCGGCGAACGTGAGGCCCAGGGTCTCGGGGAGTCCTGCTGCTGAATCTGCGTCGTCATCGTCATGGCTTCAGAGTCCGGTGAGGGCGGCACAAGCCACAGATGCGGATCGTCATCGGCCGCCCGTGCGGATCGCATGGTCTGGCCGTGCGTCCATACAATCGCCGATGTGCCCGACCCCCGGATGCGCACGGCCAGGATGGCTACGTTGGCCATGCTGGGCATGGGCGTGGCCACCACTCTGGCTATGCCGGCTCTCGGTGCGCTGAGCGAGCCCAACACCGCCCGTATCGCGGCCGGGCTTGTCTCCATCGGGGCGTTCACGACGGCACAGGCGTGCGTGCTCTACTCGGCCGTTACGCCGTCATTGTCGAAGCCCTTGCATCGTCGTTTCGCCGTGGCCTTCGGAGTCACCGCCGTGCTGACCGTTCCGCTGGCCGGTCCGCTCGGCAAGGACTGGGAGACCTGGGCCTGGATCGGGGCCGCCGTCATCGCCACCGCGCCGCTGCTCGCGGGCCGTCGGCTCGCTGTACCGGTCATGGCCGCGGCGCTGGCGACCGTGGCCGGGGTGGCATGGTCGACCGGCGGGGACGTCGTCCATCAGGTGGTGCTCGCCCTGAGCGTCGGCGTGACGCTGATCCTCGGCGCGGGACTGCACGTGTGGTTGTGGAACCTCCTGCTGGAGGCCGAGGCCGGACGCGCGGCACAGGCCAGGCTGGCCGCCGCCGAGGAACGGCTCCGCTTCGCGCGGGACGTGCACGACCTCCTCGGGCATGACCTGTCGGTGCTGGCGCTGAAGGCCGAGCTGGCCGAGCGCCTGGGCCCGGTCTCGCCCGAACGCGCCGCGCAGGAGGTCGCCGAACTGCGCCGCCTCGCCGCGTCCGCGCTCGACGACCTGCGGCGGACCGTGCACGGTTACCGCGAGGTCGACCTGCGCGCCCAGCTCGACGCCACGCGCCAGGTGTTCGAGTCGTCCGGGGTGCGCTGTACCGTCACGTCTCCGGAGGAGGACGTGCCGCCCGAGGTCGCCGCGCGGCTCGTCCCCGTATTGCGGGAGGCGAGCACGAACGTGCTCCGGCACAGCCGGGCGGCTTGGTGTGACATCGAGATCGTCCAGCGGGAAGGCGAGGTGCGGGTGACCGTGACGAACGACGGGGCCGGGGCGTCGGAGCCCGACCGGCACAGCTCGGGGCTGCACGGGCTGGCCGAACGTCTGGCTGAGGGCGGCGGCGGGCTGAGCACCGAGGCCGTGGACGGCCTGTTCACGCTGCGGGCCGTGCTGCCGGTGCGAGCGGTGCAACCATGATCAAGGTGTTGCTGGCCGACGACGAGGAGCTGATCCGGACCGCGCTGGCCGCCCTCCTCGGGCTCGAACCGGACCTGGACGTGGTCGCCCAGGCGGGCGACGGCCGGAGCGCGGTGGAGCTGGCGTTGTCCCATCGCCCGGACGTGGCGGTCGTCGACCTGGACATGCCTGAGCTCACCGGCCTGGAGGTGAGCGCGGAGCTGGCGAACGCCCTGCCGTCGTGCGCGGTGGTGATCCTCACCGGACACCGCAAACCTCCGCTGCTGAAGCGGGCGCTCGACGCGGGGGCCAAGGGGTTCCTGCCGAAGGGTTCGCCGGGCGGAGCGCTCGCCGACGTGATCCGGCGGGTGCACGCGGGCGGCCGTTACGTCGACCCGGCGCTGGCCGCCGACGCGCTCACCGCCCCGGAATGCCCGCTGACCGAGCGGGAACTGGAGGTGCTGCGCCTCGCGGAGTACGACACCCCGGTCGCAGTGATCGCCAAGCGGACCCATCTGTCGAACGGCACCGTCCGCAACTACCTGGCCAGCGCCGTCGCGAAGCTCGACGTGGCCACGAGAGGCGAGGCCTTCCGCCAGGCCAGAGACAACGGCTGGCTATAAGGACGCCGATCCGGGCACCGCGCGGACGCCGAGCCGGACGCCGGGGCGGGCGCGGACGCCGACGTCGATCCGGGGACGGGCGCGGACGCGGGCGCGGACGCGGACGCCATGGCCGGTAGGGTGCCATGGCGTCCGGTACAGGCGTTCACGTAGTACCTACTGCGCGCCCGTCCATCTCACTCGCGGGCGGCGATGACTCCCGCAGGAGCGGAACGCAAAGCAACGCGCGCCGGGACGGTGGTGGCCAGCAGCGCCAGCAGCGCGGACCCGCCGACGATGCCCGCGTAGCCCGCGGCCGGGATGTGCGGCGTGGCCGAGCCGGTCATGCCGACGCTGAACGCGGTGAGCGTGACGAAGGCGATCGCGGTGCCGAGCACGGTGGCGATCAGCGTCACGACCCAGGTCTCCAGGCGCAGCGTACGCAGGACCTGGCGCCGCGTCGCGCCCGCCAGCCGGAGCAGCGCGAGTTCGCGGACGCGGCCCGCGATCGCCATGGCGAGGGTGTTGACCATCGAGATCGCGGCGAAGGCGACGATCAGCCCGAGGGAGAGGTAGTTGACCGCGGTGCCGCCGCTCGCCTTGTCCGGCGCGGTGGCGCGCTCCTGGACGCCGAGCCCCGGGTAGGCGGCGGTGGCCTTGCTCAGCGCGGCCCGGCTCACGCCCGGCGCCGACACCAGGACGGTACCCATGGGCACGTCCACATGGGCCGCCACGAGGGCGTGCGGCAGGGTGAAGTCTCCGAAGCCCAGTCCGCGCTTGTAGACGGCGACCACGCGCAAGGTGACGGGTGTGCCGTCGGCCATCGAGAACGACTTCCGGTCGCCGACCTTGATGCCCAGGCTCTCTCGTACGGCCATGGTGCCGTCGCCGAACGCATCCAGCGAACCCGAACGCACGTCCAGGTCCATGGTGTGGGTGAGTCCGGCAGGAGTGACGCCCTGGACGCTGTAGGGACTGTTGGCGGAACGCACCCGGCTGTGCAAGACCTCGGTGACGGCTCGTACGCCGTGCACGCGACGTACAGCCTCCGCAGCCGGGGACGGGACGGCCGGGCCGAGGACGAAGTCGGCCACGTTGCCCGCCTCGGCCTGGGAATCCGCCGCGCCCTCGACGGTGGTCTGCGCGAACAGCAAGGTCGAGGCCAGTGCGATCATCAAGGTGAGCGGGGTGATCACGGCCGCGAGACGGCGCGCACCCGTGCGCAGGTTGGCGGCGGCGAGCCCGCCGATGCCGCCCGAGACGCGCAGTGGCAGCGCGACCAGCCCGACCGCGGCGCGGGCCAGGACCGGCCCCAACAGGCCGACCGAGGTCGCGTACAGCAGCGCCGTGACCGGGGTCAGCGGGCCGGAGCCCGCCTCGGTGTGGACCGACCGCAGCACGATGGTCAGCACGACGGCGCCCGCGAGCACGACCGTTCCGGCGACGATCCTCAGCCAGGGCATGCGCGCGGGAGCCAGCGCGGCCTCGCCCAGCGCCTCGACCGGGCGCAGGCGGGCGACCCGACGGGCCGAGATGCGCGCGGCGAGCCAGGCGGCGGCCACCGTCACCGTGACGGCCACGATCGGCGCGAACGGGCCCACCACGAGCGGCAGGTTGGCCGGGATGGCGTCGAGATCGGCGAACGCGGCGTGCAGCCGGGAACCGAGGAACAACCCCGCCACCGCACCGGGGATCGTCGCGCCCAGCCCGACCAGCAGCGCCTCCCTGCCGATCAGCCGGCGGAGCTGGCGGGGCGTGGCGGCGATGGCGCGCAGCAGGGCCAGCTCACGTTCCCGCTGCTGGATCGCCAGGCCGAACGTGCCGACGACGGCGAGCAACGCCACGATGAGCGAGGTGCCACCGAGGGCGGCGCCCATGCTGATGAGCTTCACGCGTCCGCTGTCGCTGCCGAGGAACTCGACCCGCCCGCGGCCCTTGCCGGTCTGCACGCTGGCCCCGGCCGTGGTCTCCCGCATCGCGTCCCGTACGGCCGCGGCGGTGGTCCCGATGGCATCCGCGTTCGCGGGCCAGACGCCGATCGCGTTGACCTGCCCCGGACGGGCGGCGAGACGGCGCGCCTCGGCGGTGGCGAAGAACATCACGGTCTGGTTGTCGAGGCGCTGGGCGGTGACGCCGACGACGCGATAGGTCCCGGCGCCGAGGGACGTCAGCACGTTCACCTTCGCGCCGACGGACCGTCCCGACGCCGCGTCCACCACGATCTCGTCGGTGGCCGCCGGTGCGCGACCCGCCTTGAGCGTGAACGGGGTCAGCGCGGCCGACTCCCAGCCGTGCCCATCGACGGCCCCTCCGCCGGAGACCACGACGGGGAAGGTGACCTCGGTGACGACCGAGCGGACGCCGGGCAGGGCGCGCAGGCGTGCGGCCGTGGCTTCGGGAATCCAGGCGCGGGCGGTGTTCGGCTTGGACTTGCGCTTGAACTCCCCTTCGCCCTTGTCCTTGAGGAAGTGCGACTGGGGGTCTCCGGCGACGACGACCGGGGCGCCCGCGTACCGTTTCGGCGCCACCTTGCCCCGCAGGCCGGTGTCCATCAGCATGCCGCAGGCCGTGACGAGCGCGGCGGCGCAGAAGAGCGCGACGAAGGCGCCGGCGAACGCGGCGCGGCGGTGCCGCAGGGTGCTCAGTGCGAGGGAGAACATCAGACGTACGCCCCCAGCCGCGTCATGCGCTCGGCCACGGCGCCCGCGGCCGGAGCGGTCATCGAGTCGACGACGCGGCCGTCCGCCAGGAACAGCACGGTGTCGGCGTACGAGGCGGCGACCGGGTCGTGGGTGACCATGACGACCGTCTGGCCGAGGGTGTCCACGGTCTCGCGCAGCAAGGTCAGCACGTCGCGGGCGGTCATGGTGTCCAGCGCCCCGGTCGGCTCGTCACCGAAGACCACCTCCGGCCTGGTGATCAACGCCCGGGCGATCGCCACCCGCTGCTGCTGCCCGCCCGAAAGCTCGGCGGGCCGATGCGACGTACGTCCACCGAGCCCGACCCGCTCCAGCGTCTCGTTCAGCCACGCCTTGTCCGTACGGCCGCGCGACAGCCGCAGCGGCAACGTCACGTTCTGCTCGACCGTCAGCGAAGGCACGAGGTTGAACGCCTGGAACACGAAACCGACCCGCTCGCGCCGCAACTCCGTCAGCTTCGTCTCGTTCATCCCGGACAGGTCCGTGCCGCCCAGCCGTACGGTCCCCGAGGTGGGCTTGTCCAAGCCGGCCGCGCAGTGCAGGAAGGTGCTCTTGCCCGATCCCGAAGGCCCCATCACGGCGGTGAAGCCCCCCTTGGGGAGCGTGACCGACACCTCCCGCAGGGCCGCCACCGCGCTCTTCCCCTTGCCGTAGACCTTGCTCACGGCGTTCATCTCTACTGCTTCGCTCATGCCTTCAACTCTGCTGACCTGCGGCTTCGGTCAACAGAGATGCGATCACCGATCACCTATGACGTCGTCATGGGTGCGGCCATGACGGGGTCCAGCGTCGCTGTGACCCGGAACCGCCCGTCGCCCATGAGCCGCGCGTCGAGCCGCCCGCCGAGAGCCCCCAGCCGGACGGTGAGGTTGCCGATCCCCGAGCCGGGCGGCGTGACTTCCGACGGGCTGCCGTCGTTCTCCACGACCAGCCGATCCTCATCGATCGTGATCTCGCAGTGGCGGGCCGCGCTGTGCCGGAGCACGTTGGTGACGGCCTCCCTTAGGACCGCGCTCAGCACGCCCTCGGCGGCGGTCGGCGGGTCGCCCTCCCGGCGGACCCGCACCTCGATGCCCGCCGCGCCGAGCACGGAACGCGCCGACTCCAGCTCCGCCGCGAGCTCCAGGCGCGGGGCGGCCCCGGCCACCGTCGCCATGTCGGCGCGGGCCCGTACGGCCATCTCGACCACGTCGGCGAGCTCGGCCCGGGCCCGGTCCTGGTCGACGTCCAGCAGCCTGCGGGCCAGCTCGCCCTTGAGCAGGATCGCCGCGAGGCTATGCCCGAGCAGGTCGTGCAGGTCACGCGCTGCCCGCAACCGTTCCTGCACAACGGCGGCACGCGCGACCCCGGCACCGGCCGCCCGCAGTTCGTCGGCCAGCTGCGCGAGCCGGACCAGCCCGTACACCACGAGCCCGGTCACCAGCACGCTCACCACCGAATTCACGATCACGGGCGTGCTCTCGCCAAGCCGCCAAGCGATCACGCCCATGCTCGCCATCACAACACCGGTCAGCGGCCAGGCCAAAGCCGCAGGCAGCGTCACCAGCAGCGCGCCGACCAGAAATCCAGGCGTTCCGCCCCACGCCTTCCCGAACCACACCAGCGGCACAAAACTCAGCACGGCCTGTAGGAGCAGCAGCCAGACCCAGTACTTCCCGCGCGGCCGGGTCCAGTGCAACTGGAGAAGCACGATGGCCGTTAGGCAGGGCACCGCCGCCACCAGCGCCCACGGGTTCGTCAGCAGAAGGAACGCCTTGGCGCAGAACCCCGCGAGCACCACGGCGAGCAATGCCACGGCTAGCCGGTGTTCCCGGCTCGCCCGGTTGACGGGCGCGGGCACGGCGGCGATAGCGGCCTCGACGGTGAAACGGCCGTCAGGCCCCAATCCGGTACGCAGGTGGCCGCCGACCGCTTCGACCTGCTCGGCCAGCGGGGCGAGCGCCTCGGTGCCGAGGGCGGCCGTGGGCACCCCGTCGTTCGTGACCCGCAGAACGACGAGCCCCTCGTCCTCGCTGGTCTCGATGGTGCAGTGCCGCGCCGTTCCCTGCCGTACGACGTCGGTGACGGCCTCCCGCAGCACGGTGGCCAGCAGGGCGCCCGCCTGCCCGAGCGGCTCCTCGTGCCCGGCCCGTACCGTCACCTCGATCTCCGCCGCCGACAGCAGCCCCCGCGCCGCCGAGATCTCGGGCGTCAGCGACAGGCTGCGCAGATCGGCTGCGGCGGACCGGGCGGTGGCCAGCGACCGCCGGGCCACCGCGAGCACGTCCTGGAGATCATCTGCCCGCGCTGCGGCGATCGTGTCCAGCCCGCGGCCGACGCTCTCGTTGAGCTCGGCCGCCATCCGCAGCCGCTCCTCCTCGACCGCCGCCAGCGCCAGCGTGACCCGCGCGGCATGCACCTCGTCGATCCGGTCGGTCAGCCGGGACAGCCCGTACGCGACCAGCGCGATCAGCATCGCCGTGATCGTGAAGTCGAGGAGCTCCGGCACCGACTCTGCCCGCGTCCCATGAACAACCGGCACCGTCAGCCCGACCAGAACCGCTGTCCGCCAGGCCGACGCGAGCAGCAACGACCCGATCAGCAGCCCGATGATCCCGACCGAGACCCCGAAGCCGAGCACCGCCGCGTACACCGCGAGACTCTGAACCACCATGACGGGCCACGTCTGGAACCGGCGGAGCACCGGCAGCACGTACCGCAACTGAAGCCCCAGCACCGCAAGCGACAGCGGCACGACCGCGGCCGCCTTGCCCGGCCCGCTCACCGCACTGAGCGCGTACACGCTCACGAAGCTCCCGAGCACCGCGATAGCGATGACCCGCGCCGTACGCGGATGCAACTCGGCGCGTCTTCTTTGCACCGTCCCCCCAAGCCCCTGACGAGGACAAAGGGAATCTTACTGGGCGTTCGACACGCCACTGCGGGCCTAGGCGGCACCCAGGCAACGGAGAGGTCATCAGGCGGCTGATCGGCTTGAGGAACGCGCCGAAGGTACGTTGATTAAGTACCTGTGCCAACCACGACCGGAGGCGCCACGAGCCATGCCTGCGGTGACCCTTCCGTTGCCGTCCGGTGACACATGGACTCGGGCAGACTATGAGGCTCTGCCTGAAGATCTCCCAGCACGCGTGGGTCTCGTCCACGGCGAACTGGTCGTGAACCCTCGGCCCCGTCCGATCCACCGGCGAATCGCGCGGCGTCTGGCGACCCGTCTTGAGGACGCGGCGCCCGATGCCTTGCAGGTCGACACTGACGTGGACGTTCTGCTGGATGACGATGAGATGGAGCCAGTGGAGATCGCTCCGGACATCGTCGTGTATTCGAGCAGGCACGACCCCTATGAACGTCCCATCCCCGCCGATCTGGTGGTTCTGGTCGTCGAGGTGGTGTCTCCGTCCACCAAACGCAAGGATCGCCGGGTGCAACCGGGCCTGTACGCAGACGCGGAGATTCGGCACTACTGGCGGGTAGAGACCGATCACACCGCACCTGCGTTCGCTATCTACACATATGAGCTGGACGACGCCACTGGCGGATACATCGCGACCGGCGTCCACCACGACCGGATCACCGTCACTTTGCCGTTCTCCCTCGATATGGACCTCAAAGCCGTTCGCGAGTAACCACCGTCCTGCCGACGCTCTCCAGCACGAACGCCGCAGGCCCACCCACTGAGCAAGCTCGTGAGCACGGCCATGGCGCGCGATCCGCGGAGGTGACTCGACGGCTTGGACCTGAGGACGCGGGCCTCAGAGGCGACGGAACTGATGGTCAGACAACTGGAGGTCGGCCGCGGCCACGTTCTCTTCCAGGTGAACGATCGACCCCGTGCCCGGGATCGGCAGCACGACCGGCGAACGATGGAGCAGCCAGGCCAGCGAGACCTGGGCCGGAGTGGCGCCGAGCTCTTCAGCGACACTCGCGATCTCAGGCGTCGCCCCGGCCACCGCAGGATGCACAGGACGCCAGGGCAGAAAGGCGATCCCCGCCGCATCACAGGCGTCCAGCACGGGTTCATGCTCGCGGTCGAGCATGCTGTACCGATTTTGGACGCTCACCACGTCAACGATCTGCCGCGCCTCGTCCAGTTGCGCGACCGAGACCTCCGACAGCCCGATGTGGCCGATCTTGCCCTCGGCCTGGAGCTCGCCCAGCGTCCCCACCTGGTCGGCGAGCGGCACCTCCGGATCGACCCGATGCAGCTGGAGCAGTTCGAGCCGTTCCATTCGAAGCCGCCGCAAGCCCTCCTCGACCTGCTCCCGCAGAAAATCGGGCCGCCCGCAAAGCGCCGCCTCCCGCCCCGCCGCCGGCGGCGCGACCCCCACCTTGGTCGCGATCAGCAACTCGTCCGGATACGGATAGAGAGCCTCCGCCAGAAGCTCCTCGTTGGCTCCCCACCCATACAGATGCGCGGTGTCGATCAGCGTGACGCCCAGCTCCACCGCCCGCCGCGCCACCGCGATGGCGCCGTCCCTAAGCCCGGCTTCCGTGGGCAGGTGCATCGCCCCGAACCCAAGCCGCCCAACACTGCGCTCACCAATACGAAACGTGCCAGCTACCATCCATCGCCCTTCGCTAGGCGATCAAGCTAACAGCAAGCGCGAGCCCAGCTCACAGCCCACCATCGATGTCGCCCGCGAGCCGCCCAGCCCCACAAGATCTTCACCAGGTCACGACGTGCCGCCGAGGCCATCGCCGGCCGAGAAGCCGTGACCGTCTGCGTCCCCGCCAAGGCGTTCACCACGCTCAACTAGATCTGCCGCCGCCCGCACGACCCGTCACGTGGCATCGCCGCCCCACGCAACTGGCCGAAGCCGCAGCACGTCGGTCATAAATCGGCGCCCAAGCCGACAGCTCCAGCACGCCTGCTGATCACAGATCCAGCTCCGACCGCTTCACCCGAGCGACGAGTTCCCCAAAAGCCGCCACCGACAACGCCAGATGCCCGCCATCAGGAGCCTTGGAATCCCGCACACCCACCCCAGCGCGAAGCTCAGCGACCTCAACACACTCACCACCCTGATGAGCGCTGCGGCTGCTCTTCCGCCACCCATGAACGAGAGCGAGATCCGCGACCTCAACGCACTGACCGCCGCTGCCCCCGCTGTGCGTGCTCTTGCGCCACGGCGTCGTTGATGGCTTTCGCTGTTCCATGGACCCTCCGAGATCCTTTCGATCAACGGACGCAGCTGTCTTCGGGCTGTTCAGAGGTCGAGTTCTGACCGCTTCACTCGGGCGATGAGGTCGGCGAAGCCCGTCGCCGACAAGGTCAGGTGTCCGGCCTCGGGAGCCTTGGAGTCTCGAACGCCCACGGCGGCGTGGAGGTTGGCGATCTCAACGCATTCGCCGCCCTCGTGGCCGCTGTAGCTACTCTTCCGCCATTGATCCATCTTGCTCATAGCTCCTCCATCACAGCTCTGATCAGTGCTCGGGACTCCTCGATGGGGTACGCATGACCTCTGATCAAGTCATACCGTACGAGGTATGTCCCGACACGTTGTCCTTGTTCGATGAGCATCCCTGCTCCTGCGGCTTCCGTATAGACCGCATGTGATCCGTCCTCGAATCCGAGGACCGTGAAGCTTCCTGTCAGGCCTGGGTAGTAACCCCGCCCATCAGGGACGACATCAATAGTGATGTTCGGGCGCTCGCTCATCTCGAGAAGATGAAGCAGTTGCTCTTTCTGGACGCTCTTGTCGCCGATGACGTAGCGCAAGACGCGTTCGTCGACCGTATGTATGACCTGTGGCGGGTTATCGCTAGTGAGGATCGCTTGGCGTTCCATGCGCGCAGCGACGAGGTCTTCCACATTGCTGCCACCGGTGCCTCCCAGAACGGCGCGAGTGTAGGCCTCGGTCTGGAATAGCCCGCTGAACAGCAGCGCGCCGAAGACACGGATGTGCGAGGCCTCCCGCTCTCGGATGACGTACTCAGCGAAGCCAGGCGGCAAGGCTGCGGCTTGTCGGGTGTCGATGATGCGCTTCCAGAGGCGGTGGAAGAGGCCGTTCGTCTTGAAGTAGGTGTCCACGTCCTGAGCGACCGTCTCTGACGGGGTGTTCTTGCAGTGCTCGATCTGGCCGACGTAGGAGTCGGTGTAGCCGAGGGCTTCGGCGAGCTCGGACTTGTTGAGACCGGCCTGCTCCCGCCACGCCTGCAGTTCCTTGGCGAACGTGACGACGGCTGGGTTGTCGTAGGCCTCCGAACGAGCGGGCATGGGGGCTCCCGAAAGTCGTACCCGGACTGGGGTTCGGTGGATCTTCGCGGGGGTTCGATCGTGGTTGTGATCGGTCACTTCCAGAGAGTAGTCGCCGCCTGTGACAGTGGTGGCGACATCGGACAGGTCTCTCACACACGAAGGTTCCGCCGTGACGAACACGCGCATTCACCCCGACGATCAAGACTTGATGCGGCTGCGGGCAGACTTCCCGGGGCATCGGATCTTCCGGTCCGTCCGCTGGGACGGGTTGCTCGGCTCGTGGTGCGCGACGCTGCACGACCCGGCGGCGGGAGTCGATCCGACGGTCATCGAGGACGACGCGGCCGCGTTGCGGACCGCGCTCGTCGAGCAGCGTGTCCGGGCGGAGGCCCGGCTCCGTTCGGCGGCGTGGTGATGGCGCGGGTGGTGTACGTGCCTGCGGCGCCCCCGCTCTCCGCCTGGGAGACGTGGCGGCTGCGGCGGCGGCTGGACGCGTTGCGGCGTGCCCTCCATCGCGAGGGCTGGGCCACCAAGCGCCGGTACGACGACGTCCCGCGCTTGTTGCAGGTGTACGCGGAGCAGGCGCCCCACATCGGGGAAAGCGTCACTGTGGTCCGGGAGCTCCATGGCTGGTGGTACGTGACGTCTTCAGGGGTCCATCTCGCTCCCTGCACGAATGTCGAGGAGGCCGCCGGTGAACTGGCGGCGTGGTTGGCGCCTTGGGTCTCCGCTGCGCTTGGACATGGAACGGATGGGGTCGGGGGTGTGGGGGCGGCGGAGCCCCAATGAGGCTGACCGAGCGTCCGCGAAGGCGGTGCCTTCTCAGGGGAAGAGACGTCTCATTCTGCGGTCCGGTGCCGACACCAAGCCTCCGCCGCCTGAGCCATGGCCAGAGTCCACGACGCGGAAGACGCGTCTGCGATCTCCTTCCACACCCTGGCGTTGGCGCTGGCGAAGACGCGAAGCCCCTCCGGCGGTGCGGCCTGCCACGCAGGTACGTTTCTGACGACGCCCTCGGCGCTATCGGCGGTGTGGCCGACAGCCATCAGGCGGGTAATCCAGCAGGCCGGGTCAATCCAGCCAGCACCGGACGTTGGCCATGCCCAGTCGATCAGGTAGGCCCGACCACGAGACATCAGCACGTTGACGTTGTTCCAGTCGGTGTGCAGCAGCCGGTCGCCCTGAAGCAGGAGTACGTCTTCCGGAACCGTGACGTACTTGCGCCAGCGGTCTTCGGCGAGCTTGATCTGAACGTCCGGGGAGGGGACCTTTCCCAACTCGGACATGGTGTCGGCCACGGCCGCCAGATCCGAGGAGCCGGGACTGTAGTCGGCGTGCCGCCCGTCGACCACCTCGAAGCCGAGCAGGTCCCAGTCTTCGCTGCGCAGACGCCAGAGCAGCCGTGCCGAGAAGTGGCGGACGGCGCGGTTGATGCTGGCCTCCATGTCCTGTGTCCAGCGGCGCGGGTAGTCCTTACGAAGCCCCTTCATGAACACCGCGCCGGACTCGGTACGCAAGATGACCGCAACCGCCGAGTTCAGTCCTTCGGAGACGGTCTCGGCCGTGTAAACGGTGCCGGTCTCCTTCTCTACCTCCCACCGGACTAGCTCCGGTAGGGCTTCCCAGTCAACGCGCGATAGCGCCATTGACCCTTCTCCCCTCGCAGCAAGGACCGCCCCCTACCGTACGGGGACGGTCCTGGCGATCGTTGGAACTAGTAGGGCTGGTCATCACCGGCGGCGCAGGAACACTTGTCGGCGTCCAGCAGGTCGTCCACGTCCTCGATGATCCGGATCTCGTCCTCGTCCAGGCGACGAGGACGGATCTCGATGTCGACGGCGGTCATGTGGCTGGTACCTCCTCTCTGGGGCGTCCGTGCTGGCAGTAGGTGACCAGCGGGGCTTGTGCCTTGCGGTAGAGCTGGACCAGAGGCATACAGGTGCCGCAGGTGCCCTGGAGCGAGCACCCTGAACAGCCGCCTTGCCGCAGAAGGAGTCCATCGGCGATCTCGTTCAGGCGGCGTAGTCCTTCGACGCCCTCGGTGAGCAGGTCCACGTTCGGGTCACGACCGATCTTGCAGATGGACGCCTTGCCGAACGGGTCCACGTGGAAGAAGGTGTGGCCGGCGTTGCAGCCGGTGAACGGCTTACGCTTGCGCAGATGCTCCACGCTCTGCGACGGCAGGGTCTCGCCGGTCCCGTGAATCGTGGGTGACATGTTGGAGTACACGTCGTAGGGCACCCTAAGCCGGTCGGCCAGAGCCTTCATCGCATCCAGCTCGTTCGCGTTGTGGTGGGTGACGATCAGGCTGAACGTCAGGGGGAGCTGTGCTTCCACGGCTGCGTGGACGCCCTTGATGAACCCCTTGAACGCGCCTGGCCTCCGGGTCAGCGCGTCGTAGCTTTCCTGGGTCGCGCCGTACACGCTGACGGTGATGCTATGCGGGCGGTGCTCGGTGAGCAGGTCGAGGATCGGGGCGGCGTGCAGGCGGGAGCCGTTCGAAAGGATCGAGATCATCATTCCCAGCTCGAAGGCCCGCCTATAGACCCCGGGGAAGAAGCGGTCTACCAGGGGTTCGCCGCCTGTGAGCTGAAGCCATAGGACGCCGGCCTCGTGCAGGACACGCAGAGCCTTCTCCCGGCTCTCCCAGGGCATGCCCTCGAACTTCTTGAGGCCGAGATAGCAGTGCTCGCAGTCATAGTTGCAGCCGAGATTGACCTCGTGCGTCGCCCGGACGAACCCGAACGGCGAGGGCTTACGGACGAGGACGACGTCCTCCAGCTCCGTCCCGGCCAGGTCCAGCCCCCACGCTCGGTCGCCCGCGTGAACGAGCCAGGACGGGCACTCACCTTGGCCGCACAGTTCGGCAAAGCGAGTGGGCCCGATTTGAAGTGATTTCTTAGAACCTGGGCGCAGTACCGCGTACGCATCGCCCATCGGACTCGCGATCAAGGAGTGCAAGGCTCCTCCTGGGCCTTCAGGCGCGGCTTCTCCGCGCACTTGGTGCTCCCCTCGGCTGTGATCCGCTTCGCGGGGCTTGTCGAAGCTCATGACTGGAAGCTAGGCCGCGAGTTCGCCGGAGACCAGAAGAGAGGCAAAAGGAGGCAAGGAACTTCAGCGGCAGGCTTTCCTGGCCGCCTCAATCAGGCTCCCCGCCTCGTCTCCGAAGACCGCCGAACGGAACAGGTCCTCGAACGCGGCCAGGTACAGGGAGACCTCGCCCGGCACGGTGATGGTGACCAGGGCAGACAGGATCTCCACTTCCACCTTGGTGCCGTCGAAGA
Source organism: Actinomadura fulvescens (assembly GCF_039533225.1). Classification (NCBI taxonomy): domain Bacteria; kingdom Bacillati; phylum Actinomycetota; class Actinomycetes; order Streptosporangiales; family Thermomonosporaceae; genus Actinomadura; species Actinomadura fulvescens. The sequence goes on along the minus strand of NZ_BAAATD010000006.1, from coordinate 379,651 downwards.
CGGTGAAGTTCTCCAACACCCATTGGGTGCGGGGACGCGAGAACGGAAGGATGCCGAGTGCCACAGAGGGGATTGCTGATGCTGTGATGTCGGCGAGGTGTGAGAGCTGCTCTGACATCACCTCCGGGCCTCCGAAGCGGTAGTACAGAGCTGCTTCTTCGACCAAGAACAGGAACTTCCTGCCAGGCCGCCAGAGAACGCGCTGTCGGTCGATGCGAGCCGTCACGGCCCCGGGCACATCGTCGTCGGGGCCACCGGAGCGTCGAGACACCAGCGTCAGCAGCTCGGTGACATAACCCCTGGTTTGAAGGAGGCCCGGAACCACCTGCGAGCAGTAGGTCCAGTCCGTGGAGGCGCCTTCGTAGAGGGCGAGACGTGACTCTTGAAGGCGTCTCAGCCCGCCCTTGCCTCGCTGAAGCCGCTTCCATGTTGAGTACGCGGAGTCCGCGGCTTGCAGGGCCGCGACGAGGTCCTCAGATTGATCTTCGGCATCGCAGATCCGGCACCATGTGCGGATGTCGGTAACACTCGGAGCGCGCTGAGCGTGCTCGATCTTGCCGACCTTCCACCGGTCCCAACCAGCGGATTCAGCAAGGTACTTGGACTTGACGCCGGCGTTGACACGGATCTCGCGAAGCCGATCGGCGAGGGCGTGACGAGCCGCCTGGACGGCTGGGTACTGAGGCGAAGGCACGGTGACAGTGTGCGCCGGAAGTCACGGCGGCTATTTCGGCTCGTACTCCGCGTGCGGGATCGCTCGATCCCAGGCCGCTTCGAAGGATGTTGAGCAGTGCTTCGCCACCGAGGGCTCTGTAGTCAGCTCCGCACCGAGGTAGTCGCCGATGCCTGAGAAGTAGCCGAATCGCACCAGTCGGTCGTCCAGCAGCCAGAAGTCGTTGCCCGGAAGGCACAGGTCGGATGCACGTCTGCGAGGGAGCCAACGGACCTGCTCGCCGGCTGCCTCGTTGAGTGCGCCAGCGCCGTCGTACTCGAACCTTGTGAAGGGCGCCAAGGGCTCGGATACGACGCGAAGGCGGCGCACTGTCACTCCCCGAGCCACTGTGGCTCGAATCAGCTCTGCCCATTGACGCTCGTCGGCGGCGATGTCCTCGGGTCCCACCTTGCCGGCCAGCCAGCGCAGAAACAGCGGGTCGTTCGGGGTGTAGGCGTCCCGAAGTTCCAGGTGGACCGCTGTTCGTCGTGCAGTGGCGAACAGAACTGCGAAATCCTCGGGGTCCAGCTCATCAAGTGCCGGTATCGCGGTCACTGAGCGCCTCCAGGATGAGCTTCCTCATTCGGGCCGGGAACCTCACCAGCGTCTCGTGCGGCGCAAGCGGGCTGTGCTGCGCGGCCTCTTCGAGCGTCGCCGGATCGGTCTCCGTCCAGCCCTGGAACAGGACATCGCCGGTCTGCTCGTCCATGATCACTGCGAGGCAGTTCCCGCCCTGAGTATTGGGATCGATCGCCAGCAACCGTAGCGCCATGATGACCTCCGTCGGTCAGAGTGAGGCAAAGAGAGGCGCCCCACGCTCGACAATCACCCGTGCCAGCGAACTGGTCAAGAGTTGAGATGCAGGACTACCGTCCATGGATGGGCATTGAGAGGGGCGGAGGGGGCGGATCGCCAGGTGGGGTGGTCTGGAGGAAATCGACCTACACCAGGGAAGGTCACTGCGTTGAAGTTGCTGACCTTGGACTGGTCATCGGCGTACGTGACTCCAAAGCGCCTGGCCGACCTCGGTTGGAGCTGGACCGAGCGGAACTGCGCGCGCTCGCCGGCCGGATCAAGGCTGGCGAACTGGACCTTTGAGGTCGTAGGACCGGAGGCCCTCCTTAGTCCCCGAGGGCGAGCGGAAGCAGCGGAGCAGGCGCCCCACATCGGGGAAAGCGTCACTGTGGTGCGGGAGCTCCATGGCTGGTGGTACGTGACGTCTTCAGGGGTCCATCTCGCTCCCTTCACGAATGTCGAGGAGGCCGCCGGTGAACTCGCCGCGTGGTTGACGCCTTGGGTCTCCGCTGCCCTTAGGCGTGGAACGGAAGGGGTCGGGGGTGTGGGGGCGGAGCCCCCACAGGGGTTTGGGGCGGAGCCCCAATGAGGCTGTCCGAGCGTCAGCGAGGGCGATGCCTTTTCAGGGCTTGCGGCCTACTCCTGTTACGAACTCTCGGAGTCGGGCTGGGCCGCCTGCTGTGGGCGACAGCGGTGGTGTGTCCATGCCCTCGGGGGTTCGTAGGCCGTTCATGAACTCTTGGAGCGCCTCACGTCCGGTGTGCTCCGGCGTCCAGCCGAGTTCGCCTCGCGCCCGGGCGGTGTCCATGATCGGCACTCGCAGGGCCAGGTCGAACAGCTGGGGCGACGCCGGGACGAGGTGCAGCGACCAGGCCGTGGTGAGGGCGGCGCGGGCGGCCTGGACGGGGATGCGCACCTTGCGGGCGCCGAACAGGTCGGCCAGTTCGGCGGCGTCGATGACCGGTTCGGCCGCGATGTTGAACGGCCCGCGCACGTCGCTGGTGGCCGCGAGGTGGAAGGCCTCGCCCGCGTCGGCCGAGTGCAGCACCTGGAAGCGCAGGCCGGGCAGGTCGGGCACGAACGGGATCAGCCCTGGCCGGGCCAGTCGCCCGGGTACGAGAGGACCGGCGAACAGCCGCCGCTGTTCGGGAGCCGCCTCGTGCTTGAAACAGAACCCTGGCCGCAGGCGAACGACCCTGCACTCGGGGTGCTCCTTCTCGAAGATGTCCAGCAGGCGCTCGACGTACGCCTTCTCCCGTCCGTACGCCGCCGTAGGCCAGCTGTGCGTCGGCCAGGATTCGTCCACCGCGCGGTCTTTGGGCCCCGGCGAGTAGGCCCCGACGGAGGACGAGTAGACGAGCGCCGGGACGCCTGCCTCGGCCACGGCCCGCAACACCCGTTCGCTACCCAGCACGTTGCTGCGCCACGTCACGATCGGGTCGTGCGTCGGCTGGAACAGCCACGCCAGATGAACGACCACGTCCGCACCACGCAGCAGCGGGACCAGATCCGTCTTCCGTACGTCGGCCACGGCCCAGTCGGTCTTGTCCGCCTTCCAGTCCGGCATCCGGCGCGCCAGCCCGCTGATCGACGTCACCCGCGGGTCCCCGCTGAGGGCCCGTATGGTGCTCGTCCCGATGTTGCCGGTGGCTCCGATGACCACGATCCGCATGACGATCTTCCTTCCCCGAGTTATCGCAACGCTTCGGAGGCGGCGCGCAGGCGGAGGTCGTCGAGCATCGCGGACTGGCGACGCGCCCGCGAGAACAGGCCGTCCAGCCGCCGTCCGTCCAGCGCGGGGTCGGTCATCGTCCGCAGCGTGCCCCACAGGGCGGACTTGCCCTCGACGCCGAGCCGCAGCATCTCAAGTTCGACGAGGTCGCTCAGCGGCGACCGTCCGACGATCCTGCCGTTGAGCTTCAGCCGCCCGGCCTTCTCGGCCGCCCAGGCCCCTATGACCTTGTAGCGCCGGACCGGAACGCCGAGCGCGTCCATGATTTCCAGCAGCGCGTCACGATCTTCGGCGATCTCCCGTGCCAGCCCCCGCAGCACCTCGCCGTCCGGCTCGTTCCGCTTGGCACCGGCGACCCGGCGCGCCAGCTCGACCCCGCCCGTGGCGCCCGCCAGGTGATCGTTCAGGTAGATCCCGAGCAGGCCTGTCTGACCTGCGGACTTCTCGGCCTTCACCATGATCGAGGCCTCCTTCGAGCGTTCTCCCGAAGGTCCCTGCCCGCCAGATCCGCGGTGAATCCCCAGTCGGCCGGCCGGCCAGTCGGCCGCGATCCGCCGCCGAGGCCGCGGCGAATCCCCCGTCCTCAGCGGGCGGCGGCGCGCTGGAGGCGGAGGGTCCCGATCTCGGCCGCGTTCTTCATGAGCTCGGCGTTCACCCAGGCCAGCAGGTGGGCGATCGTGTGGTCGGGATCGTTCGGCCAGGGGAACGGGGCGGTGGCGTCGAGGTCGGCATCGTTGAGGCGGTCGAGCACGGCCAGCCAGTCCTCGCGGAGGCCGCGCAGCCACTCGACGGCGGCGTCCTCGCCCGGCCAGGCGACCTCGGTGCGGTCCCGCGGCGGCCTTCCCTCGGCATGATCGATGGCCGTGCTCCACCACCAGCCGATGTGCCAGGTCAGCCAGGCGATCGTCGGCACGGGAACGGGATCGGGCTCGGTATCCGCCCAGTCCGGCACCCACGAGCCGCCGGCCGCGGGCCGTACGTTCCAGCAGTGCGGCGCGGGCTCCCACAGGAAGTCTCCGGGAACGAGCCGTTCCAGGTGGTACTCGAACAACGACCAGGTCAGCTCGAACTGCCAGCGCAGCAGATCACCTCGCGACGTCTTCACCGGGCGACTGTGGCATACCGCCGAGGGGGCCGTGAAACGAATATCCGCGAGTTCTTACGGACAACTGGCACCCGTTCGGCGCCGTCATCGAGCTGAAGAGCGACACCCCCGGCGTCACCGTGCCGGCCAAGATCGAGGTTCCCGCGAACGAGGTCGGACGTGGCTTCCCCATCCAGGTGGACGCCTCCGTGCCGGCCGGTACGAGGGTGAAGATCTCCGCCACCTGGGTGTTGTCGACCAAGGGCACCGTGACCACCGAGGCCATCGTCGGCTACTGAGCCGGATGCGACCGAGGAGGCCGCGTGCCGTGTTATGGGGGTTCGTGGCCGGAACGTCCGTTCTGTCTGGATACGATCCGGGGCATGACGAACCTGGTGGATCTCAGTGAATGGCCCCTCGTCCGGGCTCAGCAGAACGGGCGCCTCACCGTCGAGCAGGCGACGGAACTGAACGCCGCCATGGTCGCCATGCTGACCCGGGCGAAGGCCGAGGGGGTACGGGTCGCGATCATCGTTGACCAGCATGACCGGCAGGCCCCGCAGAAGGGCGCGCTGGAGATCGTCCACTCGTTCTGGGCCGAACGAGAGGCCGAGATCGCCGAACGCTGCTGCGGCTACGCGAGCATCGTGGCGACCCAGGAACTGGCCGATCTCGTCCAGAACCCCGGTCCCGGCGGCCTCGTGGTCATGGGCACCGTCGACCCGCAGGCCGCCGAAACGTGGGCCAAGGAACGCCTCGCCGCCGAAGACCACTAGCCCGCCGGGTGCCGTCAGCCCGGCGACCTGTGTTTGTCTCGTTCCGTATGTGTGGAAGGTCAAGATCTCCTAGGGTTCGTCCCTGTCCATGAAGATCAACAGCAGGGACGACGCCCTATGAAGACGAAGACCCGTCTCCTCTCCACCGCCGCCGCGTTCGCCGTGGCAGGGAGCACGGTGGCCGCGACCACCGGGACGGCCCACGCCGCCAGTGACACCGACTCCGTGCGCATCACGTCCGTGCAGGCGGGCTCCGCCGCCGCCTCCGCCGTGCGCAAGAAGTTCAGCGGCTCCAGGAGCTGGGGTTCCGTCCGCGGCGTCATGAGCCTCAAGGTCGTCACGGGTGTGATGACCGACCGCAAGAACGACGGCCGATGTGTCCAGGTGACCGTTTACTGGGGCCTGAAGAAGCCCGGCAAGAAGGGCCGGATCCTCGACACCGACCGGGCCTCCGTCTGCGGCAAGAACAGGTCGAGGAAGTTCAGGTCCACCCCGGACTACAGGGGCCGCCCGTTCAAGGCGAACGGCGTCTACGTCGGCCTGCGCCTGCTTCCCCGCCACTGACCGACGTCCGGCGGCCCCAGAACTGTCTAAATGTGACTCATTGCCCCCGGAAATACCGTTCACAGAACAGCAGAAACCCGGGCGTATCCACATCTACGCTTCTGGGGTCATGGGCCCACGCCAGGACATGAAGAAGGCCAAGCGCCGCGGCGACCTCGCTGATCGCGTCTCCGTCGAACTCATCCGTGAGAACGGCGTCGTACGCGAGGTTCGCACGTCACCGCTCGTGCCGCCGGCCAGGTCGGGCAGCATCGCCGACATCCCGTTCACCAACGCCGCCGAGGCCCCCTCCTCGGTCGTCGTCCGCCGCCGGACGGGCGCGGGCTGGCGGCCGGTCACCGCCGCCGCCTTCGCCGGCGAGGTACGGGCGGTGGCGAAGGGCCTCATCGCCGCGGGACTGGCTCCCGGCGGCCGCGTCGCGCTCATGTCCCGTACGCGGTACGAGTGGTGCGTTCTCGACTTCGCGATCTGGGCCGCGGGCGGCCAGTCGGTGCCCATCTACGCGACCTCCTCCGTCGAGCAGATCGAGTGGATCCTGCGCGACTCCGGCGCCACGTTCCTGATCGCGGAGACCGCCGAGAACGCCGCCGCCGTGGCCGATGCCGGCGCCGCGCTCCCCGAATTGCCGCGGGTGTGGACCGTGGACGACGACGCCGTCGGCGAGCTCACCGCGCTGGGCCAGAACGTCCTGGACGAGGAGGTCGACAAGCGCCGGGCCGCCCTCACCCCGGAGGCCATCGCCACCATCTGCTACACCTCCGGCACCACCGGCAAGCCCAAGGGCTGCGTGCTCACCCACGCCAACCTGCACGCCGAGGCCGCGAACACCATCGAGCTGCTGCACCCGATCTTCACCGAGGTCACGGGCCAGACGGCGTCGACGCTGCTCTTCCTCCCGCTGGCGCACATCCTCGGCCGCACCATCCAGATCGCCTGTCTCCAGGCCCGGATCGAGCTCGGTCACTGTCCGAGCATCAAGCCCGACGAGCTGCGGCCCGAGCTGGAGTCGTACAAGCCCACGTTCGTCGTCGGCGTCCCGTACCTCTTTGAGAAGATCCACGACACCGGACGGGCGATGGCCGAGAAGCTCGGCCGCGGGTCGTCCTTCGATCGGGCCGACCGCATCGCGGTGCGCTTCGGCGAGGCTCATCTCGCCAAGTTCCTCGGCACCGGACCCGGCCCGGGCATCAAGCTCTATCTCGCCTGGGCGCTGTACGAGCTGCTCGTCTACCGGCGCATCCGCAAGGCGCTCGGCGGCAGGCTCAGCTACGCCATCAGCGGCGGCTCCCCCCTGGACCCCCGGCTCACGCTGTTCTTCTACGCCTGCCAGGTCGTCATCTACGAGGGGTACGGCCTGACCGAGACGACCGCGGCCGCCGTCGTCAGCCCGCCGCTGAGCCCCCGCCCCGGCACGGTCGGCCTGCCGGTCCCCGGCACCTCGATCCGCCTCGCCGAGGACGACGAGATCCTGATCAAGGGCGGCATCGTCTTCAACGGCTACTGGGACAACGAGGAGGCGACGCTCCAGGCGCTGCAGGACGGCTGGTACGCCACCGGCGACCTGGGCCGCTTCGACGACGACGGCTATCTCTCGATCATCGGACGCAAGAAGGACATCCTCATCACCAGCGGCGGCAAGAACGTCTCGCCCGCTCCGCTGGAGGACCGGCTGCGCAGCCGTCCGCCGATCATGCAGTGCATCATCGTGGGCGAGGGCCGCCGCTACATCGCCGCGCTCATCACCCTGGACCCCGAGGCGATCGAACACTGGCTGGCCGTGCGCAAGCGTCCCCGTGACACCCCGTTCGACGTGCTCCGCGACGACCCGGACCTGCTCGCCGACATCCAGAAGGCCGTGGACTACGCCAACGAGGCGGTCTCCAAGGCCGAGTCCATCCGCAAGTTCCGGATCGTCGAGGGCGACTTCACCGAGGAGAACGGCCTCCTGACCCCGTCCCTGAAGATCAAGCGTCAGGCGATCCTCACCGCCTACGCCGCGGACATCGAGGCCCTCTACGCCGACTGATCGTCCGGCGGACCGTCCGGGCGGACCGTCCGGGCGGACCGTTAGGGCACTCACTTGTGGGGCAGGGGAGACAGGAGGCAAGTCAACGAGGGGAGTGGTCATGAGCCGGAACGTACCCGAGCACGATCCGCGGTCGCGGCTGGAGGACGAGGGAATCCCCGACCTTCAGGACGGGACGCCGGGTCAGCAGTGGGCGGTCGACCCGCAGGAGCAGGCGGTGCCGGGCGAGCGGCCGATCGCGGTGGACGACTTCGGCACCACGGCGGACGAGCAGCGGCAAGGGGAGCCGCTGGCGGGGCGCCTCGCGCGTGAGGTGCCCGAGGAACAACCGTCGTTCGGTGTGGACGAGCCCGCTTCCCGGCCGATGACCGAGCAGGCCGAGACGCAAGTCGAGACCGGCGACGCGCCGCTGTCGGAGGACGGCGGCCTGGGCGTGGGTTCGGACCTGGACACCGGTTTCGAGCCGCCCGACCAGGTCGCGGACGACGCGCCGGCCCAGCCCGAGGAGCCGTCCGGCCAGGTCTGGGACGCGCCACGGCCCGCGGGACGGCTGGTCGCGCCGGACGAGGGAGCCCATGAGGACGAGGAGCCCGACGCGGTCGCCGCCGAGGTGGGCCCGGACGCGGGAGGCTATTCAGCCGAAGAGGCGGCCATGCGAATAGAACGCGAGTGACCACCCGCGAGTGAGCCTCAGCCCTCACGCGTCAGCAGATCGTGGTCGAGCACAGCCTCGACAAGGAGCTCCTTGTATCCGGCCTCGTCGAAGAGAACGGTGACGCGGTCGTCCTCACCTGCGACGATCACTCCCTCCCCCCACTCCCGGTGCCGGACGCGGGTGCCCATCGGGAAGACCTCGTTCTCGGCGCGCTGCTCGGCGTGACCGGCCAGGCAGACATCGCAGTGCCCGCAGGGCCGTTCCCTCGGCTCGCCGAAATAGCGCAGCAGGAAGCGCCCCCGGCAGTCTTCCAACTCGCAGTAGCGGCGCATCATGTCGATCCGCGTACGTTCCACCGCTCGGCGCTCGTGCGCGAGCCGGAGCGCGTGCGCAACGATCTCTTCCGTGGCGGGCGCGCCGGGGAAGGGTTCGATGCGCTTGCCGATCCGGACCGCCCCCGCTTCGTGCAGCAGGTCGAGCAGCGCGGTGAGCCGCCGGGCCGACACTCCGGCGCGTTCGGCCAGGTCGCGCCGGCTGATCGGGCCCTGGGCCACCGTGTCGCAGATGGCCGCCAGCGTGTCCTCGGCGGGCAGGCCGCCGGTGAAGAAGCGCGGCAGGGCCAGGTCTTCCAGCCGGTAGAAGCAGATCGCGTCGGCCTGGTTCCCGTCCCGCCCGGCCCTGCCGATCTCCTGGTAGTACGAGTCGAGCGAGTCCGGCACGTTCGCATGCAGGACGAACCGGACATCCGCCTTGTCGATGCCCATGCCGAAGGCGTTGGTGGCGACCACGGTCCGCAGCTCGCCCGCCATGAACGCCTCCTGCACCCGGTCGCGTTCACTCCGGGACAGTCCTGCATGGTAGGGACGTGCCGAAGGGATTTCATCGGCGTACTGGACGGCGTCCTTATGGGTGGCCACGTAGACGATGCCCGGCCCCTTCAGGTCGGCCGCCGCCGCTACGACGGCCTGGTGTTGTTCGCGGGCGTCATGGAACGTCCGTACCGACAACCGGATCTCAGGTCGGTCGAATCCACGGACGATCTCAGCCGCGTCACGCAGCCGGAGGCGTTCGACGATCTCCTTGCGCACCGGTGGAGCGGCGGTCGCGGTGAGCGCCGCCACCACTGGCCGCCGGGGCAGCGCGTCGAGCATGGGCCCGATCCTGAGATAGTCCGGACGAAAGTCGTGACCCCACGCCGACACACAATGTGCCTCGTCGACGGCCACCAACCGCGGCGGGGCCTTCCGTAACATCTCCTGAACGTCCGGCCGCACCAGCTGCTCCGGGGCCAGGTAGAAGAAGGCCTCGGCGCCGCGGCCCAGCGCGTCCAAGGCCTGCGACCGCCGTCCGGACGCCGTGGAAGCGTTCAACGCATAGGCCTGCGCGCCCCGTCCGGTCAGCCGCAGAACCTGATCCCGTTGCAGCGAGACCAAGGGCGAAACCACCACGGCCGAGCCGCCCAGAACCGCGGCTGCGATCTGGTAAACGGCCGACTTCCCACCGCCGCTGGGCATCACAACGAGCGTGTCTCGCCCCTGGCAAAGGTGTCTCAGCGCCTCACGCTGCCCCGGCCTCGCCTCCTCGAGCCCCAGCAGCTCCTTGGCGGCTTCGGCGATGCGCTGATCGAGCCGGGTGTTCAGGAGCGTGCCTTGGCGGTGTCACGGCGATTGGCCTTCTCGATCGCCTTGACCAGCTCGTTCTTGGTCATGCTGGAACGCCCGGAGACACCCAGCCTCTTGGCCACGTCATAGAGATGCTGCTTGGAGGCGTTGGCGTCCACGCCGCCGGCGGTCTTGCGCGAGGTGTTACGGCCGCCCTTGGCCTGCGCGTCCGAAGGCCCCTTGGCGCCTCCGGCCTTGGGCTCCCAGTGGTCACCGACCTTCTCATGCGTGTGCTTGAGCGCCGCGTAGGCGACGCGATGCGCACGCTCGCCCTCCCCGTACTCCTCGACCGCGGAGTCATGCGCCTTGGCGAACGTGCGCTGCGCCTTGGCGTCCGACCGTTGGATGGTGTCGGGCAGCTCACCCTTCTTGACCTGGCCCTTGCTCCCGGTCATGGGCATTTTCCTGCTCCCTCCGATGAGACTTCCGTGCGCTGGAGGAGGTACCCGTCGCCCAAGGAAATCCACGTCCGTCGACCAACTGCACCGGCCACGAGGTCACGCCCAACACTTGCCAGCCCGCGCCTTGAGCCCGCCGACCCGCAGGTATCGGGCATTACATAACCCTCTACTCGGACAGGGAATTACCCACGCGAACAGGGGTAGGCCCTGGAGAGAACGGCCAAGGCCATGGAGGTGGACACGATGCCGCGGCCAGGAAGCCACAAGTACGACATCGAACGTGCGAGGACGCGAAAGCGCCTGGAGAACGAGGGTGTCGCGACAGACCGTGAGGCCGGTCGTCTCGCCAACGAGCAACTGGAGCAGGACGAGCACAACCGTCCGCGCAAGGTCGGCGAACGTGCGGACGGCCCCAAGGGCGAGCGCTGACGCGCCGGGGAGTGAGCATGGTTCGTAAGAAGGTCGAAGGCAACGAAGAGCAGCGCCGCGCGGCCGCCCGGGAGGCCCGCCGAGCCGGGGAGGCGCCAAGCGCCCGCAAGGTGACGACCGGCGCGTCCAAGCAGAAAGGTCACCTGTCCGGCGGTGGCTCACCGACGCACGAGCAGCGACTCAACGCCATCCACCAGGGCAAACAGCAACACCAACCGGGGCCCGCCGATGCGCCAGGCGACACGGAGCCGGCGGTGACGTACTCCGGACGAGGCCGCCCCGGTTACACCGAGAAGCACGAACGCGTGTTCCAAGCGGTCGCCCAAGCCGCGGACGGCATCACGTTGGACACGGCGGCCCGCGAAGCCGGACTGCCCAAGGACGAGACCCGCACGCTCCTGCACGACCTGATGGAGGTCCACGGTCTGGTCACCGAGCTCCAAGGCGTGGACGCCCCCGACCTCGGCCCCAGATACGAACTCCGCCCCAGCTTCTGAACCCGCCGGGGGGTCAGCTCTCGTCCAGCAGACGCAGATACCAATCAAGAACGGCCTGCGAGAGGTCGGGGCGTCCGCCGGGATGGCCGACGGTCGCGGCGGCGGCAGCGGTGGCCAGCCTCGCCGCTCCGGAGACCGAATCCCCGCGTGCGAGCGCGGCCGTGAACCCGGCAACGAACGCGTCACCGGCGCCGGTCGTATCCACGACAGGCGTATCCACCAGCGGCAGAACCAAGTGGCCGCCTTCCCAGACCACCACGTTCCCGAACGGATCGATGGCCAGCGCCACCACGGACAAGCCGTCCTCGATCAGTCTCCTTGCGAGACGCAACGCGGCGTCGACCGAGTCGATGGGAGCACCGGCCAGCAGTTCGGCCTCATGGGCGTCGGCGCGCAGGGCGAAACACGCCTCCAGCAGCTCACGACCGCCGTCGGCGGGCACCCCGTCCAAGATGACCCGGGCACCGGCGTCTCGGGCGATATCGACAGCGGTCCGTACAGCCTGGATTGGCTGTTGCAGTTGAACGCACACCCATGACGCCTGGGCCAGCACCGCCCCTGCAGCCCGTATGTCGTTCTCGCTGAGCAGCACTTCATCCGGCAGATCCTCCAAATACCGCCACTCACCATCGCTGTCGACGATGTCGATGATGAGACCGGTCGACGCACCAGAACGGCGGATGACCCCCGACACATCGATGCCGTCCCGCCGGGCCTGGCTGCAGAGCGCGTCGGCGACCGCGTCCTCACCGATCACGCCGACCAGGGCGACCGGCACTCCAAGCTGCGCCAGCCCCACCGCCTGGTTGGCCCCCTTGCCGCCGAGCATCTCCCGCCGTCGGCGCACCGGAACCGCCTTGTGAGCCTCGGGCGTCTCGTCCACGACCACGACCAGGTCGCGCGCTATCTGCCCAACGACCACGATCCGCTCTGGCCTATCGTTCATGATCCCTCCGCTGCGGATGTGCCCGCTCCACAGCCTCCTACGCAGCCGACACCTCAGGCCCCACCCCACCACGAGCCGCGCCCTACACGGCCGACCTGCGGCGTCACCGCCAGGTGCAGCCTCCGCTGGGGTGCGGCTCAGCGGCACGCCGCTAAGGCGGGGCCTCAACTCCAGTGCGGTACGGCCTCACCGTTAGGGGCCAGTGGCTCATCGCCGGTGCGCTCCAGTGCGGGTGCGGCCGCGCCCTAGGACACCGGCCACCGCCAGGTGCGGACTCAACGTAAAGGGGCGCGCCTACCGCTGTGGCGGCCGATCGCCGGGCCTTAAGGGCGTGGCATGCCGTTGGGGGCCTCGACGGCGTCTGGGGGTGGGACGGCGGTGATTTCTGGGCCTGCGGGCATGCCTGGTAGCCCTGCCGTACGCAGGTCGATTCGGTGCAGGATTACGTCGGCGGCTTGCGGGTCTACGCCGGGCTCGGCTCGTGCCGTGAGGACCTCGTGCCGTGCGGCGGTGAGCATCTCCCCGTAGAGCTCGCCCATCTCGGTGAGGCGCCGACGCCGTTGTTCCAGCTGGTCACTGGTGTCGGCTGGCAGGCGTTCCGGGGCGATGGTGGCAAGCTTGGCGCGCTGGCGCTGCCGCAGTGGTTCGACGATGTCCGCAGGAACGTCACGTTGACGCTCGACCTCGTCGAGGTGGTCGAGTGCCGCGACGCACGCGCGGACGGCGACCTCACGTTCGGCGTTCGCGGCGGCCTGCTCTCGTACGCCGAGCACACGGACGAGCGCCGGCATTGTGAGCCCGGGCAGGATCAGGGTCGTCACGATCACGGCGCAGGCCACGAAGACCAGTTCGGAACGGGCCGGGAACGGGGTGCCGTCGGAGGCCGCCAGCGGCATCGCCAGCGCGAGTGCCAGAGTCGCGAGACCGCGCATGCCGCAGCAGGTCATCAGCACCGCCTCGCGCCAGGAACGAGGAGCGTGCTCGCCCGCGTCGGAACGGATTCGGCGGCCGATGAGGGCGCTGTGCAGCAGAAGCCACAGTGCTCGTACCAGCACGATGATCAGGCAGACCGCGCCCGCGTTCAGCAGCATGTCGCCGAGCCGCGACTGGTTGTCCTCCAGCGCGACACGAAGCTCCAGACCGATGAGCCCGAAGGCGACACCGGTCACGAGCAACTCCACGACCTCCCAGAAGGCGCGGCCGGACAACCGCTCGGCGTAGTCGGCCTCGCTGCTCCGATGGGCGAGATAAAGGGCGATGACCACCACGGTGATGACGCCCGAGGCCTTCAGCCGGTCGGCGAGCAGATAACCAGCGAACGGGACGACCAAGGTCAGGGCGCTGCGGGCCATGGGCTGCCCCAGCCACCTCATCGCACGCCTGGTGATCCAGCCGATCGCGAGCCCGAGTGCCACCGCCGCCACCGCGGCGTACGCGAACAGCATCAAGGCCTCAGGTGCGGACATCCTGCCAGTGACCTGCGCCGCGACCGCCACCTGGAACACGATCAGCGCCGTGGCGTCGTTGAAGAGCCCCTCGGTCTTCAGCACGGTCAGCAGCCTTCGCGGCATGCGCAGCGGCCCCGCCACGGCCTCCGCCGCGACCGGGTCGGGCGGCGCGATGACGGCGCCCAGCGCCACCGCTGCGGCCAGCGTAACCCCCGGCACGACCGCCCACACGGTGACAGCGACCGCCGCAGTGGTCACCAGGACCAACAGGACGGCCAGCGCCAGGAGACCGCAGAGATGCCGTTTGCACACCGGCCACGACAGGCGGTGTGCGCTGGCATAGATCAGAGGTGGCAGGAACAGCGGAAGGATGAGCTCGGGGTCGATCCTCACGTGCGGTACGGCCGGTATCAGGGCAAGCCCGAAACCCAGCAGCGTCATCAACACCGGATAGGGCCGTCCTAGGCGTGGTGCCACGGCGACCAGGGCGATGGTCGCGAGCATGAGCACGACAACGATCGTCAGCGTGTCCATTGGTCAGCCCTCGCGAAGCAGATCGACGACGGCGGCCTCGAACGGCCCCCACGTGGCCGGCTGCCCTGGCCCCGAAGCCACGCCCAGGTAGGGCAGCGCGTCCCGTACGGTCACGCCGCGTTCGTACGACTCGACTACGCGCGGATCGATGTACGAGGCGCGGCAGACGGCCGGGGTGTTGCCGAGGTACTCCGAGACCTCCCGTACCACCCGAGTCACCGCCCTACGTTCCCCAGGCGCCGATACCGCGAGCCCCACCGCCGCCAGGACGGTGGCGTTCCACGTACGAAAGTCCTTGGCGCTGAACGGGCCTCCGGCAATGTCCTTCAAATAGGCATTGATCTCGGCGCTATGGACCGGATGCCAACGTTCGCCCATGCGGTAGCCGAGCAGCTCCCCGTCAGGGCCGTGCATGAGCCCCCGTATGACACGGCACACCCGAGGGTCAGTAACAGCCATCCGGCGGTCCCGTCCGGATTTGGCGCGGTAGTGAAACTGCACGGCCCCTCTCGTACACCGCACATGCTCATGCCGCAGTGTGGCCAGACCATAGGAACCGTGCTCCGCGTAACGTTCGCCACCCACCCGGAAGAACGCCACGTCCAGTAGCGTCACTGCAGCGGCCAGGACACGCTGCCGTGCCAGGCCCCGTCCGGCCAGATGGGCGTCCAAGACAGAACGTACGCCGGGCAGTCGTTCACCCAGCTGCAACGCCCGATCGAACTTCGTCCGGTCGCGTTCCGTTCGCCATAGCTCGTGGTACCGGTACTGCCGCCGGCCCGCCGCGTCCGTACCCACCGCTTGGATGTGCCCCCAGGGATCGGGACAGATCCAGACGTCGTGCCAGGCCGGAGGCAGCCCGAGCCCGGTGATCCGCGCCAGCTCCGCCGGATCGTCGACCGGCCTGCCGTCCGGATCGAGATAGCTGAAGCCGTCACCGCACCGCAGCCGCCTGTACCCAGGAAGGTCCAGCCGACTGCGTGAAAGCCGATGGTCCAGGACCGTCACGTCTGCTTCCCCCCGAAATAGCGTCCGTCCAGGTCACCGGCACGAATCCCTACCCATTTCGGGACAACGACGTACAAAATGTGAGGGCAATCACGCCGTGACGGCAAGGGCCGGCGCTAAGGAGCCACCAGCTCCTCCGCACCGGCCCTGACCGACCTGGCTATGCCCCTCAGGGCGTGACCGTGAGATGGGTGCGCGTCTCGGTGCCGCCCAGGCGAGCGGAGATATAGGCGCTTTCCGGCGTCTCGACCTTCAGCGAGGTCGCCTCGAACGTGGCGGACGTCGCACCGGCCGGAATGATCACCGAACGCTGGACATTGAGAACGCCGCCGCTCGGGTCGAGCCAGATCGTCGTGTCGACGTCCGACGGGCCCGCGAGGGTGACCGTGCCCGTGAACGAGGTGCCGCCCTTGACCGACGCCGGCAGGCTGAGGCCGCTGAGTCGCGGATGGATGGTGATCGGCAGGGAGGCCTTCGCGCCCAGGACGGTCGCTTCCAGTCCGGTACGGGTCGTCCTCGTGACATCAGCGGTGCGGAGGCGGAAGTAGGCGGTGGTGCCGCCCTCGGAGATGTGGTCGGTGGTGTTGTCGAGCGTGATGGCGGGGTCGCCGTCCTTGACCTTCAGCTCCACACTGAGGCCGCCCACAGGCGCCGGATTCGCGAGGACGACCCGATAGGACAGGTCGTGCTGCAGCCCATAGAGATCACCCGGCTCCGCCGCGTGAATCGAAACGCCCTGCGTACCGTCGAACGGCGGGATCAGTACCTTCGAGGCCTTCAGCGTCCGCGTGCCCAGCGTCACCGAGATCGTGACCTTGGTGTTCTTGGTGACCGGACGGACCTGGATCCTGCCGATGTCACCGCCGTACGTCCCGGCAGGGAAGAACGCCGTCGAAGGCACCGTGATGGCCGGATTGTCGGACGCCACCTTGACGGTCAGCCCGCTGGCCGGAGCCGGGCCGGTGAAGTGCGGGTTGACGCTCACGCTGTTCGGGTCGGAGTGCGGTGGGATAGAGACGCTCTTCAGCCCCGGATTGACGGTGACATCACGGCCAACGGACCGCCCGCCATGGCGAGCCGTGACCCGCGCGACGTACTGGCTTCCCTCGGCCAGCTTGGCGGTCAACACCACATTCGCGCTGGAACGTCCCGCAGGCACAGTGACAGACCCCGGCACCGCCAGAGAAGGACGATTCGAGCTCAACGCGACCCTGGTGGCGGTACGCGGAGCACAACTCAGGCTCACCTTGCCCGTCAGTTTGTCTCCGGCGTACGCCAAGCCAGGCGCGGTGAAGCCGGACAGCACCGGCCGACACGACGGAGTAACCGCAAGCTTCGCCTTACGGCGAACCTTGCCAAGTGACGCTTCGACCGTCCCGCGCTTGGTGACAGCAGTCGGAAACGTCCTGATGGTAAACCGCGCCGAAGTTGCCCTCTTCGCTACACGGACACTCGCCGGGACCTTGACTCCCCGGAACCCCTTCAGCCGAACACTGACCGACTTGCTCGTCCTACAGCTCAACGTGACGGTGCCAGTGACAGACCCGCCACCCACAACCGTGCCCTTGGACAAACTCAACTTCTTCAACGTAGGCCGACAAGCTGCAGCCGACGCACCGCTAGCGGGCCCAGGCACCGAGACAAGAGCCGCCGCCAACGCTGGCACGACAACCAGAACGCTTCGCTTCATAGGGTTTTCTTCCGCAGAGATCGTTAAAAAGGACCCCTATTGAAGCAGAACGCCCCCTAACCCAGAGACCACCGCCACGATCCAAGTCACCCGCCGACCGAAAGCCCACGCCTGTTCCCTCCTGGGACAGGCCACGACGATGGCTCACTCCACAGTGAAGGCGGCTAGATCGGGCGGCGACCAAGTGTCCAGCTCCATCACACGGATGTCGATGCCTGCCAGCGACAACAACCTCACATGATGACCTGTCCGCTGATCACCGGTGGCGATGACGACGGTGCCGGTGTCGCCGCGTTCGGCGTGCTCCAAGGTGACCCTCAGGTCGGTGCCGTCACGCAGCGCCGACAGCATCCTCCACTCATCGCCAGAACGGCCCCAGATCGGCGCGGCGATCGGGAACACCGGGTACAGAGGGCACGGGACCTGTACCGAGTAGACGGGCGGCTCCCCGGACAGGCCACGCCATGCAGGGACGGTCTCCACGCCGCCGCCCGGCAGCAGCGTCGACACCCGCTCGCCGTCGCACACAGTTCCTTGCCCGTCGGACACACACCGCCACAACAAGTACTGGGTTGGAAAGGCGCCTTTTGCCTCCTGCCGAGCGAACGCGATCCGCCAATGCCGTTCCTGGACACCTCGTGTGACGCGGACCGTCCCCGATCCGAACCGCGGCTGCCGGTCGAGCAGAATCCCGATCGCGTGTCCTAGATGCAAGGTAACGGTCCCATCAGTGATACCTGTGTACGCGGCGTCCCACTCGTCCCCGTGACTCTCAATGATCCATCACCTCCGAACGAACCAAATCTCGCTTGGGTGCAGCGTTCCTGTGGGGTCGTGTGTCCTTGGGTGGTGGAGGTGCCGCTATGTCGGAGACCGAGCCGGTCCGATTCGACGAGTTCGTCGGGTACCGGATGCCGGCGCTCTTTCGCTACGCCTGCGTGCTTACCGGCAACCGGCATGACGCCGAGGACCTGCTCCAGGAGGCGTTGACCCGTACCGGCGCCAGCTGGTGGCGGGTGCGGCGCAAGGACAACGCCGAGGGGTACGTGCGGGCGGCCATGGTGCGGATCGTTGCGAACGGCCGTCGGACGGCCCGTCGAGAGCAACTGGTGGCGAGACCGCCGGACGTGGCGGTCGAGGACGAGGCGCTGAACCGGGTGACCACCGACGGGGCGTTGGACGCCGCGCTGGCCGCCTTGCCTCCTGGGATGCGGGCGGTTCTGGTCCTGAGATACGTCGACCAGCTCAGCGATGCCGAGATCGCCCAGGCACTCGGCTGCGCCCAGGCAACGGTCCGCAGCCAAGCGGCTCGGGCCTTGGCCAAGCTGCGAGCCACCCCAGATCTGGAGGAAGAGCATGGATGAGCTGGAACGCCGTGTCGCTGAGAGGCTTACCAAGCCCTTCGAGAACGTCGAGCCACCAGCGTCACTCGGCGTACGTGTGATCAGCCGTAGCGCGACCGTCCGTCGCCGTCGGGCAGGGCTCGCCGCAGCGGCGGTGGCCATCGTTCTGATCGGAGTGCCTGTTGCCGTCGCCCAGCGGCCGCAACCCTCTGACGACCGGACGCTAGCTGCCACCAGTACGCCCAGCGCCGGAAAATCAACAGCGTTTGCCTTGCCCGGTCGCACCGCACTCGCGGATCTGATTGACACACACTCGGCTGTTCGTGTTAAGCAGTCCCTGCCAGGAAACCAACGGTTTGAAGCGAAGGCGCTCGGGACCGATGGCACCGTGCTCGGCACCCCCCAACTAGGCCACGACGAAAACGACAAGCGCTCCACAGGTGTGTGGCGCGCCGGCCCGGGTGACGGCACTCCCACCCGTGTTGCTCCTACGAACCCCGATAAGCGCGCCTATCTGTGGTCCATGGCGGTCAATGACCGTGGCTACCTGTGGCCGGATGGCGAACGGCTCGCCTGCCTCGGACCTGGAGGCCAAGGCGGCGTACGCACCTTCCCAGCAGGATGGGGCGGCCGAGAGAACTTCTACGCCAACGGGCCGGTCTTCCTATGGAGCGACGAAGGCGCGGCTCTGGCCGTCGCTGACAGCTGCGGCGGCGCCCCCCGCACACTTTCCGTGCCCGGCGCACTCGTGGCGTTCTCCTACCCGCATGCCTTTGTCAGCTCTGACGGGACGCTCAAGCAGGTGGATGTTCGCGGCGGCGAGACAAGGAAATTGAATGCGGCGAAACCACCCCAAGAAGCACTGTTCGCCGCCAACGGCAACGTCCTGGTCTGGGCAGGCGATGAGTCGATCACCGTCCTCGAACGTGGATCTCAGCAAGCCCGCACCGTGATCCAGGGCCTTCCCCACGGCGACGACCCGAGTTACATGGGTCACCTCACCGTCGGCGAAAGGCTTGCCGTCTACTCCGCCGTCCCTTCAGAGGACGACGGAACCAGCGCCTCCGTGGTGTACGACCTGCGCACCGGACGAACGACCTCTCTGCCGGGCAAGGCATGGACCGCCGGCCAATGGCTCCTCTGGCAGGACGGCAAGGGTTACCAGCTCGCGAAGGTCAAGCTCTGATCCTCAAACGCGGTCGGAGAATCCGTGGCGTGCCAAACGCGATAGGGAGGGGGCGCAGAGTTCGACCGCTGCTAGCGCGCGTTCCCAAGGCTGCTATGTCTCCCCGCCGTCGCCGGGCCACTACATCCGGTGATTTCCCCTGCTCGTGGGTGCCATGTCTGGGTCCCGCGGCGTGATCTAGACCGCTTTCGGGGTAGAGGTTCCAGACGCCGGCCTGTTCGGACACGGATCGGGGGGAACGTGTCAGGCTCGTCGCAGAGCGCGGTCGTGGTCGTCATGGGGGCCGCGGTGCTGGCGCCCATCCTCGCCGACCGGTTGTCCCGCTGGGTGAGGGTGCCGTCGGTGGTGCTGGAACTGGCGCTGGGAGTGCTGGTGGGGCCGGTGGCGCTCGGCTGGGCCGCCGACACCGAACTCGTCGGAACGGTCGCGGACTTCGGCTTGGCGATGCTGATGTTCATGGCCGGGTACGAGATCGAGTTCCGCCGGGTGCGGGGGACGCCGCTACGGCTCGCGCTGGTCGGCTGGATGATCTCCCTGGCTCTGGGCCTGGCGACCGGATTCGTGGTGGACGGCGGAGGCGCCGCCTGGGTCGTGGTCGGCCTGGCGCTCACCACGACGGCGCTGGGCACGGTACTGCCGATCCTGCATGACTCGGGCGCGTTGGCGACGCCGTTCGGGTCGCGGGTGATGGCGGTCGGGGCGATCGGCGAGTTCGGTCCGATCGTGGCGGTCGCGCTGTTGCTGACCAGCGACCAGCCGTTCCGTACCGCCGTGATCCTGGTGGTCTTCGCCCTGATCACCGTGGCGGCGGGAGTGCTGGCGGTCGGGCGGCAACGGCTGCCGCACATCGCCCGCATGGTCGAGACGACCATGACGACCAGCGCCCAGTTGTCCATCCGGATCACCATCTTCGTGCTGGTGGCGATGGTGTGGGTGGCTGGTTCGTTCGGTCTGGACGTGCTGCTGGGCGCGTTCGCCGCCGGGGTCATCGAACGCCTGGCGCTGGAGGCGAGCGAGGCCTCGCCCGAGCATCGCGAGCAGGTGAGGTCGAAGCTGGAGGCGATCGGTTACGGCTTTCTGGTGCCGTTCTTCTTCGTGGTGAGCGGGGTTCGGCTGGATCTGGGCGCGCTGGCCGAAGACCCGTGGTCACTGCTCCTGGTGCCGTGCTTCTTGGGTCTGTTCCTGCTCGTTCGGGGCGGACCGGTGCTGGTGCTGTACCGGCACGACCTGGGGAAGGCCGACCGGGGCGCGCTGGCCCTGCTGTCCGCCACCGCGCTGCCGCTGGTGGTGGTCATCACCACGATCGGCGTGCAGGAGCACGCGATGCGGACCAGTTCCGCCGCCGCCCTGGTGTGCGCGGCAGTGGTGTCGGTGCTGACCCTGCCCCTGCTGGCGCTCGGCCTGCACCGCCGGACGGTCGAACGGCGCTGAGCCCCGTGCTCGGTGGGGTCACCGCGGCCGTCCGGCCGGGGCCTTCTGCAGGGCGCGGAAGTCGTGGAACCAGGGGCTGCGGCCGGACAACGCGCCGCGCGGCCGCACGGTGTAGCGGGCGTAGACGCGCGCAGGAAGTCGGCCCACTTCCGCTCGCTGAACGGCCTGCCGATGGCGGCCTTGATCACCTGCCAGGCCTTGGTGCCCTTCGGGAAGCCGTACTTGGCGGTGAACGAGACCGGGACCGCGTCGCTCATGTGCCGGCGCCAGAGCGGCATCAGCGAGAACTCGGTCACCAGGAACTTCTGGTCCGCGCGCATCCTCGGCAGGATGTAGTCGACGAAGGTCTTGGCGTCGCGCGAGGCGGGGACGTGCGGGTGGATGTCCACACCCTTGATCCCCGGCGTCCTGCGTACGAAGGCCATCCAGCGCTCGACCGCGGGCGTGCGCTGGGCAGGCTGGTGGATTCGGTTGAGCGCCCCCATGTAGAGCGCCGTGCCGCAGTTCACGCCGCAGCGTGCGCCGCGGAAGTTGATCACGTGCTTGGCGCAGAGCCGGCCGCCGCGGGCGTTCCCGTTTCCGCGCCGACGCGGGAGAACGGCTGTACGGCCGCGGCCGCGGTCAGCACGATGATCGAAAGTCGCCGGAACATGCGGATCATGCTCGTGCCGGCGCGATCACGCGGTCAACGCGTGTGACCGACGGGGGTGAGCGAAGGGTGGTCTGACCGGCGGAAACGACCTGATCTCAGGCCCGGGTCTTCGGCGCACGCGTCCGGGCGATCAGGCGGCGGAGCAGGGGCCAGGCCAGCAGGAGCACGATGATCACGTAGATCGTGACCGACATGGGGGAGTTGACCAGGCCGGTGAGGCTGCCGTCGCTGAGCTGCAGCGCGCGGCGCATCTGCAGTTCGGCGCCCGGCCCGAGGATCGCGCCGAGGATCGCCGGGAGGACCGGCAGCCCGAAGCGGCGCATCGCCAGGCCGACCAGGCCGATCATGAAGAGCACGATCAGGTCGACCGTGTCGCCGCCGACCGCGTACGCTCCGACGCTGGCGAAGAACAGGATCCCGGCGTACAGGTACGGCCGCGGGAGGCGCAGCAGCTTCGCCCAGACCGGCGCCATCGGCAGGTTGATCACCAGCAGCAGCACGGTGCCGACGAACAGGCTGGCGATCAGGCCCCAGACCAGGTCGGTCTCGCGTTCGAACAGCAGCGGGCCGGGCTGGATGCCGTACTGCTGGAAGGCCGCCAGCATGACCGCCGCGACCGCCGTGGTCGGCAGGCCGAGGGTGAGCATCGACACCAGCGTCCCCGCCGCCGAGGCGCTCGCCGTGGACTCCGGCCCCGCGACGCCCTCGATCGCGCCTTTGCCCCATTCGTCCTTGTGCTTGGAGAGCCGCTTCTCGGTCACGTACGACAGGAAGGTCGGGATCTCCGCGCCGCCCGCCGGGACGGCGCCGAACGGGAAGCCGATCACCGGCCCGCGCAGCCACGGTTTCCAGGTGCGCTTCAGATCGGCCCGCGACAACCATGGGCGGCCGACCGGGATCGGGCCCTGCGGCTTGTGCCGAAGGTGCGCGGCGACCCACAGCGACTCGCCGACCGCGAACAGCCCGACCGCGACGATCACCACGTCGATGCCGTCCGCCAGATGCAGCGTCCCGAAGGTGAGCCTGGACTGGCCGGTCACCTGGTCCAGCCCGATCAGCCCGACGGTCAGCCCGATCAGCAGCGAGGCGAACCCGCGGACACGGGACGCGCCCAGCACCGAGGTGACCGCGATGAACGCCAGCATCATGAGCGCGAAATAGTCGGGCGCGCCGATGTCCACCGCGACGGAGGCGACCGCCGGGGCCAGCAGGACCAGCGCGGTGGTGCCGATCATGCCGCCCACGAAGTGCCCGATCGCGGCGGCCGCCAGCGCCTGGGAACCGCGCCCGGACTTGGCCATCGGGTTGCCCTCGATCGCGGTCACCACCGCCGCGCTCTCGCCCGGCGTGTTGAGCAGGATCGAGGTGGTCGAGCCGCCGAACATGCCGCCGTAGTAGATCCCGGCGAACATGATGAACGCGGCGGTCGAGTCGAGCCCGTAGGTGACCGGCAGCAGCAGCGCCACCGCCATGGCCGGGCCGATGCCGGGCAGGACGCCGATGGCGGTGCCGAGGATCACGCCGATCGCGGCGAACAGCAGGTGCGTCGGGGTGAGCGCGGTGCCGAAGCCGTCCAGCAGATGGGTGAACGCGTCCATCGGCTACAGCACCTCCATCAGCGGGCCGCCGGGCAGGGGGACGCCCAGCAGCCGGTCGAACACGAACCAGGTCACCAGCGACAGCCCGGCCGCGATCAGCGGGTCCCGCCCGAAGCTCCGGCTGCCCAGCGCGTACACCGAGCCCCAGAACATGATCGACATGGAGATCGGGAAGCCGAGCGGCTCGATCAGCGCCACGTTCGCCAGGAACGCGGCGGCCAGCATCAGTACGGTGCGCCAGTCGGCGGGGGCGTCGAGGTCGACGTCCTCGCCGCCCTCCGCCTGGCCCTTGCCGCCGCGCAGCACGTCCACCGCCAGCAGCACGGCCACCACGGCCAGCGCGCCGCCGACCAGCAGCGGCACCGCCTCCGGACCGACCGGGCCGCGCTGGGCGAAGTCGTCCGGGATGCGCAGCGCGTCGGTGATCACGAGCGCACCGAGGATCAGCAGCCCCGCGCACAGGCCGAGCTCGGCCCGGCCGCGCCACCAGGGCCGTCCGGTCATGGGGCCGTTCGGGCCCGCGGCCGTGGGGCCGTTCGGGCGCGCGGCCGTGGGGCCGTTCGTGGACGCGGTCATGTCGCCGTTCGTGGGCGTGGTCATGCCAGCCCCAGCTCCTTCAAGATCGAGGCGACCCGGTCGTTCTCCGCCTTCAGGAACGCGCCGAACTGGTCGCCGGCGACGAACGCGGGGGTCCAGCCGTTGGTGCGCAGGGCGTTCTGCCACTGCTCGGTCGTCTGCAGCCGCGTCCACAGCGCGATCAGGCGATCGCGTTCGCGGTCGTCCAGGCCGGGCGGCGCGACGATGCCGCGCCAGTTGCTGAAATCGACGTCCAGTCCCGACTCCTTGAGCGTCGGCGCCGCGATGCCGGGCACGCGCTTGGCACTGGTCACCGCCAGCGGGCGCAGCTGGCCGGCCGCGATCTGGTCGCGCGTCTCGCCCACGCCGGTCACGCCGAAGCCGACCTTGCCGCCGAGGACGGAGGCGGTCAGCTCGCCGCCGCCGTCGAACGGCACGTAGTTGACCTCCTTGGGCGCCACGCCCGCCGCCCGCGCCATCAGCATCGGCGCCAGGTGGTCGGGGCCGCCGGGCGAGGAACCGCCGCCGACCGGGATCGAGCGGGGCTTGGCCTTCCACGCCTTGATCAGTTCGCCGATGTTCTCGTACGGCGAGTTCTTGCCGACCACGATGATGTCCGGCTCCTGGGTCAGCCGTGCGATCGGCGTGGTGTCCTGGAGCGAGGACGGCGAATGGTTGGTGTAGACCGACCCGACCACGCCCAGGCCCATCGACATCGCCAGCCGGCCGTTGCCGCGCTCACCGACGATCCGGCCGAGGCCGACCGTGCCGCCCGCGCCGGGCAGGTTGAAGACCTCGATGTTCTTGCTGAGGTCCGCCTCCTCCATGGCCTTGACGGCCGTGCGCGCAGTGATGTCGTACCCGCCGCCGGGCGAGTTCGGCACCATGACCCGCAGGCCGGGGATGCTGGTCCCGGTCTCCTGGTCGTCGCCGCCCGACACCAGCGGGGGAACGAGCAACACCAGCAGCGCCGCGGCGACCAGCGCGGGCCAGGCTCGGTACTTGTTCATCCGGGTGACACCTCAGGGAAACGGCGGTGCGATGTGGGCTGGCGCACAGCATGCACGACATTCGGGCCACACTTGCCCTTTCGTGCCTATCGCTACTTTTGGTCATTTAACTCACGCGTTGTGGGCCGGATCACACCGTGCGCGAGGGCACACTGACACAGAACACGGGGGAGGTCTCGGAGGGGAGGAACGCATGGGACCTGCGGGTTCGCTCGCCCGGCGGCTGCTGGCCTGGCAGCTGATGATCGTCTTCGCGCTGCTCGGCTGCGTCGCGGCCTTCTCGATCGTGCACACGGGCGTGGTCTTCCGCGACACCGAAGGCCGCAAACTGCTCGCGGTAGCCGAGAACGTCGCCGCCACCCCCGGCGTCCGTGCCGCCCTCGGCTCCACCGACCGCGACTCGCTGCCGACCTTCGCCGAGAGCGCCCGCGGCCTGTCCGGCGCGGACGCCGTGATCATCACCGATGCGCAGGGCCGGGTGCTGGCCTCGCCCGACCCGAGCGGGCCGGGGACCGCGCTGCCACTGGGCGCCAGCACGGCCCGGGACGGCCGGGCCTGGGTCGGCGAGGTGGACGGCCGGCTGGCCGCGCACGTACCGGTGATCGGTGACCCCCTCCCGCCCGCTCCCACGCCGAGCGCCGGCCAGACGCGCGTCATCGGGATCGTCGCGGTGACCGAGGCGATGCCCGGCTTCTGGGAGGGCATCGCCAACTCACCGCGCACCGTCCTCGCGCTGCTGATGATCGCCACCGTGCTCGGCGTGGCCGGCTCGTTCCTGGTGGCCTCCCGGGTCAAGCGGCAGACGCTGGGACTGGAACCCCGCGAGATCACCGGGCTGATCGAACATCGTGAGGCGTTGCTGCACGGCATCAAGGAGGGTGTGATCGCGATGGACCGCCACCACCGCGTCACGCTGGTGAACGACCGGGCCCGCGAGCTGCTCGCGCTCCCGTCCGGCTGCGTGGGCGTGGCGGTGGACGACCTCGACGTGAACGAGCGGCTCCGCGACGTTCTCGCAGGCCGGGCTGAGGGCACCGACCAGATCGTGCTGCGCGCGGGCCGCGTCCTGGTGCTCAACCGGCTGCCGGTCCGCGCGGGCGGCCGCCCCATCGGCGCGGTCGCCACCCTGCGCGACCGTACCGAGCTGGCCGCGCTCCGCGAGGAACTGGCCGCCTCCTCCCGGACGACCGACACCCTTCGCGCCCAGGCGCACGAGTTCACCAACCGGCTGCACACCATCGCCGGGCTGATCGAGCTCGGCGAGTACGACCAGGCCCGGCAGTACGTGGACCTGGTCAGCCGCGCGCACGACGACTGGTACGACCAGGTGACCGCCCGGATCGGCGACCCGGCGGTGGCCGCGCTCCTGATCGCCAAGGCGAGCCTGGCCGCGGAACGAGGCATCGGCGTGCGGCTGGCCCCGGCCACCCACCTGGATCAGGTGGACGAACGGTTGTCCGCCGACCTGGTCACCGTCGTCGGCAACCTCGTCGACAACGCCCTCGACGCGCTGGCCGGTGAGGAGGGCGACTGGGTCGAGATCGACATCCATGCCGACCCCGACGCGGTCGTGGTCGTGATGCGCGACTCCGGGCCCGGTGTCGCGCCCGAGATCGCCACCGAGGTGTTCCGGCGCGGCTTCACCACCAAGGCCGCACAGCACGGGCAGCGCGGCCTCGGCCTGGCACTGACCCGCCAGATCTGTGTACGCCGCGGCGGCTCGGTGGACGTCCGCAACTCCGCGGGCGCCGAGTTCACCGCCATACTGCCGACATGATCCGGGTGCTGGTCGTGGACGACGACTTCATGGTCGCCAGGGTGCACAGCGGCTATGTGGAACGGACCGCCGGCTTCACCGTGGCCGGCGTCGCGCACACCGGCGCCGACGCCCTGCGCGCCGTACGCGACCTGGCCCCCGACCTGGTCCTGCTCGACATCTACCTGCCCGACCTGGACGGATTGACCGTGCTCCGCGAGCTCCGCGCCGACCCGGCCACCGAGCACATCGACGTCATGGTGATCACCGCCGCCCGCGACGTCGGCACGATCCGCGGCGCCCTCCGCGGCGGCGCGCTGCACTACCTGATCAAGCCGTTCTCCGCGACCGCACTGCGCGAGCAGCTGGAGCACTTCAGCGCCCTGCACCGCCGATTGCACCAGCTGCCCCCCGCCGAAGCCGCCGCCCAAGAGGACGTGGACGTGATGTTCGGGGCGCTGCGCACCACCAGGGCCCTCCCGAAGGGCCTCAGCGAACAAACAGCCGACCTGGTCGAACAGGCCCTCCGCGCCCACCCGGACGGCCTGTCGGCAAGCGAATGCGCCCAAGTCACCGCACTCTCGCGCCCGAGCGTCCGGCGCTACCTGGAGTACTTCGCCGCGACCAACCGCGCCGAGGTCCGCCTCCGCTATGGCGGCACAGGCCGCCCCGAACGCCGCTACCACTGGCGCCCCTAACCCACCGCAACCTCCACCCCATGGACCGCGTGTTTCTGGCATGTGCAATGGGTCTGGTTGGGTCGGTTATGGCCGCGTAGCCTGTGCGCTGATGCCACACACGTCCCAAGCCTTCACCCGTGCGGTTTCGCCCAATCCGGTGCCTCAACCGTGCACTGGATTTCGTCGGCCCGGCACATCGGACGTGATCGCAGATTCTCAGCGGAGGGAACCCTCGTGAGCGACAAGCGTGGCGCCAGCATTGGCGCTCTTGAAGATCTGTCGCGGATGTTCAGCAGGCATTCCAAGGATCTGGACGCTTTGATCAAGGATCTGAACGGCCGGACGGTGTCGAGTACGGAGATCTGGTGGGGTCCTGGTGCGGACCGGTTTCGGGCTGCGTGGATGGAGGCCAGAGCCGCGTTCGACAAGATGGCGGTCGCGTTGGAACAGGGCGGCCAGGACATCAAGCGTTCGCAGCAGAACATCGAGGCGGCCACCCGCTGACCGCACCGTGGTGCACCGGCGTGAATGCTTGAGTCTTCGCGCCAGGGGCCGCTCCCTCCACGTTCGTTCCTGCGGCGAAGGCGGAGCGCGGTGAACACCCTTCGCGCCCCTGCTAACCGGCGCGCGGCGGTGGCTTGATGGGGAGAGCTGACCAGGCGGCGGCGCGGTTGCCTCAGGTCAAGCAGCTGGCCGAGCAGCATGGGAACGCGTTGCGGTCCTCGTTCGGGCTGTTGCTGGAGGGCGCGTTGGTCGGCCCGGCCGCCGACCGGCTCCTGGAAGACCTGGCCGAACGGCACCGCGATGTCCGCGCCTGCTTCTACACGGCGTTCGATGCGGTGGAACGGGTGGCCGCGCAGGCCGATGGTGGCCCGCCACGTGTCAGTCAGCCCTACATTCCGGGACCACCGCGCGGTGGCCGCCGCGCGCCTGTGGACGTGCGCAGTGGCTCACCGGACGGGCTGCACCGGCTCGGTGTGGAGCTGGGCCGTGCGGGGCGGGAGTGGGAAGACGCCGGTGCCGCGCTGGCGCGGATCTTGGACGGTCTGGGATTGAACACCAGCCCCGGACATGACGTCCGGCGTGCCGGGACCTGGGTGGCCGGCCGGCAGCGGGATGTGCATCGGCGACGTGATGAGTTGCTCAAGGCCGATCAGGAGGCGGCGGTGCAATCGGCCATGGGCGTGGTGCGGGGTCTGGCCGCCGGGCTCGGGCAGGACCGTCGCAACGGAGTGCTCAAGTACGCGCTGAAGAAGACCTGGCATGACTACACCCACCGGTATCTGGCGGGGGTGTGGGACGGCAGCAAGGACCTGGGGCTGTACGCGCTGGCCAGCAATCCGGCGACCGCGCCTGTTTACATGATGACCGACTGGGGCGGCTGGGTGCGGCGGGGGCCGGTCGGCCAGGCCAAGGGCCTGGCCCAGGGCGCGCAGCACCCGGTCGAGTTCGGCAAGGCGATGGTCAACTGGGACCTGTGGAAGAAGGACCCGCTGCGCGCCTACGGAACCATGGTCCCCTCCATCATCATCGGCGCCGCCACCATGGGCACCGGCTCGGGCAGCGGTGCCGGCAGCCGCCTCGCCGCCGCCATCAGCAAGGCCAAACTCAAGGATGGAATCGATGCGCTGCGCACGGCTGGGCCCGGGGCACACGGAGTCCAACGACACCTGGACCCAACTGACGATGAGCTGAAGAGAAGGCTGGGTACGCCAAAGTTCAACGCTGACGGGTCACCGAAACTCAAGAATGGGTTCGTGGTGACGCAAGACAAGATCGACCCAATGACCGGAACGACGAAGGATGGAGTCACTGGGAAGCTGCACAAGGTTGGTCCTTATGCCACCAGGTTCAACGATCCGAAGACTTTCCAGCAGGCTGAGAAGTTGTTGCGCGAGCGCGCACTGAAGAGCGGCGACTATATCCAGAAAGCTCCGATCGAGGAGCTTCTGGGAAAGAATGGACACAAGCGTTTCACCGGCTATTACATCGATCCTCATAACCCAAGCAAGTATCTGCCCATAGATTTCAGGGCCGGCACCATTAAGGCGATCTTCAAGAAGGATGCGAACGGGAATCTGTACCCGTACACCATGTACCCAGATCCGGCCCCAGGAATGCACCCATGACTCGTTACCGGTATTCATCATGAATGAACAGCTGCAGAAGTTCATCGAAGTAGGCCTGCATGTCGAACAGGCCAATGACCTTGAAAGTATGAAAGAAGTCCTCGAAGCGGGCTCGGCTGACTATGCGGCGGCAGTCAAGGCGGGAATGCAGGAGCTGCTCGCCGAGCGTCCCTTTTCGGTCGGCGACTGGTTCAGTCGTACTTACGTCTCGTTTGACGACGAGGATGAACTGTATTCGTATCTGCAGGATGCCTATGACTACCTCTTCGAAGGAAAAGGCGAGCCGCCAGAGATCGATTGAGACACGACCCATCGAAGGGTTCGCCTGCCATCCTGAGCATTGAT
This sequence comes from Actinomadura fulvescens, assembly GCF_039533225.1. Taxonomy (NCBI): domain Bacteria; kingdom Bacillati; phylum Actinomycetota; class Actinomycetes; order Streptosporangiales; family Thermomonosporaceae; genus Actinomadura; species Actinomadura fulvescens. The sequence goes on along the minus strand of NZ_BAAATD010000006.1, from coordinate 349,987 downwards.
CTCGGCTTGGTTCTCGGGGTCCCGGCTTGGTCGCAAGCCATCCGGAGTGGTCAGGCAAGGTGGTCTTCTATCCATGAGCGGATACGGCATTTCTCGCGAAGGCGTACGGGCTTGGCCGAAGAATCCCGAAGCCGCGGCGGCATTGGAAAGCTATATCGACGATCTGAAAGCCTCCGCCGGCGATGTTGCGGAGGTACTCTCCGGCGAGATGATGGATCTTCGCGGAGCGGATCTCAGCCACCTGAGGCTCGACGGAGCCTTCTTGTTCAATACCGACCTGTCAGAAGTCCGGCTGGTCGGTGCATCCCTGGGCCGAGCGAACCTCAGCGGCACCATCCTGCGCAAGTCCGACCTGGCACGCGCCGATCTGACCAAAGCCGAATTGGTTGAATGCGATGCGCAACACGCCACGTTCGCCGGGGCGGCTCTTTTCGCGGCCGACTTCAGCGATGCCGATCTGCGCTTCGCGGACCTACGTAACACGATCGCAAACTCGTCATCATTCTTTCAAACCCGTCTCGACGGCGCCGATCTTCGGAACGCTTCGTTTCGCTTTTGCTATTTTGGCCATCAAGAAGCTGCTCCGACGGTAATGTCTGGGGCGCGCATCGCCAATTGTGCATTCGACGAAGCAAAAGGCTTTGTTCTCGGCCCGGTAGATATCGGCGACGATGAACCCAATCTGGTTGAAGGGGCCGCCCTGACATCCTGGTTCCACGCCAATGGCGCTCCCGAGACCACGGTCGTCGCGAGAGGCTGAGACCACGGCTGGACGACACCACGAACGGTGAGATCGTCGACCGTCTGTTCTTGGCCGTGGCGGAGAAAGCGGTGCGTACCCACGGTCCCTGTGCTATGGCCTGATCTACGGGCAGGGACGAGGGCTGGGGCGCGGCAGTGTCCTGATCGCCGCGCTGGTCGAGCAGGCGCGTTCGGGAGGAGTGGTCCGGCATGTTGGCGCCGGCCGCAACACGGAGAATCTCAACTGGTCACTGACAGCCGAGCTGACGGATGTGCTGGCCTGATTCCGCCCGCACGTGCGCGCGAACGGCGCCGCTGGCGTTGGTAGCGGCCACACATCACACCTGGAAGCTCGCTAGCCGGATGCGCCGCAAAGCGAGGCAGCCGTAACGTCGATCCACCCGTGCGTTCAGTGGTCCAGCGGGAGTTGGTCGCCGGTGGCGCCTATCTCCAGGCGTGCGTAGGCGGGGTGGTGCAGGCGGTGGTGGACGTAGATCTGGTCGGCCCATGGCGGGTCGAACGGGGTGAAGGCGCGAAGGCCCAGAACCCGGCCGATCGGCTTGTCGGGGTGGGCGGTGTTGAAGTCGGCGATGGCGGCGGCTTCGCCGATCTGCTCGATGGTGCCCGGCAGGTCGTCGAGGTAGCAGGTGACCCTCGGCAGCAGATGCTCGTGCGCGGGGCTGCGGAACAGGTCGAGGGCGGTCGTGGTGGAGGAGTAGTAGTCCAGATCCAGGCTGACGAAGCCGATCGGCTGGTCGCGTAGCAGCGATGCCCCGGTGTGGAGGTAGTGGGGCAGTGTCTCGGCTATGTCGCCGATTATCAGTTCGGCCGCGCCTAGGCGGGTGCGCAGCCGTTCGTGATCCATGGTGTAGAAGCCGGGGCCGAACAGGTAGGGCAGATCCCGAGGGTCGGTGGCGGCGGGCATGCCAACGCCGCCGTCGAAGCCGACCACCCGCACCGCCACGCCGGTGGCGGCCGTGTAATACCGGGCGTGCTCGGCCAGGGCCAGCAATCCGTTGCCTCCGGCCACCCCGAACTCCACCACCGTGACACCCCGATGCCCCAGCCGTGCGGCCAACTCGGTCGCCCGGCGAACGCCGTAGGCGTAATGCGGCCGCTCCACCAGCCCGAACCGGTACGCCGCGTCCACACCGCCTCCAGGCAGCCGCTTGATGAGCCGCCGCAGCAGTCGGTTGCGGGCGGCGTGCCGGGTGCCGGACTTCGACCAATCCCACACCACATCGGCCAGCCCGCCGACGGGCCGCCGACCAAACGGATGCCCCTTCTGGGCAGTCGTAGGTGAACCTCCAACCACCGCAGTGCTCTCCCTCCACGCGGCCAACAGCCGTCAGTGCCAGCCTTCCCGCCTGCATGAGGTGGTGGCATACCATTGGCGCCCCCTAGCCGGTTGTGGCCATCGACTCCGGGCCCATGGCGTCGACCACATCCGGTACGCGGGCGCAAGGTAGGCGTCCATGGACGCCGGTGCGCCGTGGTCATCCGGTAGGAAACCCACTTGTCTGTGCGGATCTCTGTTTGGCCCCCGCGACGCAGGGTGGCGGCTCCATTTTGGCTGCGTAGGGCAGGCAGGGGCTGGCTCCGGCGGGAAGCACGGCTGGCGGTTTGCAGGTAAAACGGATACCAACTCTTTACACAGAGTTAAGTTGTCACTACTCTCTGTATCTAGGCGTGTGGGAGATGGGAGATCTAGTGGCCAACGAGTTCTACTCCAGCAAGATCCGTAAGTTCTTCGACCTGCTCGATGACAACGGGGACGGTGTTCTCACCCTGGAGGACTTCCAGGATGCGGCGTCCCGGGTCTGTACGGCGTTCGGCTTCGCGGCCGGTGGGCCCGAGGAAGAGATGATCCACGGCGCCTACGTCAAGCTGTGGGAGGACATCTACGCCCCCATGGACGCCGACGGCGACAAGCGGATCGACTTCGATGAGATGCTCCAGGCGCACCAGACGACCATCCTCGACCCGCCCGACGGCTACGAGAAGGTACGCCCGGTCGCCCAGGCGTTCCTGGACATCGCCGACACCAACAAAGACGGCCGGCTCACCAACGCCGAGTACGTGCGGATGATGCGCGACGCGTTCCGCGTGCCCGAGGACGAGGGCACCGCCGCGTTCCAGGACCTGGACCAGCAGTCGCGCGGCCACGTGACCTACGGCGAGATCCACCGCGCCGTCGAGGGCTTCTTCTGTACCGAGACGCCCGACACCTACGGGACCACGATGTTCGGCCCTGTCTAGGCGACCCTGTCAGGATCGGCCGCCGGGGGAGGAACGATGGTGAACGCACGCCAGCGACTTGACGCGCGCATCGAGGACTTCCACGGCGGCCGGGTCCGGCGGACGTGGGGCGGCCGCCGGCTTCTGGACTCGCGAGCGCCGGGCCGCGACGCGATCGTGCTGACCAGCAACGATTATCTGGCGATCGCCGACCATCCCCAGATAGCCCAGGCGACGGCCGACCACCGGGACGGGCCCGTGCTGATGTCGGCGATCTTCCTGCGTGACGAACATCCGCAGCTACGGCTGGCGGCCGATTTCGCCCGGCACATGGGGACCGCGGCCGGGGTGCTGTGCCCGTCGGGCTGGAGCGCCAACACCGGGCTGCTCCAGGTCATCGCCGACAAGGATGTCCCGGTCTATATCGACGTGCTGGCGCACATGTCCCTGTGGGAAGGCGCGCGCGCCGCCCAGGCGCCCATCATCCACTTCCGGCACAACGATCCGGAGCACCTGCGGCGCAGGCTGGAGCGCAACGGATCCGGGGTGATCGTCGTGGACTCGGTCTACAGCACCGACGGGTCGGTCAGTCCGCTTGCGCAGATGGTCACGCTGGCACGCGAGTTCGGCTGCGTGCTGGTGGTCGACGAGTCACATTCGTTGGGAACCCACGGCGAACACGGCGCGGGCATGGTCGCCGAACTCGGGCTCACCGGGCAGGTCGACTTCCAGACCGCCAGCCTGGCCAAGGCGATCCCCGGCCGGGCCGGGCTCATCGTGTGCGATCGGCCCGAATTCACCGACTACTTCGCGTACACCGCGCTTCCGGCGATCTTCAGCTCGACCCTGCTCCCACACGACCTCGCCAGGCTCGCCGGGGCCCTGCAGGTGGTCCGAGACGAAGGCTGGCGGCGCGACCGCCTGCGGCACATCACCAGACGGCTGCGCACCGGACTCACCGACCTCGGCTACCACCTCGGCGACCACGCCACCCAGATCCTCGCGCTCGAAGCGGGCACCGAGGCCGACACCATGCTGCTGCGCGACAGCCTGGCGCGCCGCGGCGTCTTCGGGTCGGCGTTCTTCCCACCCGCCACCTCCCCCCACCGCACACTCGTGCGGCTGTCCCTGCACGCCGCCCTCACCGACGACGACATCGACCGGATCCTCACCACCAGCCAGGACATCCGCGGCGAAGTGGGAATGGCCGCCTGGCCCTCCACCCGCAAGAGAGCGGCCCGAAACTCCGGCGACGCCGATTCGCGGTAGCCCTCGATGAGGTCCGAACTGTCCCGGCGATGAGGCGGCCTGCGACAGCGCGGAGCCCTGCGTCCAGATGGGCGTCGGACGCTGTTCTGGCGAGCTGTCCTTGCTGGTGGCCGGGTCCGTGCCCAGGATCCTGACCGGTTCGATCGCCAGCGTTTCTGGCGTTCGCGTTCGTGTCCGTCTATCCGGTGGCGGAGCTCGCCTGTCTGGCGGGTGCAGGCGCTTGACCGCAGCGCGGCCCAGGGCGGAGAGGCCCTGGGCCGCTCATGTTGGCGGATGCCGGTCAGCCGCCGATCAGGCGGTGGCCTGGCCGACCCTGGTGGGTCATCCGTACGAGCTGCACTTGCTCGTCTGGTTGAACCGGTTCATGGTGCAGACCTTCATCGCGACGGAACGCAGAGGGGAGCCGCTGAAGGACGTGGAGACGACCTTGCCGTAGTGCTTGGCGGTCCCGATCCTGACGGTGTGCTTTTGCTGCCACTTGCCGTGGAGCTTCCAATACTGGAGGAACATGCCGGCCCGGTGACCGTCGCGCTTGGTGTCCTTCAGCGTGCCGCGCACCGTGACCTGGTACCACCCCTTCTTCTTGTAGGGACGCCAGCAGATCCGGGCGCTGCCCCAGGCGCCGGCTGCCGTCGACCGGTAGACGTTCCGGCAGGACCAGGCCTTGGCGGTCTGAGCCTCATCGCCATCGACCTCGACGACCTTGGGAGCGGCCGCGGCGGCGGTGAGCCGCTGCGGCGCTCCGGTGTCTCGTGCACTGGCGGCTTCGGCGGCCGGGCCGAGCGCGACACAGCCGCTCGCGGCGATGGCCGCCACCACCGTGGTGGTCTTCCGCATAGGTCAATCCCTTTCACATGGAGAGACGAGCCCTTCCCGTCTGGGCTCGGCAACGACTCTGGAGCGCTCGTGGCCGCCTTCCAAGGGGTGAACCCGCACGTGAACGATCACGAACAGCACTTGATCGCCGGGATCCCCGCGGTCGGCCCCACCGGTCCGGCCGACAGCGAGTGGAACGTCACAGTGATAGCTGGCGTCCAGTGGAACGTCACAGTGACGGCGTGCGTATAAGTCGGCAGTGGAAGCAAGGGTGTAAGGGGCTGGAGCGCCAATGCATGACGAGCCGAAACCGGATCCGTCGCTGGTTCACACGGCGGCTGAGTTCATGACCTGCCTGCGGCAACTCAAAGCGGCGTCAGGCTTGTCGTTTCGGGAGCTGGAACGGCGCGCGACCGCCAACGGTGATTCACTGCCCGCCAGCACCGCGGTCACGGCCCTGGGCCGGGATACCCTGCCGCGCCAAGACCTGCTGGCCTCCCTCGTACGGGCCTGCGGAGGCGACGACCACGACGTCGCACAATGGCTGCACCACCGTCGGCGGCTGGCCGTCCTGCGAGCCGGCGACAACTCCGCCGACAGCCACCACCAGCCCAAGCCAGCCACCGCGGTACCTCCGCCGCGCCCGGCCATCGACTCACAGCACCCACCAGCTCGTCCCCAACGCCACCGAGAAGCATTGCCCGTGCTGGCGGTAGCCGTGCCCACTGCGCTGACGGCCACCGCACTCACCCTCAGCCTCGCCCTCAACTTCAACTACGCCGCCGGGCGACCCCATAGTCCGTCCCCCAGCGGCGAGGTGCCCGCCCCGTTCAGCCTCGCACCGGCGACCACGACCCCCACCACAACGCCAACCCGGACCGTCACTGTCACTCCCACCAGGTCCGGCACCACGCCCGTCCGACGCGGCAGCACACCGCCCCGAACAGCCAAGCCCGTGCCCTCCAAGAAAACCCCCAGCCCACCTCCCTACAGCGGTGGCCCGTATCCGGCCCCGCGAGGCGGCGGCGTCTCCCCAGACCCCCGCGCCGACACGCCCGTGGAGTAGACGACTGCAGGCGGTGTGCTGGCGCAGTTCTGGATCGCCGGGACTACGCCTCTGGAGGCGTTGACCCGCTGGCTGTCGAGCGACTATCTCCAACGTGGATCTCGGATCGGGGGCTGGTGATCTCCCCAATTTCGGATGCGGGCTGAGGGGGCCGGCATGTTCGGTCCGGGGGTGGAGATGACCGTCCCGGAGCTTGCCGTCCGGTCCCCGGGAATGCGTCGGCGGCTCCGGTGGTTATACCCAACAGCTGGAAGTTTCGGTGTAGGTGGTTTTGTCCCGCGCACCCGCAGATTCTGGGGTGACGCGGCTGTTTCTTTTGCGAGAGATGGTGCGGTTCCGCTGCTGTGACAGCCGGTCGGTGATCCGTTACCTGCGGACCGCCTCCATCTCTGACAAGGGAGACATCACATGGCACAGGGAACTGTGAAATGGTTCAACGCCGACAAGGGCTTCGGCTTCATCGCCATCGACGGCGGCGGCCCTGATGTGTTCGTCCACTTCTCCGCCATCGAGGCGGGCGGCTTCCGCAGCCTGGAAGAGGACCAGCGCGTCGAGTTCGACCTCAGCCAGGGCCCCAAGGGCCCGCAGGCCGAGGCCGTCAAGCCCCTCTAAAACGCCTTGGCTCACGGCACCACACCGTGACCTGTAGAGCATGTGCAGCCCCCACCCGTTGCCGGGTGGGGGCTGCTGCTCATTTCAGCCCTTCCGACTCTGGTGACGCGCCAGGGCCAGGGCGATTTCCTTCTGGGCAGGCGACGGGCGGAACGGTCGTCATCGAGGTCGGCGAGCAGGCCGGTCACCACCTCGGTGGCCAGCGCGGCGGTATCAGCGGCCGAGCCGAGCTTGGCGTCGGCGAACCGGTTGGACAGCAGGGCGATGTAGCCGATCTGCGCGGCGGCGTGGGCGTTGTCGGCGTTCTCCCTCAGCAGGCGCCGGTAGCCGTGTTCAGCCCGCTTGAAAGGGCCGTCCTTAAATAGCTTGTCAGGGTCGGCGGACGACGGAACAGCGGCGAACGCGCGCTCGCCACCCGCACCCAGCAGCGGCAGCATGGTGCCCACCGCGGCGGCCAGCCCCGCACGTTGCAGAAACTTACGCCGATTCACTCCCTGGGCGACTCCTTCTTCGTGCACAGCGGCTCCTCAGTTCACCGATGTCAGCGGCGTTCTGCGGCACACGCGCCTCGCCACAGAAACCGGAATCATGGAACCAACGCCGTCGTTTCCTCGGTGTTACCGTCCCGCCCCAGCCATGCAGCCTCGGCGCTCAGGAGGATCGGCGTCCGGACTACGGCCCGACGACCAGCCGTCGTCGTCTCAGATTCGCCTTGCAGCGCGACTGCCGTATTTCTTCAAGCAAGCGCTCCAGCACATCCCGGCGGCGAAGGATGTCTCGTCGAAGGCTGCGTAGGTGTTCTCCGGCATCTGAGCGCCCTACCGTCGCGGGCTTTACGCTGAGCCGCGCGTAGGAAAGGGAAGCCTCAAGGGGACCCTTCTGCGGGTTGCTGGCTCCTCGCTGAGCGGCTATAGGGTGCCGAGGTGGAGATCGACGGTCGGCTGGGGCGTGCGCAGGCTTTGCTTGAGGTCGGCCGGACCCGCCAGGCCCGTGAGCTCGCGGCTGGGGTGGTGGCCGAGCGCCCCTCCGATGTCGAAGCGTTGTGTCTGGTGGCCGAATGCCTCAGCCGCGAGGGTGACGATCGGGTGATGCTGGCGGCGGCGGAGCGCGCGGTCGCGGCAGATCCCGCGTATGAACATGCTCATCGGCTGCGTGCGCTGGCGCTGGTCAGGCTGGAACGCGGTGCGGATGCTGTTGCGGCGGCACGCGAGGCGGTGCGGTTGGCGCCCGGCACCTGGCAAGGGCAGGTGATGCTGGCGCTCGCGCTGATTGGTGAACAGGGTCAGCGGCGTCGGGCGTTCGGGGCCTGCCGTCAGGCGATCGCCCTCGCGCCGGACGAGGCGGAGCCACACTTCGTTCAAGGGCTCGTACGGCACGCCTCCGGGTCGTCCTTCGCGGCACGGCGATCTTATGGGCGGGCACTGCGGCTTGACCCGCAGCACTCAGGGGCGCTGGAAGGCCTTGGCCGGTTGCACTTGCGGGCGGGTCGACCGGTGAGCGCGCTCCGGCATTTCCGGGCGGCGGCCGCGGTCGATCCGACCGGTGTGGCCGGTGTGGCGCATGCGGAGCGTGTGATGTTCGCTGCGCTGAACATCAGCGTGCTGACGACGTTCTTCGCTGCTTTCGTCCTGATCTTTGGAGTTCTCCCAGGCGCGTGGGCGGTGGCGGCGACGCTGGTGGCATTCGGAGTGTGGTGGCTCTGGCGGGCCGGGCGGGCGTTGCCGCCGCCGCTGCGGCCGACCGTGCGGGGATGGTTGCGCAGCAACCCGCGGTTCGCCGTGCGCGTGTGGTCTGCCGGCGGTTTTCTCGCGGTGGGGATGGCCTGCGGCATAGCGTCCGCGGTAATGCTGCCGGCGGACGGGCCGCTGCCGCCGGGCCCGACGATCGCGATCGCGGTCACGCCGATGGTGGCTTTGCTGGTGGCCGCTGCAATGATCAAGACTGTGGACACGCGGGCCGACCGCACCCGTCCCATCGTCGACCAGGGCGATCCGTTGGTCCAAGTGACAGAGGCGGGCTGGACCAAGCTGGTCTATTTCTGGCTGTACCGGGCGGGTGTGCTGGCATTCGTGCCGGTGTTCGTCCCGGCGACCTCGCCAGAGGCGTTTGGGTGGGCCGAACGTGCCGGGATCGGATTGCCGATCATCGCCGTCTTGGCACTGTACGGCCGGCATGTGCTGAGGCGCAGACCCGGGGCCATCGGTGTGTCCTGGGAACGTTTTCCGCGGGAGATCTCCGTGCTGTTCCCTGTCGGCGTGGTGATCTGTGTCGGCTACCTGCTGCTGTTCGTGGTGATGCCGTCGTCGGACTGGCTGGCCGACGCCGTAGTGGCCCCGTTCATGGCGGTGCTGTTCTTCGTGCCGGTCCAGCTGTGGTGGATGGTGTATCGGCTGGTGCGGGCACTGCGCCCCAGAACGACCTCGGCCGGGCGATCGGAGGGGCCCGCATGACCGACGACGCCGATGGCGCCCTTATCGTGAGCCTGATCAACGCCGTGTCCGCCCAGCCCGACGACGTACCACTCCGGTTGCACCTGGCCCTGCTGCTGGTGAACGCTGACCGGACGGACGAGGCTGTGGCGCACATCGCGGCCGTTCTGCAGCGAGAGCCCGACAACGCTGCGGCCCGCGACCTCATGAGCCGAGCACTCACCCTGACCGTGGACCGCCCAACCCGCGAAGAGACCTCACAGGACGACACCCTGGCCGCCTACGAACAGGAACTGGCCGATGTCGTACCGCCCCGGTTCGCCCCCGCGTCGGAACATCACGACAAGGTCACCGGCGACGACGACAACCTCTTCGATGTGGAACGCCCCAGAGTGACGCTGGCCGACGTCGGCGGGCTGGTCGAGGTGAAACAGCGTCTGGAGCTGGCGTTCCTGGCGCCGCTGCGAAACCCGCAGCTGCGCGGCCTATATGGCAAGAGCCTGCGCGGCGGACTCCTGCTGTACGGGCCACCCGGCTGCGGCAAGACATTCCTGGCCCGCGCCATCGCCGGTGAACTTCGGGCCAGGTTCGTGTCGGTGTCGCTGACCGACGTGCTGGACATGTGGCTGGGCAACTCCGAACGCAACCTGCGCGAGCTCTTCCAAGCCGCCCGGCGCAACACGCCGTGCGTGATGTTCCTGGACGAAGTGGACGCGCTGGGGCTGAAGCGCACCCAGACGGCCTCCACCGGAATGCGCACCACCATCAACCAGCTGCTCGCCGAACTGGACGGGATGCAGGGCGACAACGACGGGCTGTTCGTGCTGGCCGCCACCAACGCCCCCTGGGACGTAGACCCGGCGTTGCACCGTCCGGGCCGGCTGGACCGGACCATGCTGGTCCTGCCGCCCGACGCACCGGCGCGCGCCGCGATCCTCCGCTACCACCTGCGCGAACGCCCGATCGCCCAGATCGATCTGGACGCCTTGGTGGCCGCGACCGAGCACTGGTCCGGAGCGGACTTGGAGCACCTGTGTGACAGCGCGGCCGAGTACGCCATGCACGACTCCATCACCACCGGCCACGTGCGCATGATCGAGCAGAAGGACTTCCGAAACGCCCTGCGCGACCTGCGCCCCTCCACCGGCCCCTGGCTGGAAACGGCCCGCAACGTGGCCATGTTCGCCAATACCGACGGTCAGTACGACGATCTGGCGGCCTACCTGCGCCACCGAAAACTCCTCTGACCCTTGCGCGGGAGTCGGTCACTAGCACCACCGGAACGCCCATTGAGCAGGCTCGGCCCGGGATACGGCGCCTTCCGCCGGGGGCGCCTACGAGCTGCTCCAGGGGCAGCTCCACGCCTCCGTGGCGCGCGGCCTTCCCGCCTCCGAGGACTGAGCCCCGAGCCATATGGCGCCGCCCGGCCTGGATTCGTTCGAAGGCCCACAACAGCGTGAAGTAGGCATGTCTGACCTTCTGGCGGGCGAAGTCCGGGTCAGGTTGGGTTGGGCCGTGAACAAGGGTGCCGAGGGCATCGCGCGCTTCGGCGACCTGCCCGCTGGTCAGGTCTTCGTGCAGGGAACGCGCCAGCTCGTAGTAGTCGTGCCGTCGGTTCAACGCGTAGACCACCATCATTGCGGTGACGGTGATGAGCGCGGAGACCGCGCTGGGAATCCAGTTCATCGCCTCGGCTGATCTCCTTCATCCGGCGTCACCGGCGCGGACGGAAGCAGGGCGTGGTCGGGCAGACGTGCCAGCGGCGGGCGCTGTGTTGCGCTGGGGCACTGGTCGGACGATGGTGAGCCTTCTCTGGTTCCCGTACGCAACGTCCTCGGGTGTCGGCCGGCTGAGTTCCACGGGAGTTCGAGGCGATCGTCCGCGGTGAGCCCGCACCACGAGCCGTACAAGGGTCCCAGCAGGCCCCGCCATCGCTACGGCGACATCAAGCAGGTCACTGGTGAACACGGTGGTCCTTGGATGTGGCCTGGCTTCAGCGGAGGCGAGCTTCCCTGTCTTGACCCTGTTGTCTGACTTGTGAAATAGGTCTGGTTGGTCCAGTCGTGGACGCGTAGCGTTTCCGCTGATGTCACACACGTCCCAGGCCTGCATCCCTGTGGTGTCGGGTGGACTGCCTGGAATCCAGGGTCGGCTGCCTCAGCGCCCGGGGTGATCACGTTCGTTCCTGTGGTGAAGGTTGGAATACGGTGAGTGCCCTTCTCACCCCCGTCAACGCTCCGCTGATCGGTGTGCGGGCCTGGTGGTGGTCTGATGGCGCGGGCTGAGGAGGCGGCGGCGCGGTTGCCTCAGGTCAAGCAGCTGGCCGAGCAGCATGGGAACGCGTTGCGGTCCTCGTTCGGGCTGTTGCTGGAGGGCGCGTTGGTCGGCCCGGCCGCCGACCGGCTCCTGGAAGACCTGGCGGACCGGCATCGTGATGTGCGCGCGGGGTTCTATGCGGCGTTCGATGCGGTAGACCGGCTCGCCGCGCAGGCCGAGGGCGGACCACCCCGCGGCGGTGAACTCTACATTCCAGGACCACCGCGCGGTGGTCGCCGCGCATCCGTGGATGTGCGCAGTGCCTCGCCCGACGGACTGCACCGGCTCGGTGTAGAACTGGGCCGCGCGGGCCGCGAGTGGGAAGACGCCGGTGGCGCACTGGTGCGGATCTTGGACGGTCTGGGCTTGAACACCGGTCCGGGCCATGGGGTCCGGCGTGCCGGGACCTGGGTGGCCGGACAGCAGCAGGATGTGCAACGGCGGCGCGATGAACTTCTCAAGGCCGATCGGGACGCGGCGGTGCAGGCCGCGGTGCAATCGGCCATGGGCGTGGTACGCGGCCTGGCCAGGGGCCTCGGGCAGGACGGTGACCGCAAGGGACCGTGGGAGACCGCGCTCAGGAAGACCTGGCATGACTACACCCACCGGTATCTGGCGGGGGTGTGGGACGGCAGCAAGGATCTGGGGCTGTACGCGCTGGCCAGCAATCCGGCGACCGCGCCTGTTTACATGATGACCGACTGGGGCGGCTGGGTGCGGCGGGGGCCGGTCGGCCAGGCCAAGGGCCTGGCTCAGGGCGCGCAGCACCCGGTCGAGTTCGGCAAGGCGATGGTCAACTGGGACCTGTGGAAGAAGGACCCGCTGCGCGCCTACGGAACCATGGTCCCCTCCATCATCATCGGCGCCGCCACCATGGGCACCGGCTCGGGCAGCGGCGCCGGCAGCCGCCTCGCCGCCGCCCTCGGGAAAACCAAACCCAAAACCCCGAGTAGCACCACCAACCGCTCCGTACGGGCCCTCAACGACGCCGCCGATCAAAAAGGCAAAACCGACCCCCTCGGTAAGCAGATCCCGCCAGGAGGTGACTCGTCGCCCGGTGGTAAGCCGAGCACAGAGGGTCCGGTGGCCGGAGATGGGGCCGCGAAGATTCCGACCAGGCTTGAGGGCCGACGAGATTATGTCGTCGACGATCCTGATGTCCCCGGACGGACTATCACGGACATCGATCACATCGAAAAAGGGGTGCTCTGGGAGGAGAAGAGCGCCACGAATGCCGGAGACATCAACCGGTGGGTCGCCAAGCACATTGATAAGAAGTTCTCGTCATATCTCGACGCTCGGCAACACCTCTCCGGCTACGAGAAGGCTCCAATCGGATTCCGCTTCACCAGCTCGGGTGCCGATCCCGCATTTCGTGCTGCGGTAGAATCAGCCGTTGCGCGACTCCGTGCCGCACACCCCGGGGAAAAGATTCTATTGGAGTGGTCGTGAGCTACATCTTCGATGTCGGCGACGAAACCGTCTGGAGCCCGGCCCTGCGCGTCGGCAGGAGCTATGTCGCCCTGGCGGAGGCTACGGCAGCGGTGCTGGGGAAGGCGACCGGGCTCGAGGCGATCTCTGAGGACATGTATGACATCACACCCTCGGTCTTTGCCGATTTCACTCGCACCCTGCTGGCAGAGTACGAGCTCAGCAAGCATTTTGTCGGGCGCCAACTCCTGCACGGAGTCCTGCTCACCTCACTCGTCATAGTGCAGCGCAGCGGCATCGAGATTGTGCCGGAGACGGAAGAGCAGGAGAAGCTGTGGATTTCGATTCCGGAGTTTTCCAAATCCATGCCGACCTAAAGGCCGCAGCGCAATGATCGAGACGTGATGACTAGATAGGTCCCGATCGTCCCCAATGAAGCTGTCGCCTACCACTCGGCGACCTGCTCAAGGTCCTTCGCACGTGTCCTGGGCTTCGGCGGGGGTCAGGGTTTTGGGGTGAATCTGGTGGCCTGGGCGGCTTGGACGGCGGTTACGGCTACGGTGCTGACGATGTCTTCTACGGTCGCGCCGCGGGACAGGTCGTTCACTGGGTGGGCGAGGCCCTGGAGTACCGGCCCGATCGCCATCGCGCCCGCGCTGCGCTGGACCGCTTTGTAGAGGACGTTTCCCGTGTTGAGGTCCGGTACGACGAGGACCGTGGCCCGTCCGGCGACCTGGCTGCCCGGCAGTTTCGCGGCGGCCACCCCTGGGTCGAGCGCCGCGTCGTACTGGATCGGCCCTTCGACGAGCAGGCCGGGGCGGGCCGCTCGGACTAGGCCGGTGGCCTGCCGGACCTTCTCGACGTCCTGGCCCGCGCCGGACGCGCCCGTCGAGTACGACAGCATCGCGACGCGCGGTGTTATCCCGAAGAGTTCGGCGGTGGCCGCCGACGCGACGGCGATGGCCGCGAGCCGGGCGGCGTCGGGAGTGGGGTTGACCGCGCAGTCGCCGAAGACCAGCACCCGGTCGGCCAGGCACATGAGGAAGACGCTGGAGACCACCGCGCCGCCGGGCGCGGCCTTGATGATCTCGAACGCGGGCCGCAGCGTGCTCGCCGTCGGATGCGCGGCTCCCGACACCATGCCGTCGGCGAGGCCCAGCCGGACCAGCAGCGTGCCCGCGTACGACGCGTCGGTGACCGCGTCGTATGCCAGCTCGTAGGTCATCCCCTTGTGCGCGCGCAACTCGGCGTACTTCCTGGCGCAACGGGCGCGCAGGACGGGCTCCGCCGGGTCGAGGATCTCGGCGGCGGCGAGGTCCAGCCCGAGCCGGGCGGCGTGCGCGTGGATCCTCGCCGCGTCGCCGAGCAGGATCAGGTCGGCCGCGCGCCGGCGCAGCAGGATGTCGGCGGCGCGCAGCACCCGCTCGTCGCCGGACTCGGGCAGGACGACGCGCCGCCGGTCCACACGGGCCCGTTCGATCAGGCCGTGCCCGAACATCTGCGGGGTGACGACGGACGGCCGGTCCATGTGCAGGCGGCGGGCCAGCACCGAGCCGTCCACATGCGCGGCGAACAGCCCGAGCGCCGTCTCGATCTTGCCGGTGGCGGCCGGCGAGAACTGGCCGCGGACCGCCGCCAGCCGGGTCGCGGTCGCGAACGTGTCGGCATCGGTGGCGATCACCGGTAGCGGCTCGTCCATCGAGATGAGCAGCCGCAGCAGGGGGCCGGACAGCAGCTCCGCACCGGTGAGCACGACACCGGCGAGCGCCGGGAAGGCGGGCGAGCGGTGCGCGGCGAACAGTCCGGGCAGCACGGCCGCCGCGTGCTCGGCCGGGACGATGACGACGGCGCCGCCCGTCAGCCGGTCCAGGATGGACGGCAGCGACATCGCGCCGACCATGAGGTCGCGGACCGCCCCGCCGAGCCGATGCCCCCCGCCCAGTACGAGCCGCCCGTCGCACCCCGCCATCAGGTCGGCGACCGTCGGGTCGGTCAGCGCGGGGGTCTCCGGGATGGCGAACACGGGCGGCCCTTCGCCGCACGGTACGGCGCGGGAACAGCGGGTGACGATGGTCGCGAGCTCGGCCGCGTGCTCCCCGGCGAGCTCGCGGCGCGCGCTCGCGACCGCCTCCGCGATCTCGGCGGCGGACCGGTTCAGGCCGTTCACCGCCAGCACCACCGGCAGGCCGAGATGTGCCGCGAGCCGCGCGTTGAACGCCAGCTCCGTGCCCAGCCCGACGCCGCTGTGGTCGGTCCCGACGACCACGATGGCGGTGTGCCCGCGGGCCAGCCGGCCGTACCGGTCGAGCACGACCTCGATCGCCTTCTCGGCGTCGGCGTGCACGTCCTCGTAGGCGACCCCCACGCAGTCGGCGTACGGCGCGGGCGACCCGAAGCGGCTGCGAAGCGTCTCCACGAGCCGGTCCGGCTCACCGGCGCGGATGACCGGCCGGAACACGCCGACCGACCCCGTCTCGCGGACCAGCAGCTCGGCCAGACCGAGCGCGACCATGGCCTTGGTGCCCCCCGGATCGCGGGCGGCGAGGTAGACGCCGCAGGTCATGGCAGGCTTTCCAGCGCGTGCGTGATCCGCGGATCGGTGGAGACGACGGGTGCCTCTCGGCCCACCCACGGGTCGCCGCCGAAGTACCGTTGGAAGATCTTCTCAGCCGTCCGGGTGGCGAGGGCCTGCGATGCCGCGGTCGGGTTCGCGCCGCCCGCGCTGTTCGGCAGCGCCGAGTTGTCGGCGACGAACAGCCGCCGCACCCAGCGTGCCTCGCCGTCCGCGTCCAGGACCGAGTCGTCCGCCGAGTGCCCCATCCGCATCGACGACTGCGCGTGCAGCAGGATCGGCGGCCAGTCGATGCGGTACACGCGGCGCGCGCCCGCGCCCCGCGCGAGCTCGGCGGCGCGGCGCACGATGTGCTCCCGGTTCTCGTGGGTGCGGCGGGACCGGTTCCGCCGGGCGACGCGTACGCGGGGCACGGGACCGTGTTCGTCGGCGGGGAACGCCGACAGGGTGACGCGGTTCTGCGGTTCCACGTCGTCGTCGGTGTTCACGATGAGCGTCAGCATGCGGTTGGCGCCATTGCCGAACGCGTCCTTGAGTTCCGGGCCGATCAGCCGCCCGGCGGGGCCGTCCCAGGGCCCGAGCGTGCCGCGGCCGTTGTCGTAGTGGCCGCGCACCCCGCTGTCGCTGAAAGTCAGCGCGAACGCCTGCAGCCCCGGCGGCTGCCCGATGTGCTCCAGCCCGCCGCGGCCGGGGAAGTCGCAGCGGGCCGCGGACCCGGGGCCCTTGGTCGCACCGATGTCGTCGTCGAACAGCCCGATGATCGCGTCGAAGTCGTGGTCGGTGAAACCGCGCCCGACCCAGCCGTTCGGGTTCGGCAGTGCGCTGTTCAGCCACAGCCGCGGGTTCTCGATGCAGCCGCCCGCGAGCACGACGACCCGCGCGTCCTCGCGGTGGTGCTCGCCCGTCAGGGTGCGCCGCCAGGTCACGCCGGTCGCGACGGTCTCGCCGCCGCGCCGCTCGACGTGCACCCGGGTCGCGAACGCGTCCGGTTCGAGGGTGATCGCCCGGCCGTCCGGTGACCACGTGTCGGCGGTCAGCGCCATCGGCACGTAGCTGTTGTCCGTCGAACGCTTCGCGACGAGGTTGCGGGGTGCGCTGACCGGCTGCACGCAGCCCTGGGCACAGTGCCCGCACATCGTGCAGCCGGTCGCGAGCGGGTGCCGGAGCAGCGCCGAATCGGTCGTCAGGCCCGCGTTGCCGCCCGGCTGGAGGATGGCGTTCTCCTGCGGGCGGTAGGCGTCGCCCGTGACGTCCTTCCTCGTCTGCAACGGGATGCCGAGCTTCTCCGCGCCGGTGAAGAACACGGTCTCCTTGGTGCCCATCGCCGCCGTCTGGACCGGCAGCGTCTCCTCGATCCACTCCAGATACGGCACCAGTTCGGAATAGGCGAACGGGAACGGATGAGCGTGGTCGTAGGCCGTGCGGTCGGGCCCGCCGTACCCGGCGAACGCCCCCGGATACGGCCGGATGCAGTTGCCGAAGTAGTGCTGCGTGGTGCCGCCGACGCCCGACGACGCCCACACGAAGGAGTTCTGCGGCAGCTCCCGGTACCACGCGGGCCGCGAACGGTCGCTCGGCCCGAACCGCAGATAGCCGGTGAGCGGGTTGTTGGCGTCGTTCTCGTACGGCGACCACTGCGCGCGCGGGTCGGTCGCGTGCGCGCCCGCCTCCAGCAGCAGCACGTCGAGGCCGCGCCCGGCGAGCTCGGCGGCGACGACCGGACCGCCCGCCCCCGCCCCGATGATGATCACGTCGCGCATCACGCCTCCGTCTTCCGCCGGCCCTGGTAGTAGCCGCGCAGGTCGTCCCAGCCGTCGAGCGGCCCGTCGGGCTGGAAGCCGGTGAGGTCCCAGCTCAGCGGGCGCGCCCCGGTCGTCCGGGTCCGTGGGTCGAAGATCTGCCAGTCGATGTACGCGCCGATCGCCGCGAACTCCAGCAGCACCCCGCCGACATAGGTGAGCTGGCCGGCCAGCGCCGGCCGCAGCGGCTCGGCGGCGTGCGCGGCGATACGGTCCACCAGCCCGGGAACGGGATCTTCGAGCTGAGCGAAGACGCGTCCTTTCCCCATGGCCGTCAGCCGCGCGAACGGGGACGGGAAACGGTCGCCGTACGCGCTCGCCGGGTCGGTCTCCACCGCGAGGAAGCACAAGAGCAGCGCCAGCGCGTCGGTGAGGGGTACGGGTGCGGGCTCGTCCAGCAGTACGCCGGCCGCGTCGCCCAGCGAGACCGGAAGCGAGCCCAGCGGCGCCTTGTTCAATCCGGAGCGCAGACCCGCGGCGATGGGCCGCGAGAGCACGTCCGGGTTCTCCATGGAGAAGTCGATGCCGAGGATCAGGAAGTCGGGGACCTGCGACTCCAGCGCGCCGGACTCGGCGCGGGGCGTGCCCTGCGCCGCCGAGTGGGCGTCCCGGCCGGGGACGACGAAGGACGCCACTCCGGCGAAGGTGTCCCAGGTCAGCTCACGCAGGGCGGTGGTGATCGCGAGGTTCGAGGGTCGGGTGGGCGTTTGCATGATGGGTGCCGCGTTCCGTCTGGGATGGGGGCGGACGGCCCCCGCGGCGCGCTCACCGCCCCGCCGGGGACCTCATTCGATGACGGCGATCAGATCGCCCTCCTGGACCGTGGTGCCCTCCGCGACCGCGAGCCGCGCGACGACGCCGGAGTCCTCGGCCTCCACCGGGATCTCCATCTTCATCGACTCCAGGATCAGCAGCGTGTCGCCCTCGTCCACCTGATCGCCGACCTGCACGACGATCTTCCAGACGTTGGCCGCCATTTCCGCGTGGATCTCTGCCACCGCGACTCCTCTCGCTCTCTCGCAGCGTGGCAGCCGAACCGTGCGCTGTGAATGGTTCAGCACGGCCAGGTCCAGTCACGGACGGCGGGCGCGTCCTCGCCGTACTCGCGGGTGTGCGCGTGCTGCCGCAGCCGCTCGTCCACCATGTGCTGGCGGACGTAGGAGGCCCGGCCGCCGAGTCGCGGCACGTGGTCGATGACGTCGATGACCAGGTGGTACCGGTCGAGGTCGTTGAGCATGACCATGTCGAACGGCGTCGTGGTGGTGCCCTCCTCCTTGTAGCCGCGCACGTGCATGTTGCCGTGCCCGTGCCGGCGGTAGGCGAGCCGGTGGATGAGCCACGGGTAGCCGTGGAACGCGAAGATGATCGGCTTGTCGGTGGTGAACAGCGCGTCGAACTCGGAGTCCGGCAGGCCGTGCGGGTGCTCGCTCTCGGGCGGCAGCCGCATCAGGTCGACCACGTTGATGAGCCGCACTCTCAGCTCGGGGAAGTGCTCGCGCAGCAGCGCCGCCGCCGCGACCGTCTCCAGCGTCGGGACGTCCCCCGCGCAGGCCAGCACCACGTCCGGCTCGGCGCCGCCGTCGGTGCTCGCCCACGGCCAGATGCCGAGGCCGCGCGTGCAGTGCAGCACCGCCTCGTCCATCGACATCCAGTTCAACGCGGGCTGCTTGCCCGCGACGACGACGTTGACGTTGCCGACCGAGCGCAGGCAGCGGTCCGCGACGTACAGCAGCGAGTTCGCGTCCGGCGGCAGGTAGATCCGGACGACCTCGGCCTTCTTGTTGACGACGACGTCGAGGAAGCCGGGGTCCTGGTGGCTGAAGCCGTTGTGGTCCTGCCGCCACACGTGCGAGGTGAGCAGGTAGTTGAGCGAGGAGATCGGCCGCCGCCAGGGGATCTCGCGGCAGGTGCCGAGCCATTTGGCGTGCTGGTTGAACATCGCGTCCACGATGTGGATGAACGCCTCGTAGCAGGTGAACAGCCCGTGCCGGCCGGTGAGCAGGTAGCCCTCCAGCCAGCCCTGGCACAGGTGCTCGCTGAGGATCTCCATGACCCGGCCGTCGGCGGCGAGGTTCTCGTCGGTGGGCAGCAGCCCGGCCTGCCACGCCTTGCCGGTCGCCTCGAACACCGCGCCGAGCCGGTTGGAGGCCGTCTCGTCCGGGCCGGTGATCCGGAAGTTGTCGGGATTCGCGCGGATCACGTCCCGCAGGAACGTGCCGAGCACGCGGGTCGCCTCGTCGGTGCAGGTGCCGGGTTCCTTGACCGCGACCCCGTAGCCGCGGAAGTCGGGCAGCACCAGGTCGCGGCGCAGCAGGCCGCCGTTGGCGTGCGGGTTCGCGCTCATGCGCCGGTCGCCCTCGGGCGGCAGCGTCAGCAGTTCGGGTACGGGCCTGCCGTCGGCGTCGAACAGCTCGCCGGGGCGGTAGCCCCGCATCCAGCTCTCCAGGTCCGCGAGGTGCCCGGGGTTGGTGCGCACGTCGCCGAACGGCACCTGGTGGGCGCGCCAGGTGCCCTCGACGGGTTTGCCGTCGACTTCCTTCGGCCCCGTCCACCCCTTCGGGGAACGCATGATGATCATGGGCCAGCGGAGCGGCGCGTCCCCGGTCCTCGTGCCGAGGCGCGCCTCGCGCTGGATCAGTTCGATGTCGTCGAGCGCCCGGTCCATGGTCGCGGCCATCCGCTGGTGCGCGGTCGCGGGGTCGTCGCAGTCGACGAGGTACGGCTTGTGCCCGTAGCCCTCGAACAGCCGGATCAGGTCGTCCTCGGGGATGCGGGCGAGCAGCGCCGGGTTCGCGATCTTGTAGCCGTTGAGGTGCAGGATCGGCAGGACCGCGCCGTCGCGCACGGGGTCGAGGAACCGGGTGGAGTGCCAGCTCGCGGCCAGCGGCCCGGTCTCGGCCTCGCCGTCGCCGACGACGCACGCGACGACGAGGCCGGGGTTGTCGAACGCCGCGCCATACGCGTGCACCAGGGCGTAGCCGAGTTCTCCCCCCTCGTGGAACGAACCGGGCACCTCCGGCGCGACGTGGCTCGGAATGCCGCCGGGGAACGAGAACTGCCGGAACAGGCGCCGCATCCCTTCGGTGTCGCGCGGCACGGCCGGGTAGACCTCGCTGTAGGTGCCCTCCAGCCACGCGTTCGCCACGGCGGCCGGACCGCCGTGACCGGGGCCGAGCACGTACACCATGTCGAGGTCGCGGACCTTGATGACCCGGTTGAGGTGGGTGTAGAGGAAGTTCAGCCCGGGGGTGGTGCCCCAGTGGCCGAGCAGGCGCGGCTTGACGTGCTCGGGCCGCAGCGGCTCGGCCAGCAGCGGGTTGTCGAGAAGGTAGATCTGGCCGACGGAAAGGTAGTTGGCGGCTCGCCAGTGCGCGTCCAGCAGGCGGATCTCCGCCGTGCTCAATGGGCTCTGCTCGACCATCGTCGTCATCGGGATCCTCCTTGGACCGGACAGGTCAGGCCCTGGCCGGTTCCCGCATGCGGGCCACCAGACCGGTGTCGTAGGCGCCGTCCGCGAACTCCGGGTCGTCCAGGAGCTCCGCCAGGAACGGCAGGTTCGTCTTCGGGCCGGTGACCACGAAGTCGGCGACGGCCGCACGCAGCCGGGCGAGCGCCTGTGCGCGGTCCGTGCCGTGCGCGCAGAGTTTGGCCAGCAGGGGGTCGTAGAACGGGCTGACCGTGGTGCCCGCCGCGTACCCGGCGTCCACCCGGATGCCGGGCCCGGCAGGCTCGGACCAGGCGGTGATCGCCCCGGGGCTGGGCAGGAAGCGCTTGGGGTCCTCGGCGTACACGCGCAGTTCGATCGCATGCCCCGCCAGCCGGACGTCACCGGGGCCGAACGACGGCGGCCGGCCCGCCGCGACGAGGAGCTGCTGCTCCACCAGGTCGACACCGGAGACCAGTTCGGTCACCGGATGCTCGACCTGGAGCCGGGTGTTCATCTCCAGGAACGCGAACTCCTGCGCGGCCGGGTCGACCAGGCACTCGACGGTGCCCGCACCCTGGTAGCCGACGGTCTCTCCCGCCCGGATCGCCGCCGCGAGCATCCGCGCGCGCAGCGGCCCGGCGACACCCGGGGACGGCGTCTCCTCGGCGACCTTCTGGTGCCGCCGCTGCACCGAGCAGTCGCGTTCGCCGAACGCGACGACGGTGCCGTCGGTGAGGCCGAGGATCTGCACCTCGACGTGCCGGGCATGCTCGACGTACCGCTCCAGCAGGATCGACGGGTTGCCGAAGAAGCGGACCGCACCGCTGCGCGCCGTCTCGAACGCGGCCCGCAGCCGTGTCTCGTCGCGGGCGACGCTCATGCCGATGCCGCCGCCACCGCCCGACGCCTTCACCATCACCGGATAGCCGATGCGGCCGGCCTCGCGGACCGCGGCGTCGGCGTCGGCGACCGGCGCGCGGCTGCCGGGCGCGACGGGCACGCCCGCGTCCTCCATGAGATTGCGGGCGTTGATCTTGTCGCCCATCAGCTCGATCGTGGCGGGGGCGGGGCCGATCCAGGTGAGCCCGCCGGCGATGACCCGGCGGGCGAACGTCGCGTTCTCGGCCAGGAACCCGTAGCCGGGGTGGACGGCCTCGGCGCCGCTGCGCTTCACCGCCGCGAGCACCACGTCCATGTCGAGATAGCTCTCGGCGGGGCGCGGCGGCCCGATCGGCACGGCCTCGTCGGCCTCCCGCACGTAGGGCAGCCCGGCGTCCGCCTCGGAGTACACCACGACGGCGCGCAGCCCGAGCGCCTGAACGGTCCGGACGATCCGCCGGGCGATCTCGCCCCGGTTCGCGACGAGGACGGAGCGGAACATGCCGCCACCTTTATGGTGCGTTGAGAATGGTTCATTTCATACGGTTCTCAACGTACGGACCGACCTCGGGCCTGTCAACAGAGGAACTCAGAACTGCTGCTCGCCGTCCAGGGTGAGGGGCGGCAGGCCGCGCTCGGCGCGGATGACCTGCATGACGGCGTTGATCAGGGCCAGATGGGTGAACGCCTGCGGGAAGTTGCCGAGATGGCGGCCGGTGGACTGGTCGATCTCCTCGCCGTACAGCTGCAGCGAGCTCGCCAGCGACAGCAGCTTCTCGCACAGGCGCCGCCCACGCTCCACCTCGCCGATGATGATCAGCGCGGAGACCAGCCAGAACGAGCAGATCGTGAAGGTGCCCTCCTCGCCGTCCAGCGCGTCGTCGGTCTCGTCGGTGCGATACCGCAGCACGAGATCGTCCTCGGTCAGCTCGTCGGCGATCGCGAGGACGGTCGCCTTGACCCGCGGGTCGTCCGCCGGCAGGAAGCCCAGGATCGGGATCAGCAGCGCCGACGCGTCCAGCGTGGACGCGCCATAGCGCTGCACGAACACGCCGCGCTCGTCCACGCCGTGCTCCAGGATGTCCGCCTGGATCTCCGCGGCGGCCGCCCGCCAGGTCGCGGCCAGGTCGTGCTCCTCGCGCAGCGAGGCGAGGCGCGCGCCGCGCTCGGCGGCGAGCCAGCAGTAGACCTTGGACGAGACGAAGTGCTGCGGCGCGCCGCGCACCTCCCACAGCCCGCAGTCGGGCGCGCGCCAGTGCCGCAGCGCGCAGTCGACCTCGGTCCGCACGATGGTCCACTGCCGTTCGTCGAGCCGGTGCCGCAGGCCCACGTGCAGGTAGATCGAGCTGACCACCGCGCCCCACACGTCGTGCTGGGCCTGCGCGTGCGCGCCGTTGCCGATCCGGACGGGCCGCGCCCCGTCGTAGCCGTGCAGATGGCCGAGCGTCTCCTCGGGCAGGTCGGCGCGCCCGTCGATGCCGTACATGATCTGGAGACGGTGACCGGCGGTGACGGTGTCGGCGATGAAGTACAGGAACTCGTTGGCCTCCCAGTCGTAGCCGAGCGCGTACATCGCCCACAGGGTCATCGTCGCGTCCCTGATCCACGTGTACCGGTAGTCCCAGTTCCGCTCACCGCCCGGCGTCTCGGGCAGCGACGTGGTCGCGGCCGCCGCGATCGCGCCGGTCGGCGCGTAGGTGAGGCCCTTCAGCGTGATGACGCTGCGCTGCAGGAAGTCCGACCACCGGTGGTCGGGGAACCGGCCGCCGTCCAGCCAGCGCTGCCAGTGGTGGACGGTCCACAGCATGCGTTGCTGCGCCGCCTCGTACGTACGCGGCGGCGGATGCCCGCTCCACGACAGCGCGGCGAAGCGGCCCTCGCCCTCCTTGAGCAGCGTCCTGCCGAGCGCGAGGGAGTCGCCCTCGAAACCCAGCATCAGATCCGTCGTGAGCCGCAGCTCCAGGCCCGCGCCCGGCGCACGGGCCACCGCCTCGTGGTAGTCGTCGCCCACGTACTCCCAGACGGCGGGGGCGCGGCCGTAGTCGAACACCGGCGTGCAGTCCAGGCGGATCTGGACGCTCCCGCTGACGCAGCGCACGGTCCGCAGCAGGACGTGCTCGGCCTCGGTGTCGGTGGGCGCCCGCGTGTGCGCGGACGAGCGAAGCCCGCGGTGATGCCAGGGGCCGGCGAGGAGCGCGTCCAGCACCACGACCCAGCCGCGGCCCGTCCACCAGCTCGTCTCCAGCACCATCGTGCCGGGGATGTAGCGGCGCTGCGCGGGCCGCCGGATCTCGGCGGGACCCAGCCGGAACGTTCCCGCGTCGCGGTCCAGCATCGCCCCGAACACGCTCGGGGAGTCCATCCGGGGCAGGCACATCCATTCCACCTGCCCGTCCGCCGCGATGAGCGCGGTGGTCTCGCAGTCGGAGAGGAACGCGTACTCGGCGATCGGGGGAAAGGGGCTGAATCCGTACGCCCCGTCCATTCCGGCGGGTGGCGGTGTCATGGGCCTCACGGTAGGCGCGGCTCCGCGCAGTGGATAGAGCGGACCCACGGCCCTCTCGCGGCACATTCCGTCGCGCCGGCTACAGCTCGCGCTTGAGGATCTTGCCGGTCGCGGTCATCGGCAGCCGGTCGCGGAACTCCACCAGCCGCGGCCGCCATGCGTCCGGCAGCTCGGCGGCGCACCAGCTCAACAGGGTCTCGCCGGTGATCGTCGCGCCCCGCGACCGGACGACGTACGCCTTGATCTCCTCGCCGAGCGCGTCGTCCGGTACCCCCGCCACGGCCGCCAGGCTCACCTCCGGATGCGAGATCAGCACTTCTTCGACGTCCCGCGGATAGACCCGGACCCCGTCCCGGATGATCAGGTCACGGGACCGGTCCACGATGAAGTAGTGGCCCTCGGCGTCGCGGCGCGCGATGTCGCCGGTCCGCAGCCAGCCGTCGCGCAGTACCTCGGCCGTCTCGTCCGGGCGGTTGTAGTAGCCCTTCATCACGTTGTGCCCGCGGATCGCGATCTCGCCCGGCCCCGGCCCCTCGATGTCGGCCCAGTTGGGGTCGATGAGCTTCATCTCGACGCCCCAGATCGGCAGCCCGATCGACCCGGCCTTCGCCGGGCGGTCGACCCGGTTGAACGCGGCGACCGGCGAGGTCTCCGACAGGCCGTAGCCCTCCAGGACGTCCACCCCGAACCGGTCGGCGAAATCCCGCAGCACCGCACCCGGCAGCGCCGCGCCGCCGGACACCGCGATGCTGAGGTCGGCCGCCATCCGCTTCACGTCCAGCGCGCCGAGGTCGGGGTGCTCCAGCATCGCCCAGTACATCGTCGGCACACCGGCGAAGAACGTGATCCGGTGCCGCTCCATCAGCGCGAGGGCGGTGTCCGGCGCGAACCGCGGGAGCAGGACCAGCGTCGCCCGCCGCAGGAAGCCGGTGTTCATGCAGACCGTCTGCCCGAACGAGTGGAACAGCGGCAGCGCCGCCAGGTACACGTCGTGCTCGGCGCGCGGGAACATCGAGTCGGTGACCAGCGCGTTCAGCACCATGTTCGCGTGGCTGAGCTCGGCGCCGAGGGCGAGCCGCCCGGACGTGCCGCTGCCGTAGAGGATGACCGCCGTCTCGGTCGGCTCCGTCGCGACGGTGTCGAACGTGCCGGGGAGGCCGGCCAGGGCCGTCCACAGCGTCTCCCCGTACTGCCCCCCGACGTCCTGACCACCCGGATTCTGGTCCCCCGCGTCCTGGCTGGCCGGGGCCGGCAGGGTGATGAAGTGCTCGCACGCCACGGCCCGCTGGAAGGCGGTGAAGCCGCGCTCGCCGAGAGGCAGATCGGGGGTGCCCTCGAAGCAGAAGAACGCCCGCGCGTCGCAGTCGTCGAGGTGGTAGGTGATCTCCCACGACTGGAGGAGCATGTTCAGCGGTACGACGACGGCCCCCGCCTTGAGGACGCCGTAGTAGACCATGGGGAAGTACGGCAGGTTGGGGCAGCACAGGGCCACCTTGTCGCCGGGCCCGATGCCCCGGCTCGCCAGCAGGTTCGCGACCTGGTTGGCGACCGCGTCGACGCCGGCGTACGACAGCCGCAGGTCGCCGAAGACGACGGCGTCCCGCTCCGGCTGCTCGCGGGCCGCGTCCTCCAGCACGACGGACAGGTTGAGCATCGCTCCCACACCCTTCGTCCGGCGGGCTGATCGGATTCTCATGGTCCGATCTTCGGTGAGCTCTTGCCAAGCGAACGTCCGGGTGCGGTCGTGGATTTCGCCGGGGCCGCTGTTGACAGGACGCGGTCGGAAGGCGTCTGGTGAGGACCCGGACGGTCGTCATCGGCCGTCATGAGCCGAGAGGCCTCGCCATGAGCGAGCAGACCCACGCCGGCATCGAGGCGTTCATGCCGTTCAATCCGCTGGACCCCGAGTTCGCGGCCAATCCCTACCCGCACTTCCAGCGCCTTCAGCACGACTCACCGGTGGTCAGGACGCCCGCCGGGATCTGGTACGTCACCCGCTACCACGACGTCGCCGCCGTCCTGCGGGACGCGAGGTTCGGGCACGGCGACGGCACGGTCGAGGAGGAGAAGCTCGGCTGGCTCGGCACCGCCTCCGGCGCGAGCGGCGAGAAGGTCCGCTCGTTCTTCGCCCTCGACCCGCCCGACCACGACCGGCTGCGCCGCATGGTCACCAAGGGCTTCAGCGCGCGCCGCGTCCAGCTGCTGGAGGAACAGGTCCAGCGGGTCGTGGACGAGCTGCTCGACGAGGCCCTGCGCAAGGACGAGATCGACGTCATGGCGGAGCTGGCCTACCCGCTGCCCGTCATCGTCATCTGCGAGCTGCTCGGCGTCCCGCCCGGCGACCGCGAGGTGTTCCACGGCTGGTCCGAGGCGCTCGCGCGCGGGCTCGACCCCGACTTCGTGCAGACCCCGCGGGACATCCAGGCGCGCGGCAAGGCGCTGCTGGAGTTCCGCGACTACTTCCTCGACCTTTCCGCCGCACGCCGCAAGGAGCCCGGTGAGGACCTGATCAGCGCGCTGATCCAGGTCGAGGAGGAGGGCGACATGCTCTCCGAGACCGAGCTGCTGACGACGTGCGTGCTGATGGTCATCGCGGGCGCCGAGACGACCGTCAACTTCCTCGGCAACTCGACGCTCGCGCTGCTCCGGCACCCGGACCAGCGCGCGTTGATGACCGACCGGCCCGAGGAGTTCCCCGCCGCGATGGAGGAACTGCTGCGCTACGACCCGCCGGTGCAGATGACGTTCCGCGTCGCGCTTGAGGACGTCGAGCTGCGCGGGGAGCACATCGCGAAGAACGACCTGGTCATCGTCGTGATGGGCGCGGCGAACCGCGATCCGGAGGTCTTCGACGACCCGGACCGGCTCGATCTGACCCGGCCGGTCGGGCGGCACCTGGCGTTCGGGCTCGGCACGCATTTCTGTTTCGGCGCGCCGCTCGCCCGGCTCCAGGGCCGCCTGCTGCTGCCCGACCTTTTCCGGCGGGCGCCGGGAATCACGCTGGTCGAGGACAAGGTGACCTACAAGCGCAACGTGCTGCTGCGCGGGTTGTCAGCGCTGCCCGTCCGGCTGCGCTGAGGCTCCTCCGGCGAGGCTTCGGACGCGGCTCCGGCGCGGCTCCGGACGAGATTCATCCGGCATTGTCCGCGCGGAACCGCGCCGCCTCGTCCG
This sequence comes from Actinomadura fulvescens, assembly GCF_039533225.1. Lineage (NCBI taxonomy): Bacteria > Bacillati > Actinomycetota > Actinomycetes > Streptosporangiales > Thermomonosporaceae > Actinomadura > Actinomadura fulvescens. The sequence continues at coordinate 322,715 of NZ_BAAATD010000006.1, read as the reverse complement.
CGGCCATCTCACGCCAGAAGTCCAGCGCGGTGCGTTCCAGCCGGATGCCGAACTCCAGGGCGGTCAGCCGCGTCGGGTAGGCGGAGATGTCCCGGTACTTCTCCATCAGCTCGTTGAGGGCCGCGAGCTGGCGGGCGTGGTAGTCGGCCTGCGCCTCGGCCATCGCGTGCGCCTGGCTCGCACCGGTGTGCGGTCCGAGCAGGAACAGCTTCAGCAGCGCCAGGTCACGGCGCTCGATCATGTGCGCCGAGGTCTCGCCGAGCCAGGACATCAGCTCGGCACGGCCCGCCGCCGAGATCCGGTACAGCCGGCGGCGGCGGCCGGTGGTCTCCTGCTCCTCGGTCAGCAGGCCGGCGGCGACGAGCTGCGGCGGCGCCTGGTAGAGCGCGGTGTGCGAGAAGGTCCAGAAGTGGCTGATGGTCCTCTCGACCTCGCGCTTCAGGTCATAGGACGTGCACGGCTCCAGCTGCACGACAAGCCCGAGGATCAGGTACTCGACCGTCGAGTAGGAGCTCTGCTCGTCTCTCGTTGACATGCTGAGAAGCCTATCGTAAAGTTTTAATGATTCACTCTGAACCATTCATAGCAAATGGTAAGGATCGCATGATGTCGAAGTCGATCTATGTCGCCATCGGTGACAGCCTCACGGCCGGCAAGGGCGATCGCGATCCCGAAGGCCGGCCCATCGGCTGGGCGCTGCGGCTGAGCAGGCTGCTGACCGCCCGCACCGGCACCCCCTTCGAGTTCGTGAACCGGGCCGTCAACCGCGCCACGATCGCCGACGTTCTCGCCGTGCAGGTTCCCGGGCTCGCCGCGTCGCACCCCGACCTGATCACCGTCTCCATCGGCATCAACGACATCCGCGGCTCGTTCCAGCGCGAGGCGTTCGCGCGCGGCGTGGACGAGGTCTTCGGCGTCGCCGCCGCGACCGGCGCGACCGTCGCGACCATGACGCTGCCCGACATCGTGTCGATGCTGCCGCTGCCCGCCGAGCTGCTGCCCATGGCCAAGGAGCTGATGGAGCAGGCGAACGCGGCCATCCGCGACGCGGCCGACGCGCACGGCGTGCTCTACGTGGACGCCTGGTACGCCGACGAGGTCGCCGAACCCGCGTTCTGGAGCGAGGACCGCGTGCACCCCAACGCCAGCGGCCACACCCTCATCGCCGAAGCCTTCGCCGATCTGCTGGAGGCGTCGAGCACCCTCGCCGGCGTGGGCAAGCGATGAGGAAGGAGCCGAAGCGCCCGCCGCCCCGCGACTGGCCCGGCGTCATCGGGACCGCCGCCCGGCTGACCCATCTGGCCCGGGCCAAGGAGCGCAACCGCAACGTCGCGCCCGCCGAGGCCGCCCAGCACGCGCGCGGCAAGCTCACCGCCCGCGAGCGGCTCACGCTGCTGCTCGACGAGGACAGCTTCGTCGAGATCGACCAGCTCCGCCGCCACCAGGCGTACGGGATGGGCATGGAGAAGCGGCGCCCGCCGAGCGACGGTGTGATCACCGGGTGGGGCCGGGTGAACGGCCGCAAGGTCTTCGTGTTCGCGCACGACTTCAGCGTGCTGGGCGGGTCGCTCGGCGCGACGTTCGCCAAGAAGATCCACAAGGTGCAGGACCTCGCGATGCTCGCCGGCGCCCCGATGATCGGCATCAACGACGGCGCGGGCGCCCGCATCCAGGAGGGCGTCAACGCGCTCGCCGGATACGGCGGGATCTTCACCCGCAACGTCCGGGCGTCCGGGATCATCCCGCAGATCAGCCTGATGGCCGGGCCCTGCGCGGGCGGGGCCGCCTACTCTCCGGCGCTCACCGACTTCGTCGTCATGGTGGCGGACATCGCCAACATGTTCGTGACCGGCCCGGACGTCGTCCGCGCCGTCAGCGGCGAGGAGGTCACGACCGAGCAGCTCGGCGGCGCGAGCGTGCACGGCCGCAAGTCGGGCGTCGCGCAGCTGATCGCCCGCGACGAGAAGGACGGCATCGCCATCGTCCGGGAGCTGCTCGGCTACCTGCCCGCCAACAGCCGCGAACGGCCGCCGCGCCGCATGACCACCGACGCCGCGGACCGGCCGTGCCCGCGGCTGAGCGAGCTCGTCCCCGCCGAGCCGCGCAAGGCCTACGACGTCAAGCACGTGATCCGCGAGATGGTGGACGACGGCGAGTTCCTGGAGATCTCCGACCGGTGGGCCCGCAACATCGTCTGCGCCTTCGCCCACCTGGACGGGTACGCCGTCGGCATCGTCGCCAACCAGCCGAGCGTGATGGCGGGCACCCTGAACATCGCCGCCGCCGAGAAGGCGGCGCGGTTCGTCCGCACCTGCGACACCTTCAACATCCCGCTCGTCACGCTCGTGGACGTGCCGGGGTTCCTTCCGGGCACGGCGCAGGAGCACGACGGCCTGATCCGGCGCGGCGCGAAGCTGCTCTACGCGTACTGCGACGCGTCCGTCCCGCGCGTCTCGGTGATCCTGCGCAAGGCGTACGGCGGGGCCTACATCGTCATGGACTCCAAGTCCGTGGGCTCGGACTTCTCCTTCGCGTGGCCGACGAACGAGGTCGCGGTGATGGGCTCGCAGGCGGCCGTGGAGGTCATCCACGCCAAGGAGCTGCGCGCCTCGGACGACCCGGCGACCCGCCGGAGCGAGCTGGTCTCCGCGTACGAGACGCAGCTCATGAGCCCCTACCTGTGCGCTGAGCAAGGCCATGTGGACGACGTGATCGACCCTGCGGAGACCCGCACGGTCCTGATCCGAACCCTGGACGTCCTGCGGGACAAGAACGCCGTGCGGCCCCTGCGCAAGCACGGCAACATCCCCCTCTGACCATCGGGAAGACCGAGGCAGCGATGAGCCAGCACGACGCCGGCCGGACCGTGCTCCGCACGCTGTCCGGCGAGCCCGGCGCGGGCCGGCGGATCTGCGTCGTCCACCCCGGCACCCTTCCGGTGCAGGTCTACCGGGAGCTGGCGGGCCGGCTCGCGCCGTCCGCCGCCCTCGACGTCCTGGAGATGAGCCGGCTTCCCGCGTACCGGGCGGCGATGGCGGCCCACCGTCCCGACATCACCGTCGAGTCCCTCGCCGCCGACCTCGCCGCGCACCTCGACGGTGCCCGCCACGACCTCGTCGCCGGCTGGTCGTTCGGCGGGCTCGTCGCGCTGGCCCTCGCGGGCGGCGCCGCGCCGGTCGCGCTGCTCGACTCGGTGGCCTCCTGGCAGGACGACTCCCTGTCGGGACGGGCCGTCCGGCCCTACCAGACGGTCACCTGGTTCTGCATGTTCCTCGGCGCCCGCACCGGCCGGGCCTTCACTGTCGAACCCGACCGGCTGCGCGGCGCGCTCGACCCCGTCCTGGCCTACGTCCGCGAACGCGGCATCGAGCAGCGGGTGCTGCCCGCGGAGATGACCGTCGGCTGGCTGCACGACCTGTTCGTCGGATTCGTACGGCAGGTGCGCCGCAACGGCCGGATGGCGGAGGCGTTCCGTCCCGGCCGCGTGCCGGACCCGCTGCTGCTGATCAAACCCCGGGGCAGCCTCTTCCCCGGCGCGTCGTCGCTCGGCTGGACGGCGCTCGCCGGCGACGCACTGCGCCTCGTCCCCGGCCCCGGCGACCACTACTCCATGCTCACCGACCCCGTGGCCGTAGCGCACACGGCGGCCGTCTTCCGCTCGGTCCTCGACAGGCCGGTCCTCGACAGGCAAGGACAGATCCCGTGACCGCTCAGATCCGCGACGCCGAGCTGGACCGCCGGCTCGCCCGTACCCCCATCGCCATCGTCGGTCTCGCCGGCCTGTTCCCGGACTCCCGCGACCTGCGGGAGTTCTGGGGCAACATCGTCGCCGGGCGGGACTGCATGCGGGACGTGCCCGAGGACCACTGGAAACTCGCCGACTACTACGACGCCGACCTGTCCGTGCCGGACAAGTCGTACTGCCGGCGTGGCGGGTTCCTGCCGGAGGTGCGGTTCAGCCCGCTGGAGTTCGGGCTGCCGCCGAACACCCTCGAAGTGACCGACATCCTCCAGCTGCTCAGCCTAATCGTGGCCCGCGACGTGCTGCGCGACGCAGGCGCCGACGAGGGCACCTGGTACGACCCGGCGCGCACCGGCGCGATCGTCGGCGTCACCTGCTCGAACGCGCTGATCCAGCCGCTCGTCGCCCGGCTGCAGACGCCCGTGGTGAAGCAGGTCGTGCGCAGCTGCGGGCTGTCGGAGCAGGACGCGGAGCAGATCGCCGAGAAGTTCGTGAAGGCGTACATACCGTGGGAGGAGAACTCGTTCCCCGGGATGCTGGCGAACCTCGTCGCCGGCCGGATCGCGAACCGGTTCGACCTCGGCGCGACCAACTGCACGGTGGACGCGGCCTGCGCCAGTTCGCTCGCCGCCGTGAAGATGTCGGTCAGCGAGCTCCTCGAAGGCCGCGCCGACCTGATGATCTCGGGCGGCTGCGACGCCGAGAACACCATCTTCATGTACCTGTGCTTCAGCAAGACCCCCGCGTTCTCCAAGTCGGGGATGATCCGGCCGTTCGACGGCGCGGCCGACGGCACGCTGATCGGCGAGGGCATCGGCCTGCTGGCGCTCAAGCGCCTGGCCGACGCCGAACGCGACGGCGACCGGATCTACGCGACGATCCGCGGCATCGGCACCGCGAGCGACGGCCGCTTCAAGAGCATCTACGCGCCGCGCGCCGCCGGGCAGGTCGTCTGCCTGGACCGGGCGTACGCCGACGCCGACTGCTCGCCCGCCTCCGTCGGGCTGGTCGAGGCGCACGGCACCGGCACGGCGGTCGGCGACGCGACGGAGCTCACGGCGCTCTCCGAGGTGTTCGGCGAGGCGACCGGCGACCGGCAGTACGTCGCGGTCGGCAGCGTCAAGTCGCAGATCGGGCACACCAAGGCCGCCGCCGGCGCCGCCGGGATGATCAAGATGGCGCTGGCGCTGCACCACAAGGTGCTGCCGGCCACGATCAACTACGGCACGCCGAACCCGGCGATCGATCTGCCGGACACCGCGTTCTACGTCAACACCGAGACCGGCCCGTGGATCCGCGACCCGCGCTGGCCGCGCCGCGCCGCCGTGTCGGCGTTCGGGTTCGGCGGCACCGACTTCCACGTGGTCATGGAGGAGAACACCGAGGCCGACGGCCCGGACGAGGTCCTCCAGCCGACCGCGCGCGCCTTCCTGTGGCACGCCGCGGACGAGGCCGCCCTCGCGGCGTTGCTCGCGGACGGCGGCCTGGACGCCACGACCGACGGCGCCGTCCCGTCCGGCGACGCGCGGATCGGGTTCGCCGCCGCCCCCGGTGAGGAGGCCGAGCTCCTCGACCTCGCGCGGGCGCAGCTCCGCGACCAGGCGTCCCGCGCCGAATGGTCGCACCCGCGCGGCGTCTTCTACCGCCGCCGCGCCGCCGAACCGGCCGCGCTGAAGACGGCCGCGCTGTTCGCCGGGCAGGGCGGCCAGTACGTCGGCATGGGACGGCGGGCGGTGCTGAACGTGCCGCCCCTGCGCGCCGCGTTCGACCAGGCCAATGCCCAGTTCGACGGGACGGTCCCGGTGTCGCGGGTGGTCTACCCGCCGCCCGGCGTCGGGCACACCGAGGCGGATCTGGAGGAACGTCTCCGCCGCACCGAGTACGCCCAGCCCGCCATCTGCGCCCTCGCCGCCGGGCAGTTCCGCTATCTCAGCGCTCTCGGGTTCGCGCCGGACGGCGTGATCGGGCACAGCCTCGGCGAGCTCACGGCGCTCTGGGCGGCCGGCTGCATTCCGGACGAGGACCTGTTCCGGCTCGCGCGGGCGCGCGGCCGGGCCATGGCGCCGGCGGAGGGCAACGGCAAGGACTCGGGCGCGATGGCGATGATCGCCGCGCCGGAGGCGCGCGTCCGCCGGCTCCTGGACGGCCAGGACGAGGTCATCGTCTGCAACCACAACGCCCCCGACCAGTTCGTGGTCGGCGGCGGCACCGCGTTCGTGGACGACCTCGTCGCGCGTTGCGCCAAGGAGGGCGTCAAGGCGCAGCGGCTGCCGGTGTCGGCCGCCTTCCACACCCCGTACGTCGGGCACGCGGTCGAAGCGTTCCGGCCCGCCGTGGACCAGGCCGCGTTCCGGCCGCCCGCGCGGCCGATCTACGCCAACACCGAGGGCGCCGCCTATGGCTCCGACCCCGACGCCGCCCGGCGCGTCCTGACCGAGCAGATCGTCAACCCGGTGCACTTCGCGCCGCAGGTGCGGGCGATGTACCGCGACGGCTTCCGGGTCTTCGTGGAGTTCGGGCCGAAGCGGGTGCTGTCGCGGCTCGTCGCCACGATCCTCGCGGATCACGACGACGTCCTCGTCTACGCCATGGACGGCGGCCCCGGCCGCGACGCCGACGCGCAGCTCAAGCGGACGGCCGTCGAACTGGCCGTGCTGGGCCTGCCGGTCACCGGCATCGACCGCTACTCCGCCGCGCCACAGGCCGCGCCCGCGCCCTCCAAGCTCAGCATTCCGATCTCCGGAGTCAACATCGTGTCCGAAGCCCGCAAGGCGGCCTACCGCGACGCTCTGGCCGACGGCTACGTGATCGAGCGGCCCGCCGCCGCACCGCGACCCGCGATCGCGCCGGACGTCGCAGGCACCGCCGAACCGGTCACCCCCGGGCCGGTCGCCGCCGAACCGCTTGTCGCCGAACCGGTCGCCGCCGAACCTCTTGCCGTCGAACCGGTCGCCGCCGAGGCGCGCCCCGTCCGGCAGTCTCCGCCCGCGCCCCGGGGCTCCGCGCCCGCCGACGACCTCGTCCAGGTCGCGCGCGACCACCTCGACCTGCACACCGCCTACCTTGAGGGGCAGCTCCGCACCGCCGGGCACCTCACCCGGCTGTCGGGCAACGGCGAGGCTGCGGCGCTGGCCGACGCCGTCAAGGAACACGGCCTCGCGCTGAGCCGCACGCACACCCGCGCCAACGAGATCCTGCGCGACCTGGTGTCCGGCGCCCCCGCACAGGCCGGCCTCCCGCGGGCCGCGCCCACTCGGGCCGCGCCTGCGCAGGCCGCGCCCGAAGTGCCGGTCCAGATCCCCCAGCCCCTGGAGACCCGGGCCATCGCGCCCGCCGCACGGCCGGAGCCGATCGTCCTCGCTCCGGAACCGCCACCGGAACCGGAGGCGGTTCCCGCCTCCGCGCCTGAGCAGGGCGTCACCGGCGTGCTGCTGGAGATCGTCGCGGACAAGACCGGCTATCCGGCGGACATGCTCGAACTGGGCATGGAGATGGAGGCGGATCTGGGCATCGACTCGATCAAACGCGTCGAGATCCTCGGCGGCCTCAAGGAGCGCTACCCGGACGCGGCCACGGTCGGCCCGGAAGAGATGGCCGAGCTCCGCACTCTCGACGACATCGTCGCGCTGATCGAGCCCGACGCCGCCCGTCCCGCCGCCGTCCCGAAGGCACCACAGGTGGACGCGGCCGTGATCACCCGGGACCTGCTCGCCATCGTCGCGGACAAGACCGGCTATCCGGCGGACATGCTCGAACTGGGCATGGAGATGGAAGCGGATCTGGGCATCGACTCGATCAAACGCGTCGAGATCCTCGGCGGCCTCAAGGAGCGCTACCCGGACGCGGCCACGGTCGGCCCGGAAGAGATGGCCGAGCTCCGCACCCTCGACGACATCGTCGCGCTTCTCGCACCACAGCTCGCCTCTCCCGCCGTGGCCGTCCCGGACGCGCCCGCCGAACCGGCCCCGGCCACCGCCGCCGCGCCGCCGGCCGAGGTCGTGCGGCTCCACCCGCGCCTCACCGCCCTGCCCGCGGTCGACCGGCAGCCCGGCGCCTACACCCCCGACCCCATCGCGATCATCGTGGACGACGGCTCGCCACTGTGCGCCTCCGTCGGCGCGGAGCTGGAGAAGGCCGGCTGGGAGATCGCAGTCCTGCGGCTGCCCGGCGTCCGGCCTCGCCGCTACGAGCGCTATCGCGTCTGGGACCTCACGAGCTGGGACGAGCAGGACCTCGACGACGCCGAGGCCGCGCTCACCGGCGTGACCGAGGTGGAGCTGTGCCTGTGCCTCGCCACCGAGGTCCCCGCCACGCACGCCGAGGCGATCCGGCGGCTCACGCACTCGGTCCTGCTGGCCAAGCACATCCAGCAGCCCCTGGTCCGCGCCTCCCGGACGGCCCGATCGTCGTTCGTCACCGTGACCCGGCTGGACGGCGCGTTCGGCCTGCGCGGCGCGGACGACGATCCCGCCGCGCTGCTCGGCGGCCTCCAGGGACTGGTCAAGACCCTGGCCATCGAGACGCCCGAGCTCTTCTGCCGCGCGCTCGACATCGCACCCGGCGTGTCCGACGAGACCGCCACCCGGCTGATCCTGGACGAGCTCCACGACGTGTCCACCGGGCCAGTCGAGGTCGCCCTCGACGGCACCGGGCGGGCGACCGTGACCCTGTCCGCCGAGCCGCCGGAACGGGCGGAGAGCGCACAGGCGGAGAGCGCACAGACAGAGTCCGCGATGCCGGAGCTCGGCCGCGACGACCTGCTCGTCGTCAGCGGCGGTGCCCGCGGCGTCACCGCCGAGTGCGTCCGCGCCCTCATGGCCCGGACGCCCTGCGACCTGGTGCTGCTGGGCCGCACGGAACTCGGAGACGAACCCGAGTGGGCGGTGCTCGCCCGCGGCGAGTCCGGTCTCAAGGCCGCCGCGGCCGACCACCTGCGCGGTAACGGCGAACGCCCGAAGCCGCGCGAGGTGGACCGGCTGACCCGTGACCTGGTCGCGCGACGAGAGATCCGCGGCACGCTCGCCGCGCTGAGCGAGCTCGGCGTCGAAGTCGACTACGTCGCGGTGGACGTCACCGACCGCGCGGCCGTCGCGGGCGCCCTCGCCCCGTACGCGGGCCGGGTCACCGGCGTCGTGCACGGTGCGGGCATCCTCGCCGACCGGCTGATCGCGGAGAAGACCGCGGACGAGATCGGCCGGGTGCTGGCCGCCAAGCTCGACGGGCTCGCCAACCTCCTCGCCGGGCTCGACCCGGACGCGCTGCGGCACCTGGTCCTGTTCTCCTCGGTCGCCGGCTTCTTCGGCAACCGCGGGCAGGTGGACTACGCGATGGCGAACGCCGCGCTCAACTCGCGCGCGCTCGCCTGGAAGGTCCGCCACCCGTCCTGCCACGTCACCGCCGTGAACTGGGGCGCGTGGGCGGGCGGCATGGTCACCCCGCAGCTCCAGGCGCTGTTCGAGCAGCGCGGCGTCGGCCTGATCCCGATCGGGACCGGCGCGGCGATGTTCACCGAGCAGTTCGGCCGCGACCGCGCGCACGACGTCGTGACCGTCATCTCGCCGCCCGGCCCGCTGTCAGCGCGTCCCGCCCGCGACCCGATCACGGTGCCGGTGGCGATCGACCGCGACCTCACGGAGCTCGCCGGTGAACGCCCCATCGCCGACCACAGCCTGGCGGGCCGCCCGGTGCTGCCCACCACGGTGGCGCTCGGCTGGTGCGTCAACGCCCTGGAACGGCTCCATCCCGGCCTGACCGTCGTGGAAGCCCGCGACTTCAAGGTGTTCAAGGGCATCACGTTCGGCGACGGCCCGGCCGGCGACTTCCGGCTGCTGGCGACGCCGCAGGAGCCGTACGACGGCACGAACGTCAAGGTCATCGTGCAGAGCAGCAACGCACCGTTGTACGGCGGGGAGTTCCATCTCGCCGCCGAGGACGGAACGGGGTCGGCGACGATCGAGCTGGGCGAGCTGTCCAGCGGGGTCGAGGACGAACGTTCCCCGTACGAGGACGGCACGCTGTTCCACGGCCCGGCTCTGCGGGGCTACCGCCGGACGCTCGTGCAGGACCCGGCCCGGCTGGTCGCCGAGGCCCGGCTCGACGACGTCCTGCTCGCCTCGGGCGCCTACGCGGGCCGCCGCTTCGACCCCCTTCTCAGCGATCTGATGCTCCAGGCCCCGCTGGTCTGGGTGCGGCGGTTCCGCGACTCGGCGTGCCTGCCCGTCGGCGTCGGGCAGGTGCGGTTGTACGCCCCGATCCCGTCCGGCACGCCGTTCCTGGTGGTCGTGGACGGGATCGAGGACCACGGGACCACGGTCACGTGCACGTCCACCGCGTGCTCGGCGGACGGCGCCGTCTACGCGAGTCTCACCGGGGTCACGGTGGTGCTCAGCCGGTCCCTCGACACGAAGTTCACACAGCGAGGAATGAGCGATGTCCGCCAATCCTGACGAGATCACCTTCACGGGCGAGCCGCTGCCCGGCGGCCTTCCGTGGATCTCGGCCGCCGTGATCGAGGCTCCGCCGCCGGCCGCCGTGCCGCCGACCGTGCCGCCGCCCCGGCCGTCCACCGCCCCCGACGAGTTCCGGGCCCGGATCGTCGCGGCGCACCTGGCCGCACTGGAGGCCCAGGCCGCCCTGCTCGACCGGGCGCTGGCACCCGACACGACCGCGGGCGCCGCGTCAGGCCTCGAACCGGAGCGGGCGTCGCTCGAACCCGGTTCGGCGGACGGTCAGCTGCCCTTGGCCGTCGTTCTCGGTACCCTGCGCGCGGCGGCCGGGAACCCGTGCGACGGCACCCTCACCTTCCACGGTGACCTGCCACAGGCAGAGGAGGAACTGCACTGCGAAGACGGCCGCTTCCTCGCCGGAGAACGCCTCGTCGCCGAGCTGTCCGGGACGTCGGCACCCGTCCCCGCCGTCGTCCCGGGCAGCCGGTTCAAGCCGCTCGCGCGCACCGGCAAGCTCAGCCTGTCCACCGCCGACCTGGAGCTGCTGGCGGAGGGCCGGATCGCCGAGGTCTTCGGGCCCGCGTACGGCCAGAACAGCGGCAACCCGTCGCTCCGGCCCCGGCTGAACGGCCGGATCGACGCGATCGACCGGCACGCGGGCCGCGCCGGAACCCTGACCGCCACGCTGCCGTTCGACGACGCCGCGTCCTGGCCCGCGCTCATCGACGGCGCGGCGCGGCTCCTCCAGGTCTACCTGCTGTATCTCGGGGCGCACCTGGTGCTCCCCGACGCCAGGTTCCAGCCCGTGCCGGGCCGCGTGACCGCGTTCGCCCAGACCGGCGACGCGACCGGCGAGGCGACCGGCGAGGCGACCGGCGAGGCGACCGGCGAGCTCCGCTTCGAGCTGGAGGTCGTCGAACTCGGGCTGCTGGACCGTCCGCACGCCGTCGCCGACGTCACCGTCCACGGCGGCGGCCCCGCCCCGGTGCTGACCGTGCGCGGCCTCGGCGTGCGGATCGCGGAGAAGCCCGGCACCCCCTACCGTCCGGGACCCGGCGGCAGGGTGCCCGCGTTCCTCGGCCGCAGCAACCCGAGCGGCGAGCCGGCGCAGCTCAACGAGCTGCACATGGCGCACGCAGCCAAGGGCGACCTCGCGGTCGCGATGGGCCCGGAGTTCGAGATCTACCGCGACAGCCGTGCTCCCTACATCCCGAACGGCGACTTCCTGTTCGTCGACCGGATGATGGACTGGACCGGCGAGCGCGGCGTCCTCGAACCGGGCGCGACCATGGTCACCGAGTACGACTCCCCGGCCGACTCCTGGTATTACCGCGACAACGGCCACGCGTTCCTGCCGCACGCCGTCCTCATGGAGACCTCGCTCCAGTCGGCGGTGCTCCTCGGCTACTACCTCGGCGCCACGCTTCCCCACCCGCAGGAGCGGTTCTCGATCCGCAACCTCGACGGCCACGCGACCGTGGTCGAGGACGTCGACCTTCGTGACACGACGATCCGGCAGCACTCCACCCTGCTCGCGCACCACGACATGACGGGCGCGATCCTGCAGAAGTTCGCGTACGAGCTGTCGGTGGACGGCCGGACGTTCTACACCGGCGAGTCCATGTTCGGATACTTCACCGAGCAGGCCCTCGCCACCCAGGTCGGCCTCGATTCGGGCGCCCACGTCCCGCCCTGGCAGGACGGCCCGGACTTCCAGGGCGAGGCCCGGCGCATCGATCTGCGCGACCCGGCGCGACTTGAGAAGTACACGACCGGTGCCGGACCCCGCGGACCCCGGCTCGGCGTCCGGCAGCTCCAGCTCGTCGACTGGGTGGACCTCGTGCCCGGCGGCGGCGAGCACGGCAACGGCTACCTGCGCGGCCACCGCCACGTCGATCCCGGCGAGTGGTTCTACCGCTGCCACTTCCACCGCGACCCGGTGATGCCCGGCTCCCTCGGCGTCGAGGCGATCATCCAGGCGATGCAGCTCTACGCCATTGACACGGGTCTGGCCGACGAGCTGCCCGGCGCCGCGTTCACGCTTCCCACCGGCGTCGAGCTCGGCTGGAAGTACCGGGGGCAGATCGGCCGGGCCGACGACGAGATGGACTTCGACGTCCACATCAAGGCGATCCGCCGGGAACCCGGCCGCATCGTGCTCATCGGCGACGCGAGCCTGTGGAAGCCGGGGCTGCGCATCTACGAGCTGCGGGACCTGGCGATCGCGATGGTGTCCCGATGACCGCCGTGGCCGCCCCGCCTCCGACGCGGGCGCCGCGCCTGGATCCGGACGGCATCTACGGCGCGCTCGCCGACCTCACCCGCCCCTGCATGATCGTTCGGACCGCGGCGGGCATCGGCGCCACCAACTCCACCGCGCTCAACGGCGGGACGCTGCTCGCCGCGGCCGCTCCCGCGCCGCCCGAACGGTTCGGCGATCCCGCGTTCCTGCGCGCGCACGGCGTCCGGCAGGCGTACATGGCGGGCGCCATGGCGGGCGGCATCGCGTCCGCCGACCTGGTGATCGCGCTCGCCCGTGCCGGACTGCTCGGCTCGTTCGGCGCGGCCGGGCTGCTCCCCGACCGCACCGAGCAGGCGCTGCTGCGTTTCCAGCGGGAGATCCCCGGCCTGCCGTACTGCTGCAACCTCATCCACAGCCCGAGCGAGGAAGCCCTCGAACGCGCCACCGTGGACCTCTACCTGAGACATCGCGTCCGCAGCGTCGAGGCCGCCGCGTACCTGGACCTCACGCCGCACATCGTCCGGTACCGCGCCGCCGGGCTGGCGCGCGGCCGTGACGGCGCGACCACCGTCGCGAACCGCGTCATGGCGAAGGTGTCGCGCGCCGAGGTCGCCGACCGGTTCCTGCGGCCCCCGCCGGACGCGCTGCTGGCCCCGCTCGCCGCGGCCGGACTGATCACGGCGGAGCAGGCCGCGCTGGCGCGGACCGTCCCGGTGGCCGACGACATCACCGCCGAGGCCGACTCCGGCGGGCACACCGACCGGCGTTCCCTGACGACGCTGCTGCCCGCGCTGCTGCGGCTGCGCGACGTCCGCGCCCCCGCCGTACGGGTCGGTGCGGCGGGCGGAATCGGCGACCCGTACGGGGTCGCCGCCGCCTTCGCGATGGGAGCCGACTACGTCGTCACCGGCTCGGTGAACCAGTGCTGCACGGAGGCGGGAACCTCCGCGGCGGCCAAGGCCATGCTCGCCGAGGCCGGCGTCGCCGACTGCGAGATGGCCCCGGCCGCCGACATGTTCGAGATGGGGGTCCAGGTCCAGGTCCTGAAGAAGGCGTGCTTCTTCCCGGTCCGGGCCGCGCAGCTCCACCAGATCTACATGACCTACCCCGGCATCGAGGCGATCCCCGCCGACGTGCGCCGCCGCCTGGAGACCCAGACGTTCCAGCGTCCCCTCGCCGAGGTGTGGGCCGACACCGTCCGGTACTTCGAGGAGCGCGACCCCGCCCAGATCGAGCGCGCGCTGGACGATCCGAAACGCCGGATGGCCCTGATCTTCCGCTGGTACCTGGGGATGGCGTCGCGGTGGGCCACCTCCGGCCGCCCCGACCGCACCGTGGACTACCAGCTCTGGTGCGGGCCCGCGATGGGCGCCTTCAACGACTGGGTGCGCGGCAGTTCCCTCGAACCTCCGGCCGCCCGCCAGGCCGCGGTGATCGCGCACCACCTCATGACCGGCGCGGCGTTCCTGAACCGCGTCGCGCAACTCCGGCTCGCCGGCGTCCGGCTGCCGCCGCGGGTCACCACCTACCGGCTGCCCAAACCGTAAGGAGCTCCCATGCGGAACCGGGCCCTGTGGACGTTCCTCGTGACGTCCTTCGTGTTGTTCATGGTCCAGCTCGACAACCTCGTCGTGGCGATCGCCCTGCCCACCATCAAGCACGAGCTGAACGCGTCGCTGGAGGCCCTGGAGTGGACGGTGAACGCCTACACGCTGGTGTTCGCCGTGCTGCTGCTCACGGGCGCGGCGATCGGCGACCGGTTCGGCCGCAAGCGCGTCTTCCTGGGCGGCCTCGTGCTGTTCACGGCCGCGTCGGCCGCCGCCGCGATGTCCACCAGCGCGGGCGAACTGGTCGCGGCGCGCGCCGCGCAGGGCCTCGGCGCGGCCGTCCTCACCCCGCTCACGCTGACGCTGCTGTCGGCCGCGGTCTCCCCGGAACGCCGCGCGCTGGCGCTCGGCGCCTGGGGCGCGGTGGGCGGCCTCGGCATCGCCATCGGCCCCGTGGTCGGCGGTGCCGTCGTCGCCGGCGCGTCCTGGCAATGGATCTTCTGGGTGAACGTGCCGATCGGCATCCTGCTGCTGCCCGCGGGAGCGATCTGGCTGCGCGAGAGCCGCGGCGCGACGCGACCGCTGGACCTCGTCGGCACCGCGCTGGCCAGCGCCGGGCTGTTCGCGATCGTGCTGGGCCTGGTCGAGTCCGGCGCGTGGGGCTGGACGAGCGCCCGTATCATCGGGCTGTTCGCGGTCGGCGCCGTCCTGTTCGGGCTGTTCCTGGTGTGGGAGTCGCGCACACCGCATCCGATGCTGCCACTGCGGCTGTTCCGCAGCCGCGCGTTCGCGCTGATCAACGTCACGGCGCTGATGCTGCACTTCGGGCTGTTCGGCTCCATCTTCCTGCTCGCGCAGTTCTTCCAGGTCGCGCAGGGCAAGAGCGCGCTGGAGGCGGGGCTGCTGACGCTGCCCTGGACGGCCGTGCCCGCCGTCGTCGCGCCCGTCGCGGCCGGGCTCGCCAAACGGTTCGGCGGACACCGCATCATCGCGGCCGGGATGTTCTTCCAGGCGCTCGGCCTGGCGTGGCTGGCGCTGGTGTCCACACCGACCGTCCCGTACACCGAACTGCTCCTGCCGTTCTTCACGTGCGGGCTCGGGCTCGGGCTGTTCTTCGCGCCGATCGCGAACCTGGTGCTGAGCACCGTGGACCGCACCGAGGAGGGCATCGCGTCCGGCACCAACAACGCGATCCGGCAGATCGGCGGGGTGTTCGGTGTCGCGGTCCTCGCGTCGATCTTCGCGCACAACGGGAGCTACACCAGCCCGCAGAGCTTCGCCGACGGCTCGATCCCCGCCGTCTGGGTCGGCGCGGCCGTCGTCGCGGCGGGCGTCGTGACCGCGCTGCTCATCCGGCCGCTTCGCAAGCGCCCTGTTCCCCCGGCCCGCTCCGACCGCACCCTCGAAACGAGGAACGATGATGACCATCACGCGCACCCCCGGTGAAATCAAGGCGCTGCCCAGCAATCCCGTCAGGGACTATCTGCGGCACCCGGCCCTCTACCGAACCGACCGCGTCGGGCTCTTCCAGGAGGTGTTCCGGACCTGCGGGGACCTCGGCACGTTCCGCGTCGGCCGCCGCACGTACTATCTGGCGAGCTCCGTCGAGCTCGCCCACCAGCTCCTGGTGAAGAACGGCGCGATGCTCGACAAGCCCCGCCGCTTCCAGGTCGCGATGGGCCCGCTGCTCGGCGACGGGCTGCTGGCCGCGTCGAACGAGGTCCACGCGGTCCAGCGCAAGCTGATCCAGCCGAAATTCCGCAAGAAGACCCTCCTGTCCACGTCCGCCGAGGTGGCCGCGACGTACTCGCGGGAGGCGGCCGACCGCTGGGCCGACGGCGAGGTCATCGACGTGTACGCGCAGATGATGCGGCTCGTCATGCTGATCGTGGCCAAGGACGTGTTCGGCCGCAGCGTCCACGAGGACGCGAGCGACTTCGGCACCGCGCTGAACGAGGCGATCGCCGAGTTCAACACGGGCGTCAGCGCGCTCGCCCAGTTCACCGCGATGTTGCCGTCCCGGTCCCGGCGCCGCTACCTGCGGGCGATCGCCGCGATGAACCGCACGTTCTACCGGATGCTGGAGGAGCACCGCACCGACCCCGACCCGCCCGACGACTGGCTCACGGCCCTCCTCGAATGCCGCTACGACGACGGCTCGCCCATGTCGGACGTCCAGATCCGCGACGAGGCGATCAACCTGCTGATGGCGGGCAACGAGACCACGGGCGCGGGCCTGACCTGGACCTGCCACCTGCTGTCCAGGCATCCCGCCGTCTACGACCGGCTGCTCGACGAGGTCCGTGACGTCCTCGCGGGACGGACGGTCACGGTGGACGACCTGCCGAAGCTGCCGTACACGCTCCAGGTGTTCAAGGAGAGCATGCGCCTCTACCCGCCCGTCTACATGTTCAGCCGGCAGCCCGCGCAGGACGTGACGGCGTGCGGGCACACGATCCCGGCGGGCGCGGCCATCCTGTTCAGCCCGTACGTGCTGCACCATCGCGCGGACTACTTCCCCGACCCGGAACGGTTCGACCCGGACCGGTTCTCCCCCGAGCGGGAGCGGGACATCCCGACCCACGCCTACATGCCGTTCGCGAGCGGCCACCGCATCTGCATCGGCAACAACCACGCGCTCCTGAACGGGCAGATCGCCCTAGCCACGCTCTCCCAGCGCGTCCGCTTCAGCGCGATCCCCGGCCAGGAGGTAGCCCTGGAGCCGAAGCTGACCCTCCGCCCACGCGGCGGCCTCAAGCTGAAGGTTCAACGCCTCCCGGAGTAAACCTCCACCCCTGTCCTCACCCAACCACCGCTGTCCGTTGCCAATGCGGGGCGCGGTTGCCGGCGTAGTCAGGGCCGGGGGAACTTGGTGATGTCCCAGAGACGGACGGTGTCGCCTCCGCCGCTGGCCAGGGTGCGGCCGTCAGGGGAGAAGGCGGCTACGTTGACGTCCTGGGTGTGGCCGGTGAGGGTTGTCGCCAGGCGGCGGGTGGCGACGTCCCACACCAGCAGCTTCTTCTGCGCCCCGTCGCTGGCCAGGTAACGACCGTCGCGTGAGAACGCCAGCGAACGGATGCCGTCGTAGCCGGGGGAGATCTCGGGCGTCAGCCGCAGTTCGGCGAGCAGGGCGCCGGTGGTCGTGTCGCGCAGCTTGATCACCTTGCCGTAGTCACCAAGCGCGATCATCCGGCCGTCGGGAGAGAAGGCGAGCGCGTCGGTCTCGGTCTCCTTGACCGTGACGACGGGGCGGCGGCTCGTCACGTCCCACAGCACGACGCTCCGGTCCGCGACCCCGGCCAGCAGCCGGCCATCGGGGGAGAACGCGTGCACGCCGCCACCCTTGATCGTGGCGATGCGGCTCCGGCTGAGCATGTCCCAGAACTGGATCTCGCTGTCCTCCGTCGGTGAGTTGAGGTTCGCGGCGAGGACCCGGCCGTCCGGGGAGAACCTGGGCGAGCCGCCCGCGCCCCGGAACGTGTCGAGTCTCTGGCCGGTACGGGCATCCCACAGAGCGACGTGGTCGCCGGGTTGCCCCACGCCGGCGGTCGCCAGCGTCGTGCCGTCCGGCGTCAAGGTCAGGCCGCCGATTGTGATCTTGTGGCCGGTGCGGAAGGTCCTCATGAGGCGACCGGTCCCCACGTCGAACACCAGGATCTGATCGGTGAGCCCCTTGGCGGTGAAGATCGTCCTGCCGTCCGGCGAGAAGACCAGATGATGCGCGATGATGGCGTCCGATGTGAAGGGCTTGCCGTAGGCGACCGGGGCCTCGTCCGTGTCGATCTCGCCGAGCAGCAGTTTCGCCGCCCCGGCGGCGGTGGCCGCCGTCGCGAGAACCCCGGCCACGCCCGCTGCCAAGATGGCGCGCCGCGACGGCCGACGCCCAGCCGACGCCGGAACCGAAACCGGAAACGGCAGGGCGGGCGGACCGGGAGGCGGCGTAGCGGCGAACTCAGGCCCAGGCGGAGCGGCGGCCGCGAAGGCCGGGCCGGGCGGAGGAGCGGCCGCGAAGTCCGGGCTCGGCGGCGCAGCGGCGAAGCCAGGCTCAGGCCGGGCGGGCGGGCCAAGCGCCGCCGCGGCGGCGAACTCGGAGACGAGTTCGGCAGGGGGAGGACGTTCGGCGGGGTCCTTGGCCAGGCAGCGCTCGATGATGTCGCGCAGGCCGGGAGGCGCACCCTCCAAATCAGGAGAGAGGCTCTTGATCCGGTGGACGATCGCTCCGGGGGAAGGTGCGTCGAAGGGGCCGTGTGCGGTGGCGGCGAAGGTGAGGACGGCGCCGAGGGAGAAGACGTCGCTGGGTGGGCCTGGCGTATCCAGGTTGATTTGTTCGGGTGACATGTAGGCCAGGGTGCCGATGAGGGTGCCGGTGGCGGTCATGGTGCTGGCGTCCAGGGCGCGTGCGATTCCGAAGTCGATGATGCGTGGGCCGTCCTCGGCCACGATCACGTTGCCTGGTTTGAGATCACGGTGAACAAGCCCGGCCGCGTGAATCGCCGCCAACCCCTCCGCAAGCCCGGCAGCCAGCCTGCCGAGCTGTTCGGTGGCCAGCGGCCCATCACTGGCGACCATCTGCTGCAGCGAAGGGCCAGGAACGTAGGCGGTGGCCATCCAGGGCGGATCGGCGCTCGGATCCGCGTCCACGACCGGCGCCGTGTAGAAACCGTTCACCCGCCGGGCCGCCTCGATCTCGCGGCCGAAGCGTGCCCGGAAGCCCGGGTCGGCGGTGTGCGCCGCGCGGATCAGCTTGACCGCCACCCGGCGGCCGCCCGGTGACTCGCCCAGGTACACCTGGCCCATGCCCCCGGCCCCCAGCCGTCCGACCAGCCTGTAGGGACCAACCCGGACAGGGTCACCTTCGGTCAATCCGCCCATTCGCCCCTCGCCCACGTCAAACGCCCTCGAATTGGCGTGCTCTCGGAGATCATATGGACAGTATTGTTCGCTTGACTGCTCCACTGAATGAGGAGGCGGGCGTTGGCTCCGCTGGTGAACGGCGACCCGGTGATGATCGGCTCGTACCGATTGGTCGGCCGCCTAGGCGAGGGCGGCATGGGCCGGGTGTACCTGGGAGAGACGCCGAGCGGCCGCCGCGTCGCGGTGAAGCTCATCCACGCCGAACACGTCGATGATCCCAGATTCCGGGACAGATTCGCCCGCGAGGTCCAGGCGGCGCAGCGGGTCAGCGGCTTCTACACCGCGCCAGTGCTGGACGCCGATCCGAACGGCGACCCGCCGTGGATGGCGACCGCCTACGTCCCCGGCCCCGCACTGCACACCCTGGTGAACACCGAGGGCCCGCTCCCACCGGACCGCATCCGCGTCCTCGGCGCCGGGCTTGCCGAAGGCCTGGCGGCGATTCACGCGGCCGGGCTTGTTCACCGTGATCTCAAACCAGGCAACGTGATCGTGGCCGAGGACGGCCCACGCATCATCGACTTCGGAATCGCACGCGCCCTGGACGCCAGCACCATGACCGCCACCGGAACCCTCATCGGCACCCTGGCCTACATGTCACCCGAACAAATCAACCTGGATACGCCAGGCCCACCCAGCGACGTCTTCTCCCTCGGCGCCGTCCTCACCTTCGCCGCCACCGCACACGGCCCCTTCGACGCACCTTCCCCCGGAGCGATCGTCCACCAGGTCGTCAACGAGCCGCCCGCCCTGGACGACATCCCCCCGCCACTCCGCGACATCATCACGCACTGCCTGGCCAAAGACCCCGCCGACCGTCCCACCGCATCCCAACTGATCACCCGCCTCGCCGCGGGGTCCCCCGAGTCTCTCGACCAACCCACACGAGCCGACACATCTCCCCAGCAAGTCCCCACGTCGCCCTTCGGACCAGCGCCCGCCGCGTACCCCCCGCCTGCTGCTTTCGCGCAACCCCCTGGTCCCCTACCGCAAGCCGCCCCCTACTACGTCGCCGCCCCGCCCGCCGTGGAACGGCCTTCAGGCATCCCACGACGCGCATTGCTGGCCGGTGCGGTCGGCGGAGCCCTCGTAGCCTCCGGGGCCGCCGCGTTCGGCTTGAGCCGCCTCGCCGATGACGAGTCCGGCGGCAGGAAGATCGCGCACCGAATCCTCCCGGGGGACTTCTCCGACCTCCGGTCGCTGGCGTTCTCCCCAGACGGCAAGATCGTGGCAGGTGGCTCCACCCAGACCGGCACGCCGACCTTGCACTTCTGGGACGCGGCCGAGGCCAAGAAAGTCGCCGAGTACCGCGCCACCCCCCAGGGCGTGCACGAGGTCGTCTTCACGCCCGACGGCGGAACGCTCATCCTCGCAGGAGCGGACGGCACCGTCCGGCTCTGGAGGATGGCCGACCGACACGAGATCGCCGTACTCCGCGGACACACAAGAGGCCAGGTGAACGCCGTCGCGATCTCGAAGCGAGGAATCATCGCCAGCGGCGGAAACGACGGCACGGTCCGCCTGTGGGACGCCAAGACCCTGAGGAACGTACGGACGATCACCCAGAAGTACCCGAACCTCGATCTCGACTTCGGGCCGCCGAACTACGGCGTCGCGTTCTCGCCGGACGGCCGCGTTCTCGCCAGCGTGGGCGGATACGCGAGCGTCCGGCTCTGGGATCCCGACACCGGTAGGCGCATCGCTGAAATCACCACGCAGAGACCGGCCACCACCGTGACCTTCTCCCCGGACGGCCGCACCCTCGCCGTCGGCGAGTACGGCCACGCGGACCAAGCGAGCACCACCGTCCTCGTGGACGTGCCCTCCCGGCGCATCGCCGGCCAATTGTCCAGGCACAAGTCAGTGAACGCCGTGGCCTTCTCACCGTCCGGCAGATCGCTGGCCACCACCGGCGACCACACGACCCTCGAACTCTGGAACGCGAGCACCCGTTCCATCATCGAGTCCGTCAAGGCCCCAGGCACCATGGCGACGCTGGCCTTCTCCCCAGACGGCCGCACCCTGGCCGCCGGCGCCTACGGACACGCATTCCTGCTCCCAGACCTGACCCACCTCCCCTGACCACTCGAAGTGCTGCTCAGGCTCTACGCCGAGTGCATCGACGGCCAGCACGAACAGACCTTCGGCGGAGGACCGTCACTGGCGGAAGGGGACGAGATGCCTTGCCAGGTGAGGTCCTCGACGCCTGGCCTCGGGCTAAGAATGACCCACTACCCCGAAAAGCAGCTAGTGGAGGCCCGGATCGTTCCGGTGCCCCCACATGTGCGGTCGGTTGGTGTCCGAGGTCTGACACACACGACATCCCAATGGGAACTCTCGATCGAGTTCCTCACTGGTGGGGAGTCGTCATGAGCTCTCCAAGCGATGGCGCCACTCTCACTACCCGAGTTCCTGTGGGCTCGCCGGGGCTCTCGGCAGTCAGCATGCCGATGAAGCTCAACTCCTCACGGGTCATTGTGGCGCTGGCCGTCCTAGCCGGCCTGGTGGCCAGCCTTGGCCTAGCCGCGGTAATCACGGCCGGGTTCACGCTGTCGTTCGATGCGATCGGTGCGGTCGGCCGGGCATGCGGCGTACGTGACGAGATCGCATGGCTGCTCCCGGCAGCGGTGGACGGCGCCATGTCGGTGGGCACGGTCACGGCCGTGGTCGTACGCCGCCTCCACCGCTCGACGGCCTACCCCTGGACCGTCGTCTCCGTCCACCTGCTCGTCACCCTTGTCGACGCGCTGGTGGACACCCTCGAACCTGTTGCCGTACGGAGCCAGGCATCAGTGGGCGGGCCGCCCTCAGGAGCCATGTACGGCGATGCGCCGCAGGAAGTGCACGAGGGGACCGGCAGTCGGGTTCGCTGGCAGCAGGCCGAATCTCGGCATGGCGCGGTAGTCGCGATCCGTCAACCAGCAGCAGAGGCATGAACCTGGCCACACGGCTCCGGAGACCAGCGCTAAGAGTGGCACCTACCTGCGAGGACGGGCAGACCGCGAGCGCAGCGGACGAGAATGGAACGCGATCAAGCCTCAGAACCGTCTCGGAGATCGCCTTGCCGCCGTTCGTTGCGTCACGGACCGTGCTGAACGGCGTCTTGCGGCCGTCTGAGGTGGCCGCACACTGCGGGATTACCGCCTGTCTGGCCCGGCATCTACTTGACTCCCTCGCGCAGGCCACCCCGTTTTGTCGTACTCCCGCGCGAACCTGGTGGACATGGAGAATCTCCCCCGGTTCCGGCCGTCGCCTGACCGGAGCTGGGTCTACGTGATTGCGGCGGTCGGCAGCTCCATGTACAAGATCGGGCGCTCGGTGGACGTGAAGGCCCGGTTGGCGTTGTTCCAGACTGGATCTCCGCTACCACTGAGGTGATTCCAACCTCAGGTGGCCTGGTGGTGGAGGGTGAGGATGGCCGCCACCATGGCGGTGAGGCGGCTGGATGAGCAGCGGCCTTGCGCAGGATGTGCCATTGCTTGAGGGTGGCGGCGCCGCGTTCCCCCAGGGCGCGGACCTTGGCGTGGTGCCGGTTGAACGGCTTCTTGCGCTTTCCAGCTTGCGGCGCTTCTTGCGCTTGTAGGGTGCCGATCGCGCCGCCTGCACCGACGTAACCCTTGTCTGCGTAGCAGGCGATCGCCGGGCGGTCAGGCCGCCGATGATGCCGTGGTCGCGGGCAGCGGTCAGATCATGGGTCAAGCCCGGCACTGCCGGTGACGCCCGCGCTTCGAAACAGACGAGCTGATTGGAATCAGCCCAGGATTTAGGGATCTTGAGCGAGGCCGATGCGTTTTCCACAACGCGACGAGCCAGTGACAATGTGTGCACGGAGTGGAACCAGATATCCATTACTAGTGTCCGCACTTGGCCAGTGGAAGCGTCTGCCCACTTCGGTTATGGCTAGTTAGACTCGAGCGTCAAGTGACCTGCGAGTCCGATGACACCAGAGTAGGTGCCGATGAAGGAAGCTGCTCAAGGTACGGCTTTGCCGGAGAAGAGACTTCATAAGTGGATCACTCGCGCACTCGACGGCGGCGAGGTGGAAGTGCGCAGCGCGGTTCCGATCGGCGACGTCACTCACAGTGTGATGGTGGAGCTACGAGCGCTCGGGATAAAGTCCACCGAGGTCTGTGCGGCGGGCCTCGGATACGCCGATGAGCTGGCCCGCTCTCCTGAGATCGCCATCGGCATGCGCTTCGATGAGACCTACTCGTTCCAGGGCGGACGACTGCGGATTGGCACTGGACGCCAACCGATCGGGCCGGACAAGGCCGAATATTGGGAGCGGGGTCCCGATGGAAGGAACCGCCGCAAACCGATTCGCATGGCGGTCTGGACCGGTCGCCGCCACGAGCTTCATGTCGTCCAGTATGGCGGAGAGGTCGAGCGGCTGCTCTCCATCTTCAGGCAGTTCCAAATCCGGGAGACCACGCACGGGGTTATCTGTACTCCGCGTAACGCCAAGGAGACGATCTTCTATGAAGGACCCACTGCGATTTTCGGGATCCCGCAGCTGGGCATTCTGGAGGTAGAACAATTCACCAAGCAGGTCGCCCGGGCCCTGCCCGGCCACCGGGGTACCCCCGTCGCAGGTGGCGATCTATATGCGGGACAAATGGCATCCGGCGACAATTACTACTTGTTGCGCAGTCGGAACGCCAAGGTCACGCTTGTGCCGGATGCTCGCCCGCAGGTGCTGGCCCAGGCGCTCGAGACCCTCCAGGTGGACTGGCGAGCCGGGCGATGACCCAGGCCATGCTGGTGACTACCAGCGCGTACATGGCGTTCGGAACACTCGCTTGCAGTGCGACCGGTCACCTCCGTAAGCACCATGAATTCGTTGGGTCACTGCGTAGCCAGAGGATCTGGCCGCCCGGCACCGAGCGTATGGTCGCGGCTTCGGTGCTCGTGGCGGAGGCCACCATCGCCCTGATCGGGATAGTGGCCGCCGTAGCGGTCGACGCTGAGCTCCTGCTGAGCGCCGCGGGGACAGCTGCCGCGCTGTATCTCCTCTTCACCGGTTACACGGCGTTCCTTGTCGGACGCAGGCCTGGGGTTCCGTGCGGCTGTGGAACACAACAAGAAGAGGTCAACGTATGGACCGTCGTACGTACCGCCGGGCTGGCGCTCTGCTCGCTGCTCGCCGCGGCCGGCGCCGGCCGGCTGATCGGGCTTGATTCCCCGATCGAGGAGGTGGCGGTCACCGTGTTGGCTGCCGTTGGTCTCGGCGGTGCACTTTGGTGGTTGCCCGCGACGCTAGCGCTTTCAAAGGCCCCAACGAGGGCGGCCACAGAACGGGGTGCTCGATGAGCTTCCAGACCACAGCACTCACGCTGGCATGGGTCGCGATCGCCATCCTCGCACTGGGGATGTCAGGGTTGGTGCGCCAGATTCGGATCCTGCAAGGTCCGGCAGCCGCCCCAGCAGATTCGCGCCCCAGTCCGGGCCTGGTGGGTGTCACCGCACCTGGTTTGGCGGGAGTTCCCCAGTCCTGGTCGAAGCCGGCAGTCATCCTCTTCGCCACCTCCAGTTGCGAGGTGTGCGACGAGCGTCTGACCGAACTCGCGACCGAGGCAGCGATCGAAGGCGACACGCTGGCCTTCTTCGCCGTCTACGAAGCTCCACCCCGGGAACAGCCGGCCGTCACGATCACGACCCTTGTGGATGAGGCTGCATTCGACGCCTATGAAATACCCATCACGCCCTTCGGTGTGGTCGTTGGCATGGATGGCGTGATCCGCGAGGCACGACGCGTGGGATCTCAGCAGGCCATCGAAAGACTGATCGACACCGCGAAGAAGGTGAACCATGACGCTTCAGCTTGAAGAGGTCGTATCGATCGGGGACCCGAGATTCCTGCCGGATCTTCGCAGACGACCGAAGGCCCCCTACGCCCCCACCCGCCGACACACCCTCCAGGCCCTCAGCGCGTTCGGAATGGGCATCGGACTGGCCACGATCGGCGCCCTGCCCACCGCAAGGCCGGCCGGCGCGGCACCTCCGGGAGGCTGGAAGATCTGGGGATCCTGTAGTGGCCTTGGCAAGTGGGTCAACGACGACAACTGCCTTGGCTGCAACCAGGGCAGCGTGATCTGCTGCTGCCACGGCAGCGGCAGGGAGAAGGGGTATCACAAAGGTCCGCGGAGCGGCTGTAAGTACCGCTACCGCCCCAACCAGTGCACCAAGCGAAACGGCAAGTCGTACGGCCGGGACGGCTGGAAGTGGAAGACCGACAGATGCTGCGGCATCACCGGCATTGAATGTGTCCGGTACCGCGAGTGGCGATGCTCGGACGGGTACTACCGCAGCAGCTGCCGGTCCAACCGGTGGCGCAAGAGCATCTGCCGGTGGAACACCGTATGGGGCAACCCTTGCAGATGCGGGACTTGACCTGGGTAAGCGGGACCCGCGCCATAGCGCGTCGCCTGATCTCGTTTCCGGCGATACCACCGCTTCTCTTCGTGGCGGGTGGGGCGGCCAGCGCCGTGACTGCGACGCAATGGGGCCTGTGGATCGCCTTCGCCGGCTTGGCCGGGTATGCCCTCTCCGGCTCAACTTGAAGCCACAACAGCGCGAACGTGCTGCTCCCGTCGGTCGGGCGGGCCAGCACAGGTGACCGGATCACTGTGACGATCTTCGGTGCCGGTCTCATGCTCGGGGGTTGGATCACCGCGAGCGCTCTCTGGCTGCTGAGCGGTATCGGCACGGTCATCCCATCTCCAGCCGTCGTGGGTGCGACAGGCGTGGCGGGCGTCCTGGCGACCCTCAGAGACGCGAAGGTGTTGAGCTGCCCCTTGCCAGAGGCTCGTCGCCTTGTTCCGGAGCGAGTCCTGCGGAAGGGGCCGCTGGTCGGTCCCTTCCAGTTCGGCTGGGAGATGGGCACTGGTGTGCGCACCTATCTCTCATCGACCCTTCCCTACCTGGTGGCCCTCGCACTGGTGCTGACTCAGCCGTCGTACGTCATGGCAATGATCGGCGGGCTTGCCTTCGGCTTGGGCCGTGCCGCCATGCTGGTGTCCCGGCTCGTCAGCCACGACGGTGAGGAGTGGGATACCCGGCTGGCCGCGTCACTTGGCTGGTTGTCGCCCTTCTGTACCGCGGCGGGAGCGGCCGCCGGGTTTTGGATCGCGATCTCGAGCCAGTGAGATCACACGGTCGCTGCGGCCAGCCCTTGGGTGATCGTTCAGCCTCCAGCGCGGACCTGCAGGGATCGGGCGAGTTCGTCAAGGATCGTCCGGCCTTGGTTCGCGGTGTTGCTGGCGTGAACCTCGAACCCGTTCGTGCACATGGTGAGCTCGGCTTGCCCTCCACCGGTTTCAGTCTTCGGCTTCCCCGAACACGCGGGGTTGCGCATCACCTCAATGATCATTTCGCTCGACTGCAGAGACAGGTCTCCGCGGAACGGGCCGTCCACGTTGGGCCGGAACGACGCCGACCGGAAGGGCGGATCGGCCTGAAGCCGCGGATACCCGTTCGGTGTGACCGTGACGCTCAGGCTTCGCGCCACCGCCCCCAGGTCCCGCCAAGCGCCGTCCGAGGTCTGGTTGTCCAGAGGGACGGACAAGTACCAGCGACCGAACTCGAAGACCAAGGTCTCGGTGGCCGGTTCTCCGTCAGAGGACGCCTGGCGCCGCACTGTGACCGGCCGTCCGTCGCGCCCACGGTAGGTGCTGGTGACGTGGCCGAACAGTTCGGTCGGTGACTGATCCCGAGCTGACAGCTCCACATCACGCCCGCAGCAGTTCGCCGCGGTGACCCAGGCGTTCATGCTCAGCCGCAGGCGCGCCAGCGGCAGATGCGCCGGATAGACCAGCTCGATCGCCCGTCCGTCGGGAAGCATGACGGGCATGACCTGCCTGCCGCCCTCTGGGCGCGTCGGCGGGACGAACGCCTGAACCGGACCCGAGGAGGGACTGGACGACAGCGTGGTCGGAGGCCGCCGCTCGGGGTCCTGCTGAACGGCGAACAGGCCGATCGGCGCGGCCACGACGAGAGCAACGGCCATCCCTCGCATGCCTTGCCTGCGGCGCCGTAGCCACCTACCACGACGTTCCACGGCTGCCAGATCCAGGTCCCCCCGCAGTGGGGGGACGGCCTGGCGCATTTGCTCGATGACATCACGATCCATCGCGGGCCTCCTCAGTGACATCCAGTTGCTTGCGCAGCCCTGCGATCGCCTGGCTGGTCAACGCCTTGACGGTGCCTGGCGCGCAGCCCATCAGCTCGGCCACTTCGGCGACCGGAAGGTCGGCGTAGTACCGCAGCGCCAGAGCCGTCCGCTGACGCACAGGAAGCGCCGCCACAGCACCGCGCACGGCCACAGCGTCGGCCGCGTCTGGATCAACATGGCTGTGCGCGGCAAAGGACCCAGTCCGTGCGAGCGCTTTGCGTTCCGCGATGCGACGCCGCACCCGACTCCGGCCCAAGTTGATGGCGACGCGGAACGTCCACGCGGCAGCCGCCCCGCCGTCGAGACCACGCACCTTGCCCCAGTGGCTCCACACCCGCGCGAAGGCCTCCTGGGCGATCTCCTCCGCCACGTACTGATCGCCATGAATCATGGTCAACGACCCGACCAGCCTCGGCCGCATGTTCACAAAGAACTCGCGCGCTTGGTCATCCATGAAAGACACACGCTCCAGCAGCACTGCGGGTTTAGTGGCAAGAGACGATTTCCTCTGACCGGACAAGCAACGTCCCAGTCCTGGCCCATGACGATCCTTGATGCACTCGCCCGACCCCTGCAAGCCCGGCGGAAGCTGAGGTGCGGCCACATGACGCTGGGGCGCGATCGGTGACCTTGATCGGCTTCGATCTACCAGGAGCCCTCCACGCCCAGCACGCCGTGCGGGCCGCAACCAGACTGTGACCAGCAAGATCGGGTTGGACCTTGAAGCGCCGACTTGTATTGGGAGTGCGGTCCGTGGTCGGGGTTGCTGCCCGTAGCGTGCCGTAGGACGTCGGGTGGGATGGCTCGTGAAGCGCCTGCCGAAGTTTGGCTGTCCCGGGGTATGCCGCCTGCCCGGCGTCCGTTCACGGCCTGACTCAACAGAGGCCGCGAGGAGTACTGGATTTCTCCGGATCGCCCGAAAGATCGCCACGCGAAGAAGATCACGGCGCTGAATATCGTGCGGGAGTGGTGCGGGCGGGAGGTTCTCGAGCGGCTGGACGAGTTGGAAGCCCTGCGGGAAGAGGTGCGGCGTGCGCGGACACCTCGACGACCGCGGCCATCCGGCGCTCATGTTCCAGTCGGCTCTCACTGTCGTCCCAGAGAACGATCAAACGCCCCTGCGGAACCCACTCTTCACGGCCGTCGCGATCAAGGAATCGGACCAGGCACTTCTTCCCCTTCGGTGCCGCCTGAACGTACTCCACCCGCTCAAACCGACACTCCGTACTACGTGCTCGCTCTCGGTACGCCCAGACCTGCCCCGCGTCCATACCTTCATTGAAATCCTTGAGCCCCGCGCAGACGACCGGTTTCAGGAAGGTCTCAACCGTGCTCATGCGAACCTTGCGGTTGACGGACGCCGGCCCCTGGCGCTCAGCCACTGACGTGGCCACAACTCCTCGGTGTCGGAAGACCTGCCACTAAACGCACGGTCCGAACATAGGCTTGGGGAACGCGCCGGCTTGCCGACACCGCCGCAATCTCGGCATATGGAGGTGGCCTGCCCCGATGCCGGAGCTACCGCTGATGCAAGTGCTCTGCTCAACGCTCCTGACCCTGGACGAACTGGGCTCCGGGCTCGCGGGGTTGACCGTCACGGTCCGGGCCAGCCCAACGGGCGTAACCCACGCACCCCAGTGCCGACAGCTCGGCAAGAACGCCGCGGCCGAGGAAACCATGACCGTCGGCGAACTCCGGGCTGCCGGCGAACTCCGACCATGCCGCACATGCGGCCGGGGCGGACGTCGAGAAACTCTCTGGCGGCCAAGCCAAGCAGCTTGAAGCGCTCGTCCCGACCCTGAAAGCGCGCTTTGAACGGGTACGCGAAGCCGAACAGGAGGAGCGGGACCAGCGAGGTCGAAGGCGTCGCGCGGACATCATCGACGAACGTGCGTACCACATAGTGAGCGGCTGGGACTGGAAGATCGAAACGGAGAAACGGCTGGTCGACCGATACCCAGCGGAACGCCGTGCCGCAAGCGTCACCTGCGCCGACTGCGGGGCCGAAGCGACCATCAGCTTCGATCCGCAGGCCCTCGATGTGTCTTACGGCTGTCCGACCGATCCCGAGCACGGAATCCGCCGACTGGACGGCGATGAGGAGCCACTGGAGGTGTGGCGGCACCAGGCGGAGAACGAGCTGGTCGCCCTCGGCCTGGTCGCTCCGGTACTCGCCGGACAGGACGACGCCTGGGCCATGATCTATGGCACCCGCGCCGCCGACTATCGCAGCACCGTTTCCGCACTAGAGGCCTTCGACCAGACACATCCGCCTCGACTGCGGCTGACAGCAGACATTCGATGCGGTGACTGCGGCGATTCCCTGCGTTCTCGACCAGAATTCATCACAGACGGACTGCGGATCGAGGCCCGCTACTCCTGCGCCAACCGGCACGGAGACGGCAAGTACAGGCGCCACGAACAGAGGTTCGTGGATGAGGAGATCGACTGGGCTTTGCACCGCAAGCTTCGCGAGCATCCCTGCTGGGTGACCGCGGCGGAACTGGGGCCCGACCCGGGGAAGGTCGCAGCCTACGTCAATGACCTGTCCGAGAAACTGGCGATCTTCGACGCGCACATCGGCGCAGCCAAGTCGGTTGATCCGCTTGTCGAGATCAGGTCACGCCTGGCAGCAGAGCTGGACCTGGTCACCAGAATCCGCGACCACGGCGCGTCGGCCACAGCAGATCTCACGAGATACGCCGCTGGCGCCGCTTCCTACACGTCTCGCTGGAAATTCACGGACCTTGCCCGCGCCCTCCTAACCGAGCGCGTCGACGTCGCCAACCAAACAGTCAAGGTCGTTACTCCCTTCGATGACGGAACAGAGCTCCACCGGCTCATGCGCTCTCGCGAGATCCGGGAAGAACTGGCCGAACTACGTCGACTCCAAAACGCTCTCGAGCAAGAGCTCGCTGAGCTCAGCAAAGACTGACGCGGAGAACTGCCTTCCCGGGGTGGCGGTGGTCCACGGGGCCGGTCTGCTGCGGCCCTGACGCGTTCACCCGGCCTCTGGCTCTGGCCTCGGCCCTCATCGTTGATATCGATGGCGGCATCAGGGAGAGCGCTCGCCCTGATGCCGCGAAGAGCCTGCGGATGATCGAGGCCGTATCTAGTTTGAGAGTGCCGCGCGCTTACTCAATGGAGGTATGCCGTGGCCAAGCTGACGGCCGAGGAACGCCAGCGTCGAGCTGTCAGGCGCGCGCGCCGCGAGGCGCTCGCGGCCGAGGAAGAGGATCGCCGGCTCGAGGAGCGGAGGCAGCTGTGGGCGCGTGAAGGCACCCGCTTGAGCCGGGCGGAGCTTGAGGCGGGAGAGCCCTGCCGGGGTTGTGGGGAGCCCATCCGCGATGGGCGCGGTGACAGCCCAGCGCTCCTACACATGACCTCGGCGGAACGAGAAGAACACGATCGAGAGGAAGCTCGCTATCGGGGGCGCCACGGGGATTGCCGGTCCTATCGATGGACCCTGGAGGGGAGCCGGACCCAGCACTGCGGCTACTGTTGCCCACCGCCGCCCATGAGCGAGCGCCAGGTCGAGAAACTCAGCGCCCTCCTCGTCTCGATCAAGACTGAGAATCGCGACCTGGATGACTGGGACCTGACCCTGACATGTGACCACGTCGTTCGCTGCACCCAGCATCGCGACCATGATCACTACTCTCGCCGGGTCGTGGACTGTCCCACCTGCGCCACCCGTCGTGGGGTGGTGGAGGTCGAACGAGTCGGGCCGACCGATGACCCAGAAGGACGTGTCCAGCGCGAACGCCTGCTCTCCGAACTCCAGGCGGCGAAGGCGAAGCTGGAACGACAGCGCAGGACGGTCGAGAAGACCCAGCGGCGAATCGACGAGCTCAGCGAGAAGTTGCGCGCGGCCGAAAGCTAGCAAGCCGCTCCGGATCTGAAGCCACAATGGGGGCGAGGGCCATGGCTCCAAGGGCGCGGGAGGCGTCGCGGGAGATCCGCCAGGACGTGAGCGGTGACACGCTCGTGGCGTGGGCCGAACGTTCGCGGAGGCCTCAGGGGGTGACCGAGCCGTCCAGAGGCGGGCTGCGGTTTGCCTTCTACGGTCGGGTGTCGACCGAGGACCGGCAGGATCCGGTGACGTCACGGGCGCGGCGGCCCGAGTCCGCGGCGCTGGTGGCGGCGATGGCCGATCCCGGCCGCGGGTTCGACGCGATCGTGATCGGGGAGTACGAGCGGGCGTTCTACGGCGGCCAGTTCAGCCTGATGGCGCCGTTGTTCGAGCATTACGGTGTGCAGTTGTGGACGCCTGAGCTCGGCGTCCGATCGATTTGCGGCCGAGGGCCATGAGCAGCTGATGATCGAGCTGGGCGTCCAGTCGAAGCGGGAGATCACCCTCACCCGGATCCGGGTGCTCACGGCGATGGCGACCCAGGCCCGGGTGCAGGGCCGATACCTGGGTGGCCGCCCACCCTACGGATACCGGCTGGCCGACGCCGGCCCGCATCCCAACCGTGCCGAGGCGGCGTGGGGCAGGCGGGCGCACCGACTGGAGCCGGATCCCGAAACCGCGCCGACGGTGAGGTGGATCTTCCGGGAGCGGCTGGCCGGGCACAGCATGGCCCGGATAACCCGGGCGCTCAGCGATGCTGAGGTCCCCTGCCCGTCGGCGGCCGACCCGCGGCGCAACGCTCACCGATCAGGTAATGCGTGGACGCTGGGCACGGTGCGGGCCATCCTGTCCAACCCCCGCTACACCGGGCGTGAGGTGTGGAACCTGCAGCCCAGCGACCATGACTTGGTCGATCCGGCCAACACCGGGCTTGGCCACCGCCAGGTGCAGCGGTGGTGCCTGCCCGAGGACTGGGTGATCTCCGCGCGGCCCGCGCACGATGCGCTGGTCAGCGAGACCGACTTCGTCGCGGTCCAGGGTGTTCGCGCCGTACGCGAGTCCGCCGATCCAAACCGCTGCTACCGGCTGGCGGGGCTGCTGCGCTGCGGGCTCTGTGGACGGCGCCTGGAGTCATGCTGGGCCAGCAACCGGGCGGCCTACCGCTGTCGTCACGGCCACACCAGCTCTACCCGTCCAGATCCTGCGAGGCCGAAGAACATCTACATCCGTGAGGACCACATCCTCCCGCACCTGCCAGCTCTGTTCCTTCTGTTGAACGGCGCGGAACCCGCGGGCTGGCCGGACGACGTCCCCGCCGGTGAGGAGGTCATCGGCCACCTGCGCGCCCGCAGGATCACTCTCGTCTACGACGCCGCTGCCCGCACCCTGCGGGCGGACGCCGTGGAAACGGCGAAGATCACCCTCGACCCAAGCCGTTGATCTGGGACTTGCTGCGCCGCAGAACCCATCACGAGCAAGAGGAGGAGAGTCGACGAAACAGGAAAGCTCAGGCCCAGCCGGAAGGCTGGGCCTGAGTGACGGTCTGCTGTGCCCGGAACCGAGCAAACGTGTACAAATTGTGTGTCCGAGGGGGGACTTGAACCCCCATGCCCCGTAAAGGGCACTAGCACCTCAAGCTAGCGCGTCTGCCTATTCCGCCACCCGGACAGGTGTGCATGCCGCAGTGCTCCGCGGCGGGCTTCACCATACCAAAGGTCCCGACTCGCGGCGAAGTCGAACGAGGGGCACCATGGGTCGGGTAGGAGTCGGGACGAAAAGGTGATCATTGTGGCTCAGCTTCCCACCGCCGAGGACGAGGTCGTCCAGCTCTGCCAGGAGCTGATCAGGATCGATACGAGCAACCCGGGGGACCACTCGGGGCCGGGGGAGCGGGAGGCGGCGGAGTATGTGAAGGCCCGGCTCGACGAGGTCGGGCTGGAGTCGCAGATCTTCGAGTCGCATCCGGGGCGGGCCAGCCTGGTGGCGCGGATCGAGGGGGAGGACCCCGGGCGGGACGCGCTCTTGCTGCACGGGCATCTGGACGTGGTGCCGGCGCGCAAGGAGGACTGGACGCGCGATCCGTTCGGCGGGGAGATCGCCGACGGGTGCGTCTGGGGGCGCGGGGCCGTGGACATGAAGGACATGGACGCGATGATCCTGGCGGTGGTCAGGCAGCGGCTCAGGGAGGGGCGGAAGCCTCCGCGGGACGTCGTGCTTGCTTTTCTGGCCGATGAGGAGGCCGGGGGCAAGTGGGGTGCGCAGTGGCTCGTCAAGGAGCATCCGGAGCTTTTCGAGGGGTGCACGGAGGCCGTGGGGGAGGTCGGGGGCTTCAGCCTCACCGTGCCTGGCGACAAGCGGATGTATCTCATTGAGACGGCCGAGAAGGGCATCGCCTGGATGCGGCTGACCGCGCGGGGGACGGCGGGGCACGGGTCGATGGTGCATCCGGACAACGCGGTCACGGCGCTGGCGGCGGCGGTCGGGCGGCTGGGGTCGCATGAGTTCCCGGTACGGCTGACCAAGACCGTCCGGGCCTTCCTGGAACGGGCCTGCATGGCGTACGGGGTGGAGTTCGATCCCGAACGGCCGGAACGGGCGCTGGAGGAGATCGGGCCGCTGGCCCGGATGATCGGTGCGACGCTCACGAACACGCTCAATCCGACGCGGCTGGACGCCGGTTACAAGACGAATGTCATTCCGCAGAGCGCGACGGCGCAGGTGGACGGACGTTTCCTGCCGGGGCATGAGGAAGAGTTCTTCGCGACTGTGGACGAATTGCTCGGTCCGGACGTACAGCGCGATTTCGTGCATTACGACTGGGCCGTGGAGACGGACTACGAGGGCGCGCTCGTCGCGGCCATGGAAGAGGCCCTGATCTCGGAGGATCCCGGCGCGCTGCCCGTTCCGTACTGCCTGAGCGGGGGGACGGACGCGAAGGCGTTCGCCCATCTGGGCATGCGGTGCTTCGGCTTCGCACCGCTGAGGCTGCCGCCGGAATTGGACTTTTCGGGAATGTTCCACGGCATCGACGAACGGGTTCCGGTCGACGGGCTGCGCTTCGGCGTGCGCGTTCTCGACCATTTCCTTGATCGGGCCTAGAAAGGTTTTACGGAATCGCCGCCACGGGTGCAATCCGTGGTGCTACGGTCACCATTCGTAGACCTGCTCTTGGCGACTTCCGAGGAGAACCTGTGGCTCACGACCCGGCACGCACGAGGACGGTCTCCGTCCTGGTGCGCCGTGTCGTCCGCAGCCGTCTGGTTCACCGTCTGCTCGTGCTCGCGGGGATCCTGGTCGTCGGCTGGCTGATCGGCGGCGCCCAGGCCCACGCGGAGGAAGGCCCCGCGGCGGACGCGTCCCGGATCGTGGCGCGGACGCCCGTCGTGAGCGAGTTCCTCGGGACGCGGGAGGCCGCCAAGAAGGCCGTCCGCGACACGGCCAAGGGCGTTGTGGCCGATACGGCCGAGGACGTCCTGCCGGGCCGCGATCTGAACGTGGTGCGACCCGACCTTCCTCTCCCCGTGCCCTCCGAGGACGTGACCGGCAAGGCCGGCGGTGCCGCGACCAAGCCCGCCGCATCGGAGACTCACGGCTCGTCGCGAGCCGTGAAGCGGGCCGCCGACGCCGCACACGGTGATCGCGCGGAGCCTCGTGTGCCGGACGCGTCCGGCACGTTCAAGACCGCGGCCAAGAGCGGCTCGGCCGTCTCGTACGCCACGATGCAGCATCCGGCGCCCGCGCCGTCACCCCTGTCCCCGCTCCAGGCACCCGCCCAGGCCGGAACGATCGGTTCGGCGAGCGGTGTGACCCTGCCGGGCGGCTTCGGCGCGCTTCTCGCGCGCTCGTCGTGGACCGCGGCCCGGCCACGGCCGGTGTTCGTTCCCGGCTACGGCACGGTGCCTCCGGCCGTCCGCACGGCAGCGGACGAGCCGTCCTTCTCGCCTGACTAGAACCCCACAGACTCCGGCTCCGGGTCCGTGCGGCTCGGACCACCGGGCCGGGACGTGCCGTCCCCTGGCGGTACGTCGCCCCCCTGAGATCGGGCGACGGCGCGTACACGACGCGGCCAAGACCACCACGCGGTAGCGCGACAAGCGACCGGTCTCACCTGTCCATCTCCATTCATCATTCCTTCCCCGAACGGAGCATCATGCGAACGTGGGCCAAGGGCACTGCTCGTGCCGCCATGCTCACTGCGAGCTTCGTCGCTCTCGGTGCGGGCACCGCGATCCCCAGCGGTGCGTTCGCCGACACGACCAGCGGCGACTCCAGCGTGCTCGGCGGTAATCAGTTCAATCTCCCCATCTCGGCACCGATCAACGCCAGCGGCAACGCCGTGGGCGCCCTCGGCACGGCCGACGCCGCCTCCAAGGGCGGCGCGGCGGTCGACAACGGACGTGGCGGCGGCATCGACCGGCAGACCTCCGGCAAGCAGGGGGTCGGCTCCGGCAACCAGGTGAACGCCCCCATCTCGGCTCCCATCAACGCCTGCGGCAACGCGATCGCCATCTTCGGCACCGCGGACGCCGGTTGTAAGGGCGGCTCGGCCGTCAAGAACAGCGGCGGCCCCGGCGCC
The DNA here is from genome assembly GCF_039533225.1 of Actinomadura fulvescens. Classification (NCBI taxonomy): domain Bacteria; kingdom Bacillati; phylum Actinomycetota; class Actinomycetes; order Streptosporangiales; family Thermomonosporaceae; genus Actinomadura; species Actinomadura fulvescens. The sequence goes on along the minus strand of NZ_BAAATD010000006.1, from coordinate 287,225 downwards.
GGCCAGCGGACCTCCGGCGAACGCGGCGTCGGCTCGGGCAACCAGGTCAACATCCCCGTCTCGGCTCCCGTGAACGCCTGCGGCAACGCGGTGGCGCTGTTCGGGTCGTCCGAGGCGGGTTGCAAAGGCGGCTCGAAGGTCGTGAACGGCCAGGGCGGCGGTTCCGGCTCCGGCCAGCAGACCTCCGGCGCCAGCGGCGCCGTCGCGGGCAACCAGGTGCACGCGCCGATCTCGGCACCGATCAACATCTGCGGCAACGCCGCCGCGGTCCTCGGCGACGCCGTCGCGGGTTGCGAGGGCGGCGCCAAGGTCAAGAACGGCGGCCGTACCGGCGCCGGCCAGAGCACGTCCGGCCAGAGCGGCGTCGTCGCGGGCAACCAGGTGAACGCGCCGATCTCGGCACCGATCAGCGCCTGCGGCAACGCCGTCGGCAACGCGGTGGCCGACTGCGACGGCGGCGCCTCCGTCCGCAACGGCGGACATGGCTCCGGCGGGCAGACGACCAGCGGCGACCACAGCCTCGGCGGTGGCAACCAGGTCAACGCTCCGGTGAGCATCCCGGTCAGCGCCTGCGGCAACGCCGTCGCGGTGCTCGGCGAGGCCGGTGCCTTCTGCGAGGGCGGCTCGCACGTGCGCAGCAGCTCCGGGGGCGACCAGATCACCTCCGGCAACAAGAGCGTCGGCGGCGGCAACCAGGTCAACCTCCCGATCAGCATCCCCGTGAACGCGTGCGGCAACGCCGTCGCGATTCTGGGCGAGGCCGCCGCCAGCTGCGACGGCTCGGTGGTCGTCACGGGCTCGAAGGGATCGGGCGCCACCACGTCCGGGCAGCAGGGGGCCGGGTCCGGCAACCAGGTCAACCCGCCCGCGAGCGCGCCTGTGAACGCCTGCGGCAACGCCGTCGGCGCGCTCGGGCACTCCGAGCCGCAGTGCGGCGAAGGCCCGAGCTCGGGCGGCTACGAGCCCTACTCGCGCACCAGCGGCGCGAACCGGGCGGACTCGGCCGACGCGGCCCGCGGCCTGCCGACACTGCCCGGGACGACCAAGGACAACCTGCCGAGCGGCCCGACGTCAGCCATGCCCACGCTGCCGCGGCTGTCCGGCAAGTCCTCGGTGCTGCCCAGCAAGAGCACGAAGCTGCCGGCCGGCCGTTCGGCCGCGACCGACGGCCCCGTCACGCTGCCGAGCCTCTCGGACCTGCCCGTCAACCCTGGAAACGTCACAACGCTGCCGGTGGACGCCTCCGGCATGGAGACCTCGAGGGTGCGCGGCAACGACGTCCCGGCCGTCGGCCAGCTGGCCGGCGTGCTGCCGGCCGACCCGGCCAAGGCCCTGTCCGTCGACCCGGCCACGGCTCTCGGCACCGACCCGGCCAAGGCGCTGGGGACTGACCCGAGCAAGGCACTGGGGATCGACCCGTCCACGGCGCTCGGGACCGACCCGGCCAAGACGCTCGGTGTCGACCCGTCGACGGCGCTTGGCACCGACCCGAGCAAGGCGCTCGGCACCGACCCGAGCAAGGCGCTCGGCACTGACCCGAGCAAGGCGCTCGGCACCGATCCGAGCAAGGCTCTCGGCACCGACCCGAGCAAGGCGCTTGGCACTGACCCCGCCAAGGCGCTGGGGGCCGACCAGGCGACGGGGCTCGGGGCCGACACGACCAAGAGGCTGCCGCTCGACCCGTCGACGGCGCTGCCGGCCGACCCCGCCGGCGCGCTGGTGATCAACCCCGCCAAGGGGCTGCCCGCCAAGGCGGCCAAGGCTCTGTCGATCAACAACGCCAAGGCGGTCGCGGGCGGCCCGGCCGTGCACGTGGACCCGGCGCGCGCCCGTACCGTCACGCCCAACCCGGCGCCGCAGCTGCCCGGCACCGGTCAGACGCGGCTGCCCGCCCTCGGCCAGCTGCCCGTCACCGGTGACGTGAAGGCCCCCGAGGTCGGTGGCGTCACCGACCCGCTCGGCGCGATCAAGCCGATGGCCGCCGCGGAGCCGATGCCGGCCGACACCGGCTCGTCCATCTGGGTACTGGCCACCGCCGCGATGCTGACGGTCATGTCCGGCGCGCTGGCGCTCACCCGCCGCGCCCGCCTGGGCGGCCGCCGCTGACCGCTACGTCGGCTGCTGACCGCTGCGTCGGCCGCTGACCGCTACGGCGGCTGCCGCCCCGTACGGTCGCTGCCGGCTCGTACTGCCGCGCGGAGTGACGACCTGAGTTCCCTGTCAGGTCTTTAATCAAAAAGCTCGACAAAGTTCCACAAGGTTCCACAAATACGCTTTGCCCGCGTCGGTGCCCCGCGGTCCACGGACCCGGAAGGCATCCTCCAGGCAAAGTCGCAGGACGCTTTGCCCGTCCCGGAGGCGCGGTCTGGGGCGGGCAAAGCCCTGTCCGCGTCCGCCCCGAAGATGTACGGTCCGGGGCGGGCATAGTTCTGTCTGCGGCCCGAACGCCCGGTTTTGCCCGAGACCGGGAATGATGGTTACGGCACGTCATAGCGGTCGCACATAGTGCTACTCTCCGGACGAGAGCGGTCAGAAAGTCCGGACCTGGCGAATGATCTTGCGCCGGAGTTGGATTCGGCGGCTACCGTCGGGGTAGAGGCGCAGCCTGTGGAGCTCCCAGCCACCGTGTTCGGCGTGCTCGGTCAGGACCTGCCGGGCGGTATCACGCGTGGTGCCGCGGGGCAGCCGCAGGACGAGGTAGGTGTACTCCACCATTGCGGACCATTATGACGCCTCGATGTACGGCAGGGAACGCGTCGGTGGTGGCCTTGGTCCGCAACCCCGCCGGGGACGTGTCATCCTGTCGGAGGTTTGCAGCGGTGGGAACTCGCGGGCATGAACGCGTCGTCTTCGAATGTTGTAGCAAGCCCGTGTAAGAGACCAGACAGCGAGGTTGGAGCGACTGTGCCAGCCAAGAACGGCACTGCGAAGCGCGGTGGCCAGGGTGCGGGCGGCGGAACCCGCCTGGTGATCGTCGAGTCGCCTGCGAAGGCGAAGACGATCGCCGGTTACCTGGGCGGCGGCTACATCGTGGAGTCCAGTATCGGCCATATCCGGGATCTTCCCGGGAGCGCCTCCGAGGTACCGCCCAAGTACAAGGGCGAAGCGTGGGCGAAGCTCGGCGTCAACGTCGACCACGAGTTCGAGCCGCTCTATGTCGTCAACGCCGACAAGAAGCAGCAGGTCGCCAAGCTCAAGAAGGCCCTGGCCGAGGCCGACGAACTCCTTCTCGCGACGGACGAGGACCGGGAGGGCGAGGCGATCGCCTGGCACCTCCAGGAGGTGCTCAAGCCCAAGGTGCCGGTGCACCGGATGGTCTTCAACGAGATCACCCGGGACGCGATCCGCGCCGCCGCCGCCAATCCGCGCGAGCTCAACCTCCGGCTGGTGGACGCCCAGGAGACCCGCCGCATCCTCGACCGCCTCTACGGCTACGAGGTCAGCCCGGTGCTCTGGAAGAAGGTCATGCCGAAGCTGTCGGCGGGCCGCGTCCAGTCCGTGGCGACCCGGCTGGTCGTCGAGCGCGAACGGGAGCGGATCGCCTTCGTCCCGGCGCACTACTGGGACATCCAGGCCGAGTTCGACACCGGGAAGGGCGACGAGCCCACGGCGTTCAAGGCCGGGCTCATCTCGGTCGACGGCAAGCGCGTGGCCCAGGGCCGCGACTTCGCCTCCGACGGCACCCTCAAGACCCGGGACGCGCTGCACCTCGACGAGGAGGCGGCGCGCGGTCTGGCCGGGCGCCTGACCGGACGGCCGTACGAGGTCAAGTCGGTCGAGCGCAAGCCGTACACCCGCAAGCCCTATCCGCCGTTCCGCACCACCACGCTGCAGCAGGAGGCCAGCCGCAAGCTGAGCTTCTCCGCCAAGTACACGATGTCGGTCGCGCAGAAGCTGTACGAGAACGGCTTCATCACCTACATGCGAACCGACTCGATCCAGCTGTCGGAGACCGCGATCACCGCGGCCCGGCGGCAGGCGGCCTCGCTGTTCGGCGCCGAGTACGTGCCCGACAAGCCGCGCGTCTACGCCAGCAAGGTCAAGAACGCGCAGGAGGCGCACGAGGCGATCCGGCCCGCCGGTGACAGTTTCCGTACGCCCGGCGAGACCGGTCTGTCCGGCGACCAGTTCCGGCTGTACGAGCTGATCTGGAAGCGCACGATCGCCAGCCAGATGAACGACGCGCGCGGCCAGTCGGTGTCGATCCGCGTCACGGGCACCTCGACCCAGAACGAACTGGCCGAGTTCGGCGCGACCGGCAAGACGATCACGTTCTACGGCTTCCTCAAGGCCTACGTCGAGAGCGCCGACGACCCGGCCACCGACCGCGACGACCAGGAGCGGCGGCTGCCCAACCTGGACGAGGGCGACCCGCTCACGGCGCTGGCGATGGAGGCCGAGGGCCACTCGACCCGGGCGCCGGCCCGCTACACCGAGGCGAGCCTGGTCAAGGAGCTGGAAGAGCGCGAGATCGGGCGGCCGTCCACGTACGCCTCGATCATCGGCACCATCCTCGACCGCGGCTACGTCTTCAAGAAGGGCACCGCGCTCGTCCCGTCGTTCCTGGCGTTCGCCGTGGTCAACCTGCTGGAGCAGCACTTCGGCAACCTGGTCGACTACGACTTCACCGCGCACATGGAGGACGGCCTCGACGAGATCGCCCGCGGCGAGGCCGAGCGGGTGCGCTGGCTGACGCGTTTCTACTTCGGCGACAACGGTGAGGAAGGTCTCAAGGACCTCACCGGCGACATCGGCGACATCGACGCCAAGGAGATCAGCTCGTTCCCCATCAAGGGGACCGACATCATGATCCGCGTCGGCCGGTACGGGCCGTACCTCGACCGCGAGGGCGAGCGCGTCAACATCCCCGAGGACATCGCGCCCGACGAGCTGACGGCGGAGAAGGCCGAGGAGCTGTTCGCGCAGCCGAGCGGCGACCGTGAGCTGGGCGTCGACCCGGCGACCGGGCACATGATCGTCGCCAAGTCGGGCCGGTTCGGCCCGTACGTGACCGAGATCCTGCCCGAGCCCGATTCGGCTCCGCCGAAGTCGACTTCGTCGACGCCGCCCGCCGACGGCTCGAAACCCGCTGCCCAAAAACGTGTGCGCACCAAGAAGGCGGATGCGCCCAAGCCGCGCACCGGTTCGCTCTTCAAGTCGATGTCGCTCGACACCGTCACCCTCGACGACGCGCTCAAGCTGCTCTCGCTGCCGCGCACGCTGGGCGAGCTCGACGGCGAGCCGGTGACCGCGCAGAACGGCCGCTTCGGCCCGTACATCAAGCGCGGCACCGACAGCCGTTCGCTCGGTTCGGAAGACGAGCTGTTCACGGTCACGCTGGAGCAGGCCAAGGAGCTGTTCGCGCAGCCCAAGCAGCGCGGGCGCGGCCGGGCCGCGGCCGCCGCGCCGCTGCGCGAGCTCGGCAAGGACCCGGCGAGCGACAAGCCGGTGGTGGTGAAGGAGGGCCGGTTCGGGCCCTACGTCACCGACGGCGAGACCAACGCCAGCCTGCGCAAGGGCGACGAGGTCGAGTCGATCACCATCCAGCGGGCCGCCGAGCTTCTCGCCGAACGGCGCGAGAAGGTCGCCGCCGGCGGCGGCAAGAAGAAGGCGCCCGCCCGCCGCAAGACCTCCAGCAAGTCATGATCAGCACGACGCGGATCGGGAAATCGCCGGAGGCGAGATCCTGACATTCCGGTGACCGGCTGACAGCGCGGTGAAGTCGAGGTCCTCAGGACGCAAAGTCTCACTCCTGAGGACATCGGCGCCGATACCCTGACCGACATGACGAGAACGGGCGCCGTACAGCCGCCGGCCGCCGCGGTGCAAGGCCTTTCCTCGATCAAGCCGTTCCGGCGGCTCTGGGTCGCGGTGTCGCTGTCCAGCCTCGGCCATTGGCTGAGCGTGCTCGCGCTCACCGCGATGGCGGGCGCACTCACCCGTGACAAGGACGTACCGGGCCAGGCCCAGGTCATCGCGGCGGTCCTGCTGGCGATGTTGCTGCCGGCGGTGCTGTTCGCGCCGCTGGCGGGCGCGCTGGCGGCCCGGCTCGACCGCCGTACGACGATGATCGCCGCCGATGTCGTGCGGTTCGCGCTGCTGGTGTCGGTGCCGCTGGTCGACTCGGTGGCGTGGACGCTGGCGGCGGCGTTCCTGGTGGCGTGCGTCACGTTGCTGTGGATTCCGGTGGTGAGCGCTTCCGGGCCGGATCTCGTCCCCGACGACCGCCGGGACGACGCCCGCCGGGCCGGACGGGTGGCCGCGTACGGGGCGGCTCCGGTCGCCGCCGGGCTCTTCTCGGTACTGGCGTTGATCGCGGGTGGCGCCTGGGACGCGGCCGACCGCGCCGACCTCGCCCTCTACCTGACGGCCGTGGTGTTCCTCGCGTCGGGGGCGGCGGTCTCGGCACTGCCCGGGTTGCCCAGCACGGGCGTGGTCCCGGTGTCCTCGCCGCTCCGGCTGGCCTTCCAGGGTCTGCGTTCCACCTCGTCCAAAGACGAAGCCTCGCCCGCGGCGGGCGGCGGCATGCCGCTGAGCGGGCTGGCGCTGGGCGTCATCGCCGTGGCGCTGAGCTGCGGGGCGGTCATCTCCGTGGCCAGGGTGTACGCGCGTGAGCTCGGCGGTGGAGACCCCGGGTACGGCGCGATCGCGACCGCCCTGTCCCTGGGGCTCGGCTTCGGCGTCTTCCTCGGCCCGCGCGTTCTCGGCCCGTTCAGCCGGCGTCGGCTGCTCGGCCTGGCCGTCGTGGCCGCCGCGCTCGACCTGCTGCTGATCTCCCTGGTCCAGAACCTCGTCGTCGTGGTGTTCACGACGGGCTTCCTCGGCGTCGCAGCGGGCGTCGCGTACGCCGCGGGCACGACCCTGGCCGGTGGCGAACGAGACGGACACGACGGACGCGGAGCTCACCCGGGGCACGACGGGCACGACGGCCACGACGGGCACGAGCGCGCGTTCGGCTACCTGAGTTCGGTGGCGCTCGTCGCGGCGCTGGTGGCCGTGGCCGCGGTGCCGCCGCTGGCGGGCGTGCTGCGCGACCATCGCGTCAAGCTGCTCGGCGACGGCGTCTACGACCTTCACGGCACGAGCGCGGCGCTGCTCATCGTCGCGGTCGTGGCCCTGCTGTCCGGCCTGCTCGCGTACCGCCGTCTCGACGACCGGCGCGGCATCCCGCTGCTGCCCGACCTGACCGCCGCCGCTCTGCGCGGCGAGACGTACGCGCCGCCGGTGCCCGAGGTGGCGCCCGTCGCCCCGCGGGTCGTCCGTGACCGCGGCGTCTTCATCGCGTTCGAGGGCGGCGAGGGCGCGGGCAAGACCACCCAGGCGCGGCTCGCCGCGATCTGGCTGCGCGACCACGGCTTCGAGGTCGTCACCACGCGCGAGCCGGGCGCGACCAAGACCGGCATGCGGCTGCGCGCCCTGCTGCTCGACCGGGAGACGACGGGCCTGTCCGACCGCGCCGAGACGCTGCTGTACGCGGCCGACCGCGCCGACCACGTCGCGAACGTGATCCGGCCCGCCATGGAACGCGGCGCCATCGTGGTCAGCGACCGCTACATCGACTCGTCGCTGGCCTACCAGGGCTTCGGCCGCCAGCAGCGCGTCGACGACATCGCGCGCCTGAACGCGTGGGCCACGGCGGGTCTGGTGCCGGACCTCACCGTGCTGCTGGAGCTGCCGCCCGAGGACGGGCTCAACCGGATCACCAGCCCGGCCGACCGCATCGAGTCCGAGCCGCAGGCGTTCCACGAGCGGGTGCTGAGCGGCTTCCGCGCCCTGGCCGAGGCCGAGCCGGACCGCTACCTCGTGATCGACGCCTCGCTCTCGCAGGCCGAGATCAGCCGCCAGATCCAGGACCGCATCCGCGCCATCCTCCCCGACCCCATCCCGGCCGGCACCGAGGACGTGACCAGCACCTTCCCCGCCATCACCGACGCCTGAGGCGATCGCGGCCGCCTGAGGCGATCACGGCCGGAGGGCGGCGCGGAGGCAATAGCCTTGTCGGCATGAGCGTGTGGGATGACCTGGTGGGCCAGGAACCGGTCGTCGAGCAGCTGGGTTCGGCGGTCGGGGCGTCCACGGGCGCCGCCGGCGCGACCGGCAAGATGGCGCACGCCTGGCTGTTCACCGGGCCGCCCGGATCGGGCCGTTCCACCGCCGCGCGGGCGTTCGCCGCCGCGTTGCAGTGCGTCGAGACGCCGCGCGGCTGCGGCCACTGCGCCTCCTGCCACCAGGTGCTGCAGGGCACGCACGCCGATGTCGAGGTCGTCCGGCCGAGCGGGCTCTCGTACGGCGTGAAGGAGACCCGCGAGCTGGTCCTGCGCGCCTCGTCCGCCCCGAGCGGCGGACGCTGGCAGATCGTGCTGTTCGAGGGCGCCGACCGTGCCACCGAGGCCGCCGCCAACGCGCTGCTCAAGGCGATCGAGGAGCCGCCCCCGAGGACGGTGTGGCTGATGTGCACGCCGTCCCCCGAGGACATGCTCATGACGATCCGTTCCCGCTGCCGCCTGGTGTCGCTGCGCACCCCGCCGGTCGCCGCCGTCGCCGACGTGCTCGTCCGGCGGGACGGCATCGATCCGATGCTCGCCGAGCAGGCCGCACGCGCGGCGCAGGGCAACATCGGCCGCGCCCGGCGGCTCGCCACAGACCCGGAGGCCCGCAAGCGCCGCGGCCAGGTACTCGCCGTGCCACGCCGCCTCACCTCGGTCGGCCCCGCCGTGACCGCCGCCGAAGCGCTCGTCAAGGCCGCCGAGGCGGAGGCCAAGACGACCACCGAGGAGCTGAGCGGGACGGAGACGGCCGCGCTGCGCCAGGCCCTCGGTGAGAGCGCCAAGGGGCGGATGCCGCGCGGTACGGCGGGCGCGCTCAAGGAGCTGGAGGACCGGCAGAAATCCCGGGCCACCCGGGTGAAGCGCGACTCGCTCGATATGGCCCTGATCGACCTGGCCTCGTACTACCGCGACGTCCTCACGCTGCAGCTCGGTGCCGGTACCGAGCTGGTCAACATCGATCTGGCCCCCGAGCTCCGCGACGCCGCCGCGGCCGGACCGCCCGAGGCCACCCTCCGCCGTCTCGACGCCATCATGGAGTGCCGCGAGCGGCTGGAGGCCAACGTCAACCCTCTGCTGGCCGTGGAGGCGCTGGCCCTGGCCCTCCGCACCACCACCTGACCACCCCGTAGCCTGGACTGCGGGAGACGACCTCAGGAAAGGGCCTCAGGAGGGGACCTCAGGACAGGACCGCGGGGAAGGACCAGGAGGAAGGGCCGGGATTGCTGCACATCACGTTCGTCTGTACGGGCAACATCTGCCGCTCGCCGATGGCGGAGTCGATCTTTCGGCACCATGTCGAGGAGGAGGGCCTGGACGTCGAGGTGGACAGTTCGGGCACCGGCGGCTGGCACGTCGGCGCCGACGCCGACCACCGCACGGTGCAGGCGCTGCGGCGGGCCGGCTACCGGTCGGCGCACGCCGCGCGGCAGTTCGAGGACTCGTGGTTCGACACCTACGACCTGATCATCGCGCTGGACGAGGGGCATCTGCGGGAGCTCCGGGCGATGGCCCCGGACGCTGCGGCGCGCGACAAGGTCCGGCTGCTCCGGGAGTTCGATCCGGCGGCGGGGGACGATCTCGACGTGCCCGACCCCTACTACGGCGGCCGGAGTGATTTCGAGCACGTCCGCGACCTGATCGAGGCGGCGGTGCCGGGTCTCCTCGACGAGGTCCGGGCCAGGCTCAAGGAACGCTGAGACCCGTGCTCGATCCCACCCGTGTCAGTGATCTCCTCGGCGTCCCGGTCGAGAAGATCACCGACCGTGGCTCCAGCCACTCCTGGACGTTGCATCACGTCCGGCTGGCCGATGGCCGTGAGGTCTTCGTCAAGGCCGCTCATGATCAGGCGGGGGTGTTCGCGGCGGAGGCGGCGGGTCTGCGCTGGCTGGCCGAGGCCGAGGGCGGGCAGGGCGTGCCCGTGGCCGGACGTGGCGTACCCGTGGCCGGGGTGCTGGCCGCCGACGATCATCACCTGATCCTGCCGTGGCTGCCCGCCGAGCCGCCCGGGCCCACCGCGGCCGAACGGTTCGGACGTGAGCTCGCAGCACTCCACAAGGCTTCCCCACCGACGGCGTACGGGGCGTCCTGGCCGGGCTATATCGCCGACCTTCCGCTCGACAACACGCTTACCGACGCCGAGTCCGGGGACGCTTGGCCGCGCTGGTACGCCGAACGACGGCTCGCCCCGTTCCTCGCCCGCGCCTCCGGCCATCTCAGCGGACCGGACGTGGCGCTGGTCGAACGCGTCATCACCGAGATCGACGACCTGGCCGGGCCGCCGGAGCCGCCCAGCCGCATCCACGGCGATCTGTGGTCCGGCAACGTCCTGTGGTCGGGCGGTCGCGGATGGCTCATCGACCCCGCCGCGCACGGCGGCCACCGGGAGACCGATCTCGCGATGCTGGCCCTCTTCGGCGCTCCGCACCTCTCACAGGTCCTGGGCGCCTACGATGAGGTCGCCCCGCTTGCGGCGGGATGGCGCGAACGGGTGCCGCTGCACCAGTTGCACCCGCTGCTCGTCCACGTCGCGCTGTTCGGCGGCTCGTACCGCTCGGCCATGGTCGAGGCGGCGCGCGCGGCCCTGGGTTGACCTGGTTGACCTGGTCGCCAACAGCAAAGAATGGCTGTTTGTCATGAGATAGATGAGATAGAAACTACTGGCGGGACACGGGGCGGAACCGAGAGGCGGGTGCGGCGCAACCCCATGAACGACGAACGTGAGAGCAGGCACGAGAAGCCCGGCAGGGCCGCCGGGCTGCGCGGCGTGTGGCGTGCCGCGGTTCCGGTGGCCGCCGCCATCGGCGTGGCTCTCGTCGTCGGCGGTGGGGTCGATCTCGTCCACTCCAGGCAGGAGTCGGACGAGCCCAAGCCCAAATCCGCCAAGACGACCGCCGTGGGCAAGGCCGACACCAAGGGCCCGCGCTACGTCGTGGGCGTCCGCCGCAGTGGCACGGCCCTGGTCGTCCGCGACATCCGTACCGGAGACGACGTGGGCCTGCCGGTCGCGGCCCCGCAGGGCCAGCGTTTCCAGCGGATCGCCTCCGGCGGCGACGGCTCGTACGTCGTGGCCGCCAAGACCGCTAGCAAGGTGACCTTCCAGCGGCTCAGCCTGGACAAGAACGGTCACCCCGAGGCGCTCGCCGAGATACCGCGCGTCGCCGTCACCGGCGTCTCGACGCCGTGGTCCGACCTCGCGGTGACCGCCGACGGGGACAAGATCGCGTACGTGACGTACCGCGGTGCCCGGAGCCGTCTCGACGTCATCTCGGTCGGCACCGGGCAGCGCAAGACCTGGACGACCAAGGCCGCCGCCCGCCTCAGCAGCCTCTCGTGGGCCGGCGACACCCTCTCCTTCGTCTGGAACCCCGTCCGCAAGGTCAAGGGCAAGCTGGTGGAGATCCGCCATCAGGTGCGGACTCTCGACACCGGCGGTCCCGCGGGCGACCTCGCGCTCAGCAAGGCGGTGCTCCGGCTGCCCAAGGGCAGCGAGACGGCCGTGCTCAGCCAGGACGGCCAGACCGTCGTCGCGGGCGTCACCGAGCAGTCGCAGATCGCGCTGCAGGCGTTCTCCGTGGAGACCGGACGCCCCACGAAGGTGCTCTGGGAGAAGCAGGTCACGGGCGCCGGTGACCTCACCGGCCTGGACTCCGACGCCACCGGCGGCCATCTGCTGATCACGGGCGCCGACGGCCGCCTGTACATCCAGGGCGCCCCCGCCGTACCCGCCGAAGACCTCGCCGACGCCGCCTGGTAGGCGCGACGCCTCCGCGACGCCTCCGCGACGCCTCCGCGAGGCTTCCGCGACGCCTCCGCGCGGCATTCGTGATCTTGATCGATCGCGGCGGGCGGACCGTACGACGTAGGGTTGGGGCACGAGACCGGGCGAACGGAGCGAACCGTGGGCATGGTGATGGCCGTCAGCTTCACCCGTTACGGCCGCCTCTACTACCTCGACCCGGGCACGCACTCGCCCAAGGTGGGCGACAAGGTGCTCGTTCCCACCGATTCGGGCCCCGAGGTGGCCGAGTGCGTGTGGGCGCCGCAGTGGGTCAGCGAGGACGTCGAAGGCCTTCCGCTGTGCGAGGGCCCGGCCGCCGACCACCATCTCGCCCGGGACGAGAGCAACCGCCGCCGCCGGGCCGAGGGACGCAGCATCGCCAAGCGGCTGATCCGCAAGCACGAGCTCCCCATGAAGGTCATCGGCGTGGACTATCTCGACGCCGACAACGTGTTCAAGGTCTACTTCTCCGCGCCGCACCGCGTCGACTTCCGGGCGCTGGTCCGCGACCTGGCGCGCAACGTCAAGGCACGCGTCGAGCTGCGGCAGGTCGGGCCGCGCGACGAGGCCCGCCTCCAGGGCGGCATCGGGCCGTGCGGCCGTGATCTGTGCTGCGCCACGTTCCTCAAGGACTTCGAGCCCGTCTCGGTCCGCATGGCCAAGGAGCAGGACCTCCCCGTCAACCCGCTGCGCATCGCCGGAGCCTGCGGCCGGCTGATGTGCTGCCTCAAGTACGAGCACCCGCTGTACGTCCAGGCGCACGAACGGATGCCCAAGCTGGGCGAACGCGTGGAGACCCCGGAGGGGCCCGGGCAGGTCGTCGGCCGCAACGTCCCGTCCGACCGGGTGACCGTCCGCCTCTCCAGTGGCGGTCGCTGCTCGTGCCCCTCCGCGTCCGTCTGCTCACCCCGCCAGCAGCATGACGCTCTCTACGGCGAAGGCGAAGACACGGCCGCCGCCAACGGCGCGGACGTGGACTGAACCGGCTTCGCCGGGACCGTCAGCGGCCTGAGCGGTGAACGGCCGCACGGCGCAGGCCCCCGGCGCGATGCCGGCCGTGCCGGCCGTGGCGTGTCCGCTGACGGCAGGCCATGGCCGGCCCTGGAACGGACGTGTCGCGAAGCGGCGTCGGCTGCCGCTGGACGGACGGCGCGTCCTTGAGGATCGCGTCGTGCAGTTCCCGTAGCGCGCGACCCGGCTCCAGGCCCAGCTCCTCGGCGAGGATGCGGCGTCCGTCCTGGTAGACGGCCAGCGCCTCGGCCTGGCGGCCGGAGCGGGCCAGCGCCGTCATCAGCTGGGCGCGCGGCCGTTCGCGGAAGGGGTTCTCCGCGACCAGGGCCATCAGGTCGCCGGCCACCTCGTGGTGATGGCCGCGGGCGAGTTCGAGCTCGGCCAGCTCCTCCACGGCCGTCCGCCGCAGCTCCTCCCAGCGCAGGCCGCCGGTCGTGAGCCGCAGGCTGTCCAGACCGGAGAGCACTGGGCCGCGCCACAGCTCCAGCGCCCGCCGGTAGAGCTCGGCGGCCTCGTCCGTACGCCCGTCGGCCGCGGCGTCACGGGCCGCCGCGACGCGTTCCTCTGCGACGCGCGCGTCGATCCGCACGGTGTCGTCCTTGATCCGGTAGCCCGGGTTCACGGTCTCGATCACATCGCCGAGACCGGCGTCGCGGAACACGCGCCGCAGGCCGGAGACCGCGATGGCGATCTGCGTCCGCATGGAGGGCGGCGGCTCGCCGTCCCAGACCGCCTCGACGAGGCTTTCGACGGGGACCACGCGTCCCGGTTCGAGGAGGAGCACCGCGAGCACGAGCCGCGGTCGCGGCCCGGGGAGCCTGATCTGCCGGTCCCCGTCGACGGCCTGCAATGGACCCAAGATTTGGAATTCCACCAGATCCGACTTCCCTTCTGTGCTGGGCCGAACCCCCTGTGCGGCCTCCGCGTCACTGCCCCCCGGCAGGACTGCAGTAGACAAACACGGACAGGGTCCGGCCTGCCCGGCGAACCGGGCCACAACCCGTTCAGTGTCGTTCTGAATAGCGTTCGGCCAGGTGAGAGCGGTTCAGTTGAACGAGCACTCGCGCGTCACGGCGGGATCGGGGTGCTCGGGGGCGAGCACGTGCGAGGCCGGCATGAACCCCCAGCCTTCGAGTTCGGTCTTGGCGGTCATGCGGTCGCCCTGCGTGTAGTACCAGATGTCGTTGCCCCCGGCGTGCCTTTCGCCGCGGACCCAGCAGGCGAACCAGCTGCGCCGGGTTTCCATCACGCCCACGTGGACGTCCGCACGCGGATGTTCGTAGAGGGGCGACGCGGGTTTGTTGGAGCACTGGAAGACATGCTTCCAGGTCTCCTTGTGCCGGATATCGGTGTGCAGTTCGTTGATCGGACGGCAGGGCTCCGTCGCGGCGGCGTTGGAGTTGCTCACCGGCGCGGCTCCGGTCTCGGTGGCCGGACCCGGCTTCTTGTCCGGCTCCTTGTCGCCGTTGGTGAGAACCACGACGACCGCCACGGCCGCCATCGCGACCAGCGCCGCGACGGCGGCCAGTCCTACCGGGTGGACCGCCGTCGTGCGGCGCGGCCCCTGCTCGCTCTGGTCGAACGAGGGAATGGTCAGGTCGGACGCCTGCTGTGAGGGCTGCGTCTGCTCGGAGGCGGCGTTCTCGGCCGCGTTGGCCTGCCGCTCCGCCAGAACGTTCCATCGCGCCTGCCAGCGGGCGACCTCGGTATCGAGATCCTGGTGACCCCGATATCTGAGGCACGCCTCGACGAAGCGCATGGAGGCCGTCTCCGGCGGCCGCATCAGGGGATTCCGGCCGATGAGGTTGGAGATGGCCGCGGGCGAGAGACCGGTGACCCGGCCGGTCAGAGTCCGGTACTTCGGTGTGCCGCACCACTCGTACAGCGCGCGTAGCCGGGCCGTGAGATCGGTCCAGCTTTCGGCGCCTTCAGGGCCGGGCGGCGGGGGTGGGGCTGGGCTGGGCAACGTGACGCTCCAATGGAACGTGGGCTGGTTTTCGGTCTATGTGACGAAACGGTGGCATTTTCGGTTCACTTCTGCCACACGCGAGCCGTGCCGTCCTCCGGCTCACGGCCGCCACGGCGCGACGTTCGCCCAGGTCAGCAGGCGCGCTAATCGATCGTTTAACGCGGCGAAAAGAGATCGTTAACGCGGGTCCCTACGGTGCTGACCGCCGGACGGGCGCCTTGCGGCCCGTCCGCCGCGGACCTCCGTCCTCCCCTCGACGAAGAGAGATCACCATGTCCGGAAAGTGGCGTACACGGCTGGCCCGGGCGGCCGTCCCGGCCGTCATGGCGGCAGCCCTGGCGGGCGGTCAGCTGAACGCCGCCGCATCGGCGCGGACCGCGGACCAGGACACGGCTCGGACCGCCGCGCGCCCCACGTTCCAGCTCCCGGTGCCCTGCGGCCAGAAATGGACGACGTCCACGCACGACGACCACGCCAGCAAGTTCATGGTCGACATGATCAACAAGACCGGGAAGACCAGGGGGACTCCCGTACTGGCCTCGGCCGCGGGCAAGGTCACCGAGTCGACGTTCTACAACGACGCCGGCAACGTCATCACGGTCAACCACGGCGGGGGCTGGAGCACCCGCCACATGCACCTGGACTCTCGTTCGGTCAGGGTCGGCGCCAAGGTCAAGCTGGGCACCAAGCTCGGCACGGTCGGCAACACCGGCGCCTGGACGTCCGGCCCGCACCTGCACTATCAGCAGCAGCTGAACGGCAAGGTCGTGCAGGCGAAGTTCAACGGCCGCACGCTGCCGGTGAAGTGGAGGTACGGGCAGCACTACGAGACCAGCAAGAACAAGTGCGGCCCCAAGCCGCCCAAGAAGTACTGGGTGGTCACCAAGGCCAAGAGCAGCGGCTACACGGCCACCAAGAAGGGGACCAAGGTCGGTTTCCTGAAGAAGGGCAAGAACTACGTCTTCTGCGCGGCCAAGGGCGACAGCAAGAAGTACGGGAAGCACAAGTCGAGCTGGTGGCTGAAGACCGACCTTGACAGCGGCCACGTCAACAAGTGGGTGCCCGCCGCCTACCTCGGCAAGGGCGGTGGCCAGCCGAAGGACACCAAGGGCAAGACCATTCCCCGCTGCTAACGCTCGTTCAACCCCGACAGCAAAGGACACCGTACATGCGCATTCCCCAGCTGAACCGGCTGCTCGTCGCCGGCACCGCCACGGCCGCCCTCGGCGGCGGCCTGGTCGCGGCCATCCCCGCCACCGCCACCGCCGCCCCTGCGGCTCCGGCGGAGGCGCAGGCGGCGCCGAAGTTCCAGCTGCCGTTCGCCTGCGGGCAGAAGTGGCAGCTCAACACCTGGGCGCACACGCCCGCCCTGGACATGGTGAAGGAGCCCAGCCAGCACGGCACCGAAGGCGCCGCGCTGCTCGCCCCGGCGTCCGGCATCGTGGTCTCCTCGTACTGGCACGACAACGCGGGCAACGTCGTCCAGATCCGGCACGGCGGCCGTCACTACACGACCTACCTGCACATGAAGTACCGCTCGGTCAGCAAGGGGACCTGGATCGCCAGGGGCGCCAAGATCGGCGCTGTGGGCAAGACCGGCCCGACCGCGAACAAGCACCCCCACCTGCACTACGAGCAGGGCTACGACAAGAACAACAACGGCAGCGTCACCTGGGGTTACGGGGGCGCCGAGCGGGTCGCCGCCTCCTTCAACGGCAAGAAGTACACGGGCCGCGGCAAGGAGTGGGACAACGTCAAGAGCGCCAACAAGTGTGCGCCTAAGAAGCACTACGTCTCGCTGAAGGCCACCGGCACCGCCTACGTCTCGCCGACCAGCAAGAAGTCGGCGGGCAGGCTGAACAAGGGCAGGAACTACGTCTTCTGCGTGGCGTCCGGCCGGTCGTTCAGCTACCGGGGCAAGAGCAAGTACTGGCTCTACACCGAGCTCGACGCCGGCCTGAAGACCGGCTGGGTCTCGGCGGCCTACCTGGGCAAGGGCGGGGGCCGTCCCAAGGACGCGGTCGGCAGGGTCATTCCCTTCTGCTAATGCTCCACGTGGCGGGGCGTGGACCGAACAGGTCCACGCGCCGCTTTGCACGCCGTGCTCGTGCGGACCGACAATCAGCCGATGGACTCCCCGCTCTATCGCCGTGCGGCCGCGCAGATCCCCCAGACAGCACGCCGCATGATCGCCGCGTTCGTGGCGGAGGTGCCCTTCTACGCGGCCCTGCCCCGCGAACTGCTGGACGGCGAGGTCACCGCCATCGCGATGAGCAACCTGCGGATCTTCCACCGCAGCCTGCGCGAGGACCGGGTCCCGACCCCACAACAGCTCGCCGAGCAGGCCGACTCGGCGGCGCGCCGGGCACAGGAGCGGTTTCCGCTCGACGCCCTGCTCGCGGTCTGCCACATAGGCGCCCGCGTCGGCCTGGAGATGCTGGAAGAACTCGCCGAACCCGCGGAGACGGCCGACCTGGTAGCGGCCGCGCCACGGGTGGTGCGCTACCTGCAAGCCATGATCCCGGTCGTCGCCGACGCCTACCTGCAAGAACAGCAGGCGATCCACGGAGCGGACCGAGAGGCCAGACGCGCGCTGGTCGAGGCGCTGCTGGCCGGCGATCCGGACGAGGCGCTAGCCGAACGCGTGGACCTCGACCTCGCACCCCGCTACCTCGTGCTCGTACTCCGCCTGACAGGCACCGACACAACAGGCGACGGCCGCGGTGTCTGGGCACGCCGAACCGTCCGGCTCATGCAACGCGAACTGGACCACCACCAGCTCTCATCCCCCGGACACGTGCTCTCGGCACTCGACGGCGCAGGCGGAACCGTCCTCCTATCCGCCCCACCCCACCCCCCAACCACCCCCACACCGACCGGAGCACCCTCCGCCACCTCGGCCGGTACGCCCTCCGACAAGTCGGCCGATGCGTCGTCCGCCAGGAGTAGGGCATCCGTCACGTCGGCCGGTGCGCCCTCCGCCACCTCGCCTGGTGCGGGATCAGCCGAGTCGCCCGGAATGCCGCCCACCGGGTCGGCCGATGAGTCGTCCGCCGGATCGGCAGATGCGGCTTCACTCGGGTCGGCCCGTGCGGGCTCAGCCGAGTCGCCCGGAGAGCCGTCCGCCGCGTCGGCCGGTGCGGCCTCGGTCGGGGCGGCTGGTGCGGTACCCGCCGGATCGGTTGGTGCAGGATCAGGCGGGTCGGCCGATGTTGCCTCGGCGGCGTCGGCCGGTGCGGCGTCCGCCCGTCCGGCCGATGTGGCCTCTGACGCGTTGGTCATGCCAACCTCCGCCGAGTCGACTGGTGCGGCGCCCGCCGAGTCGGCTGGGGCGGGGGTCGTGGCGTCCGCCAAGCCATTTTCCGCCACGGGGTCTGTGGCGTCGGCCGCTGCCATGCCGGATGCTGACCCGGCGCGGATTCGGCTTGATGTCGAACGGGCGGCGCTGCCTGAGCTGGTGGAACGCATCGCGGCCGCGACCGGCTCGACGGTCATCGCCGGAGTCGCCGTGGCGGACACCGCCGCCCTGCCCGCCGCCGTCACGGAAGCCGAGGAGGTGGCCGAGCTCGCCGAGCGGCTCGGTCGTCCGTCCGGCGTGTACGGGCTCGACGACATGTTGCTCGAACACCAGCTTTCGAGGCCCGGCCCGGCACGAGACCGGCTCGCCGGGATGCTCGCGCCGCTGGCCTGCCATCCCCATCTGCTGGAGGCCGTACGGGCGTACGTGGAGTGCGGCTACAACCGGCATCGGGCCGCCGCGCGCATCCACGTCCACCGCAACACGCTCAACTACCGGCTGCGCCGGGTCGAGGCGCTGACCGGCGTCGATCCCGCCGATCCGGTGGGCTGCCGGATGCTCGCCGCGGCGCTGATCACCCATGATGTGGTCGAAAAGGACAGCCAGAACGAGCGGTAAGGCCATCTCGCCAGGCCAGGGCGATCCCTACGTTTCGTTCCATGCTCGATCCCACTCAATTCGCTGCACATCCTGATCCGGTTCGTACGCCCACGCTCGCCACGTTCGGCAGCGCGGTTGGCGAGCGCTACGGGGATGCTGTGGCGATCCGTTCGGCCCGGCCTTGCCGTTGGCCGGAGCTGACCTACGCCAGGCTCGCCGAGCTGACCGAGGAGCTTGCGTGCGGCCTGGTGGCGCTGGGCGTCGCCCCGGGCGACCGCGTCGCCGTGCTGGCCGAGACCCGGCCCGAGTGGACGGTGTGCGCGCTGGCCATCGCGGCGGCGGGCGCGGTGTGCGTGCCGGTGTACCCGACCAACTCGCCCGAGGAATGCGAGTGGGTGCTGTCCGACTCCGGTACGACCGTGCTGATCTGCGAGAACGTCGCGCAGGCGGCAAAGGTGGGGCAACTGCCGGAGCTGCGCGATGTGATCCTCATGGACGTCGAGCCGCCGGGCCGCGGACTGCCTTCGCTGGACGATCTCCTTGCCTGGGGACGCGGGGTCAATCCCGCAGAGCTTGAACGAAGGGCCGCCGCACTCCCGGCCAACGACCCGTACACGATCGTCTACACCTCCGGTACCACCGGCAACCCGAAGGGATGCCGCCTCACGCACGCCGGTTGGAACGCCACCGCGGACGGGCTCAAGGGCCTCATCCCGGTGGGCGTAGGCGAGGTCGTCTATCTCTACCTGCCGCTGGCGCATCTGCTCGCGCAGGCCATCCAGTTGCAGGTGTTCGCACTCGGCGGTGTGCTGCACTACTTCGGTGGCGACATCCGCCAAGTCGTCGAGGAGCTCGCGGAGATACGGCCGCATTTCCTGCCGTCCGTACCGCGGATGTTCGAGAAGGTGCACGCGCGGGTCACGGCTCTGCTGGCGGACGCGCCCGCCGAGGACCGCGCCGCGTTCGGGCGAGCCTTGGAGCTGGGCCGGGAGGTACGCGGCGCCATGGAACGCGGCGAGCCGGTGCCGGACGGGACGCGGCTGGCCTTCGAGGAGGCGGACGAGCGCTGGTTGTCGATGGTGCGCGGTGTCTTCGGCGGACGCGTCAAGGCGGCACTGACGGGGGCCGCGCCGATCGCGCCGGAGATCCTTGAGTTCTTCCACGTGTGCGGCATCACGCTGTACGAGGGGTACGGCATGACCGAGACCACCGCTGTGATCAGCTTGAACGCCCAGGGACGGCGGAGGTTCGGCACGGTCGGCCGGCCGATCCCGGGCGTCGAGGTGCGGATCGCCACGGACGGCGAGGTCGTGGTCCGGGGCGCCAACCTCTTCGCGGGCTATCACCACAACGAGGCGGCGACGGCCGAGGTTCTGGTCGATGGCTGGCTGCACACCGGTGACCTGGGCGAGTTCGACGAGGACGGCTACCTGCGGATCACCGGCCGCAAGAAGGATCTGATCATTCCGGCCAGTGGCAAGAACATCAGCCCGGCCAACCTGGAGAACGACCTGCGCCGGTCACGCTGGATCGCTGGCGCGGTGGTCCACGGCGACCGCCGTCCCCACCTGGTGGCGCTGCTCACGCTGGACGCCGAAGAGATCGTCCCCTGGGCCACCGCGCGCGGTCTGCCCACGGACGTCGCCGAGCTCGCCACCCACCCCGACGTGACCGCGCTCCTCCAGACGGAGGTCGATCGAGTCAACGCCCGCCATACGCGTCCCGAGCAGATCAGGCGGTTCGCCGTACTCCCGCGCGACTTCACGCCAGAGCACGGCGAACTCACGCCCTCACTCAAAATCCGCCGAGCCGTGGTCAACAAGAACCACGCCGACCTCTTCGCGTCCCTCTACGCCTAACCCCACACCGCCCCACGTCCACGCCTGCCTTCGGCTACGCCCGCGTTCGGTGTGCGCCAGCCCTCTGGTGTGCGCCTAGCTTCGTGGTATGTCGGATCCTCATCTGCGCTCAGCCTTGGTTTGCCTAGTCCTCGGCTGCGCTGGGCATTCGGCTAGGGCTGGCCTCAGCGACACGTGGCTTCACTACGCCGGATTCTCGGCTGTGCCTGGCCTCGATGTGCGGTGGACGTTTGGCTAGGCCTGGTCCTCGTTCGGGCGGCTGCCGCCTGGGAAGGCGTAGCGGACGATCTTGCCCCAGGTGCTGGTGATCTGCTTGCGGAACGGGCCGGTGTGGTACGGGAGGTCGTACTTCTCGCACAGCGCCCGGATCCGGGGTGCGATCTCGGCGTACCGGTTGCTGGGCAGGTCGGGGAAGAGGTGGTGCTCGATCTGATGGCTGAGATTGCCGGTCATGAGATGGAAGAGCCGCCCGCCGGAGATGTTGGCCGAGCCGAGGAGTTGCCGGACGTACCACTCGCCCTTGGTCTCGCCCTCCAGCATCTCCTCCTCGAACACCTCGACGTCGCCGGGGAAGTGGCCACAGAAGATGATCGAGTGTGCCCACACGTTGCGGGCGACGTTGGCGGTGAAGTTGGCGGCCAGCGTGGACAGGAACTGCGGGCCGGTGAGCAGCGGGAACGCCACGTAGTCCTTGGCCCACTGGCGGCGGATCTTACGGCCGATGGCGCGCAGCTTCTCCTTGGTCTCCTCCGGATCGTTCGTGCCCTGCCGGATCTTGTCGAGCTCCAGGTCGTGCAGCGCCACCCCGTACTCGAAGAACATCGCCAGCAGCGCGTTGTAGATCGGCTGCGGGAGGTTG
This sequence comes from Actinomadura fulvescens, assembly GCF_039533225.1. Lineage (NCBI taxonomy): Bacteria > Bacillati > Actinomycetota > Actinomycetes > Streptosporangiales > Thermomonosporaceae > Actinomadura > Actinomadura fulvescens. The sequence continues at coordinate 265,803 of NZ_BAAATD010000006.1, read as the reverse complement.
GCCCAGTGCCACTCCTGCTCGGGCGTGACGCGCAGGATGCCGTAGCCGACGTCGTTGTCCTTGCCGAGCACGTTGGTGAACGTGTGGTGGATGAAGTTGTGGGAGTGCTTCCACTGCTCGGCGGGGGAGACGTTGTCCCACTCCCACGTCGTGGAGTGGATCTTCGGGTCGCGCATCCAGTCCCACTGGCCGTGCATGACGTTGTGCCCGATCTCCATGTTCTCCAGGATCTTGGCGACCGTGAGGGTCGCGGTCCCGGCGAGCCAGGCGGGCGGCAGGATGGAGGCGAACAGCAGCGCGCGACCGCCGATCTCCAGGCCGCGCTGCAGCCGGATGATCCGGTGGATGTACGCCGCGTCGGTTTCGCCGAGCTCGGCGGTGATCTCGTCGCGGATGGCGTCCAGCTCGCGCTCGATCGTCTCGTAGTCGTCGGGGGTCAGATGCGCGGTGCTCTCGGGTCGGACCGCGGTCGGGAGCGTGGTGGCCTGGCGGGTCTTGAGCGAGTGCCCGTTTGTAGTGGTGACGGTCATGACGCCTCCTTCGTTGGTCAGAGTTCGATGTCCACGGGGCCGGCGGCCGCCGAGATACAGGTCTGGATGAGCTGGCCCTCTTCCCCGTGGACCTCGCCGGTGCGCAGGTCACGGACCTTGCCGGAGCAGAGGCGGCCGACGCAGCTGTAACAGATGCCCATCCGGCAGCCGCTCGGCAACAGCGCGCCCGCGGCCTCGCCCGCCACCAGTAGCGGGGTGGCGCCGTCGGCCTCGGCCTCGACTCCGCTCTTGGAGAAGGTCACCCGGCCGCCCTCGCCGTCGGTGACCGCGAGCACAGGGCGGAAACGTTCCATCCGGAGGCGCTCGTCGGCCCCGGCCGCTTGCCAGTGCTCGTCGAGATCGTCCAGCAGGTCTCCGGGCCCGCAGGCCCAGGTGTCACGCTCCGCCCAATCGGGGCAGATCTCGGCAAGCTCGGCCGGCTTGAATCGTCCGTCCTCCGCAGTGTGCCGCTCGTACAGACGCACACCCGGAACGCGCCGCGCCAACGCCCGCAGCTCGTCCCCGAAGATGACCTCTCCCGGCGTACGGGCCGAATGCACGATCACGATGTCCAGTCGCCCCGAACCTGCGGCTTGGGCCGCACCGGCGCCCTGGTCCGCGTCCCCGCGGCGGTCCGGCTTCGGCTGGCCGTTCAGCTGGCGAGGGTCGGCTGAGGACGCGGGGAGGTTCTTGGCCAGGGCTCGGAGCATGGCCATCACGGGGGTGATGCCGCTTCCGGCCGTGATGAAGAGGATGCGGTCAGGGAGCCGGTCCGGGAGGACGAAGTCGCCCTCGGGTTCGGACAGGCGGACGATCGTGCGGGGACGGGCGCGGTGTACGAGGTGCCGCGAGACGGTGCCGTCTTCCGTGGCCTTCACCGTGATGGTGAGGAGCCCGTCCTCGCGGGGCGGTGAGGACAGCGAGAACGTGCGCCAGTGGCGGACGCCGTCGAGGTCGATCCCGATCTTCACCCACTGGCCGGGCCGGTGGCCGGGCCAGTCGCGTCCGGGCCGGATCACGATGGTCGCGGCGCCGGGTGCCTCGTGCCGGATCGCCTCGATGCGCCCGCGCAGCTCGGCGGTCGACCAGAGCGGGTTGAGGAGCGAGAGGTAGTCCTCGGGCAGCAGAGGAGTGGTGAGCCAGCGGGCGGTGTCACCCAGCCGGCGTAGCGGGGTCGTGATCAAAAGGGGCCTCCCCCGGGCGCACTAACTTACGCTTGCGTAACCTACGGTTACGTAGGCGTAGGCGTTGAGGCAAGACTTCCCGGACAAAAGGGACAGGCATCACACCATCCCAAGATGGGACATCGAATGGTGTAATGCCTGCTGATAAATTCGGTCGCCGCGTTGTGAACCGACTGAGCGTCAGAACTTGGTTTTCGGACGCTCCTGCCTGACGCCGTCGACGAAGACGTCGACCTTCTCGTCGTAGAAGCACACCAGCCCGGCGACCCGTTCGCTCTCGGGAAGCGGCGTGGGATACGACCAGGCGAGATCCTTGTGAATCTTGTCGCCCGCGCGGACGGACCAGTATTCGGCCGTGCCCTTGTAGGGGCATCCCGTCGTGGTGTCGCTGCGTTCGAGCAGGTCCGTCCGTACGTGCGTCTTCGGCAGGTAGTAGCGCACCGGCAACCCGGTCTCGAACAGCAGCCGCGCGTTGCTCGACTCCGCCACCGTCACGCCGTCCACCTCGATGCGGATGTGCCGCGAGCTGGGCAGGATGTCGATCCGGCTGTACGGGTTGCGCGGATGGACGAACACCTCCTCGTCCTCCTCGAACCAGGCGTCCAGCGCGTCCCACTCCAGGCGTACGAGGTCGCGGAGCTCTGCGATAGGGGAGTCCACGTACCGCAGCGCCGCGCCCACCGCCTCCTGGCCCTCCACCTTCACCGTGTAGGACGTGGCGTCGCCCCGGCTGGGCGATCGCTCACCAGGTCCGTCCTCCACCAGTTCCGCCCGTACGTCGGACAGCGGAACGTAGTAGGCCGGGTAATAGGGAATCTCCCAAACGAGGGTGGGGTGGATCGTGTCCACGACTACCTGGCCGCCGAGGTAAGCACGAACCCTCTTGGCGCTCTGCTCGATCCGCACGCGAGTCTTGACCGGCTCCTGTTGTGTGCCCATGTCCGGGCAACAGCCCCTCCGTTGCGCCTATTTCGGGGAACGGCGGATCTCATCGAAATCTCAGACGACGATCAGAATGCGGCAAGGTGGCGGCACGAGTCTGCCGACATGAAATCGCCGTTCAAGCGCAGAACCCTGCTGCTCAACGGCACGCTCGGCGTGCTGCTGGCCGGTGGCGTGGGAGCCGCTTATCTGTCCTTGGCCGATGACGGGGCCGCCGCGCAACAGGGCCAGCAGCGAATCACCCGGGTGATGCGCGGAACGGTCGAGTCGACCGTCTCGGCTTCAGGATCGGTGGCGAGCGCACAGACACGTTCGCTCAACTTCGGGGCGTCGGGCACCGTGGCGAGGATTCACGTCCGGGCGGGCGAGAAGGTCTCCAAGGGAGAGACCCTGGCACGCCTGGACCAGGCCGCGGCGCTCGACAGCCTCAAGGCCACCGAGCTGAGCCTTGCCGCGGCTACGGAAAAGCTGGACGAGACGTCGTCGTCTTCGTCGTCGTATGCGCAGGTGTACTCCAGCTACGTACAGGCTAAGAACGCCTACCGTTCGGCACAGCAGACGCTCGACGGCACCGTTATCAAGGCACCGTTCGCCGGGACCGTGACCGAGGTGAACGGGAACGTGGGCGACTCGGCAGCCGCAGGCAGCGCCTCGTCCTCATCGTCGGGGAGCGGTGGACCGTCCAGCGAGAGCAGCACGAGCGCGGATGCCACCTCCAGCTCCTCCACCTCCAGTTCCTCCACCACGGGCTTCGTCGAGCTCGTGAACACGCGGTCGCTGGAGATCGAGGGCGACTTCACCGAGGCCGACACCACCAAGCTCAAGGTCGGCCAGGAGGCGGCGATCACGTTCGACGCGCTGACCGGCACGACCGCGACCGGCGAGATCGAGAAGATCTCGATCTCGCCGACCACCTCGGACAACGTGGTGACGTATCCCGTCACGATCGGCCTCACCGACGTTCCCTCGGGTGTGCGGATCGGCCAGACCGCCACCGTCGAGATCACCACGGGCAGCGCCGAGAACGTGCTGTACGTCCCGACCGCGGCGGTACGGGCCGCGGGCGGGCAGAGCACCGTCACCGTGCTGGAGAACGGCGAGCAGGTCGTCAGGACCGTCGAGACCGGCATCAAGGGCGACCAGGGCACGGTGATCAAGTCCGGGCTGAAGGAGGGCGACCAGGTCATCGTCGTGTCCACGAGCACGGGCTCGTCCACGCCGAACAACAACCGGATACCCGGAATGGGCGGCGGAGGCAGAGGCGGCCTGCCGGGTGGCGGCGGTGGCGGCATGCCCGGCGGCGGCGGAGCCCGGCCATGACCACGCCCGTTCTCGATATCCGCGACGTGACCAAGGTGTACGGGGACGGTGACATGGCCGTGCACGCGCTCCGCGGTGTCTCGCTCACCGTCGAACGCGGAGACTATGTCGCGATCATGGGAGCGTCGGGCTCCGGCAAGTCCACGTTGATGAACATCATCGGCTGTCTCGACGTCCCCAGCGGCGGCCGTTACCTCCTGGACGGACTCGACGTCGGCGGGCTGGACGAACGGCGGCTCGCGATCCTGCGCAACCGCAAGCTGGGCTTCGTCTTCCAGTCGTTCAACCTGATCCCGCGGATGACGGCGCAGGCGAACGTGGAGCTGCCGCTCGCGTACGGAGGCGTGAAGAAGGACGACCGCCGCCGGCGAGCGCTGGCCGCACTGGCCGAGGTCGGCCTGGACGACCGGGTCGGGCACGAGCCGAACGAGCTGTCCGGCGGCCAGCAGCAACGGGTCGCCGTGGCAAGGGCCCTGGTCACGGCGCCGACCATGGTCCTGGCCGACGAGCCGACGGGCGCGCTGGACAGCACGTCCACGACCGAGCTGCTGGCCGTCTTCGACCGGCTGAACCTGGCCGGCCGCACCATCGTGGTGATCACCCACGAGAACGAGGTGGCGGCCCACGCCAAGCGCGTGATCCGGCTCGTCGACGGACGGATCGTCGAGGACCGTCGCACGTCCGGCGTCTCCGCGCCGCCGCCCCGGCTGGCCTGGGCGAAGGAAGGTGCGCGATGAGCTCGCTGCTTCGGATGAAGGAAGGTGCGCGATGAGTCCGCTGGTCTGGACCAAGGAAGGTGCGCGATGAGTCCGCTGGAGATCTTGCGGTGCGCGTTGCGCGGTCTGGGCGCCGACAAGCTGCGCAGCGGTCTGACGACGCTGGGCGTCCTGATCGGGGTCGGTGCGGTGATCCTGCTGGTCGCGGTCGGGAACGGCTCGTCCGAGGCCGTCCAGAAGAGCATCCAGCGCCTCGGCGCCAACTCGTTCACCGTCACCAAGTCGACGACCGGCAACGGCGGCCTGCGCGGTGGTCTCGGGGTGCCCGCGACGTCCGGCGGCCCGCGAACCCAGGCCCGCGACCTGACCTTGGCCGACGCCGCCGCCCTGGCCGACAGGGTGAACGCCCCTTCCGTCAAGAGCGCCTCGCCGGTGGTCAACACCTCCTCGGTCTCGGCGTCGTACGGATCCTCCACCTCGACGGTCGGCCAGTTCGTGGGCACAACGCCCACGTACTTCTCCGCGGCCAGCAAGAACGTCGAACGTGGCGGTCCGTTCACCGCCACAGACGGCAAGGTCGCGGTGATCGGCAGCACCGTCGCCGACGAGCTCTTCGGCCGCACCGACCCGCTCGGCCAGAAGATGACGGTGTCGGGCATCCGGTTCACGGTGGTCGGCGTGCTCAAGGAGAGCGGCTCCGCCTCGTCCAGCTTCATGAACGCCGACAGCGTCGTGATCGCTCCGATCGCCGCGGTCCGGGAGACGCTCACGGGCTACGGCGGTCTCGACCAGATCGTCGTCGAGGCCCGGGACTCCGAGGTCGTCGGCTCCGCCCAAGCCGAGGTCACCGACATCCTCAACCAGCGGCACGACATCACCGGCACCGCCGACTTCCAGGTCACCGACCAGGCGAGCATCCAGTCCGCCGTCAGCGAGTCCAACAGGACGTTCACCGTCCTGCTCGGCGCGGTCGCCGCGATCAGCCTGCTGGTGGGCGGCATCGGCATCACCAACATCATGCTGGTCACCGTCACCGAACGGACGCGTGAGATCGGCATCCGCAAGGCCATCGGCGCGCCCCGCGGCGCCATCCTCGGCCAGTTCATCGCCGAGGCGACCGTGCTGAGCCTGCTGGGCGGCGTGCTCGGTGTCGTCGCCGGCGTGGCCGGGAGCCGCTTCACCATCGCCGGCGTCCAGCCCGTGATCGTTCCGTCGTCGATCGTGCTGGCGCTGGGGGTGTCGATCGCCATCGGCCTGTTCTTCGGCAGCATGCCCGCCGGCCGGGCCGCCAACCTGCGGCCCATCGAGGCCCTCCGCCATGAGTGACCCGAGGAGAACCCCCATGAACGAGCCCGACGTCCTGGAGACCTCCCCGTTCAAGGGAGATCTGGACGCCGAACTTGCCGCCCCGCCACGTCCCCGGCTAGGCCCGGGCCCGACCGCGTACCTGGGCGCAGGCATCCTGCTCGTGGCCGGTTTCCTGGGCGGCGTCCAAGCCGAAAAGGCCTGGTCGAACGGGGACCCTACGCAACCGGCCGGACGAACCTACCCCGGAAGCCAACCCAGCTACGCCGGAGGCCAGCGTGGCTTCGGCGGCCCCGGAAGCCTCGGAAGCTCCGGATCAGGCGAGCTGACGACCGGGACCATCGTCAAGGTCGTCGGCAACACCGTTCATCTGCGTACCGCCGACGGAAAGACCGTCAAGGTCACCACCAGCGGCGCGACGAAGGTGCGGGTGACGAAGGCGGGCACGGTCAAGGACCTGAAGTCCGGCACCTCCGTCGTCGTCCGCGGCTCCGCCGCCAAGGACGGCACGGTCACCGCCACCACGGTCAACCAGGGCGGCTCACTCCGCCCATGAACGCAGGAGAAGCATGATCAGCATGAACAGCATCCCGGCTCTCATGGGATTCTCATGAACGCTTTATGCCGCCTTACCAGGTGACCACGTACTTGTGGATCCCATGAAACGGCATTGGAAGCGCTGGACGCTGATCGGGGCCATCGTGGCGGTGGTCCTCGTCGTCGGTGGCCCGTTCGTCTATATCAACTTCATCCAGGACGACGCTCCCGAGCGCCTGTCGGTCTCGTCGGGCACCACCGCGAGCGGCCCGGCGACCTCTGTCGACGGTATGTGGAAAACGAGTTCCGGCTCCCAGGCGGGATATCGCGTCAAGGAAGTGCTCTTCGGCCAGAAGGTCGAGGCCGTCGGGCGTACCGGCGACGTCACGGGCGACCTCACGTTGAGCGGCACCCAGGTCGCGTCCGGTTCGTTCACCGTGGACCTCAGCACGGTCAAGAGCGACGAGGACCGGCGTGACCAGCAGTTCAAGGGCCGGATCATGGAGGTCTCGAAGTACCCGGACGCCACGTTCACGCTGACCCGGCCCATCGATCTCGGCACGGTTCCGGCGGTGGGCGCGAAGGTCACTGCCAGGGCCATCGGAACGCTGAAGCTCAAGGACGCCGAAAAGCCGGTCACGTTCGACGTCACCGCCTCCCGTACCGGCGACGGAACGGTCGAGGTGAGCGGCTCGATCCCGGTGAAGTTCGCGGACTACGGCATCGCGAACCCGAGCGTCGGCCCCATCCAGACCGAAGACAACGGCCAGGTCGAGTTCCTCCTCAAACTGACCCGTCCCTGACCGGCGTTGTGGACCCGGGGACGGCCGCTTTGGTGGCGTCGTCTCCGATGCGCGGCCCGGCCGGGGGAGCCCCCGATCCTGGCCGGGCCGTGCGGGGCCGGTGGGTTCCGGACGCCTTGGAGCGGGTGCGTCCGGAACCCGACCGGTCAGGAGCCCTTGATCAAACGCATGGCGAGCACCGGGCTGAACGTGCCGGCGGGGATGCCGGGGCCGACGCCGCAGGGGCCATCGGAGTCACCCGGCACCTTGATCCACAGCAGGTACTCGGCGCCGCTGCTTCCCCCGGCGCGCGAGGTGACGCCGAGCTTGCGCCCCGCGGGGTTGCACCACCGGCCCGGAACGCCGCCCTTGCCGTTGCGGCTGGTGTCGATGACGAACCGCTTGGTGTAGCGGTACTTGCCTTTGAGCGCCGCGTTCACCTTCTTGCCGTAGGCGGCGGACTGGGCGGTGGTGAAGAAGTTGGAGACGTTGATCGAGAAGCCTCGGACGTTCTTCACACCGGCCGCGTTGAGGCGCGCCGCCATGGTCGCGGGCGCGATCCAGTTGGAGTTGCCGCCGTCCAGGTAGGCGCGGGTCTTCTTCGCGTTGCTCTGGAACTGCTTGGTCGCGTACGCCAGCAACGCCGTACGCGTCTTACGCGACCCGGCCGGAAGGCAGTCCAGCTGCGCGACCGCGTCCGGCTCGATGATCACGACGGCGGGGCGGTTGCCGATCGCCTTCGCGAACTTGGAGATCCAGGCGCGGTACTTGGCCGGGCTGCCCGCACCGCCACCGGAGTGGCCGCTGCAGTCGCGGTCGGTGATGTTGTACGCGACGAGGATCGGCGTCTTCCTGGCCTTCTGGGCGGCCGTGACGTACGCGGAGACCGACTTGCCGATGTCTCCGCTCCAGTTGCCGAACCACTTGGCCCCCGGCTTGGCGGCGATCGACTTCTTGATCGCTGCGGCGCGGGCGTCGCGGGGGTTCTTCCGGACCCAGACGGCCGGGTTGGAGTTGGGGTCTACATAAAAGGGACTGGCCGCCTCCGCGGCGGCGTCCGACCCTGCTCCGGTCTGCTGGTTCGCGGACGTGAGGTCCGCCGAACCCTGCGAGCAGCCGGTCAGGGCCAGCGCCACCGCGCCGACGGCCAGGAAGGTTTTCCTGATCAGCACTTGACGTCTCTCCTCTGGAAGCGGGGGAGACCATCACGCACGCGCGATGATCAACTGTGCCGAGACGCCAGTGTGGTACGAACCATCCTCTTCTGGCCCGGAAACCCCCAAATTTGTTGATCTTCACGCCTATGACGTCGTCCCTGGCCTAATGGCGGTACGGCGTTGCGTGAATCGTGGATGTCCAGCCTGGAAACCCGTAGCGTAGGCGAAGGTGTACGAGCCGCGACGACGAGACGGGGAGCCCAGGTGCGGGCATTGAGGTTCACAAGTGCGGCCGTTGCGCTGACGCTCGCGATCACGGCTTGCAGCGACGGCGGCGACGACCCTGAGAAGTCCTCGGCCCCGTCCCCATCGGCGAGCGCACCCGCCGGCCTGGGGACGTATTACAGCCAGAAGATCGACTGGACGGACTGCAACGGCGGCTTCCAGTGCGCGACGGCCAACGTCCCGCTCGACTACGCCAAGCCGGCCGGCGACCAGCTCAAGCTCGCGCTGATCCGCCTCCCCGCCCAGGACCGGTCGCGCCGCATCGGATCGCTGTTCACCAACCCGGGCGGCCCCGGCGGCTCCGGTGTGGAGTTCATCCGCAGTACGGGCCGCGCGTTCGGGGCGGACCTGCGTTCACGCTTCGACATCATCGGCTTCGACCCCCGCGGCGTCGGCAAGAGCGACCCCGTGCGCTGCATGGACGGGCCGCAGCTCGACCGCTTCTTCGCCACCGACGCCTCGCCCGACGACCAGTCCGAGGTCGAGAAGCTCTCCGCCGAGAGCAAGACCTTCGCCGACAACTGCCAGGCCAAGGCCGCGGACCGCCTTCCCCACGTGGGCACCGTCAGCGCCGCCCGCGACATGGACGTCCTGCGCGCCGCCCTGGGCGACCAGAAGATGACCTACTACGGCGCCTCGTACGGCACGTACCTCGGTTCCTACTACGCCGAGCAGTTCCCGCAGAACGTCCGGGCCCTCGTCCTGGACGGCGCCGTCGACCCCAGGGAATCCTCCACCCAGACCCTGGTCGAGCAGTCCAAGGGTTTCGAGACCGCCCTCCGCGCGTTCGTCGCCGACTGCGTCAAGCGTCCCGACTGCCCCCTCGGCACCGACGCCACCGCCGCCGTCGCCAAAATCGCCGCGCTCCAAAAGCAGGCCGACCGGAAACCCCTCACCAACAGCCGGGACTCCCGCCCCGTCACCGAATCCCTCGTCACCATGGGCATCGCTCTCGCCCTCTACCTGAAGGAGCTCTGGCCCACGCTCCGCCAGGCCCTGACACAGGCCATCCAGAAGGGCGACGGCACGTTCCTGGTGGCCCTGGCAGACCAACTGGTGGAACGCGACCAGAACGGCACCTACAGCAACCAGACCGACGCCAACATGGCCGTCAACTGCGTCGACAAACCCAACCCCCCGGACGTCACCACCTACAAGAAGTCCGTAGACGAGGCCACCAAGGCCTCACCGCACTTCGGCTCGTTCGTGGTCTGGGGAGGCCTGCCCTGCGTCTACTGGCCGGCGAAGGCCAAGGAGAAGCCCAAGCCCATCACCGCCAAGGGCGCGGCACCCATCCTGGTCATCGGCACCCTCCGCGACCCGGCCACCCCGTACAAGTGGGCCCAGTCCCTAGCCGCCCAGCTCGACTCGGGCGTCCTCCTCTCCCTGGACGGCGACGGCCACACCGCCTACCTCCAGGGAAACCCCTGCATCACCAAGGCCACCGACCAGTACCTGGTAACCGCCAAACCGCCCAAGGACGGCCTCGTCTGCCGCTGATGCGCGCACACGCCCCAAGACCCGGTAGACTGCTGCCCGCCGTCCTAGTACGGCAAGCCGCCTTAGCTCAGTCGGCAGAGCGATTCACTCGTAATGAATAGGTCATCGGTTCGATTCCGATAGGCGGCTCCAGGTCAAAAGCCCCTTGCGATCATCGCAAGGGGCTTTTTGCTAACAGGCTTGCTAACACGGGGGTCTAGGCGACCTCTCCCATGATCTTCGCGAACACCTCCGCAGCCGCGACCTCCGCCGAGCGGACCACGTGGGCGTAGACCCGGAGCGTGATCGCCGGGTCAGCGTGGCCGAGCCGGGCCGCGACCACGTGGACCGGAACGCCCGCCAGCAGGAGCGTCGTGGCATGGATATGCCGTAGATCATGGACGCGGGCATGGGGGAGTGCCTCAGCCGGACGCGGCCCCTCCTTGGGCTCGTTGTACGCCCGGATGGTCTTGGTCATCAGCCAGCCGACCGAGTCGGGATGGATCGGCTTGCCCCAGCCCGTCGCGAACACGTAGCCGTCCGAGCCGCCCCGCCACTTGGCGCCGACGAGCAGCTTGTCAGCGGCTTGGGCCTTGCGGTGCTCCTTGAGCACGGCAACCGTCTCGTCATCGATGGTCACCACACGGGACCGGCCGCTCTTGGTCGCGCCCTCGATACGTTCGCCGGCGACCACGCCCGTCGAGCCGGTGATCGTGATCCGCTTGCCGTCCAGGTCCACGTTCGACCACCGCAGGTTGAGCAGCTCCCCGCGCCGGGCGCCCGTGTAGGCGGCCAGGTGGTAGAAGGCGAACAGCCGGTGCCGACGGGCCGCAGCCAGGAACGTACGAAGCTGGTCCGTACTCCAGACCCTCCCAAGCTCACCAAGCGCAGCCTTGGGACGCTTGGCCCGCTCGACAGGGTTGCTCGGGATCAGCTCGTCGACCAGGACGGCATCACCGAACGCCTTGCGGAGGATCGCGTGAGTCCGCGTGACCGTCGAGATCCCCAGCGGCTTGCCGTCCTCCCCGCCACTGGTCAACAGGTCGCGATAGAGCTTGGTGATCCGCGCCGGACGGACGGCCTGAAGCCGCAGTCCGCCGATGTGCGGCTTGATGTAGAGCCGGATCATGGTCCGGTAGCCAGCCAGAGTCCGAGGACGGATCTCCACAGCGTGTGACTCGATCCACTGATCCAGGTATTCGGCCACGGTGATCGCGTTGCGGTCGATGTACTCGCCGCGCCGGGCTTTGACGCGGGCCTCGTCACGGGCTTCCTTGGCCTCGTCCTCATCTGCGAAGCCGCCGACCCACTTGGGTTTGCTCAGGCCGGTCTCGGGGTCGGTGACGCGGATGACGTAGTACCAGGTCTTGCCGCGCTTCATGACGCCGTCGCGGAGCTTGGGCTTGTCTTTGGTGGCCTTGCTCTGCTTGCGGGTCTTTCTGGGCTTGTTGGGTTCGTCGGGGGTGGCGGTGGTGGTCTTGGTCATCAGGCGGCCTCTCCGGTTTCGATCAGGCGGTTGATGTAGGTGGTCAGGGCTTCGGTAGGGATGCGGCGGGAGCCATCGATGCGGACGGACCGGAGCGCGCCTGAGGCGAGCAGCTCGTAGAGCTTGCTTCGTGAGATCGCGAGCGCCTTTGCGGCTTCCGGAACGGTCAGCAGAAGTGGGGGCATGGCGGCCTTTCGGTCGAGGTCACAGAGAGGGATCGGAGAACTTGGCGCCGACCCGGGTGGAGCCGGGCGGGGGGAGTTGGCGGCCGGTGAGGGCGGCGGTTACCAGGGCCTCAGCGCGGGTGAGTCCTTGGCTGTGGAAGCGCCATTCGGCGACGACGAGGACTTGGGCGGGGTCGATGTCGTCGGGCGGTTGCCATCCGGGTTGCTGCTGGCGGATGTAGTCGATGCGGACCTGTCGCAGCGCGCCCAGGGTGGTGGAGTAGCGGCGGGACTTGGTCGAGAAGTGGCCCCGGAAGCCGAGCATGTGAGCCCAGGCGGTGAGCCGTAGTTCGGCCAGCTCTTCCAGGGCGCCGAGCCGAAGGCATTCGGCCATGAGCCGTCGGGCGTGCGGGGTGACGTCGAGGGCGGCCAGGTCGACGCCGGGGCCGAGGCGGTGATCCAGGGTGCCGAGGCATTCGGTGGCTTTGGTGGCGTACTTGGCGATGTAGCCCGCTACCGCCGTCTCGGTCAGGTCACCGGAGGCGGCCGAGCCGGTGATGGCGCGTACGTCGACCTGATCGCCCCAGGCAAGGGTTCGGGCCGGGACGTCGGGGGCGTCTGGGGAGGCGACCGACACAGCCGCCGCAGCGTGCCGCACGGCGTCATCGAGCAGGCCGGAGGTTGCCCAGGCAGGTGGGGTCGAGCTGGGGCCGGTGGGGCCGTCGAAGCGGATGACGGCATGAAAGTGCACCACGCCGCGTCGCTGGTATTCGGCGACCTTGGCGAATGAGACCGTCAGCGTCTCGCGGAGTTCCTTGTGCGTCAGCCCGGCAGCGCGGGCCAGGTAGCGCCGTAGCGCCAGGGTGAAGCGCCGCCACAGCTCGGGGGCGAGGGCGTTGAACAACACCGAGCCGGTGTAGTCGTAGCAGTCACCGCAGAGCGGTTCACCGAGGCGGGGATCGTCGGCTCCGTGCCGGACGGTGCAGGACGACTTGACTCCGTGCGGGCAGGGTTGGGCGTCGCGGCGCGCGTGGCAGGGCAGCAGGCGGCCGTCCTTGACACGGCGAGTGTGGACGGGGCCGAAGGAGGGTGCGGTGAGGGTGACGAACGCGGCCGGGTGTGTGGTGACGGTGTCGGGGACGTTCTTGCCGCCGACCAGGCCCGCGCGGATGAGCTGGTAGGTGTCGGCGCGGTAGGTCTCGGCGCAGGCGGGGCAGCGGGACGCGCGGCGGGTCTTGCACGCGATCGGGAGGGCGCCGTCTGGCTCGGAGTCGGTGGTGTAGTGGTGCAGGCTCTCGCCGGTGGTGGCGTGGACGTGGTCGACGGTGCCCTTGAGGTAGACCGGTTGGGCGCATCCTGCGGTGGCGCGGGCACGGGTGGCCCACTGGTCGAAGTCGAAGCGGTCCAGGATGCCCGCCATCAGCCGGGCGTCGTCGGGGGTCACCACAGGGTTGGGCACGATGGAGGGTTCTCCTGTCTAAGCGTCAGGCGGTTGGGGGACGAGCCCCCGGCATGGCCGTGTGTGCTTGGCGGTTTGTGCGGCCACGCCGGGGGCCGGGGTCAGAAGGCGGAGACGAATCGGGCGAGGGCATCGGCGACGAGGGCCAGGCCGTCGAAGACGGCGGTGGTGGCGTCAGCGGCCCTGGCGGGGTGGCGGAGCAGGAACAGGCCCAGGACGATCCAGAACGCGGCGAGCAGGCAATAGCGGCGCATCGCAGCTCCTCCGGTCAGCAGTGGCCGTAGCCGTTGCAGTGGGGGCAGGTGTCGCCGTAGGAGTCCAGGCCGGTGCCGCCGCAGTTGCAGCACTGCCACCACTGGACCGGGGGGACGAGTGGGCGGGGGAAGGCCACTGACACGCTTGTTCCGGTTTCCTGGGCGGTGACTTCAGGTGATCCGCATTCGTTGCAGGACGGGCCGACGCGGCGGGCGAGCAGGAGCGTCCAGTTGGTGTCAGCGGTGGCGTTGCACACTCGGCACCGCAGTCGCCACGCGAAGGTCTGGGGCTGAGTGGTCATCAGGCGGCCCGCCCGTCGGCGCGGTCGCGGTCCTGGTCGGCTTGGTCGTCGAGGGTGATGTTGGTGTCGTAGCTGCGTTCGGCGAAGTGCCGCTCCCAGCGCTGGGACGGGATGTGTACGGCCTGGTAGGTGATCCGTCCGAAGGACCGGGTGGCTTCGTAGTGGCCGCCGTGCCGGGTGTCGTCCCGGACCGGGACCCCCAGGAGTTCGGCGATCTGGTCAACGTGGGCGCGCTGGGCCTGGTCGGTCTGGGCGTCGCGGCTGATGCCGCCGACGTCGGCGTTCACGGTCCAGCCGTATTCGGTGACCGGGATGTCGGGGTTGGCTTCCAGGAGGGCGGCCAGGGCGCGCAGGCCGTTGATGATCTGGTGGCGGGCGAACAGGTCACCGGGAACGGCAGCGCGGTTCGGGTTGGTGGGGCTGGTCATGCGGGTTTCTCCTTGGGTCAGGCGGCGGTTTCGGTGCGGACCTGGCGCAGCAGGTCAGAGGCGAGCTGGTTGGACACCCCGAGCCGAGCGCGCAAGGTGTCGCGGGTGATCGGGCGTCCGTGCTTGGCTTGGTGTTCGTCAGCGACGCGGCGCGCGAAGGCGATGAGCTGAGGGGCCGGAGTCGATCCCGCCGAGGACGGTGGGACGGAGTCGGGGACGGGCAAGGTGGTCTGCTCGTCTTGTGGCTTGGTGGCCGGGACGGCGGGAAGTTCGGGACGAGGACCGTCCTGGACGCGCGCGGACGGGGACGGCTCGGTGTGGTTCCCGAAGGACGCGGGCGCCGTCATCGCCGCCGAGGGGGCGGGCGCCGGAGCTTGTGGCCGGGACGGCGAGCGGCGTTCGAGCATGGAGACGGCGACGAGGAAGGCGCCGGCGGGGGTGGCGGCGGTGATCCAGCCCCAGGCCGTTGGGTCGGCTTGCGCGAGGTTGGCGGCCAGGGAGAGCAGGATGCCGCCGACCAGGACCAGCGTCGGCCACGACAACCGCGCCGTAGAGCGGCTCAGGCGCTTGTCTCGCTGTCGTTCGCGAGCCGCCATGACACACGTCAGGTCGATGCAGACCGCGATGGCCCAGGCCATCCAGCCGTGTTGGCCGTGCTCGTCGGCGGTGTCGCGGATGTGGGTGAACGATCCGGCCGCCGCGATCGACGCGAGCACCAGGACCGGCCCGGAGTCAGCGACCGTCCCGGCTAGGCGGCGGGTCATGCCGCCCGCCCGGTGAGGTCGGCCAGGAGGGCGACCAGTTCGGGGTCACAGCGGTGGCTGTCGGCCCACCGGTCGGCCCGGTCAAGCAGCGGGGAACTGTAGGTGTCGGTGCAGCGCGCGCAGTGCGCGATGTGCAGTCCCCGGACGCCGTCCCACTCCACCGCCGGGACGGGGACGACCGGCGAGGACGGCGAGGACGGCGAGGACGGCGAGGACGGCGAGGACGGCAGGATGGGACGGGGACGAAGCGTGATCACGGTGGTGGTCACGGGTGCCTCCAGGGCGGTTTGTGGCATGGGTCGGGTAGGGACGTGGCGCGATCACGGGGGCGCCAGGCCCGAAGGGAGTGGCGAGAGTTATGCGGCGGCGGTGAGGTCGCGGCCGATCAGCTCAGCCCAGGCGGGGGCGAGGTCTGCGTAGGTGTGGGCGGCGGTTTCGGCGGCCTCTTCGCTCACGTACTCCGAGCGGGCACGGTGCCAGGTGCCGTCTTGTCCGGCCACGACCGCGACCCCGGGCGCTTCGGCGGGGATGAGGCGTGCGGCGTCCAGGGCGGCGGGGTCCAGGTCACCGAGCGCCATGTTGGCGGTTTCGGGGTCGTTGACGCGGTGGCAGATCCGGCCGGAGAGCTGTGCCCGCAGCGCGGTGACACCGGGGCCGAGATCGGAACCGATGCGCTGCCCGCAGATGATGAGGTAGACGGCGAACGCGCGGCCGAGCTGCACGATCCGCAGTAGCGCCGTACCGGTGCGCGCCACCTCGTCCTTCTCGGACTTGTCCGCCATCAGGAACAGTTCGGCGACCTCATCCACCAGCGCCACGATCGGCATCGGCCGCAGCTCCTCGGGCAGCTTCCACACGTTGCGGGCACCGTGGACACGGCACAGCGCCATCCGGTTGTGTACCTCGCCGAGCAGGTCTTGCAGCAGGTCGACCGATTCCTTGCGGTTGGTGGCCAGCGCCGACAACCGGGGCGCGTAGGGGGTGAACTCCACGCCGCCCTTGAGGTCGAACCCCACCAGCGCGACCGGCTGAGGAGCCAGCTCCTTGATGATGGCGTTGCACAGGTTCGACTTGCCCGACTGGGTGGCGCCGACGTTGATCCAGTGCGGCACCGCCCGAAAGTCGATCACCCACGGTTCGCCGTTCTCCAAGTTGCCCAAACGCACCACCAGCAGCTCCCCCGACCAGCCACCAGACGGAGCGATGTGCACCAGCGGATCACGGCGCGTGGCCAGCAGCGTGATACGGCCCGGCCTGCGCGCCAGGACACGCACACCATGCACGCGCCAGGCGTGCGCGAGGCGTTCGGCGGCTTTGGCGTAGTCGTCGGGGATCTGGCCGTCGTGCAGCTTGAGCCGCACCCGCCACCCGTACGGCGTCGGCAGCACCAGCCCCAGCCGGGGCGCCTGCTCGACATCCACGCGGCGGACGCGCCGTTTGTACTCCACCACCTGAGCGGCCGACCTGGCCGCCGGGCCGACCACCGGCAGTGCGTCCAGCGTCATCCGGAACGCGCGCTTGGAGCGGGTGAGCTTGCAGCCCGCCGCCACCGCCCGCCACGTCAGGTAGACGTGCAGAGCGCGCAGCGGGTAACCGACGCCGTACCAGAACGACAGCGGGTGCCAGTGGCGCCAGGCCCAGAGCCCGGCCGCCGCAGCGGCCAGGACCCCGAGCACCAGAGCGAATGTCTGCCCGTCCATCAGGCAGCCGCCGCAGCGGTCACCGGAACGATCTGCTCAGCGCGGAACGAGACACCCGCGCGCTTCTCGCCGTTGATGGTCTGCTCCCAGTAGAACCCCACCAGCCCGACCGGGGTGACGATCTGACCGACCGCGACGCCGGGGTCACCGGTGATCGCCACGTTCACCAGGTCGACGCGGCCCAGCTCGTTCGCGGCCGACAGACCAACCTGATAGACGTCGTCGCCGTTCTTGTCCCGCTTGATCTCACCGGTGTCCTGGTTGACCAGCTTGGGGCGCGGCGGGGACACGCACACGAAGGTCAGAGCCGAGGTGTCGACGGGGATGTTTCGCATGCCAGCCTCCAGGCTGTTTCTCGGGTACCTGCATGAGTAGGTTACCCATGAAAGTAGCAAAGTCAAACCTCTGGCCAGAACTTTCCTGGGAACCCACGAACCTAAGTGGCCGCGCTATGCTCCTGACATGGGCAAATCAAGTTCCGTCGACCGGCGAAAGATCTATGTGCGGATCGCGGACGAGCTACGCAGGGACATCGCCGCAGGGCGCTACCCGGTGGGTGAGACCCTCCCGTCGATCGCCAAGCTCAAAGAGCGATTCGACTCAGCCGGAGCCACGATCGAACGAGCGCTGGCCGTGCTCCGCGAAGAGGGGCTCATCCAGAGCCGACAAGGCAGCCCCAGTCTCGTTCTTGCCATGCCGGATCATTCCGAGGTCGAAGACGAGGGCGAGAGCGCCCAGGAGCCAAGCGAGGAATTCACCCTCCTCTCGGCCCATCTTCAGGAGATGCGGGCGCAGATCCGCAGCCTGTCCCAACGGCTCGACAAGATCGAAGAACGCTCCCGGGACAGCTAATGCGGCCAGGTGCCGGGCAGCGGCTTCTAGGTGTGGCGACGCTTGAGACGGAATTGCCGCAACGGCGCCGGCCGGACTCGCCTTAACGGCTGCCCCTTCGGGGTGACCTTCGGTCACACCGGCAGGCCCCGACCATGTCAGCGCTCAGGGAAGCCGCGGCCCTCAGGATGCGCGAACAGTCCAACTCCGTCCGGGATGTCTCCGAGTACGTCATCTCGCAGACGTACCGCGCGGCTCGGGGCAGCGTTTTGACGTACAGGCCCGGGTGGTCCTACTCCAGGTGAGCGAGAGCCGCGCGTGCGGCCTGCATCGCGGTCGCCCACAGCATGAACACCAACTGCCCGAGCTGGTCCTCACTCAGCCGATTGAGTACCGCGCTCGCCCGCTCGTCTTCGCCGCGCGCCCGTGCCGTCACGTAGGCGTGCGCATGGCGCTGCATGGCGCGATGGATACCGCGCCCCTGGAGCCGGGTCTCCAAAGGAATACCGGCCGGCAGCCGCGCGTAGGCGTGCCGCTCCGAAGGCAGGAACCGCCGTACATCGGCCACGCCGCTATGCAGCACCGCACCCGCCGCCGTGGCACTGCGCTGGATCGCATCCGCAAACGTCTCAGCCATCACCGGCCCGACCACCGCCATCCCCGGCACGGCCTTGACCCGCGCGAAATACCCCAGCGCGGCGTCATACCCCCCGAACACTCCCGACATGATCACCGCCTCACACTCCGCGCGGATCTGCTCGGGATCAACGCCGGGTGTGGTGTCCGGGCTCATCCGCACACCCCGCCCGCCTCAGCGCGCACCCGCCGCAAGATCTGCCCGGCGACCTGCGTGACGTTGTCGGCCGGGCCGAGGACACGGCACGGGTCGCCGTCCGGTTGCGGCTCACAGAAGTACAACGGACCGTCCCAAGGTTGCGCGTGACAGGCCACCTGCACGCATCGGCCAACCGTCAGGCCATGAACGCTGATCCCGGTGTGCTCCACCCGGACACCACCGTCCCGCCACAGCGCATCACCCAGCGCCGCCAACCGCTCCCGCTCATGGCTCGTCCCGCCGCTCATGCTCGCGGCCTGTACGTCGATGCCGTCCCTGGTGATCCCCACGTCAGCCACCACCCAGCAGAAAGCCCCAAACCAGCCCGTAGATGAGGCACACGGCCCCGAAGCCCGTCATCCACAGCGCCATCGGAAGCAGACTGCTCACGAGCCAGCCCCCATCTGCTCAACGATCTCCCCAAGCGCCGCATCCAGCTCCGACACCGGAGCGATCCGCGCTCCATCGTTCGCCCAGATGAACCACCACGTCTCGCCGAACAGATCACAACAGATCTCCTGGGAGAGACCACGCCCGCCGACCGCGCCGACGCAGGTCACGTTCAAGACGACGACACTCAGGCGCTCGACGAACCCAGCACCCAGGTTCGGATGCGCGTTGACCTTCGCGCACAGCACCTCCAGGTGCCCGCGGCGCGGGTTTGCGACCGAGGGTGCATCGGCCGTCGTTCCACGTCTGCGCTCAAAGCTCATCCTCATCCCTCCTCGTCGTCCTGATGTGGTGCATGCTCACAGGTAGGTGTGCGCGTGACCTGCTTGCGCGAGGTTCGCCTCCCGCAGGAGCGCCGCGCGCAGCTCGTCCGGGGTGCGCTCCATCAGCGTTTGCGAGACCCCCACCTGCGGGTCATGAAGCGTCGCGAGCCACTCACCCGGAAGACCGTCACGACTCCGCCGAGCACGCCAGATCTTCCAACCAGCGAACTCCGCCTGAAGCTCGTCCAGCGTCCGCCGCTCCGCTTCGTCCTTGGCTCTGCGAGCTGCACGCCTCAGACGCGCCGTCTTCGTCATCGTCCGTACCTCCAGGACTGAAAGCGGGGCCGGCAACGCGGGGAAGAATGACCACCTTGCAACGGCCCGCACGGGGTCGAGCCGTGACACGGACACCCGTCACCGGCCCCGCCGCTCATCACGCCGACCGGGGCTGCTCTACGCAGATCGGACCAAGTACCCGCGCAGCGAGCTCGACCGTCCGGCTCTGAAGCTCATCCAGTTCCGCAGTAACCTCAGCGAGCTCCTTAAGCAGGATCTCCCGTTCTTCCTCCGTCAGCCTGATCGCCTTCTTTCCGCCTGGTTGCATAGACCGCGCGGAGTCGATCCGCACTACACGGGGCATTTCGTGCTCACGCTGAGCCTCGTTCATGAGCCGTCTCCCGCCTCGCCGCCGCCCAGCAGGTGCAGACCACTGATGTGCGTGGCAATGCGCCGGGCTGCCCCGGCCACGTCGTTGACCGGATGCTGGTGGTTGCCTCGTGCCCAGGAGAAATATCGTTGGGTGAAGCTGACAAAGACCCACAGGCACACGTCGGGTGTATCGGTGGAGACCGCCAGCGCCGCCAAGTCCTCGCGCAAATCGGCCGTCAAGTCCTCTTCGGCCAGCGCGGCGCGCAACTCTGCGAGCAGGTCCAACTCAAGCGCCATGTTCGTTTCCATCGGTTCGCCCCTCGGTGGAGGCGGGGACCAGTGACCAGGGGTACGACCATCGAGCCGCCCTCACCCAGTCACCGGTCCCGCCGTCGATCACACCAACGAGCTTCGCTGGGAGACGCGTCGCACAGCGATACCGCGTGTAACGCATCTCGTGCGCCTTGTGCTCGTCTCGTCTCTTCTATGTCTCGTCTCGTGCTACGTTCGCGGTGTCGGAAGGCTTGATCATGACGACCCCCCTTGTTGTGCGGTTCAAGGTTCTGCTCCAGGAGCGGCACTGGCAGACGCACCGGACGTTCACCGCCGAGTACGACAAAGCCGCCCGCTTGGTCGACCCTTCTCTGGTCGGCCATGGGCCGAGCCGGGCGCAGCTCCACCGCTGGACCAACGGAGAGATCAAGGGACTGCCCTTCCCCGACGCGTGCCGGGTGCTGGAGAAGATGTTCCCTGAGTGGACCGCTGAGCAGTTGTTCGAGCGCATTCCCTGGGACCAGGGCGACCGCCCGAAAAGCGACATCGACGGCCCGCAGGCAGTCCAGCCGAGCACTGCCACCCAGCTTCTCAGCGCCATCGATGAACGCCTGACCTCCCCACGTGGTGACGTGGAATGGCGAGCACCTGCCCCGGCCTACGCACTGGTTGCCCCAGCGCAACTGGACTCTGTCGAAGACGCCACTGAAGAAGCCCGCACGCTCGGCCACCGGCTCCTGGAGCTACAGCAGGCCCTTCGACTCACGGACGAAGAGACCGCTCAGTTCGCGAACCTCGCCGGAAATGTCGTCGAGTTGTCGATGAGCGCAGACATCGACATCGATCCTGACGGCTGGTCTCGCGTGACCTACCGCCATCACTTGCTCAACTTGTGCGACAAGCCCATGAGCAGGCTTGCTCGTGAGGTGTGGTTCGAGAACACCGAAGCCAAGCTCCGCATCGTGCCCATCAGCGACCCGGATCACCGGGTGATGATTCAGCGCGTGCATGACACAGCGAACCTGTCCAAGTTCGCCTGCCAGATCTCGCCACCGATCCAGCCGGGGGAGTCGGCCACTGTTGGCTTCACCTGCGAGGGCGGGCAGTTCCTCGAAGACCACTACTGGCGCCAGTCAGTACACCGCTACCTCCGGCACTACTCACTCCGCATTCGCCACCAGGGCGCCGGGCAGCTCCTCCGCTGTTGGGCAACCGAAGAGGAGCCCAACGGATCGGAGAACTCTGCCGAAGACGACCTTGTGTGGGACTACGAGGGCGACGACGTCGTGATGACCCTGACACGGACACACCTACGCCCGAACCAAGCCCTCACACTGCGATGGGATGTACCGCATGAGCCTGCGTGATGAGATCGAGGCCGTTCTCCGAGCATGGAACGCGCACGAGATCAGCCGGGGCGCCTCCCCGATCATCGATTTCGACTGCTTCCCCAACGGCCCGGAAGGCGAACCGATCCCAGACCGGCTCACGGCCTACCGCAGACTCGCCGCCCTACGTCCCGCCGCATCCGCCGTTCTGGCGACACGGCTGGATGCCGACCTTGCGTACCTCGGAGCCCTCCTCGGCGAACGCCCTGCACTGGACGACTACGTTCGCGCCACGCAGGGCTGCCCCGCGGCCGGATGGCCCACTGAGTACATGGCGCAATGCGCCGAGCGAACCCGCGCCGCCCTGACCGACCTGGGTATCGAATGGGGCCCGCAAACCAACACCGAGCTCCGCCAGCTCGAAGGCCCCCTTGACGAGAGCGAGGCACCAGATGCCATCCGCCAGGCGGCCGAGGACCTTGAACCGGTCATCCGGGAAGCCACCGGCAGCACCGCTCCCTACCGGCTGACGATCGAGACCGCCGAGATCGATGCGTACTGGGCGTACTGGCTGGACGGCGCCGGCCAAGACGTCAGACTCCGCCTCAATCTGCCCAACGTCGAGTTCACTCAAGTCGGTGCCAAACAGTTCGCCCTTCACGAAGTGCTCGGCCACGGCCTCCAGAGTGCCAGCCTCACAGCCCAGGCAGTCACCGAAGACGTCCCATGGGTCCGCATCCTGTCGATCCACGCCCCGCAGCAAGTCATGCTCGAAGGACTCGCCCAAGCGTGGCCCCTTTTCGTTCTGCCTGACGACAAGGTGCTCATCACCCGCGTATGGGTCACTCACTACGCGCAGCTCGTCCTGGCTCAGGTCCACCGTGCGCTCAACGCAGGCACCCCAGCGATCGAGTGTGCCGATCACCTACGCGCCTGGATGCCCTGGTGGTCTGACAAGACCATCTCCGGCTACCTCACCGACCGAGGCACCGACCCCAACCACCGCTCGTACATGTGGGCGTATCCAGCAGGGTTCGACTGGTTTGCCGCCCTCGCCGAGGCTGACGCTAAGGTGTCCCGGGAGGTACTCCATGCCGCATACCGAGCCCCGCTCACCCCGTCCGACCTCGCCGAACTCTGGCCAGAGGGACCGGCTATCGGTGGGCCCGGAGGCCCTGTTCGTCTATGGAAGCCTCCAATTTCCTGAGGTCCTCTTCGCCCTCATTGACCGTGTCCCCCAACACGAACCCGCAGCGGCCGAGGGCTGGCGAGTCGTCACCCTTCCCGAACGCGTCTACCCGGGCCTCGTTCCAGGAGACGCCACCGCGACCGGCCACCTGCTGACAGGACTCAGCCCGGCCGAGTGGCGCACCTTGGACGCGTTCGAAGACCCTGTGTACGAACTCAAGCGGATCGACCTCGTTGACGGCCGCCATGGATGGGTCTACGCATGCAACCCGGAGGCCGAAGTAGGCTCCGACGACTGGTCAGCCGAGGACTTCGAAGCCAAGCATCTCCCCGGATACGTCATCCGCTGCGCAGCATGGCGCCGCCGCTACGAGGACCAGCAACAAGTCGGCTGACGACATCCGACCCAAGCCCCGCAGCCTGCCGGATGAGAACTTTCATTACGTCTTCAAGGGCGCCCGCTACGCGGTCGCCGGGCGGTCCGCGCCGGGCATGCGGCCTCTCCGGGCCGACCCGGCGCGGCCGCCCCACCGCAGCAAACCCAGAAGACCGCAGCAAGATCTCAACCAGCGGGGGGCGCATTCCAGCGAGACGGGGCAGCGATCAGCATCACCCTCAACGCCAGCGAATATCTAAGAGAAGCTAGGAGCGCTCAGGTGGGCGTGATCAAACGTCACTCGGTGGGAATCGTCATTGGGGCTTTGCTTGCTTGTCTTGCGTTGTCGTCGGCGGTGGTCATTTATCTGTTCGTGAGTATGACAGGGTGCGAATATTCGCCGAAGAAACTCGAAGCGGTTCGCGAGGTTGTCGAAGCTGATATCGCGGGACTCCACACCAAGCCGGTTGAGCTAGTGGCTATCTGCGACTCGGGCGATGCACCGTTCTTGGAAACGGATCTTGCCCCTGGAGTCGCGGTCGACGAGGCGGTACGTCGGTTGCAGGGGAAGGGGTGGCAAGTGATCGAATCAATCGAGCCTGATGAAGGGTATGGGGGGAAGTCGCTTCAGAAGAGGTATCGGGGAAAGGTAGTCCACCTCTTCGTCGAAAGGGTCAATAATGGCTCCATGCAAATCTCACTGTGACCCGCTCTGGATCGGGCCTTACGATCCGCGCTAGGTTGGCGCACGATGTGACGGATTCTCGTGAAGGGCAGTGTTGCGGTAGGTGCAATACTCGCAGGCTATCCGTGCTTGCGCGGAAGAGGCTGGGCCAAGGGCCTCGGCTGAACGTGCCTGAAGCGGGGGCTTCGCAGCCCCCAGCCCCCCGCGTGCCGGAGCACTCGTTCGCGCGAATCGGTCTGTCACACCGTCTCGCCGTTCGCGCGAACGAGCACTCCGGACCGTGCCGGAGGTGTTCGGGGGAGTGCTAACGCGGGTGCTAACAACGGCTCTGGATGAGCCTGGATGCGTGTGGAACCGGGGAGCGCGTTGAGGGGCTCCTGGGCAGGTCGGGGGGCGGATCTGGACGGGGGTGGATCTTGTTCGTGAGACTCGTAATGAATAGGTCATCGGTTCGATTCCGATAGGCGGCTCCACCTCGAAGCCCTCTTGCGATCCCCGCAAGGGGGCTTTTGTTATCAGCGGACCCAGGCGGCCTCGCACGTGAACCCCGCAAACCCCTGACCTGACCTGGCGTGATGGTGTCGTGTGCGGGCGATCTGCGAATAACGTTGGGTGCACCCACGAACGTGTTATCGTTGGTCGAGTCAACGTTGGTGTGGCCAGCGTTGTTTACGTCCGACAACCCGTGAGGAAGCCCTATGACCGACCCCACCGATCTCGCCCAGATTCAGCGGCAGCTCCAGGAGCTGACCGATCGGGTTGAGGTCACTGATCTGATCCGCCGGCTCTATCGGTGGCTGGACGAAGGGGTCGGCGACCCGCGGTCCGTCTTCGCCGACGACGCCCGCGCCGACACCCCCGGCGGCCAGGTGCAGGGCATCGACCACGTGATCGCGCTCGCCACCCGCAACCACACACCCGACCAGCGTCACCAGCATCTGGTCACCAACCTCCTGGTCGAGTTGGACGGCGACCACGCCACCGTCCACACCAACATGCTGCTCACCATGGCGCCCAGCACCCCCGCGCCCGGAGCGCTCGCCCCCGAGGTCACCGCCCAGATCGGTGGACGCTCGCGTTTCGAGGCGACCCGGACGGCCCACGGCTGGCGGCTGTCGCTGGTCCACCATCGACCGATCTGGTCATCCGGGTCCCTGGACGTCACGCCGGCAAATTCGCGTGCGTAGGCTCCGGTAGATCTCCCCCGACCGACGGCCCACGCGGAGTCGCAGCGGCAGGTCACTGCTGGTCGGTCTCTGAAGGCCCAGGCTCGGCGGTTGACGGCGGCGCTCGTCTAGGCCGCCGGTCTCGCTGTCACGTTCGATCGGTTCGGCCCGTCAGTGCAGTGAGTCGACGAATCGCATCGGAGGAAATCATGACGATCCTGCTCACTGGTGGTACGGGAACGCTCGGCAGGCTTGTGGCGCCGCTCTTGGTGGACGCGGGCCGTACGGTGCGGGTGCTCAGCCGTAGCAGACACGAGGCCAAGGACGGTATCGAGTACGTAACGGGGGACCTGGCTAGTGGGGATGGGCTTGAGGCCGCTATCGGCGGGGCCGACACCATCGTGCACTGCGCTGGGAGCACCAAGGGTGACGAGGACAAGGCGCGGAATCTGGTGAAGGCGGCCGCGCGGGCCGGTTCACAGCATCTGGTGTACATCTCGGTCGTCGGCGCCGACCGGATTCCGGTCGAGAGCCGGGTCGACCGGGCGATGTTCGGCTACTTCGCGGCCAAGCGGGCCGCGGAGCTGGCCGTGGAAGGGTCGGGGCTGCCGTGGACGACCCTTCGGGCCACGCAGTTCCATGACTTCATGCTGACCGCGGCGCGGGGGATGGCCAAGATGCCGGTCATTCCGGTGCCGGCGGGGATGCGGTTCCAGCCCGTCGACGCCGGGGACGTGGCGGAGCGGCTCGCCGGGTTGGCGCTCGGCGAACCCGCCGGCCTGGTGGCCGACATCGCCGGGCCGACGGTGTACGGCATGGACGAGATCGTCCGCGGTTACCTGAACGCGGTGGGCAAGCGCCGGCTGATGGTGCCGGTCAGGCTCCCCGGCAAGGCCGCCCGCGCCTACCGTGACGGCGGCAACCTCTCCCTCGACCAGGCCACCGGCCAGCGGACGTGGGAGGACTTCCTGGCCGAGCGGGTCGGGACGCGTGGTTGAGCGCCGCCGGGCGTACGGCGGCGGGTCAGCGTGGGGCGATGGCTATGAGGGCCATGTCGTCGTGGCGGCCGTCACCGACCCATTCGGATACGAGCCGCTGGATACGTTCCACCAGTGCGTCGGGCGTCGACCCGGCGCATTGGGCCAGCTCTTGGCGTAGCCGGTCGTCGCCGAACAGCTCGTTACCCTTCGGGCCGCCCTTGGCTTCGGTGACGCCGTCGGTGTGCAGGAGGCAGGTCTCCCCGGGCGCGAGCTCGACGGGGACCGTGTCGGTCGCGACCTCCTCCATGACGCCGATGAGGGTCCCGACGGTCGGCACCTCCTCGACGGTGCCGTCGGCCCGCAGGACGAGGGGTGCCGGGTGCCCGGCGCAGGTCAGGCGCACCCGCACCCGTTCACGGTGACGCCGCACCGAGGCCAGCACCAGGGTGACGAACTTGCTGGGGTCGCCGTTCAGCAACATCATCTGGTTGAGCCGGCTGAGGACGTGGTGGTGGTCGTCGGCCTGCGGCAGCAGTACCTGCAGGGCGTTGCGGATCTTGCCGGTCAGCACGGCGGCCGGAAGTCCCTTGCCGCACACGTCGCCGAGGACCACCAGCGCCTCCTGGCCGCAGCCGGTCGCCGGGTAGAGGTCGTAGAAGTCGCCGCCGACGCGTTCACCGTCCTCCGACGGCCAGTAGCCGGCGGCCAGCTCGACGCCTTCGAGGTCGGGGGTGCGGGGAGGCAGCAGCTCGCGCATGAGGATCTCGGTGATCGAGGACTGCTCGGCGTAGAGGCGCGCGGCCGACATCGCCGTCCCGGCCCTGGCCGCGAACAGGCGCGCGAACGCCTCCTCGCCCGCTGTGAAAGCGGCGCGGCCGGACCGCCGTACGAGCACCAGCGCGCCGGCGGGAGCGCGCGGAGCGGGCAGTGCCGCCACCACCATCAGGCCTGGATCGTCGAGCCGGCCGCGGAAGAACCGTTCGGGAACGGTCGCGGGATCGATCGGCTGTGAGGGCGGGACTCCGCGCAACGCCTCGGCCAATCCCGGCACCTGATCGGGCTCAAGGTCGAGGTCGTCACTGACCACTCGCCCGTCCGGGCCGCAAAATACCATCGAGTATCCGCATCCGGCCTTCGGTGTCACCACCACCGCCAGATCCGCCAGGTGCCGCGCGGCCAAACGCACGCTCGCATTCAGGCAGAGATCGATGTCCAGAGATGAAAGGTCGCTTGAGACCTCGGTGAGGAATTCGGCACGCTCTCGTTCGGTTCGCAGTGCTTCCGGGGCCGACCGCTGCCGCGCGTCCTCGACGAGCCACCAGACGATATTGGTGACGCCCTCGGCGGTCCAGCGCGTCGGATGCGCCTCGAATGTGCGTCCGCCTATCGGCCCTCGTACGGGGGTGGCCGAGACCGTGTCGTCCACCTGCTGCTGGTGGGCCCGGTGGAGCCAGGCGGGAGCCGCCTCCGCCAAGGGCGCTCCGCACGCCGCGGACCCGAGCAACGTGCGGGCCGCGTCGTTGAGCTGACTGATCACGCCGCCGACGTCGGCGGCGACCACCGGATTGGGGGCAAATGCCCAGATCGGTCCGTCCGCCCCACGGTCTGTGTCGTCGGATCGCGTCACGAAAGCGTTCACATCCACAACTCCGTGGAGGACTCCGTTCCTCACCATCAAGAACGCGGTGCCGGGCTGGTTCGCCATCGTAACCAGGAAAGTGAATGTTCATTGCCATTTCCGTCCAGTTTTCACCGACCATCACAGAACGGATAACCGGCGCCTCGGATATGGCCACCCGGTCATATTCCGAGGTATGACGATCACGCTGTAGTGATGGCGTCATGGCGGTAAGTCCGGTCACGGAACGGCGATTATCGCCCGCCACTCTTCGTGCTCAGTTTCGGCCTGGACGTTGATGCGGTTAGCGACGCCCATCCTGGCCGCGCAGGGCCACGGCGTTCGGCGGCGCCGACGAGCGGCCACTCACCGTAATGGTGTGTTCGTGAGGTGGTGCCTTCGTCAGGACGAGGACGAGGACGAGGCGGAGGTGGAGGACGAGGTGGAGGCCAGGTGCTCACTGAGAATTGTGAGATGGGTCTCACGGGCCTTGGCGTGGAGCTCGATGCCGGCGGCGGTGGGCTTGACGAAGACGCCACGGCGGTCGGCCTCGCAGAGGCCGCGCTGCACTAGGCCGTGCTTCTCCAAGCGGGCCACCGTGCGCGAAAGGGCGCTCTGGCTCAGGTACATGTCGGAGGCGAGCTCCTGCATGCGGCACTTCTCGGACTGAAGGCCGACGAGCCGGTCCAGCGCTTCGAACTCGCTCATGGACAGGCCGTGCTGTGCCTGCAGCTCCCGGTCGAGGTGGCAGGCGACCTGGTTGTAGCAGGCCGCGAGGCTCCGCCAGCGGTCGACCAGCGCGGTCTCCGACGTCATGGGCGCATCTTAGGGGATAGGCCCGGCTGGATGCAAACGCATTAATTGCCGACGAATCTTGTGCGTAGACATTTGATGCGTGTGCATGTACTGTCCTCCGACGTGACTATCACCGAAACGTCTTCCGTCACCCCGCCCTCCCAAGCCACAGAGCCCGGCGAGCAGCGCTGGACCCCGCGACTGTGGGGCGTCCTCGCGGTGCTGTGCGCCGTGTTGTTCCTTGACGGTCTCGACGTGTCGATGGTGGGCGTGGCCCTGCCGTCGATCGGCGCCGAACTCGGCCTGTCGACCACGTCGCTGCAGTGGATCGTGAACGGCTATGTGCTCGGGTACGGCGGTCTGCTCCTGCTGGGCGGCCGTACGGCCGACCTTCTGGGCAGGCGCCAGATCTTCCTGATCGCACTGGGCGTGTTCGCCGTCGCGTCGCTGATCGGCGGCCTGGTCGACAACGGCACGCTGCTCATCGTCACCCGGTTCGTCAAGGGCCTCGCGGCCGCGTTCACCGCGCCCACCGCCCTGTCCATTTTGACCACGACCTTCCACGAGGGCCCCGCGCGCAACCGAGCACTGTCCGTGTTCTCGGTGTTCGGCGCCAGCGGTTACTCGTCCGGCCTGATCCTCGGCGGGCTGCTCACCAGCTTCGGCTGGAGGTGGACCTTCCTCACCCCCGTCCCGCTCGCGGTGCTCGCCCTGGTGGCCGGCTACTTCCTGATCCCCCGGGACAAGCGCGCCGAGGAGGGCGGCCATGACCTGGTCGGCGCGATCACTTTGACCGCGGGCATGTTGCTGGCCGTCTACACGGTGGTGTCGGCTCCCGAACGGGGCTGGCTCGACCCGGTGACCGTCGGTTCCGTGGTGCTGGCCGCGGCGCTGTTCGGAGCGTTCTTCTACACCGAGAACAAGGTCGCCCACCCGCTGATCCGGCTGGGCATCCTGAAGGTCGGCACGATCGTGCGCGCCAACCTGAGCGTCGTCGCGCTGATGGGCTCCTACCTCAGCTTCCAGTTCATGATGACGCTCTACCTGCAGGACGTCCTGCACTGGTCGCCGCTGAAGATGGCGATGGCGCTGCTTCCGGCGGGACTTCTCGTCGCCTTCGGCTCACCGTTCATGGGCCGCCTGATCGACCGGTACGGGACTTCGCCGCTCATCCTGACCGCGATGACGTCGATGTCGCTGGGCTACGTGTGGTTCCTCACGACGGCCGGGACCGCGCCGCACTACGCGTTCACCGTGCTGCCGACGATGCTGCTGCTGGGCGGCGGGTTCGCGTTCGGGTTCAGCTCGATCATGGCTCAGGCGACGGAGGGGATCGACGACTCCGAACAGGGTCTGGCCTCCGGCCTGGTGCAGACGGCCATGCAGGTCGGCGCCGCGCTGGTCCTGGCGGTCGTGACCGCCCTGCTCGCCAGCGGCTCCGAGGGCGGGAACGACTTCGGCCAGTTCCACCCCGGAATCAACCTCGTCACCGCGGTCGCGTTGGGCGGGCTCCTGTTCAACCTCGTACCGATGATCCGGCGTCGCTACCAGCCGCAGCACGCCTGATCATTCGTTGACGTGGGCGTCCTCCTCCTGACCCGGGAGGACGCCCACGTTCTTCCTTTCTATTGGCCACGCTTCCAGAACGGGCGCTTGGTGCTCCTGCCAGTGGCCGCGACGAAGTCGGCCAGGGTGCGCAGGGCACGGTCCCAGAGCGCGTCGAGATCCGCGGGGGCGGTCTCGGCTCGGACGACCTGGAGATCTGTAGCCAGCGCCGAGAGCGGCCCGGCCAAGCCACGGTCGACGCCGCACTCGTCCAAACGTTGAACGATCGGCTCCAGCTTGGTGAGCAGATCCTTGAGGTGCTGTACGTCGCGTTGGGCGCCGACCTGCCGGAGCCGTTGGAGCTCTTCGGCCAAGACACGGCGAGCCTCGGCCAGTGCGGCAGACGAACGGGCCGCTGCGGGCCTGCCTGCGCGACGACGTTCGAACGTCCCCGAGCTAGGAGCCGCGGACTCCGGAACGTCCCCGCCTCCCAAATCAACCGGACGTGCACTGGTCCCACGGAAGCCGCCACCTGGCCCGCCAGGAGGCCTGGGCGGCGGAGGCGGGCCGAACTCGGCGGCGGGAACGGCGGGACCGGCAGGAACGGCAGGAACGGCGGAGGCCGCAGGGCCCATAGGCGCCGCGGGCGGCGCAGGGGCCGATCCGGCAGCGCCCAGTGGCGGGCCGCCGTACGACATGGACTCAGCCATCCTCGAAGCGGCCAGCGGCATCGCGACGCCTGGCGCCGCCGCCCATCCGTCCGGCATCTCGACCGGCTGCACGACCTGATGGGGCGCGTCGGCGCCTTCGGCCACCACCCGGCTGTCCACCGCCACGAACGCGGTGAACCGGCAGAGCACGCCGAAGCGCAGCGAGGTGTCGACGATGCGGCGTTCGAGGTCGTCGCCGCCGTCGACCGCGTACCGGTCCTCCAGGTCGCGCAGATGCGCGCGGGCCCAGACGGCGGCGGGCGCGGCGTCCTTGGTCACGGTGCCGGTGGCGGTCCGCTCCCACGGCGTGCGGTCGGACGTGACGCCGCGAACGGTCAGTCTCGCGGCGGACGGGACCCCGCGGTACCGCCCAGAGATCACCAGCGGTACGCCGGGGAACAACGCGCCGAGGCGGCGCGGCGCGACCGTGTCCGGGAGGAGGCCGAGGCCGTCGGCGTGCAACGTCAGCTCGGTGGCGACCGGCGCGCCGATGCGGTGGTGGATGTGCTCCATCGCCTCGTCGAGCCGGTCCTCGGACTCGACGAGCTCGCACCGGCCCGCGCCGTCGGCCGCCAGACGGCGCAGGAAACCCGCGTTAACGGCGCGGTCGATGCCGACCGTGTGAACGCGGATCCCGTGCAGGCGCGGTGCCAGGTGCGCGAGGATCTGGTCCTCGTTTCCGACCTGGCCGTCGGTGATGAGCACGATCACGCGGTCGTTGACCGAGTCGGCCAGCAGCGTGCACGCCTCGTCCAGCGGCCGCGACATCTGCGTGCCGCCACGCGCGTCGATCGAGGCGAGGTGCTCGACCGCGCGGAACCGGTTGCGGTCGGTCGCGGCGGACAGCCCGGCGTCCAGGTCACGCGGCCGTTCGACGACGTTGTCGAAGGAGAGCACCGCGAAGCGGTCGTCGGCGGTGAGCGTGTCGACGATCCGTGCCGCCGCCCGCCGCGCCGCGATCATCTTCCAGCCGTGCATGCTGCCGGACCGGTCGAGGATGAGGACGACGTCCCGGGGACGGGAGCGGCGCCGGGAGGCGCCCGACGGCAACACTGTCAGCGTGAACGTGCCACCCACTTCAGCAGGCGTGCCTTCCGCTGCGTCCGGTTCGTCCGGCGTGAGGGAGAGTGCCGCCAGTTCCTCCTCCTCGTCGTCTCGCGAGGCGTAGGCGAGACGCAGGATGAAGTCTCTGTTGAGACGTTCGCCTGGCTGAAGACGGATGGTCGTACGGCCGCGCTCGTCGTTCTCCTGGGTCTCACTGACGACGTGTAGCGCGGAACGTATCTCGGTGAGCGGCAGCCCGGCCGGATCGATGTCCGCGGTGACCGACAGGCGCACCGGATTGGGAAAGCCCGGCAGCAGCACCGGCGGACTGATGCGCGACGCGTCCGGAACCGCGTCGGTATCCGGCACGACACCGTCACCCGCCTGTGCCTCGTCCAAGGGCGAACCCGGGATGAAACGCGGGGCCACCACGAGCGGGAACCGGAAAGTGGCGGCGTCGTCCTCGTACGGCAACGGCTGGTTGAGGCTCAGATGGACTGTCACCCGCTCGCCCGGGAGGATGTTGCCGACCCGCATGGTGAAGACATCGGGCCGTTCCTCCTCGGCGATCGCGGCGCGCCTGCCGGCGGCTATCGCCTCGTCGTAGTCCTGCCGCGCCTGGCCGCGTTCCTTGAGCGTGCCCTCGATCACCCGGTCGTCCGCCTCCATGCGCATCGCCGTGACGGCGGCACGGTCCGGTAGCGGGAAGACGTACGTGGCTTCCAGAGGTATGTCGAACGGGTTGTGGAAACCCTGCACGACCTCGATACCTGCGGCCAAGCCGGTGATGGCGGCGTGAACGTCGACGGAGTCCAGCGGCAAGTTGCCCTTGTCGGTGGCAAGTGCGCCGAGTCCGCCGCCGGGTGCCTGGGGCGGCGTTACGGGTTCGGGCAGCGGTGTGATGTGCACGGTCACGAGGACCTCCCGTAGGGGGCGGCGGACGGGGAACTGGTGTCGGTACCGATCAGGTCGCGCCGCCGGAGCTCGTCCAGCAGCGGCCGTGCCGCCGTCTCGATCGCGGCAAGGTCGCCTTCGCCGAGCGACGGAACGTTCAGGAGCAGCGTGAGATCCGGCGCGAGCCGTACACCCTGAACGGGCTGAGCAGCCATCGGTCGGGGCGCGGCCAGACCGTCGACGGTCGTCGAGGCAGGCGGACGGGCAGCCCAGAAGCGCTCACGGAGCGGGGTGTCGAGAGGCTCCGGCGGCTCCGGCAGGTCGGTGAGCTCGGCGATTTCTTGCAGGGTCGCGTCGGGAAGGCCGGTGAGCTCGGCCTGGATCTCTGCGATCGAGCGGCCCGCGGCCTGGCGGCGCTTGATCGCGACGAGCTGGAGGAGATGGCGGGGACCGTAGAGCGCGGTGCGGCCCCGGCGGCCCAGGGGCGGATCCACCAGGCCGATCGTGGTGTACCAGCGGATCAGCCGTTCGTTGGGCAGATCACGCACCCGGCCGTTGGCCCGCGGGGAGCCGTCGGCGGCGAGGGCCACGACGGCACGGTCCGCCAGCTCGGTGATGGTCCAGGTGCTCTCCATGCCCCCGATAGTGACACTGTAATGATGACAGTGTCAATGAGGGTAAAGCGATCATGGACTTCCCCGCGAGTCGGCATCAAGAAGGTCAAAGTCCTTGAACTCCCGACGTCAGGGGCTCACGCTGGCGACTTGGGCAGCCCTGGAAGGCTGGAGGAGAAGGGGCGTTCGGTGCGCTTCAGCGGTGTCGGCACGTCCAGCGCCGGAGCCTCTGCCTGGTCGCGATACCGCATGCTCGCCGCGGAGCACCGGCAGGAACGGCTCCTGCTTCGTGGCGTCCTGGCTTGCGGCGTCGGAGTAGTCGTGGCGGGGCTCAGCGTGTGGTGG
This sequence comes from Actinomadura fulvescens, assembly GCF_039533225.1. Lineage (NCBI taxonomy): Bacteria > Bacillati > Actinomycetota > Actinomycetes > Streptosporangiales > Thermomonosporaceae > Actinomadura > Actinomadura fulvescens. The sequence continues at coordinate 232,421 of NZ_BAAATD010000006.1, read as the reverse complement.
GCCGGTCCAGGGGGCGCCTTGGCGGCGTTCGCCGCGTTCACCATGTACGAACGCGCGCGCCCGGGCCCGGCCACCAGATGGCGTCAGGGCGCGGTGGCGGAACGTCGTACGGGACGCAGCCTCGCGCGGCTCGACCCCACGGGCTTTCGCGTACTCCACGACCGGGCGCTGCCGCGCACACCCTCGACCAATCTCGACCATCTGGTCATCGGCCTCACCGGTGTGTACGCCATCGCCAGCCGCCGGTGGCGCTGGGGTCTTCGGCTGCGCTCGGAGGGACGGCGGCTGTGGATCGGTGACAAACCCGCGGGAGACCTGGCCGGTGCCGCAACACGGAGCGCCCGGACGGTCGCCGAGTCACTGTCTCTGGAGCTCGACTACGAAGTGGCCGTGACTCCGATGGTCGCGGTCCATGGAGCGAGGGTCCCGCGTAACGGACTCCGCCATGGCGGGGTGTTCTTCGTGGCGGCACGTCCACTGCCGGAGTTGATAACGGCCCGGCCCGTGGTGTTCACCAGCGCCCAGGTGGCGACCGTCGCGGCCGCCGCAGAACGGGCGCTTCCACCAATGCTGGACACCCTCTCTCGTAAGTGATCCCTTTGGGTGTAATTTTGTTCTACCCCTAACGCTTGCCAAATCTCTCCTTCCGGTCGTATGCCGATGGAGGCTGTGAAGGCATGAGCGCAGGTCCGGCAGCTGAACGCAATAGTCCGGCAAGTTGCACAATTCCGACTAATGCCATTAACGCGATCCTTTGAAATTGCCGGTGAACACCCCTCGGAACCTTTACTTTCGAAGGTATGAATGACCACCTCCTGGTCGAGGTTTTGCGATCACGAGACTCCGGCGGCCCCGCCGCGCTGTACGAGGCGTACGCCGACCGGCTCTACGCGTACTGCTGGTTCCAGCTGCGCAACCGTGACGCCGCCCAGGTGGCGCTGCGCGACACGTTCATCGTGGCGGAGGCGCACGTCGACAAGCTGCGCGATCCGGATCGGTTCGGGCCGTGGCTGTACGCCGTCGCGCGGATGGAGTGCGGGCGCCGCATGCCGTACGGCGGCCAGCAGCCGGACCTGCTGGTCGCCAGCCATGACCAGGAGGACGTCGACCAGCGGATCATGGCCTGGCAGGCCGTGCTCGGGCTGGCGCCGCTCAGCCGGGAGATCCTGGAGCTGCGCGTCCGCCACCAGCTGTCGGTGCCCGATCTCGCCGCCGTCTTCGACCTGCCGGTCAAGGAGGCCCAGGCCGCACTCGACCGTGCGCACGCCGAGCTCGAAGTGGCGCTGACGGCCGAGATCCTCGCGCACCAGGGGCCGTACGGCTGCCCTGACCGCGGCGTGATCCTCCGCGACCGTCGCGGCGAGATGGACCTCGACCTGCGGCTCCGCCTGCTGCGGCACGCCGAGGAGTGCGCCCTGTGCGAGGCGTTCCGGCCGCGAACGGTCTCGGCCGCCAAGGTGTACGGCCTGCTCCCACAGGCCGACCCGCCGGACGCGCTACGCCTGCGCGTCATGAGCTGCTTCCTCGACCCCGAACTGGTGGGATACCGGCTGTTCGTGGCGACCCGGATCACCGAGTTCACGCCGGGCGGCTTCCCGGCCCAGCCGCGCCGCTTCGCACTCCCACGCCGCCCAGGCCTCCCACGCCGCTCGATCCTCGCGCGCCGACCCCGACGCTCCCCCTTCCCGCTATGGCCCATCGCCCGCCGCCGACCCGCCCCGCGACGTAGCCAACCGCCATCCAACGCCACCACGCCGCCTGACGCCGCCCAGCCAGGCGGCACGCCGGTTGACGCGACCCCGCCTGGCGCCGCGACTGACGGCACGCTAGTTCGCTCCACCTCGGCTGGCGACACGTCGGCTGGTGCCGCCCCGACTGACGACGCGCCACTTGGCTCCGCCTCGGCTGGCGCTGCCCCGTCTGGCGGCACGTTGGCTGGAGCCGCCCGGACTAGCGCCGCGTCGGGTGGCGGCACGCCGGTGGGCTCGGTACCGGCTGGCGTCAGTGCGGCGGCTGGGATCGCGTCGGCTTCCGGTGTGCGGCGGGGCGGTTTTGTGCGGGTAGGGCGTTTGCGGGCTGCTGTGCGGGGAGTGGCGGCTGCGGCGATGGTTGTGCTTCTCCTCGGCACTGGGGCCGTCGCGTTCGTCTGGCTTGTGAGCGACCGGCCGTCCGGAACGGTCGCTTCGGGCCGGCTGCCGAGTCCTGGTGTGGCCCCGATCCTGCCGCCCACGGATCTACGGGACTACCCGCCTTCCGATTCCGGGTTGGGTGGGCTGGTCGGTTCGCCGGTTTCCGCGACGTTTCCCTTGGGGGCGCGCGGCTCTGCGGCCCCGCCCACCGCGCTGCCGTCACCGCCGCGCAAGGAGTATCACTCCGCCCCTGACGGCGCGCCCCATCCGAGGCCGCCCGGCGGCAGTGGGACGCTTTCGGCCTCGCCGCTGCACATCGACCTGGCCGGCGGCTCAGACGCCACGATCACTCTTCGCGCCGAGGGCGGTCCGGTTTCCTGGCGGGCCAAGACATGGGGGCCCCTACGGTTGAGCACCTCCTCCGGCCACCTGCAGAACGGCCAGTCCACAACGGTGTCCGTGCATGTCTTCCGGCGACCCGGTGGCCGTGGCCAGGGCGGCATCACGTTCCTGCCCGGAGGCCTGCAGGTGCACATCAGCTGGCGCCCCGCTCCCACGGACCCGGGTACGACGCCGCCACCCACGACGACGCCGCCGCCCTCGAAGCCGAGCAGCCCGCCGGCATCGACGCCGCCACCGTCCTCGCCTTCGACTCCGCCCAGTTCCAGCACGCCGCCGCCGTCGACCCCGCCGCCGTCCAGCTCCACGCCACCGGCCCCGTCGCCGTCCGCTTCCGGGTCCAGCCCCGAAACGCAGGCCTCCGGATGACCCTGAGTGGGCCCGCGCTGGCGCAACGACCGGAGTCGCGCGTGAGCCCGCGCCCGGTCCCGCCCGAGCTGATCCGTCTCGTCGCTCAGGTCCAGCTGGTCGAGTGGCCTCTCTGGACCGAATCCGCCGCTCGGACCCGCCGCGAAATCCTCGAACTCTGCCGCCTCCAGGCCGCCCGAGGCCTCACCCTTCTGTCCTGGCTCGCCCAAGACGGCCTGGATGGGGTGACCCCGCCCGCCATCGGTCCTGCCCCCGCCCTGCCTGAGCGCACCACACCACCTCCGTCCGGCTTTATGGGACGGAGTGGAGGCGGCGCGGTCGTTTGGGAGGGCGACCTTGGGTGGTTGCTGGACTCGCGGCGGTTGTGCGGAGGACGGCGGGAACGGATGTACGCGGCGGCGGATCGGTTGCCGATCGAGGTGCGCGAACTGGTCGTGGCCAACTGGACGTGGGCGCTGGGGACTCCCCACGGAGGGCAGGCCACCGCCGCGTATCTGGCGGGCGGCGCTTATCCGGATGACGGCTATTCGGCGGCGCGCGCGACCGTGGCGTTGCTGAGGTTGTGGGAACGGCGGCCCGGCTACCGGCCCGCGATGGCGGCCGCCTGGGCCGCGACACGTACTCCCGCGGACTGGTGCAAGGCGGCCGAGTTGCGGGCAGCCTACGGGGCCGCGGTGCCGATCTTCAGCTATCCGCGCGTGCCGTTGCCGCCGCGCACGGTGGTACGGCCCTGGATCGCCCGGCTGCTCGGTGTACAGAAAGATCAACAAGGGTAGTAACTCCTGCGATCTCTGTGACGGGAGTTCATGTTGTGACCTGTGTGAACTACTCTCTGTCACAGATCACTTCCGAATAGTGATCCACGGCAGGGGGGACCGTGTTTCCGTCACCGAGCACAAGACAGCTACGTCTGATGGCCGTGTCGACCGGGATCGCGTTGTCGGTCGGCGGGCTGGCCGTGACGGCCCACGCCGAGCCCGCGCCGAGCGCGCGGGAGATTCGCGAGAGCCGGCGTGAGGTCAATGAACGAGCCGAGGAAGTCGGCCGCACCAAGGCGATGCTCGCCCAGGCCAACGCCGGGCTTGAGCGGCTTAGTGTGGCGGCGGCCACGGCTGTCGAGCGTTACAACGGCGAGGTCGTCAAGTTGCGGCAGGCCGCGCAGGCCTATGCCGACACCCAGCTCCGCCTCGCGGAGGCAGAGCGGCGTCTGGCGGTGGCCCAGGAGGAGATGGCGGCGTTCGCCGCCGAGGCCTACCGCACCGACACCGGCTCCAACCCCTGGTCCGCGGCGGTGGTGGGAAGCGGCGGCCCGCAGGGCTTCATGGACCGTGCCGGAATGATGGAGATGCTGGCGCGCAAACGTACCGACTTCGTCCAGAAGGTCGAGGCGGCCAGAAACGTCGCCGACGTGTTCCGCGAGCAGGCGCAGGTCAAGCTCGGCGAGCAGAACGCGGCGACGCGGCGGGCGGAGGAGGCGCGCAGGGCGGCGGAGGCCGCGGTGGCGCGGCAACGGTCGGCCGTCGGGCGCATCGCCACCGAAAAGCGGCGTCTGGAGCAGCGTCTCGGTGCCGCCGAACAACGCACAGCACGCCTGAAGAGGGCTCGCGCGGCCGCACTGGCCAGAGCCGAGGCACGGCGTGCCCGGCTGGCCCATCACGGTTCCGGGCGTTCGGCCGTCGCGCTGGCACGGGGATCAGGCCGGGGCTCACTGGTCGTACGGGCGGCCCTCAAATGGCTCGGCACGCCGTACTCGTGGGGTGGCGGCAACTCCAGTGGCCCTAGCTACGGCATAGCCCACGGATCGGGAATCTTCGGTTTCGACTGCTCCGGGCTCGCCCTCTACGCGTGGAGCAAGGCAGGCGTTCGGCTCGACCACTGGACGGGCACGCAATGGACCTCGGGCCCGCACGTACCGCTCAGCAACCTGCGAGCCGGAGACCTGGTGTTCTTCGCCAACGACACCGACGATCCCGACACGATCCATCACGTCGGCATCTACCTCGACCGGGGGCGCATGATCGAGGCGCCCTACACCGGCGCCCGCGTGCGCATCTCCAGCATCCACCGCGACGGGCTCATCGGCGCGACGCGTCCGGCCGGCTGAGGCAGGCTTCCGCTCCCGGCCCCGCTGCCGGCCCCGCGATGGTCCCGGCCCCGCGATGGTCCCGGCCCCGCGATGGTCCCGGCCCCGCGATGGTCCCGGCCCCGCGACGGTCCAGGGCCCCCGCTCCCGGCCCCGGAGAGCGGAACGCTTCCGTACGAGCGGCTCGTACGGAAGCGTTCCGATGTCATGTCCCGGACGGCGGCGCGGGGAGCAGACCGGCACCGTCCGGTGCGGCGGGTCAGTGCCCGCCGCGCTGCGCGACGTTCTCCGCCTCGCGCTTGATGGAGCGCTCGATCTCGGCCTCGGCCTCGACACGCCCGACCCAGTTGGCGCCCTCGACGGACTTGCCGGGCTCGAGGTCCTTGTAGACCTCGAAGAAGTGCTGGATCTCCAGCCGGTCGAACTCCGGGACGTGGTGGATGTCCCGCAGGTGCTCGCTGCGCGGGTCGGTCGCGGGCACGCAGAGGACCTTGTCGTCACCGCCGGCCTCGTCGGTCATGCGGAACATGCCGACGGCGCGGCACTTGATGAGGCACCCGGGGAACGTCGGCTCCTGGAGGATGACGAGCGCGTCGAGCGGGTCACCGTCCTCGCCGAGCGTGTTCTCGACGAAGCCGTAGTCGGCCGGGTACTGCGTGGACGTGAAGAGCATGCGGTCCAGCCGGATCCGGCCGCTCTCGTGGTCCACCTCGTACTTGTTCCGGCTGCCCCTCGGGATCTCAATGACGACGTCGAATTCCAAGATGTCCTCCGCTCCCCGCGTGGTCGCAGTGTTTAGGCTTTCGGGAGCCTGTGCGGGCGAAGGCGGCCCTCACAGGGTGGGTGTTCCCATATATAAGGATGTCGCACGTTGATGAGTGCTGAGTGGGAGAGGGGCTGTTACGTGCGCGAAAGGGCCCTCGCACTCGTCATGATCACACTGTCCCTCCTTAACGTTTTCACTGTCGGCGCGGGCGTCGCAGTGGCGAAACTCACACCGGATCGGCACCTGTCGCCACGGCCGCCGACCGTGGCCGACCGTGGGATCGTGCCGGTCGCGGCGGGGTTGCCGGCCGCCGGCGACGCCGCCCGCCTCCCCGCGACCGGCGTTCTGGCCGCCCGTCTGAACGCCCTGATCGGCGGCCCCGACGAGAAGATCAACGTAGTGGTGATCGACGCGACGACCCGCCGTCCGCTGTTCCAGCAGCGTGCCGATCGTCCCGCCACCCCGGCCTCCACCACCAAGCTCGTGACGTCGGTGGCCGCGCTGGCCGCCCTGGGCCCCGCGCACCGGATCACCACCCAGGCGGTCAGGGGCGGCGACGCCGGGGGCAACGTGGTCCTGGTCGGCGGCGGGGATCCTACCGTGACGACGCGTACCTCCACGTCGGCTTCGAGTACGGGTAACCCGGCGTTCGCCTCGTTCACCGATCTGGCCCGGCAGACCGCGACCGCGCTCAAAGCGGCCGGTGTACGGCGCGTACGTGTGGATTACGACATCTCGGCCTACCAGGGGCCGCGTACGGCCGCCGGTTGGAAGCCCAACTATCTGCCGGACGGCGAGGTCGCTCCCGTCTCGGCGTTGACGGTGGACAAGGGGCGTGTCGCTCCGGGCGACCTGGAGAGGAACACCCGCGTCGCCGACCCGCCGCGTGCCGCCGCCACCACGTTCGCCTCGCTGCTGGGCCGTCACGGGGTGAAGGCCACAGCGGGACGGCAGACGCAGGCGCCCGCTGGGGCTCAGCGTCTCGGAGTCGTGCAGTCACCCACCCTCGCGACCTTCGTCGAATATCTGATGACGCACAGCGACAACGACGTGGCCGAAGCCGTGCTGCGCCAGGTGGCGATCAAGCGTGGGCGGCCCGTCACGTTCGCCGGTGGAGCGGAGGCCGTCCGCGAGGTGCTCGGCGCGCTCGGCGTCGCCGAAGGGGTTCTGACCAACGACGGCAGCGGTCTCTCGCCGCGCAACCAGATCACCCCGCTCGCCCTCGCCCGGATCGCCGCGCTCGCCGCGTCCCCCGAACGCCCTGAGCTGCGGGCGGCGATCACCGGCATGCCGGTCGCGGGCTTCTCCGGCACGCTCGGCCCGCCCCGCTACAGGGTGTCCGGCAGTCAGGCCGGAGCCGGGATGGTCCGGGCCAAGACCGGAACCCTCGCCGGAGTCAGCACCCTCGCCGGGATCGCCCACGACGCCGACGGGCGCCTGCTGGCGTTCGCCTTCATGGCCGGTGACGGGAAGGGGTCCGTCGACCCCGGCAAGCTCGACCGGCTCGCGAGCGCCGTCGCCGCTTGCGGCTGCTGATCCGCGCCCTAGCGAGCGCCGACCGGCCTCGCGGGCGACTTCGCGGGCGCCGGTCTCGCGGGCGCCGGTCGCGGGCGCCGGTTCTAGCGGGCGTCGGCCTTGCGAGCGGCCGCGATCGCGTGTGGACGGGGCCCGGCGGGAGATAACCAAAACGGTTGTTCGTTGAACGGATGTGCAGGGGCGCCCGGGCGCCGTGTCGAAACGTACGGTGGGGTATATGAGCGCCTCAATGATCGACTGGAACGTGGCCGTACAGACCGGGACCCGGCTTGTCCGGCCGGGGCCGCAGGTCAGCCACGAAGAGGCCCGTCAGGTCGTCGACGAGCTCCGCGAGCTGTCCCGGCTCGCGCAGGGGCACGTTCTCGACTTCACGGGCATCCAGGCAGAGCGGGACTCCGCGCCGGCCACGATCGTGGACCGGCCGGGCTGGATCCGGGCCAACGTCGACGGCTTCAAGGTGGTGCTCGAACCGCTCATGGAGCAGATGCAGGAGCGGCGCGGCACCGGTCTGCTCAGCGGTGGAGCGGGCGGCGTGATGGTCCAGGCCGTCGGCTCCCGGGTGACCGGGATGCAGGTCGGCGCCATCCTCGCGTACATGGCGAGCCGCGTCCTCGGCCAGTACGAGCTGTTCCTGCCGCCTGACCCGTCCGGCCGCGCGCCGACCGGACGGCTCACTCTCGTCGCGCCCAACATCGTCCAGGTCGAGCAGGAGCTGGGCGTCGACCCGCGCGACTTCCGGCTGTGGGTGTGCCTTCACGAGGAGACGCACCGCACGCAGTTCACGGGCGTCCCGTGGCTGCGCGAGTACGTGCAAGACCAGATGACCAAGTTCCTGCTCGCGTCCGACCTCGATCCCGGCGCGATGCTGGACCGGCTCCGGGACGCGGCCGAGGCGGTCGCCGACGCCGTCCGGGGCGGCGACTCCAGCCTGATCGACGCGATCCAGTCGCCCGAGCAGCGCGAGATCCTGGACCGGCTCACGGCCGTCATGACCCTCGTCGAGGGCCACGGCGACTACGTGATGGACGCGGTCGGGCCCGAGGTCGTGCCGTCGGTGCAGCAGATCCGTGCCCGCTTCCAGGGACGGCGTGACGGTGGTTCGCGGATGGACAAGACGATCCGCCGCGTACTCGGGATCGACCTGAAGATGAAGCAGTACGCGGAGGGTTCGCGCTTCGTGCGCCGCGTCGTCGCCGAGGCCGGCATGGACGGCTTCAACAAGATCTGGCAGTCGCCGGAGACGCTGCCGACGCACGCCGAGATCAAGGAACCGGCCGACTGGATGAACCGCGTCGTCGGTCCCCGCGAGCTCGACGCCCCGCCGGAGGCCAACGAAGCCTGACCCGCCCCGCCCGTCAGCCCGCCGTCTCGCGCGATTGTCGGTGGCGCGTGGTTTCGTTGACCCGCGGCGTTGTTGCCGCAGGTTGACGAGAGGGGAGCTCATGGGGCCCGATCCGGCCGTGGCGTCGGTACGGGTGGCGGTCCGGCAGGCGCTCGACGCCGTCCCGCCGGGCGCGCTGGTCCTGGTGGCCTGCAGCGGTGGCGCCGACTCGCTGGCGCTGGCGGCGGCGCTCGCCTTCGAGGCCCCGCGGGGCGGCCGCCGCGCGGGTGGCGTGACGATCGACCATGGCCTGCAGGACGGGTCGGACGAACGCGCGGAACGTCTCGTACGGACCATGGCCGGCCTCGGGCTCGACCCCGCCGGATCGGTCGCCGTGACGGTCGGCCGGGAGGGCGGCCCGGAGAACGCCGCGCGCGAGGCGAGGTACGAGGCCCTCGACAGGGCGGCGGCCCGGCTGGACGCCGCCGCCGTTCTCCTCGGGCACACCCGCGACGACCAGGCGGAGACCGTCCTCCTCGGCCTGGCGCGCGGCTCTGGTGCCCGGTCCCTGGCAGGCATGCCCGCCGCGTTCCAACGGCCGTCAGGGGTTCGCTACGTGCGGCCCCTGCTGGAGACCGGACGCGTCACCACGCACCGCGCCTGCGAGGCCCTGGGCCTCGAACCTTGGGACGACCCTCACAACGACGATCCGGCCTACCTGCGCGTCCGCGTACGTAATGAGGCGCTGCCCGTACTGGAAAAAACCCTCGGCCCCGGCGTGAGCGATGCCCTGGCGCGTACGGCACGCCAGCTCCGCGACGACGCCGACGCGCTGGAAGCCCTCGCCACGCGCGCCTACCGAGACCTCCAGGGAACGGACACCGGCGAGGAGGGGCTGCCAGTGGAAGGGCTCGCGGAGCTGCCCCGGGCGGTGCGGACCCGGGTACTCCGGATGGCGGCGATCGACGCGGGAAGCCCACCGGGTACGCTCGCGGCCGTCCACGTTGATGCAGTGGATCGGCTGGTCACGGCCTGGCACGGGCAGCAGCACGTCGACCTTCCGGCGGGCGTACGAGCGTTCCGGCGGTATGGGAAGCTGCTGTTCGGGGCGGGCTCCCCGCCGCGCCGCGGCCGGCAGTAGGGGCCGCGCGCGAACGGGGCCGTGCCGTGTGCGCGCTGCCACGCAGCGCAGTCGTCTCCAAGAGGGTGGGGTTGTGGACGAGAAGGATCTGGGCGCCGACCTGGCGAAGGTGCTCATTCCCGAAGACCAGTTGCAGGCCAAGGTCCGCGAGCTGGCGGGGCAGATCGACGGCGACTACGCCGGCAAGGATCTGCTGCTGGTGGGCGTGCTCAAGGGCGCAGTGATGATCATGGCCGACCTGGCGCGGGCACTGCACTCGCCCGCCTCCATGGACTGGATGGCGGTGTCCTCGTACGGCTCGGGCACCAAGTCGTCCGGCGTGGTGCGGATCCTCAAGGACCTCGACACCGACATCCTGAACCGGCACGTGCTCATCGTCGAGGACATCATCGACTCGGGGCTGACGCTGTCCTGGCTGGTCAGCAACCTGCGTTCGCGCGGGCCGGCGTCGCTGGAGATCTGCGCGCTGCTGCGCAAGCCGGAAGCGGTCAAGACAGAGATCGGCTGCAAGTATCTTGGTTTCGACATCCCGAACGAGTTCGTGGTCGGTTACGGGCTTGACTACGCCGAGAAATACCGGAACCTGCCCTTCGTGGGGACCTTGGCGCCGCACGTGTACGGCGGAGACAAGGCCTGACCGGGAAGGGTGACAAGGCCTGACCGGGAACGGCGGCGAGCCTGACCGGGAACAAGGCGCCCGCGCGGATCGTTGCAAGGGGCGTTGAAGGGTATACCGAACGGATCAGGGGATCGCGCTGGCTGCGTCCCCTGTGCTGCCGGTGTACCTTCGGTATCCCGGGCCTCGGCCGGGGACACTGCTTGACGAAGGCCGCCCCGGCGGGCGATGGGCCCCGATTCGACGGGCCTGACGTGCACGGAGCCGGTTCACAGACGTTGGTCAGGAGGGACGGGCCCCGGAAGGGGTGACCGGATAAATGGACGTGAAGCGCTACTTTCGCGGGCCGCTGCTGTGGATCCTGCTGTTCGGCCTCTTGATCGCCCTCGTGATGTGGGGGATCAACCCCGGCCGTTCATATGAGAAGACCGACACTTCCAAGGTGGTCTCGGAGATCCAGAGCGGACAGGTGAAGTCCGCCAAGATCATCGACAAGGACCAGCGAATCGAGGTCACCCTCAAGGACGGCAAGCAGCAACAGGCCTCCTGGGTCGACGGCCAGGGCATCGAACTCCAGCGCATGCTGCAGCAGCAGGCGCAGGGCGGCAGCCTGACGGGCGGCTACAACGTCGAGGTTCCCAAGCAGAGCTTCTTCCTCAACCTGCTGTTCAGCCTGCTGCCCATCGTGGTCATCGTGCTGATCTTCTTGTTCATCATGAACCAGATGCAGGGCGGCGGCTCTCGGGTGATGAACTTCGGCAAGTCCAAGGCGAAACTGATCACCAAGGACACGCCGAAGACGACGTTCGCCGACGTCGCGGGCGCGGACGAGGCATTGGAGGAGCTGGAGGAGATCAAGGACTTCCTCCAGAACCCGGCCAAGTTCCAGTCCATCGGCGCCAAGATTCCCAAGGGTGTGCTGCTGTACGGCCCGCCCGGTACCGGTAAGACGCTGCTGGCGCGTGCCGTCGCGGGCGAAGCCGGCGTGCCGTTCTACTCGATCTCCGGTTCGGACTTCGTCGAGATGTTCGTCGGTGTCGGCGCGTCCCGGGTCCGCGACCTGTTCGAGCAGGCCAAGGCCAACGCTCCCTCGATCATCTTCATCGACGAGATCGACGCCGTCGGCCGGCACCGCGGTGCCGGGCTCGGCGGTGGCCACGACGAGCGAGAGCAGACCCTCAACCAGCTGCTGGTCGAGATGGACGGCTTCGACGTCAAGGGCGGCGTGATCCTGATCGCGGCGACCAACCGGCCCGACATCCTCGACCCGGCGCTGCTGCGTCCGGGCCGGTTCGACCGGCAGGTCACGGTCGACCGTCCCGACCTGGAGGGCCGTAAGGGCATCCTCCGCGTGCACGGCCGCGGCAAGCCGTTCGCGCCGGACGTCGACCTCGACGTGATCGCGCGCCGGACGCCGGGCTTCACCGGCGCCGACCTGGCCAACGTCATCAACGAGGGGGCCCTGCTCACGGCCCGCTTCGATCGCAAGCTGATCGACATGGAGACCCTTGAGGAATCCATCGACCGCGTGATGGCCGGGCCCGAGCGCAAGACCCGCGTCATGTCCGAGAAGGAAAAGAAGATCATCGCCTATCACGAGGGCGGGCACGCTCTGGTGGCGCACGCGCTGCCGAACGCCGACCCCGTGCACAAGGTGACGATCCTGCCGCGCGGCCGGGCCCTGGGCTACACCATGACCCTGCCGATGGAGGACAAGTTCCTCACCACGCGCTCGGAGATGACCGACCAGCTCGCCATGCTGCTGGGCGGCCGTACCGCCGAGGAGCTCGTGTTCCACGAGCCCACCACGGGCGCGGCCAACGACATCGAGAAGGCGACCTCGATCGCCCGCAACATGGTCACCGAGTACGGCATGAGCGAGCGCCTCGGTGCCCGCAAGTTCGGCACCGGCGCCGGCGAGGTCTTCCTCGGCCGCGACGTCGGCCACGAGCGCGACTACTCCGAGGACATCGCCTCCGCGATCGACGACGAGGTCCGCCGCTACATCGAGGGCGCCCACGACACCGCCTGGGAGATCCTGGTCGAGTACCGGGACGTCCTGGACGACCTCGTGGTCAACCTGATGGAGAAGGAGACCCTCTCCAAGGACCAGGTGCTCCAGATCTTCGCGCCGATCCAGAAGCGTCCGCTCCAGAAGTCCTACACGGGCTATGGCAAGCGCCTGCCGTCGGACCGCCCGCCGGTGCTGTCGCCCAAGGAGCTCGCCCTGACGGGCCCGCAGGACGTCGCCGACCTGACCAAGGGCAACGGCCAGGCCGCGGGCGACCCGGAGCCGGCCGTCGATCCGGCGCCTGAGAGCTGACCGCGTTGGCTCTTCCGTACGACGAGGACGAAGCCCCGGGGGATCTTCCCCCGGGCTTCGACCATGCCCGGATCGAAAAGGCCGTCCGCGAGATCCTCCACGCCATCGGCGAGGACCCCGACCGCGACGGCCTGCGCGACACCCCGGCCCGCGTCGCCCGCGCCTACGCCGAGCAGTTCGCGGGCCTGCGCCAGCAACCCGAGGACGTCCTCAACAAGGTCTTCGAGGCCGACCACGACGAGATGGTCCTGGTCAAGGACATCGAGGTCTACTCGGTCTGCGAACACCACCTCGTCCCCTTCCACGGTGTCGCGCACGTCGGCTACACGCCCAACAAGAGCGGCCAGATCACCGGCCTCTCCAAGCTGGCCCGCCTGGTCGACGTCTACGCCCGCCGTCCACAGGTCCAGGAACGCCTGACCAGCCAGGTGGCCGACGCCGTCATGCGCATCCTTGAGCCCCGCGGCGTCATCGTCGTGATCGAGGCCGAGCACCTCTGCATGACCATGCGCGGCGTCCGCAAGCCGGGCGCCAAGACCGTCACCTCCGCCGTCCGCGGCGACTTCCGCGAACACGCCGAAACCCGCGCAGAAGCCATGGGCCTCATCATGGGGGGATAGCCTTCCGGCGGCTGCGCGACAGATCACACCGGCAGGCCCGTGTGCTGCGGCCACACGGAAATGGCCTTCCCCGTACCGGCGGTGGCCACCACGGAGATCGCGTACCGCAACTCATCGAGCCCAACGACCTCAAGTCGCACGCGATCGCGTTAACTGAGCTGGAGCGAGCCGCAGGCGAAGCTTCACGCGAAGATCGCGAAGCGATGCAGCGATCGCCGCTTTCGCGGTTCGGGTCCGAGCCGCCAGGCGAGGGCCTGAGGCTGCTAAAGCCCATGAGCACAGGCACGCCGATCTAGGCATAGGGTTGTTTGCATGACCACAGCCGGTGTTCCTGGGCTCCCCTCGCCGAGGCGGTGTCTTGTCATGGGCGTGGTCAACGTGACTCCGGACTCGTTCTCCGACGGTGGGGCCTGGTTCGACGCGGACAAGGCGATCCGGCGCGGGATCGACCTGGTGGCCGAGGGCGCCGACGTCGTGGACGTGGGCGGTGAGTCCACCCGGCCGGGGGCGCAGCGGGTCTCCGAGGAGGAGGAGCTGCGCCGGGTCGTGCCCGTCATCGAGGCGCTGAGCGCCGAGGGCGTGCCGGTCAGCGTCGACACCATGCGGGCCGAGGTGGCCGAGGCCGCGGTGGCGGCGGGGGCCCGGCTGGTCAACGACGTCAGCGGGGGTCTCGCCGACCCCGGCATGGCGCGGGTCGTCGCCGCGACGGGCGTGCCGTACGTGGTGATGCACTGGCGCGGTCACAGCCACGACATGCAGACGCGCGCCGTCTATGACGACGTCGTGCGCGAGGTGCGGGACGAGCTGCTCGGACGGGTGGACGCGATCCTGCACGCCGGCGTCGATCCCTCGATGATCGTGCTCGATCCGGGACTCGGATTCGCCAAGAGACCCGACGCGGGGCACAACTGGCAGCTGATAGCCCGGTTGGACGCGCTGCTGGAGACGGGCTATCCCGTGCTGGTGGGGGCCTCGCGCAAGCGGTTCCTGGGGCGGCTGCTCGCCGCCGAGGACGGGACGCCGCGTTCGTTCACCGACTGCGATGACGCCACCGTGGCGATCACATCGCTGGTCGCCGCCGCGGGCGCGTGGTGCGTCCGCGTCCATCGGGTGCGGCCCAACGCCGACGCCGTGCGCGTCGCGGCGGCCGTACGCGCCGTATCCGCCGACGACACCGGGAGCCCCGAGCAGTGAGCCCAGCCGACCTGGCGGCCGCCCTTGAGGAGGCCAACGCGGAGTTCTACGCGGCGTTCGAGGCCGGAGATCTGGACCGGATGGCGGCGCTGTGGGCGGACGGCTCGTACGCGCCCTCCGTGACCTGCGTGCACCCCGGCTGGCCGATGTTGCGCGGCCGGGAAGAGGTGCTCCGGTCCTGGGCGTTGATCATGGCGAACACGAGTTATATCCAGTTTGTCCTGACCAACGTGGAGGCAGATATCCACGGGGACCAGGCCGTGGTGACCTGTTCGGAGAACATCCTCACCGCCGACGAGGACACCGAGGCCGGTTTCCTCGCCGGCGGCGAGGTCGTGGCGACCAATGTCTTCGTCCGGTCGGACGGGGCCTGGCGTCTGCTGCTCCACCACGGATCGCCCATCCTGAACACCGCAGAGGAAGAATGAGTCTCGACCGGATCGAACTGCGCGGGCTCAGGGCCCGCGGACGGCATGGCTGCCTGCCGGCCGAGCGTGAGCTGGGTCAGGAGTTCGTGGTGGACGTCGGGCTGGGCCTCGACACCCGCCCCGCCGCCGCCGGGGACGACCTATCCCGTACCGTCGACTACGGATCACTCGCCGGCCGACTGGTCGCCGTCGTCGAAGGGGAACCCGTGAACCTCATCGAGACGCTGGCCGACCGCCTGGCCGGGGTCTGCCTCGAAGAGCCCCCGGTGGCGGAGGTCGAGATCACCGTCCACAAGCCGAGCGCCCCCGTGCCCTACCCCTTCACGGACGTGGCCGTGAAGATCAGGAGGAGTCGCCCATGACCGCGTCCGACCCCATCCACACCCCCGAACGCACCGCGACCGGCGGCCACCTGCTGGTCCAGCACCGTGTCGTGTTCTCCCTCGGCAGCAACCTCGGTGACCGTCTGAACAACATCCAGGAGGCCGTGGACGCGTTGTTCGACGCGCCGGGCCTGACGTTCGTGGCGCTCTCGCCGGTGTACGAGACCGCCCCGTACGCGCCGCCCGGGGTCTCGATCCCCGAGCAGGGCGACTTCCTCAACATCGTGCTGGTCGCCGACACCCGGCTGCCACCGGAGAACCTCCTCGAACGCGTCCTCAACATCGAGAACTCGATGCAGCGCGTACGTGAGGTCCGCTGGGGCCCCCGTACGCTCGACATCGACATCGTCGTTTTCGGCAACGTCACCATGGACGACCCCGACCTCACCCTGCCGCACCCGCGCGCGCACGAGCGGGCGTTCGTTTTGGTGCCGTGGGCGGACATCGAGCCGGACGTCCTCCTGCCCGGGCACGGGCGGGTCGGTGACCTGGCCGAGGCCCGCCAGGCCGAGAGCGGTGTCCGCCGTCGTGACGATCTGACCCTGCAGCCGCCTGCATGAAACCCACGCGCGTCCCGTTCCTCATCGGACTGGTGGTCATCCTCACGTTGATCACCTGGGCGGTGCTGCGCACCGCCTACATGTCCCTGCCGCCGCTGCCGTGGACCGCCGTGCCGACGCTGCTCCTGGTGGCGCTCGGCGAGGCGGTCACCGGCGTCAACACGCTGCGCCGGATCCGCCGCAGACCGGGCACCAAGCCGGTCGAGCCGCTCGTCGTGGCCCGCATGGCCGCGCTCGGCAAGGCGACGGCGCTGGCCGCGGCCGTGCTGGCGGGCGTCTTCGCCGGGTTCGCGCTGAGCCTGACCGACTCCCTCGACAAGCCGACGCCGCGGCACGACTTCTTCGTGAGCGGCGGCACCTTCCTGTCCGCCCTGGTGCTGGTCGGCGCCGCGTTCTTCCTGGAGTACGCCTGCCGCGTGCCCAAGGACCCCGACGCCGAAGACCAGGACCGCGGCGCCTCCCGCGCCTGAGAGGAGGCCGCCGCCATGCCGTCCGGAGACGACTTCCGCAAGATCGCGCTTGCCCTGCCGGAAGCGGTGGAGAAGGAGACCTGGGGCCACCCCACGTTCCGTGTGCGCGACAAGATGTTCGCCGGGCTCTCCGAGGACGGCACCAGTGCCAGCGTGAAGGCCACCAAGGAGGAGCAGGCGGCGCTGCTCGCCGCCGACCCGGAGACGTTCTCGTTCCCCGACTACGTCGGGCGCCACGGCTGGGTCGGCGTCGACGTCACCCGCGTCGACCTGGGCGAGTTGCGTGACCTGATCACCGAAGCGTGGCGGCTCACCGCCCCCAAACGTGTCGTGAAGGCGTTCGATGCCGGAGCATGACGAGCACCTGGAACTGATCGCCGAGGTCACGAACAGGACGCTGCCGCTCGTGTCGGTGCTCGCGCGGAACGCCGGTCTCGATGTCGACGAGCTCGTGGCGGGCGGGGACGACGGCGCCCGAGGCTGAGGGTTATTTGTCGATGTCGCCGACGACGAAGAACATCGAGCCGAGGATGGCGATCATGTCGGCGACGAGCGTGCCGGGCAGCAGCTCGGACAGGACCTGGATGTTGTTGAACGAGGCGGAGCGCAGCTTCATGCGCCAGGGGGTCTTCTCACCGCGCGAGACCAGGTAGTAGCCGTTGATGCCGAGGGGGTTCTCGGTCCAGGCGTAGGTGTGGCCCTCGGGGACCTTGAGGACCTTCGGCAGCCGCTGGTTGATCGGGCCGGGGGGAAGGTCGACCAGGCGGTCCAGGCAGGCGTCGGCCAGGTCGAGCGACGCGTACACCTGGTCGAGCAGGCACTCGAAACGGGCCAGGCAGTCACCCTCGGCGCGGGTGACCACCCGGACGTCGAGGTCGCCGTAGGCCAGGTACGGCTCGTCCCGGCGCAGGTCGAAGTCCACTCCGGAGGCGCGGGCGATCGGGCCCGAGACCCCGTACTGCAGGATCTGTTCCTCGGTCAGGACGCCCACGCCGCGCGTGCGGGCGCGGAAGATCTCGTTCCCCATGATCAGGTCGGCGATGTCGCTCATGCGCGAGCGGACGTCGGCCACCGCCTCCCGGGCGCGGTGCGTCCAGCCGGCGGGCAGCTCCTCCTTGAGGCCGCCCACCCGGTTGAACATGTAGTGCATGCGGCCGCCGGAGATCTCCTCCATCACCCGCTGGAGGTGCTCGCGTTCCCGGAACGCGTAGAAGATCGGGGTGATCGCGCCCACCTCGAGCGGATACGAGCCGAGGAACATCAGGTGGTTGAGCACCCGGTTGAGCTCGGCGAGCAGGGTGCGGGCCCAGGTCGCGCGCTCGGGCACCTCCATGCCCAGCATGCGTTCGACCGCCAGCACCACGCCGAGCTCATTGGAGAACGCCGACAGCCAGTCATGCCGGTTGGCCAGCACGATGATCTGGCGGAAGTCGCGCACCTCGAAGAGTTTCTCCGCGCCCCGGTGCATGTAGCCGATGATCGGCTCGGCCGACGAGATGCGTTCGCCGTCCAGGGCCAGCCGCAGCCGCAGCACGCCGTGCGTGGACGGGTGCTGTGGCCCGATGTTGAGGGTCATGTCCTCGGTGGCGAGTTCCTTGGCCCCGGCCCCGATGCCGACGATCCGCTCAGTGGTCATGGGCCCGCGTCACCGCCTCCGCCTCTTCGGCTGTCACGCCTGACATCGTGCCATGGACAAGGGCTCGCGGTACTCAGCCGGTTTCGGGTTGACTATGCGGTGATGAATCCGACCCATGATGAGCAACCGCCCTTTTCGGCCCCGGGCGGCGGCGGCCAGAGCGCACCCCCGTACCGCGGTGCGCCCGGGACACAGCCTGCCGGACAGCCGGCGACGGGCGCGGCCCAGGCGCCGCACTACCCGGCCGACCAGGCGTTCACGCCCGGCGGCGGCCTGGCATGGGTGCACATCTCGAAGCGTTTCACCTGGCAACGGCGGATCAGCGCGCTGCTGTGGGCCGTGCCGATCGGGCTCGCCGGCGGCTTCCTGGTGTCGCGCAGCGGCGGCGCGCTGGGCGCGCTCCTCTGGGGCGTCGCCGTGCTGCTGTCGGTCGTGCTCGCCTGGATCGTGGCCGAGCTGGCCTACCGCTCGTGGGGGTACGCGGAGCGCGCGGATGATCTGATCCTGTCGCACGGGGTGTTCGTCAAGCGGCTCATCGTCGTTCCGTACGGGCGGATGCAGTTCGTGGACGTGACGGCGGGCCTGCTGGAGCAGTGGATGGGCGTCGCGACCGTCCGGATGCACACCGCCGCGGCCGCGACCGACGCCGTGATCCCCGGGCTGCCCGCCACCGAGGCGGCCATGCTGCGCGATCGCCTCGCCCAGAAGGGCGAAGAACGGAGCATGGGACTTTGAGCGGCCCCTACGGCCCGCCGCCCCCGAACGGATACGGCCCCCGTCCACCGCACGGCCCGCCCGGGCCAGGCGCCCCTGGTCCACCCGGGCCGCCCGGCGCGCCCGGAGCGCCTGGGCCGCCCCGCGCGCCTGGCCCGTACGGTCCGTACGGCCCTCCAGGGCCTCAGGGGCCGCTTCCGCGTCCGGGACCTCCCTATGGACTACCCCGGGCACCCGGCCCCGTAGGGCCGCCGTACGGCCCGCCGGGCCACGTTCCTCCTGGGATGTACGGTCCGCAGCAGAGGCCGCCGGTGCGCTTCTCGGAGGGCGTCCACCGCCTGCACTGGGCGACCGCCCCGCTGCGCGCGTTCATCATCCTGATCATCTACTTCGTGCTGCTGGGCTTCCCGCTGCTGCTGACCAGGACCGAGCGCGGCGCCACGCTGGCGCTCACTCCCGAGGTGCTCGGCCGGTTCCTGGTCGTGTCGGTGCCGATGGCCGCGATCGCCGTCGCCGCCGGGCTCTGGGGCTGGCTGGGCACGCGTTTCTGGATCACCGGGGACGACCTGGTCGTGGAGACCGGGATGTTGCGCAAGCGCAAGCGCCAGGTGCCGCTGTCGCGCATCCAGGCCATCGACCTGGTCCGGCCGCTGGTGACGCGGGTGTTCTCGCTCGCCGAGGTACGGGTGGAGCTGGCGGGCGGCGAGAAGAGCGAGATCGTGCTCCGCTACCTCGGCAAGGGCGGGGCGCACCAGCTGCGCGCCGAGCTGCTCGCGTTGGCCGCCGGGCTGCCGAGCCACACGCCCGAGGCGCCCGAGCGCCCGCTCTGGCGGGTGGGCCTCGGCACGCTCCTCGGCTCGCTGCTGTTCCGGCTGCCGGTGATCGGGACGGCGGTGCTCTTCGTCTTCTCGCTGGTCTTCCTGGTGGTGTACGCCGAGTTCGGCATGCTCGCGGTCGCCATCCCGGCGCAGCTGGGGCTGATCCGCGCCGTCCTGGCGCCCCTGGTGATGTACGCGAACTTCACCGTGGCGACGTCACCGGACGGTGTGCGGCTCCGCTACGGGCTGCTGGAGACCCGCATGCAGACGGTACCGCCGGGCCGCGTGCAGGCCGTCAGCATCGTGGAGCCGTCGCTCTGGCGCGCGGCCGGATGGGCCCGGCTGGAGGTCACGGTCGCCGGTTACGCGGGTGAACGGCAGGCGCTGTCGTCCGTGCTCCTCCCCGTGGCCCCCCGCCATATCGCCCTCCACCTGGTGTCCCAGGTCTTCCCCGGCACCAACGTGGACGCCGTGGCCCTCGTCCCGTCGTCCTCCAAGGGCGTCTCGCTGGACAAGGCCGACGGCGCGGGCACCGACGACGTGGTGTTCGTGTCCCGCCATGGCTGGCCCTGCCGCCGTACCGATGTGATCGCCCACGCGCGGGCACAGAGCGTGCGCCTCACCACCAACCTCCTGCAACGCGTGCTGGGCCTGGCCACGGTCCATGTGGACGCGCCACCCGGCCCCGTGCACGTGGCCGCAGCCGACCGGGACCTGGGCGAGGCCCGCGCGATCGTCGAGTCCACGGCCCACCGCGCCCAGGCGGCCCGCCGCGCGGGCGGCGATCCCGGCCGCTGGGCCGCCCGCTGAGCCCGCCCCTCTGCCGCTGAGCCGCCTGCTGAGCACATCCGCGCGACCTCGGCCGGAGGCCGCCCGCTGAGACCGCCCGGCATGCGGAGCGGCACCTCGGCGGGCGTAGGGTCCGGTCATGAGCGATGTGGCCTATGACCCGTGGTCGCCCGCCTTCGTGGCCGACCCGTATCCGGCGTTCGCGCGGCTCCGGGCCGAGCGGCCGGTCTTCTTCCACGAGCCCACCGGCCAGTGGGTGATCACCCGGTACGAGGACGTGAGCGCGCTGCTGCGGGATCGGCGGCTGGGGCGGACGTACCTGCACGTGGGAAGCCACGAGGAGTTCGGCCGGGAGCCGGAGGCGGAGTTCCTGAAGCCGTTCTGGGATCTGATCCGCGCCGGGATGCTGGACGTCGAGCCGCCCACGCACACCCGTCTGCGGCGCCTGGTGTCCAAGGCGTTCACCGCCCGCATGGTCGAGGGCCTGCGGCCGATGGTGCGCGGCCTCGCCGAGGAACTGGCCGGGGCGTTCGTCGCCAGGGGCGGCGGTGATCTGCTGGCCGAGGTCGCCGAGCCGCTGCCCGTGAACGTGATCGCCGAGATGCTGGGCGTGCCCGTCGCCGACCGGCACCTGCTGCGGCCCTGGTCCGCCGATATCTGCGGGATGTTCGAGCTCAACCCGTCCGAGGAGGCCCAGCGGACCGCCGTCCGCGCGTCCGTCGAGTTCTCCGGCTACCTGCGGGAGCTGGCGCGCGCCCGCCGGTCGGAGCCGCGGGACGACCTGATCAGCGCGCTGGCGCAGGTCGTGGACGAGGGCGACCGGCTGACCGAGGACGAGCTCGTCGGCACCTGCGTGCTGCTGCTGAACGCGGGCCACGAGGCGACCGTCAACACGACCGGCAACGGCTGGTGGTCGCTGTTCCGCAACCCCGGTGAGCTGGCCCGGATCCGCGCCGACCGGTCGCTGATCCCGAGCGCGGTCGAGGAGCTGATGCGGTACGACACGTCCGCGCCGATGTTCGAGCGCTGGGTCCTGGAGGACATCGAGGTCGGCGGCGTGGAGATCCCGCGCGGCAGCGAGGTCGCCCTCCAGTTCGCCTCGGCCAACCGCGACCCCGCCGTCTTCGCCGACCCCGACCGGTTCGACGCGGGCCGTGATCCCAATCCGCACATCACGTTCGGACTCGGCATCCACTACTGCCTCGGCGCGCCGCTGGCCCGCATCGAGCTGACCGAGTCGTACGGGGCGCTGCTGCGGCTCGCGCCGGATCTGAAGCTCGTCAGCGAACCCGAGTGGAAGCCCGGTTTCGTCCTGCGCGGCCTGCGGTCCCTCCACGTCGAGCCCTGACCACGAGCGGGTCAGACAGGGCTGGGGACGGGCGACAGGATCGCCGGAACGGAGATCCCCACGGACTGGGCTAGCCAGCCGAAGCCGCCGAGGCCGCCTGGATCGGTGAGCTCGGCGTCGTCGCCGGCGGCGCAGAGGGCCCTGACATAGCCGCGGGGATCGCTGTGGGCGAGGTCGATCGGCGGGCGGGTGCCCGACAGGCCGAGCGCGCGGAGGGCGTCACGCTGCGTCGTGAGCAGCGTGCCGGTGACTCCGGCCCGTTCACCGGAGGCGGCGCAGGCGTCCAGGGCCACGTGGGCGGTGACGTCGCAGGAGCCGTCCGGTACGGCGGGCACGGTGGAGCCGTCGCGGTACCCGGTGAGCGTGCCGTAGGGCGGACGGTGCGCGCGGGTGTGGGAGTAGTCCACGGAGACCGCCAGCCCCCCGGCCAGCCGTTCGATCACCGATGACCAGGCCAGGCAGCGCGGATGCCCCAGCTCGGCGCGATCACCGGGCTCCTGCAGCGGCCACCAGCGGGCCAGCCAGTCCAGGTCCTCGGGGGAGGGCTCGGGGCCGGTCCGTTCGGCTCCGGTGGCGGGGGCGACCAGCACCAGGCGCGGGCCCGCCGGGGTCTGCTCCACCACGTCGAGCGCGACGTTGTCCAGCCACTCGTTGGCGATCACGAGGCCGGTGAGGTCGTGCGGCGGCTCGTTCCGCCAGCTGATCCGGTCCGGTACGTCGGACGGGCGCGGCGCGATCTCCACGGCGGTGGGCACGAGCCGTTCGGCCAGCCCGGGCTCGGCCGCCGCGAGGATGTTGATCAGCAGCTCGGCGCGCCCGGCGCCCATGTCGACCACGTCGAGCCGGGGCGGGTGCCCGAGCGCGGTGTCCACCTCGGCCAGCAGGCGGACGAGGGCCGCCGCGAAGCGGGGTGAGGCGTGCACCGAGGTGCGGAAATGTTCGCCGGGCCGCTCACGCCGGTAGAACCCGTCCGTTCCGTACAGCGCGCGCTCCATCGCCGTGCGCCACGTCACCCAAGCAGCCACGGCTGCGACGTTACCGCGCCTGCCCCCGCGTGACCGCCCGTCCTCGCGTGACGGCCCGTCTCGATGGCATCCCGGAGTCGTAGGCGCGTCCGACCTCCGGCTGATACGGCACTGAACTCGGCAAACGTACGCTGAACTCATGCTCGGCAGACTGTGGGAGTGGTGGCGCAGCAAGAAGCCGCTGGTGGACGCGGCGTTCATGTCGCCCCTGCTCCTGGTGTCGATCTTGGCCGCCTGGGACCCGACGGACAAGCTCGGCGTGCCCACGTACACCGTCCTGAGCCTGGCGCTCTGCCTTCCGCTGATCTGGCGGCGGACGTACCCGCGTGCGGTCTTCACCGTCGTGGCGCTGGTGTCGTTCGCCCAGTGGCTGGAGGGCATCACTCCCGTCGCCGGCAACTTCGCCGTGCTCATCGGCATCTACACGCTCGCCGCCGATCAGCCGCGCGTCTGGGGTTTCGCCGCGGCGACCGTGGGCGAGCTGGGGGCCTTGATGGCGGCGCTGCGCTATCCGCCCGGGGCCGGTGAAAAGAAGCAGAGTTTCATCATGCTCTCCATCCTTGTGTGGAGCGTCTGGATCCTCGGCACCTACATCAGCACGCGCCGCGCCTACACGCGTTCGGTCGAGGAACGCGCCGAACGGCTGGAGCGGGAGCGCGACACCGAGGTCCAGATGGCCATGGCAGCCGAACGCGCCCGGATCGCCCGCGAACTGCACGACGTGGTCGCCCACAACGTCAGCGTCATCGTCGTCCAGGCAGACGGTGCCTCGTACGCCATCGAGACCGACACGGCCCGCGCCAAGGAGGCCCTGGAGACGATCTCCGCCACCGGGCGCCAGGCGCTGGCCGAGATGCGGCGGCTGCTGGGCGTGCTGCGCGAGGGCGACGACACCGGCCCGTACGCGCCGCAGCCGGGCGTCGGGCAGCTCGACGAGCTGGTGGAGCAGGTCCGCGCGTCGGGCCTGCCGCTCGACTACGAGGTGACGGGCGAGCCGCGGGAGATGTCGGACGGCCGGCAGCTGACGATCTTCCGGATCGTTCAGGAGGGGCTGACCAACACGCTCAAGCACGCCGGTCCGAAAGCCACGGCACGCGTCCGGCTGCACTACGGTGACGAGGCGGTCGAGGTCCGCATCAGCGACGACGGCCGCGGCGCCGCCGCCGCGGACGACGGCCGGGGACACGGTCTGGCGGGCATGCGGGAACGCGCCGCGGTCTACGGAGGCACCGTCGAGGCGGGCCCGCGTCCGGGCGGGGGCTTCGAGGTGGTCGCGCGGATTCCCGCCCGCGAGGAGGTACGAGCGTGATGGGGACGGACGGAGACGGCATGGGACCGGACGGGAGGCACGGCTTGATCCGCGTGCTGCTGGTCGATGACCAGGAACTGGTACGGGCGGGCTTCAAGATGGTGCTGGACGCCCAGCCGGACGTGGACGTCGTCGGTGAGGCGGGGGACGGGGCCACGGCCCTGGAACTGCTGCGGACGACCCGCGCGGACGTCGTGCTCATGGACGTCCGGATGCCCCGGATGGACGGGATCGAGGCGACGCGGCGGATCACGGCCGACGGCGCCCAGGACGGGCCGAAGGTCATCATCTTGACCACGTTCGACCTCGACGAGTACGCGTTCGCGGCGATCAAGGCGGGAGCGGGCGGCTTCCTGCTCAAGGACGCCGGTCCCGCGCAGCTGATCGAGGCGATCCGCGCCGTGCACTCCGGCGACGCCGTGGTGGCGCCCAGCACGACGAAACGGCTGCTCGACAGGTTCGCGCTGCACCTGCCCGACAAGGAGCAGCAGGCGAGCGGCGCCCTGGACACGCTGACCGACCGGGAGTCGGAGGTGCTGCACCTCGTCGCCCGCGGGCTGTCGAACGCGGAGATCGCCGACCGGCTGTACGTGTCCGAGGCGACGGTCAAGACCCACATGGGCCGCATCCTGATGAAGCTGGGCCTGCGGGACCGCGTCCAGGCGGTCGTCTTCGCGTACGAGTCGGGCATGGTGAAAAGCGGCCAAGGCGACAACCGTCCCTAACGTGTAGATCACGGGTCGGACGGGACCGTACGTCTCAGGTCGTAGGAGGCCCCGCGGGCCAGCCGAAGTGCTGACCCAAAGCGTGGCCGCACGGTCGATGGCGGGGCAGGCGCCGCTCCCTAGCGTGGATCACGACGATGAGATCCACGAAGGAGACGCCGTGACCAGCACGTACACCAGTCCGCCCGCGGGAGGGCCAGCCACCGCCACACCCGCCGTCGTGGCCCGCGAGGTGAGCAAGGTGTACGGGACGGGTGACGCCGCCGTGCACGCGCTGCGCGGGGTCAGCGTGGGGTTCGCCAAGGGCGCCTTCACCGCGATCATGGGACCGTCGGGATCCGGCAAGTCCACGCTCATGCACTGCCTGGCCGGGCTCGACACGGTCAGCGGCGGCCAGGTCATGCTGGGCGACTCCGAGATCACCGGGCTCAACGACAAGCAGCTCACGCTGCTGCGCCGTGACCGCGTCGGATTCGTCTTCCAGGCGTTCAACCTGCTGCCCACGCTGACCGCCGAGCAGAACATCCTGCTGCCGCTGGAGCTGTCGGGGCGCAAGCTGCACCGGCCGTGGTTCGACCAGGTCGTGGAGGTCGTCGGCCTGCGCGACCGGCTCGGCCACCGTCCGAACGAGCTGTCGGGCGGCCAGCAGCAGCGGGTCGCGTGCGCCCGCGCGCTGGTCGCGCGGCCCGAGGTGATCTTCGCGGACGAGCCCACCGGCAATCTGGACTCCCGGTCGGGCGCCGAGGTGCTGAGCTTCCTGCGCTCGTCCGTGCGCGAGATGGGCCAGACGATCGTCATGGTCACCCACGACCCGGTCGCCGCCTCGTACGCCGACCGCGTGGTCTTCCTGCGCGACGGCCTGATCGTCAGCGAGATCTTCCAGCCGACGCCGGACGCCGTGCTCGACCGGCTCAAGAGCCTCGAAGGCTGAGCGCGATGCTGAAGACCACACTCGCGGGCCTGCGCGCCCACAAGCTGCGGCTGCTCCTCACCGGGCTGGCCATCACCCTCGGCGTCGGCTTCATCGGCGGCACGTTCGTCCTGACCGACTCGATGGAGAAGGGCGTCGACAAGAAGTTCGCCCGGTCGGCCGACAAGGTCGACGTCGCCGTACTGCCCAAGCCGTCGGCGAAGGACGAGGGGCTCCCGGCCGCTCTGCTGGACAGGATCCGGGCGCTGCCCGGCGTGACCGAGGCACAGGGCGCGGTGCGCGGCGACGCGCCGCTCGTCGGCAAGGACGGCAAGGTGGTCGGCGACATGCCGACCATCGGGCTCTCGGTGCCGGGCGGGCGGCTGCAGCGGCACGAGCTCGACGAGGGCCGGGCACCCGCCGCGCCGAACGAGGCGGTCGTCGACACCAAGACCGCCGACCGTGAGGGCTTCACGGTCGGCCAGTCGATCACCGTGCTGGACGAGCGGCGCACCCCGCACCGGTTCACGCTGGTCGGGATCGCCGACTTCGGCATCGACCCGGACGCGGCGTACCAGGGCGCGGTGGGCTTCGACACCGCCACCGCGGTGCGGATGACGGGCAGGACGACCTTCGAGGAGATCGACGTCGCGGGCGGGAGCGTCGAGGCCGTCGCCAGGGCCGTCGGCGGCTCGGCCGACGTGCTGACCGGCGCGAAGCTCGGCGAGCGCCTGGCGACGAGCGCCGGCGCCGACATGAAGATCATCCGGAACGGTCTGCTGATCTTCGGGCTGGTCTCGCTGGTGGTGTCCGCGCTGGTCATCTACAACACGTTCTCGATCCTCATCGCCCAGCGGATGCGCGAGATGGCGCTGCTGCGCTGTGTCGGCGCCACCCGGCGGCAGATCTTCGGGAGCGTGCTGACCGAGTCCGCGGTCGTCGGGCTCGTCGGCTCGGTCACCGGCCTGGTCGCCGGGCTCGGCCTCGGCGGCGGGGCGCTGGCCCTGTTCAACGCGCTCGGCGCGGACATCCCGACGGCCGCGGTCACGCTGGCGCCGCGGACGATCCTGGTGGGCCTGGTGATCGGCGTCGTCGTCACCGTGCTCTCCGCGCTGCTGCCCGCCCGCGCCGCCACCCGCGTCGCGCCCATCGCCGCGCTGCGCACCGACCTGGAGCCGGGCAGCGGGCGGTTCCGGCTGGGCTGGCTCCGGACGGTCGCCGCCGCGCTCTTCGGACTCGGCGGGCTGGGCCTCGGGGTGTACGGCGCGCTGGTGATGGACAAGGGCGAGATCGCGATGTTCACGGTCGCGCTGTCGGGCGGCCTGGTCTTCCTCGCGGTGATCACGTTGATGCCCGCGCTCGTCCGCCCGCTCGGCCGGCTGGCCGGGGCGATCCCGGCGCGGCTCGGCGGCGTGCCCGGCCGGCTCGCGGTGGAGAACGCGCGCCGCTCGCCACGCCGTACCGCCACCACGACCATCGCGCTGACCATCGGCGTCGGCCTGATGAGCCTGTTCGCGGTGGTCGCCGCCAGCGGCAAGGCCACCTCCGACGCCAGGCTGGCGAAGCAGTTCCCCGTCGACTACCAGCTGATGACGCAGTTCAGCGGGGGCGACAGGGACGATGAGCCGGTGCCGCGGGCCCTCGCCGAGGCCCTGCGCAAGGTGCCGCAGGTCGCCACCGTCACCGAGGTGCGAACGCAGGAGACGATGGTCGGAGGCACCGAGGAGCACGTCGGCACCGTCACGCCCTCGTCGCTCGGCACGGTGGTCAAGCCGGAGTTCGCCACCGGGTCGCTGGCGGACCTGCGGCCGGGCACGGTCGCCGTGGACGACGGGACCGCGGCGGACCACGGCCTGCGGCTCGGTCAGACGGTGCAGATCAAGACCCGTCGGGGGGACGTCCCGCTGAAGGTCATCGGCACGTTCGGCACCGACGCCCCCGTACCGCCCTTCCTGGTGACCGAAGGGGAGTTCGACCGCCACTTCGCCGTGCGGGACCCGCGAATGATCTTTGTCAACGCCAGGGAGGGGGCCGCCGGCGAGGGCGCGCGGACCGCCGTGGAGAAGGCCGCCCAGCCGTACCCGACCGTCAAGGTGACCTCGTCGGCCGAACTGCGCGAGCAGTTCACCAAGGCCATCGACATGATCCTGATGATCTTCGGTGGGCTGCTCGGGCTGGCGATCATCATCGCGCTGTTCGGCATCGCCAACACGCTGACCCTGTCGGTGGTGGAACGGACGCGGGAGTCGGCGCTGCTGCGCGCCCTCGGCATCACCAAACGCCAGCTGCGCCGGATGCTCTCGGTCGAGGCCCTCGTCATGGCGGTGATCGGAGCGTTCACCGGCGTGGTTTTGGGCATCGCGTTCGGATGGGCCGCCACGACCGCGATG
The DNA here is from genome assembly GCF_039533225.1 of Actinomadura fulvescens. NCBI lineage: Bacteria > Bacillati > Actinomycetota > Actinomycetes > Streptosporangiales > Thermomonosporaceae > Actinomadura > Actinomadura fulvescens. Next base: position 204,419 of record NZ_BAAATD010000006.1, on the reverse strand, counting down.
GCCGAGAGCTCCGTCTTCGCCCTGCCTTGGCTGCAGGTGATCGGGTTCGTGGTCCTCGCGGGCCTGGCCGGGATGGCCGCCGCCGTCCTCCCCGCCCGCCGCGCGGCCAAGGCCTCGATCGTGGAGTCGCTAGCCCACGACTGACCCACGGACACGGCAGGGCAGCCACGACAACGGTGGGGCAGTCACGACAACGGTGGGGCAGTCACGACAACGGTGGGGCGGGGCCGGACACGGCTCCGCCCCACCGCGTGGGTGGGGCGGAGCGATGTCCCTTGGAGAGCTGAGCCTCCGTTACCGGCTACCAGCCGCCGGGCCAGCCTTTGCCGAAGCCCACCCCGCCCCAGGGGCCGCCGCCTGGACCGCCCTGCGGGCCGCCCTCAGGGCCGCCGCCCGGCCCGCCGGGGCCGCCGTTCTCGACGCTGCTGTCGCAGTGGGTGACGCCCTGGGTCGAGTACGGGACGCCGCCACAGTTGGCGATGTACTCGCCGAACTGCACGACGTAGGTGGTGTTGCCGGGGCCGTCGCCCGGATCGGCGTAGGCGGGAGCGGCCAGGAAGGTGGCTCCGGCGATGGTGGCGGTGACCACACCGGTCGTGAGGACTGTCTTGATCACGCTGGGCTCCATCTCGTGGAAGGGCGGAGCGCCCTGGCTTCACTGTGCATGACGGCCGTCGCACCCAGAGTTACCCTTCGCTGCTGATCATCGGCAAGGTTCCGCCCGCCACTCTCACTGTGGGGCCGATGGTTGGTATTACATTCAGTAGTCACATGGTCACCGAACCGAGATGGCGAGCGTCACGATGTGCCGTCCTGGACCTCGCGGGTACGCTGGTCGCGCACGTCCGGTACCTACCTTGAGGACTGGAACGAGGACATGGACTCTGGAGTCACGCCTTCCTCCGGCACGCCCGGAAACGGCTCGGTCGGCGCGCCCACCCCCGAGGACCGCCCCGCGCGCCTGTCCGTGGGCGTCGTCGGCGCGGGCCGCGTGGGCACCGCGCTGGCCCAGGCGCTCGCCCTGGCCGGGCATCGGGTCGTCGCCGCCACCGCGGTGTCCGAGGGCTCACGCCGCAGAGCCGAGGAACGGCTCCCCGGCGCCGAACTGGTCACCCCGCAAGAGGTGGTGGCGGCCGCCGACCTGGTCCTGCTGACCGTTCCTGACGACGCCCTGCCGGAGCTGGCCGTCGGGCTCGCCGCCACCGGCGTCCCGGTCGGCGGCAAGCTGGTGGTGCACACGAGCGGCCGGTACGGGACCGCCGTGCTGGATCCGGTGACTCGCGCCGGGGCTCTGCCGCTCGCGCTGCACCCGGTCATGACGTTCACCGGACGTCCGGACGACCTCAACCGGCTCACGGGCATCTCGTTCGGCGTGACCGCCCCCGACCCGCTCCGGCCGGTGGCCGAGGCGCTGGTGCTGGAGATGGGCGGCGAACCGTCCTGGATCACCGAGGAGCACCGCCCGCTGTACCACGCCGCGCTGGCCGGAGGCGCGAACCACCTGGTCACGCTGGTCGTCGAGACCATGGACCTGCTGCGTTCGGCAGGGGTGGCCGAGCCCGGCCGCATGCTCGGACCGCTCCTCGGCGCCGCGCTCGACAACGCCCTGCGCCTCGGCATCGACGGCCTGACCGGCCCGGTCGCCCGCGGTGACGCCGGCACGGTGGCCGGCCACGTGGAAGAGCTCGCCCGCGTCTCGCCCGCCGGCCTGCGCGCGTACGTGGCGCTGGCCCGGCTCACCGCCGACCGTGCGCTCGGCGCCGGGATGCTCAAGCCCGAGGACGCCGAACGGCTCCTCGAAGTGCTGGCCGACTGAGAGGGGGCCTGGTGACACCCGTCATCGCCAAGAGCCGTGAGGAGCTGGCGGCCGTCCGTTCCGGGGTACGGGGGACCGTGGCGCTCGTACCGACCATGGGCGCCCTGCACGAGGGGCACCGCTCGCTGATCCGCAAGGCCCGGGGCCTGGCGGACGTCGTGGCGGTGAGCATCTTCGTCAATCCCCTCCAGTTCGGGCCGGGAGAGGACCTGGACCGCTATCCCCGGACGTTCGCCGACGACATCGAGGCCTGCGCGGCGGAGGGCGTGGACATCGTCTTCGCCCCCACGCGGGAGGTGATGTATCCCCGCGAGCCCCAGGTCACGATCGATCCCGGGCCGATGGGCGAGATCGTGGAAGGGGAGACCCGGCCGGGGCACTTCGCCGGAATGCTCACGGTCGTGATGAAGTTGTTCAACCTGGTGCGTCCCGACGTCGCCGTGTTCGGGGAGAAGGACGCCCAGCAGCTCGCCATGATCCGCCGGATGGTCGCCGACCTGGACGTTCCGGTACGGGTCGTGGGTGCCCCGACCGTGCGGGAGCTCGACGGGCTGGCGTTGTCGAGCCGCAACCGCTACCTCTCCGAAACCGAGCGGCAGACCGCGCTGGCACTGTCGCAGGCCCTCCAGGCCGGGGCCGACGCGGTGGGACACGGACCGGCCGCCGTGGTCAGTGCGGCCCGGGCCGTGCTCGACAAGGCGGCCTCCGCCGAGCCGCCCCTGGCGCTGGACTACCTGGCCTTGGTCGACCCGTTGACCTTCACCGAGATCCTCGCCGGCCACACCGGCGAGGCCGTCCTGGCCGTGGCGGGCCGGGTCGGCTCCACCCACCTCATCGACAACGTTCCCTTGATGTTCGGCACCCCCAAGGAGTCCTAGATGTTCCGGACGATGTTCAAGTCGAAGATCCACCGCGCCACGGTGACCCAGGCCGACCTGCACTACGTGGGCTCGCTCACCATCGACCGGGACCTCATGGACGCCGCCGACCTGCTGCCGGGCGAGCAGGTGCACGTCGTCGACATCGACAACGGCGCCCGGCTGGAGACCTACCTGATCGCGGGCGAGCGCGGCTCCGGCGTGATCGGCATCAACGGCGCAGCCGCCCGCCTCGTCCAGCCCGGCGACCTCGTGATCATCATCAGCTACGCCCAGCTGAGCGACGCCGACGCCCGCGCCTTCCAGCCCCGAGTCGTCCACGTCGACCGCGACAACAAGATCGTCTCCCTGGGCTCCGACCCCGGCGAACCCGTCCCCGGCTCCCCCCAACTCCGCGGCGACCTAATCCACGGCTAACCTCCTCGCACGGCCGCCCACCCAACCCCCTGGGCGTGCCCCACCCCCACACGGCAGCCTCATGCCCCCGCAGGGCCCCTTCGCGCTCGCCCAGTCCGACCAGGCCGAAGCCGCCCGACGGCATTCGGCGGCCACCTATAGGACAACGCCATGCGGGGGCCTGGCTATACGCGCGCGCATATGGCTCCCTCGGGTGCGGCTGACTTTCCTTGCGAGGCAGATGCGGCTGACCCGATGTGCGGCCGAACGATTCGACGGCGTGCCTCGTACGCGGCTGGCCATCTTGCGCATGGTTGACGTTCGCGTGGCGTGGCCGTGGGCCATCTGTCGCAGTCGCCCGTCTCGCTACCTTGCACGCGGCGGACTTGGTTGTGCGTGGCGCGGGTGTGTGATTGGTCACCTCGTCCCCGTGTGCGGCTTGCATTCGTGTGCGTAGCAGGGGCCTTGATGGGTGGGTTTGTTGGTGGGGTGGAGGTGCGGGTGGGTGATTTCGGGCTGCCCGGGGCGTAACGGTTATCCAGGGTTAATGTCACAATGACGAGAACGAATCCCTGGAGGAGGGCACATGATCCCTCGACTGCTCGCCGCCCCTGAGCCGGGCTGGACCGTGGAGGCGGACGTCGTCGTGGTCGGTTCCGGCATCGCGGGCCTTGTCACCGCGTTGCGTTGCCGTTCGCACGGCCGGGTTCTGCTCGTCACGAAGGCCTTGCTGGACGAGGGCTCCACCCGGTGGGCGCAGGGCGGCATCGCCGCCGCACTCGGCCCCGACGACAGTCCCGAGGAGCATCTCACCGACACCCTGACGGCGGGCGTCGGGCTCTGCGACGAGGGGGCCGTGCGGACGCTCGTTACGGAGGGGCCCGGGGCGGTTCGGCGGCTTATCGAGGTCGGGACCGAGTTCGACCGTACGGCCGAAGGCGAGGTCGCGCTCACTCGTGAGGGCGGGCACCATCGGCGGCGCATCGCCCATGCGGGTGGCGACGCCACCGGGGCCGAGATCAGCCGGGCTCTGCTCGCCGCGCTCAAGGAATCGGACATCGAGGTCATCGAGCACGCGCTCGTTCTCGATCTGCTCATCGACGAAGGGCGGGCGGCCGGGATCACGCTGCACGTCATGGGGGAGGGGCAGCCGGGCGGGGTCGGCGCCGTGCGTGCGTCTGCGGTCGTCCTTGCCACCGGGGGTTTGGGGCAGGTGTTCTCGGCGACCACCAATCCGTCCGTCTCGACCGGTGACGGGGTGGCGCTCGCGCTGCGGGCCGGGGCGGCGGTCACCGACCTGGAGTTCGTGCAGTTCCACCCGACCGTCCTGTGGCTCGGGGACGGCGCGCGGGGGCAGCAGCCGCTGATCTCCGAGGCCGTGCGGGGTGAGGGCGCCCACTTGATCGACCACTCCGGTGCACGGTTCATGGTCGGCCGCCATGATCTCGCCGAGCTCGCGCCGCGTGACGTGGTGGCCAAGGGGATCATGACCCGGATGCGCGAGTCCGGCGCGTCGCACATGCTGTTGGACGGCCGCCACCTGGGCGCTCGCACGTGGGAGAGCCGCTTCCCGACGATCCTCGCGGCCTGCCGCCACCACGGCATCGATCCCGTCGTGGAGCCGATCCCGGTGGTCCCGGCCGCCCATTACGCCAGCGGCGGCATCCGTACCGACCTGAACGGGCGTACGTCGGTGCCGGGACTGTACGCATGCGGCGAGGTGGCCTGCACGGGTGTGCACGGCGCCAACCGGCTCGCCTCCAACTCCCTCTTGGAGGGTCTGGTCTTCGCCGAACGGATCGCCGCGGCCATCGCCACGGTGCCCGGTCGCGGCGTCGCCGAAAGCAGGTTCACGGGAGGCGGTCTGCTGGACCCGTCATCGCGCGGTGAGATCCAGCGGATCATGACGTCGTACGCGGGTGTCCTGCGGAATGCCGAGGGGCTGGCCGCGGCGGAGCGGGAGCTCGCCGGGATGGCGGCCGGCGCCGCTCGCGTGGCGCCTTGCGTCGAGGCCTGGGAGGTCACCAACCTGCACACGGTGGCCACGGCGATCGTCGCGGCCGCGCGGAGGCGGGCGGAGACCCGGGGGAGCCACTGGCGTGAGGACTTCCCGGAACGCGACGACGCGGGCTGGCGCGGCCATCTGGTCACCCGCCTCACCGACGAGGGCCTGGCCACCGACTACGAGGAGATGACATGACGCCGGAACTGCAGGGACGTCTGACGGGCGCCGGGCTCGATCCACAGGCTGTGGAAAACCTTGTCCGGACCGCGCTCGACGAGGACGGCCCGGTCGACGTCACCAGCGAGCCGATCTTCGCGCCGGAGGACCTCGCGAGCGGGGACTTCACGGCGCGCGAGGACGGGATCGTCGCGGGCGTCCCGGTGGCCGAGGTCGTCTTCGAGGCCCTGGACATCACGTACACGGCCAAGGCGTCCGATGGTGAGCACGTTGTGGCGGGCCAGGTACTGATCTCTGTCCACGGGCCGACGCGCGCCGTCCTGCGTGCCGAGCGGATCGCCCTCAACCTCCTCACCCATCTGTCCGGCATCGCCACCGCCACCGGGCACTGGGTGGAGGCCATGGAGGGCACGAAGGCGAAGGTGCGCGACAGCCGCAAGACGCTGCCGGGCCTGCGCGCCCTGCAGAAGTACGCGGTGCGCTGCGGCGGCGGGGTCAACCACCGGATGGGCCTGCACGACTCCGCGTTGATCAAGGACAACCACGTGGCGGCCGCGGGTTCGGTCACCGCCGCGTACCGGGCGATCCGCGACGTCTACCCGTCCCTGCACATCCAGGTCGAATGCGACACCCTCGCTCAGGTCGAGGAGGCGCTGGCGGTCGGCGCCCGTTCGATCCTGCTGGACAACATGACGTTCGATCAGATGCGCGAAGCGGTGCGTCTCGTGAACGGCCGGGCCGAGCTGGAGGCGAGCGGCGGACTGACTTTGGACAGGGCCCGAGACGTGGCCGTGACCGGTGTGGACTACCTTGCAGTAGGTGCGCTGACCCACTCGGCGCGCGTGCTCGACATCGGCCTTGACTTCACCTGACCAGCGGGGACCTGATGCTGCTCACCATCGACGTCGGTAACACGCATACCGTTCTCGGCCTGTTCGAGGGCGAGGAGGTCATCGAACACTGGAGGATCAACACCGATCCGCGGCGCACCGCCGACGAGATCGCCGTCGTCCTCCAGGGCCTGGTCCAGCAGAGCCCGCTGCTGGCCGAAACCGATATCAGCGGCATCGCCCTTTGCTCCACCGTTCCGTCGGTTCTGCATGAGATGCGGGAAATGTGCCGCCGTTACTACGGCGACGTGGCCGCGGTGATCGTTGAGCCCGGGGTCAAGACCGGCGTTCCGGTACGGATGGACAACCCCAAGGAGGTCGGCGCCGACCGCATCGTCAACGCGCTCGCCGCCGTGCACCTGCACAGCGGCCCCGCGATCGTCGTCGACTTCGGCACCGCCACCACGTTCGACGCCGTCTCCGCCAAGGGCGAGTACGTCGGCGGCGCGATCGCCCCGGGCATCGAGATCTCCATCGACGCCCTGTCCGTCCGCGGGGCCCAGCTGCACAAGATCGAACTCCAGCGTCCCCGGAACGTGGTCGCCAAGAACACCGTCGAGGCCCTCCAGTCCGGCATAATCTTCGGCTTCGCGGGCCAGGTCGACGGCATCGTCGAGCGGATGTCCGAAGAGCTCGCCGAGGACCCCGACCAGGTCACGGTCATCGCCACCGGCGGCCTGGCCCCCCTCGTCCTGGAGGAGGCGCGCACCATCGACGTCTTCGAGCCCTGGCTGACCCTCGTGGGGCTCCGCCTGATCTACGAACGCAACACTCCCTGACGCCTCCTTCGTGGAAGTAGTGCCTGGGGGCCTACCGGACGGGATACAAGATCGGCATAGTGATCGCCGAACTTCGTGATCTCTCGTTCTCCTCCAGGAGCCGTTGTGAATATCGTTCAGCGCCTGGTCGCCGTGAGCACGGCGACCGCCGCCGCCGGTGCCCTCGTCCCGGCCGCGCACGCCACCGCCGACGCGCCCGTTCCGCCCGTTCCGACCGCGACCGCGACCGCGACCGCGCAGGTTGCCGGCGCGCAGGCCGCTGGCGCGCTTGCGGCCAATCCGTGCGATGCCAAGAACCTGCGGGTCATCCCGGTGCCGAAGTCCAAGGACCCCAAGGTCGGCCTCAAGATGCGGCTCACCAAGGAACGCGGCGAGGGAGGCGGTACCGATTATTGGGCCGAGTTCGTGGTCACGTACTGCCCGAACAACGTCAACCCCGCGCACCTCAAGCGACCGTCCCAGCGTGAGGTCGTCCTGAAGTTCGCGGTCACCCGTGGGAAGAAGAGGGAGACCGTCACCTGCCAGCGCGGCCAGTACTTCTGGCGGCACGCGGCGTGGCAGCGGCACGCCAAGAAGCCCAAGCCGATGTTCCAACGTTGCCGCATCGGGCTGCCGAACCACAAGGGCACGTGGAAGGGCTCCGCCACGCTCACCTACGACGTCTCCACCGACAAGCGGAAGCCGTACGTGTTCAAGGTCGGGAACGCCGTCCTCAAGTGATCATGCACAAGTCGTTCGCGGGGCATCGATCCGGCTCGATAGCCTGGTGCCGTGAGTGACGAGACCTACGACGACCTTCCGGAGCAGATGCGGGTGCGCCGGGAGAAGCTCGACCGGCTCCGCGAGAGCGGCATCGACCCCTATCCGGTGACCTTCCCCCGAACGGCGACGATCGCCGAGATCCGGGAGAAATACCCCGAGCTGGAGCCGGGCACCGAGACGGGCGAGAAGGTCGGCGTCACCGGTCGCGTCATGCTGGTCCGCAACACCGGCAAGCTGTGCTTCGCCACCATCCGCGACGGCAGCGGCGACATCCAGGTGATGTTGTCGCTGGCCAAGGTGGGGCAGGAGGCGCTGGACGCGTGGAAGCGCGACGTCGACCTCGGCGACCACGTCGGCGTCGAGGGCGAGGTCATCACGTCCAGGCGCGGCGAGCTGTCGGTCATGGCCGACTCGTTCGCGATCACGTCGAAGTGCCTGCGGCCGCTGCCGGAGAAGCACGCCGGGCTCACCGATCCCGAGGCGCGGGTCCGGCAGCGGTACGTCGACCTGATCGTGAACGACGAGGCACGCAAGATGGCGCACGTACGCAGCGCCACCGTGCGGGCCGTCCGCGACTTCTGGCACAACGAGGGCTACCTCGAGGTCGAGACCCCGATGTTGCAGCCCATCCACGGCGGCGCGGCGGCGCGTCCGTTCAAGACGCACATCAACGCGTACGACATGGAGCTCTACCTGCGCATCGCGATCGAGCTCTACCTCAAGCGGCTCGTCGTGGGCGGCATCGAGAAGGTCTTCGAGATCAACCGGAACTTCCGGAACGAGGGCGCCGACTCCACGCACAACCCCGAGTTCACGATGCTGGAGGCGTACGGCACCTACCTCGACTACAACGACATGGCCGACCTGACCCAGCGGATGTACCAGAACGCGGTCGTCGCGGCGCTGGGCACCACGGTCGTCGTGCACGAGGGCCAGGAGATCGACCTCGGGCTGGCCGAGTGGCCGCGGATCACGCTGTACGGCTCGGTGTCGGCGGCACTCGGCGAGGAGATCACCCCGCACACGCCGATCGAGCAGGTACGCAAGCACGCCGACGCGCGCGACATCTCCTGGGACCCCAAGTGGGGGCAGGGAAAGCTCGTCCAAGAGATCTTCGAGGAACTGGTCGAGCACACCCTCGTGCAGCCCACGTTCGTCATGGACTACCCCGTGGAGACCTCGCCGCTGACCCGCCAGCACCGCGAGGAGCCGCTGCTCACCGAGAAGTGGGACCTGATCGGGTTCGGGACGGAGCTGGGCACCGCCTACTCCGAGCTGATCGACCCGATCGAGCAGCGGCGCCGGCTCACCGAGCAGTCACTGCTCGCGGCGGGCGGCGACCCCGAGGCGATGCAACTGGACGAGGACTTCCTGCGGGCGCTGGAGTACGCCATGCCGCCCACCGGCGGCATGGGCGCCGGCATCGACCGCATGATCATGGCATTCACCGGCCGAAACATCCGCGAGACGATTCTCTTCCCCCTGGTCAAGCCCGAGTAACGGTCCCTGGGTGACCGGCCGTGATCGCCACAGGCGTACGGCCGGTGTGGAAGGTGCTCCTCACTCCAGGGACATCAGGCGGACTCACGGATGACGAGCTCGGGCGTTAGTACTACCTGACGGTGGCGGTGGCGCTTGCCCTCGGCGGCTTCGGCGAGGGCGAGCTCCGCGGCCTCGTGGCCGAGCTCCCGGCGCGGCTGGCGGATGGTGGTCAACGGGACCGCGGCACTGGTGGCCAGCTCGATGTCGTCGTAACCGATCACGGCGACGTCCTCCGGGACCCCCACGCCGAGCCGCAGCAACTCGTTGATCAGCCCGATGGCGAGCAGATCGTTGGCGCAGAAGACGCCGTTCGGCAACTCGGGGAGCTCCATCAGCCGCCGCGCCGCCGCGCGGCCCTCGGTCGGCGTCAGCGCGTTCTGGGTCAGCGTGACGAGCTCGCCGCCACCGGCCTTGGCCAGCGTGCGGGCCGCGCCGTTGCGGCGCTCGACACAGGGCAGCGGCTCGGGGAGGCCGGTCACGAACGCCAGGCGTTCTCTCCCGAGGCCGAGCAGGTGGCCGGCGGCGATGTCCCCGCCCGCGACATGATCGACCTGGGCGAAGCAGACGTCGGGAGCCGAGTGGTCGAGGAGCACCACGGTCATGCCCGAGGCGCGCAGCCGGTCGATCTCCGTCGCGCCCAGGCCCACCGGAATGATCAGCACGCCGGCGGCCCGCTGCTCCTCCAGCAGTTCGAGGATGCGGCGCTCCTTCTCCGCGGAGTGGTCGCTCGTCAACCACAGCGCGTCATGGCCCGCCTCGTTCAGCGCCATCTCCGCACCGCGGGCGACGTCGGTGGCGTAGGGATTGGTCAGGTCCTCCACGACGATTCCGAACGCGCGGGCACGCCCCGCGTCGGCCTGACGGAGCCGTCTGGCGGACTCATTGCGGACGAATCCGAGTTCCTCGATCGCCGCACGTACGCGATCACGGGTGGCTTCGGCCACGAGATCTGGCCGGTTTAGGACATTCGAAACGGTCCCAACTGAGACTCCGGCACGTCTCGCGACTTCCCGAATACTGGTGGGCGGCAACTCACTCCTCGTCGACCCCGGATCTGTTTACGCAGGTAATCGAGCTTCGCCTGCGAGCCCCCGTGAGATCCATCACGGTTGGTAGCCATACAAGCACACAAAGTGCCCAATCGGCGCTTGACGGGCCGGATCCGGCCGCCTAGCGTTCCGAGCCGAAGCGTAGCTTGAAACGATTCACGATCATCGTTGGCTTACGGGTCGGCGGATCGGACGAGAAGGGATGGGGCTGCAGTGGCTGGCGATCATGACCCGTCCCCGCACGAGACGTTCCCCACCGGTGCACGGCCGTCCACGTCGTCGTGGACGGTTCCGTCGCGCCCGAAGGTTTGTCCTCGTTCGGTTGGCCAACGAGTGAATCGTTACCCGGAGTTCCCGCACGGCGCCCCGCAATCGACCTATCGGCCACCTCCGGCCAAGCATGCGAGACAGAAAAGGAAATAGATGATCTAAGTCCGGTGGCTCCGGACCCGGCAACCCAACGCGTACAGATCGAGGCCTACCCGTGCCTGTGCAGCGGACGGCTGCATCCCCGCGGTCATCACCACGGACGAGGGAGGACGGAGTGGAACAGGCCACACTCGCACGTCGTGGCACTGACGATCTGCGATTGAACGAGGAGGAGATCAAGCTGCTCGCGCAGATCGCCAGCGGTGTCACCGCCGATGTGGCGGCACGCAAACTCGAGCTGAGCGCGCGGACGTTGAGGCGGCGTCTGCGCACGATCTGTGATCGGCTCGAAGTCAACACCCCTATCGAGGCCGTGGTGTGGGCGGCCCGAAGGCAACTCATCTGAGCAGTCCGGTAGCGAGAGAAGAACTCCGTCCGTCCCCGCAGCGGCGACGCCGACGTCCTGACAGGTAGGTCCCTGCAGGCGGCGTCGCCGCGGACGAGGTTCGTCAACAGGCGGCGGCCACGGGGGGACGCCGCGCTACCGAAGGTTGCGTTCTGCGCAGCACGCCCCATTCAGCAACCGCCCCACAGCGGCGCACCGCGCCAGCGGGATCCCACCGCGGCGCGTTCTCCACGGACCTGCAACATCGGCGGAGCGCTGCGTAGAGGCGCCACCGGAGTACAGCGCCAGCGGAATGCCCTGCGGCGCGTCAGCGGCGCGTCCCATCGACAGCGCCGCGCGCCAGCGGTGTGCTGCCCGGGCGGCGCGCTGCGCCGGTGGAGTGTTGCGCGGGCGGACGTGCTGCGTCAGTGGTGTGGTGCGTAGGCCCGGCCGGCCGGACTGAACAGACGGAGCGCCGCCTAAGCGGCGCGCCGTGCCGACGCGTTGGCAGTGTGTTCCATCGGTGGCGTGTCGCGTCAACGGGTTGCTGTGCGGAGGCCGTGCTGCGTCGGCTGAGCGTTGCGTAGACGGAGTCTTGCATCAGCGGTGTGTTGCGCCGGGCGGGGTGGCGCTTGGGTGGTGTGGTGTTGGTGGCGGGTCGTGTCAGGCTACGCGGACGGCGCCGGCGTAGGGGCGGCCTTCCAGGGGTGAGATTTTGACGACGTCGCCGGTCTGGGGGGCGTGGAGGAACTTGCCGTCGCCCACGTACATGCCCATGTGGTGCAGGTCGCTGTGGAAGAAGACCAGATCGCCCGGCTGGAGCTGGCTGCGGGAGATGTGTGTGCCCGCGTTCCACTGGCTGCCGGTGTAGTGCGGAAGGCTGATGCCCACCTGCTTGTAGGCCCACATCGTCAGGCCCGAGCAGTCGAACGTGGACGGCCCGGCGGCACCCCAGACGTAGGGGCGGCCGATCTTGCCCATTGCGTAGCGGAGGGCTTGGGCGGCCTTGCCGGTACCTACGACGGGCAGCTTGGAGAGCTGCGTGGGGTCTTTCTTGACCAGGCGGCCACGGACCTTCTCGTAGAGAGAAGTGACCTTCTTGCGCTGGGACTCAAGCTGGGCGCGGAGCTGAGTGACCTGCTTGGCGCGCTCCTCGGCGGCCTTGCGCGCGCGCTGTGCGGCCTGCATGGCCTGCATCAGGCCCTGTACGCGCGTTCCGTCCTGGGTCGCGAAGTAGTGGAGGGTAGCGGCCTGGTCGAGGAGGCGCTGGGGGTCCTGGGAGGCGACGAAGGAGACCGTCGGGTCGGCGCCGCCCTGCATGTAGCTGGTGGCGGCGAGGCTGCCGACCTTCTCGCGGACGCCTTCGAGCGCCTTCTCCTGGCGTTTGGCGTTGTCAGTGGCGACCTTCGCGGCACGCTGCGACTGCTGGAGCTTCACCTTGAGGCCGTTGTACTGCTCGGTCAGCTGCTCGAGCTGGTCGGCGAGCTTGTACGCCTGGGTCCTGAGCTCCTTGGTGGAGGGCTCGGGGTCGGCGTGCGCCGGGAGCGCTGGAACGGCGGTGGCAATGATCGCGGCGGCGAGGGCGACGGCCCCCGCCTTGCTCCGTGAAAGACGGGCAGAGCGCGAAAGGGACGCAGGGCGCAATGGCTCCACTCATTCTCCTCTCCTCGTCCGCCTACCGAGTTAGCTGACGGGTTCGGGCCGGAGCAGCCCTTCCGCGGATGTGCGCGGTCAGCCGCGCGGATGCGGATTCACCCCAGTCGGTGTCGGTCCGAGGGTCATCCCCACGAACCCTCCGAAAGTGGGTTCCCGGCTCCTCGGAACGCTGGTTCGCGGCCCGTGGATTCGGCGGTTCGGCCACCATGATGCGGTGGCCGATGTCAGCGCAGGAGACTAACGGAGTCGGCCTTCGATGCCAACCAGAACATGCGAAATCGCGGGTGCGCCCTGAGTGATAGCCCCGGGGTCAGTGTGGCTTACGTCACCCCCGAGACAGGGGTGTGGTCGTTTTTGTCTAGTCACCCGCGTGCGCTACCTACGGTAAGGGTGCGTCCACTCCAGGTAAAGGCCGCTGGTTCGATAATGTCGCCTGTTTGTGGAAGTAGTGATCCGGCGAGCCCGTACCGCCGATGTGCAGGAGATCCGCCGGTTGGTCGACATGTACTCCGGTCCGGGGCGTCGGCTGCTCAGGAAGACCACGGTGACGCTGTACGAGGACGTGCAGGAGTTCTGGGTGGCCGAGGACCGGCAGGGAGAGCCGCAGATCGTTGGCTGCGGCGCGCTGCACGTGATGTGGGAAGACCTGGCCGAGGTGCGTTCGGTCGCGGTGGAGAAGGGGAACGGCGGCCGAGGCATCGGCCACCGCATCGTCAGCAAGCTGCTCGAGACCGCGCGGGACCTCGGCGTGGAACGGGTGTTCTGCCTTACCTTCGAGGTGGACTTCTTCGCGCGCCACGGGTTTCAGCCGATCCTGGGCACCCCGGTCTCGCCCGAGGTGTATGAGGAACTTCTCCGTTCGTACGACGATGGCGTGGCCGAGTTCCTGGACCTTGACCGGGTCAAGCCGAATACGTTGGGGAATACCCGGATGTTGCTTCGCCTGGAGGACTGACCGATGAGTGAATCCCCCCATCGCGGGCGGCCGCCGTACCCGCAGGCGTCGGGCCCTGGGCAACACTGGCAGGGTGGCCAAGTGCCGCCTCAGCAGTACTGGCAGGGTGGCCAGCCTCCGCCGCAGCAGCAGTGGCAGCCCGCCGGTGTGTCGCAGCCGTACTACGACGACACGGCCGAAGCGGCCGAACTCCCCCTCGCCCCGATCCTGCGCCGCGCGGGCGCGCGCCTCATCGACTACGTGCTCGTGGCGGTCTTCGGTTTCGCCCTCGTGCTGCCGGTCGCGCTCGGGGTGATCGGTCTCGACACCGCCGGGGACAAGGCCAACACCGAGGGCGGTATCTGGAACTGGCCGATCATCTTCACGCTTTTCACGGTGCTGTCGGTGCTGCCTTTCATTTATGAGGCGGTGCAGCTGGCCATGTGGGGGCGGACGCTCGGCAAGCGCGTCCTCGGGCTGGGCGTGGTCCAGGTGCGCCCTGCCGGTGAGGCGCTCACGACATATCAGGCGGTTTGGCGGGCGGCGATCAACAACGTCGCCTACCAGATCGGCGTCTTCGTCTTTCTGGCGCTCGCGGTGATGATCTGGGACTACCTGGCGTACGGCATGTTGCTCGTCTGGGCCGGCGCACTCATGGCCTACCTGTGGGCGATCTGGGACCAGCCCCTGCACCAGTCCCTGCACGACCGCATGGCGGGCACGCTAGTGATCGACGAACGCGGCCAGTACGCGGAGTACGACGAGACCGCCGAGTACGAGGCCTGACAGGCGCAGCACCGTGTCCACGTCCGAACCCCCTCCACCCCCCAACAAACCCCCTCCGTCGGGCTCGGATTCGCCCACCTCCGATCCGTCTGACTCCGTCCCACGGGATGCCGCTACGCCTGACCCGAGTCCGTCTGACTCGGACCCGCCTAGCTCCGTCCCGCCGGAGGCGGCTACCTCTGGCTCCGGCCCGGCTAGCTCCGGCCCACCGCAGGCGGCTACCTCTGGCTCGGGCTCGCCTGGCTCCGGACTGCCTGGCTCCGGACTGCCGGACGCCGTTACGCCTGGCTCAGTTCCGAATGACTCGGGCCTGCCTAGCTCCAGCTTGCCCGGCTCGCAGGAGGCAGCTGCGCCCGGCTGGGGCCTACCCGGCCCTGCCCGGCCGGAGGCGCCTCCGTCTGACTTGGGCTCGCCAGGCTCCGGACTCCCGAATGCCGCTACGCCTGCCCCGGGTCCGTCTGGTTCCGGCGCGCTCGGTTCCGGTCCGTCGGGGTCGGCTGCGTCCGGCTTGGGTCCGTCCGGTTGCGCTCCGCCGGGCGCCGCTGCGCCTGACTCGGGTCCGTCTAGCTCTGGTCCGTCCGGGTCTGGCTCGCCGGAGTCGGCTCTGTCTGGCTCGGATGCGGCTGGCTCGGACGCCGCTGCGGCGGATTTGGGTCCGTCGGGGGCTGGTGAGGGTGGGCGGGGGTTCGGGGTGGGGGCGGCTGGGCCGTCTGGTTTTGTCGGAGAGGGGACGGGCGCGTTCGGCCTAGCCGGTGCTCCGGGTAGGGCAGATGACGCGTCACCTTCGTTCTCAGGGCCGTTGGAGGGGGAGGTTTCGGTGTCCTCGGGGAGCGGCGGCTCCGTGGACGAGTCTTGGGAAGAGCCGGGCGGGACGGTGGTTACGCCCGGCGGGGGCGTTGTTTCAGTGCACTTGGTCGGTGAATACGTCGGCTCGTCCAAGCCCCGCCCCGCCGATTATGTGGCTGGGAGATCTGGGGGTGTTTCGGGGGTTCCGCCGAAGGTCGCCGCGGCCGGTATTGGCGCGGCGGTTTCCCGGGAAGGGGCCTCGTCCGTCCCTTCGGCCGCGGAGATGGAGCTCGCCGAGCCGGGGCAGAGATTGCTGGCTCGCATCGTCGACACGCTCGTGGTCGGGTTGCCGGTCGCGATGGTCGTTCGGGAGGCCTTCCCCGGGCAGGAGGCCGACATCGTCTTGCCGCCGGCCGTCGCCGGGGTCCTCTTTCTTTATGAGTGGCTTCAGCTCGCCCTGTGGGGCCGCACGATCGGCAAGCGCTTCGCCGGCATCGAGGTCGTACGAATGGATTCCGGCAAACCGGGCGTGTGGCGTGCCTTCCAGCGCGCGGTGGCGTACTCGGGCCCGATCGCGCTGAGGCCGGTGGCGATCCTGGGCGTTCTCGCGGGCCTCTTCTGGGTCGCGAACGTGGCGGCAATGTACGAAGGAGGGCAACGCCAGGCCCTTCATGACCGTCTTGTCGGGACACTCGTGGTCAAACGTGCCAGGAACACGAGGTCTGGTCGCTGACGTCGGCTGGTATGCGGTCCGCCGCGACCGTGTGACGGCATTGACGGCTTTTCCGCTGATATAGGCATGCGTGCAGGTGCAGCGGCCGTGCTTGCACGTGCGGATGGCAACGGATTTCGTCGAGATCGTCGGGAGCGGAATCTATCCACATCCCGGCGGACGGTCCTGATCACCCGCGGGTGACGGCGGCGGGGGTGCATTCGGTCCGGTGGCGGTGGTGGTTAGTACCGTTACGTGGGGGTTAAACGATGGCTCCGGGATCGGTGTTGCCGCGTCCGTTAAGGTGGCGCCGGGCGTATTTCTCTCCCGGTTGGGCCCGTCCGGGAAAGCCGGTCGTGCGCGAATGCAAGATCGATGGCCCAGGTCAGGTGCCTCATGGTGACCCCCGTCACGTCGAAATCATCCCGTGCGCCCTGGCCGGACAATTCATGCGGGCCCCCTCCGGCGCCCCGCTGTCAGCGACTGCCTATCCGGTGGATGGCGGATTCGGTGACCATGATTACTTTGAGTTACCGGCAGGGAAGGAAACTTCATCGCGAGTGTTGAATTGTCATCGGTCGACTTCGCGGTATATCTTTGTCAACCGAATGCAGTTTGCTCCAGCTGAAAGGTCTGTCCCCATGGCACAGAAGGTTCAGGTGCTTCTCGTCGACGACCTCGACGGTGGCGAGGCGGACGAGACCGTGGCGTTCTCGCTCGACGGCGCCTCCTACGAGATCGATCTCAGTAGCGCCAACGCAAAGAAGCTGCGGGATTCTCTGCAGCCGTTCGTGGAGAAGTCGCGTAAGGCCGGCACCGTGCGTCGGCGCCGTCCGCGCGGTGCGTCCAGCCGCGAGCGGAGTGCCGACATCCGCGCCTGGGCCAAGCAGCGCGGCATCAAGGTCAACGAGCGTGGCCGTATCCCGCAGAACGTTGTCGAGCAGTACGAGGCGGCTCACTGACCCACCTCGCTTCGGCGGCCCGCCCCGACAACGGGGGCGGGCCGTTCGCTTCTGGCGTAGCGTTCGGTGGATTGCGACGCCCGCGAGGAGGTAGACAGGCCTCATTCGGCTAATCCGTCCCTGTACGGCATGAATGACCCCCCTTGCCGTGAACGACCTGCTGAAAAGCCCCGTTCGCTTGCGGCGTAGCGGGAACATGACGCACCGGTGGGGTAGTTGGATGAGGATGAACAGCGCTTAGCTGGGGAACGTCTCCTGGTGGGAGTGCACCGGGTTGGCCTTCTCGGGGCGGGCTAGCATGCGGGAGGACAGGACCGGACGTTCCGGACTCTGCCCAACCGCTCTGTGAGGAGCGACGAGATGTTCGAGAGGTTTACCGACCGCGCGCGGCGGGTTGTCGTTCTGGCTCAAGAAGAGGCCAGGATGCTCAACCACAACTACATCGGCACCGAGCACATCCTCCTGGGTCTGATCCACGAGGGTGAGGGTGTCGCTGCCAAGGCTTTGGAGAGCCTGGGAATCAGCCTCGAGGCGGTGCGCCAGCAGGTCGAGGAGATCATCGGCCAGGGTCAGCAGGCGCCGTCGGGTCACATCCCGTTCACTCCGCGCGCCAAGAAGGTCCTTGAGCTGTCACTGCGTGAGGCGTTGCAACTGGGCCACAACTACATCGGCACTGAGCACATCCTGCTCGGGCTGATCCGTGAGGGCGAGGGCGTCGCAGCCCAGGTCCTGGTCAAGCTCGGCGCTGACCTCAACCGGGTCCGCCAGCAGGTCATCCAGTTGCTGCACGGCTACTCGGGCAAGGAGCCCGCGGCCTCGGGCGGCCCGACCGAGTCGGCGCCGTCGACGTCCCTTGTGCTCGACCAGTTCGGCCGCAATCTCACTCAGGCCGCCCGGGAAGGCAAGCTCGACCCGGTGATCGGGCGGGACAAGGAAATCGAGCGGGTCATGCAGGTGCTCTCCCGCCGTACCAAGAACAACCCGGTCCTGGTGGGCGAGCCGGGCGTCGGCAAGACCGCCGTCGTCGAGGGGCTCGCGCAGAAGATCGTCAAGGGCGAGGTGCCCGAGACGCTCAAGGACAAGCAGCTCTACACGCTGGACCTCGGCGCGCTGGTCGCCGGCTCCCGCTACCGCGGTGACTTCGAGGAACGCCTGAAGAAGGTCCTCAAGGAGATCCGTACGCGCGGCGACATCATCCTGTTCATCGACGAGCTGCACACGCTCGTCGGAGCGGGCGCCGCGGAGGGCGCGATCGACGCCGCCAGCATCCTCAAGCCGATGCTGGCCCGCGGCGAGCTGCAGACCATCGGCGCGACCACGCTGGACGAGTACCGCAAGCACCTGGAGAAGGACGCCGCACTGGAGCGCCGCTTCCAGCCGATCCAGGTCGCCGAGCCGTCGCTCAGCCACACCATTGAGATCCTCAAGGGCCTGCGGGACCGGTACGAGGCGCACCACCGCGTCTCGATCACCGACAGCGCCCTGGTCGCGGCCGCCCAGCTGGCGGACCGTTACATCAGCGACCGGTTCCTGCCGGACAAGGCGATCGACCTCATCGACGAGGCCGGTTCGCGGATGCGCATCCGCCGGATGACCGCGCCGCCGGACCTGCGCGAGTACGACGAGAAGATCGCCGACGTGCGGCGCGAGAAGGAGTCCGCGATCGACGCGCAGGACTTCGAGAAGGCCGCCGCGCTCCGCGACTCCGAGAAGCAGCTCCTGGCGCAGAAGGCGCAGCGCGAGAAGGAATGGAAGGCCGGCGACATGGACGTCGTCGCCGAGGTGACCGAGGAACTGATCGCCGAGGTCCTCGCCACCGCGACCGGCATTCCGGTGTTCAAGCTCACCGAGGAGGAGACCACGCGTCTGCTCCGCATGGAGGACGAGCTGCACAAGCGGGTCATCGGCCAGGAGGACGCCATCAGGGCGCTCTCGCAGTCGATCCGGCGTACCCGCGCCGGCCTGAAGGACCCCAAGCGTCCCGGTGGCTCGTTCATCTTCGCCGGCCCGTCCGGTGTCGGTAAGACCGAGCTGTCCAAGACGCTGGCGGAGTTCCTGTTCGGTGACGAGGACGCGCTCATCCAGCTCGACATGAGCGAGTTCATGGAGAAGCACACCGTCTCGCGTCTGTTCGGGTCTCCGCCCGGATATGTCGGGTACGAGGAGGGCGGCCAGCTGACGGAGAAGGTGCGCCGCAAGCCTTTCTCGGTCGTGCTGTTCGACGAGATCGAGAAGGCCCACCCGGACATCTTCAACTCGCTGCTGCAGATCCTGGAGGACGGTCGCCTGACCGACGCCCAGGGCCGGGTCGTGGACTTCAAGAACACCGTCATCATCATGACGACGAACCTGGGTTCCAAGGACATCTCCAAGGGCGTCTCGATGGGCTTCGCCCGTTCGAACGACGACCAGGGCTCGTACGAGCGGATGAAGGCCAAGGTGTCGGAGGAGCTCAAGCAGCACTTCCGGCCCGAGTTCCTCAACCGCGTCGACGACACGGTGGTCTTCCACCAGCTCACGCCGAAGGAGATCATCGAGATCGTGGATCTCATGATCGCCAAGGTCGACGAGCGGCTGAAGGACCGCGACATGGGTCTGGAGCTCAAGCAGGAGGCCAAGGACCTGCTGGCGGAGCGGGGTTACGACCCCGTCCTCGGCGCCCGGCCGCTGCGCCGGACCATCCAGCGGGAGATCGAGGACAACCTGTCCGAGAAGATCCTCTACAACGAGCTCAAGGCCGGCCAGATCGTGATCGTCGGCACCGAGGGCGCCGGTGACGAACGGAAGTTCACGTTCAAGGGCGTGCCCAAGCCGACCGGCGTGCCGGACAGCCCGCCCCCCATCGAGGGCGCGGTCAACTTCAACAAGGACTGACGAGAGGTCGACAAGACCTGACCCGAAGTCCTGAGGCAGGGCCCGTACCGACGCGTTCGGTACGCGCCCTGCCGCTTTCCACGGGTGGTCGGGTTATCCAAAGAAAAACGATCGTCATGGCGCGTTGTGGGGCTTGTCTTTGCGGCCTCCTGCGGTCAGGTACGGGCGAGGGGTCGTGAAGGGCGATACCGTCCCTGATCATGATGACTCGGCGCGCCAGGGGAGCTGGAACGGTCGCGAGCATGGTCGCGGCCACCGGAGCGGTCCTGGTTGGGCTGAACGCGGAGGCCACGTGGCCGGACGCCCAGCGCACCGCCACCGAGCCCCAAGCGGCCGCAGCCAACATTCAGGCGGGCGTGGTGGGGCCTCGGCCGCTTGCGGGCAAGGTGATTGTCATCGATCCGGGACACAACGGGCTCAACTACAGGTATCCGAAGGTGATCAACCGGAAGGTGCCGGCGGGGCCGCGTAAGAAGGCTTGCGACACTACGGGCACTGCGACCACCTCGGGGTACGCCGAGCACGCGTTCAACTTCGACGTGGCGCAGCGGCTGGCCAAGATCTTGCGTGCTCAGGGGGCGACGGTACGGCTGACACGGCCGCACAACCGGGGTGTGGGCCCCTGCATCAATCAGCGGGCCGCCATTGCCAACCGGCTGCGCGCCGATGCGGCGATCTCCATCCATGCCGATGGCGCGGCTTCGTCCCGGCGGGGCTTCCATGTGATCCTGCCTGGGTACGTGAAGGGTTACACCGGGCCGATCGTGAAGCCGTCCAAGCGGCTGGGTTACGACGTGCGCGCCGCGTTCCGCAAGCTGCAGCCGTACGCGAACTACGTCGGCGGCGACGGGCTCGACGTACGTACGGACCTCGGCGGGCTCAACCTTTCCAAGGTGCCCAAGGTCTTCATCGAATGCGGCAACATGCGCAACCGGACGGACGCGTCGAGGCTCAAGAGCGCCTCCTGGCGGCAGAAGGCCGCGCAGCGCCTGGCCGCCGGTCTCGGGACCTACCTGCGTCGCTGAGCCGTTCTGTCAGACCCGCGACCTAGTATTCGAATATGCGTTCGAATGTGCTCGGTTCGGCGGCGGACTTCCGGCGGCGGCACGGCCTGTCCCTCCACTCCGACGTGGCGCAACTCTTCATGCGCGACATGAGAGCGAACGCCCCGCCACAACTGCCGATCTTCCGATCCCGGCTGCAAGGCGAGCTTCTGGCGCGGCTGCTCCTCGGGCCGGACCGGGAGATGACCATGCTCGACCTCGCCGTCATGCTCCGCGCCGATCTCGGCTCGGTCATGCGCGAGGTGGACCGGCTCGCCCGCGCGGGGTTGCTCGTGCTGCGGCGCACGACGGCCGGACGCATGGTGCGCCGTGACACGGCGACGCCGCTGTACGAGCCGTTGGCGCGGTTGCTGATGCTCACGTTCGGCCCGAAAGCCGTCGTCGCCGAGGAGTTCGGCCGCCTGCCCGGGGTCGTGGAGGTCCTGCTGTTCGGTGCCTGGGCCGAACGCTACGAGGGCGAAGGCTCCGTGGGTGATCCACCTGGGGACGTCGAGGTCCTGGTGATCGGAGAGCTCTCCCACGCACGCGCGTTCGACGCGGCGCAGGAGGCCACCGCGCGACTGGGCCTGCCCGTCCATCCCGTCGTACGTTCGGCGCGACACTGGAAGGAGGACGACGACCCGTTCCTGCGCGAGATCCGCGCCGGCGCCCTCCACCCGGTCGATCATTAGTCGGCCGATGCGAGCCAAGCGTCGATCTCGGTGCGCAGCCGGGCCTTCAGGTCGGCCGGTGCGAACGAGGCGTCCACGCCCGCCCGGGCCAGGTCGGCCAGCTCGGCGTCGTCATAGCCGAACGTCTCGCGGATCCGCGCGTACTCGCCGGTCAGCGGGGTGCCGATCATGACCGGGATATCGGTGTTGATCGTCACCTTGAGCCCCGCCTCCCGCAGGCGGGGCAGCGGGTGCTCCGCCAGCGACGGTACGAAGCCGAGCGCGACGTTCGACGACGGGCAGACCTCCAGCGGGATCCCGCGGTCGCGGACCTCCGCCACCAGATCAGGGTCGTCCAGCACCCGCACCCCGTGCCCGAGCCGCTCGGTCCGCCCGGACGTGATCGCCTGCCGGATGCTCGCGGCGCCCTCCGCCTCACCGGCGTGATGGACGACGTGCAGCCCCGCGTCCCGGGCCGCCGCGAAGACCTCGACGAACGGATCGCCCGGGAACGCCTCGTCCCCGGCCAGTCCCACCGCCACGACCTCCTCGTGCCGCCGGGCCAGGTCGAGCGTCCGCCACGCGCGCTCGACCGACCGGCGCCGGGAGTGGTCGAGCAGCAGGCGGACCTCGATCCCGAAGTCCCGCCCGCCCTCGGCCAGGCCCTCCAGCACCGCCGCCAGCGGCATGTCCAGGTCGCCGAGCCGCTCGCCATGGGCCGCCGCCGTGAACGACAGCTCCGCATAGCGGGTGCCCTGCGCGGCCTCGTCCCTGCAGTACTCGTACGCGACGCGCCGGAAGTCGTCCGCCGTCAGAAGGCAGTTCCGGACGAGATCGTTCTGCACGAAGAAGTCGGAGAACCCGCCGAAGACATAACCCTCGCGAAGGTGCTCGGGAATCTCGATCCCGTTCGCCTTACCGATCTCCCGGAGCGTCGGCCACGCGACCGTGCTCTCAAGATGAACATGCAGGTGGGCCTTGGGAAGCAGCAAGAGATCACGCACTGCCACACCGTATGACCGGGGACGGTGCCGGAGCCACACGATTAAACGCCGCCGAAAACCATTGGACGGGTGGCTCCCCGAGCCCGGATCCTGCCCTTGATGGGCAAGCTGGACCTGATCGCGGCGCGCGTCGCCGGCGGCGCCACCGTGCGATTCCGCCCGACGGGTTCCTCGATGGTGCCGCTGATCCGGAGCCGCGACCTCGTCACGGTCGCCCCCGTCGATCCCGCCAAGCTCGAAGTCGGCGACATCGTTCTCGCCAAGGTCGCCGGGACGGTCTACCTGCACCTGGTGTCGGCCCTCGATCCCGCTCGCGGACGCGTGCAGATCAGCAACAACCGCGGCCGCGTCAACGGCTGGACGCAACACGCCCGCGTCTACGGCATCTGCGTGTCCGTCGAGGACACGCCGCGCCCCCGAGCCCAGGGCAAGATCGCCACTCCGCCCGATAGAGTGCCCGACGAGTCCTAAGGAGGTGGGTTGATGACTGTCATGCGGAGCACCGGTGCTGCCATGCCCGGTGACAAGCTCGTCCCCACCTTTCCTGCTCGCGGCTGAGGCGACCGCCCCGCGAGCCGTACTCCAAGGGATTTCTCCGTTGTCTGACAACGCCGCCTCTCACGAGGCTTTCTTCGCCCTGCACCACGGTCTTCCGCGGCAGGGCCCCGGCTCGGACGCGACGACGCGCCACCTGCTCGCCCTCGCGGGCCCCCTGCCGCCGCGTCCCCGAGCGCTCGATCTGGGCTGCGGCCCCGGCCGGGCGACCCTGCTGCTGGCCGCGGAGGCCGGCGCCGACGTGACGGCCGTCGACCTGCACGACCCGTTCCTGAACGAGCTGAACGCGGCGGCCGAGGCACGCGGCCTCGCCGGTTCGATCACCACCAGGTGCGCCGACATGACCGATCTCCCGTTCCGCGACGGGTCGTTCGACCTGGTGTGGGCCGAGTCCTCGGTGTACAACGTCGGCTTCGACACCGCGCTGCGCGCGTGGTGGCGGCTGCTCGCTCCAGGCGGCACCCTCGTGCTGACCGAGTGCGAGTGGACGGCCGCCGAGGTGTCCCCAGAGGCGCGCGCGTTCTGGGGCAAGCTCTATCCGCTGCGCAGCACCGCTGACAACACGCACGCCGCGCAGGCCGCCGGATACGAGGTGCTCGGCGTCTACACACAACCCGAGTCCGACTGGGACGAGTACTACGGTCCATTGGCCGAACGTGCGGACGCGGCCGATCCCGCCATTCCCGGCATGGCCGAGGCGCTCGCGGTCACCCGAGAGGAGATCGCCATGCGCCGCGACCACGGCACCGAGTACGGCTACACCGGCTACGTCCTGCGCCCCACCACCTGACGCCGACCAGCGCCCACCGACGTCGGCGAGCACCGAACGCGCCGACGTCGGTAGGCGCTGACCGCCACAGCATCGCCTGGGCTGGCGCCAGCGCTCGTGGCCGTTGCACCTGCTGGTGGCTGGTGGCATCGGATGGGCATTTGGCTTGTGAGGGCGGGCGCCCCGCTGGCATGCAATGGCGTTGGCTGGGGCCCGCTGCGCGGGCTGGCGCGGCATCGAGTACGGGTACGCCAGCTACGTCCTGCGCCCGCCAACGGACGCCGAGCAGTGCTTACTGATGTCGGCGAGTGCCGGAAGGGCTGATGTCGGATGGTGTTGGTTTGTGTTGGCAGCAGTGGGGTTGTCTGTGGGCGCTGCGGGTGGGTCAGGTTGGTAGGGCGTAGCGGCCGTCGTCTAGGGGGTCGACTAGGCCGTCTGCAATGAGGGTGTCTAGGGCTCGTTCGCGTTGGGGGGCGTTGGACCAGACGATGTCCAAGGCTGGCTTCTCTACGGGGCCTTCGGCTTGGCGGAGGACGGCCAATAGCCTGCCTCGGCATTGGCGGTCTGTTCCCGCGTACGTCTGGCCCTTGCGGGGTGGGCCGTCGTACGCGGGGCGGCCGTTGAGGTGCCAGGTGCACTTGTCGAGGACGGGGCAGTCCACGCAGCGTGGCGTGCGTGCGGTGCAGACCAGGGCGCCCAGTTCCATTACGGCTACCGACCAGCGGGCCGCGGTGGGTGGGTCTTGGGGGAGGACGGCTTCGGCTTGGGCTAGCTCGGCCTTGGTCTGGGACTTGGGCGGGTATTCGTCGCCGGCCAGGAGGCGTGCGAAGACTCGTCGGACGTTGGTGTCCAGGACGGCGTGGCGCTGGCGGAACGCGAAGCTGGCGACGGCGGCGGCTGTGTAGGAGCCGATGCCTGGGAGGGCCAGAAGGGCTTCGTGCGAGTCGGGGACCTCGCCGCCATGGCGTTCGACGATGGCTTGGGCGCTGCCGTGCAGGCGCAGGGCGCGGCGCGGGTAACCGAGGCGGCCCCAGGCCCGTACGGCCTCGCCGGAGGGTTCGGCGGCCAGGGCCGAGGGGGTGGGCCAGCGCGCCGTCCACTCGTGCCAGACGGGCAGCACCCGGTTGACCGGGGTCTGCTGGAGCATGATCTCGCTGACGAGCACGCCCCAGGGGGTGGCGGTGGGGGACCGCCAGGGGAGATCCCGGGCGTTCGCCTCGTACCAGGCGAGGATCGGGTCGGTGTAGGTGCTGTCCATCGGGAGTGAACCTACCGGGCTCGGCGGGTCGGCACGCCAATGAAGATCAAACAATGCATACTGCACGTATGGGTACGGACACTGGGCGTGAACCCGAGGGTTGGGGACTGGACCAGTACTGGCGGCGACGGATCTTCGTGCTCGGCGGTGCGCTCGGCGCGGTGGGGCTGCTGGCCTGGGCATGCACCGCGGGCGGGGACGGGGACAAGCAGCCGGCGAAGAGCGCGGCCGTGGCGAGCCCCTCGGCGAGCGCGGCGGTTTCGAGCCTGCCCGCGGCGACCCCCACGGTCACCGTGACGGCGAAGGTCACTCCCGAGGGGTCCGAGGACGGCGACGCCTGCGAACCGGAGGCCGTCGTGATCAACCTGACCGCGACGCGCGAGACGTTCGGCAAGGACGAGGCGCCGCAGTTCCAGGTGACGGCCGTCAACACCGGCGAGCACGCCTGCACGTTCGATGTCGGGTCCAAGTCGCTGGACGTACGCGTCACCTCGGGCGGCGACCGGGTGTGGTCGATGTCCGCGTGCGAGCAGGGGAGCGGCTCGTCCATCCAGATGCTGCGCCGCGGCATCCCGTACGTGACCACCGTGACCTGGGACCGCAAGGCCGGCGACTGCCGCGGCAGGCGCCAGCCGGTGCGTCCCGGTACGTACGCCGCCGACGTCAAGGCCGGCAAGCTGAAGGGCAAGAAGCAGGTCTTCGAGCTGCGCTAGACGTAGCGCTCCAGGATCGAGGACTCGGCCAGGCGGGACAGGCCTTCGCGGACGCTGCGGGCCCGGGACTCGCCTACGCCGCCGACGGCCTGGAGGTCGTCGATGCTGGCGGCCAGGAGCTTCTGCAGGCCGCCGAAGTGCTCGACGAGGCGTTCGACGACCAGGCCCGGCAGGCGCGGGACCTTGGCCAGCAGGCGGTAGCCCTTGGGGCTCACCGGCAGGTCCAGCGCGTCGGAGCCCGCGAAGCCCATCACCTCGGCGACGGTCGACAGGTCGAGCAGCTCGTTGGCCGACAGCAGGTCGAGCGCGCCCAGGGTCTCGGTGACCGCGCGGGTGCGGGCGTCGGGCGGCGGGTAGTCGCGGACGATCAGCTCGCGGTCGACGTCGACGCCGGAGACCAGCTCGTCGAGCTGGAGCGAGAGCAGCCGGCCGTCGGTGCCGAGCTCGACGACATATCCCTCGATCTCGTCGGCGATGCGGCGGACCATTTCGAGCCGCTGCACGACGGCGCTGACGTCGCGGACGGTGACCAGGTCTTCGATCTCCAGCGCCGAGAGGGTGCCCGACACCTCGTCGAGGCGGAGCTTGTAGCGCTCAAGGGTCGCCAGCGCCTGGTTGGCCTTGGACAGGATCGCCGCGGAGTCCTCCAGGACGTAGCGGATGCCGTCGAGGTAGAGCGCGATGATCTGCATCGACTGGCTGACCGAGATCACCGGATGCCGGGTCTGGCGGGCGACGCGTTCGGCCGTGCGGTGGCGGGTGCCCGACTCCTCGGTCGGGATCGTCGGGTCCGGCACGAGGTGCACGGCGGCGCGGACGATGCGGTTGCGGGTGCTGTCGAGCACGATCGCGCCGTCCATCTTGGCCAGCTCGCGCAGCCGCGTGGCGGAGAACTCGACGTCGAGTTCGAAGCCGCCGCTGCACAGCTCCTCGACGAGCCGGTCGTAGCCGAGAACGATCAGGGCGCCGGTGTGGCCCCGCAGGATGCGCTCCAGGCCGTCGCGGATCGACGTGCCCGGGGCCACCGCGGCGAGCGTCGCGCGGCGTCGTTCGTCATGGCCCTTGTCGTTAGTTGGCACCTGGCCCCCGGAGGTCGCTGGACGGCGTCAGTTTACCGAGGAGCTCCACGCGCCGGTTCCTCCCCTGGTAGCAAGCGTGCTGCCGGTGGCGTAATACTCTGGCGTGACTCCTGTTATGTGACCGTAAAGGCCCTTGTCATGAGGGCCGGTGGCCGCATGGGGCCACCGGCGCGTCGTCACGGGGCCGTGAAGGCCACCCGCAGTGCCTGCTGGAGGTCGTCGACCTCCATGACCTTCATGCCCTCGTGGCTGGTGAGCTGGGGATCCGCCTTCTTCAGCGGGGAGCCGTCGCCCAGCTCCAGCGAGCCGCGCGGCACGATCGCGTGCTTGAACCCGAGCCGGGCCGCCTCCGCCAGCCGCCGCTGCACCCCCGGTACGACGCGTACCTCGCCGGCGAGGCCGACCTCGCCCAGCCCGATCAGCGAGCCGGAGAGGGCCTGCTCGGCGGTCGAGCCCGCGACGGCGAGCGCGAGCGCCAGGTCGACGGAGGTCTCGGTCAGCCGCACGCCGCCGACGGTGGAGACGTAGACGTCCTGCTCGTGCATGGAGATCTTGCAGCGCTGGGCGAGGACGGCGAGCACCATCGCCACCCGCGAGGTGTCGAGGCCGGACGTGGCGCGGCGGGGGGACGGCAGCTGCGACTTGGCGACGAGTGCCTGCACCTCGGCGACCAGCGGGCGGCGGCCCTCCAGCGTGACCGTGACGCAGGTGCCGGGCACCGGCTCCTCGCGGCGCGTGAGGAACAGCCCGCTCGGGTCGGGCAGCCCGACGATCCCCAGCTCGGACAGGTCGAAGCAGCCGAGCTCGTCGGTGGGGCCGTAGCGGTTCTTGACGGCGCGGATCATCCGCAGCCGGCTGTGCCGGTCGCCCTCGAAGTAGAGGACGACGTCGACCAGGTGCTCCAGCAGGCGCGGCCCCGCGATCGCGCCCTCCTTGGTCACGTGCCCGACCAGGACCACGGTGACGCCGCGTTCCTTGGCGACCCGGATCAGGTTGGCCGTGACCTCGCGGATCTGGGTGACGCCACCGGGCGCGCCGTCCACCTCGGACGTGCCGATGGTCTGGATCGAGTCGACCACCATCAGCTTGGGCTCGACCGCGTCGACGTGGCCGAGCACCGCCGACAGCTCGGTCTCGGCGGCCAGGTAGAGGTCGTCGGTGACCGCTCCCACCCGATCGGCCCGGAGGCGCACCTGCTCGGCCGACTCCTCGCCCGTCACGTACAGCACGGGTGTGCGGCCCGCAGCCAGCACGGGTGTGCGGCCCGCAGCCGGCGCGGGTGTGCGGCCCGCGGCCGGCACGGGTGTACGGTCCGCGGCCAGCGCGGGTGTATGGCCCGAGGCGTCGTCCGCGCGCTGCCGCGGAACGGGTGACTGCGAGGCCAGCGCGGCGACCTCCAGAAGAAGCGTCGACTTGCCGATGCCAGGCTCTCCGGCCAGCAGCACGACGGAGCCCGGCACCAGGCCGCCGCCCAGGACCCGGTCGAGCTCGTCCAGACCGGTCGGCTTGGACTGCGCCGAACGTACGTCCACCTGGCCGATCGGCTTGGCGGGGGAACTCACGGGACCGGCGGAGACCACCCGCGTGGGTGTCGCCGATCCGGCATCGGTGACCGTGCCCCACGCCTGGCACTCGCCGCACCGGCCCACCCATTTGGAGGTCTGCCAGCCACACTCCGAGCACCGGTACGAGGCCTTAGCCGTCTTCGCCTTCGCCATGTGGACAAACAGTAGAGCTCACCAGTGACACAACGTGCCCACCATGCCGTGGTCGCGGCCGGTGGGACGAGGTTCAGGCGGCCACTGACTTGCGGGTGCGTTCGATGAGGTCGCCCAGGTGGTCGGAGACCAGGCTGGGCCGCTCCAGCATGGACATGTGACCGGCCGTGGGGATGGCCTCCAGACGGGCGGACGGGACGCAGGCGGCGATCTTGAGGCTGTGCTCGATCGGGGTCAGCAGGTCGTTCTCCGCACCGAGCACGAGGGTGTCGACCTTGCCGAGCTCCGCGCACTCGCTGATCACGTCGTAGGAGATCATCGAGTGGAAGAAGTCGATGAGCGCGTCCATCCGGGTGTCGGCCAACATCTCCTCGGTGAACGCGACCGTCGCCGGGCTGGCATCGGGGCCGAAGACGAACTGGTCGAGGAAGAGCAGCGTGCCGTCCCGGCCCAGGTGCCGGACCTTCTCGATGACCTCCGAGCCCGCGCCGAGGGCGCGCAGCGTCCGGGGGAGCACGCGCTGGGTCGAGCGCGCCAGCAGCGCCGGCAGCCCGAGAGTGACCTCGCCGAGTCCGCCGGAGGAGGTGTTGAGCAGGCCGACCGCCTGTACCTTGCGCCCGAGCTCGCCGGAGAAGGCGTCCGCGTACCGCTGGATCGTCATGCCGCCCATCGAGTGGCCGACCAGGATCACCGGCGTCTCGGCGGGCACGGTCTGCTCGATGACCGCGGCCAGGTCGTGGGCCAGCTGGGCGAGGTCGTTGCCGGTGCGGTCGCCGCCGTCGGACCTGCCGTGGCCGCGCTGGTCCCAGAAGACGAGGCGGCCGAGCCCGCGCAGGGCCTTGCGCTGGAAGTGCCAGGAGTCCTGGGTCAACGTCCAGCCGTGGCAGAAGACGACGGCGAGGTCGGTGCGGTCGTCGCCGTCGATCTCGGCGTACAGCCGGGTGCCGTCCGCGGCGCGCACGGGTACCGGACGGCCGCGCAGGGAGCCGAACGGCTCGCCCGCGTGCGCGTCGGGCCGCAGCTGCAGGCGCCGCACGGCGCGGCGCTGTCCGGCCAGCCCGATGCCGGCGGCACCGGCGCCGAGCGCGGTGGCGGCGAGGATGTTTCGGCTCGTCCTGGCTGCACGGCGCATGGGTCCCGACCTCCTGGGGCAGAACGTGTGACGGTAGGGGACGCTATTGTTGTACGGCGGTTCAGTAGGGGGCCAGACCTTGATGGCGAATGTGACCGACTAGTCAGTAACCCCCGCTCAAACGCGACGCCACCATACGTTGACCGCGTAGTCCACCTCGCAGCCCTCGTGCTCGCGCAGGAACTCGGCGGCCAGCTCCTCCGGGAACTCGATGCGCAGCACCGCGGCGAGATCGGCCCGGTCGCCGAACGACCACCGGATCGTCAACGCCTCCCGGGCGAACCCGCGGCGCGTCCAGAAACGTTCGACCGCCCGCGGGTCGTACGACGGCAGCCCGCGCCGGAACCAGCCGCCGAACGTCGACCGGGTCGCGTCGTTGTCGATGATGAGGATCGCGCCACCGCGCCGGACCACGCGGTCGAGCTCGGCCAGGCCCGGCTCGCAGCCGGGGCCGAAGAAGTAGGCCCAGCGGACGTGGACGACGTCGATGGACGCGTCCGGAAGTGGCAGTGCCTGGGCCGCCCCTACACGTACCGTCACATTTGGTACGCCGGCCACTCGCCGCCTGGCGGCCGCCGCAAGACCGGCGTGCGGCTCGACGCCGATCACCTTGGCCGCGTCCCGGGCGAACATCGGCAGGTGGAAGCCCGTTCCGCAGCCGAGATCGAGCACGGTCGCGCCGTCCCAGGGCCTGATGGCGCGCATCGCCGACTCGATCGCGCCGTCCGGGTCGACGGCGCGGTTCTCGATCTCGTAGACCCGCGGGGAGTTCCAGATGTTGGGGCTGGGCACGGCGCCCGGAGCGATGTCGACCACGAGAACAGAGCGTAGTCATCCGGGGCGTCAAGAAATGTGGATCACTTCGGCCGGAAGGTTTCGTCAGCGCCTTCAGCGCATAGGCTTTCCGTTGCGTGAGCGCCGCGGTGCGGGGCAGGGTCATAGCGAGACCCGACCACGCCCCGGGCGGGCACACGACCGAACACTGCCGAGCGACCATCAGGCGAGGGAGCCTTGACCCCGCAGCACAACGGCGTCGTTTCCCCGGGCATTCGTGTCCCGGATGCCCCGATCACGCTGTCCACCGCGTCGGTCTACCCGGAGAAGGTGCCGAGCGCCTTCGAGATCGCGGCACTGCTGGGATACGACGGCATCGAGGTCATGGTCTCCACGGACGCCTCCTCGCAGGACCTCAACGTGCTGCGCAGGCTGTCGGACTACCACCAGATGCCGATCAGATCGATCCACGCGCCCTGCCTGCTGCTGACGCAGCGGGTCTGGGGGCGCGAGCCGTGGGGCAAGCTCGTGCGCTCCAAGGAGGTCGCCGAGGAGCTCGGCGCCGACGTGGTCGTGGTGCATCCGCCGTTCCGCTGGCAGCGGGACTACGCGCGGGAGTTCGTCGAGGGGCTCGCCCGCATGCAGGAGGAGACCGACGTCCTGTTCGCGGTCGAGAACATGTTCCCGCTGAAGGCCCGCGGGGCCGAGGCGGGCATGTACCTCCCCGACTGGGACCCCGTCGACCAGGACTACCCATTCGTGACCCTGGACCTGTCGCACACCGCCGTCTCCGGTTCGGACGCGCTGGAGATGGCGGCGCGGCTGGACGACCGGCTGCGGCACGTCCACCTCGCCGACGGCATCGGCATCACCAACAAGGACGAGCACCTGGTGCCCGGCCGGGGCAACCAGCCGTGCGGCCAGATGCTGGAGAAGCTCGCCGACGACGGCTACCGTGGCCACATCGTCCTGGAGGTCAACACCCGCCGCGCCACCACCCGCGCCGAACGTATGGAGGACCTCGCCGAGGCCCTCGCGTTCACGCGCCTCCACCTCGCCGCGGCCGACCGTACCTGGGAGGTCACCTCGGGCGGAGAGGTCTCGCCCCGGGGCGCCCGGTGACCGAGTCCGCGCGTAAGGAGGGCACGCGCAGGCCTCCGGGACGGCGGCCAGGGCCGACCGAGACCCGCGAGGCGATCCTGACCTCGGCCCGTGAGCTGTTCGCCGAGAAGGGCTACGACGGGGCCTCGCTGCGCGCCATCGCCCGCGGCGCAGGGGTGGATCCCGCGCTCGTGCATCACTTCTTCGGCAACAAGGAGGGCGTCTTCATCGCCGCGATGCGGTTCCCGGTCGATCCCGGCGAACTGCTGCCCAAGCTCCTCGGCACCCCCCGGGCCGACCTGGGCGAGACGATGGTGCGCACGTTCCTGTCGGTGTGGGAGGTTCCGGAGCGGCGCGCGCCCATCATCGCGCTGCTGCGTTCGGCGATGACCAACGAACGCGCCGCGGTGATGATGCGGGAGTTCGTGTCCGCCGCGCTGTTCGCCCGTGCCGCCGCGCTGCACGACATCCCGGTGCTGAGGATCCAGGCAGCCGCCGGCCAGATGATCGGCGTGATGATCCTGCGGTACGTGCTGGAGGTCGAGCCGATCGCCTCGTCCACGCCCGACGAGCTCGTCGAGTTGCTGGCCCCGACCGTTCAGCGCCACCTGGGCTGACTCTCCGCTTTCCGACCCCGTGCCGCCTCGTGGCACGGGGTTTTCGGCGTTCCGGAACGTCCGGGGACCCCCGCCCGGAGGCCGCGGGACCTTGACTCGGGCGGCTCGCGGACTTAAATTCAACACATGATGAGTTCTGGTCCGGCAGCGGTGAGCGTGCGTGACCTGACGGTGGTCCGAGGTGGCCGCGAGGTCCTGCACGGCCTCACGTTCGATGTGCCGCGCGGCTCGGTGGTCGGCCTTCTCGGCCCGAGCGGATGCGGCAAGACCACACTGATGCGCGCCCTCGTCGGCGTGCAGATCGTCAGGAGCGGCACGGTGACCGTGCTCGGTGACCCGGCGGGCTCCAAGGGCCTGCGCCGGCGCGTGGGCTACGCGACGCAGAGCCCCGCCGTCTACGACGACCTGAGCGTCCACGAGAACCTGCGCTACTTCGCCTCGGTGCTCGGGGCGCCGAAGGCGGACGCCGACCGGGTCATCGAGGAGGTCGGCCTCGGCCGGAACCGCGACCAGATCGTCGCGACCCTGTCCGGAGGCCAGCACAGCCGCGCCAACCTGGCGGTGGCCCTGCTGGGCGCGCCGGAGTTGCTGGTGCTGGACGAGCCGACCGTCGGCCTGGACCCGGTCCTGCGCGAGGAACTGTGGCGGCTCTTCCGGGACCTGGCCGAACGGGGCACCACGCTCATGGTCTCCAGCCACGTCATGGACGAGGCGGGCCGCACCGACCGGCTGCTGCTCATGCGCGAGGGCGAGATCCTCGCCGACGACACGCCGGACGGGCTGCGCGCCCGGGTCGGCATCGACGACCTGGAGAAAGTGTTCCTCCAGTTGATCACCGAACGGGAAGGGGCCTCGGCGTGAACGTGTCCATCACCCTGGCGACCATGCGGCGGATCCTGGCCCAGCTCAAGCACGACCACCGCACGATCGGCATGATCGTCGGCGTTCCGACGCTGCTGATGATCCTGCTGCGGTACGTGTTCGACGCGCCCGCGCTCTTCGACCGGATCGGCCCGCTGCTGCTGGGCGTCTTCCCGCTCGTGATCATGTTCGTGGTGACCTCGGTGGCCACGCTGCGCGAGCGGTCGAGCGGCACGCTGGAACGGCTGATGACCATGCCGACCGGCAAGCTCGACCTGCTCCTCGGCTACGCGCTGGCCTTCAGCCTCGTCGCGCTGCTGCAGGTGGGAGTCGTACTGGCGATCTCTCTTACCTGGCTCGACCTCGACCTCAAGGGCTCGATGTGGTCCCTGGTCGTCTCGTCGCTGCTCTGCTCGGTGCTCGGGGTGGCGCTCGGCCTGTTCTCCAGCGCGTTCGCCCGTACGGAGTTCCAGGCGGTGCAGCTCATGCCGGCGTTCGTGCTGCCGCAGATGCTGCTGTGCGGGCTGTTCGTCCCGCGCGACCAGATGGTCGGCTGGCTGGAGGCGATCTCCAACGTCCTGCCGCTCTCGTACACGGTGGACGCGATGAAGGAGGTCACCGTGAGCGCCGACGTCACCGGGGACCTCGTCCGCGACATGGTGGTCATCACGGGGTTCGCGCTGCTGGCGCTCGGGCTCGGCGCGGCCACTCTCCGTCGCCGTACGCCCTGACCTCGAAACCTCCTGACCATGGCTAAAACGGCGGCAATCGGCTGATAGCCTCCGGCGCCATGAGCCCCCTCGACCCGCCAGGCTCCCAGGCACCGCAGGTCCCGCAGCCGCAGCAGCCGCCGCCGCAGGCGCCGCAAACGCAGGCTTCGCATGATCCTGTCGGTCTCTTCGAGGCCACCGCAAAGCCGGACGGGTCGGACGGGCCGGACGGGGCCGCCGGACCTGGCGAACCCCGCGAACCGGAGCCGGGCGGCGGCGGTGGTCACCGTAAGCGCAAGCGCCGGTGGCCTCGCGTCCTGGCCGCGGTGGTGGTCTTCGTCCTCCTGGTCGTGGCCGGGATCGGCGGGCTGATCTGGCAGCGGGAATCCTCGTACAACGGCAACATCGAGCGCATCCCCGGTGCCATGCCGAGCGGCAAGAGCCGTCCGGGCCCGAACGTGACCGGCACGGAGAACTGGCTGCTCGTCGGCTCCGACACCCGGGCCGACCTCGGCACCACGGGCGACGGGGGCCGGGTCTGGAAGCCGGGCGCGCAGCGGTCCGACACGATCATGTTGCTGCACCTGCCGGCCGACCGGAGCAAGGCGTACGTGGTCTCCTTCCCCCGTGACTC
The DNA here is from genome assembly GCF_039533225.1 of Actinomadura fulvescens. Classification (NCBI taxonomy): domain Bacteria; kingdom Bacillati; phylum Actinomycetota; class Actinomycetes; order Streptosporangiales; family Thermomonosporaceae; genus Actinomadura; species Actinomadura fulvescens. The sequence continues at coordinate 170,022 of NZ_BAAATD010000006.1, read as the reverse complement.
GTGGGTCGACATTCCCGGGTACGGCAACCAGAAGATCAACGCCGCCTTCTCGTTCGGCGGCCCGCCGTTGCTGATCGAGACCGTCGAGAAGCTCACCGGCGCGCGGATCGACCACTACGGCGCCATCGACTTCGAGGGCTTCAAGTCCATGACCGACGCGCTCGGCGGCGTCGAGGTGGACATCGCGCAGAGCGTGTACGACCCGGCCCGCAAGGTCAGCTGGCCGGCCGGGCGGCAGAGGCTGGACGGCGAGAAGGCGCTGCTGTTCGTGCGGCAGCGCTACAACCTGCCGAACGGCGACTTCGACCGGATCAAGCGGCAGCAGGCGTTCCTGGGCGCCCTGGCCAAGAAGGCCGCCGACGGCGGGACCATCTCCAACCCGTTCAAGCTGGACCGCTTCCTCTCGGCGTTCACCAAGTCGATCAGCGTCGACGACAAGGTCGACGCCGGCAAGCTGCGGTCGCTGGCGCTCAGCCTCCGCAACATCCGGCCCGCCAACGTGGCGTTCCTCACCGCGCCCAACAAGGGCAGCGCCCAGCGCGGCAAGCAGAGCGTCGTGCTGCTGGACAGGGTCAAGGCCGGGGCGCTCTTCGACGCTCTGAAGACCGCGGAGATGGCCGGTTACGTGAGCAAGTACGGCGGCGTCAACCGCGTTGGCACGGTCTCCTGATCGGGCGGTATCGGCCGGTCCGCGGCCTTCCGCCCCGCGTTCGGCCCAGGTGATCTCCGCTCCCTTCCGGGCATTAACCTGGAGAAGGCCGGACAGAGTCGTCCGACCGGACAAGGGGATGTTGAAGTGCTTCGTCAGGCCCTGCTGGTCGCGTCGCGCAGTGGCGGCGTACGCAAACTCGTGGAGACCGCGCCTCTCACGCGCGATGTCGTGCACCGCTTCGTGGCGGGCGAGTCGGTCGATGACGCCCTGCGCGCCACCGAGTCGCTCACCGGCGAGGGCCTGCTCGTCACCCTGGACGTGCTCGGGGAGGACACCCTCGACGCCGGGCAGGCGGAGGCGACCGTCAAGGGGTACGTCGAGCTGCTCGACCGGCTCGCCGGGGCCGGGCTGGGCACGCGGGCCGAGGTCTCGGTCAAGCTCACCGCCCTCGGCCAGGCGTTCGACGAGGACCTGGCGTTGGAGAACGCGCGCCGCATCTGCACCGCGGCCCGTCAGGCGAGCACCACGGTCACCTTGGACATGGAAGACCACACCACGGTCGACTCCACGCTGCGCATCCTGCATGAGCTGCGCCGTGACTTCCCCGACACGGGCGCCGTCATCCAGTCCTATCTGCGGCGGGCCGAGGAGCACTGCGCCGAGCTCGCGTACGAGGGGTCTCGCGTACGGCTCTGCAAGGGCGCCTACGCCGCTCCAGAGGACGTGGCCTTCGGCAGCAAGGACGAGGTCAACAAGTCGTACGTGCGCTGCATGAAGGTTCTGATGGCAGGCAAGGGCTACCCGATGCTCGCCACGCATGACCCTCGGCTCATCGACATCGCCGGTGCGCTCGCCGTACTGAACGAGCGTGAGCCCGAGAGCTTCGAATACCAGATGCTGTACGGCATCCGCCCGCAGGAGCAGCGCCGCCTGGCCGCCCAGGGAGCGCAGATGCGCGTGTACGTCGCGTACGGCCAGGAGTGGTACGGCTACTTCATGCGCCGTCTGGCCGAGCGCCCAGCCAACCTTGGCTTCTTCCTCAGGTCGCTGGCCAGCAAGTCCTGAGCACGCGCGCCGGCTGCGAGACACGTCGGCTCCGAGACACACCCTAGGCTGGGGAGCGTCCGTTCCCTGTCTGAGGTGTCGAAAATGATCGCGATTCTGGGTGCCGGAAAGATGGGCGAGGCCCTGCTGTCCGGAGTCCTGCGGGCCGGCCGCCGGCCCGCCGAGCTGATGGCCACCGCCCGCCGCGAGGCGCGCGGCGCGCTGCTGCGCGAGCGCTACGGCATCGAGATCGCGACCAACGTCGAGGCGGCCGCGACCGCCGACGTGCTGGTCCTGGCGGTCAAGCCGCAGGACATGGGCGTGCTGCTGGACGAGATAGGCGGGCACATCCCGGCCGGCCGGCTCGTGATCTCGATGGCGGCCGGCATCACCACCGGGTTCATCGAGGCCCGGCTGCCCGAGGGCGTGCCGGTCGTCCGCGTCATGTCCAACACCCCGGTGCACGTGGACGAGGCGATGAGCGTGATCTCGGCCGGGTCGCACGCGGGCGAGGAGCACCTCAAGCTGGCCGAGGAGCTGCTGAGCCCGGTCGGCAAGGTGCTGCGCATCCCCGAGTCGCTGCAGGACGGCGCGACCGCGCTGTCGGGCAGCGGACCGGCGTACTTCTACTACCTGGTCGAGGCGATGGTGGACGCCGGGATCCTGCTCGGCATGCCGCGCGCCGCCGCGCTGGAGATGGTGATCCAGTCGGCCGTGGGCGCCGCGGTCATGCTGCGCGACTCCGGCGAGCACCCCGTGCTGCTGCGCGAGGCGGTGACCTCGCCGGGAGGCACGACCATCGCGGCGATCCGCGAGCTGGAGAAGCACGGTGTACGGGCCGCCGTGCTGGAGGCCATCGAGGCCGCCCGCGACCGCGGGCGCGAGCTCGCCGGCGGCTGATCCCACTTCTCGCGCGGCCCGAACGCCGCGGACGGATAATTCCGCGCGGCCATTGATCCGGAATGGGCATTGTGGCCGTGTAGTGGATATGGGACTTCTGCTGCGCCTGCTCGTGGCCGCCGGCCTGGCCGCCGACGCCTACGCCCACTGGCGGTTCGCCCCCGACATGAAGTTCGTGGAGGGCGGCTCCATCGATGGTGACGTGCTCTTCCGCGCCCAGGCGATCGTCGCCGCCCTGGCCGGGCTGCTCGTGCTCGTGCTGGCCAACCGCGTGACCTACGCGATCGCCTTCGTGGTGGCGGCGAGTGCGGTCGGGGCGCTGCTCCTCTACTACTACGTGGACGTGGGCGCCCTCGGCCCGCTCCCGGACATGTACGACCATGGCTGGTACGGCGAGAAGACGATCAGCCTTGTCGGTGAGGGCATCGCCGCGCTCGCGGCGCTGGCCGGCTTCTTCACCGTGCGTACCGGGACGCGGCGCGACGCGGCGGACCACGCCTCCAGGACGTGAGGCCCGGAAGGTGACGCAGATCTCACCCTTTGACCGGGAGAGGTCAGCCGGGTGGAGATCGATCGGCACGCTTTTACGATGACGCGCATGTCAGTGCGGCGTTACCTCCCCGCGGTCGCGGTCGCCGTGCTGCTGGCCGCCCAGCTCAGTGCCTGCAGCGGCGACGACGAGTCCGACCGCGTGCGGCTGGGCAAGGTGGCACGTTCCGATGTCGCCGAGGTCGTCGAGGCTCCCGGCACCGTCTCGGCGCGTGCCTCCGCGACGTTGCGCGCGTCCGCCGAGGGCACGATCGAGCGCCTGTACGTGGGGGACGGCGACCGCGTGCGGGAGGGCGACGTCCTCGCCAGGATCGGTTCGCCCACGGCCCGGGAGCAGCTCGCCCAGGCCCGTGAGGCCGACGGTTCGCTGGCCGGAGGCGGCGTCAGCATGCCCGCCGCCCTCGACATGTCGGGCTTGCAGCGTAGGACCGACCGGAGCGCGCGACGGGGTTTCGCCGCCGCCCGCAAGGTCGCCCTGAAGATCCCCGACCTGCGGCAACGCGCGCTCGTCCTCGCCGGGATCGCCCGCGCCGAGGGCGAGTACCAGGCCGCCGCCGCGGCCGCCCGCGACGCCGTCGCCCGCCTGAACGCGGGGCTCGGCAGCGTCGGCAACGCCTTCTCCTCGATCACCGCGGCCCAGCGGGTGCAGACGCGCGCCGCCGTCCGGGCCGCCGAACGGACCGTCAAGGCCCTCACGATCAAGGCGCCGTTCGACGGCGTCGTCAGCCTGGGCGGCCCGGCGGGCGGCGGGGGCGGCCTCGGCGACCTGGCGGGCCGGCTGCCGCAGCAACTCTCCGGGCAGGGCGGCGCGGGCGGTTCCGCCGCGTCCGGCCTGGCGGCGCTGGGCGGTCTCGGCGGTCTCGGCGGCGGTGGCGCCAAGGACGCCTCCTCGGTCGCGACGGGCGCCCCGGTCTCCGGCGGCGACGCGGTGGTCACGGTCACCGACGTGTCCCGGTTGTCCCTCTCCGCCGACGTCGACGAGACCGACGTCCTCCAGATCCGGGAGGGCGTCGACGCCGACGTGGAGTTCGACGCCGTCCAGGGCGGCACGTACACCGCCGAGGTCACCGGCATCGGCGTCACCCCGAAGGAGTCCACCGGCGGCGGCGTCACGTACAAGGTCACGCTCGTCCTCAAGGAGGGCACCCTCTCCGGCGGCGGCCGGGCGCCCATGCCCAAGCCGGGGATGAGCGCGGTGGTCAACCTGCGCGTACGCGAGGTGACGGACGTGTTGTCGGTGCCCTCCGCGGCGATCGTCAGCAGCGGCCGGGAGTCGGTCGTGTGGGCGGTGGTCGGCGGCCGGGCGGAGCGGCGCGTGGTCCGGCTGGGCGCCCAGGGCGACACCACCGTCGAGGTCACCCGCGGCCTCAGGGAGGGCGAGGAGGTCGTCGTCCGCGGCGCCGACGCGATCCGGCAGGGCCAGGAGCTCTCCTCGTGACCGAGCCCGCGCCCGAGCCGGCACACGAGCGCCAGCCCGCGCCCAAGCCCGCGCCCGAACGGGCGCACGCGGCGCTCGAAGCGGTGAACGTCACCCGCACGTACCGGATGGACGGCGTGGAGGTGACGGCCCTTCGCGGCGTGAACGTGCGCATCGACGAGGGCGAGTTCGTCGCGATCCTCGGTCCCTCGGGATCGGGCAAGTCCACGCTCATGCACCTGCTGGGCTGTCTCGACCGCCCGACCGGCGGGCTCCTGCGCATCGGCGGCAAGGACGTCGCGAAGCTCAGCGAGACCGAACTGGCCGAGCTCCGCAACTCGCGGATCGGGTTCGTCTTCCAGTCGTTCCACCTGCTGGCCCGGACGAGCGCGCGGGAGAACGTGGCGCTCCCGCTGGTCTACCGCGGGGTGGGGCGCGGCGAACGGCGGCGGCGGGCCACCTCCGCGCTCGACACCGTCGGCCTGGCGCACCGGCTCGCTCACCGTCCCAGCCAGCTGTCGGGCGGCGAGCAGCAGCGGGTGGCGATCGCGCGGGCGCTGGTCGGCGATCCCGGGGTGGTGCTGGCGGACGAGCCCACCGGCAACCTCGACACCCGTACCGGTCATGAGGTGATGGATCTGCTCGAACGGCTCAACACCGAGCAGGGCGTGGCGATCGTCCTGGTCACGCACGAGCCGGACGTGGCCGGACGCGCCCGGCGGCAGATCCACATCCGCGACGGCCTCATCGAACGCGACGTCTCGTGAGGCCGGGCTCATGAGGCTCGGCGAGTCGTTCCGGGTGGCGCTGGAGGCGCTGCGGGTCAACCGGCTGCGCAGCGCGCTGACGATGTTCGGCGTGGTCGTCGGGGTCGCGGCGGTGGTGGTGCTGGTGGCGATCGGGACCGGCGCCCGCGACCTGGTGGAGAGCGAGATCGAGGGACTCGGCTCCAACATCATCTTCGTCGCGCCGGGGGAGTTCTCGTTCGGCTCGGCGCCCACGATCAGCCGGATGCAGCTGGAGGACGTCGACTACCTGGAGCGGGTCACGGGCGAGGAAGGGCGGATCGCCGTCGCCCTCAACTCCAGCGAGACCGTACGGGCCGGACGCGCCGAGACGTTCTCCGGCGTCGTGGGAGTGAACGAGAACACCCACCGGGTCTTCGACCGGCCCCTGCGCCGTGGCCGTCACCTCAGCAAGATCGACGTGGAGACGCGCCGCCGCGTCGTCGTCCTCGGCTCCGACATCGCCCGGCGGCTGTTCGGCGACGTCGATCCGGTCGGGCGCCAGATCGCGATCGCCGGCGGCACGCGCTTTCGCGTCGTCGGTGTCTTCGAGGAGCTCGGCCAGACGTTCGGGCAGGCCCGGGACTCCGAGGTGCATGTGCCCGTCACCACCGCGCAGCGGATGTTCGGCATCGAACGCGTCGACTTCATCGCCATCCGGGCGTCGGCCAGCGGGGACATCCCGCGCCTCCAGCGGGAGGTGGTGGACGCGCTGAAGCGCAAGTACCAGGGCGAGCAGTTCTCGGCGATCACGCAGACCCAGCTGCTCGGCACCATCGGCACCGTGCTGAGCGCGCTCACCGGCGTGCTGGCCGCGATCGCCGCGATCTCCCTGCTGGTCGGCGGGGTCGGGGTCTCCAACATCATGCTGGTCAGCGTGCGGGAGCGGACGCGGGAGATCGGGCTGCGCAAGGCCCTGGGCGCCCGGCAGCGCGACGTGCTGGCCCAGTTCCTGGTGGAGGCCGTGCTGCTGACCACGATCGGCGGCACGGCGGGCATCCTGCTCGGGGCCGGGCTCTCCCTCGCGATCGCGGAGGCGTCGCCCGTGCCGGCCGCGATCACCTGGTGGTCGCCCGTGCTCGCGTTCGTGGTCTCGGCGGGGGTGGGCATCTTCTTCGGCGTCGTTCCGGCGCGGCGGGCGGGCCGTCTCGACCCGGTCATCGCCCTGCGCACCGAATGACCTGCGCACCGAATGACACGCGCACCGAATGACACGCGCACCGAATGACACGACGTCAGACGTGCTCCATCACGATGACCGCCGTGGTGCCCGGCTCCAGCGCCCGGAAGATGTGGGGCGCGTCGCCCGGATAGCTCACGTAGTCGCCGGGTCCGAGCTCGACGGGCTCCTCCGTCGGCCCGGCCAGCGCGCGGCCCGTGCCGAGCACGAGGTGCTCGGACGTCCCGGGCATGTGAGGCGCTGAGATCCGTGGCTCGCCGGGCCGCACGTCCAGCCGGTAGAGGTCGCGGCGGGCGTTGGGCGGGCACGACGCCAGCAGCGTGGCCGCGTAGTCGGCCTGCTCGGAGTGGGTGACCGGGCCCTCGCCGGCGCGGATCACCTGGACGTTGCGGCGCGGCGGCTCGACCAGCCTGCTGAACGGCACGCCCAGCGCGACGCCGAGCGCCCACAACGTCTCGACGCTCGGATTGCCGGCGCCCGACTCCAGCTGGGACATCGTGGACTTGGCGATGCCCGCGCGCCGGGCCAGCTCGGTCTGGGACAGGCCGGCGCGTTCGCGTTCCCGCCGGATCGAGGCCGCGATGAGGTCGAGGGGCGGTCCCTGCTGCTGCTCCAAGTGTTCGCTCCAGACGTCCAAGGGTTCGATTTGACGAACCGAGAGAGGCTTGACCATTCTAATGGACATGCGTTCATTCTGGCGAACACTCGATCGCGAGACCCTCCGCGACATCGCGCTGGTCTGCGTCGCGGACGCGCTCGTCGGCGCGTCGTTCGGCGCCATCGCCGTCTCCGGCGGGCTCGACGCGTGGGTGCCCGTCGCCATGTCGCTGCTGGTGTTCGCGGGCGGCGCGCAGTTCGCCGCGATCGGCGTCGTGCTCTCCGGCGGCGGCGCCGTCGCGGCCGTCGTGACGGGCCTGGTGCTCAACGCCCGGCTGCTCCCGTTCGGCTTCGCCGTCTCCGACGTGCTGGCGGGCCGCGGGCGGCTTCTGGGCGCACATCTGATCATGGACGAGGCCGTCGCGTTCACCCTGCGCCACTCCGACCGGCGCCGCCGCCGGGCCACGTTCTGGACCTGCGGCGTCGCCCTGTTCGTGGTGTGGAACGTCGCGGTCGTGCTGGGCGCGTTCGCCGGCGAGATCATCGGGGACACCGGCGCCCTCGGCCTCGACGCCGCGTTCCCCGCCGTCCTCCTCGCGCTCGTCCTGCCCGCCCTCCGGGACCGGAGCACCCGGAACGCCGCCCTGCTGGGCGCCGCCGTCGCGCTCGCGACCACGCCCTTGCTCCCCGCCGGAGTGCCGGTGCTGCTCGCGCTCGCCGGGCTGGTGCTCTACGTCCCCGGGCTGAGAAGGCGGGAGGTGGCTCGCTGATGCCGCTGCTGGCCATCGTCGTGCTGGCCGCCGGGACCTACGCGTTCCGGCTGGCCGGCCCGGTCTTCCAGGACCGTCTGGAGATCCCCGACCGGCTGCGGCGGCTCCTGCCCGTGGCCGCGGCCGTCCTGCTGATCACACTGGTGGTCACCGCCACCCTCACCGAGGGCCATGGCTTCGCCGGCTGGGCGAGACCGGCCGGGGTGCTCGTCGCGGGTGTCCTGGCCGTCCGCCGCGCGCCGTTCCCGGTGATCGTCATCGCCGCCGCGGCGACCACGGCCGTGCTCCGCCTCTGCGGCGTTCCCTGAGATTGGCGAAGCACCTCCACGGACCGCGGTCGGGGGCACCAGGCGATCGGCGGAGGTGCTTCAAGTCCGTTCGTCAGGCGACGGCTTCCGACCCGGCCGCCGACGCCGTGGCGACGGCCTCCCCGATGAAACGGGCCGTCTCGCGCATGGCCGCGCTCGCCTCCGGCAGGACACGGTTGAGGATCTGGAACACGTGCATCTGGCCCTTCCAGACCTGAAGCTCGCAGGTGACGCCCGCGCTCGTGAGCGCCTCGGCGAACGCCTCGGCCTCGGGCCGCAGGACCTCGGCGCCGCCCACCTGGATCAGGAACGGCGACGTCTCGTCCCAGGGGCAGGTGAGCAGGGCCAGCCGCGGGTCGTCGAATCCGGCCGGCCCCACTACGAGGCGCGCGACCCGGCGGGCCGCGTAAGCGCTGATGTACGGGTCGCGGGCGCGGCGCTGCTCCGCCGTGGACAGCTCGCAGGTGAGATCGACCCAGGGTGAGAAGAGCACGGTGCCCGCTGGGCGGGGCAGCCCTACCCGGCAGATCTCGCCGGTGAGGGACGCGGCGAGGTGCCCGCCCGCCGAGTCGCCCGCGATGACGATGCCGTTCGCCGGGATGCCGCGGGCCAGCAGCCAGCGGTAGGCGGCCAGGGCGTCTTCGAGCGGCGCGGGGAACGGGTGCTCGGGTGCCATTCGGTAGCGCGGCACCAGGACCGGAAGCCCGGTCTCCACGGCCAGCCGCGTCGTGATGGGCCGGTGGGTCCGGGGAGAACAGACGACGTACGCGCCCCCGTGCAGATAGAGGATCGCTCCGTCGCCGCGGCGCTCGCCGTTGCGCGAGGTGACCCATTCACCGAGGATCGGGCGTTCGTCGCGGCCGGTCTCCACCTGGGGATCGACCAGCGGCTTGATCCGCGCGCTCCGCGACACCGGCACGAGCAGGGCCGCGGCGTCCACGGTGGAACGGGCGGTCCGCAGGCCTCGGGCATAACTCGGCACATGATGGATGAAAGGGCGCAGGCTGAGCCGCAGTGCCTGGGAAATGGCACGGCTGCGTACCGTCGGGCGTCGCGCGTAGGGCGGCGTACTCGAAGACTGCGGGGTGTGCGGAGGCTGCGGGGTGCGCGGGAGCGCGGTGCGTGCGGCCGGATGGCGGGGGGCGGCTGCGACTCCCGGCAGAGGCGTGACCTCTGCCGGCAGGTCTTTCGAGGCGATCGGGTCCATCTACACCCCAGCTGGCTTTGTTTCCTTCGTGTTACTTAGATGCCCTTTTTTCCGGATAGTTCACGTAACAACTTTGTGTCAGTGTCAGAGGTTTGGGGCCTGTCACGGCGATCGCCAGGGCCCGGATGTGATCCAGGCCACGAGTAAGTGGCTGTGGACAAAGCGATACCGTGAGGTCATGAGCAGCGCCGATTCGCCCCCATCACCCCGGAACTGCGGGCTTGAGGTCTTCTGGGACGACCAGCTCATCTCGTACGACTTCGGGCCGAGTCATCCGCTCAACCCGGTCCGGGTCGAGCTGACGATGGCGCTGGCCCGCGAGTACGGCCTGCTGGAAGCGCCGAACGTGACCGTCGAGGGGTTCGCCTCCGCCGGCGACGAGCTGCTCGGCCTCGTCCATGAGGACGCCTACATCGCCGCGGTGCGCCACGCGGGCGCGACCGGGCTGCCGGAGCTCAAGCACGGCCTCGGCACCGCGGACAACCCGGTCTTCCTTGGAATGCACGAGGCTTCGGCCCTGGTGGCCGGGGCGTCGGTGGCCGGGGCCCGCGCGCTGTGGGCCGGCGAGACCGAGCACGCGGCCAACGTCTCCGGCGGGCTGCACCACGCGATGCGCGGCGCGGCGAGCGGCTTCTGCGTCTACAACGACGTGGCGATCGCCATCGCCTGGCTCCTGGAGAACGGCGCCGAACGCGTCGCGTACGTCGATGTGGACGTGCACCACGGCGACGGGGTGCAGGCGGCCTTCTACGACGACCCGCGGGTGCTCACGATCAGCCTGCACGAGACGCCTCGCACGCTCTTCCCGGGCACCGGCTTCCCCACCGAGATCGGCGGTCGGGGTGCGCACGGCTCGGCGGTCAACGTGGCGCTGCCGCCGGGCACGGGCGACGCCGCGTGGCTGCGCGCGTTCGACGCCGTGGTGCCGCCGCTGCTGCGCGAGTTCAGGCCGCAGGTGCTGGTCACCCAGCACGGCTGCGACAGCCACGAGCTCGACCCGCTCGCGCACCTGTCCCTCAGCGTGGACGGGCAGCGGACGGCGTACGCGGCGCTCCACCGGCTGGCCCACGAGGTCTCCGGCGGCCGCTGGCTGGCCACCGGCGGCGGGGGATACGAGCTGGTCCAGGTGGTGCCGCGGGCGTGGACACACCTGCTCGCCGAGGCCGCGGGGCGTCCGATCGACCCCGCGACGGACACCCCGGAGCCATGGCGGGCGTTCGTCCGCGAACGGACCGGGGAGATCGCGCCGCGGCGCATGACGGACGGGACGAGCACGGTGGAGGTGCGCACGTGGGGCGAAGGCTACGATCCGGCGAACCCGGTCGACCAGGCGGTGCTGGCGACCCGGCGGGCGGTGTTCCCCGAGCACGGCCTCGACCCCATGATGGACCTCTGATGGCGGCCGTTCCGACGCGCGACGAGCTGCGCGCCCACCTGGTGCGCACGATGATCGCCGGTGACGTGGCCACGCCGCGCCAGAACAACCTGCTGCACTACCGGCGGATGGCGGCGCGCAACCCGTACTACCTGTTCGGGCTGGACCTCAAGCCGGGCTGGACCGAGCGCGAGATCCTGCGGGTCATGATCGAACGCTGCGGCGTCGCCCCCGATCCGCTGCACCTGTATGGGGACGACACGATCGACCCCGAGCTCACCATCGGCGCGCTGGAGGCGATGGGCGACAGGATCGGCCTCGCCGCCCAACGCGGAGAGCGCGTCGTGCTGGCCACGGGGCACCCCGCCACCCTCACGCCGGTCTACCAGGCGGTGGCGCAGGCCCTCGCCGAGCGCGGCTGCCCGATCCTGACCCCAGCGGCCGGCTGGACGTACGAGATCGAGGGCTCTTTCGGCGCCGAGCCGAGACGCATCGTCTACACACCCGAGGGAGTGGCGATGCTGGAGGGGGAGGACGGGCGCACGCACCACACCCACGACGCCGCGCCGATGGAGGCGATGCTCGCCGAACTGGCGGCCGCCACTACTCCGGCAGAGGGATCTCGGGAACTCGAACGGAACAGTTGGCCGGATCTGGCCATCGCCGATCACGGCTGGGCGGGCGCGGCCGGGCAGGCGGGCATCGACACCGTCGGCTTCGCGGACTGTAACGATCCAGCGCTGTTCGCCGGGGCCGACGAAGGCAAGATCGACGTGGTGGTGCCCCTCGACGACGGCGTATCGCCGCACCATTACGCGCCTTTGACCGCCTATCTGCTGAACCGGGCGGGCTTGGACTGACGTGCGGAGGGCCCGCGCGCGTGGCGGAACGGGCGCCCAGGGGTCACTGCGTGTGACGTGATGGCCGTACCGGGACGGTTGGTCCGGTCCAATGCGCCGATGACACCTGAGTCGCAGGTCATCGCCTGATTTTGGCTTACAAGCGATCGTGGTGTGACGCCATGTGCCGTCATGTCCACGCTGTGTACGGAAGCGGACTGTGGCTGTTCCGTCAGGGCGGGATACGGAATTGGGTGGAACTCCCCTCTTGCGACTGTCGATACACGATTTACGCTGGAGGAAGTACACGTGCGTGATCAAAGTCACCCAAAGGGCCGGTGCGCGGCACGTGTGGAAGAGGGCGTCCGATGAGCTCAGGCGAGCGACCTCTGAGTGAGGTCAGGTTCCTGACTGTGGCCGAAGTGGCGGCGGTGATGCGGGTGTCCAAGATGACCGTCTACCGCCTGGTCCACTCAGGCGAGCTACCCGCGATCCGTGTGGGACGTTCGTTCCGGGTTCCCGAGCAGGCCGTTCACGACTATCTGCGCGACGCGTTCATCGAAGCCGGATAAAGACGGCGATCGCCGTCGACGGAGGCGTACCCGCCGTCCGCGGAGGGTATGGCGGGGTCATGCTCCACGACCCCGCGACGTTCTTCACATCCGGCCGTGCAGGGGGCAGGCGCACGGAATCCGCCGGCAGTACACGGGGATGGAGAGAAGGGCAGGGACATCGACCGGCCGGCGGCCTCGGCGAGGCCGCCGGAGCCGGCGCCCGGGAGGCCGGGGGCGTCATGGGCGCCCGCGGCGACCCGGGCATCGGCATGTCCGCGAGCCGCGGCCATCACGGCGTGGTGACGACCGGCGGCCAGAGCGGCACCGGGGCAGCGGTACCCTTGGGCAGCGGACCGTGCGCACTCGTCGATATTCGCCGAGTGGCAGGTCCCTCTCCTGTACGACTCCGGATACGCCGAGCGAGGTCTCGTGGGCTCTGTCATTAAGAAGCGCCGCAAGCGGATGGCTAAGAAGAAGCACCGCAAGCTGCTGAAGAAGACGCGTATTCAGCGTCGTAACAAGAAGTAAACACGCAGGCTACTCAGCCGTAAGGGGTGGGGCGCACAGTGTCCTCTATGCCCTCCGCCGCGGCTCGCGTCGTACTGGTGACGGGTGTGTCCCGTTTCCTAGGGGCGCGGGTCGCGAACACCCTCCAGGCCGACCCGGGCATCGAGCGGGTCATCGGCGTGGACACGGTCCCCCCTACGACGTCGCTCGGACGCACCGAGTTCGTGCGCGTCGACATCCGCACGCCGAGCATCGCCAAGGTGATCTCCGCCGCGGAGGTCGACACGGTCGTTCACCTCAATCTGGTGACCGCACCGTCCGGCCCGCGGTCGCGGATGAAGGAATTCAACGTCATCGGCACGATGCAGCTGCTGGCGGCGTGCCAGCGGTCGCCCGACACGCGCAAGCTCGTCGTGCGTTCCTCGGCCGCCGTCTACGGCTCCTCGCCGATGAACCCGGCGCTGTTCAGCGAACGCGACGAGCCCGTCGAGGCCCCGACGTCCGGCTACGCCAAGGACGCCGTCGAGGTCGAGGGCTACGTGCGGGGGCTGCTGCGCCGGCGGTCGGATCTCACGGTCTCGGTACTGCGTTTCGCCAACTTCCTCGGGCCGGGTGTCGACTCCCCGCTGACCCGCTATTTCCGCATGCCCGTCGTCCCGACGGTCCTGGGCTACGACCCGCGGCTGCAGTTCGTGCACGAGGACGACGGCATCGAGGTGCTGCGGCGGATGACGGTCGAAGACCATCCCGGCACGTTCAACGTCGCCGGAGACGGGGTACTGCTGCTGTCCCAGGCGTTGCGCCGGGCCGGTCGCTCCTACGTGCCCATGCCCGCGCCGTCGGTGTCCGCGCTCGGTGACCTGGGACGGCGTTTCGGTGGTCTGTCGGGCTTCTCGCCCGAGTTGCTGCGCTGGCTGATGTACGGCCGGGTCATCGACACGTCCCGGCTGGAGAACGAACTCTCCTGGCGGCCCAAGTACGGCTCGGAGGCGGCGTTCGCCGACTTCGTCTCGGCGCAGGGCCTGGGGCGGACGGTGCCGATCGAGTTGATCGACCGCCTGGCCGCGATCCTCGCCCGCGACTGACCATGCCACGGAGGTTCCCATGAAGGCGCACCACGAGCCGGTCGGCGGCACGGACGAGGACGCCCAGGTCATTCCGCTGAACGCGGCCCGGCACGACGACGAGCCCCGGCGCAACCCGGTCGAACGCAAGCTCGCCTCGGGCCTGGCGTTCCTGCGCCGCCGGCTCGCGGGCGAGTACGACGTGGACGAGTTCGGCTTCGACCCGGAGTTCAACCGGTCGGTCCTGCTGCCGGTCGCCCGAGCCCTGTACGAGCGCTGGTTCCGGGTGGAGCTCTTCGGCCTCGACAACGTCCCGGAGAAGGGCGGCGCCCTCATCGTCGCCAACCACTCCGGCACGCTGCCGATCGACGGGATCATGCTCGCGGTGGCGATGCACGACCACGCCCAGCGTGACCTGCGGCTCCTCGGCGCGGACCTCGTCTACCAGGTGCCCGTCCTCGGCCACCTGTCCCGCAAGGCGGGACACACCCTGGCCTGCCATTCCGACGCCGCCCGCCTCCTCGACAAGGGCGAGCTCGTCGGCGTCTTCCCCGAGGGCTTCAAGGGGGTCGGCAAGCCGTTCGGCGACCGCTACAAGCTGCAGCGCTTCGGCCGCGGCGGCTTCGTGGAGACGGCGCTGCGCGCGAACGTGCCGATCATCCCGTGCGCCATCGTCGGCGCCGAGGAGATCTATCCCAAGATCGCCGACCTCAGGCCGCTCGCGCGGCTGCTCGGCATGCCCTACTTCCCGGTCACGCCCACGTTCCCCCTCCTCGGACCGCTCGGCCTGGTGCCGCTGCCGTCCAAGTGGATGATCCAGTTCGGCGAGCCGATCCCCATGGACGAGTACGACGCGACCGCCGCCGACGACCCCATGACCCTCTTCAACCTCACCGACCACGTCCGCGAGAACGTCCAGCAGATGCTCTACGACACCCTGCTCCGCCGGGGAGCTGCATTTTTCTAGCTTTCACGGCCTGACCCCCTCGCCTGGCGGCTCGGCGCTCAACCGTAAAAGCGGCTGCCAAGCAAGGCTTGTCCCTTGAAAGGGCGGCTGGGCGGGGGGCGTAGCGGGAGGGAACGCGACATCGCTTCGCGATCTTCGCTCGAAGCTTCGCCTGCGGCTCGCTCCGGCTCAGGTAGCGCGTTCGCGGTGGCTGGGCTTGCTGGGTGGTTGCTGAGTGGCTCGGCTTCAGGACCGGCTGTAGTGCTTGCGGAGGGCTATGCCTGCGGCTACGCCGCCTGCCAGGGCGCCGGCGCCCGCAGCGGCGGGGAGGGCGACCATGGTGACCTTGCGGCCGGTACGGAAGTCGTGGATCGGCCAGTCGTGCTCTTTGGCGTGGTCGCGCAGGTCGGAGTCGGGATTGACGGCGTGCGGGTGACCGACCGCCGTCAGCATCGGCAGGTCATTGATCGAGTCGCTGTACGCGGCGCAGCGGCTCAGGTCGAGACCCTCGCGCTGGGCGAGGGCGCGGACGGCCTCGGACTTGGCGGGGCCGTGCAGGAGGTTGCCGACCAGGCGGCCGGTGTAGACGCCGTTCCTGGTCTCGGCGACGGTGCCGAGGGCACCGGTGAGACCGAGGCGGTGGGCGATGGTGCGCGCGACCTCGACGGGAGTGGCGGTGACCAGCCACACCTGCTGGCCCGCGTCCAGGTGCTGGAGCGCGAGGGTGCGGGTGCCGTGCCAGATGCGGTCGGCCATCACCTCGTCGTAGATCTCCTCGCTGAGCCGGACGAGGTCGGTGACCTTCTGTCCGGCCACGAAGGCCAGCGCGGCCTCGCGGGCGCTGCTGATGTGCTCGGCGTTCTCCGAGCCGCGCAGCCGGAACGCGGCCTGGCCCCAGGCGAACAAGGCCAGGTCGCGCATCGTGAAGAGCTTGCGGCTCGCCAGCCCGCGCGCGAAGTAGTAGATCGAGGCGCCGCGCATCATGGTGTTGTCGACGTCGAAGAACGCCGCGGCCGTCGGATCGGGCTCGGCTAGCGGCTCGCCCGCGGTCGCCGCGGCGGCGGCCGCCTCGCCCGCGCTCACCGGGTCCTGCTCCTTTTCGCGCTGCCAGAATCGACGCATGCTCCGAGCCTAGTCAAGAGCCTCCGTCCGGCCGCCGGTTCGCTCGGAATTGCGATGGTCCTCACCCCCGTTCAGCACCGCCGTCACCAGCCGCTCGCGCAGGACCGCGCGGAATTCCGGATCCGGTTCCGCCCTGCGCACCTGCAGACCTGACAGCGGATTGCCGCCGTCACCCTCTCCCTTGGCCCGCCGTGCTCTCATGCCCCCCACCAATCCACCCTTCCGTTATGCCCGCAAGAACGAGCACGGACGCGCGTGGTTACGGGATCCCGGTTAACGGACGGTAGGTCGGCGAACGCCGTCAGGACCGAAGATCGTCGGGGAGCATGCGGGCGAGCGAGCGGACGGCGCGATACTGCAGCGCCTTGATCGCTCCGCTCTTCTTTCCCATGACCAGAGCGGTCTCGGCGACGGAAAGCCCGTGCAGGAAGCGCAGCACGACGCATTCCTGTTGCTCGGAGCCGAGCCTGCGGACCGCGGCGAGGAGGGTCTTGTTGGTCATCGAGTCGAGCACGGCCCGTTCCGGGCCCTCCTGGGGCCGGTCGGGTTCGAGCAGTTCCGCGGTGCAGACCTCCAGCCGGTAGCGGCTGGACTTGAAGTGGTCCGCGACGAGGTTGCGCGCGATGGTGACCAGCCAGGCGCCGAAGTCCTTGCCCTGCCAGTTGAAGTCACGGATGCGCCGCAGTGCCCGGAGGAAGGTCTCGCTGGTCAGGTCCTCGGCGAGGGAGTGCCCGCCCACCCGGTAGTACACGTACCGGTAGACCAGCTCCACGTAGTGGTCGTAGAGGGTGCCGAACGCCTCGGCGTCACCGTCGCGGGCCTGGAGGACGAGCGCCTTGATGATCTCGCTGCGTTCGCGCGCCGCGGTCTCGGTGTCGGCCGGCGAGGTCTGGCCGGACGCACGTCGACGAAACAACGTCACTCGGGCATCGAGGGTCAAGCTGCTCATGCAGTTCTCCTCGGGGCGTACGCGACCTCCGGCGTGAAAAGCCACTCTAGATACCGATGGGTACGCCAGGCAATGGTGCGCGCGTGGCCGAACCCCTTCCGCGGGCGGCGATCGGACGGTCGGAACGTCGTGGTTCCCGGCACTTCCTTGGGAGCGGTTACCCGTCATCGCTCCGAATCGGGCACCATGGGGCGCGATGGTCGAAGCGATTCTCGCGCTGCCGGCGACCCTTGGCGCTTTACTGGCCACCGGGTTGCTCATTTCGCGCGCCTCCAAGGACCGGCTGCTCTACCTGATCGCGTGGTCGCTGACCTCGGTCGGGATCGCGGTCGCCCTCGCCTCGATGGCGCTGGGGTTCCTGCTCGGCTTCAACGACGCGCTGTTTCGCGTCATGGAACTGGGCGGCGCGCTCATCGCACCGGTCTGGCTGGCGCTCGGCATGGTCGAGCTGATCGCCCGGATCGTCCAGGTGCGGTTCGCCGCCTGGCTGTTCGCGGTGTCCTACACCGTCGTGGCCACGGTGATCCTCCTGCTGGACCCGCTGCACGGCTCGTTCAGCAAGAAGCTTCCCAAGCCCGACCAGATCTACGACGCGCTGCCGCCGCTGCTGATCAACGGCGCGCATCTGGTCGCGGTCATCGCGCTCGTCGCGTGCGCCATCGTCACCGCTCTGCTGGCGAGCAAGCAGGACCGTGAGGCGTACGAGCTGCTCATCCCGATCGCGCTGGTGGCGCTGGCCGGGGTGCTGGTCGTCGCCGGCACCCGCGGCTACCTGCCCGGGCCGATCGCCGTCGTCGCCCTGGGGGCCGCCGCCGGGCTGGTCTGGTACGGCGCGATGCGGACCCTGCCGGTCTACGCCGACGACCAGGAGGGCTTCGCCGGCGACGACTACACCGACGAGGCCGCCACCGGCTACGCGGATCAGGCCTATGCCGCCCCGCACCCGCCGCCGGTCGACGCGCAGCACACCGCCGTCGCGGCCGGCCCGCCCGGCCCGCCCGGCCCGCCCGGCCCGCCCGGCCCGCCCGGCCCGCCGCCCAAGCCTGCGACCAAGCGCGGCGAGCTGCGCTTCCCCGACCCGCCCGCGGGCGACGAACTGCGTTTCCCCGAGCCGCCCGCGCCGACCGCGATCGACGACATGAAGGTCGCCGGTCACGACGCGCTGGACGGTTTCGGTGCCGGCTCGCTGGCCGCGAACGCCCTGGGGGCGGCGGGCCTGGCGGGTACGGTCGGCCTCGCCGGAGCCGGGGCCGCGCTCGGGGGCGCCCTCGGCGGCTTCGGGCACGGCGACCTGTCCAAGGCGTGCGGCCAGATCACCGTCTACACGCTGCTCGACGGCCGGGAGGAGGCGTTCGACCGGCTGGCCGAGGACTTCGTCCGGGCGGCGCGCACCGCCGAGCCGGACACTCTCATCTTCGCCTGCCACGAGGTGGTCAACGCCCCCACGCAGCGGATCTTCTACCAGCTGTTCCGGGACGAGCCGGCGTTCGCGTCCCACCGGCAGCAGCCGCACCTGCAGCGGTTCCTCGCCGAGTCCCGCACCCACGTGCTGGCGACCAACGTCATCGAGCTCAAGCTCGGCGCGGCCAACCTGGCCCCGCTGCCCTCGCCGGCCGCGCCCGACCACCCTCGCCTGTGAGCGGATCATGGACGTTCTCATCACCCTGCTCGGCAAGCCCGGCTGCCACCTGTGCGACGACGCCCGGGAGGTGATCCGGCGGGTGGCGGCGGAGCTGGACGTCCGCTGGGAGGAACGGGACATCACCCTCTCCGAGGAGGACACCCGGGAGTACTGGGAGCACATCCCGGTCACCTTGATCAACGGGGTGCAGCACGACTTCTGGCGGGTGGACGAGGCACGGCTGCGCAAGGCCGTCCAGCAACTCCGGTAGTGCGGCCCTGCGGCCGTGATTCCAGCGAATCGGAAATGTCTGCTCAGTCACATCTTCCGGACGAGTACCGTGGGCCGGGAGCGTCCGGGCACGGCCGCTGAAGCCAGCGTGGTCAGGGCTTTCGGCGATCCGGCCGCCGGGACGACGGGTCTCGTACGCCGGGGGCGACTTTGTGCATGTATTCACAAAGGCTTAATCTGGTGGACAGCCCTGGACCACCGCCGGTCCCGGCCGACCCGGGGCGAGGGGTTCTCGGGCCCCGCCCCAAGCGTCGAGCCCCCGAAGAGCAGGCCGTGACACCTCGACAGACCCGCAATCGCGATCGCGCCGATCGCGGCATTCCCGAAGCAACCGTCGCACGCCTGCCGGTCTACCTGCGGGCGTTGCACAGCCTGCAGGACCGCGGGGTCGCCACCGTGTCCTCAGAGGAGTTGGCCGCCGCGGCAGGCGTCAACTCCGCCAAGCTCCGCAAGGACCTCTCCCACCTCGGCTCGTACGGCACCCGCGGTGTCGGCTACGAGGTGGAGTACCTCGTCTACCAGATCTCTCGTGAACTCGGCCTGACCCAGGATTGGGTCGTGGCAATCATCGGGGTCGGTAACCTGGGCCGTGCGCTGGCCGGATACGGCGGCTTCGCCTCTCGCGGCTTCCGCGTGGCGGGCCTCCTGGACGCCGACGCCGACATCGTGGGCGAGGAGATCTCCGGCCTCACCGTGGAGCACATCGACCGGCTGGAGGACATCATCGGCGAGCGCGGCGTCTCGATCGCCGTCATCGCCACGCCCGCGGGCGCCGCCCAGAAGGTGTGCGACCGGGTGGTGGCCGCCGGTGTGACGAGCGTCCTCAACTTCGCGCCCGTCGTCCTGTCCGTGCCAGACGGTGTGGACGTGCGTAAAGTCGACTTGTCGATCGAACTGCAGATCCTCGCGTTCCACGAGCAGCGCAAGGCGGGCGGTCCGGACGACCTCGACGCGCTGGAGGGCGCCGCCGGCAAGGCGGCCGCCCCGCGGGGGGCCACGCCCACGCAGTATGTGGAGGCGGTAGAAGCATGAGCGTCTTGGTGGTGGGCCTCAGCCATCAGAGCGCACCGGTGGCCATGCTCGAACGGGCCGCGGTGACCGGCGACGATCTCGGGAAGCTGCTGCACGCGGTCAACGACTCGCCGCACGTGGCCGAGACGGCGATCGTCTCGACGTGCAACCGGGTCGAGGTCTACACCGTGGTCGACAAGTTCCACGGCGGAGTCTCCTCGATCTCCGAGTTGCTGGCCCTGCACTCCGGCATCCCGCTGGACGATCTTTCCCGGCATCTGTACGTGCACTACGAGGACCGTGCCGTCCAGCACGCCTTCTCGGTGGCCTGCGGCATGGAGTCGATGGTCATCGGCGAGGGCCAGATCCTCGGGCAGATCCGGGCGGCCCTGCGGCACGCCCAGGACGAGGGCACGATCGGCCGCGACCTGCACGACCTCCTGCAGCGGGCGCTGCGGGTGGGCAAGCGCGCCCACCACGAGACCGGCATCGACCAGGCCGGCGCGTCCCTGGTGAGCGTGGGCCTGGACGTGGCCCGGGAGCACCTCGGCCCGCTCGACCGGGTGAACGCCCTGGTGGTGGGCGCCGGTGCGATGAGCGGGCTGGCCGTCGCCACGCTGGCGAGGGCCGGTGCCCGCGAGATCGTGGTCGCCAACCGCACCTACGACAAGGCCGTCCGGCTGGCCGGTGACGCCACCGCGGCCGGCGTCGCCGCGCGCGCGATCGACCTGGCCGACCTCCACCAGGAGCTGGCCGCCGCCGAGCTGATCGTGTCGTGCACCGGCGCCACCGGGCTGGTCATCACCAGGGCGCAGCTGGAGGCCGCCGGCGCGACCGGGCACGGCCGCCGCCGGTTCTTCCTCGACCTCGCCCTGCCGCATGACATCGAGCCGGGCGTACGTGACCTGCCCGGGGCGGCGCTCGCCGGGCTGTCGGAGCTGCGGACCGCCGAGCAGGCCGCTCAGGCGATCGGGCCGGAGGCCGTCGAGGCCGTCCGGACCATCGTCGCGGCCGAGGTGTCCACGTTCCTCGGCGCCGCCCGCGCCGCCGCGGTGGCGCCGACCGTGGTGGCGCTGCGAAGCAAGGCGGCGGACGTGGTCGAGGCCGAGCTGGCCCGTCTGACCGGCCGGCTGCCCGAGCTGGACGACAAGGCCCGCAAAGAGATCTCCCAGACCGTGCGCCGGGTGGTGGACAAGCTCCTGCACGCGCCGACCGTGCGGGTGAAGGAGCTGGCCGCCGCCCCTGGCGGTGACACCTACGCCGACGCGCTCCGCGAGCTGTTCGACCTCGACCCGAAGGCTCCCGAGGCCGTGACGCGAGCCGATATCGAAGGAAGCGGCAAGTGACCGTACTCAGGCTCGGAACTCGCAAGAGCCTCATGGCGACGACCCAGTCCCAGCTGGTCGCCGACGCATTGTCGGAGCGTACGGGGCATGCCGTGGAGCTGGTCGGGGTAACGACCGAAGGTGATGTTTCCAAGGCCCTGCTCGCACAGATCGGGGGGACCGGCGTCTTCGTCAACGCGCTCCGGGACAGGCTGCTCGCCGGCGAGGTGGACTTCGCGGTGCACTCGCTGAAGGATCTGCCCACGGGTCCGGCCGAGGGGATCGCCCTCGCCGCGACCCCGCGCCGTGACGACCCGCGCGACGCCTTGTGCGGCCCGGCCAAGCTGGCCGATCTGCCCCCTGGCGCCCGCGTCGGCACCGGTTCGCCGCGCCGGGTCGCGCAGCTGCGCGCGATGCGCCCGGATCTGGACGTGGTGCCGATCCGCGGCAACGCCGACACCCGGCTGCGCAAAGTGACCGACGGTGAGCTGGACGCCGTGGTGCTGGCCTATGCCGGGCTGACGCGGATCGGCCGGCTGGAGGCGGTGGCCGAGATCTTCGACCCCGACCAGATGCTGCCCGCGCCCGGCCAGGGTTCGCTGGCCCTCGAATGCCGCGCCGACCGGACCGAGCTGCGCGCGCTGCTTGGAACGGTCGATGACGCTGCCACCAGGGCCGCGGTCACCGCCGAACGCACGGTGCTGGCAGTGCTTGAAGCGGGATGTTCGGCGCCTGTGGGAGCATACGCTGCCGAAGTAGAACAAAAGTTGCACCTGACAGCGGCCGTCGTCGCGCACGACGGGAGCCGTCAGGTCCGGCTGTCCGCAAGCGGCCACCTCGACGAGGCCGAACGGCTGGGGCGCGATCTCGCCGCCCGGCTGCTCGGCCAAGGGGCCGACCAGTTGATGGGGGAGCGCCTTGAGCCCCAGTAAGAGCCCCGCCGAGCAGAAGGACGGCCACCGGGCCGCCGGTGCCGCGGCCGGTCTGGTCTCGCTCGTCGGCATGGGCCCGGGCGATCCGGGCCTGCTGACGCTGCGCGCCGCCGCCGTGCTGGGTCGCGCCGACGCCGTCGTCGTCAACCGCGCCGCCGTCCATCCCGAGGTCCTCTCCCACTGCCGCCCCGACGCCGAGATCCTCGACTCCGCCGACGCCGACCCCGCCAAGCTGGCCGCCAAGGCGGCCAAGACCGGCAAGCGCGTCGTCCGGCTCTTCCAGGGCGACCCCGCCCTGGCCTGCGGGCTGGCCGCCGAGGGCGGGGCGCTGGCCAAGGCCGGCGTCCCGTTCGAGGTGGTGCCCGGCGTGTCCGCCGTCACCGGTGTGCCGGGGTACGCGGGCATCCCGCTCACCGACGCCAAGCACCGCGAGGTCCGGATCGTCGACGCCGCCGAGGGCGGGGTCGACTGGGAGGCCTTCGCCGCGCCGGACGTCACCCTGGTGATCCTCGGCGCCGAGAGCACGGTCGGCGAGGTGGCCAAGGGCCTGATCGCCGTCGGCCGCCCGGACACGACCCCCGCCGCGATGACCAGCCTCGGCACCACCACCGAGCAGGAGACCGTGGTCTCCACGCTGCAGCGGCTGGCCGCCGACACCAAGGGCATGGAGGCGCCCGCGCTGATCATCGTCGGCGACGTGGTCGGCTGGCGCGACCGGCTGTCGTGGTTCGAGACCAAGCCGCTCTTCGGCTGGCGCGTGCTCGTGCCGCGCACCAAGGAGCAGGCGGCCTCGCTGTCAGACCAGCTCCGCTCGTACGGCGCGGTACCGGACGAGGTGCCGACGATCTCGGTCGAGCCGCCGCGCACGCCGCAGCAGATGGACCGTGCCGTCAAGGGCCTGGTGACCGGCCGCTACGAGTGGGTGGTCTTCACCTCCACCAACGCGGTCAGGGCCGTCCGGGAGAAGTTCGTCGACTACGGCCTCGACGCCCGCGCGTTCGCCGGGCTCAAGGTCGCCGCCGTCGGCGAGCAGACCGCCGCCGCGCTCGTGGAGTTCGGCATCCAGCCCGACCTGGTGCCGGACGGCCAGCAGTCCAGCGAGGGACTGGCCGAGGTGTGGCCGCCCTACGACGAGGATCTGGACCCGATCAACCGCGTGCTGCTGCCGCGCGCCGACATCGCCACCGACACCCTCATCGCCAAGCTCACCGATCTCGGCTGGGAGTGCGAGGACGTCACCGCCTACCGGACCGTCCGGGCCGCGCCGCCGCCCGCGCCGATCCGTGAAGCGATCAAGGGCGGCGGCTTCGACGCGGTGCTGTTCACCTCGTCCTCGACGGTCAAGAACCTCATCGGCATCGCGGGCAAGCCGCACAATGTCACCGTGATCGCGGTGATCGGCCCGCAGACCGCCAGGACCGCCGAGGAGTACGGCCTGCGCGTGGACGTGATGGCCGACAAGCCGTCGGTTTCGGCGCTCGCCGAAGCCCTGGCGGAGTACGGTGCGAAGCGGAGGGCCGCCCAGGTCGAGGCCGGCGACCCGTTGCGCAAGCCCAGCCAGATGCGCCGGGGCGCCCGCCGCCGCAAGTAGCCGTTCCGCGGAGGAAAGAAGGGTCATGTCCGCTCAGTTCCCCGTCTCCCGTCCCCGGCGGCTCCGGCGCACCCCCGCGCTGCGCCGGCTGGTCGCCGAGACCCGGCTCGCCCCGGCCGACCTGGTGCTGCCGATGTTCGTCAAGGAGGGCATCGCCGAGCCCAATCCGGTGAGCTCGATGCCGGGGGTCTACCAGCACACCCGCGACAGCCTGCGCAAGGCCGCGCACGACGCGGCCGAGGCGGGCGTCGGCGGCATCATGCTGTTCGGCATCCCGGCGGTGAAGGACGGCGTCGGCGTGGCCGCCGACGACCCCGACGGCATCGTCCAGGTGGCGCTGCGCGATCTGCACTCCGACCTCGGCGACGCGATCGTCCTCATGGCCGACCTGTGCCTGTGCGAATACACCGACCACGGGCACTGCGGCATCGTCACCCCGGCCGGTGAGGTCGACAACGACGCGACGCTCGAACGTTACGCCGCCATCGCCGGAGCCCAGGCCGCCGCGGGGGCCGCGGTGGTGGCGCCCAGCGGGATGATGGACGGCCAGGTCGGCGTGATCCGCGCCGCGCTGGACAAGGCGGGCCACCCGGACACCACGGTCCTCGCCTACTCCACCAAGTACGCCTCGGCGTTCTACGGCCCGTTCCGCGAGGCGGCCGAGGGCGCCCCGCAGTTCGGCGACCGGTCCACCCACCAGCAGGACCCGGCCAACGCCGACGAGTCGCTCCGCGAAGTCTTCCTGGACCTCGACGAGGGCGCCGACATGGTCATGGTCAAGCCGGCCGGCGCCTACCTCGACGTCGTCCGCCGGGTGCGCGACGCCGTCGACGTGCCGGTGGCCGCGTACCAGGTCAGCGGCGAGTACGCGATGATCGAGGCCGCCGCCGAGAAGGGCTGGCTCGACCGCGACCGCACCATCAACGAATCCCTCATCGCCATCCGCCGCGCCGGCGCAGACGTCATCCTCACCTACTGGGCGACAGAGGTCGCCCGCTCTCTTTAATACTTTCGCGGCTGTGTTTATTGGCTTTCGCGGCCTCAGGCCCTCGCCTAGCGCCTCGGGCCCGAACCGCAAAAGCAGCTGCCAAGCGGAGCTTGCCCTTTGAAAGGGTGGCTGGGTGGGGGGCGTAGCGGGAGGGCGGCATCGCTTCGCGATCTCTCGGGAAGCTTCGCCTTCGACTCGCTTCCCGACCCGGTCGCGCGCTCGCGTGATGGTTGAGGTCGGTCTTTGGTGTCACAGACTGTGACGGGCGTCTGGGCTTCACTGTGCGCGTTGCGTTGCAGGCCTGTTGTGATGGCGGACGCGTCAGGCGGTCACGGTGTTGCGGGGCGCGGTTGTGATTCTTTGCCGATGATCACGTGGGTCTAGTCACTTAGGGCCGTTTCTGGGGGGTTGGCGTGTCCGTTCCTACCGGTTACCTGCATCATCTGTAAGAAGGAGCCACGTTCGACCAGGAGCACAGGGGGGCGCGATGATGCTGGCGGTCTCGGGTGGAAGGCGGCAGAAGCCGCGGAGCCGGACGGCCGCGGCCGCGCTCGAATACGCCGAGCTGGGGTGGCCCTGCAGTCTCGGCGCCCATCCTCCGGTCGACGGTGACCGTGCGTGTTCGTGTGATCGGATCGGCTGTCCCGATCCGGGGGCCCATCCGGTGTCGGCCGCCTGGGCGATCCAGGCCTCGACCGACCCGGAGGTGTTGAAACGCTGGTGGTCGGAGCGGCCGCAGGCCAACATCATCCTGCCCACCGGACGGGTGTTCGACGTCTTCGACGTACCGGCCGCCGCCGGTGACGCCGCTTTGGAGCGGATCGCCAGGGACGGTCTGCAAGTCGGCCCGGTCGCGACCATCGGCGACCGTCATCTGTTCTTCGTGGCCACCCGGGGCGCCCCCGCCGACGAGGACGAGTGGTGGTCCTGCCATCTGGACTGCTCGCCCGAGACCGTCGCCGAGACGCCCGGCATGCGCTGGCACTGCCGCGACAGCTATGTGGTCGCCCCGCCGTCGATGCTTCCCTACGGCCGTGAGACCGCCTGGATCGAGGCGCCGGACGGCGGGCCGCTGCCCGATCCGCTGCGGCTCCTCGAAGTCCTCTCCGACAGCTGTGAGGCCACCAAATAGGGATCAGTGCGGGGCGTTGATCGAGCCCGTCCTGCCCCAGTTCGCATAGGACGTGTGCAGCCACTGCACACGGCCGCCCTGTCCGACTTTGATCCGGATCTGCGCCGGCAGCCCGGCGCGGTCCAGCCGCAGCGCGAACGTCACCTGCCTGGCCTTGACCGCCGAGGCGACCTGCGTGAGCTCGGCGCTCCCGAGAGCGCTCACCGGCACGGTGCCGCGATAGATCCCGCCCGCCTGGTTGAGGCTCGTGCTGGCCCGCAGCAACGCCACGACGTTGCCGGCGGCCGTACCCGACCGCACCTGACCGGCGAGTGCCGCGTACCCGCGGCCGCCGCCAGCGAGCGACGCGTTCTGCCACCGCTTCCCGGCCTGCACGTAGGCCGAACCGCCCACCAGCACGGCGCGTGTGCGCTTGCGCAGCGCCTTCGTGCCGCCGGTGACGGTCATCGTGTACGAGGGTGCGGCGCCCGGGACCATCCGGAACGAGCCCTGCGCCCACGCCGAGCCGCCACAGCAGCCGGTGCGCCGGAAGGTGAACGAGGCGCTCGGGGACTTCGCCGTCGCCTTGCCCATCCTGTCGGCGAGGCTCGCCGCCAACGGGGCGGCGGAAGCGGTCGGGGCGGGCGAGCCGCTGCCCGCCGGGGACGGCTCGGGCCGCGGGTCCTCGTCGCGGCCGTCGTACATCATCGCGGCGCCGAGGACGCCTCCGACGATGACCACGCCCGCGACGACGGCGGCGATCAGCCGCGACCGGGACGACCGGACGGGCGGCGCGACCGGGTTGCCCCGGGGCGTGGTGATCCGCGACGGTTTGGGCTCCGGGCTCTCGGCCGTCTGCGCCGCGAGCTCGGTGAGCCGGCTCCTGCCCTGCGCCTCCCAGGCGAGGCCGTACGCGGCGACCGCGGCCTCCTCGACCGCGCCGAGCATGTCCGCCGCGGTCTTGGGCCGTTCCGCCGGGTCCTTCGCCAGGCCCCGCGCGATCAGGTCGCGCAGCGGCCCGGGCACCTCCTCCACCGGGATGGCCGACTCGCGGTGGGCCTTGGCGAGCCCCGACTGGCTGCGGGCGCTGAACGGGGGCCGTCCGGTCAGGCACTCGAAGAAGATCGCCGCGGCGGCGTAGAGGTCCGTCACGACGCTCGGCGGCTCTCCGTCCCACAGTTCGGGCGCGGCGTACGCCGGCCCGGACTGCGCGGCCGACGCGCTCGGCACGAGCCCGAAGTCGGTGAGCCGTCCGTTGCCGTCGCCGTCCACCAGAACGTTGCCGGGACGGACCGCGCCGTGCACGAGGTCGCGCTCGTGCCCGGCCGCCAGCCCGGCGAGGATGCCGCCCAGCATCGCCAGCGCGGCCAGCGGGCCGGTGGGGCCCTGCGCGGCGAGGATCCGCCGCATGCTGACGCCCTCGACGCGTTCCATGACGATCGCGGCGCCCTCCGGGGTCTCCACGAAGTCGTAGAAGTCGACCACGTTGGGGTCCTCCAGCTGGGAGAGCCGTCGCGCCGTCGTCCGGAAGTCCGCCAGGAACGTCTCGTCCCCGCGCAGCCGCCGGTCCAGATACTTGATCGCGACCTTGGTCTGGGTGAGGTCGTCGACGGCCAGCACGACCCGCCCCGACGCGCCGCTCCCCAGATCCCGGACATGGGTGAAGCCCGGGACAGTCCAGCCGTCAACCACGTTGAGCGCCCATCCCTCCGACACGGCCGGCGCCGCTACTGATGAGGCGTCGGGTAGCAGCCGCGACGCCGGTGTACTTGGTGGAATATCGGCCGGTTACGGGCGAGGTCAAGGGCTGACGCCAAACTGGAACTGAGAGACTGGGCGCGTGACTGGCATCGAAGACTCCCAACGGCTTTTCGAGCGAGCGAACGCGGTGGTCCCGGGCGGGGTGAACTCCCCGGTCCGGGCGTTCCGCGCGGTGGGCGGAACGCCCCGGTTCATGACATCGGCGAAGGGCCCCTACCTCACCGACGCCGACGGAAACGAGTACGTCGACCTCATCTGCTCGTGGGGCCCGATGATCCTCGGGCATGCCCACCCCGCCGTCGTCGAGGCGGTCCGCGAGGCCGCCGGGCACGGCACCTCCTACGGCGCCCCGACCCCCGGCGAGGTCGAGCTGGCCGAGGAGATCGTGGCCCGCGCGCCGGTCGAGAAGGTCCGGCTGGTCAACTCGGGCACCGAGGCGACCATGTCGGCGATCCGGCTG
Organism: Actinomadura fulvescens; assembly: GCF_039533225.1. NCBI lineage: Bacteria > Bacillati > Actinomycetota > Actinomycetes > Streptosporangiales > Thermomonosporaceae > Actinomadura > Actinomadura fulvescens. Next base: position 142,166 of record NZ_BAAATD010000006.1, on the reverse strand, counting down.
GCCCGGGGTTTCACCGGCCGGTCCAAGATCGTGAAGTTCGCCGGGTGCTACCACGGGCACGTGGACTCGCTGCTGGCGGCGGCGGGCTCCGGCGTCGCCACGCTCGGGCTGCCCGACACCCCCGGGGTGACCGGCGCCACGACGGCCGACACGCTGGTGCTGCCCTACAACGACGTGACCGCGGTCGAGGAGGCGTTCGCCGAGTACGGGCACGAGATCGCCTGTGTGATCACCGAGGCGGTGCCCTGCAACATGGGCGTCGTCCCGCCGCTGCCGGACTTCAACGCGCTGCTCAGGGCGCTGTGCGAGCGCAGCGGGGCGCTGCTGATCATCGACGAGGTCCTCACCGGCTTCCGCGCCTCGCGGTCGGGCTGGTACGGGATCGAGGGCGTGCCGGGCCATCTCGTCACGTTCGGCAAGGTCATGGGCGGCGGGCTGCCGGCGGCGGCCTTCGGGGGCCGTGCCGACATCATGGACCACCTGGCTCCGGCCGGGCCGGTCTACCAGGCCGGCACGCTGTCGGGTAACCCGCTGGCCACCGCGGCTGGCCTCGCCACGTTGCGGAACGCGACGGACGAGGTGTACGCGGCGATCGACCGGTCGGCGGCGCTGGTGGCCGAGGCGGCCTCGGCCGCGCTGTCCGAGGAGGGTGTCCCGCATCGTCTCCAGACCGCGGGCAACCTCTTCTCGGTCTTCTTCACGGGCGAAGTCGTCGGGGACTTCGCGGCAGCGCAACGCCAGGACACCAAGGCTTACGCGGCGTTCTTCCACGAGGCGCTGAACCGCGGCGTCTATCTGCCGCCGTCCTCGTACGAGGTGTGGTTCCTGTCGGCGGCTCATGACGACGCCGCGTTGGAGCGCATCACCGACGCCCTGCCGCATGCCGCGCGGGCGGCGGCCAAGGCCAGGTCCGCGGGATAGCGCCCGCCGGGACGGTCAGCCGGCCAGGGGGCGCAGGCCGGTCAGGGCGGCCTGGGCGGCGGCCACGGGCCCAGGGCCGGGCGGGTGGAGCGGAGCCCTGACCGCGGGCACGTCGATGACGCCCTGGTCCGCCAGCACGGTCTTGAGGACCGCGGGCGACGGCTCGCTGAAGAGCGCCTCCGTGAGCGGCAGCAGGGCGTTGTGCAACGCCAGCGCGCGGGCCTCGTTGCCGTCGCGCACCGCCTCGGTCATCGCGGCGTACGCGGCGGGCGCGAGGCAGGCCGTCGCGGTGATCCCGCCCGCGCCGCCGAGCCGCAGGATCGGGAAGACGTACGCGTCGTCGCCGGCGAGGATCGCCTTGTCCGGCTCGGCCGCCAGGAGCCGTAGCGTGTCCGCGTCGATCGCGCCGGCGCAGTGCTTGATCCCGCCGACGCAGTCGAGGGCGAGCAGGCGGAGCAGGGTCTCGGACGAGAGCTGTTTCCCGGTGCGGTACGGGACGTTGTAGGGGATGAGCGGCACGTCCACGGCGGCGCCGATGGCGGCGAAGTGGTCCAGCACGCCCTGGTCGGACGGCCGCAGGTAGTAGGGGACCACCACGAGCAGCGCGTCGGCCAGGCAGGCGCGTTCGCGGGCCTGCTCGATCGACGGCTCGGTGCCCATGGTCCCGGCTCCGACGATCAGCGGGGTGCCGTGCTCGATCGAGACCGCACGGCACGTCTCCAGCACCGCGCGCTGCTCGGCCGCGGTCAGCAGGGGGGCCTCGCCGGTGGTGCCGAGCGCGACCAGGCCGGCCGCGCCCTGTTCCAGGCAGTGCCGCGCGAGGCGTTCGAGGGACTTGGTGTCGATCTCGCCGGAGGCGGTGAACGGGGTCACGAGCGACGCGTGGACGCCATGCATGATTCTCACCTGGTCACTTGGAAAGCGCGGGCGCGGGTGGGGGTGTGGGGAGGGGCGGCTCGGCGGCGGGCGTCGCCCGGCGGCGGGCGCTGCCGAGGGCCACGCCGACGACGATGAGCGCCGCGGCGAACAGCCGCAGGGCGCTGACGCTCTCGTCGAGGACCACGACCGTCGAGACGATGCCGAACGGCGGGACGAGCAGCGCGTACATCGCCACCGTGCCCGCCTCGTACCGCCGCATGAGCCAGCCCCACGCGCCGAAGCCGACCAGCGTCGACAGGTAGGCGATGTAGGCCAGGGACGCCCAGGCCTGCCAGGGCACGTGGGAGAACGCGTCCACGGCGGCGGACGGCCCCTCGAAGACCAGCGACAGCGCGAGCAACGGCACTGGCGGCACGAGCGACATCCACACCATGAAGCCGAACGCGTCCACGGGCTCCTCGGTGGACTGGTTCATCATCCGCATGAGGACGTTGCCGAGGCCCCAGGACGCCGCCGCGCCGATCGTCAGCAGGAACGCCAGGATCGGGCTGCCGTGCCCGAAGTCCACGCCGATCAGTGTCACGCCGAACAGGGCGATCAGCATGCCGGCCGCCGTGATCGGCCGGGGCCGCTCGCCCAGCAGCCCGAACGCGAAGACGGTCGTGAAGAGCGCGGCCGACTGCAGCAGCACCGAGGCCAGCCCCGCGGGCATGCCCTCCCGCATGCCGATGAACATCAGCCCGAACTGCCCGACGCCGATCGCCAGGCCGATCATCACGATCCACTTCCACGCGACCGGCGGCCGCCGCACGAAGAACACCGCGGGCAGCGCCGACACCACGAACCGCAGGCCCGCGAACAGCAGCGGCGGGAACGTGTCCAGCCCGGTCTTGATCGGCACGAAGTTGAAACCCCAGATCGCGGCGATCATGACGGCGAGCAGCAGGTGGCGCGGTGACATGCGCTCATGCTCGCCGCCACCTGGATTTAGGACAATCTAGAATTAGTTGACAGCTCGTTTTAGAGTTACTTCATGCTCGACTTGGAACGCCTGCGCGCGCTGCACTCCGTCGCCACCTATGGCTCGGTCAGCGCCGCGGCCGACGTGTTGCACGTCACAACCTCAGCCGTCTCCCAGCAGCTCGCCAAGCTCGAACGCGAGACCGGCCAGAAGCTGCTGGAGCGCAACGGCCGGGGCGTCCGGCTGACCGACGCCGCCGAGCTGCTGGTCACCCACGCCGACCGCATCCTGTCGCTGGTCGAACGGGCGCAGGCCGATCTGGAGGCCCACCGGGGCGCCGTGGTGGGCGAGCTGGCCCTGGCGGCCTTCCCGACCGCCATCCGCGGCCTCATGCCGGCCGCGCTGCGTTCCCTGCGCGCCGACCATCCCGACCTCCGCGTGATCCTGAACGAGGAGGACCCGATGCAGAGCATCCCCCGCGTCGTGCGGGGAGATCTCGACATGGCGGTCGTGCAGGACTGGAACAACGAGCCGCTGCCGATCCCCGAGGGGCTGCTCCGCGGCACGATCGGCTACGACGTGGCCGATGTCGCGCTGCCCGCGGGGCATCCGCTGGCCGGGCGCGACGAGGTCGAGCTCAAGGAGCTGGCGGGCGACCCGTGGATCAGCTCGACGCCGGGCAGCATCTGCTGCGACTGGCTCACGCACACGTTGCGATCGATCGACGCCGAGCCGCGCATCGATCACATGGCCTACGAGTTCGCCACCCAGCTGGCGCTGGTCGGGGCCGGTCTGGGCAACGCCGTCCTGCCCCGGCTGGGCCGGTGCGACGTGCCCGAGGGCGTCCGCGTCGTGCCGCTCAGGACGTCGCTGTCCCGTCGCGTCTACGCGGTCTGGCGGGAGGAGGCGGCCCGGCGTCCCGCCATCCGCGCCGCCATGAACGCCCTGCGCGCCGCCGCCCCTGACCAGGGCACCGCCCCTGACCAGGGCGCCGCCGCCCCCGACCAGGGCGCCGAATGACGTACGAGCTGGTCATCTGGCATGCGGACGCGCCGGTCGCCCGCGAGCGCGCCGCGATGGCGGCCGAGCGTGCGGCCCCGCACCCGGCGGTCGCCGCGTTCGCCGGGGAGTTCGCCGGGCGCTTCCCGGACGTGGCGGTGTCCGTCGAGGATGAGCGGTTCGCGCGTGTCCTGATGGAGCCGGAACGGGCGGACAAGGTGTCGGCGGAGGTCTACGCGTTGGCCCGGGCACACGGGTTGACCTGCTACGACCCCTGTCGCGGGCTTGTGCACAACCTCGGGCCGACCGGCGCTTACGAGGGCATGCAACTGCATACGGGCGACGGCGTTCAGGTGGTCGATCCCGACCTGGGCCTTGTCCGCGACGTTCTGGAACGGCTGTCGGACGAGAATCCGTTCGCCGCCCTGGTCGTCTTCGGCGCGCACTTCGTCCAGGCCGCGCCGGAGCCGGGCGGCTACGAGCTGGAGTACAAGGACAGCCGCCGGAACAAGCTCTACCGGACGCACGTGACCGACCTCGCCGAGGTCCAGCGGGCCTTCGGCGAGTACGCCCGGGACGATCGGGCCTTCCTGGCGCGCCACACCTGGGAAGGGTGATTCAGGGCCCGGGGGGAGAGGCCCTGAATCACCTGCCCTGAATCACCCTCCCTAGTGGGCGGAGAGCGCCTCGGTGGGCGAGAGCCGGGAGGCGCGGACGGCGGGGTAGAGGCCCGCCAGGGCACCGATCACGAGGGTGGCGGCGATGCCCCCGGCCACCGCCCAGGCCGGGATGACCACCGGCCAGCCTTGGGAAATGGCATAGCCGCCGGTCACCAGGCTGCCTATCAGCGCGCCACCCAGCCCACCCAACGCCGAGAGCAACAACGACTCCGACAGGAACTGGGTGCGGATCTGCCCCCGTGTCGCTCCGAGAGAACGGCGCAGGCCGATCTCCGAGCGTCGTTCCAGCACCGAGATGACCATGGTGTTGGCCACCCCGACACCGCCCACCAGCAGGGCCACCGCGCCGAGCCCGAGCAGCAGCCCGGTCAGCGCCTCGTCGGCGGCCTGCCGGGCGGCGAGCGCGTCGGAGGGACGGGAGACCTCGACCTCGTTGGGCGCCTCCGGGTTGGCGGTGGGCCCCAAGACCGTGCGGACGGCCTCGACGTTGTCGTCGTCCGAACGGGTGTAGACCGTGGTCGGGTGACCGTCGAAGGCCAGTTCGGACTGGGCCGCCTGCCAGCCGACCAGCGCCGCGTTGTTGAGCTCCTCGGCGAGCTGGGCGGGTTCGAGGATGCCGACGACGGTGAACAGCTCGCGGCCGATCAGGATCTGGGCGCCCCGGCCCGCCTGGCCGATGCCGAGCTTCTGGGCCGCGCTCGCGCCGAGCACCACCGCCGGGTACCTGCTGGTCGCCTCGTTCAGCCAGGTGCCGTCCCGGAGCCGCACGCCGACGGCCTCCCGCAGGTCGGTGCGGGCGGCGTAGGCCGCGATCCCGCCGGTCTCGGCCTTGTCGACCTTGCTGTTGCGGTAGACCTTCACGTCGTCGACCAGGCCGATGGCCGACACCGTGTGCACCGGCGCGATCCGGCTCACCATCGTCTCGGACTCGGTCGGAAGCTGGGCTTCCGCGCCGGCCAGCGTCTGGCCGGGTGTCACCTTGAGCAGGTTGGTGCCCAGCGACGCCAGCGTCCGGTCCAGTTCGGCCCGGGAGGACGAGGAGATGCCGACGACGGCGACCATCGCGGCGATCCCGATGGCGATGCCGAGCGCTGACAGGAACGCCCGCATCGGCCGGGTCCGCAGGCCCACCGCGCCGACCTTGACCACGTCGCCCGGCCACATCCGGGCCGGCCGGAGGGCGTGGAGATCGGGCCGCCGGGAAGGCGGCGGCAGGGCGTCGGAGGCGGCCATCAGCCCACCCCCGACACGGCCAGGCCCGGGCGCGCCGGGTCCGCCACCACCAGGCCGTCGCGCATCCGCACCTGCCGGGGCAGGTCCGAGGCGATGTCCCGGTCGTGCGTGATGATCACGACCGTGGTGCCACCGGTGTGCAGCTCCCGGAGCAGCGACATCACCCCGGCGCCCGAGGCCGAGTCCAGCGCCCCGGTCGGCTCGTCGGCGAGCAGCAGGGCGGGCTCGCCGGCCACGGCCCGGGCGATGGCGACGCGCTGCCGTTCACCGCCCGACAATTCGTGCGGATGGTGGTCCATCCGGTGGCCGAGCCCCACCCGTTCCAGCGCCGTGGCGGCGCGGCGGCGCCGGACCGACGACCGCATCCCCGAATACAGGAGCCCGTCGGCCACGTTGTCCAGCGCCGCGGTGCCGGGCGCGAGGTGGAACTGCTGGAAGACGAAGCCGATCCGGCTCCCCCGCAGCGCCGACAACTTGGCGTCGGAGAGCTTCCCGACCTCGTAGCCGTCGATGTGCACGGTGCCCGACGTGGGTCGGTCCAGCGTGCCGAGCACGTTGAGCATGGTCGACTTGCCCGAGCCGGACGGGCCCACGATCGCGATGAGCTCGCCCGCGGCGATCTCCAGCGAGACGCCGCCGAGCGCCGTCACCCCGCCGGGGTAGAGCTTCTTCACGTCCGTCAGGGAGATCATTTCGGCATCCCCACGATCGTGCCCTCGGCGATGCCGGGACCGGAGATCTCCACCTTGCCGTCGGCGAAGAGCCCCGTCTTGACCGGGGCGTACGTCGTGGTGCCGCCCTTGACGACCTCCACGCCGAACCCGCCCTCCTGCAACGCCAGCAACGCCGCGACGGGCACGACGAGCACGTCCTTGCGGGTCCCGGCGGTGAACGTGACGTCCACCGAGGCCATGGCGTAGTCGGCGGCCGCCCTCTGCGCCTTGGCCCCCCGGAGATCGACGATCACCTCGACCTTGGTCGTCGGGTCCTCACCCTGGGCGCCCGGGTCGATCACCGTGGAGACCTCGTCGATCCGGCCCGGCACCGTGGTGTCGTCCGGCATCGTGACCTGGACGGTCGCGCCCTTCTTGGCCAGCCGCTGGTCGGCGGTCTCCAGCTCCACCGTGACGGCCTTGTCCGTGCCGGTGAACGAGAGGACCTTGCTGCCCGGACGGACGGGATCGCCCTCGCCCGCGTGCAGGGTCTCCACGCGGATCTTGCCGGGGGCGAACACCACCCGCCCGAGCTCGACGGTCCCTGTCTCCTCCAGGCCCTTGTCGTCCTGCCACTCCCGGACGGCGTCGGCGGTGTCCCCGGTGTACTCGTCGTCCACCGTGAACCCGTCGTACCCGAGCGCGCTCAGGTTGCGTTCGAGCTGGAGGACGTCGGATCCCTCGACCCCCGAGGTCAACGTCCGGTAGGCGGGCTTCGACCCGTACATGAGCAGCACGGGGTCGTCGTCCACCTTGAAGAGCGGCCGGCCGCGGCCGATCTCGCTGCCGCTCTCGGGCACGCTGGTCAGCGTGCCGGGCAGCCTGCTGGTCGCCGTGCTCGTCGTGCCGAATCCGAGCTGGCCGTCGGCTTCATGCGTGTCCTTGAGCGTCTCCTTGGCCACCTTGGCGGTGCTGGGCGGCAGTGTGCTCGCGGCCGGGCCACCCGAATCGCCGTCGCGGGCCAGGCTCAGCGCCGCGACCACGGCGACGCTGCCCACCACCACGATGGCGAGGCCGGCGACGCCCTTCTTCCGGGACCGCCGGCGCCGGGGGCGCTTCTGCGCCGTGGCAGGACCCGGTGGTCCGGGCATCCCCGAGGGTTCGGGGGACCCGCTCCCGGGGCCCTCCACGGTGGTCTCGCTCGTCACTGGCCGCCCCCGCCGCCCGGTGCGCCGCCGTTGGGGCCGCCGCGCTGCAGGATCGATTCGCACGCCTTCTGGGCGGTCGGCATGTCCGGGTCCTCGCCGGCCTCAGGGTTGATCATGATGCCGCGCTGGCCGGGCTTGGGGTCGGGGAACTTCTCGACACCGTTCTTGCGCATGCAGGCGGCGTACTGCCGGCCGCGCTCCTCGGCCTGGGGGTCGGGACGCGCGGCGCCGTTGGTCATCGGGTTGAACTCGCGGCAGGCCTCCTGGGCCTTCTGCATCTTCGCCTGATCTTGCCCCTTGCTCATGAAGCGCATGCCCTGGCCGGGCTTGGGGTCCTCCATCGGAATTCCGTTCTTGCGCATGCACTCGGCGAACTTCACGCCCATCTCCTGCGAGCTCAGCTTCGGGCCGCCGCTCGCTCCGGCCTGAGGGTCGCCGCTGCTCGCCGAGGCGACCTTGGGCTTTTCGTCCTCCGACCCGCAGGCGCCGAGGGTCAAGGTCAGTGCCAGCGGCAGGGCCGCCAGCGCACCGATCTTCTGCAGTCGCATCGTGCTTCTCCTTGGCAGGGCCGGAACGGTTCCGGCCGAACCCCTGGAATGCAACGCCAACCCACGTTTCCCCTCCGTTTCCCAGCGCCCTAACAGAAAAGAAACAGCCCGGGCGTCACTATGGGCCGGAGACATTGACCGAGGGGCGGGACGCATGCGGGTGCTGGTGGTGGAGGACGAGCGGCTGCTCGCGGGTGCGATCGCCGAATGGTTGCGGGACGAGGCGCACGCCGTCGACCTGGCATACGACGGCGCGGCGGCGCTCGAACGGGTCTCCGTCAACGACTACGACGTGGTCGTCCTGGACCGTGATCTGCCCCTCGTCCACGGCGACGACATCTGCCGCGAGCTGGCCGGGGCCGAGTCCGCCGTCCGGGTGCTGATGCTGACCGCCGCGGCCGAGGTCACCGACCGTGTCGAAGGCCTCGGCATCGGCGCGGACGACTATCTCACCAAGCCCTTCGCCTTCCCCGAACTCGCGGCGCGCGTCCAGGCGCTCGGCCGCCGTTCGCGCCCGGCCGCGCCGCCCGTGCTGCGCCGCGCCGGGATCACGCTGGACTCCGCCCGCCGCGAGGTCTTCCGGGACGGGCGCTACGTCCCCCTGGCCCGCAAGGAGTTCGCCGTCCTCGCGGAATTGTTGCGGGCGGACGGGGCCGTGGTCTCCGCCGAACAGCTGCTGGAGAAGGCGTGGGACGAGCACGCGGACCCCTTCACCGGGGCCGTCCGCCTGACCATCCTCAAGCTTCGCCGCAAACTCGCCGACCCGCCCGTGGTCGAGACCGTCAAGGGAGTGGGGTACCGGATCTCATGAGGATGAAGCGACTGCGGCAACGCCGTGTCTCCCTGCGCGCCCGGCTCACCCTCACCTATGGCGGGTTGTTCTTCGTGGCCGGGCTGTTGCTGCTCGGCGTCACCTACGTCCTGTTCGATCAGCAGCTCGCCCAGCGCGGCCAGAAGTACCTCGCGATCACCCGAGGCGAGCCGAACGGCTTGAAGACCACCGTGACGCAGCAGCCGCGGCCCTCGGATCAGGAGCCCTTCTACGCCGACATGAACAAGGTGATAGAGGAGGAGCGGAACAAGCTGCACGACGCCGCCGCGACCTCCCTGGTCACGCAGGGCGGGCTGGCGCTGCTGGCGGTCGGCGGCCTGGCGGTCGGCTTCGGCTGGCTCATCGCGGGCCGCATGCTCGCCCCGCTGCACCAGGTCACCGACACCGCACGGCGTATCGCCAGCGCGCCCGCCGCCGACCACAACCTGCACGAACGGATCGCGCTCCAGGGCCCGAACGACGAGGTCAAGGAGCTCGCCGACACCTTCGACACCATGGTCGAACGGCTCGACCGCTCGTTCGACGGGCAGCGCCGCTTCGTCGCCAACGCCTCGCACGAGCTGCGCACGCCGCTCACGCTCGGCCGCGCCCTGGTCGAGGTCGCCATGCACCGCAAGGCGGCCTCGCCCGACGTCATCCAGCTCGGCGAGACCCTGCTGGAGATCAACTCCCGGCACGAACGCCTGATCGGCGGCCTGCTGCTGCTGGCCAGATCGGAGAACGAGATCACCGACCGGGCACCCGTCGACCTCGCCGACGTCGTCGGGCACGTCACCGCGCAGACCGCCCGCGAGGCGGCGCTCGCCGAGATCACCGTCCGCGAGCAGCCCGGCGAGGCGCTCACCTCCGGGGACGCCCTCCTGCTGGAACGGCTCGTGCAGAACCTCGTGGAGAACGGCATCCGGCACAACTCCGGCCCCGGCGGCTGGGTGGAGGTGACCAGCCGGGCCCGAGAAGGCCACGTGGAGCTCACCGTCGGCAACTCCGGACCGGCCGTCCCGCCGTACGAGATCCCGGCCCTCTTCGAGCCCTTCCACCGGTTCGACAGCGACCGCCTGGTCACCGCCAAGGGCGCCGGCCTCGGGTTGTCCATCGTCCGCTCTATCGTCCGCGCCCACTCGGGCCGGATAGCGGCGGGCCCCCGTCCGGACGGGGGACTGGTGGTCACCGTGACCCTCCCCGCCTGCCCCGGGGACGATCAGCAGGAGCATCGCATGGACGGCCGAAAGGAGATCATCCGTACCTGAGCAACGGGCTGATCTGCGCGGGCGGCGCGGTGCGGGGAAGGTTCACCTGGGGCGCGCGGGTACCCTGGCGACGCCATGACTGCTGACAAGACGATCGTTCACCTGCTGCGGCACGGTGAGGTGCACAACCCCGAGGGTGTGCTGTACGGGCGGCTGCCGGGATACCGGCTGAGTGAGGACGGGGTCCTCATGGCCAAGGCGGCGGCCAAGTGGTTCGCCGAGCGGGACGTCACCGCGGTGTTCTCCTCGCCTATGCAGCGCGCGCTGGAGACGGCCGCGCCGCTGGCGGAGGCGCTGAGCCTGCCGGTGACGGTGGACGACCGGCTCATCGAGGCCGACAACCACTTCGAGGGGATGACCTTCGGGGTGGGCTCGGGCTCGCTGAGGAGGCCCGAGCACTGGCGCTACCTGGTGAACCCGTTCCGGCCCTCGTGGGGCGAGCCGTACCAGGAGATCGCGGACCGGATGAAGGCCGCGGTGATCCGGGCGCGCGACACCGCGAGCGGGCACGAGGCCGTCTGCGTCAGCCACCAGCTGCCCGTCTGGATCCTGCGGCTGCGGGCCGAGCACCGCCGGCTGTGGCACCACCCCGGCAAGCGCCAGTGCGATCTGGCCAGCGTCACGTCCCTGGCCTTCGAGGGCAGCAGGCTGGTGGAGGTCTCCTACCACGAGCCCGCCGCGGGGATCGCCAAGGGCCCCAGTGTCGCGGGTGCCTGAGCCTGCCGCTAGATTGTGTACTACAAGCTGTAGTTGTAGGAGGGTCCGTTGAACCCCCGCACCTCCCCCGGGACGTTCGCCGCCGTGGTCGCGCTGTCCACGGCGCTCGCGGGCTGCGCGGGGTCGTCGGCGTCCGGCGGCCCCGACGGAAGCGGCAACCGCTTCGTCGCCGGCGACGGCAACGCGCAGGAGATCAAGGCCGCCGACCGCAGGGCCGCCCCGGACACGGCGGGCACGACGCTGGAGAGCCAGCCGCTCAAGCTCGCCGACCTGCGCGGCAAGGTCGTCGTGGTCAACTTCTGGGCCTCCTGGTGCGCCCCGTGCCGGGGCGAGGCCCCCGCCCTTGAGCAGCTCTACAAGGAGCACAAGCCCAAGGGCGTGGAGTTCGTCGGCGTCGGCTTCAAGGACAGCCGCGACAACCTCCGGGCCTTCGAACGCAAGTTCAAGGTCACCTACCCGAGCCTGTTCGACGAGAGCGGGCAGATCACGCTCGCCTTCCGGGACGTGCCGCCGAACGCGATCCCCAGCACGCTGGTCCTCGACCGGCAGGGCCGGATCGCGGCCCGCGTCGTCGGCGCCACGACCTACTCCAAGCTCGGTCCGCTCGTCGCCAAGGTCGCGGCGGAGCGGTGAGCGCGGGCGGAGCGGTGAGCGCGGGCGGAGCGGTGAGCGCGGGCGGGGCGAGGCCATGAGCGTGGAGGTCGGTGAGACCGTCACCAACGGGTCGCTGCTGGTGGCGGCGCCGCTGGCCGCGCTGGCCGGGCTGGTCTCGTTCGCCTCGCCGTGCGTGTTGCCGCTGGTGCCGGGCTACCTCTCGTACGTGACCGGCATGAGCGGCGCCGACCTGGCCGAGCAGCGGCGGGGCCGGCTCGTGGCCGGGGCCGCGCTCTTCATCGCGGGCTTCACAGTGGTCTTCGTGAGCTACGGGCTGGTGTTCGGCGGGCTCGGGCGCTGGCTGCTGGAATACCAGGACACCATCACCCGGGTGCTGGGCGCCGTCACGATCGTGTTCGGGCTGGCGTTCATGGGGTTCGTGCCGGGCCTCCAGCGGACCCTGAAGTCGGGGAGGCTCCCCACGGCGGGGCTGGTGGGCGCGCCGCTGCTGGGCGTGTTGTTCGGGGTCGGCTGGACGCCGTGCATCGGCCCGACGCTCGGCGCGGTCCAGGCGCTGTCCATCACCGAGGCGAGCGCGGGCAGGGGCGCGCTACTGTCGCTGGCGTACTGCCTCGGCCTCGGCCTCCCGTTCGTGCTCACCGCGCTGGCGTACCGGCGGGCCCTCGGGGCCTTCGGGGCGGTCAAGCGGCACTACCGGCTGGTCATGCGCATCGGCGGCGGCATGCTCGTCGTCATCGGGCTGCTGCTGGTGACCGGCATGTGGGACGACCTGACCATCCAGCTGAAGTCGTGGATCAGCGGCTTCGAACCGGTGATTTGAGATGAACGACACCGACATCGAACCCGGCGTCGCGGCGCCTCCGGAGCGGCAGGCCGCGCAGGAGACGCCACGGCCCAGGGGGCTCGGCCCGATCGGGTGGCTGCGCTGGTCCTGGCGCCAGCTCACCACGATGCGCACGGCGCTGATCCTGCTGTTCCTGGTCGCGCTCGGCGCCGTGCCCGGGTCGTTCCTGCCGCAGCGCCCGCAGGCACCGGAGAGGGTCGACCGGTACTTCGCCGACCACCCGTCGCTCGCGCCGTGGCTGGACCGGTTCTCGCTGTTCGACGTCTTCGCCGCGCCGTGGTTCGCGGCGATCTACATCCTGCTGTTCGTGTCGCTCGCGGGCTGCGTGATCCCGCGCGCGTTCAAGCACTACCGCGCGATGCGCGCCCGCCCGCCGGCCGCGCCCCGCAACCTGACGCGGCTGCCGCAGTCGGCGTCGTACGAGACGGACGCCGGGCCGGACGAGGTCCTTTCCGAGGCCCACGAGCTGCTGCGCAAACGCCGCTTTCGCGTGGACGAGAAGGACGGGTCGGTCGCGGCCGAGAAGGGTTACCTGGGAGAGACCGGCAACCTGGTCTTCCACCTGGCCCTGCTGGCGCTGCTGTTCGCGCTCGGTCTCGGCTCGTCGTTCGGCTACCGGGGCAACGTGCTGCTGACGGAGGGCAACACCTTCGCCAACTCGTTGTCGCGGTACGACCAGTTCATGCCGGGGCGCGAGTTCGACTCCGACGATCTGCCGCCGTTCACCATGACGCTGGACGACTTCAAGGCCACGTACGAGACCCAGGGCGCCAAGCGCGGCCAGGCCACCGACTACCTGGCCAAGGTGCGCTACCGCGAGACGCCTGGCTCGGCGGAGAAGACGTACGACCTCAAGGTCAACCACCCGCTGAAGCTCGGCGGCGCCAAGGTCTACCTGCTCAACCACGGCTACTCGCCCGTCTTCACGGTGCGCGACGCCAAGGGCGACGTCGCCTTCCGGGACGCCGTGCCGTTCCTGCAGATGGAGAACCGCAACCAGACCTCCGAGGGCGTCATCAAGGTTCCCGACGCCCAGCCTGACCAGCTCGCCTTCTACGCCATCCTGTGGCCGAGCGCGGTGGCCACCGAGGACCAGAAGCAGATCGTGTCCGCGTTCCCCGCGCCGCTCAACCCGATGATCACGATCGCCTCGTTCAAGGGCGACCTCGGCCTGGACTCCGGTACCCCGCAGTCGGTCTACAAGCTCGAAGGCATCGGCAAGACGCTGCAGCCCCTCGGCAAGAAGGGCCAGAAGATCATGAAGCCGGGGGAGACGTTCACGCTCCCGGACGGCGCCGGGACCGTCACGTTCGAGGGCCTCAGGGAGTGGGCCGCCCTGTCGGTCAACCGCGACCCGGGCCGGATGCCGGCGCTGGTCGCCGCGGTCCTGGCGATCGTGGGCGTGGTCGCCTCGTTCATGGTCCGGCGCCGCAGGGTGTGGGTCCGTGCGAGCGCCGGAACGGACGGGCGTACCGTGGTCGAGGTCGGCGGGCTGACGCTCGGCAACGCGACCTCCGAGTTCGACGACATCGTGGCCGCGCTCCGCGGCGAAGAAGAGACATCCGGCCCGGACAAGGCCGCTGCTCCGGCAACCGAAGAATCTGAGGAGTGACGAGGGTGAGCACTGCCGACCTCGCCGAACTGAGCGACAAGCTCATGTTGAGCACCGTCGTGCTCTACATCGTCGCCATGGTCGCCTACGCGGCCGATCTGGGCTTCGGGCAGCGGCGGCGGGCCGAGGCCCCCGCCGAGGTCAAGGTCCTCGTCGGCGCCGGCGGCGCCGAGGTGACCGACGACGTCCCCGCCAAGAGCGCGGCCGACGATGACGACGCTGCCGAGGGCCGCGACTGGGGACGGCTGGCGGTCCTGCTGAACGTGCTCGGCTGGGGCGCGCACCTCGGATTCCTCGTGACCCGAGGGCTGGCCGCCGAGCGCTGGCCGTGGGGCAACATGTACGAGTTCCTCACCGCGATCGCGTTCGCCGCCGTGACCGCCTACCTCGTCGTGATGGTCCGCTACAAGGCCCGCTTCCTCGGCGCGTTCGTCATGCTCGCCGCGGTCATCGCGCTCGGCGTCGCCAACATCTGGCTGTACGACAAGGTCGGCCCGCTCGTGCCCGCCCTCAACTCGTACTGGATCGCCATCCACGTCAGCGCCGCCATCATGGCGACCGGCGCGTTCACCGTCGCGGGCGCCTCGACCATCCTCTACCTGTTCAAGGCACGCCAGGAGGCGAAGGCGGCGGTCGCGGCGGGCGCGGGCGGACCCAAGCTCGCCCCGGCGGACGCGGCGGGCGGCTTCCTCGCCCGGGTGCCCTCGGCCGACAACCTCGACCGGCTGGCGCTGCGCGTCACCATGTTCGCGTTCCCGATCTGGACCGCCGCGATCATCATGGGCGCCATCTGGGCGGACGAGGCGTGGGGCCGCTACTGGGGCTGGGACCCCAAGGAGATCTGGTCGTTCATCACCTGGATCGCGTACGCGGCCTACCTGCACGCGCGCGCGACCGCCGGATGGCGCGGGCGCAAGGCCGCGGTCCTGTCGCTCGTCGCGTTCGGGTGCCTGCTGTTCAACTTCTTCGGCGTGAACTACATGTTCGAGGGCCTGCACTCGTACGCGTAAGCCTCGGCGACGCTCACTCCTCGTCGCGGAGACGGCGGTCGAGGTCTTCCAGGAACGCCGGGTCGTCGTCCGGGCCCTTCGGGGCGCCGGACGCGCCCGGCGGCGGCCACGCCTGCTCCTCGCGCACGCGCCGCGGCCGGCCGAGCGTCAGCCAGGCCGCCGAGCCCAGCAGGAATCCCAGCAGAACGACAAGGAACCAGCCGAACTTGGGCAGGTGCCGTACGTCGGTCTCATCGGTGCCGAGCACGTCGAAGAGGCAGAAGAGCCAAACTCCTACAAGGATGAGCACGAGCAGCACAAACGCCATCCTCCGAGATTAGTCCGTGACTGGCGGGGATGACGGCGTGTCGGGTTCTGCCTCCCATCACCAGTCCAGATCACAGAAAGTGATCTCGGCGGGAAACAGCGACCTCCGTCACCAGGCGCTGTGCGATTGGACGTGCCTCCGCCAGCGCGAGTCCGGTATGCGCCCGGACGCGCCGGGTCAGATCCTTGCGGAGGTTCTCTTGAAGGACGGTGCTTTCCCGGAAGTGCGGCGGCACAACCTTGACCCGCACGAGCCCCGCGAGATCGTGGACAATGTCGATCACCTGGTCCTCGTCGAGTCGCCCGCTCTCCAGGTGGGCGGACAGCGCCTGAGCGAGGATGCTGTAGATAGGGCCCTCTGTGTGCGGGTCGAGTCCGAGAGTGGTGATGTCGCCTTCCGGCTGCAGGGTCTCGTCGATCAGGGTCCGCAGAGCCGGGGCCAGATCATCCCAAGCGCCATCCATGCTTCTCAGCAGGTGGTCGAGCCGCTCGCTGAGACGGTCGGCGCGTTGCGGGTCCAGAGCGCGATGCGAGTCGATGTGATGGCGCAGAGCGTGTTCGTACTCACGGGCACGAGTCCGGTCGCTGCGCAGCTCGTCCACCTTCTCCCGAAAGCCGGGATCGGTGATCTCCACGGGCGGCACCTGCTCGATCACGCGACTGCCCTGGATGTGTTTGTCCAGCAACTCCCGCAGGACCGGGCCGTACTGGTTGGGGTCGGGACGGCCCGTGCCCGTGTCACGGAAGCGGCGCCTGGCGCGCCATTGGACGAGGCCGACGACCTGTGCGAGCTCCTCATGGACCAATGCTTCGGGCCGGGGCAACAGCCGGTCCATGGCGTTCAGGAAAGCGCTGACGGTGGCATCGAACCGAGCTCGGGTGTCCCGATTCTCAAGCAGTTCCAACAGGCGCTCCTGCTCCTCCTCGGCCGTCGATGCCGTGACTCCCAACGACCTCAGGAGATCCTTGAGCTGCGACGCACGGTCCAGCAGGAGTGGCAGCTCGTGCTTGATGAGCTCCTCTCGCATACCTTCGAGATCCTTCAGCTCATATTCGGCCAGCGCGCTGTCGAGGTTCTCGGTGAGCGCCACGTAGTCGACCACCAGCCCGTAGGGCTTGTTACGCGCTCGGCGATTGGTGCGGGCGATGGCCTGGAGGAGCTCTGCCTGACGAATCGGACGGTCGACGTACAGCACCTGTTCGAGGGGGGCGTCGAAGCCTGTGAGCAGCATCCGCTGGACGATGAGGAAGGCGATCGGTGCCGCCGTGGCCGACTGGGCGGGGACGTCGATGTTCCATGTTGTGTCGGGCCGGAGACCGTCCCACGGGTCGCCGCCCTCCGGAGCGGACGGCTGGGGAGCCGGTGCGGGGGCGTCCTGCCACGGGTCGCCCTGTGTCTCGGACGGGTGCGGGCCGCGCCCGTCCTCGTCCGGTTCCGGCGCGGGGAACGCGGCCTGGAATCGGTCGATGCGCTCGTACTGTGCGGCCTGGTCCGTCCATTCGCGCAGCTCGGGAGGATCGCCCTCGCTGCCGGAGATGATCGGAACGAAGTCGATCGCGCGGAGCAACGACAGACGCGCCGCCGCGGCGGCCAGCACGGGTTCGTCGAAACCGTCGTGCGATCCGCCGAAGTTCCTATGGGCATGAGCGGCCTTGACCAGGTCGTCCCGGGCGGTGCGCAGAGCCGCGCGATAGCGGACGGCCGCGACTCTGCTCACGGCCACGACCTGTGCCTTGAATCCTCGCGGCAGCACGGTCGTGACCCAGTGGACGAGCATGTCGCGGGCCTTCTCCGCGATCAGTCCGCTGGATTCCAGTGCGTCACGGAGCCCGAGTACCGCCTGGGCGCCGCCGGTCTCTGCCTCGTAGGCGGTGTCCAATGCCACGCGGTCCACGACGTCGGCGTGGCTGTGCCGTCCCTCGTAGCGGATGGGAACAGTTGCCTCGTCCTGCTCGGCCTGGGTGAGCGTGTAGCGGTCGAGTTCCTTACCGAAGATCCGTGCGGTGTTCGCCTTGTCCGATCGAATGATCGGCGTGCCGGTCAAGCCGATCACCGTCGCGTTGGGGACGGCACGACGCAACCGGGCGTGGAACATCCCCGACTGCGTCCGGTGAGCCTCATCGATCAGCAGCAGGATCTGGTCGCTGTCGTTGAGCAGCCCGGGCGCGAACTGGACGTCGTCGGGATCCTCGGCAAGGCTGGAAAGCTCACGTTCGCTGACCGTGTCATCCTTGCGAGCCTGCTGGATCATCAGCTGGATCACGTTCGGCGTCGGATCGGTCAGGTGCGTGCGGGCCTCGGCGCTGTTCTCGGCCACGCGCGGCTTTTCCCCGCTGAGCCTGAGCACTGGGGTGAGCTGGCGTTTGAGGGCTCGCCGGTCGGACACCACGACCACCTTGAAGCCTCGGTGTCGTGGTGAGTTGCGAAGCTTGCGGACCAGGAAGACCATCGTGAGGCTCTTGCCCGAGCCCTGGGTGTGCCAGAGCAACCCGCCGCGCGCCTCAGGCCGGGACTCCTCGGTCATCCTGCGCACAATCCTGTGGACCGCGCGGAACTGCTGGTAACGCGCGACCAGCCGGGTGGTCTTGCCCTCCATCCGCTGGAAGATCGAGAAGCTGTGCACCAGGTCGATCAGGTGGCTCGCGCGAAGCGCCCCGGCCGCCAGTGTCTCCAGCGACGTGAGCGGGCGGTCGGCGCCGATTTCGGATGCCACCCGGTCCCCGGGGACCGGCTCGGTCGTCTTCCATTCGGCGAAGTGCTCCGGCAGAGACGTCACCGTGCCGAGGCGGGCCTGCTCTCCGTCGGTGGCGACGAGCACTTGCACGTACCGGAAGAACCCCGGCAGGGACTGGTTCGGCACCATACGGCGGCGGCCGGTGTAGGTGCGCAGGACGTCGATCGCTCCGTTGACCCCGTCGGTCTGCCAGGCGGAAGAGCAGGCGACGACCACGAAAGGGATGCCGTTGACGAACAGCACCGCATCGAGCTCAATCTTCGGGATACCGCCGTCTCTCGGACGCTGGACGGGAACGCGTGTCGCGACGAGCAGATCGTTGAGCTCGGGATTGTCCCAGTCCACGAGCCGGATGGCACGCCTGCGGCCGTCCGGGTCGTCCGATGGACCGTCCACGACGACGCCCGACTGCAGAACTTCGAAGAACTCCTCGTTCCCCTGAACGAGCTCCCCGCTCAGCCTTCGGGTGACGGACTCCCAGACCTGGTCGAGGCGCGGCTCGTCGAGCCACAAACGTCCGTCGGTAGCGGGGTTGATCTGACGGACCGCTTCAAGAAACCGGTCACGGAGCAGTCCGTCCCGTAGGGCCTCCTCGTCCGACAGCACGGTTCCGGGGAGAGCGGCGTCCAGACGATCGACCCAGCCCAGATGCGTGACGAGGAGGTCGGCCAGACGGTCTGTGATCTGCTCCCCGTGCACCGGTCACGTCCCTTCGCGTGAGGTCGGTCGCAAGATCGTACCGAAGCCGACAGTTGATATGTCAGAAAAGTTCCAAGTTCGCCCGTCGGGGATAGCCGAGTTCGCGAAGGTGCTCCCGGAGACACCGAGCGGCCTGATCCCGGTGCGCCTCCAACTGCTCCAGGGACGTCTCGTACTTACGGGCCAGCGTGTGATAACGCTCCACCAAGTCACGGCACGCCGCGTCCAGGCGGGCGTCGAGCCGTGCCCTCAGCGCCTCATTCAGGATGTCGAGCACGATCTCCTCCGCCCGAGACCGCGAGATCTCGGAAACGGCCGCGACCAGCGTCCGCTCGAACGATCGCTCGTACTCGTCCAGAGCGCGTCTCGCCGCCGTTCGCTCTCTCTTGAGGCGTCGCAGTTCAGCGGCTGATCCCGTCTCGGTGCGGTCTTCGGTGTCCGCCTCGGCCAAGGACTCCCTCACCCGGACGTCGAGGGCCTGGTAGGCCGTCTCCAACCGATCGAGTTCGTCGAGGTACTCGGGCATCACCCGGCCGACAAGGGGGTGCGAGCGTGCCTCCCGGCGCTCGGCGGCGGTACGGTCCCTGACCTTGCCGCCCTTCAGCCGCTGGGGCGCCAGCATGATCTCGATGGATGTGACCCAGCCCTGAACGACCCGGAGAGGCCCTCCAGCGGCCAGAGCCTTGATGTCGGTGAGGTGGTCGCCCCACCATTCGGCGACCAAGCCGGTGAGGGCGAACTCGTCCAGGGTGGGGTGGTGGCCCAAGGTCGCGCGAAAGCTTTCGAGTAGATCCTCCCTTGCCTTCATCGGAGCCTCGGCCGACGGCAGTTCGCGAAGCAATTTTGCGTGGTCCCGCCACCATAGGTCGCATGTCGCATGGAGCTTTGCGGCCGCCTCGGCGGCACAGACGGCCAGGCGCTCACGGGCCGCGTCCGGACCTTCGCGAGGAAACTCGCTATAGTCGGCGTCCAGTGAGGCGAAGAAGTCGGAGATGTCGAGACCGAACGCGGCGAACGCGGGTGCGGCGGCATCGACCTCAGCACGGGGCACCCCTCCGTACAGATGCGCGCCGACATCCTGGGGTTCGGGGGAGGGAGTGTTGTCCACCCAACGGCGGATGTTCAGATTGGCGTCATCGGCGAGCAGTGCGGAGATCGGGACCAGCCGCGAAAAACCGGGGACCGTCCGCCGCTCCCGGTAGACACGGATGATCTTCTCGAGATGCTCTTCGCCGAGCTGGTTCTGGGTCCGGCCGGGCGTGAACTCCCGGTCAGCGTTGATGAAGAGGATGGTTCCCGCCATCCCGGGGGGCTTCGCTCCAGGAGCCCGCAGCAGCAGGAGGCAGGCGGGGATGCCGGTCCCCGAGAAGATCCCGGGGGCGAGGCCGATCACGGCCTCGATGACGTCGGCGCGCAGGAGGTTTTCCCTGATCTTCTTCTCCTGACCCGAACGGAACAGGACACCATGCGGCATGACGGTGACGGCCAGACCGTCCCGCTCGTCAAGTGAGGCCACCATGTGCTGGACGAAGAGCAAGTCGGCGGCTTTGGTGCCCGAACCGTACTGGAAACGGCCGTGGGCGTTCGCCGCAACGGCGGAGTCGTCGTATTCGGCCGAGAATTCAGGGTTGGACAGGATGCGGGAGAACCTGCGAGGGCGGTCCCCAGTGATGTGTCGGGGCTGGGCGAGCGTGTCGCCCAGCAGCACGTCCGCGTCGCGGATTCCGTGCAGCAGCAGGTTCATGCGGGCGTCCACGTACTGGCTCGCGGACAGCTCCTGTCCTGCCAGCGCCACCTCGCCGCCGCGCCCGGGGTAATGGTCTTCGACGTGCTCGCGTGCGAGGACGAGCATGCCGGCCGAGCCGGCACAAGGGTCGTAGACCGAGTGGCCGGGTGCCGGGTCGGCGAGTCCCACCATCAGCCGCACGATGGGACGCGGCGTGTAGAGGTCCCCGCTCCCCGACCCGCTGGCATCGGCGAATCTGCGGAGTGTGGACTCGTACGCGGTGCCGATCAGGTCGGGAAACTCCAGGTCTTGGTCGCCGAGCCGGACCTGGGAGAGTAGCCGGATCATCTGGACGAGAGTCCCGTCAGTGAGCCGTTCTCCTCCCGGAGCCTTGTTGAAGTCGACGTGGCGCAGCACTCCGGCCAGGTCCATGTTGTGCCGTTCCAGGGCCGTGAGCGCCTCGTTGAGTTTGTTACCGACCATCTTGGTGAGGGCGGCCAGGCTCGTCCAGCGGGCCTCCGGAGGGACGAAGACGTGCTCGGTGTAGAGCTCGGGATCGTCGGCCGCTGCGCGGGCCTCCTCCTCGGTGGAGCCGAGCGCGAGCTCGTCTGCCCGTACCCGTTCGGCGGCCTCGGCGAAGGCATCCGAGGAACGCTTGAGGAGCAGCAGCGCGAACACGAAGTTGCGCTTGGCTGTGATGTCCATCTTGCCCAACAGCTCAGCGGTATCCATGAGGAGTTGATCGAGCTGGTGGAGGGTGACCTTGGCCACGGTGCCGGCCTCCCAGGGTCCGGGGGTGAGATGCGGTCAGGGGAGTTGGTCGATTCCCAGAGCTTCCAGGATGCGGTAGATGTCCGTCGTGGTGTCGCGCCGCAACGGATCACAGTTGGTGGCGTGGCCCGGAAATCCTGGCTTCTCGTTGGCGTCACAGAATCCGCTAGGACAACGTCTCACCAGACGCCTGGCGAGCTCGACAGCCTTCTTCTTGTCGGCGAGCTTGTCGAGTTGGGTGTCGTTGAGACGTTTGGGCCTGTCGTCGCTGTCCCGCCCGCCGCTCTGCTTGGCATAGTCCTTGAATTCCTTCACGGTGCGCAACTGTTTGATCACCCAGTCGTTGTCTTCACTCAGCTCAGGTGGTACGCCGGGTGCCAGGTGCAGCCACAGCCACAGGTCGAAGGATGGGGTGGAGAACGCGACTTTCACACCGTTGTCGACGGCCTTGCGTATCGCGGTGTCCACGTCGCTGTGCTGGTCACGGTCGAAGACGGCCCAGACGTTGTTCTTCTCCTTTCCGCGTAGCCGCCGCCGCTCCTGGACGGCCCATTCCACGGCGGGAAGCGGCTTGTAGCCCTTCTTGGGCTGCTTGTGCGGTGAGAGAACGATATGGAAGCTGAGTTCTTCTCCGTGATCGTCTTCGAGACGGGTGAGATAGTCCCGCTCGGTGAACCCTTCGCACACCAGTCGCAGGACCTTCTGCCTGCGCGATGCACCGAGTTCGGGGCGAGGTCTGGCATCGCCGGTCGGCGCGCCGCGCTTCTTGGCCCGCTTCCCCTTCGGGGTCATGCCTTGGCCTCGACGATCGTTCCGGAGACGTCCGCCGCCAGTTCGTTGGTGGAAATCCGCGGGATGGCCCCGTAGCTGCCGGACAGGTAGTGCCGATCCAGCGGCTCGGTCTTGCGGGGACGCGCATCGGTCAGCGGGTAGATCTCCGACTGGCCGTTGCGCTTCTTCACCGTGAGGCGCACCTGATCGCGTTCGAGTGCCTGGACCGGATGCGCATTGCCCAGCAGGGTCGCATCGTGGGTCGTGCAAATCAGTTGCGCGCCACGAGGATTGGCGTCCTCGTCCTGGAACAGCCTGATGACCTCTGCGGCCAGTAGGGGATGCAGGCTGGTGTCCAGTTCGTCCACCAAGAGTGTGGATCCGTGATCCAAGGCTTCCAGCATCGGTCCGATGAAGGCGAACCACGAACGTGTGCCCATGGACTCCTGCCGCTCGAAGTCCAGCGGCACGCCGCCTTCGGCTCCCTGATGGATGAGCCGGAGGTCGGGTTCCAGTTCGGCGCCGATCACACCGAGGTCGGCGGACGCCAGCAACTGGAGGATGCGGTCTCGCTGGGTCGCGTCGGCGAGCTTGTCCTTGGTGAAGCCCTCCCGCGCATGGACGTCCCGACCCGGGCTGACCCACCAAATGTTTCGTTTGAACCAGTCGTGAACAGGCCCAAGGTGGGGGTGATTGAACGCGGCTGCGACGGTCAGAAAGAGGGCGTTGGCCCTGGTTTGGGGGACAAGGCTCTCCTTGGCGCCCTTGAGCCCCTCGCCGGGGAACTGGAAGGCGTCCTCGCGATCCGCGTCCCGTTCGAACCACACCTGCTTACGGGCCTGGCCGCCTGGGTAGGCGTGCAACCACTCGGTCTCGATCCGCTCGTCCGACACCTCGAAGCCGTAGACGAAGCGGTCACCGTCGACGACGATGTCCGCCTCGAACAGGGAGGTCTCTTCTCTCGCGGCCGGATCGAGTTCGAAGGGGTCCCGTGGGACGCCGTCCAGCGACGACCACTCGTGGACCGAGAACAACACGGCCTGTCGCATCCAGCGCATCGCGTGCAGTGTGTTGGACTTGCCGGAGGCGTTGGCACCGTAGATGACGGTGACGGGCAGGTAGGCGACCTCCGGGCTCTCGTGCAGCCCCGACGGCCGGCCGGATCCTTGGTTGAATCGGCTCGCCGAGGTCCACAGCTCGAACTCGTCACGGAAGGACCGGTGATTCGCTGCCCGGAATCTCAGTAGCATGGTGAGCCCCCTAACACGGGTTCACGATCCATCTTAGGCTCCTCTGTGCATGATTCCTACATAACCTCGACTTAAACACGATGTCCATAGCTGCGTCCAACCTGTGGATCCCGAACCCACTTCACCGGATGTCAGTCGGCCCGTCTACCCTCCAGAGCAAGGCGTGGGATGGGAGGATCGCCCAGTGGTGAGACTGACGTTGCCGCAGTTGGAGCGGCACCTCTTCGGGGCGGCGGACATCCTGCGGGGCTCGATGGACGCAGCGGAGTACAAGGACTACATCTTCGGGATGTTGTTCCTGAAGCGCTCATCGGACCAGTTCGACGCTATTCATGACCGGGTCGTCCGGGATGCGGAGCGCAAGGGCCGCAGCCACATCGAGGCGGAGGCGTACGCGGAGGCCAAGTTCCACTACGTCCGCGAGCACGAGTTCTACGTGCCCGAAAAGGCACGCTGGTCCTACATCGTGGACAAGTCCCGTGATCGCAACGAGAGTCTCGTGGACCTCCTCAACGTCGCGTTGGAGGAACTGGAGAACCAGAATCCGGCCGCCCTGTCGAACGTGTTGGACTATGTGGAGTTCGGCCGCATGCGCGACCGTCGGCGACTCCAGGCGCTCATCGACCACTTCGAGCGGTATCCGCTGGCCAACGAGAACTTCGAGTTCCCGGACATGCTGGGAGCTGCGTACGAGTATCTGATCCGGGAGTTCGCGGACTCTGCTGGGAAGAAGGGGGGGGAGTTCTACACCCCCCGCTCGGTGGTGCGGATGATGGTCCGGCTGGCCGACCCCCGGCAAGGCATGTGGGTTTACGACCCCTGCGCCGGGTCGGCGGGCATGCTGGTGCATGCGCATGAGCATGTCCGGGAGCACGGCGGCGACCCGAACACCCTGGCATTGTGCGGGCAGGAGGCCAACGGCAGCGTCTGGGCAATGTCGAAGATGAACATGATCCTTCACGGCATCATCGACGCTCAGCTCCACCACGGGGACACACTCGCAGAGCCCCTGCACGTGAACACCATGACCAACGAGCTCCAGACCTTCGACCGCATCCTGTCGAATCCGCCGTTCTCACTGAGCTACGAACCAAAGGAGATGAAGTTCCCCGAACGGATGGAATACGGCTGGACGCCGCCCACGGGTAAGAAGGCCGACCTGATGTTCGTCCAGCACATGCTCGCGGTGCTGAAGCCGGACGGCAAGGCGGTCACGGTCATGCCGCACGGAGTGCTGTTCCGAGGTGGCGCTGAACGAGATATTCGAAGCGAGATCATCGAAGGCGGCCGGCTGGAAGCTGTCATCGGCCTCGGCCCCAACCTCTTCTACGGGACGGGCATCCCGGCCTGCATCCTGATCCTCCATGGTCGCAACGGCGTCCCACCCGAGCGTCGCGGTCGCGTGCTCTTCATCAACGCCGATCGCGAATATCTGGCTGGACGAGCACAGAATGAGCTCGGCTATGAGCACATCGAGAAAATCGTCTCGACCTACGAGTCGTTCGCCGAGGTTCCGCGTTTCTCTCGTGTCGTCCCGATCTCCGAACTAGCGGCCAACGACTACAACCTCAACATCCGCCGCTATGTGGACAGCACCCCGCCACCGGAGCCACAGGACGTCCGAGCCCACATCCACGGCGGAGTACCCAAGTCGGAGGTCGCCGACAAGGCCCCGCTCTTCCACGCGTACGGCATCGATCCGGCGACCCTCTTCGTCGAGAAAAACGACACCTACTACGACTTCCCGCCCCAGGGTTGGGAAGCGACCGCCGCTCGCATCCCAGATCTAGCCCGCCCACGCGAGGACGAGCTACGCGAGGCCAGCGCCGCCTGGTGGAGCGAACACGAGAAGCTCCTCGTCGAGCTGCCACACTCCCACCGCTTCGCCCACACCAGGAAAGAGCTCCTCGACAGCTTCGTCTCCCGCTTGGAGTCGATTGGCCTTCTCGACGACTTCCAACTCGCTGGCACGATCGCCGCCTGGTGGGGCGAGGTCCGCTACGACCTCCTCGCTCTTGAACAGAACGGATTCTCCGAGGTCGTCAACGGCTGGGTCAACTCCATCGAGGCCGCCTTCACTGAAGACCCCCATGAGGAAGCCCGAGCCAAGCAACGCCGCATCAACGAGAAGCGCCGAGCCCGCGAACACCCGGTCGTCCCGCATCTCTTGGCCGACTACCTCCAGGAGCTCAATGAGGTCGAAGCTCTGCGCGCCGAACTCGACGCCCGTCTCAAGGCCGCGACGACCCCACCCGACGAGGACGAGGAGTTGGACCCCGAAACCATCATCACCCCGTCCGAACTGCGGAGACTCAAAGCCGAACTCGCCGCCACGAAACGCCGTGTAAAAGCTTTGGACAAAGAATTTATACCCCGTCTCAAGAAGAGGTCCACTGCCCTTATCGACGACGAAAAACAGCAAGTTGTTCTCGACATTTTCTATTCAAAGTTGGCTAGTCGCTTGAGCGCTATTCTGGTGGAAGGTCGCCACTCAATTGAAGACGCCTACAGTACATGGGTCGAGAAATATGCTGTTTTTCTCCAGATCATTGAGGTGGAGCGTGAAAACGTTTCTGCTGCCTTGAATGAAAATCTCAAGGGACTTGGATATGTCTGAGCAAGGCTGGGCAAGGAAGAAGATCGGTCAGTTGCTGGTCAGGCACTTCGCTGGTGCATGGGGTGAAGATCCTGGCTACGTGGGGGCCGCGAATGTTGTTGTCCTCCGATCCACAAATCTGGACGATTCGGGAGGGTTGACTCTATCTACCGGAGCTCCGCGTCGCTTCACTCCCAAAGAGTTGACATCTAAGCGCCTTGTAGATAGTGATATATTGCTGGAAGCTTCCGGTGGAGGGCCTGGTAAGCCGGTCGGGCGCGTGGCGCTATTCCAAGGAGACGGCTCCTCTGAGTATGCCTGCTCAAACTTCTTCCGGGCGCTCCGAGTTGATGGCAGCCTAGTGAATCCGAAATTCCTAGCAACCAAGCTTCAGTGGCTATATAGGCAGTCATCCATATGGCGCTATCAGCAACAAACTACGGGAATCATCAATCTGCGATTTGGTGATTATCTTGATCAGGAGATTGAGCTTCCTCCGTTGGATCAGCAGCGGCGAATAGCGGAGATCCTCGATGTCGCCGATGAACAGATCCAGTCAATCGACCATCTGGTTTCCAAGCTAAGGCTGATCTGCATCGGGATTGTTTCTGACGCTTTGAATGAGATTGAGCAGACTGCTGAATCGACGGCTCTACTTTCGGAGGTTGCCGATATCTCCAGTGGTGTGACTCTCGGTTCGGAGCCAGCAGGGGACGGTTCAATTGAAGTTCCTTATCTGCGCGTGGCTAACGTTCAGGACGGATACATCGATACTTCCGAGGTGAAGGCGATTCGAATCTTCCGTTCGCAGATGGAACGCTTCCGTCTAGAGGCAGGTGACGTGCTTCTTACCGAAGGTGGCGACTTCGACAAGCTAGGGCGTGGGGCAGTTTGGGATGCCCGAATCCCGGAATGTATCTGTCAGAATCACATCTTTCGCGTGCGATGCGATCGACAGGTGTTGCTGCCCGAATATTTGGCAGCATATGCATCGTCTCCGCGTGGGCGTGCCTACTTCCTGAGCATCGCGAAACAGACCACCAACTTGGCGACGATCAATTCTACGCAGCTCAAGTCTATGCCTCTACCCCTTCCCTCGCTGGAACGACAGCAGAAGCTAATTGACGCGGTCGAAGCATGTAGTGGTCGAATTCAGGCAGAGCTGAAAGTCGCTGACCGTCTGCGACTGCTTAAGCAGGGGCTCATTGATGATCTGTTGACCGGTCGCGTGCGTGTTCCTCTCTAACGATTGTTCGATCTCTTGGGTCGTCGAGTTCTGACTCAGCCCAGCGGGGCCCTCCAGTCGGGCTGATCGGTTGCGCTGAGAGCGGTCGTGATTCAAAGTTCATGGGGCCGTTGCTGATTGCGTCGATCGCTGTAACCAAGGCGGCCCGAGTGAAGATCAACTTTGGGCCATTGGGGTCTTTTGAGTCACGAATGGCTATCGCGGTCGTGACCGATCCAGCCTGGGCGCCCGCAATTTCTACGCTAGCGTTTCCGCGTCCATCGTGGTGGCTGTTGTTGGGCCATCGCACTTCTGCTAGCTCTACACAATCTCCACCATAATGATCGCTATACCTGCTCTTGCGCCACTCTGAAAATGTAACGTTGCTGATCTTCACAGACTCTCCAATTTTGAACTGATCAATGTGCGTGTTCCATTCAGGTGGTATGCATGGGTCTTTATGAGGTCATATTGAACCAAGTAGTCAGGGATGCGAGATGGCTGCTCGATGAACTGGCCGGTGCCTTGGGTTTCGATGTAGACGGCCTGTGTGCCGTCGTTGAAGCCGAGGAGGGTGAAGCTGCCCGCGAGGCCCGGGTAGTAGCCGGTGTTCTGTGGGACGACGTCGATGGTGATGTTGGGGCGTTCGCTTGCTTCAAGCAGGGCTTCAAGTTGGGCTCTGTGGACGTCTCGGCTTCCGATCACCCGATGGAGAACGCTCTCGTCCAGGGTGAGGAGTACCTGAGGTGGGTTCTCTCTGGTGAGGATGGCCTGGCGCTCCATGCGTCTGGTGACGAACTCATTGGCCGTGAACTCGTCCACTGTGCCCATCATCGCGCTGGCGTAGTCCTTGGTCTGGAACAGTCCGTTTACCAGGAGAGCACTGAAGACCCGGATGTAGCGGGCCTCTTGCTCGCGCTCCAGATACTGGTTGAAGCCGGGCGGGGGCGCGACGGCGTGGCGGGTTTCGAGGATGCGTTGGCGGAGGCGGACGAAGAGGCCGTTGGTCTTGAAGTAGGTGTTGAGGGCCTCGGCGAATTCCTCAGAGGGGATGTTCTTGCACAGCTCGACCTGGCCTACGTAGGAGTCGGTGAAGCCCAGGGCTTCGGCGAGTTGTTTCTTGGACAGGCCGGCCTGTTCGCGCCACGCAGTGAGCTCCCGGGCGAAGGTGACGATGGCGGGGGCGTCGTGAGGCTCTGAGACTGCGGGCATCGGGAACTCCGGGATAGACCTGATCGGCCGGTTCGGACGATCAGGGCGGGGGTGGACCGAGGGTCGTCGGTGGTCGCTTTCCGACCCTAACCCCGGACTGTGACGCTGGTCACGGCGTTTCGACGACTCGACCGGATGCGGAGGTGCCCATGGCAGGGTGCGACGCTCGAACGTCCCCGCCCGAGCTGTACGCCTGGGACTTGGAGAAGGCGGACGGTGCGGGCTCGTGCGGTATGACCGACGATCGGGAGGCTGCGTTCGGCAACGTGGGCCAGGCGTTGGCCGGGGCGCCACCCGGTGCGAAGGGGCGGGTACGGCGGGTGGAGCCGTCGTACTCCGGCCGGGTCGGCTACGTCGACCTCGGGACGGTCGGGTGGGCGCGTCAGGACGGGACCGGTGTGTCGTGGATCCGGTAGTGGCCGCCCGTGAGCTGGAACGACTCGGGCGGGTACTGCCAGCGGAGGGGTGGGCGACCGAACCGCACCGCCTCGACAGGGTTCCGCGGCTGCGGGTGTTCGACCCGGACACGCCTCGCTTCGGTGATCGTGTGGGGGTGACGGACGGGCCGGGTGGGGAACCCTGGTTCGTCTCGTCCACTGAGGAGCTTGTTTCACCGGTCTGGGACCTGCCCTGCGCGGTTGAGCGGATCGGGAAGCTGATCGAGACCTTTCGGCCGCTTGCACGGCGGCTGGGCTTGGCCGGGCGTTGAGGTCGGGCGTGCCGATCGCCCCTGATTTACTGGGCGGAGAGGGAGTCGGGTGGGGTGTTCGGGTAGGGAGCTTCCGTGCGCGGCGGCGTGGAGTACGAGCTGGTCGAGATGCCGCTGATCCGGCAGCTCGAGGCCATGGGCTGGAGACATCTGGACGGCCTTGGCGGCGAGTCGTGGGCCCGGCACGCGGACCCCATCGCGTCTGAGCGAGCGAGGTTCCTGGACGTTCTATTGGAGCAGCGCCTGCACAAGGCGTTGCGTCGGCTCAATCCGGGTCCCGGTGGCGAACCGTGGCTCGACGTGGCGAGGCTCACGCAGGCGGTGGGCGCATTGACGCGGGGTGCCCCGAACCTGGTGGAAGCCAACCGGCGTGCCACGGAGGTGCTCGTTGACGGTACTCGGGTGGACGGCCTGCCCGGATGGCGAGGAGGACGGGACCAGAGCATCCGGTTCGTGGACTGGGAGTGTCCCGAGAACAACGACCTGCTGGTGGTCTCCCAGTTTCGCGTGGATCTCCCGGGAGGCCATGGCCGGTACGTCGCCCCTGATCTGGTGTTGTTCGTCAACGGCATTCCGCTCGTCGTCGTCGAGTGCAAGGAGCCAGGCAGCCCGCTGGGTGCGGCGATCGACCAACTGATGCGGTACGCGGACCGTCGCGGTGCGGCCGAAAGAGAGGGCAGTGAGCGGTTGTTCCGTACGGTGCAGCTCACCGTCGCCACGAACGGGGACGAGGCTCGGCTCGGGTCGATCACGTCGCGGGGGGACGACTACGCGGTGTGGCGTGACCCCTATCCGCTGACCAGAGAGGCGCTGGCCGCAACACTCGGCAACGACGCGGCCGGCCTCACCCAGCAAGAGACCCTGGTGGCGGGCGTGCTGCGCCCGGAAAGCTTGCTGGACATCGTCCGCAACTACGTATTGTTCATGCAGGTGGATCGCGCGACGGTCAAGGTGGTCCCGCGCTACCAGCAGTATCGCGCCGTGGACAAGGCGATTCGCCGCCTACGCACCGGCCGGACCCGTGCCGAGGACGGCGACACCGATCGGCGCGGCGGCGTCATCTGGCATACCCAAGGCTCAGGCAAGAGCCTGACGATGGTCTTCCTGATCCGCAAACTCCGGGTGACGCCGGGCCTTCGAAACTTCAAGGTCGTGATCATTACCGACCGCAAGGATCTACAACGGCAACTGGGCGCGACGGCGCAGCTGGCTGGTGAAAGGGTCTGCATCGCGGCCACGACCAGGCAGGCCAAGCCGTTCCTGGCGGCGAAGGGCCCCTCCCTCGTCTTCGTGACCATCCAGAAGCAGCGCGACGGCAAGGCGGCGACCCCGCTGAACAAGAGCCCGTCTCTCGGCGTGTTGAACACCGACGAACACATCGTGATCTTGGTGGACGAGGCGCACCGGTCTCACACCTCGACCTTCCACGCCAATCTCAACGACGCCCTGCCCAACGCCGCGAAAATCGGTTTCACTGGCACGCCCATCCGCAAGGGTGCCCGGAAACGCACGTGGTGGATCTTCGGCGCGGCGGAGGAGGACTACCTCGACACCTACCGGCTCAGGGAGGCCGAGGAAGACGAGGCGATCGTCCCGATCTTCTACGAGGGCCACACGGTCAAGGGCGCGGTGCGGGACGGCCGTGACCTCGACGAGGTGTTCGAAGACATGTTCGCCGAGCACTCCGCCGAGGAACGCGCGGAACTGCAACGTCGCTACGCGACCCGCGGCGACGTGCTCGACTCACGCCGCATGATCGAGGCGAAGGCCCGGCACATGCTGCGCCACTACGTGGCGAGCGTGCTCCCGGGAGGCTTCAAAGCCCAGGTCGTGGCGAACAGCCGTGAGGCCACCGTCCGGTACCGGGAGGCGTTGCTGAGCGCCCGCGCCGAACTGGTGGCCGAGATCGAGTCCGCGTCAGCCATGCTGGGGGACGCGGCGCCCGAGATGCTTTCCGGTGACGAGGCGTTCCTAGCGGGAGCCGTTCCCTATCTGCCGCTGTTGCGTGTCATCGACTTCGTCCCCGTCATCTCGGGAGATCTGAACGACCGGCCCAGGCTGAAACTCTGGACCACCGGCCACCGAAGCCGCATCAGCGCCTTCCTCACCGATTTCCCCGAGCATTTTGGTGGGAGTGACCGGCCGATCGCGTTCCTCATCGTCAAGTCCATGCTGCTGACCGGCTTCGATGCTCCGATCGAACAGGTCCTCTACCTGGACCGCTCGATGCGGGACGCCGAACTGCTCCAGGCCATCGCCCGCACCAATCGGACACGTCCCAGCAAACGGCACGGCTTGGTCGTCGACTACTTCGGTGTCGCTAACCATCTGGAGAAGGCGTTCGCCGTCTACGACTCTGATGACGTCGAGGGCGTGCTGCACAGCGTGACCGACGAGATCGACACGCTCCGCCCCAAGCGTGACCGGCTGCGACTGCTCTTCACCGACCGGGCTGCCATCCCCTGGCCGGACGAGGAGTCGATCGAGGTGTGCGTGCGGGTCCTGGAACCCTCCGAGATCCGTGCCCGCTTCACCGTCCTCCTGAAGGACTTTCTCGCCGCCTTGGACACTGTGCTGCCGCGCCGCGAGGCCCGGGAATTCCTTCCGGACGCCACGCTGTTCGGCGAGATCGCCGCCCGGGCGTCGCGCCGCTACCGGCGCGGGGCTTCCGACTTCGACCCCAGCCTGTACGGGGCCAAGGTCCGTGACCTGATCGACCGGCATCTGGTGTCGCTGGGCATCTCCGCGAGGATCCCTCCCGTGTCGGTGACCGATCCGGGATTCCGGGCGGCTCTCGGGGTCCTGGCGGGGCCGCGAGCCAAGGCGTCGGAGATGGAACACGCGATCCGGCACCACCTGGAGGTGCATCTTGGGGAGGATCCCGTCCACTACCAGCGGTTGCGGGAACGCTTGGAAGAGATCCTCCGCCGTTACCACGAACAGTGGGAGGAGCAGGTCGCCCTGTTCGATCTGCTCATCGACGACCTGGAGGGACACGGAGAGGCCGATGATCCGGCAGCCGGACTGACACCGCTGGAACAGGCCCTCTTCCGCGTGATCGTGGAGGAGACGGTCACCGATGGCGCCCTGCCCGAGCAACGGACGCGGTTCGTCCGGGACGCGGCCGTTCGTCTGGGAGACCAGGTGTGGCGACACACCGCCAAGGCAGGACTGTGGGCCAACGAGGTGGCGCAGGTCCGGCTGCGTGCCGACCTCGCCGCCGTCGTCCACGAAATGGAACTGACCTCCTTCGATCAAGTGGATCACCTGACCGGGGAAATCTTCGATGTGGCCAGGGCACGCCTCGCCGGCGGCTCCGGCCCCGGCCGCGAGGCGAGTGGCACGGTAAGCGGATGATGGAGGGAACCCCGCGACTACCCGAGCGGCTTCTGCTGTCCGATCTGGAGGTCCGTGTCGAGGTCGCGCCCGCGCGCAGCGGCATCCGGCTTACCGTGGAGCGGGACGCCACCGTGACCGCCCGGGTGCCACCGGCGGTGGACGCCGACGCGCTCGCCCGGGTGATCGACAGCAGGAGCCAGTGGCTGCACGAGAAGCTGGCGGCCCGGCGTGATGAGATCGACGCCAGGGTCGTCAAACGCCTGGTCTCCGGTGAGCGGTTCGCCTACCTCGGCCGGGGATACCGGTTGCGGTACGCGGACGACGGTCCCGAGGAGATCCGGCTCGTTGCAGGCAGGCTGCGGTTGCGGCGCGACCGTCAGGCGACCGCGGCCGAACTGCTGGTCGACTGGTATGTCAGAGGCGGACGGCGTTGGTTGCCGCGCCGCGTCGAGGGCTGGGCACGCGTGATGTCCTTGCCGAATCCCCCGCTCACGGTGCGACCGCTTGGCCACCGCTGGGGTTCCTGCGGTTCCGATGGCACCGTCAACATCCACTGGGCGACGATGCAGCTTCCCGTCGACCTTCTCGATTATGTCCTGGTGCACGAGCTGGCTCACCTGTCACACCGGGCCCACACCCTGGAGTTCTGGCGTACCGTCGAGAAGGCGTTGCCCGGAGCGGCACGCCGCCGGGAGCAGCTGCGCCTAGCCGGCGCCGGACTGTGGTTTCCAGAGGTTCCGTGACTGATGGGGATGACGGCGTGTCGGGTTCCGGCTTACCCTGCCTCGGGGGCCCTGTCGCTTGACGATTCGGGGGGCCCGCTGACAGAGGAGCCCGATGCGCTTCAAAGGCATCCACCGCAAATCCCGGGAGCTGAGGGACACCTCATACTCTCCGTCGCCGTCGCCCCCCGACTCGGGGCAGCGGCCGGAGACCCGGCAGTTCCGTCCGCGCAGCAACCAGCCACGAGACCGGTTCGGCAGGTTCCGCAAGGCGGGACGGGACGACGACTTCGCGGTGCGCGCCGCACCCGACGCGGTCACTGACGCGGCCTCCGACGCTCCGGCCCTCGCCGCACCCCGGCGGCCCGGTGGTGCCCGGGCCGGGGACGCGCGACCGGTCGGCTATTCGTGGCGTGACTTCGAGCTCGATGACGAGCCGCCGCGTGCCGAGCCGCATCCGCCCGGCAGACCGAACGCCGCCGCCGACGGCCGTCTGCACTGTGGCGTGCTGGAGAGCGTTCTCTATCGCCAGTGGGACGCCCGGCAGGGACCGCCGACGCCGGAGGTCGTCCGGGCGGTCGAGAGCCTGGCGCGACTGCCCGACTCGCTCAAGGAGAAGCTGGCGGGCGGGCTCGACGGCATCTATGTGGGACCCGGCGGTGTCCCGCAGCTCGACGACATGGGCCACCTGCGCGACCGGCCGCTGCCGTCCGGCCGCGCGACCTGGGACATCTGCGCCGGCGCCTACGGCGACCGGAAGATCGTGGTGGGCGACCGCCCGTCGCCCACGCCCGACGTGATGATGCACGAGGTCGGTCACGCCCTCGACGACATCGACGGCGAGAGCGGCGGCTGGCAGTCCGACAGCGCGGCGTTCCGGGCCCTGTACGACCAGTGCCGGCCGTTCCTCGCCAGCGACTTCCATCTGCAGCCGGATGATCTCGGCCGCCGGGAGTTCTTCGCCGACGCGTTCGCGGCGATCTCCGCCCGGCAACGACCGGCTCTGGTCGATATGCTCGCCGGCAACATCCGTGCCGCACTCGATGTCATGCTCTTCTTCAACCGACGATACGGAATCTGACCCAACACCAGCGACGCAAGCTCCGAACGGAACCTCAGGTTGTACGACCGGCACCGAAGGTGATCGACGATGTACGTGATCCGGCTACCCGACGGAACGCTCCGGGTGCCCCAGAGCGTTCTGCTCAACCCCGACGAGGGCACGGACGAGGGACGGATCATCGCCCAGGCGTACGTGGAGATCGGCCCCGACGACCCCGACTACGACCGGCTGGTCGGCCAGTCGCTGACCGAAGCGGAACTGGAGGAGAAGCGCCGCGGCTGGCGAGACGGGGACGCCGACCTGCTCCGTCAGTTCGAGGAGTGGAAGGCGGGCCGGGACGACTAGGTCCCGGGGGTGGCGCTCAGCGCACGTGCTCGGCTACCGGCTCTTCCCCGCGCAGCAGTGCGTGCACTTCGGACTCGCGGAAACGGCGGTGACCGCCGGGAGTGCGGATGCTGCTGATCCGGCCGGCCGCGGCCCAGCGCGTCACGGTCTTGGGATCGACCCGGAAGAGGGCTGCGACCTCTCCTGGGGTGAGCAGACGCTCGCTCGTGCTTTCCACGTTATCTCTCCCCCTTTGTCCCGCTCTCGGTGCGGGTGGACTGTTTCCTAGTGTGGCGGGTCAAGACCGATTTCTCCCTTGTTTTCGCAAAACATCACGGTGTGTGATCGCGCGAACAGCAGAAATAACGTGAAGTAAACATGGCATTGGGCGCAGGGGTCACGTTGATCTCTTTAACCCCCGGGGCGCCCGATGGGAACCGCCCGTTAACCCTCTCAGAGCACACCCCGTAGGCTCGGTGACATGTCCGATCTCGTGTCCCTGGAGGAGGTCGAACGCGCCGCCGCGCGGATCGCGGGCGTCGCCGTCCGGACCCCGCTCGTGCCCTTTCCCCTGAGCGATCCGCGGCTCCTGGTGAAGGCCGAGTCGCTGCAGCCGATCGGCGCGTTCAAACTGCGCGGCGCTTACGCGACCATCGCCGCGATGCCGGAAGGCCGGCGGCAGAAGGGCGTGGTGACGCATTCGAGTGGTAACCACGCGCAAGCCGTCGCCTATACGGCGCGGGCATTGGACATTCCGGTGGTGCTCGTCATCCCGCACACGACGCCCGGCGTGAAGGTCGAGGCGTGCATCGCGCTCGGCGCGGAAATCGTGTACGTCGAGCCCACGATGGAGGACCGGGTCGCCACCGCCGAACGCCTGGCCGGGGCGCACGGGTTCACGCTCGTGCCGCCCTTCGACCATCCCGGGATCATCGCAGGTCAGGGCACCGTCGGCCTGGAGATCGTCCAGGACCGTCCAGACACCGGGGTCGTGCTGGTCCCGGTCGGCGGCGGGGGCCTCATCGCGGGCATCGCCGCCGCGGTCAAGCAGCTGAGCCCGCAGATCAAGGTCATCGGGGTGGAGCCCGCGCTGGCCGCCGACGCCCGGGCCTCGTTCCGCGCCGACGAGCCGGTCGCCTGGTCCGCCGAGGAGACGGGCCGCACCATCGCCGACGCGCTCCGCGCCCAGCGGCTCGGCGACCTGCCGTTCGCCCACATCAAGGAGTACGTGGACGACATCATCACGGTCACCGAGGACGAGATCAGGCAGACGATGCGCCGGCTCGCCCGCCAGGCCCGGCTCATCGCCGAGCCCGGCGGCGCCGTGGCGACCGCGGGATACCTGTTCCACCGCGACGAGCTCCCGGCCGCGGAGACCTACGTGTCGGTGCTGTCCGGCGGCAACGTGGACCCGGCGCTCTTCCGTGAGGTCCTCGCCTGAACGGTGGCCGGGGACAGGTCGTGACCAGGCGCGGGTAGGCTCGGAGGCGTCATGCGTTCCGTACTCTTCTACACCGCCGCGCGGCTGGGCGTCTTCCTCGCCACCGCCGCCCTCCTGGCGTTGTTCGGCGCCCGCGGCGTGCTGCTGCTCCTCATGGCCCTGCTGATCAGCGGGATCATCAGCTTCGTCCTGCTGTCGGGTCAGCGGGACGCGATGTCGTCGGCCGTCACCACCGGTTTCCAGGCGCGGCGCAAGAAGTTCGAGCAAGCCCGCACCAAAGAGGACGGTCAGCGGGGCTAGCGCGAACCGTCCCGTTCTCGGCTGCAACGTTCGGCGTCGTGAGGCCACTTCCCTTGTGAATGATCACAAGGAGGAGTGCAACGATGCGACCGACAACCGCCGGTGCCGTCGTGGTGGCCATGATCGCCGCCGCGCTGCCGCCCCTCATGACGGCGGGAGCCGCTGCCGCCGACCCACGGCCGTCGCCGGGCGAACGCGTGGCCGTGACGCTGCTGACGGGCGACAAGGTGCACCTGAACGGGCGTTCCGTGCGGATCGAGCCGGGGCCCGGACGCAAGGGCACCGTCTTCTTCCGCCGGGTGCACCGCGGTGAGCTGAGCATCGTCCCGGCCGACGCGGCGCCGCTGGTGACCGCCGGGCGCCTGGACGCCGGGCTCTTCAACGTCACCCGTCTCGTCCGGGACGGCTACGACGACCGCGACCGCCGCGACCTTCCCCTGATCGTCGCCGGAACGCCGAGCCCCGCCGGCACGCGGGTCACCAGAACGCTGACCGCGCTGAACGGGGCGGCCGTCAGCACCCGGAAGGACCAGGCCGCGACCTTCTGGTCCTCGGTCCGGACCGGCAACTCCCGGATCTGGCTCGACGCCCGCGTCCGGGCGAGCCTCGACAGGAGCGTCCCGCGGATCGGGGCGCCCGCCGCGTGGCAGGCGGGCAGCACGGGCGAGGGCGTGACGGTCGGCGTCCTCGACACGGGAATCGACGCCGGGCATCCCGACCTCGCCGGCGCCGTCGCCGCGTCCAAGGACTTCACCGGGAACGCCAACGGCGTGCAGGACGGGAACGGCCACGGCACCCACGTCGCCTCGATCATCACAGGTGACGGCGTCGCCGACCGGCGCATGCGGGGAGTGGCGCCCGGCGCCCGGCTGGCCGTGGGCAAGGTGCTCGACGACCGGGGCATGGGCACGGTGTCGCAGGTCATCGCGGGCATGGAATGGGCGGCCGGGCAACGGCTCCGCGTCGTCAACGTAAGCCTCGGCGTGTCCCTGCCCAGCGACGGCAGCGATCCGCTCTCCACCGCCGTGAACACCCTCACGGCGCGCACCGGGACGCTGTTCGTCGTCGCCTCCGGCAACGAGGGCGCGGACGAGTCCGTCGGCGCACCGGGCGTCGCCGACGCCGCGCTGACCGTGGGCGCCGTGGACGACGACGACAGGCGGGCCGACTTCTCCAGCAGCGGACCACGCCCGGGTGACGGCGCCGTCAAACCCGACATCACCGCGCCCGGCGTCGAGATCACCGCCGCCCGCGCGCGGGGCACCGAGATCGGCGATCCGGTCGGTGACCACTACGTCCAGGCGAGCGGCACCTCGATGGCGACGCCGCACGTGGCGGGGGCCGCGGCCCTCCTCGCCCAGGCGCACCCCGGCTGGGCGCCCGGACGCCTCAAGGCGGCCCTGATGAACACCGCCAGGCCCAACGACGCCGACACCGTCTACCGGCAGGGCGCGGGCCGGGTCGACGTCGGCCGTGCCGTCTCCCAGCGCCTCTGGACGGACGAGGGCAGCCTGTCCTTCCACGCCAGGGCGAAGACGACCAAGACCGTGACCTTCCGCAACGACTCGGCGGCCCCGGTCACCCTCGACCTTGACGTCTCCCTGCGGACCCCGTCCGGCGACCCCGCGCCCGCGGGCATGGCGGAAGTCAGCCCAGCCAGGGTCGAGGTCCCTCCCAACGGCACCGCGTCGGCCTCGGTCACCGTCGATCCCGGCAAGTCCGCCGTGCCCGGCTCGTACAGCGGCAGGCTCACCGCCGGGCCGCTGCTGCTGCCGGTCGGCGCCTTCCTGGAGCCGCCGCTCCGCACCGTCACGCTGGGCGGCATCGACCGGACGGGGCGGCCCGTGGGCGGCACGATCGACTCGCTGCCCTGGGTCGCGCTCATCGATCTGAAGAGCGGCGAGTACGCCCGTACGTTCGTCAGCGGCGGCAAGGTCGTCGCCCGCGTCCCGGCCGGGCGGTACGGGCTGAGCGCGGCGGTCAGCACGGTCACCGCGGACGGCACGTTCCTGGACACCACCCTGTTCTCCCGGCCGGTCCTCGACGTCGACCGCGACCTCACGATCACCGCCGACGCCCGCCGCGGCAAGCGCGTCACGGCCCGCCTGGACAGCCGCTCCGCCGTGCAGAGCGGATTCGACGAGGCCGGTGTGACCGAGACCGTCGCCGGGCAGGCCGTCGCCTTCGGCATCGGCTCCCACAGCGCGGCGCTCGGGCTCTTCGCGGAGCCGGGCCCGAAGACCACCAGCCGCCCGTACGCCTTCTATTTCCTGGCGACCCGGACTGAGCCGGACGGACCGCGCGCCTACCATCTCGCGCTGCTCACCCAGAAGCGCATCCCGGCCAATCCGGCATTCCGTGTCCGAGACCGCCGACTGGCGCGGCTGGACTCCCGTTATCACGCGGACAAACCGCTCTCCGGCCGCCGGACGACGAGCGTGATCCTGCCCGGCCAGTTCTTCCCGAGCGGGGGCGGCGAATACACCGTTTCGCTGCCCGGCCGGCGCGTCGAGCTCTACTCGCCGCTGCAGAACGTGAACTGGGTTCGCTATCTCGAAACCGGTGACTCGAACACCGGCTTCCTGGAGAACGCGATCGATCCGCCGATGGTCGCCGGGCGTTCGCTTCGCGCCGACTGGAACAAAGCGGCGTTCACCACCGCCGCACGGGCCGTCCGCAAGTGCGCCAAGTGCCCGATGGCTTTCACCGCCGAAGCCTTCGACTCCGCGAACGCCGCATGGCAGCTCAAGCCCGAGACCCGGTCGACCGTCGCCGTTCACCGGGACGGGAAGCCGCTCGGCTCCTCTGACTCCGACCTCGTCGCGGTCATGACCCCGCCGGGCCGGGGCACCTACTCGGTGCGTTCCACCGCCACGCGCGAAGTCTCCTGGACGGGGCTGGGCACCAGGTCAGAGGCTCTCTGGACGTTCCCGTACACACCGGTGGCGAAGGCGATGGAGGAACCGCCGCTCTACTCCCTGCGGGCCACGGGGCCGTTCGACCTCAACAACCGAGCACCCTCCGGTCCGTTCCGCCTCACCGTCCAGGTCGTCGACACACGCCAGGACAAGCAGACCCACCCCCTGCCCACCCTGCGGACACTCACGGTCGAGGTCTCGTACGACGACGGCAAGACCTGGCACGACGCCAAGGTGACCGCTGACGGCGCCAACCGCTGGCAAGCCCGGCTCGTTCACCCGGCGACGCACGAGGGACACGTCTCACTCCGCCTGCGCGCCTCCGACGGCGCCGACGCCTCGGCCGAGCAGACAGTCCTCCGAGCCTACGGCCTACGCTGACCGACGGGCGGGCCGGCCGTTTGGGCGGCCCGCCTTCGCATGCCGGTGGGCATGGCCTTCTATGGTTGGGGCATGACCCGCGCCTCACTCGACAAGCAACCCGCTGACGTCGCCGCGATGTTCGACAGCACCGCCGAGCGCTACGACCTGCTCAACAGCCTGATGACCGGCGGGCAGGACCGGCGGTGGCGGCGGGAGGTCGTCAGGGCCGTGGACGCCCGGCCGGGTGAGCGGATCCTCGATCTGGCGGCCGGGACGGGGACGTCGTCGGTGCCGTTCGCCGAGGCGGGGGCCGAGACGGTGGCGTGCGACTTCTCGCTCGGGATGTTGCGGGTCGGGGTCAGGCGTCAGGCGGGGGCCGAGCGCCTGCGGTTCGTGGCGGGGGACGCGTTGCGGCTTCCGTTCGCGGACGGGACGTTCGACGCGGTGACGATTTCGTTCGGATTGCGCAACGTCGCGGACACGGATCTCGCGATCCGGGAGCTGCGGCGGGTCGCCAAGCCGGGCGGACGGCTGCTGGTGTGTGAGGTCAGTCACCCGCCGAACGGGCTGCTGGCGGCGGGGCACAAGCTGCACCTGCGGTACGGGCTGCCGCTGCTGGCCAGAGTCAGCTCCAATCCCGACTCCTACAGGTACTTGGCAGAATCGACGCTGGCGTGGCCCTCACAGGCGGCGCTGGCCGAACGGATCCAGAAAGCGGGCTGGGCGAAGGTCCGCTGGCGCGACCTGACGTTCGGGGTCGTGGCGCTTCATCACGCCATCAACCCGGGCTGACGTCGTGGGACCGGTCCAAATCTCTGGATGCGGAGAGGTACCCACGAGCAGTCAAGAAGGAATAGACTCCCCAACGGATCCTTGTGAAGTACTTCACAAGCGAACGAGCTAAAGAGGAATGTTGTGACCGACTCCACCCGTACGGCAGACGTCATCGTCGTCGGGGCCGGACCCGCCGGATCGGGGACCGCCTACTGGCTGGCGCAGGCCGGCCTCGACGTGCTGCTCCTGGAGAAGGCGACGTTCCCGCGCGACAAGATCTGCGGCGACGGGCTCACGCCGCGCGCCGTGCGGGCACTGGTCAGCATGGGCGTGGACATCAACGCGCCGGGCTGGGCCCGCAACAAGGGCCTGCGCATCTACGGCGGCGGGGTCAAGGTCGAGCTGCCGTGGCCCGAGCTGGCGAGCTTCCCCGACTTCGGGCTCGTCCGGACGCGCATGGACTTCGACCGGCTGCTGGCCGAGCACGCGGTCAAGGCGGGGGCCAAGCTCCTGCAGGGCTGCAACGTCCAGGCGCCGATCCTGGACGAACGGACCGACCGCATCGTCGGCGTGACCGCCAAGTACGAGGGCGAGGAGGTGGAGTTCCGCGCGCCGCTGGTGGTGGCCTGCGACGGCGTCTCCTCCCGGCTCTCCACCGCGATGGACGTCCGGCGGCGTGAGGACCGGCCCATGGGCGTGGCCGTCCGGCGTTACTTCCAGAGCCCCCGGTACACCGACGAGTACATGGAGGCCTGGCTGGAGCTGTGGGACGGCCAGCGCCTGCTGCCGGGCTACGGCTGGGTCTTCCCCGTGGCCGACGGCACCTGCAACGTCGGGCTGGGCCTGCTCAACACCAGCAAGTCGTTCCAGAACGTCGACTACCGGGGCATGCTCAAGGGCTGGTGCGCCAACATGCCCGAGGAGTGGCAGTTCGACGAGGAGCACGCGACCAGCCCGATCCGCGGCGCGGCGCTCCCCATGGGCTTCAACCGGCAGCCGCACTACACCCGCGGCATGCTGCTGGTCGGCGACTCCGGCGGGATGATCAACCCGTTCAACGGGGAGGGCATCGACTACGCCCTCGAATCCGGTCACCTCGCCGCCGACATCATCGTTCAGGCGCTCGCCCGGCGGACCCCCGCGCAGCGGGAGCGGACGCTGTACGAGTACCCGCGCATCCTCAAGGACGAGCACGGCGGCTACTTCACCCTCGCCCGCGTCTTCGTCCAGGCCATCGGCGACCCACGGGTCATGAAGTTCCTGACCACGCACGGCCTGCCGCACCCCACGTTGATGCGGTTCACGCTCAAGCTCCTGGCGAACCTCACCGATCCCAAGGGCGGCGACGCGATGGACCGCGTCATCAACGCGATGCAGAAGGTGGCGCCGGCAGCATGAGGCGACCGGGCAACACAGCTTGAGACCGACCCCCCGGAGGGGAGTGCTATTGATCACCTTGGCTAAGGTGGCCACCCGTATTCGTGGTGTACGTCACGAATGTGGAACGGGATACGCCACCGAGGCGCGCCCGGGCACCGCGCTTGATTCCACCGTGCTGGATTCGACCGCGCCGGACTCGGGCCGCGCCCCGTACAACGTCGTACGAACCGAGGAGGGGCTGTAGAGGCATGGATCTCTATGTTCCGATCATCGTGCTGGGAGTGCTCGCCTTCCTTTTCGCGGCGGGTTCGGTGGCGATGGCCGCGCTCACGGGTCCCAAGCGGTGGAACCGCGCCCGGCTCGACGCCTACGAATGCGGCATCGAACCGACCCCGCAGCCGGCCGGCGGCGGGCGTTTTCCGGTCAAGTACTACCTGACGGCGATGCTCTTCATCGTCTTCGACATTGAGATCATCTTCCTTTACCCCTGGGCGGTCGCCTTCGACCACCTGGGAATTTTCGGCCTTGTGGAGATGGTCCTGTTCATCCTCACCGTGCTGGTGGCGTACGCCTACATCTGGCGGCGCGGTGGTCTGGAGTGGGACTGAAATGGGTCTTGAAGAGAAACTCCCCAGCGGCTTCCTGCTGACGACCGTCGAACAGGTCGCCGGGTGGGCGCGCAAGAGCTCGGTGTGGCCCGCCACCTTCGGTCTCGCGTGTTGCGCGATCGAGATGATGGCGACCGGCGACCCCCGCCACGACTTCTCCCGCTGGGGGATGGAGCGGGCCTCGGCGACGCCGCGGCAGGCCGACCTGATGATCGTGGCCGGCCGGGTGAGCCAGAAGATGGCGCCGGTGCTGCGGCAGATCTACGACCAGATGACCGAGCCCAAGTGGGTCATCGCGATGGGCGTGTGCGCCTCGTCCGGCGGCATGTTCAACAACTACGCGATCGTGCAGGGCGTCGACCACATCGTCCCGGTGGACATCTACCTGCCCGGCTGCCCGCCGCGGCCGGAGATGCTGCTGGACGCGATCCTCAAGCTGCACGACAAGATCCAGAACACCAAGCTCGGGCCGCAGCGCGCGAAGCAGATCGAGCAGCTCGAAGAGGCCAAGCGCCGCCAGTTGCCGCTGCTCGGGCAGCCGACAGGGACGGGGCCCCTCTCATGAGTTCTCAGCATCCCGAGCAGCGTGCCGAGCAGGCCGCCGACCAGCTGCCCGCGCACTCGGAGGAGGAGCGCAAGGAGCAGCCGGTCGCCCGGACGGGCATGTTCGGCGCCAAGACGACCGGCGACACCTCCGGGTACGGTGGCCTGGTCGTCCGGCAGTCGCCGAAGGTCTCCACGCCGCGTCCGTACGGCGGGCCCGAGGGAGCCGTCGAGGCCGGCGAGTTCGACGAGATCGCCGACGAGCTGGAACGTGCCCTCCCAGACTTCGGCGACGCCATCGAGCGGGTCGTGGTCGACCGGGGCGAGATGACGTTCTTCGTCAAGCGCGAGCGCCTGGCCGAGGTCGCCCGCACGATGCGGGACGAGCCGTCGCTGCGGTTCGAGCTGTGCTCCGGCGTCTCCGGCGTCCACTACCCGCAGGACACCGGCGCCGAGCTGCACTCGGTGGTCCACCTGCTCTCGATCACGCACAACCGGCGCGTCCGGCTGGAGACCACCTGCCCCGACGCCGATCCGCACGTCCCGTCGCTCGTCCCGGTCTACCCGACCGCCGACTGGCACGAGCGGGAGACCTACGACTTCTTCGGAATCGTCTACGACGGTCACCCGGCGCTCACCCGCATCGAGATGCCGGACGACTGGGTCGGCCACCCGCAGCGCAAGGACTACCCGCTCGGCGGCATCCCCGTCGAGTACCGCGGCGCCGAGATTCCGCCGCCAGACGAGCGGAGGTCGTACGTATGAGCGAGGCGCAGGGGCGCGGCGCCGCCTGGACTGAGGAGCGCCGGGAGCGCAGCGACCAGAGCGACGGGGGAAGGCGGCGCCGGAAGGCGCCCCGGAGCCGAGCGGGGGGTGCAGCATGAGCCCGTCCACGAAGTACACCGAGTACGACGCGTACGCCGCCGACGAGGCCGCCGAGGGCAAGGTCTTCGACGTCGGCGGCCAGGACTGGGACAAGGTCGTGGCCGGGGCGGAGGACCTCGGCGACGAGCGCCTCGTCATCAACATGGGCCCGCAGCACCCGTCCACGCACGGCGTGCTCCGGCTCATCCTGACGCTCGACGGCGAGACGGTGAACGAGTGCCGGGTGGGCATCGGCTACCTGCACACCGGCATCGAGAAGAACATGGAGTTCCGCACCTGGACGCAGGGCACCACGTTCTGCACGCGCATGGACTACCTGGCGCCGATCTTCAACGAGACGGCGTACTGCCTGGGCGTGGAGAAGCTGCTCGGCGTCACCGACCAGGTGCCGGAGCGGGCCCAGATCATCCGCGTGATGATGATGGAGCTCAACCGCATCTCCTCGCACCTGGTCGCGATCGCCACGTTCGGCCTGGAGCTCGGCGCCACGACCGTCATGCTCAACGGGTTCATCGAGCGCGAGTACACCCTTGACCTCTTCGAGGAGATCACGGGTCTGCGCATGAACATGGCGTACGTGCGCCCCGGCGGCGTCGCGCAGGATCTGCCGAGCGGGGCGCTGAGCTCCGTCCGCGACTACCTGGACCGCATGCCCAAGCGCCTCCAGGCGCTGCGCAAGCTGATGGACGACAACCACGTCTACAAGGCGCGCACCAAGGACATCGCCTACCTCGACCTGACCGGCTGCATGGCCATGGGCATCACCGGCCCCATGCTCCGCGCGACGGGCCTGCCGTGGGACCTGCGCAAGTCGCAGCCCTACTGCGGCTACGAGACCTACGACTTCGCAGTGCCCACGCAGGACACCTGCGACGTCTACGGCCGCTATCTCGTGCGCATGGAGGAGATGGACGAGTCCCTGAAGATCGTCGAGCAGTGCGTGGAGCGGCTGCAGTCGGTCAAGGGCCCGGTGATGATCGAGGACAAGAAGATCGGCTGGCCCGCGCAGCTGGCGATCGGCGCGGACGGCATGGGCAACTCGCCCCGCCACATCGCGCACATCATGGGCACCTCGATGGAGGCCCTCATCCACCACTTCAAGCTGGTGACCGAGGGTTTCCGGGTCCCGGCCGGACAGGCGTACTCGGCCATCGAGTCGCCGCGCGGCGAGCTCGGCGTGCACGTGGTGAGCGACGGCGGCACCCGCCCCTACCGCGTGCACTTCC
Organism: Actinomadura fulvescens; assembly: GCF_039533225.1. Taxonomy (NCBI): domain Bacteria; kingdom Bacillati; phylum Actinomycetota; class Actinomycetes; order Streptosporangiales; family Thermomonosporaceae; genus Actinomadura; species Actinomadura fulvescens. The sequence continues at coordinate 97,321 of NZ_BAAATD010000006.1, read as the reverse complement.
GCGACCCGTCCTTCACCAACCTGCAGGCCACCCCGGCGATGGCCGAGGGCGGCATGATCGCCGACGTCATCGCCGCGGTCGCCAGTATCGACCCCGTCATGGGGGGAGTGGACCGCTAATGGCTTATGAACCCGACGTGCGTGATCGCCTCGAAGCGGACGCCAAGGAGATCATCGGGCGCTATCCCAAGCCCCGGTCGGCGCTGCTGCCGATGCTGCACCTGGTGCAGTCGGTGGACGGGCACATCACGCAGGACGGCATCGAGTTCTGCGCCGAGCAGCTGGGCATCACCCCCGCGCAGGTCACGGGCGTCAGCACCTTCTACACGCAGTACAAGCGGGCCCCGGTCGGCGAGTACCACGTGGGCGTCTGCATCAACACGCTCTGCGCGGTCATGGGCGGCGACCAGATCTGGGACGAGGTCAGCGACCACCTCGGCGTCGGCCACGACGAGGCCACGCCGGACGGCAAGGTGTCGCTGGAGCGCATCGAATGCAACGCGGCCTGCGACTTCGCCCCGGTGATGACGGTCAACTGGGAGTTCTTCGACAACATGACTCCCGGCAAGGCCAAGGAGCTGGTCGACGACCTGCGCACGGGTAAGGAAGTGCTTCCTTCACGCGGGCCGAAGAGCCTGTGCAGCTGGAAGGAGGCCTCCCGCGTGCTGGCGGGGTTCCCGGACGGCCGGGCCGGCGAGGGTCTGCAGGCCGGAGCCGAGTCGCTGGTCGGGCTCGCGCTCGCCAAGGAGCGCGGCTGGACCGCCCCCGATCCGAACGCCGACAACGGACCCGAGCCGCACGAGCCGGTCAAGCCGAGCGAGGTCACCGACCCGCCGCCGAACGAGCCCGGCAAGCCCATCGGCGGCGCGGTCAAGCCCGGAAGCCAGGAAGGTGAGAACAAGTGACGACACTGACTCCCGTTCTCACCAAGAACTGGGACCAGAGCGATTCCTTCACGCGCGCCGCGTACGAGCGCGAGGGCGGTTACAAGGCGCTGCGCAAGGCGTTCGGCATGGAGCCGGACACCATCGTGCAGGCGGTCAAGGACTCCGGCTTGCGCGGCCGAGGCGGCGCGGGCTTCCCCACCGGCATGAAGTGGGGATTCCTGCCGCCGACCAGCCCCAACCCGCGGTACCTGGTCGTGAACGCCGACGAGTCCGAGCCGGGCACATGCAAGGACATCCCGCTGATGATGGCCAACCCGCATGTGCTGGTCGAGGGCGTCATCATCAGCTCCTACGCGATCCGCTCCAACCACGCGTTCATCTACGTGCGCGGTGAGGTGCTGCACGTGATCCGGCGCCTTCAGGCCGCGGTGGCCGAGGCGTACGAGGCCGGATATCTCGGCAAGGACATCCTCGGCAGCGGCTACGACCTCGAACTGGTCGTGCACACCGGCGCCGGGGCGTACATCTGCGGCGAGGAGACGGCGCTGCTCGACTCGCTGGAGGGCTTCCGTGGGCAACCGCGGCTCAAGCCCCCCTTCCCGGCGGTCGCGGGACTCTACGGCGGTCCCACTGTGATCAATAACGTCGAGTCGATCGCCTCGGTTCCCTCCATCGTGGAGAACGGCGCCGACTGGTTCGCCTCGATGGGCACCGAGAAGTCCAAGGGCTTCGGCATCTTCTCGCTGTCGGGGCACGTGACCAGGCCGGGCCAGTACGAGGCGCCGCTCGGCATCACGCTGCGCGAGCTGCTCGACATGGCGGGCGGCATCCGCGAGGGCCACCGGCTGAAGTTCTGGACGCCCGGCGGGTCCTCCACCCCGATCTTCACCGAGGAGCACCTGGACGTTCCTCTCGACTTCGAGTCGGTGGGGGCCGCGGGCTCGATGCTCGGTACCCGGGCGCTGCAGATCTTCGACGAGACGACCTGCGTCGTCCGGGCCGTGCTGCGCTGGTCGGAGTTCTACGCGCACGAGTCGTGCGGCAAGTGCACGCCGTGCCGCGAGGGCACCTACTGGTACAAGCAGATGCTCAAGCGCCTGGAGGCCGGCGACGGCAAGGAAGAGGACCTGGAGACGCTCCTCGACCTGTCGGACAACATCCTCGGCCGCTCGTTCTGCGCGCTGGGCGACGGCGCGACGAGCCCGGTGGTCTCGTCCATCAAGCTCTTCCGCGACGAGTACCTCCAGCACTTCGAGCGGGGCGGCTGCCCGTTCGACCCGGCCAAGTCCACGCTGTGGGGAGGTGCCGCCCGATGACTGTCACCGATGACAAGAAGGCGGTGGCGAAAGGCACGGAGATGGTGCCGGTCACCATCGACGGCTTCGAGATCGAGGTTCCCAAGGGCACCCTGATCATCCGGGCCGCCGAGCTGCTCGGCATCCAGATCCCGCGGTTCTGCGACCATCCGCTGCTCGACCCGGTCGGGGCGTGCCGCCAGTGCCTGGTGGAGATCCCGGACGCGGGCAACGGGCGCGGGATGCCCAAGCCGCAGGCGTCCTGTACGACCACCGTGATGCCCGGCATGGTCATCAAGACCCAGCTGACGTCGCCGGTGGCCGACAAGGCCCAGCACGGCGTCATGGAGCTGCTGCTCATCAACCACCCGCTGGACTGCCCGATCTGCGACAAGGGCGGCGAGTGCCCCCTGCAGAACCAGGCCATGTCCAACGGCCGGGGCGAGACGCGGTTCACCGAGACCAAGCGGACGTTCCCCAAGCCGATCCCGCTGTCCAGCCAGGTGCTGCTCGACCGGGAGCGCTGCATCCAGTGCGCCCGGTGCACCCGGTTCTCCGACCAGATCGCCGGCGACGCGTTCATCGACCTGTTCGAACGCGGCGCCAAGGAGCAGGTCGGCGCGGCCGAGGACAAGCCGTTCCAGTCCTACTTCTCCGGCAACACCGTGCAGATCTGCCCGGTCGGCGCGCTGACCGGCGCGGCCTACCGGTTCCGGTCGCGGCCGTTCGACCTGGTGTCGACGCCGACGACCTGCGAGCACTGCGCGTCGGGCTGCGCGATGCGCGCCGACTCGCGGCGCGGCAAGATCACGCGGCGGCTGGCCGGTGACGACCCGCAGGTGAACGAGGAGTGGAACTGCGACAAGGGCCGGTGGGCGTTCACCTACGCCACCCAGCCCGACCGTCTCACCCACCCGCTCGTCCGCAACGAGCAGGGCGTGCTGGAGCCCGCCTCCTGGCCGGAGGCGCTCACGATCGCGGCCGAGGGACTCGCCGCCGCCCGCGGCAAGGCGGGCGTGCTGACCGGCGGGCGGATGACCCTGGAGGACGCCTACGCGTACGCCAAGTTCGCCCGGATCGCGCTCGGCACCAACGACGTCGACTTCCGCGCCCGGCCGCACTCGCGCGAGGAGGCCGAGTTCCTGGCCTCGTCGGTCGCGGGCCGCGACATCGAGGTCTCCTACGCCGACCTGGAGAACGCGCCGGTGGTCCTGCTGGCCGGGTTCGAGCCGGAGGAGGAGTCCCCGATCGTCTTCCTGCGGCTCCGCAAGGCGTTCCGCAAGAAGGGCCTGAAGGTCCTGGCGGTCGCGCCGTACGCCTCGCGCGGGCTCCAGAAGGTCGGCGGCACGCTGCTGACGGCCAGGCCGGGCGCCGAGGCCGAGGTGCTGGGCGACCTGGTCACCACCGGCGCCGACACGCTGCCCGCCGGGTCGGTCATCATGGTCGGCGAGCGGCTGGCGACCAGCCCCGGCGCGCTGTCCAGCGTGGTCCGGCTGGCTCAGGTCACCGGTGCCCGGCTGGCCTGGGTGCCGCGCCGGGCGGGTGAACGCGGCGCGCTGGAGGCCGGGGCGCTGCCCGGGCTGCTGCCGATCGGCCGACCGGTCACCGACCCCGACGCGCGCGCCGAGGTGGCCCGCGCGTGGGCCGTCGCCGAGCTGCCGTCCGCGCCGGGACGCGACACCGAGGCGATCCTCGCGGCCGCGGCGGCGGGTGAACGGCAGGCGCTGCTGGTCGGCGGCTTCGACCCGTACGACCTGCCGGACCCGCGGGCCGCGCTGGCGGCGCTGGAGGCCGCGCCGTTCGTGGTGAGCCTGGAGCAGCGGGTCAGCGCGGTCACCGACCGGGCCGACGTGGTGCTGCCGGTCGCGGCGGTCGTCGAGAAGTCCGGCACGTTCGTCGACTGGGAGGGCCGGGGCCGCCCGTTCGAGGTCGTGCTGAAGGCCACCGGGCGCATGTCCGACCTGCGGGTCCTGGACGCGCTGGCGAACGAGATGGACGTGCACCTGGCGCTGCCGGGTCCCGAGGCCGCGCGGCGCGAGCTCGCCGGGCTCGGCGCCTACCGGGGCGAACGGCCCGCCGCGCCGAACGTGGCGCAGGGCACGCAGCCGGAGCCCGGGCCCGGCGAGGCGCTGCTGGCCACCTGGCGCCTGCTGCTCGACAAGGGCGGCATGCAGGACGGCGAGCCGTACCTGGCCGGTACGGCCAAGCCCGCGGTGGCGCGGCTGTCGCCCGCGACCGCCGCCGAGATCGGCGCCGACGGCACCGTCGCGGTGTCGGCCGGGCACGGCGAGGTCACGCTGCCGCTGGAGATCACCGTCGATCTGCCCGACCGGGTGGTCTGGCTGCCGACGAACTCCGCCGGCTGTGCCCTCTACCGCGAGCTGGGCGTGGCCGCCGGAACCGTGGTCAAGATCTCCGCTGGAGGCTCCCGATGAGCGCGCACGCCACCCTGGCCACGGCCGCCTCGCAGGTCACGGCCGCCGCCGGACCGGCGGCGACCGATCCGACGCTCAGCACGTTCGGCAAGGACCCGTGGTGGCTGATCGGCGGCAAGGTGCTGGTCATCTTCGTCTTCCTCGTGGTCACCGTGCTGATGTCGATGTGGATGGAACGCCGCGTCATCGGCCGGATGCAGCTGCGCGTCGGGCCCAACCGCGCCGGGCCCTTCGGCCTGCTGCAGGGGCTCGCGGACGGCGTGAAGCTGGCGCTCAAGGAGGACATCGTCCCGCGCCAGGTCGACAAGATCGTCTTCATTCTGGCGCCGATCATCTCGGCGGTGCCGGCGTTCATCTCGTTCGCCATCATCCCGTTCGGACCGACGGTGTCGATCTTCGGTCACCAGACCGCGCTGCAGGGCACCGACCTGCCGGTGGCGGTGCTGCTGGTGCTGGCGATGTCGTCGATGGGCGTCTACGGGATCGTGCTGGCCGGCTGGTCGTCGATGTCGCCGTACTCGCTGCTCGGCGGGCTGCGCTCGTCGGCGCAGGTCATCTCGTACGAGATCGCGATGGGCCTGTCGTTCGTCGCGGTGTTCCTGTTCGCGGGCACGATGTCGACGACCGGCATCGTCAACGCGCAGGCCGACAAGTGGTTCGTGCTCCTGCTGTTCCCGTCCTTCCTGGTCTACGTGATCACGATGATGGGCGAGTCGAACCGCATCCCGTTCGACCTTCCCGAGGGTGAGGGCGAGCTGGTCGGCGGCTTCCACACCGAGTACTCGTCGCTGAAGTTCGCGATGTTCTTCCTCGCCGAGTACATCAACCTGGCGACGCTGTCGGCGCTGGCCACCACGCTCTTCCTGGGCGGCTGGCGCGCCCCGGCGCCGATCTCCACGGTGTGGGCGGGCGCCAACACGGGCTGGTGGCCGGTGCTCTGGTTCGTCATCAAGATCGTGCTGTTCATCTTCTTCTTCGTCTGGCTGCGCGGCACGCTGCCGCGGGTGCGCTACGACCAGCTGATGAAGCTCGGCTGGAAGGTGCTGATGCCCTTCTCGCTGGGCTGGATCCTGCTGGTCGCCACCATCCGGGCCTTCAAGAACGAGGGCTACGACATGAGCCGGATCTCGCTGTACTCCGCGATCGCGCTGGGAGTGATCATCATCGTCACGCTGATCTGGGAGAGCGCGCGCGGCGACGGCGACAAGGAGAAGGAGATCGTGCCGGACCTCGGCGCGGGCGCCGGTCCCGGCAGGGCTGCTCCCGCCGACGTCGCCGCGGCGGGCGGATTCCCGGTGCCGCCGATGGACGCGCCCCACTACCACGGAAAGACCACTACCTCTCGTAAGGAGGTCACCAGTGGGCTTCACTGACTTCCTGAACCCGGTCAAGGGGTTCGGGGTCTCGTTCCATCAGATGTTCATGAAGAGCGAGACCGTCCAGTACCCCGAGGTGAAGAAGCCGACCGCACCGCGGTTCCACGGCCGGCACCAGCTCAACCGCTGGCCAGACGGGCTGGAGAAGTGCGTCGGCTGCGAGCTGTGCGCCTGGGCCTGTCCCGCCGACGCCATCTACGTCGAGGGCGCCGACAACACCGAGGACGAGCGGTACTCGCCGGGTGAGCGGTACGGCCGCGTCTACCAGATCAACTATCTGCGCTGCATCCTCTGCGGGCTGTGCATCGAGGCGTGCCCGACCCGGGCGCTCACGATGACCAACGAGTACGAGCTCGCCGACGACAGCCGCGAGAGCCTCATCTACACCAAGGACATGCTGCTGGCGCCGCTCCGCGAGGGCATGGAGACGCCGCCGCACGCGATGCGTCTGGGCGAGACCGAGGAGGACTACTACCGGCTGGGCCTCCAGCCGGACGAGGGTCCGACCATCCCGGCCGAAGGCGGCGGGCGCGCGAGCGTCGACGCGGCCGTCGCCCGCGAGGAGCGCACGCGCGGCAAGAACGCCCGTGAGAAGGGCACCCGCGGCAAGGGCGCCCGCGGAGCGGGTGAGAAGAAATGAGGGCGGACGTGGTCGCAGCCGCCCAGGTCGCCGACGCGCAGCCGGGCGAGCCGTTCTTCTTCTGGGTCCTGGCCTTCGCCTCGGTGGCCGCCGCGCTCGGCATGATCTTCATGCGGCGGGCGGTGCACTCCGCGCTGCTGCTGGCGGTCGTGATGCTGTCGCTGGCCGCGCTGTACGCGATCCAGGACGCGCCGTTCCTCGCGTTCGTCCAGGTGATCGTCTACACCGGCGCCGTGCTGATGCTCTTCCTGTTCGTGCTGATGCTCGTCGGCGTGAGCTCCACCGACTCGCTGGTGGAGACGATCCGCGGGCAGCGGCTGTGGGCGGGCGTCGCCGGGATCGGCTTCCTCGTGCTGCTGGTCTTCGGCCTCGGGGACGCGGCGCTGAGCGACTCGGCGGGCCTCAAGGAGGCCAACGCCGAGGGCAACGTGGTCGGGCTGGCCCGGTTGCTGTTCGGCAAGTACGTGTTCGCGTTCGAGGCGACCAGCGCGCTGCTGATCACCGCGGCGCTCGGCGCGATGGTGCTGGCGCACCGCGAGCGCACCACGCCCAAGCCGACCCAGCGTGACCTGTCGAAGAAGCGGTTCGAGACGTACGCGGCAGGCGTTTCCGGGGCGGCGGGTCAGCACCCCGGCCCGCTGCCCGGTCCCGGCACGTACGCCCGGCACAACGCGGTCGACATGCCCGCGCTGCTGCCCGACGGGACGCCGTCCGAACTCTCGGTCAACCCGGTCATCGCGGCCCGCACCGACACCGCCTCCCGGCACGCCGACCTGTACGGCGACACCGCCGAGCACGCGGTGGAGGAGGACGTGGCCGCCGTGAAGGCCGCGACCGAGGTGGGTTCGGGCGGCGTAATGAGTAGAGCCGAGGGCGCGGACGCGGAGGCCCGGGAGATCAAGGCCGGGACACCGGTGCTCCCGTCGAACGAAGGCGAGGCCGGTCGATGAGCCCCGGGCACTACCTGGCCCTCTCGGCGATCCTGTTCACCATCGGCGCGGTCGGCGTGCTCGTGCGCCGCAACGCCATCGTGATCTTCATGTGCGTCGAGCTCATGCTCAACGCCACGAACCTGGCGTTCGTGTCGTTCTCCCGCATGCACGGCAACCTCGACGGCCAGATCATCGCGTTCTTCGTGATGGTCGTGGCGGCGGCCGAGGTCGTGGTGGGCCTCGCGATCATCATGACCATCTTCCGGACCCGCAGGTCCTCGTCGGTGGACGACGCGAACCTGCTGAAGTACTGAGGTGCGCTGGTGAAGGCTGGTTTGGAAGCAGAGGGCGTCCAGGCACTCGCCTGGCTTCTCATAGCGCTGCCGCTGGCGGGCGCGGCGATCCTCCTGCTCGGCGGGCGCCGCACCGACAGGTGGGGGCACCTTCTCGGCGTGCTGATGTCGCTCGGCTCGTTCGTGGTCGGCGCCGCGATGTTCGTCCAGATGCTCGGCTACGGCGCGCAGGAGCGCCGCCGGAGCCTGCACCTCTGGGAGTTCTTCGACGTCGGCTCGTTCAAGGTCGACATGGGGCTGCTGGTGGACCCGCTGTCCATCAGCTTCGTGCTCCTGATCACCGGCGTCGGCTCGTTGATCCACATCTACTCCATCGGCTACATGTCGCACGATCCGGACAGGCGGCGGTTCTTCGCCTACCTGAACCTGTTCGTCGCGGCGATGCTGCTGCTGGTGCTGGGCGACAACTACGTCGCGATGTTCATCGGCTGGGAGGGCGTCGGTCTCGCCTCCTACCTGCTGATCGGGTTCTGGCAGTACAAGCCGACCGCGGCCACGGCCGCCAAGAAGGCGTTCGTGGTCAACCGGGTCGGCGACTTCGGCCTGGTCGCGGCGATCATGCTGATGTTCGCCACGTTCGGCACCGTCTCGTTCGAGCAGATCCTCGGCGTGGGCGCCGAGCACGTGGGGCTCGCCTCCAAGCTCGGCACCGGGACGGCGACCGCGATCGGCCTGCTGTTGCTGCTGGGCGCGTGCGGCAAGTCGGCCCAGCTCCCGCTGCAGTCCTGGTTGCTGGACGCGATGGAGGGCCCGACCCCGGTGTCGGCGCTCATCCACGCGGCGACCATGGTGACCGCCGGCGTCTACCTGATCGTGCGGTCCGCGGCCATCTTCGAGATGTCCGACACCGCGCAGCTCGTCGTGACCATCGTCGGCGCGGCCACGCTGCTCGCCGGTGCGATCATCGGTTGCGGCAAGGACGACATCAAGAAGGCACTGGCCGGATCGACGATGTCGCAGATCGGCTACATGCACCTGGCGGCCGGGCTCGGCAAGGCCGGATACGCCTTCGCCATCGCGCACCTCATCGCGCACGGCTTCTTCAAGGCGGGGCTGTTCCTCGGCGCCGGGTCGGTCATGCACGGCATGAAGGACGACGTCAACATGCGCCACTACGGCGGGCTGCGCTCGCTGATGGTGGTGACGTGGGCGACGTTCGGGCTCGGGTATCTGGCGATCATCGGCTTCCCGGGACTGTCGGGCTGGTTCACCAAGGACGGCATCATCGAGGCCGCGTTCGAGAAGGGCGGCACCTCGGGGGCGATCCTCGGCGCGTGCGCGCTGGTCGGCGCCGGTGTCACCGCGTACTACATGTCGCGCGTGATGTTCATGACGTTCTTCGGTGAGAAGCGCTGGGAAGAGGACGTCCATCCGCACGAGTCGCCGAAGGTCATGACCGTGCCGCTGATCCTGCTGGCGGTCGGGTCGGTGTTCGCCGGCGGTTTCCTGGTCCTCGGCGGTTTCTCCGACTTCCTCGCGCCGGTCGTGGGCGAGCCCGCGCACCACGGCTTCAAGCCGATCACCGGGCCGGGCATCGCCACGTTCGTGCTGATGCTCGTCGGCGCCGGGATCGCCTGGCGGCAGTACGGGGCGCGGCCGGTGCCGCGTGAGGCACCCAAGGGCTCGTTCGTCACGGTCGCGGCCCGCAAGGACCTGTACGGGGACGCGCTGAACGAGTCGCTGCTCATGCGCCCCGGCCAGTGGCTGACCCGGCTCGCGGTCTGGTTCGACAACCGGGGCGTGGACGGCGCGGTGAACGGCCTCGCGGCCGGGATCGGCGGCACCTCGGGCCGTGCCCGGCGCGTCCAGACCGGCTTCGTCCGTTCGTATGCCCTTTCCATGTTCTTTGGCGCGGCCCTCGTCGTGGCGGCGCTCCTGGTGGTGACCGTCTGATGGAAGACTTTCCCTGGCTGAGCGTCCTCATCGCGTTGCCGCTGGTCGGCGCGCTGATCGTGGGGCTGCTGCCGCGCGGGGGCGAGGAGCTGATCAAGCGGGCCGCGCTCGGCGTCTCGCTGGTGGTCGCGGTGGTCGCCGGTGTGATGGCGAGCGGCTTCGACCCGGGCGGCGCGCGCTTCCAGTTCGACGAGAAGTACTGGTGGATCAAGCAGTTCGGGGTGCACTGGGCGGTCGGCGTCGACGGCGTCGCCCTCACCCTGGTGCTGCTGTCGGTGGTGCTCGTCCCGCTGGTGATCCTCGCGTCGTGGAACGAGGCGGACCGGTCGGGCGGCGTGGACGTGCCCGCCAAACGCTCGGTGAAGACGTACTTCGTGCTGATCCTGGTGCTGGAGTCGATGATGATCGGCGTCTTCGCGGCGACCGACGTCTTCCTCTTCTACGTCTTCTTCGAGGCCATGCTGATCCCGGTGTACTTCATCATCGGGTCCTACGGCGGCGCGCAGCGCTCGTACGCGGCGGTGAAGTTCCTGCTCTACTCGCTGCTCGGCGGGCTGATCATGCTCGTCGCGGTGATCTGGCTGTACCCGCTGTCGGCCAAGTCCACGGCCGAGGGCGGCCTCGGGGAAGGCACGTTCCTCTTCAGCGAGCTCAGCAAGCTGAACATCGAGCCGACCACGGCGAAGTGGCTGTTCCTCGGCTTCTTCATCGCGTTCGCCATCAAGGCGCCGATGGTGCCAGTGCACACCTGGCTGCCGGACGCGGCCGGGCAGTCCCCGGCGGGCGCGCTGGTGCTCATCGTCGGCGTGCTCGACAAGGTCGGCACGTACGGGATGCTGCGCTTCTGCCTGGAGCTCTTCCCCGGCGCGGCCAAGTGGGCGACACCGGTGGTGCTCGCGCTGGCCGTCATCAGCATCATCTACGGCGCCGTCCTGGCGATCGGCCAGGTGGACCTGAAGCGGCTGGTCGCCTACACCTCGATCTCGCACTTCGGGTTCATCGTGCTCGGCATCTTCGCGATGACCTCGCAGGGCCAGTCGGGCGCCGCGCTCTACATGGTCAACCACGGGTTCTCCACCGGCGCGCTCTTCCTGATCGTCGGCTTCATGATCGTCCGGCGCCGGTCCGCGCGGATCGACGCCTACGGCGGCGTCCAGAAGCAGGCCCCGGTGCTGGCCGGGTTCTTCCTGGTCGCCGGCCTCTCGGGGCTCTCGCTGCCGGGCCTGGCGCCGTTCGTCTCGGAGTTCCTGGTGCTGACCGGCACGTTCACCCGCTACAAGGTGCCGGCGCTGATCGCCACGGCGGGCATCATCCTCGCCGCCATCTACATCCTGTGGATGTACCAGCGGACGATGGGCGGCCCGGCGGCAGAGAAGGTCAAGGGCATGGCCGACCTCTCGGCGCGGGAACGCTGGGCGGTCGGACCGATCATCGCGGTCATCGTGGTGATGGGCTTCTTCCCGCAGCCGGTGCTCAACGTGATCAACCCGTCGGTGAAGGAAACCCTGGTCCGGGTCGACCAGCATGATCCGGCCTCGAAGATCAGCAACGTGGCCGAGAACGGAGCCCGCCCATGAGGACGACCGCCGCAGTGCTGGCGCAGGGGGACATCTCGGCGCCGAACATCGAGTACGGGCAGCTCGCCCCGATGCTGCTGGTCTTCGGCGTGGCGATCGCGGGCGTGCTCGTGGAGGCGTTCGTCGGGCGCACCTGGCGCTACTCGGTCCAGGTGCCGCTGGCCTTCCTCGGACTTCTCGGCGCATTCGCCTGGACGTGCGTCCTGGCCTACACCGACAAGCCCTTCCACGTCGCGGCCGAAGGCGCGCTGGCGGTGGACGGGCCGACGCTGTTCCTCCAGGGCACGATCCTGGTGCTGGCGCTGATCTCGCTGCTGCTGATCGCCGAACGCGGCGGCAAGGACCACTTCGCGCCGCAGGCCTCGGCGCTGCCGGGCAGCGAGGCCGAGCAGGAGACGATGGCGGCGGGCATCACCCAGACCGAGGTGTTCCCGCTGATGATGTTCGCGGTGGGCGGCATGCTGGCCTTCCCCGCCTCGAACGACCTGCTCACGATGTTCGTGGCGCTGGAGATCCTCTCCCTGCCGCTCTACCTGCTGTGCGGGCTGGCCCGGCGCCGGCGCCTGCTGTCGCAGGAGGCCGCGGTCAAGTACTTCCTGCTGGGCGCGTTCTCCTCGGCGTTCTTCCTGTACGGGGTGGCGCTGCTGTACGGCTACGCCGGCTCCGTGCGGCTGTCGGTGATCTCCGACCAGCTGGGCAAGAACGCGGGCAACGAGTCGCTGCTGCTGGGCGGGGTGGCGCTGCTGTCGGTCGGGCTGCTGTTCAAGCTCGGCGCGGTGCCCTTCCACATGTGGAAGCCGGACGTCTACCAGGGCGCCCCGACCCCGATCACCGCGCTGATGGCGTCCTGCACGCTGGTGTCGGCGTTCGGCGCGTTGCTACGGGTGTTCTACGTGGCCTTCGAGAACCTGCGGTGGGACTGGCGGCCCGTCATGTGGGGTGTGGCCATTCTCACAATGGTCGCCGGCGCGGTCATCGCGATCACCCAGACCGATGTGAAGCGGCTCCTGGCCTACTCCTCGATCGCGCACGCGGGCTTCCTGCTCACCGGCATGATCGCGACCTCGCGGGACGGCCTGTCGGGCACGCTGTTCTACCTGGCGGCCTACGGCTTCACCACGATCGGCGCGTTCGCCGTGATCACGATGGTCCGGGACGCCGGCGGCGAGGCGGGCCACCTGTCGCGCTGGGCCGGGCTGGGCAAGCGCTCCCCGGTGGTCGCCGGGGTGTTCGCCTTCTTCCTCCTGGCCTTCGCCGGCATCCCGCTGACCAGCGGTTTCACCGGCAAGTTCGCGGTCTTCAAGGCGGCCATCGAGAGCGGCGCGACCCCGCTGGTCGTGGTCGGCGTGCTCTCCTCGGCCATCGCCGCGTTCTTCTACGTCCGGGTGATCGTGGTCATGTTCTTCAGCGAGCCGGAGGCGGACGGGCCGACGGTCGTGGCCGGACCGGCGACCGCGGCTGCGGTCGCTCTCGGGCTGACGGCTACTGTGGTACTCGGCGTGCTCCCCCAGCCGATGCTGGACCTCGCGGGAGACGCCGCGACACAGATGTTCGTGCGGTAGGGGGTTTGGGTGAGTAGCAGCGCCGTTCCGTTCGGTCTGCCCGTGGACGACGGCCTCGCCGCGGACGTGCAGGAGCGGCTCGCGGCCGTCGAGAGCCTGCTGCTGGAGTCCGTCCACAGCGAGGATCCGCTGCTCACCCAGGCCTCCAAGCACCTGGTCGAGGCCGGCGGCAAGCGTTTCCGGCCCATGCTGGTGCTGCTCGCCTCCCACTTCGGCGACCCCGCCGCGGCCGGCGTCGTCCCGGCCGCGGTGGTGGTCGAGCTGACCCACCTGGCGACGCTCTACCACGACGACGTGATGGACGAGGCGACCGTGCGCCGGGGCACGCCCTCGGCCAACGCCCGGTGGACCAACACCGTCGCCATCCTCACCGGCGACTACCTCTTCGCCCGCGCCTCCGACCTGCTGGCCGACCTCGGCCCCGAGGCCGTCCGGATCCAGGCCCGCGCGTTCGCCCGCCTGGTCCGCGGCCAGATCCAGGAGACCGTCGGAGCGACCCCGGACGCCGACCCGCTCAAGCACTACCTGCAGGTCGTGGCCGACAAGACCGCGTCCCTCATCGCCGTCTCCGGCCAGTTCGGTGCCCTGCTCGGCGGCGCCCCGCCGCACGTGGTCGACACCATCACCTCCGCCTGCGAGAAGATCGGCGTCGCCTTCCAGCTCTCCGACGACATCCTCGACATCGCCTCCGACGCCGAGCAGTCGGGCAAGACCCCGGGCACCGACCTGCGCGAGGGCATCCGCACCCTGCCGATGCACCTCGTCCTCGCCGGTGCCGACTCCGGCCCGGCCGACGCCCGGCTGCGCGAGCTCCTCGGCCAGGACCTCACCGACGACGCGCTGCACGCCGAGGCCCTCGCGCTCCTGCGCGCCCACCCCGCCATGGACCGCGCCCGCACCGACCTGCGCCGCTGGGCCGAAGACGCCCGCGCCGAACTGGAAACCCTCCCCGACGTCCCCGTCCGAGCCGCCTTCACCGGCCTCTGCGACTACGTAGTCTCGCGGACTGGTTAGCTTTAGCGGCCTCGGGCCCTCGCCTGGCGGCTCGGGACCGAACCGCGCTGTGCTTATTGGCTTTCGCGGCCTCGGGCCCTCGCCTGGCGGCTCGGACCCGAACCGCAAAAGCGGCGAGCGCGACATCGCTTCGCGATCTTCGCGGAGAACGTCGCCTTCGGCTTGTTCTCCACTCAGCGCCGCGCGCTCGCGTGCGGATACAGGTCAGCGCCGCGCGCTCGCGGTGCGGCTACAGGCGAGTGCTATGCGCTAGCGGTGCGGCTGCAGGTCAGTGCTGCGCGCTCGTGGTCCGGCTGCAGGTCGTGCTGTGCGCTAGCGGTGCGGCTGCAGGTCAGTGCTGTGCGCTCGTGGTGCGGCTGCAGGTCGTGCTGTGCGCTCGCGTGCGGCTCTAGGTCAGTGCTGCGCGCTCGCGGTGCGGCTACAGGCGAGTGCTGTGCGCTCGTGGTGCGGCTGCAGGCGAGTGCTGTGCGCTCGTGGTGCGGCTGCAGATCAGTGCTGCGCGCTCGCAGTGTGGCTGCAGGTCGGTGCTGCGCGCTCGCAGTGTGGCTGCAGGTCGGTGCTGCGCGCTCGCAGTGTGGCTGCAGGTCAGTGCTGTGCGCTCGTGGTGCGGCTGCAGGTCAGTGCTGCGCGCTCGCGTGCAGCCACAGGTCAGCGCGCCGCGCTCGCGTGCAGCCACAGGTCAGCGCGCCGCGCTCGCGTGCAGCCACAGGTCAGCGCGCCGCGTTCGTGTGCGGCTGCAGGTCGGCGCTGTGTGGTCGTGGTGCGGCTACAGGTATCTCGCTAGACGTTTTGGGGTTCGGTGGCGGGTAGGCCGCGGATCTTCATGGCGTGGAGGACCAGGTTGATGAGGGTCTCCTTGCAGGAGTCGAGGCGGCGGGCGTCGCAGAGCATGACCGGGACGCTCGGGCCCAGGTTGAGGGCCTGCTGGATCTCCTCCAGGTCGAAGCGGCGGGCGCCCTCGAAGCAGTTGACGGCCACGATGAACGGGGTGCCGCGGCGCTCGAAGTAGTCGACTGACGGGAAACATTCGGAGAGGCGCCTGGTGTCGGCGAGTACGACCGCGCCGAGGGCGCCCAGCGACACCTCGTCCCACATGAACCAGAAACGTTCCTGGCCTGGGGTGCCGAAGAGGTAGAGCACGTACTCGTCGCGGATTGTTATGCGGCCGAAGTCCATCGCGACCGTGGTGGTCTGCTTCTTCTCGACGCCGGAGACGTCGTCGACGCCCACGCTCTGGTCGGTGAGGATCTCCTCGGTCCGCAGCGGGGCGGTCTCCGACACGGTGCCGACCATCGTGGTCTTGCCGACCCCGAAACCGCCCGCGATCACGATCTTGACCGCCGTCGGCAGCCTGCGACCGTTAGAGAGCCCGGAGACCATCGATCACCGCCTTGTAGAGCCTGATGTCGTGCATGTCCGCCTCCGGTTCGGGTTCCTGGAGGGTGATGAGTCCCTTGTCGAGGAGGTCGCCCAGCAGGACCCGGACGGTGGCCACCGGCAGGTCGAGATGCCCGGTGAGCTCGGCCACCGACATCACCGACTGGCACAGTCTCGTGATCTCCAGATGCTCGGGGCCGAGCCCGACCTCGCTCGCCGTCTCCGGCGCCAGCGCCACCACCAGCGTGATCAGGTCGAACTTGCCGCGGGTCGGCTCGATGCGCCCGCTGGTCATCACGTACGGCCGTACCATCGGCCCGGCCTGCTCGTCGAGCCAGCGGTCCGGCTGCCGCAGGGGATCGTCTGGGGGCATCACTGATCCTCCGTGGCGGTGCGCGAGGGGCTGGTCAGGTGGTGCCCCATGCTGGTGACGAGCATCGCCATCTCGTACGCGATGAGGCCCACGTCGGAGTCCTCGTCGCTCAGCACCGCCAGGCAGGCCCCCTTGCCCGCCACCGTGACCAGCATGAAGGCCGACTGCATCTCGATGATCGTCTGCCGTACGGGTCCGCCGCCGAAGCGCGTCCCGGCTCCCTTGGCGAGGCTCTGGATCCCGGCCGCCACCGCGGCCAGATGCTCGCCGTCGTCCTGCCCGATGCCCCGCGACGACGCCATCAGCAGCCCGTCCGCGGACAGCACGACCGCGTGCCGGGCATGGGGCAGCCGACCGATCAGGTCGTCCAGCAACCAGCTCAGGTCCACCGAAGAACCCGTCTTCTGCGTCACTGCTCGTCCTCACCTTCCGCCGTTTCCGTCCTGGCAGCCGCCTCGTTCCGCCCGCGCACCGTGCCCCGCTGGTACGAGCCCATGATCCGCTGGATCTCCTCGGGCGACCGCCCGGGATCCACCTCGTCCGGCTCCTCCGCCACCACCGGCTCGTCGGTCTTCAACGCCGGCGCCAGGTTCGCCTGCGGCACCCGCACCGGCAGGCCGCCCGGAGTATTGGAGACCTCGGGCACGGGACGTTCCTCCTCAGCGTCGTCCGCCGGACCGGGTGGAGCGGCGCCGTCCGTCGTGGCGTCGTCGACGGCGGGCAGGACCGAGAGTGCGCCGGCCGGTGCCGGGACGGCGGGCACCGGGACGGGCCCGGTCGGCGCGGGGCCGCCGCTCGTGACCGCCACCGGCTGGCGCACGGCGAGGCCGTTCTGCGTCGTCGCTCCGGCGGGAAGCGGGCGCGGGCCGGTGGACCTGCGGTCCTGCGGTTCGGCCAGGAGCTCGCGAGGAAGCACCACGACGGCCGTTGTCCCCCCGTACGCCGAGCGCTTGAGCGAGACCTGCAGCCCGTACCGTTCGGCCAGCTTGCCGACCACGAACAGCCCCAGCTGCACCGAGCTCTGCAGGTTGAACTCCGGCGGGTCGGCGATGCGGTCGTTGATCTCCGCGAGTTTCTGGTCGTCCATGCCGAGCCCGCGGTCCTCGATGTCGATCGCGTACCCGCTGGCGACCGGATGCCCGCCGATCTGGACCACGGTGTCCGGCGGGGAGAAGGTCACCGCGTTCTCGATCAGCTCGGCGAGCAGGTGGGTGACGTCGCCGACGGCCCGTCCCGCCAGCTCCACGTCGTTGATGGGCAGGACCTGGACCCGGGTGTAGTCCTCGACCTCGCCGACGGCCGCGCGGATGACGTCCACCATCGGGACCGAGCGGCGCCAGCCACGGGCCGGGATGGCGCCGGAGAGGACGATGAGGTTCTCGGCGTTGCGCCGCATGCGGGTGGCCAGGTGGTCGAGACGGAAGAGCTCCTGCAGGTCCTTGGGGTCGATGTCGCGCTTGCGCTCCATCTGGTCGAGCATGCTGAGCTGCCGGTGCACGAGCGTCTGCGTCCGGCGGGCCAGGCTCAGCAGGACGTCGCGGATGCCGCGCCGCAGTTCGGCCTGTTCCACCGCGGTGCGGATCGCGGTCTCCTGGACGGCGTTGAACGCGCGGCCCACCTGCCCGATCTCGTCCACGCCGAACTCCAGCGGCGGCGCCTCCTTGGACACGTCGACCTTCTCGCCGTGGCCCAGCCGTTCGACGACGCTGGGCAGCCGCTGCTCGGCCAGCTCCCAGGCGGCCTGGCGCAACTTCTCGAGCTGCCGGACGAGCGCCCGGGCCGTCGTGATCGACACGACGATGGAGGCGATGACGGCCAGGAGCCCGAGACCACCGGCCAGCAGCAGCCGGACGACGACCCAGATGGCGATCGGTTTGGCGCGCTCCACCAGCCGGTCGCCCGCGTTCTGGATGCTCTGGCGCATCTGCGCGATGGCGGGCTCGGTCGAGCTCCGCCACTGTTCGGCGGTGATCCGTGGACGCTGCCCGGTCAGGGGTTTCTGGAGCAGCATGTCCTCCAGCGTCCGGACCTCGGCGAGCCGCCGGTTGGAGGTGATCTCCTTGTGGGCGGTGTCGTCGGCGTCCGGCAGGTCGGCCAGCGCGCGGTCGGTGACGAGCCGCCGCGCTCCCACCAGCCGGCTGATCTTCAACTGGTCCGCGGACGTGAGCCGCCCGGTCGTGAGCATCCCGGCGACCACGGCGTCCTCCTGCGAGAGGAGCTCCCAGGACCGGTTGACCGCGATCTCGATGCGCGTGTCGTTGGAGAAGTCCTTGTCGTCCAGGCTCGCGGCGGCGTCGTACATCCGGAAGACCGACTCGATCACGTCGGAGTAGACCTCGGCGGCGCGGTCGCGGTCGAGGAGACCGGCGTCGATCGCCCGGCGGTTGTCGTCGAGCCCGCGCAGCAGCTTGAGCATCTGCGTGGTGCGGCGTTCGAGCTCGGGTCCGGCGGCTCGCTGGAACGCGCCACCGTTGGCCGCGCGGACCACGACGGCCCGGCTCCTGTTCGTCCGCTCGCGCTGGCCGGAGATGACGGCGCGGCGGTCCTGCCCGGCACCGGCCGACGCCATGGCGATGAGCGTGAGCCGCCGTTCGCGCTGCAGATCGGCCAGCATGGGGTCGCTCGGCGCGACCACGCCGTCCATGGCGGTCACGAAGAGCAGGTTGACGCCCTCCCGCAGGGTCACCCAGGCGGCGAACGCCCACAGGGCGGTCAGTGACAGGAGCAGGGCCACAATCTTGGTCCGCAGTCGGGAGTTGCGGAAGCGCATTACGATCGCCCAAACAATTGTCAAGGTGCCTGCAATGCGTAGTATCCGACCCAGCCGCAGGGCACGCGATGGAGGAGAGATGCGCAGCGTCGGCTATGACCGATTTCAACGCACCATGGAACCTTACCAACGGCGCCTAACCCGCTCAAGGTGAACCGTTTACAAACGAATACCCATGAGCTGT
Organism: Actinomadura fulvescens; assembly: GCF_039533225.1. Lineage (NCBI taxonomy): Bacteria > Bacillati > Actinomycetota > Actinomycetes > Streptosporangiales > Thermomonosporaceae > Actinomadura > Actinomadura fulvescens. The sequence continues at coordinate 78,654 of NZ_BAAATD010000006.1, read as the reverse complement.
CACCTGCGGTGGTGTGTCTTAATTCACTTCCTCGAAACAAACTTTCACGTTCGCGTCAGCCGGAGTGCACCCAGGATCGCGGCGCGGACCACGGTCAACGGTGTATAGAGGTCTTTGTCATGCCAGAGCGGCGGCAGCCCGTCCGGCGTGTGGATGAGCCACATCGCCGAACGCAGGAAGGCTCCGCCCCTGTCGACGGCGGCGGTCTCGTCGCTATGGCCGTTGCCGCACAGGCGCAGAACATGGATCGCGTACGCGGTCTCCTCGGCCGTCCCGTCCCAGTGTCCCCAAGAACCGTCCGGATGCTGCGTGGCCAGCACCCAGTCGACCGCCCGCCCGGTCGCCCTTTTCGCGCCGGTGCCCCCGAATCGGCCGAGAGCGAGAGCCGCGCATGCCGTCGCGTAGTAGGGCGACGCATGCCACCGATCGTGCCAGCTTCCGTCGGCTCCCTGTTGTGAGAGCAGCCAGCGTGAGCTCTTTCTCACCGCGGCCGCGTAGCGGTGCGCGGCCCCGCTCTCGGGAACGAGCTCCCGATAATGCCCGAAAGCCTCCAGAGCGTGCGCATTCGTAGTGACGGATTGGCCGTTCTCGCCCTGCCAGGTGCAGAAATGCGTCTCCGTTTCGTAAGGCCAGAGCACGTCGGGCGACTGTGGCGCGCCGGCCAGCGAAAGCGCGTACAGCAGCCCGGACGTGGTGTCGGCGTCGGCCGGCAGCCCCGCGCCGCCCGGCGCGCCGTCCGGGCCGAGGGCGCGGATCATCTCGCCGATCAGCGCTGGTGGGACCGCCACCGGGACGCCCGCGCGGATCAGCCAGCCGAGTGCCCACGCACGTTCGAAGTTGGTGATCGGGGTGGCGACGGACACCGGGCCGCCGTGTTCGGAGACGGCCGTCTCCAGATAGCGGCGGGCCGGGTGATCGGCCTCCTGTGCCCCGCGTTCACCGAGCCAGGCGGCCGTCGCCGCCGCCGAGGCGCCGACGGTGCCGACCGGCTGCGGGTGGACGGCGGGCGCGCCGGCGGCCGCGTCGCCCGCGATCTCCAGGGCATGGAGCAGCTTCTCGGGGATGGCGCCGCCGTCTCGCAGGCGCCTGCGGACGGCGTCGAGAACGGCGCCGTCGAATCCGGCGGGCGCCCGCAACCGCGCCGATTCCTGCCAGGACTCCATCCCGGTCGCCGGCCGGTCCCGGAGCCCGTCGAGCCGCCGGTTGATCGAGTCGATGAGAACGGGCGTGATGTGCTCGATCGCCGGCATGTCCGGCAGCCCGGCCGCGCCGCCGCGCCCGAGCAGGCGGAACAGTGCCCGGAGCCCCTGATCGGCGGCCTTGACCAGCTCCGTGCTCGCCGAACGCCGCGTTCTCGCGGAACACAGCTCGCAGAGCAGGGCCTCGGTGGCGCTGAGCGTGGGGACCAGCGCGTATCCCGCCTGCTGGACGCCCCACGAACCGTCGGCGTTCTGGGTCCTCAGCAGGAACCGCAGCCTCTCTGCATGGCCGGTCAGCCAGGGGACCAGCGCCACCAGCCGGCCCGTCTCGTACACCGAGGGAGTGGTCAGTCCCCAGGGCGAGGTGAGCATCCCGTCGAGGAGCCGCTGGGCCGCGGCCTCGACATCGAGACCGTCCCACGTGGCGAACGTGTCCTGCCGGATCTCCTCAGGGATCACAGGGTCCCCCAGTAGTCGGTGATCCCGTAGAAGCCCGTGCTGTAGCCGATCTGCCGTTCCAGGTAGACGGCTGCCTCCGGGTGAGCCGAGCGGATGGGTTCGATCAGCCGGTGGCACCGTTCGACGAGCAGGTCCAGGTGCGCGGTCACCTCCGAGCGGTCGACTCCGAGCATCAGGGCGTTGAGGTCTCCCCAGGTCACGTCCCGTTCGTAGGTCGCCAGGTCGTTGAGCAGGCGCAGCACTCGCTGCACCTCGCGGCTGGCCGCCTGCAGTGCCTCCCGGTGCGCGACCACCTGCGGGGCGCCGCTCGCGATCCAGTGCGAGATGTTGACCCAGGCCGAGCCGTAGTTGTCGGCGTTGTCGAGGTACTCGGCGAACGACGGGCGGGGGGCCGCGCCGGACTTCCAGCTCCATTCCCGCGCGCCGGCGTCGAGCAGACGCCGCAGCTGCCGGCGCCAGTCGGCGCGCAGGTCGGTGAAGCCGGGGGCGAGGGCCAGCTCGTCCCGGATCTCGGCGAGGAAGCGGGCGAGCTCGTCGCCGTCCGCGGGGGCGGCTCCGTCGGCGACGGCGAGGCAGCGCCGCGTGATGTCGTCGATCTCGGCACGGGTGGCGGCGATGTGGTCGACCAGCCAGTCGAGGGCGAAGATCCACAGGGAGGTGCGCCCGGCGACGCGCAGACCGGCCGCGGGCACGCCGGGTGAACCGAACGCGTTGGCGCAGGCCACCGCGTGATACAGCGTGGAATCGAACGGCCTGGCGGCGAAGAGGCCGGGATGTTCCTCCGCGCAGCTTTCGAGATCGCGAGCGCAACGCACCGCCTGAGCCATGATCGAGCCGGCGTCGCGGGCGTCCTGGGGAGGGTGATCGGCGACAGGGTTCGGATGCATGGCGGGGTCTCTCGCATTCGATGAGTCGTCGTGGGACGTGCCGAGCCGGGCGTCCGGCGGAACCGGGCGCCGACGAGTGGGTGATCAGCTCGCTCGCGCGCCGGTCAGGGGGGCGAGGGCGAGTTCGACGTTGGTCCGCGGCCGCAGCGTCGCGCCGATGCGCGGCATCGGCGGGATCGGGCGCGCGAGGGCCGGCCGGAACCTGCTGAGGATGCTCGTGAGGATCATCTGGGCCTCGACGTTGAACACGTGCCTGCCGATGCACTGGTGGGGCCCGCCGCCGAACGGGAAGTAGGCGTAGCGGTGGCGGCCCCGGACGTTCTCCGGCAGGAACCGGTCGGGGTCGAACTCCAGCGGGCGGTCCCAGACCGACGCGAGCCGGTGGGTCAGGAACGGGCTGATCAGCACCGCGTCGCCCGGCTTGATCGGCACCCCGCCCATGGTGGTCGGCTTCGTCGCCATCCGGGGGAACATCCAGCCGACCGGATAGAGCCGGAGCAGCTCCTGGACGACCTGGTGCACGTACGGGAGGCGGTGGAGGTGGTCCGGGCGCACGCGCTCGGTGCCCACGACGCCGTCGATCTCGTCGTACAGCCGCGTCGCGACGTGCGGATGGTCGTTGAGCAGCGGCCAGAGCCAGGTGAGGGCCAGGGTGGTGGTCTCGGTGCTGGTCGCGAACATGGCGAGGAGGTTGTCGCGGACCCAGGTGTCGGTGAGCTCGCTGCCCGCCGCCGCCCGCGCTCCGCAGAGCACGGTGAAGATGTCGTCCCCGTCGCCTGGATCGTTCCGGTAGCGGTCGACGAGCTCGAACAACGTCTCGTCCATGATCTTGACCGCGGCCCGGAAGGCGCGGTCCCCGGGCAGCGGGATCAGGCGTGGCACGAACGGCAGCAGGAACCTGAACGCGATCGACCTGGCGACCTGGTCGAACGCCGGGATCAGGCGGTCGGACTCGACCGGCGAGATCTTGTCGCCGAAGAGAACCTTGATCACTGTCTCGTTGACGATCCGGCTCATCTCGGGCAGCCCGTCGACCGTGCGGCCGCCGCCGCCCGGCGCGACGAGACGGTCGACCGCCTCGTTGATCGCGGTGGCCATGAGATCGGTGAGCCTGTTGACGTTGCGGGTGGTGAACACCGGCTGCAGCACGCGCTTGCTGAGCTCCCAGTCGTCACCTTCGGCGAGAATGCTGGCCCCCATGAGCCTGTTGAGCGGGCGCCAGAAGACGCCGTCGCGGACGAAGTTCTCCGATTCGCCGCGCAGGACCTGCTGCACATGGTCGGGGTGCGTCGCCAGATAGGGCCGGGAGGCGCCGAGGCCGAGCCGGACCAGCTCTCCGTCCGCCGACTCGTTGATCCGTTGCAGTTGCAGCAGCGGATCGCGGACGAACCCGGCGACCGTGCGGTAGAGCGGAAAACTCTTGGCCTTCTTGACGGGAACGGAGTCGGCGGGGACGGGCATTCTCGGGCAGCCCCTCAGTGTGAAATTAGCGTGGCGAAGTACACCGGTCAGGGATGGACGGAGGGTGAGATCGGCAGGTCAGCGGGGGATATTACTAATTTGTGATGCTTGTGCCTTATGGGCGTTTCGGGGGAAGTATCACATGATCAACCGGAGCCGTTCAAGTGCTGAGACGGTAGGAGATTCATGTTCCCGGGAGTGGCGTACGTCACTTGTTTGGAATTTCGCGAGCTGTTCACCTGTGAATGCCGGACGGACGGCATCACGGTGCGTAACGCCCTGTAATGTCTCATAGCTTGAGATGGGCGTCAGGTGCACATCCCGTCGGCTGCCGGGCGAAGGTGGGATTAGGTCACGCTGCCGCCGTCGACTTTACGTGGGATTGTGAAATCAGCTGTAAAGGGCTTTGCCGCACGCGAAACGCCCCATTCGAATGGTTATTCGAATGGGGCGCGGGTGGCCGGTATTACTTGCCGAAGCTCACGTCCGGGCGGCTCAGGCCGGAGGGCAGAAGGGGCGGCAGGCTCGGCTTGGTGGAGACCTTCAGGAGGCCGGAGACCTTCCGTCCGTCACAGTGCGCGACGATGTCGTACGTACCGGAGGCGAGGTCGCGTTTGACGGTGGCGGTGGCGTGGCCGTTATCGGCCTTGCCGCCCAGGGTCACGTCCTGGGCGAAGGCCTTCGAGGTGGCCCAGTGCCGCGTGCGTCCGACGGAGCAGTCCGGGACCGTCAGGTCGACCTGCTGCCCGGGACGGGCGACGTTCGGGCTGACCTTGACGCCGTTGGCACCGCCGGCCGTCGCCTCGCCCACCGCTGGGACGACGAGACCGGCCGCGATAAGGGCCGTTCCCAAGGCGCTGAGGCTGAGCAGGCGCAAGGGTTCTCCTTGGATCAAGGTGACGTCCGTGTGACGTCCGGCACTCTAGTGGCTTCGCGGCGCTTGACAATAGAGATGCGCGGAATCCCGGAAAAGTTGTGGCGATCAGGCCGCCTCGGCGACGATCCGTTCCGCGCGGGCCGCACGCCGGGTGCGGTGTCCGGCACGCACACCGTCCGCCGTCAGGATGATCAGCGCGGCCCACACCAGCAGGAAGCCCGCCCAGCGGCTCGGCGGCATCTCCTCGTGCTGCACCAGCAGGCCGATGAGGAACTGCAGGACGGGCGCCAGGTACTGCAGCATGCCGATCGTGCTCAGCGGGATCCGCACCGCGGAGGCGTTGAAGAGCATCAGGGGGATCGCGGTCACCACGCCGGCGGCGGCGAGCAGCGCCATGTTGCCGGTGCCCTCGTGCCCGAACGCGCCGTCACCCTGGACCTGGAGCGCCAGCGCGAAGCCGAGCGCCGGCAGGAAGAGCACCGTCGTCTCCACCGCGAGGCTCTCCGCCGACGGCATGCTGGCGAACTTCTTCATCAGCCCGTACGTGCCGAACGAGAAAGCCAGGACGAGCGCGATCCACGGCAGCCGGCCGTAGTCGGCCGTCAGGACGACGACGGCGGCCACGCTCAGCCCCACGGCCAGCCACTGCCAGGGGCGCAGCCGTTCCCGGAAGATCACCACGCCGAGGAGCACGCTGATGAGGGGGTTGATGAAGTAGCCGAGGGCCGCCTCGATGGTGTGCCCGGTGTTGACGGCGTAGATGTAGGTGCCCCAGTTGGCCGTGATGACCGCCGCGGCGAGCGTCAGGATGGCGAGCTTGCGGGCGGTGAGGCTCCGGATCCAGCCCCAGTTGCGGCGGACGGCGAGGATGGCGAGCACCGCGACCAGGGACCACATGATCCGGTGCGCGAGGATCTCCATCGCGCCCGCGGGCTTGAGGAGCGGCCAGTAGAGGGGAAACAGGCCCCACAGCACGTAGGCCGCGACGCCGAACACCATTCCGCGACGGTTCACCACGAGGTGCACAGTATCAGGACGTAAGCAGTCAAAATCCAACACACTAATGACGGCGCAGAGCCCGCGTCCGCGAGCTAGCCTGAAGAGGTGTTCGGATTCGCGAAGACCGAGATGATCACTCCCGACAAGGCTCTCCCGGGCCGCGACGAGCCCATGCCGGTGCCGCCGCGCCACGAGGTCCTGGGCGGCCCCCTGGCGCCTCCCTACCCGGAGGGCGCGGAGATCGCCGAGTTCGGCCTGGGCTGCTTCTGGGGCGCCGAACGCAAGTTCTGGCAGACCCCGGGCGTCCTCTCCACCAGCGTCGGCTACGAGGGCGGATACACCCCCAACCCCACGTACGAAGAGGTCTGCAGCGGCCGCACCGGCCACACCGAGGCCGTCCGAGTCGTCTACGACCCCACCAAGGTCTCCTACGAAGACCTCCTGCGCGTCTTCTGGGAAGCCCACGACCCCACCCAAGGCATGCGCCAGGGCAACGACGTAGGCACCCAATACCGCTCGGCCATCTTCTACCGCGACGAGACCCAGCAAAAAGCCGCCGAAACCTCCCGCGACGCGTACCAGAAGGTCCTCACCTCAGCCGGCTACGGCCCCATCACCACCGAACTGGCCCAAGCCACCGAGTTCTACTTCGCCGAGGACTACCACCAGCAGTACCTCCACAAGGTCCCCAACGGCTACTGCGGCCTAGGCGGCACCGGCTTGTCCTGCCCGGTGGGCATCGCTCCCGCCGAGTAGCTCGTACCTAGAACTGGGAGCGCCTGTGGCCAAGGCAAGCTGGTACGGAGTTCGCTGCTTGCTTCGTTGGGAGCAGGCTGCCGGGCGGCCCTATGAGGAGAGCATCACCATCTGGCGAGCGGACTCCTTCGACGAGGCGATCGTTAAGGCAGAGCGAGCAGCACGTGAAAGTGCTGCTCTGCTCGGCGGCGAGTATCTCGGGCTGGCGCAGGCCTTCTTCATCGGCGATGACGAGAGCATCACGGAGGGCGCGGAGGTCTTCTCCCTGGTCCGTGACAATGAGCTTGAACCTGAGGAATACCTCACGGCGTTCTTTGCTACGGGCGACGAGCGCCAGGGTGACGCTAAGCGGATCAGCTAGCCGAGCTACCGGGCGCCCGGTCCTTCGAGCCGTTCGTAGGGCGGTGGCGAACGGGCAGCCCGCTGCGGGCTGCCCGTTCGCCGGGCGGGGTCAGGTGGCGGAGCAGTTGCCCTGGGTGGGCTTGCCCGCGAAGCGGTCGCCCAGGAAGGCGACGGCGTCCGGCTCGCTCTGCAGGGCTCCCAGCACGTGCTCGGCGAGCAGGTAGGTCTTCCACGTGACGTTGGCGCCCTTGGCGCACCAGCTCTTATGGAGCTCGTCGGCCTGCTTCAGCGGGATGATCTGGTCGAACGTCGCGTGCGGCTGGAAGACCGGGACGCTGGGGGCCGTGGCGCCCAGCTTGTTCGCGTCCAGCCTCGCCCGCCACTCGGGCGTCTGGAGGGGGTTGGTGGTCGTGTAGTCGCTGATCTTCTTGAACGCGGTGTCGAAGAGCGTGGCGACGCCGTCGAAGCTCAGCAGGCAGACGTCCTTGGCCTTGGCGAGGAGCGCGCGGCCCCTGTCGTTGAGGTAGCGGTCCAGGTTCAGCTCGGGGTAGGCGGTGTCGTAACCGACGGCGGCCATGAACATCAGCGCGATGAAGAGGCTGCCGTCGAGGTTGTCGGCCACGGCGCGCAGGTCGGCGGGAACGCCGCCCGCGACGACGCCCTTGAGCTGGAGTTCGGGGGCGTACGTCGTGGCGAGTTGGGCGGCCCAGCCGGCCGACGTTCCGCCTTGCGAGTAGCCCCAGATGCCGGTGGGCGCGTTGGCGAGGTCGGCCTCGGGGAGGCGCTGGGCGGCGCGGGCCATGTTGAGGACGGCCTTGCCCTGCGAGCCGCCGACCTCGTACGTGTGCTGCCCCGGGGTGCCGAGGCCTTCCATGTCGGTCACCGCGACGGCCCAGCCCTTGCTGAGGGCGTCGGCGATGAAGAGTTCCTCGTAGTCGAGGCCCTGGGTGAGGGTGTACGAGGGGGCGCACGCGTCGCCTAGGCCACGGGTGCCGACCGTGTAGGAGACGAGGGGACGCTTGCCGGTGCCCGTCCAGGCCTTGGTCGGAACGAGGACGGTGCCGGAGACCGCGATGGGCGCTCCCTGGACCGACTCGGAGCGGTAGAGCACCTGCCACGACTTGACCCCGCCAAAGGGCGTCTTGCCGAACGGGTCGACGGTGAAGACGGACGGGCGTGACCTGATGATGTCTCCCGGCTTCCCGGCGGGCAGGGGAGACGGCGGCGTGTAGAAGGGATCTTGGGAGGGCGGGACCTGCGGCGCGGCGTCGGCGTTCCCGTGAAGGGCTGCCAGTCCCAGGCAGGAGACCAGCATGACGCCGAGGACGCGGCGAAGTCGGGTGGACATGGTCCGGAACCTTTCGTCGTCCCCCGTTACCGTCCCGGTGACGGTCACCTGACCCTAGGCAAGTGGACCCCTGGTCCAATAGTCATCCGGCTACAACGATTGGGGCCACGTCACACCCGGGGCCGTTGGCCTCGCCCAACGCCCGCCTCCAGAATGGGGAGCTGATCGTGGGCGAAGTTTCGTGCGAAGGTGGGGAATGTCTGACAACAGGGTGGCCGAATACCTCGAACGGCTCGCGGCCGGTGACCTCGACGGGGTGCTGTCCCTCTTCGCCGGCGGCGCGGTGGTCGAGTCGCCGCTGTACGGACGGATGACCGCGGCCGACTTCTACACGGGCCTGTTCGAGGACACCGAACGCTCAGAGATCACGCCGGTCGACACGTTCACCTCCGACAGCGATCCACGCCGGGTGGCGGTGCGTTTCCAGTACGACTGGACGCTCGCCGACGGCAGCGCCACCACGTTCGACTGCGTGGACGTGATCGAGTTCGACGGCGACGGGCGGATCGAGCGCCTCACGATCGTCTACGACACCCATCCCCTCCGTTCGGTCTGGGCGGGCGTACGCAGCTAGCCGCGCTGCTGGCCGTAGATGTGGACGGTCTTTCCCCGGTACTCCGTATCGCGCAGGTGCCGGTGTCCGATGCGTTCGGCCACCGCGATCGAACGGGCGTTGCCGGGGACGATCACCGAGATCACCTCGTCCACGTCCAGATCGCTGAAGCAGTACGCGACGGCGGCGCGGGCGGCCTCGGTGGCGTACCCCTTGCCCCAGTGCTCGCGGGCCAGGCACCAGCCCACGCCGAGGCCCGGGAACCCGTGCGGCCGCCACGGTCCGGCCCGTCCGGCGAAGCGGCCCGTGGACCTCTCGACGACCGCCCAGTGCGAGAAGCCCCGGATCTCGCGGTGCCCGATGAACGTGGCGAGGCTGCGCCAGGCGTCGTCGGGGGAGGTGCCGACCGGCTCGGCGAGACCGTCCACGACCTCCGGGTCGGCCAGCATCGCGGCGTAGTCGTCGAAGTCGGTGCCGGCGAGGGGGCGCAGGATCAGGCGTTCCGTCTCCAGGATGCTCATGATCTCCAGTATGTGGATCATGGGGCGGGTTCTCCGCGTCACGTGACCCTCCGGTCGTGGTACGAAGGCCGGACCATGAGATGACCTTGGAGGGTGTGGGATGAAAATCCGTCGGGTGGTGCCCGATCTGCGGTCTGCCGACCTTGAGGCGGCCCGCGCGTTCTACGCGCGGCTGGGGCTGCGGGAGGTGATGAACCTCGGCTGGGTGTCCACGCTGGCCTCGCCGGACAATCCCACCGCTCAGATCATCCTCGTCCGCCACGACGAGCCGGCGCCGCAGCCCACGATGAGCGTCGAGGTGGACGACGTGGACGGCGCGTACGAGGCGATGGTCGAGGCCGGGCAGGAGATCGTGTACGAGCTGCGCGACGAACCCTGGGGAGTGCGCAGGTTCTTCGTCCGGGACCCCGACGGCCACGTGATCAACGTGCTCGGCCATCGGTGACGGAAACGCCGCAGGGCCCCCTCGCCGTCGAGGGGGCCCTGCGTCCCGTGTGACTCCGCGGGAGGCGGAGGAGGCTGTCGTTATGGCGTCAGTACGTCAAGAGGCGCTCAGTAGGGCAGAAGACGACCGGCTGGAGACCGGAGGTCGAGCGGGCTCGGTTGACGTGGGGGTCGTGGGCGCTTGATGAGCTGCTGCCGTGCCATGGTGATCATCTCCCCCGTTGCGGTCGGAGTTAACCCGCCGATCGAGCCGATGTCGCACTCACTGGGTAGGACGGCGCCGACCTCGGTGAGGTTCGCTGAGCTTATGCGACAACCTCGACCTCTTCGACCGAATTTCCGGAAGCCGCTCTCGCGCGGTGTATCCGGGTGCGTACGGTGAGTGTCGGCCGGTAAGGGGTGAGATGGCGCGGCCGATCCCGGCCACCGCCGATTCAGCCGGCGTCGTACTCGGCCACGAGCCGCCCGGCGGGCGGCTTCTCTTGGGTGCCTGGAAGAGAGAGTGCTATCTCCCGTACGGTCTGTGCTTCGGACACGCTCTCTAGAATGCCGCTACATGACTGACTTGACCATCGACGCCCCCCGTACGGCGCTCATCGTCATAGATCTCCAGGTGCGCATCGTCGGCATGGAGACCGGCCCCGCCACGGGCGCGAACGTCGTCCGGCAGGCGATGCGGCTGGCCGACGCCTTCCGGGAGAACGGCGGCCTCGTAGTGATCGTCCAGGCGGAACGTCCCGGCGTCCCCGAACAGCCACCGGGCAGCGAGCTCGTCAGCGAGATGGAGCCGCGGCCGGGCGACCTGCTGATCACCAAGCGGGCCTGGAACGCCTTCCACGAGACCGAGCTGCACGACAAGCTGCGGGGCCAGGGCATCGGCACCGTCGTCGTGTGCGGGCTGATGACCAACGCCGGCGTCGAGTCCACGGCCCGCACGGCGAGCGACTTCGGCTACGACGTGCTGTTCCCGGAGGACGCCATGGCCTCGTTCAGCGCGGAGCTGCACGACTTCGCGGTCGGCAAGATCTTCCCGCTGCTTGGCACGGTCTGTACGACGAACGACATCCTGCCCGCACTCCGCACCAAGCCCGCCTGACACCTGTCCAACGGCTCGCCTGGCGGGCTCAGGAGACGATGTCGCGAGTACGGAAACGGCGGAAGGCTAGGGCGAACAGGACGAGCGCGTAGGTCAGCGAGATCGCGGTGCCCTTCGCCATGCCCGTCCACTGGATCTGCGGCTGCAGGGCGTCCATCCAGGAGTACATCCAGTGGGTGGGCAGGAAGTCGCGCCAGTCGCCCAGCGCGGTGACCGCGTCGAGGATGTTGCTGACGATCACCAGGCCGACCGCCCCGCCGACCGCGCCCAGGGGCGAGTCGGTGGTGACCGACAGCAGGAACGCCAGCGCGGCCACCACGAGCTGGCTCACCAGCGCGTACCCGACGATGATGCCCATCCGGCCGACGGCGGTGGAGACCGGCACCGAGCCGCCCGTGGGCAGCTCCACCGAGCCCCAGCCGAACGCGACCGTGCCCGCGACCAGCGACATCAGGGGCAGGCTCACGACCGCGACCGCCGCGTATCCCAGGGCCACGATCAGCTTCTGTCTCAGCAGCCGCGCCCGCGGGACCGGCGCGGCCAGCAGGTAGCGCAGCGACGACCAGCCCGCCTCGCTCGCCACGGTGTCGCCGCAGAACAGCGCCACCGCGACCACCAGCAGGAAGCCCACCGAGACGAAGAGCGCGAACAACGCGAAGTTGAGGGCACTGGAGGTCGCCACGTCCACCAGGCTCGGGATGCCGTCGGGTCCGGGATCGCCGCCGATCTTGAACGCGGCGACCAGGATCCACGGCAGCACGAGCAGGATGCCGAACGCCACGAGCGTGCGCCGCCGGCGGAACTGCCGGACGACCTCCACGCGCAGCGGCAGCGTATGCCGCACGTCATAGCCCGGCCCGGTCTCCGGGGCGGCGGCGGCCTGGCGGCCGTTGAGCGGCGTGGTCGTGCTCATCACGCCTCACCCCTTCCGTTGCCCGCGACCTTCGCGGTGTCGTCCACGCCCGTCCCGACCCCGGTGGTGTCGCCCGTGCCGTTCTCGGTGCCGATGATCTCCAGGAACGCGTCCTCCAGCCGGCGGCCCGAGCCGACGATCTCGGCCACCGGCCCGGCGGCGACCCGCCGGCCGCGCGACATGACCACGGCGTGCGTGCAGGTCATCTCCACCTCCGACAGCAGGTGGCTGGAGACGATGACCGTCCGGCCCGCCGCCGCGTACCGGATCAGCACGTCGCGCATCTCCCGGATCTGGGGCGGGTCGAGGCCGTTGGTGGGCTCGTCCAGCACGAGCAGATCGGGCAGGCCCAGCATGGCCTGGGCGATCGCGAGGCGCTGGCGCATGCCCTGGGAGTACGTGCGGACGGCGCGGTCGAGCGCGCTGCCGAGGTCGGCGATCCGCAGCGCCTCGTCGAGATGTGCCTCGCCGGACGGCCGTCCGGTGGCCCGCCAGTAGAGGTCGAGGTTGTCGCGGCCCGACAGGTGCGGCAGGAACCCCGGGCCCTCGACGAACGAGCCCAGCCGCGACAGCACCGGCGCGCCCGGCGTCACCCGGCGCCCGAAGATCCGGATCTCGCCGGCGTCCGGGTGGATGAGCCCCATGAGCATGCGCAGCGTCGTGGTCTTGCCCGCGCCGTTGGGGCCGAGCAGCCCGAGTACCTGCCCCTTCTCGACGCTGAAGCCGAGGTCGTCGACGGCCAGGTGGCCGTTCTTGTACGCCTTCGTCAGGCCGGTGATCTGCAGCGGCACGTCGGCGCGCGCCGGGTCGAACGCCTCGGCCGCCCTGCCGCGACGGCCGCGGCCGGTGACCAGGATCCCGGCGGCCACCGCGAGCGCGACGCCGGGGAGGACCCAGACCCAGCCGGGCAGCGGCGCGGCGGTCGTGTGCAGTGACGGAACGGTCGGCACGGTAAGCCCGGAGACCGCCGCGACCTTGAACGTGGCGGGCCGCGGCGGCGTCGCGAAGCCCATGTCGGTCGTGGCCACCACCAGCCGCAGCCGGTGTCCGCGGTCGAACCGGTAGTCCATGGCGGGCAGGGTCACCGTGACCTCACGGCCCCCGTCGGCCTTCGCCACGCGCAGCGGAGCGGCGAGCCGCCGGGCCGGAGTCGCGCCGCCCGGTGCGACGTCGTACAGCTTGGCGAACAGGGGCACGTCGCCCTTGCCGGTCACCTTGATCCGGACGCTGGCGGCGCCGGTGAGCTGGACGGGGTCGGTGAGCGGGGCCGTGTCGAACGTGGCGGACTGCCCGGGCATGTCGATCGGCAGCTGGCTCGTCAGCCCCGCGCCGCCCAGGTCGCCGAGGTTGCCCAGCGCGCCCAGGCCGGGCAGTGCCGAGATGGAGGCGGGCGAGCCGCCCGCCGGATTGTGGATCGTCTGCTCGCGCCCGGTGAGGGCCAGGGTGCGGGTGCCGGACGCCAGGCCCGGGTACGTGCGGGTGCCCGCCGCCTCGATCACGACGGACTGTGTCGAGGAGTCGATGCCGCCCGCCCGGGTGACCGTGAACCCGTCGTTCGCCGAGCTTCCCGAGGGCTTCCCGCGTTCGAGGTAGCGGTCGAACCAGTCGTGGACGAGCCCCCGGACACGGCCGGTCTCCGGGTCACCGCCGTCGTGCCCGCCCTGGTACCAGACGACCGAGACCGGGGCGCCGTTGCGGGCGACGGCCTCGGCGTTCGCGTGCGCGTGGTCGAGCGGGAAGAGAGAGTCGGCCTGGCCCTGGACGATGAGGCTGGGAACCTTGATCTGGCCGGCGACGGCGGCCGGGCTCGACCGCCGCAACAGCTCGACCGCTTCGGCGGTGGGCCGTCCGGTCTCGGCGATCTCCTGGTACATGTCGCACACGGCGGGCATGAACCGGCCGCACGGGTTGTCCTGCGTGCCGGGTCCTTCGCCGATGCCGCTGGAGAAGAAGATCCCCGCCCACAGCTTCTTGAAGACGCCGTTGCCCGGGCCCTCGCCGGTGGCGTTGGGGAACAGCGCGTCCGCCAGGTCGTTCCAGGTGATCTGCGGCGCGATCGCGTCCACCCGCCGGTCGTGCCCGGCGGTCAGCAGCGCGATGGCGCCCCCGTACGACTCGCCCGCCATGCCCACCCGCGGGTCGCCCGGCCCGTCGAGCTGGACGTCGGGCCGCTTCGCCAGCCAGTCGATCAGCTGCCGGACGTCCTTGACCTCGTAGTCGGGCGAGTTGAGCGCGATCTCCCCGGTCGACTTGCCGAACCCGCGGGCCGACCAGGCCAGCACGGCGTAGCCGTCGCGCGCCAGGTCCTCGGCCTCCGCCCGGACGTCCTCCTTCGAGCCGCCGAAGCCGTGCCCGAGCATGACCGCCGGACCCTTGGCCCGGCCGACCGGACGGTAGAACGTGGTGTCCAGGGTGACGCGCTGGTCGTTCTTGGGGCCGTCCAGCACAGAGATGCGCTGCTCCAGCGTGCGTACCGGCGTGTCGCCGCCGGCCGCCAGGCCCCAGGCCAGGCCGCCGCCCACCAGGACGACCACGGTCCCTGCCGCGGTCGTCCAGCGTGCACGCCGGCCGGCCCTGTCCCACCGCTCCCTGAGCCGTTTGGCCGTGTTCGTCACCTTCACGGCCCGGGGACCTCGCCTTGCGCTCGCGTGCGGCCCGCTCGCCGCTGGTGGCACAGCCTCATGGTCGACAACCCTATGTGGCGGGCGCCCGCGTCATCCTCCGCCCCGTTGCGGATCCGCCCTGCGCCCGCCGCCGTACAGACCGGCCCTCTCCTACACCTCCAGGCGTAGCGGAGGCCGTCAGTTCCCGGTGATCGCGATGGGTGCCCACCGGTTGGCCAAGAAGCGGACCTTGCCTCGTCCTCTCGGCGGCACGTACGCCAGCACCTCGATGCGTTCGACGGTCGTGATGGCCTTCTTCATGCTCGACCGGCCGGTGAAGGGCTTGAAGAGATCTCCCCAGGTCGAGTGTTTCCAGGTGACGCCCCGGCCACCGCCTGCCCGCCGGAAGTCCTCCTTGAGCTCGACCGCCGTCCAGACCAGCGCTCCGCCCGACTTCGTCCGGACCGCGTACACCGGCGCTTGCGACGCGGAGTAGCTGGCTTCGCCCCTCCAGCCGAGCGAACGGAAGGTCTTGCGGTCCGACATCAGGCTGGTGCGCTTGGTCTTGGCCCACGCGGGCACGGCGAAGGCCCGGAGGTGAGGGCTCCTGCCTCCCTGGTTGATCACATCGGCGAGGGCCGCCGACACCTGAACGGGAGGCATCGCGAGCGAGGGATCACCCGGTGGAACGACGTCCGGCACGTCGGCCACGTCGATGCCGGGAACGAGCGGGCCGCTCACGGGCTTGGTCGCCAGCGGGGTGTACGCGGCGAGCCACGGCCCGCCGGGCTTGTCCTGGACGAAGACGACGATGTCCCGGACCGCCGGCCTCGTGCCCCTGTCGGTCATCGCCGCGAAGAACCACTTGGGATGCGCCGAGAACTTCGGGGTCGCGCCGACGATCGCCCCGTACCTCGCCTGCTGGAATCGCACCCGGTTGGCCTTGAAGACCCGGTACTTCGCGAGCTCCATCTGCAGCGACGAGCCCGTGTAGGCGGTGGCGGCCGTCCTGCGGTCGAGCGTCCTGTGGAGCAGGTTCGACCGCGCGGCGAACCTCGTCAGCACGCCCTTCACCTCGGCCTCCGTGAGGGCTCGGGTGGGCGGCGGCGGTGGCGGGGCGGGGCGTGCGACGGCCGGCTTCTCGCTGTCGCCGTTCAGGCACGCGCTCGTCGTCGTCGAGACGAGGATCGCGAGCGCCGCGGTGATCCGCACGACCGGTCGCGGGCGATGGCCGGGTGAGTTGTGGGCGGACAAAGAAGTCTCCAGGGGGTGACACGGGCACCTGGCCGGGCCCCGTGAGCTCAGCGTGTGGCCGGGTCGCGTCCCGGTCCAGGAGCTTCAGCGTCCGTTACGCCGCAAACGTCACATCTGGCGGAGATTGCCGCTATTTGCTCTCGCGGACGCCGGGAGACAGCGCGGCGTCGAACATGACGGTCAGGCGCTCGGTCAGCTCGGCGGGGTCGGCGGTCCGCAGGTCGTCCAGGCCGAGCAGCCGCCGGACCGGACCGCCGCCCATGATGATCGTGGCGGCCAGCGTGGCGCGGGCCCGGGCGCCGGGCCCGGTGAGCTGCTCGGTCAGGGGAGCGACCAGCATCGTCTCCAGGTGCTGCTGGAGGATCGGCAGGATCTCCGGGTTGCCGATGGAGCGGTCGAGCATGCGCGGTACGGGGCTCGACGGGCCGCGGTGCACCTGGCGTACGACATGTTCGGCGAGACGGCGCGGGAGGCCCGCGGGATCACCCTGGACGACCTTCTCCAGGACCGACTCGCCCGCGAGGACCTCGCCGAAGAGGGACGCCTTGGAGCCGAAGTAGCGGTTGACCAGGGCGACGTTCGAGCCCGCGGCGGCCGCGATCATCCGTACCGAGACGTGGTCGTAGCCGTGCTCGCCGAAAAGGTCGCGGGCGGCCTCCAGCAGCCGCCGACGGGTCGCCTCCCGATCCCGCTTCGGCCGCTTCGCCCGGATCGGGCCGGTCTGCTCCTGGTCAGCCTGCGTCAGCACCGTTCCAGTATCCCTCCGCTTGCAAGTAAACAGGTGAATACATAGGATATGTGCAAAGCACAGGTAATGAGCGGGGGTTCGTGGAGTGTCGCAAGCAGGCGTGGTGGGCCGGAGGCCGGGGGTGACGGCGGCCCACGACCAGGCACGGCCGGTCTACACCCATCGTCAGATCCTGGAGATCCTCGCCGGGCTGATGATGGCGATGCTGACCGCGATGATCTCCACCTCGGTCGTCGGCACCGCGCTGCCGACGATCGTGGGCGATCTCGGCGGTCAGGACCAGCTCGCGTGGGTGGCCAGCGCCTCGCTGCTCACGATGACGGCCTCGACCCCGCTGTGGGGCAAGCTGTCGGACATCTTCGGCCGCAAGCTGATGTTCCAGAGCGCCCTGCTGATCTTCGTGCTCGCCTCGGTCGGCGCCGGGATGTCGCAGAACATGGCCGAGCTCATCACGGCCCGCGCGTTCCAGGGCCTCGGCGTCGGCGGCCTCTCGGCCCTGGCACAGGTGATCCTCGGCGACGTCGTCCCGCCGCGCGAACGCGGCCGCTACGCGGGCTACATGGGCGCGGTGTTCGGCGTGGCCACCGTGGCCGGGCCGCTGCTCGGCGGCTTCATCGTCGACACCGACGGCCTCGGCTGGCGCTGGTGCTTCTACGTCTGCATCCCGCTCGCGGTGGTCGCGTTCCTGGTGATCCAGAAGGTGCTCAAGCTGCCGCGGGTCAGGCGCGACACCCGGCTCGACGTCTTCGGCGCGTTCACCATCACCGGCAGCGCCACCGCGCTCATGGTGCTGCTCTCGCTCGGCGGCAAGGAGTTCGACTGGAACTCGACCTGGACGTACGCGCTCGGCGTGGCCAGCGCGGTGCTGCTGGTGGCCTCGTTGTTCGCCGAACGGCTCGCGAGCGAGCCGATCCTGCCGCCGCGGCTCTTCCGCAACCGGACCTTCGTGCTGGCGAGCATCGGCTCGCTGTGCGTCGGCATCGCGATGTTCGGCGGCATGATCTACCTGCCGCAGTACCTGCAGATCGTCAAGGGCATGAGCCCCACGGCCTCGGGCCTGATGACGCTGCCCCTGGTCATCGGCATGTTCATCACCTCGACCGGCTCGGGGCAGATCGTCACCCGGACCGGCCACTGGAAGATCTTCCCGGTGCTCGGGCTGCTGTTCGTGGGCGGGTCGATGTTCATGCTCTCCCAGCTGCACACCGACTCCAGCAAGCTCGTCATCGGGGCGGACGTCGCGGTGCTCGGCGTCGGGCTCGGCCTTACGCTGCAGATCCTGATCCTCGCCGCGCAGAACGCCTCCGCGCCCGCCGACCTGGCCGCGACGACCTCGGGTGTCTCGTTCTTCCGCAACCTGGGCGGTGCGATGGGAGTGGCCGCGTTCGGCGCCATCCTCAGCAACCGGTTCACCGCGGAGCTCAAGGACGCGCTGGCCTCGGCGCACGTCCGGCCGCCCGCCGGAGGCACGGCGCTCGGCTCGCCCGACCAGGTGCACAGCTTGCCCGAGCCGTTCAAGGGACTCGTACTGGAGTCCTTCACCAGGGCGCTGGAGTCGGTCTTCACGGTCGGCATCCCGATCGCGGTCCTCGGCTTCCTGGCCGTCGTCCTGCTGAAGGAGCTGCCGCTGCGCGGATCCGCCGCCAAGCACGCGAAGGCGGAGCACACGGGCGGCGGCGCGCCGAACGGCGGCGCACCGAACGGCCTCGGGCCGAGCGGCGTCGCACCGAACGGCGTTGTGCGCAACGCCGCAGTACCAGGCCCCGCCGCCTCCGGCTCGCCGGTCCCCGCTCCCGGCGAGCCGCCGGGCGGCGAGACCCACGGTGAGATCCGGGGAGTGGTCCGTGGCGTCGACGGCTCTCCGGTCGCCGGGGCCGCGCTGACCCTGATCGACGTGGCCGGGCACCAGCTCGCCCGGACCGGCTCGGACACCGGCGGCGCGTACTCGATGCGGACGCCCGGCCCCGGCACGTACGTGCTCATCGCGGCGGCGGGCGACCACGAGCCGGAGGCCGTCACCCTCGTCACGGGCGACCGGCCGCTGGAGCACGACCTGCGGCTCGCCGGCAACGGGGGCCTGGCCGGCACGGTCCGCGGCGGCGACGGGGTACCGGTCGACGGCGCGATGGTCGTGGTCACCGATGTGCGCGGCGAGGTCGTCGGCAGGGCGCGTACCGAGGGCGACGGCGGCTTCACGTTCACGGACGTGGCCGCCGGGACCTACACGCTCGCGGTGAGTGCCGCGGGACACCGCCCGGCCGCCGTGCTGGTCCAGGTCGCCGGGCAAGGGCAGACGCGTCATGACGTGGACCTGCTGCCGGGCGCGAGCGTGCGGGGGACCGTGCGCGGCCCGGCCGGGGAACCCCTCGGGGACGCACGGGTCACGCTCGTCGACGGCGCCGGTAACGTCGTCGCGATGATGATCACCGGTTCGGACGGCGAGTACGCCTTCGCCGACCTGACCGGAGGCCGGTACACCGTGATCGCCTCCGGCTACCCGCCGGTGGCCACGACGCTGTCGCTGTCGGGCGGCGGCGGCCAGGACCGCTACGACGTGCGGCTCGGCCACCCGGACGACTGAGGCCCCGGGCCCGCCTCGCAGGTGCGGTGCGAGGCGGGCCCGGACGCGGCACCGATGACCGGACGGACGGATTCAGGAATGGCGGCGCTGTGACGAACGAGGCTTCGGCGAACGACGGGACGAGGGCCGCCGCCGCGGCCCGTGGGCTGCGCGGCTCCGTGCGGACCAGGGACGGCTGGGCGGTACGGCACGCGGTCGTCACCGTCACCGACCTCGCGGGCGACCAGATCGCGCGGATCGAGGCGGACACCGACGGCGCACTGGCGGCCGGGCCGCTGCCGGGTGGGACGTACACCGTGATCGTGACGGCCCCCGGCTACGCGCCCGGCGCCCGGACGCTGATCGTCCCACCCTCCGGCACGGCCGACCTGGGCGCCCTGGTGCTCGCGCGTTCGGGCGGCGCCGAACTGCCCCCGCCCGGCCCGTGGACGATCGACCCGGCCCACTCCAGCGTGGGCGCGGTCGCGCAGCACCTCGGGCTGTCCAGTGTCCGTGGCCGGTTCGGCTCGTTCGAGGGGCGGATCGAGGTGGCCGAACGGGTCGAGGACTCCCGGGTGAGCGCCCGCATCGAGGCCGCCTCGATCGACACCGGCAACAAGCTGCGCGACGATCATCTGCGGTCCGCCGACTTCCTCGACAGCGCGCGCCATCCGCTGATCGAGTACGCGGGCACCGGGCTGACCGCGAGGGGCCCGGACCGCTGGACGGTGCACGGGTCGCTGACGCTGAACGGGATCACCCGGCCGGTCGACCTCGATCTCGGCTACCTCGGGACCGGCCCGGACGCCTGGGGAGGCACCAGGGCGGGCTTCCGGGCCACGACCGAGCTTCGGCGGGCGGATTTCGGGATCCGGTTCAACCAGGTGCTGGAGGCCGGGATCGCCGCCGTCGGCGCGACCCTGCGAGTCGAACTGGAGATCCAGGCGGTCCAGGGCGACCGCCTGCCCGAGGGCTGATTCGCCGGCTCCGCTTACCCGAGAGCTGGGCGGATCACTTATCCCTTGAGCTCGCGTACGAGCTTCTCGGCGTCGCCCTTGGAGCTCGTGCCGGTGATGACGACCTTGCCGTCGGAGATCGGCATCTCGACCCGGGGCACCGTGACCAGACGGTCACGGACGACGAACGCCAGGTCCTTGCCGACCATCGCGCGGGTCAGGTCGGCGAACGCACGCCGGTCGGTGGTCCGCAGGGTCAGCGCCACGTCGTAGGCCCCCTGGGCCTTGCCGCGCTGGAGCCGGAGGTCGGCGACCCGCCGGATGGCGATGCCCTGGGTCAGCACATAGCAGGTCGGCCCGGTGGCGCTGGGCCAGCTGATCCCCTGCGTACCGGCCTGGCACTGGCCCGGGACCGTCGCCGCGACCGGATAGATGTGCAGCGGCGCCGCCAGCGTGACCGGCCGGGTCCGCATGGACGAGGCGATCAGCCCGCCGGTGACGGCCACGGCCGCGATCAGCAGCCCGAGGGTGAGGATCATGATCAGCAGGGCGGACCGGTGCTCGCGCGCCGCCGTGGCCTGCCGGCCGCCTCGGCCGCCTCGCCCGCCGAGGCCTTTCCGGTCCCGCTTGACCTGCGCGAGCCGGCGCTGGCGTTCCAGGGAGCGGGCGCGGCGCTTCTGGTCCGGATCGTCGGGCGGCATGGCCGCAGCGCCGGCCCCGGTGGACGCCGGGAGCGGCGTGGCGGCCTTGCCCTTGCCGGCGCGGCCTTCCTTCTTGGCGGCCTTCTTCGCCGCGCGCCGGGCGGCTCGGCTCTGCTTGGGCAGCTTTCCCGAACGAGGCGGCACGGGCTCGACCCCGGTATGGGCGGGGAGGACGGCCGTCCGCTCGGGAGCCTTCTCAGCCGCCTTCTCGGATGCCTTCTCAGCCGCCTTGCCAACCGTCTTCTCGGGAGCCTTCTCCGAAGCCTTCTCGGCGGTCTTCTCGGAAGGTGTCGTGGGCGCCTTGTCGGAGGTCTTCCCGGGGAGCTCGGCCCGAGGTTCCGGGGGCGTCCGCGCCGTCGCCTCTTCGGCGGGACCGGCGAGGGCGCCGCCGTCCCCGGCCTGCGGCTCCACGGCCTCCGGGCGTTGGCGACCCTTGGTCCGGCGCGGAACGACCCGCATCGTTCATCTCCCCGTCTGCATGATCATCGATCGTCCGAGCAGCGGCCGGCCTGCGACTGCGGCATCGAACGGCAACTTAGTCGCGTCATGCCCGGCCCACCAGCCTGGAACGCGAACAACCGCATGATCGCGCGAGAACTGGCGTGATCATGCGGTTGTCCACCTCGTACATAGGTCCGCTTTTATCAACTTGTGAGCGTGCGGCGACGATTCGCTAGTCGATCCGCCAGGTGTCGCCGCTGCCGAGGAGCGCCGCGAGGTCGCCCTTGCCCTCCCGTTCGACGGCCTCGTCCACCTGGGCACGCATCTCCTGGTCGTAGGACGGGCGGTCGACGTTCCGGAAGACGCCGATCGGGGTGTGCTCGAACGACGGGGAGTCCAGCCGCGACAGCGCGAACGCCTGCGACGGGTCCGGGTCGTGCGCGTCGTGCACCACGATCTCCGCCGGGTCCACGTCCGCCGCGTTCACCACCTCGAACGAGCCGCCCGGCGTGCGGCGCAGGGCCTTCTGCCGGTCGGCGCCGAACGTGATCGGCTGCCCGTGCTCCAGCCGGATCGTGATGTCGTCGCGGACCTCGGCGTCCTTCAGCGGCTCGAACGCGTTGTCGTTGAAGATGTTGCAGTTCTGGTAGATCTCGACGAGCGCGGTGCCCTCGTGCTGGGCCGCCTCCCGCAGCACCGACTGCAGGTGCTTGCGGTCGGAGTCGATCGTGCGGGCGACGAACGTGCCCTCCGCGCCGATCGCCAGCGAGATCGGGTTGAACGGCGCGTCGAGCGAGCCCATCGGGGTCGACTTGGTGATCTTGCCGATCTCCGACGTGGGCGAGTACTGCCCCTTGGTCAGCCCGTAGATCCGGTTATTGAACAGGAGGATCTTCAGGTTGACGTTGCGGCGCAGCGCGTGGATCAGATGGTTGCCGCCGATCGACAGCGCGTCCCCGTCGCCCGTCACCACCCAGACCGACAGGTCGGGACGGGACGTGGCGAGGCCCGTCGCGATCGCCGGCGCACGGCCGTGGATCGAGTGGAACCCGTAGGTGTTCATGTAGTACGGGAACCGCGACGAGCAGCCGATGCCCGAGACGAACGTGATGTTCTCCCGGCGCAGGCCCAGCTCGGGCAAGAAGGACTGGACGGCGGCCAGGATCGCGTAGTCACCGCAGCCGGGGCACCAGCGCACCTCCTGGTCGGTCTTGAAGTCCTTCAGGGTCTGCTTCTGGTCGGTCTTGGGCACCAGCGAGAGCGCCGTTCGCCCGTTGCCGCTCCCGTTGCCGTTCACGGAGTTGTCACTCACTGTCGATCACATCCTGGATGACGCCCGCGAGTTCCTCGGCCTTGAAGGGCAGGCCGCGGACCTGGTTGTAGCTGATCACGTCGACGAGGTAGCGGCCGCGCAGCAGCAGCGCCAGCTGACCCAGGTTGATCTCCGGAACGATCACCTTGTCGTACGAGCGGAGCACCTCGGCGGTGTTGGCCGGGAACGGGTTGAGGTGGCGCAGGTGCGCCTGAGCGACCTGGTGGCCGGCCTTGCGGATGCGCCGTACTGCCGCGGAGATGGCCCCGTAGGTGCCGCCCCAGCCGAGTATGAGCACCCTGGCCTCACCAGACGGGTCATCGACGGCGAGCGGCGCGATGTCGTTCGCGATGCCGTCGACCTTGGCCTGTCGGAGCCGCACCATCCGGTCGTGGTTGGACGGGTCGTAGGAGATGTTGCCGGAGCCGTCGGCCTTCTCCAGACCGCCGATCCGGTGCTCCAGCCCGGGCGTGCCCGGGATGGCCCATGGCCGCGCCAGGGTCTCCGGGTCGCGCTTGAACGGCTGGAAGTCCTCCTGGTTCGGCTCGGCGAAGCCGGGCTCGATCCTCGGCAGGGCGTCCACGTCCGGGAGCTGCCACGGCTCGGAGCCGTTGGCGAGGTAGCCGTCCGAGAGGAGGATCACCGGCGTGCGGTACTCGACCGCGATCCGGGCCGCCTCCAGCGCCGCGTCGAAGCAGTCCGAGGGGGACCGCGGCGCGATCACCGGCACCGGCGCCTCGCCGTTGCGGCCGTGCATGGCCTGCAGCAGGTCGGCCTGCTCGGTCTTGGTCGGCAGGCCGGTGGAGGGGCCCGCCCGCTGCACGTCGATCACCAGCAGCGGGAGCTCGGTGGCGACGGCGAGGCCGATGGTCTCGCTCTTGAGCGCCAGGCCCGGCCCGGACGTGGTGGTGATGCCGAGCGAGCCGCCGAACGAGGCGCCCAGCGCGGCTCCGACCGCGGCGATCTCGTCCTCGGCCTGGAACGTCCGTACCCCGAACCGCTTGTGCTTGGACAGCTCGTGCAGGATGTCGGAGGCCGGGGTGATCGGATAGGAGCCGAGGTAGATCGGCAGGCCGCTCCGCACCCCCGCCGCGACCAGCCCGTAGGCGAGCGCGACGTTGCCGGTGATGTTGCGGTAGAGACCGGGCTTCTGCTCGGCCGGCTTGATCTCGTAGGAGACCGAGAAGGCCTCGGTCGTCTCGCCGAAGCTCCAGCCCGCCTGGAAGGCCGCGATGTTGGCCTTCATGATCTCGGGCTTCTTGGCGAACTTCTTCTCCAGGAACGCGATCGTTCCCTCGGTGGGCCGGTGGTAGAGCCACGACAGCAGCCCGAGGGCGAACATGTTCTTGGCGCGTTCCGCGTCCTTCTTGGACAGGTCGAAGTCGGCGAGGGCGGTCACCGTCATCGACGTCAGCGGCAGCGCGTGCACGTGGTACTCGCTCAGCGACCCGTCCTCGACGGGGTCGGCGGCATAGCCGACCTTCGCCAGCGCGCGCTTGGTGAACTCGTCGGTGTTGACGATGAGGTCGGCGCCCCGGGGAAGGTCCCCGACGTTGGCCTTGAGGGCGGCGGGGTTCATGGCGACCAGGACGTTGGGCGCGTCACCGGGCGTCAGGATGTCGTGGTCGGCGAAGTGCAACTGGAAGCTGGACACGCCGGGGAGGGTCCCTGCCGGGGCGCGGATCTCGGCGGGGAAGTTCGGGAGCGTCGACAAGTCGTTGCCGAACGCGGCCGTCTCCTGAGTGAAGCGATCACCGGTCAGTTGCATACCGTCGCCGGAGTCACCGGCGAAGCGGATGATGACGCGGTCGAGTTGCTGGACCTGTTTGGTCACAGAGGAAGACCTCCTCGACGCGCAGCACCGGTCCCGGGGGAGGCTCCCAGAACCGTGATGCTACTTAGGCTTACCTTCATGGTATGTCCGGTACGTACTGCTCGTTCCGGGAAATCGGAGGCTGCGGGGAACGACGCGGCGGCGGCCGGCCGCCGTGACGCCATGGGCATGGTCGTCGCCGGCGTGGTCGCCGTCCGGCCACGGTCCAAGGGATCGGCCGCGGCCGATGTTCCGCCCGTCATGTGACATCCCTCTTCCAGGGAGGTCTGGCCCCGTAACACAAGACGTATCACTTCGGCCAGAGGTTCACGCGTCCTCACCGGATTCGGGCAGGTCCTAACCAGAGGTACGACCTAGGCGGGCCCTCGGGTTCACCGGGAACCCGGGTTCATGGGCTCAGGGAGAACACAGGCAGCTGGCCAAGCGGCACAGGTCGACATGCAGTCGCCGGACGAGCCGCGGAAGATTCGGCGAGGAGCCGAGGCTTCCCGGGGGCACGGAGTTCACGCCCCGCACTATAGACAGCACGAATTCGGCCCGGATTCACCGGCCCCTTCGTTGGAACGTGCGCACCCGTCAGCGTTCGCGTTCGATCTTCTTGAGCAGATCGGCGACATCGGCACTGGCCACGGCCTCGCCGACGACCCGCGCGGTCGCGCCGTACGGGTGCGCGCCGGGGGTGTCGCGGACCTGGCGTATCCAGGCGCGCCAGGCGCGGCCACCGACCGTACAGCGCAGCACCAGCTCACGGTTGTCCGGAACCGGCCCGGACCCGGTGCAGGAGCCGAGCCGCCGCCCACCGCTGGTGATCGTCGCGCGCAGCGCCGCCCGCGCGCCGGCCGGCACGGCGCCGTCGGGCGAGGTCAGCGACGCGGGCACCCGCACCGTGCAGCCGCTGACGTTGTCCTCGCAGTTGACGAAGGTCAGCTTGCCGGGGCGGAACCGCAGGCCGGGATCGGCCGCGCCTGCCAGCGCGGCCACGCGCGGACGCAGCTCGGCGAGCAGCAGGCCGGTGTCGGCCAGCGCGGTCGCCGAGAACCGCGGGTCGCCCGGACCCGCCGGGTGAACGCGGAGCAGCCGGTGCGGTGCGGCCGCGGTCACGAAGTAGTCGGCGCGCCGCGTGCGGAGCCGGTAGGCCGCCGTGCCGCCGATGGTCTCCGTCGCGGGCCCGGCGGTGGTCTTGGCCAGCAGGTCCGCGATCGCACCGGCGCCGAGCACGTCCGCCACGTCCAGCCGGAACAGCGAGGCCGGAGCCTTGCTCCACCGGTTCGCGTAGTTCTCCGGGTGTGAGCTCTCGCCGCCGTAGGTGCGCCAGAACGCCGCGTTCGCCCTGACGAACGTCCGGCCGCCGACCGAGACCACATCGGCCCGTCCGCCCGCCACGGTCAGCGAGCCGGAGGCCGACCCGGCCCTGGTCACCCTGAGCCGCACCCGGACGGGCTGACCGTCCGCCGACAGCGTGCCGTCGTACTGCAGGCCGGGTGCCGCCCGCAGTTGCCGCGCCGCCTGCTGAGCCCACCCCACAGGGATGCTGCTCTTCCCTCGGGAATCGCCGGTCGAGCCGTCATCCCCGGAAAAGACCACGTAGGCGACGGCAGCGACGACCAGGAGGAGCGCCGCGGAACCGCCTGCGAGCACCATCCGGGGCACAGGCAGCCCAAGCGTCCGCTTGCCACGGGCGGCCGGTTTCGCGGGGAGCGCATCCCGGGGCGTGGGCGGGACGGGAGGACGAGGATCCGTCACCGACGACTCCTCATTTTCAACGCTCACGCAGTGGAACTCCGCTCACGACGACCGATGCCAGCCGCACCGATGCCAGACATAGTCGTCCACACCGGCGCCAGACATAGATTGCCGGACGATACCCGCCTGCGCAGCAGGACTGGGCATCGTCCGGCACCCGAACGCCCGAAGGCGCCGGATCACTCGCGGTCGAGGCCGCTCTGGAGGCCCTGGATCTCGGACTCGGTCGCGCCCTGCACCCGGTATTGCGCCTGCGTGTAGTAACGCGTCTCGCCGCTCCGCGACCAGCTCGACCAGGCGCCGCTGGTGACCCGGCACTCGGCCCAGGTCGGACTGGTCGAGGACACGTTGATCGAGGTCGTGCAGTCGCCGAGGCTGCGGCCCGTGGTGGAGCCCGCGGTCAGCTTGAACTTGATCTCGACCTTGGTGGGACCCGACGCGACCGACGACGGACGGAACTGGCCGCGGACCCGGCAGCCGGAGCTGTTGGTCGTGCACAGGCCCTTCTTGGTGTCGACCAGGGTCACCCGCGCCTCGCTGTCGAACGAGTCCTTGAGCTCGCCCATCATCGCGCGCATCTCGCCGACCGTCGTGGTGGCGGACGCGGCGCTGTGCGCGGTGACGTCCATCTGGACACGCGGGAACGAGCTCTCGTAGCGCAGCAGCTCGGGAGTCTCGGAGTCGGTCACGTAGAAGGTCACCGAGGTGGTGCCGATCCGCAGCGCCTTGCGGCCCTGGACGGTGGCCTTGGTCTCCTTGAGCGTGGACTTGTAGACGGAGGTCGTCCGCAGCACCCGGGCGAGGGCGGCCGGGGTGAGGTCCTTGTCGACGTCCAGGCTCAGGTCGCTGGAGCTGACCCTGCCCCACTGGTCGCCGTCCTTGAGCATCGCCGACGTCGAGGTGACCTTGCTGGACCAGTACGACTTGGGCGCCTTGACGAAGAGCTTGTCGTCGGCCGACAGCATCGTCACGTTGTCGCCGTCCCAGGAGACCTGACCGGCCGCGCGCCCGCCCTTGGTGACCTTCAGCTCACCCTGCAGCGTGTCGCCGCCGCCGGAGAAGGTGCCCTTCAACGTCAGCGCCCGCGCGGTCGACACCGAGGTCGCCGTCGCGGCCAGCCGCTCCGAGGGCGTCATCTTGTCCTCTTTGAAGACCGTGAACGCCAGCACGAGCGCGATCACGACGACGAGCACCAGCCCGCCCCCGCCGAGCAGCGCGATCAGCAGGCCGCGGTTCGAACCGCGCGGCGGCTGGCCGGCGGGCGGCGGAAAGAACGGCGGCGGTGTCCCGGGACCGCCGTAAGCGCCCGGAGGCATGCCGGGCCCATGCGGAGGCGGAGGAGGAGGCGGCGGCGCGCCGAACCCGCCGGGACCGCCCGGGGGACCGCCTGGCCCACCTGGTCCGCCGGGCCCGCCAGGGCCGCCGGGACCAGGAGGTCCACCCGATCCCGGGGGCGGCGGAGGCGGCCAGGAGGAACCGCCTGGGGGTTCCCATCCCGGGGGCGGTGGGGGGTTGCTCATCCGGTCACGTCCTTCCAGGTCAAGTGACCCCAAATGCATCTCTAGTGTGCAGTACCCGTCGGACTTTGTGTGTGGCCATTTACGCCCACGGGCTCCGGTGTGACCGATCTTTCCGTGGGAGATACTTGACGGAAGGCGCTTGGCGAGGTTGGAAGGACACCGTGACGGACTATTTCGACTCGTACGTCGTACTGGTGGTGTTGTTGCTGGTCGGCGGCGGCATCGTCGGCGGCGGCCTAGCGGCCAACCGGCTGCTGCGGCCGCACCGGCCCACCGCCGAGAAGCTGACCACCTACGAGTGCGGTGTCGACCCGGTCGGCGACAACTGGGCGCAGTCCTACGTCCGTTACTACGTGTTCGCCTATCTCTACGTCGTGTTCGCGGTCGACGCGGTGTTCCTTTTCCCGTGGGCGACGGTCTTCTCCGCGCCCGGCTACGGCATGACGACCCTGGGCGAGATGTTCGTCTTCCTGGGCTTCCTTGCCGCTGGGCTCGCGTACGCGGGCAAGAAGGGCGTGCTCTCGTGGGTCTGAGTCGATGGCGAGATCGGGACGGCCTGTAAGAATGCTCATGTGAGCACTGTCGATCTGCCCCCGCCGAGCGTCGGACCGCTGTCGCGGCTGGCGCCCAAGCCGGTCAAGTTCGTGCTCAACTGGGGCCGCCGCTATTCGTTGTGGGTCTTCAACTTCGGGTTGGCCTGCTGCGCGATCGAGTTCATCGCCACGTCGATGAGCCGCCATGACTTCATCCGGCTGGGCGTCATCCCGTTCGCCCCCGGCCCGCGCCAGGCCGACCTGATGGTCGTCTCCGGCACGGTCAGCGACAAGATGGCGCCCGCGGTCAGACGGTTGTACGAGCAGATGCCCGAGCCCAAGTACGTGATCTCGTTC
Organism: Actinomadura fulvescens; assembly: GCF_039533225.1. Lineage (NCBI taxonomy): Bacteria > Bacillati > Actinomycetota > Actinomycetes > Streptosporangiales > Thermomonosporaceae > Actinomadura > Actinomadura fulvescens. The sequence continues at coordinate 50,237 of NZ_BAAATD010000006.1, read as the reverse complement.
GGCGCCTGCTCCAACTGCGGCGGCCCGTACTGGGACTCCTACTGCGTCACCAAGGGCGTCGACCAGATCATCCCGGTGGACGTCTACGTGCCGGGCTGCCCGCCCCGCCCCGAGGCGCTGCTGCACGGCATCATCCGGCTGCAGGAGAAGATCGCCGACGAGTCGCTCGGCGAGCGCTACAACGGCTCCGCCGATCCGGTCACCCCGCCGCCCGCGCCGCGACCGCTATCGGCCACCGTCCTCCGCCGCCCCCTCCAGCCCCCGCCCCTGCCCCACGTTCCGGACGATCTCTTCCACGGCGACGAATCGACCCCAGCCGAAGAGCCTGAGACGCCCGGCCCGCACGACGAGACACACCCGGTCGCGACCGTCGCCGAACCGGCATCCGGCCCCGACGACAAAACCCCCCCCGTCCCGGTGGCGCCCGAGCCGGATGACGAGACGCGGCCCGTTCCAGTGGTGTCGCCTGACCCCGACGACGAGACCCACCCCGTTCCTGCGGTGCCCGAGCCCGACGACGAGACGCGGCCTGTTTCTGCGGTGCCTGAGCCTGAGGTCGCGGCGCCGGACGACGAGACGCGTCCTGTCTCCGCGGTGCCCGAGCCGGATGTCGCGGCGCCGGACGACGAGACGCGTCCTGTCCCGGTGGCGCCTGACGATGAGACGCGCCCCGTTCCTGCGGTGCCTGAGCCTGAGGTCGCGGCGCCGGATGATGAGACGCGGCCGGTGCCTGTCGCGGATGAGCCCGCCGCCGGCCCCGACGACGAGACGCGGCCGGTCCCGGCGGTGGAGCCGCCGGAGCGGAGGCGGGGTCACGATCCGTCGATCATTCCGGGGCTGGGCGACGGCGAGGGCGACGACGAGATCGGGCGGTCGGAGCGGTGAGCGCGGAGCTGGCCGCCGCCTGGACCGACCGGTTCGGCGACGAGGTGACCACCGAGGAGACGTTCGGCGGGCTGGCCGTGGGCGTGCCGCCGCAGGTGTGGGTCGAGGCCCTCACGTTCGCGCGCGAGGAGCTGTCGTGCGGGTTCTTCGACTGGCTCACCGGGGTCGACGAGCTGACCGAGGGCTTCGCGATCGTCGCGCACGTCTACTCGCTGGAGTCCCGTCACCATCTGCTGATCCGTACGCGGATCCCGCGCGAGGCGCCGGTCCTGCCGACGGCGACCGGTGTCTACCGGGGGGCCGACTGGCACGAACGCGAGACGCAGGAGATGTTCGGCGTGGTCTTCGAGGGCCATCCCAACCCGCTGCCGTTGCTGCTGCCTGACGGGTTCGAGGGGCATCCGCTGCGCAAGGAGTTCGTGCTCGCGGCCCGTGTCGCCAAGCCGTGGCCGGGCGCCAAGGAGCCCGGCGAGTCTGGGCACGGAGCGCCGAGCCGCCGCCGGGTGCGCCCGCCCGGGGTGCCCGACGACTGGGGTCCCGGCACGACCAGGAAGGCGGCGCCCGATGCTTGAGATCGTCGTCAAGCTCGCGCTGGTCGCGGCCGCGTTCGCGGTGCTGCCGCTGCTGGTCGGGCAGGCCGAGCACAAGGTCATGGCGCACATGCAGGGCCGGCTGGGGCCGATGTACGCCGGCGGCTTCCACGGCTGGGCGCAGCTCGTCGCGGACGGGGTGAAGTTCGCCCAGAAGGAGGACGTGATCCCGCAGGCGGCCGACCGCTGGGTGTTCAAGCTGGCCCCGGGCGTGGCGCTCGTCCCGTACCTGCTGGTCCTCATCGTCGTACCGGTCGGCCCGGACGGCCAGGTCGTGCTGGATCTGGGCGTGGGCCTGTTCTTCGCGCTCGCGGTCATGGGCGTCGGCGTGATCGGCGCGATCATGGCCGGCTGGGCCAGCGCGAACAAGTACTCGCTGCTCGGCGGCATGCGGGTCGCCGCGCAGCTCATGTCGTACGAGCTGCCGATGGTCTTCGCGGCCTCGTCCGTGGCGATGGCGGCGGGCACGCTGTCGCTCAGCGGCATCGCCGAGGAGTGGCGCTGGTACTGGCTGCCGTGGCAGGCGGTCGGCGCGGTCGTCTTCTTCGTGGCCGGGCTCGCCGAGCTGCGGCGGCCGCCGTTCGACATGCCGGTCGCCGACTCAGAGATCATCTTCGGCCCGTACACCGAGTACGGCGGGCTGCGCTTCGCCCTGTTCCTCCTCGCCGAGTACGCGGGCATCATCGTGCTCTGCGCGCTGACCACCGTGCTGTTCCTCGGCGGCTGGAAGGGCCCGTTCCTCGACACCGAGCTCGGCTGGCTCTGGACGCTGCTCAAGGTCTTCGTGCTCGCGTTCCTGGTGATCTGGCTGCGCGTCAGCTACCCGCGGATGCGCGAAGACCAGCTCCAGAAGCTCGCCTGGGCCTACCTGGTGCCGCTGTCGCTGGCCCAGCTCGCCCTCACCGGCGTGCTCAAGGTCGCCTTCGCCTGAGCCCTTTGCTCGTCCTCGTGCCGGGACGGCGGCGGTCAGGGCAGGAAGATCGCGTACTCGATCAGGTGCGGGAGCAGGTCGGGGGGAAGGTCGGCGTCCACCGCGAGCTCCTCGGCGGAGACGAAGCCGCCCTGGTCGCCGCGGCGGCGGACGATCCGTTCGACCTGCTCGGTGGTGATGCCGGGCAGCGTGGCCAGGATGTCGGACGGGGCGTGGTTGACGTCGACCAGCCCGCCGTCGTCGTACGTGCGCGGGAGGTCGGGGCGGCCGATGCGCAGCTCGTGGGCCAGCGCCGGGTCCTCGGTGACGATCCTGCGGGCGTCCTCGCGGAGCATCCGGCGGTACTTCGCGACGTGGATGGCGTACTCGTTCTGCCGGCTGTGCGGCCCCGGCCGGGGGAACACCGACGGCCGGACGCTGAACGCGTGCACGGTGCCCGCGATCCACAACATCACCATCATGAACCCGCCGAGCGCGCCCGCCGCCAAGTCGCCCGCGTTCGTCAGCATCAGCGCCATGCCGAGCCCGATGCCGTATCCGGCCGCTGTCGCCCCGAGACCGGCCGAGCCGCGCCGTACGGCGGCGTACATGAAGGAAAAGGGCGTACCAATACCGAACGTTAGGAACGGCACAAAAGCCCACAGAATCCCACTCGGCGTGTCGGGTGGGGGCGATGGAACGGGCGGTACCGGTGCCATCGGCGGTACGGGAGGCATCGGATACGGAGGACGCCACCCAGGTGGGTACGGAGGGCGCGTTCCAGGTGGGTAGGGAGGGTGTCCAGGGTGGTGGTGAGGGCGTCCGGCATGCGGGCGCGGCCGTCGTACCGGCGGGTCGTCGTCGCCGGGATCGTAGGGGCCGTTGACGCCGTGGCTCACGTTTGATTGGACGAACGTGACCCTCCTTGCGTTCCCCCGCGCGTTCCCCCGCGGCGCTTCGTACGGAATCATGGGGCGCGTGGGACGGCTACCAGGAAGCGGACTGGCCAAAGGGCTGGCGGTCACGTTGCGCACGATGACCCGGCGCTCGATCACGCGTCAGTACCCGGAAGTGCAGCCTGACCTGGCACCGCGCAGCCGGGGCGTCATCGCGTTGCTGGAGGAGAACTGCACCGTCTGCATGCTGTGCGCGCGTGAATGCCCCGACTGGTGCATCTACATCGACTCGCACAAGGAGACGCTGCCGGCCGAGGGCGGTGGCCGCGCGCGGACGCGGAACGTGCTCGACCGGTTCGCGATCGACTTCGCGCTGTGCATGTACTGCGGGATCTGCATCGAGGCGTGCCCGTTCGACGCGCTGTTCTGGTCGCCCGAGTTCGAGTACGCCGAGTACGACATCAACGAGCTCACGCACGAGAAGGACCGGCTGCGGGAGTGGATGTGGACGGTGCCGCCGCCCCAGGCCCACGACCCGGCTGCGGAGCCGCCCAAGGAGGTCGCCGCCGCGGAGAAGGCGGCCGCCCGCCCGAAACGGGCTCCCGGGGGCGCCACGTGACCGGTCAAGAGGTCGTTTTCACGCTTCTGGGGATCGTCGCGGTCGGGTCGGCGCTGCTCGTCGTCACCACCCGGCAGCTGGTGCACGCGGCGTTGTGGCTTGTGGTGTCGTTCGGTGCGCTGGCGGGCGGCTACCTGGTCCTCACGGCGGAGTTCGTCGCGTGGGTCCAGGTGCTGATCTACGTCGGCGCGATCGTGGTGCTGCTGCTGTTCGGCATCATGCTCACCCGCGCGCCGATCGGGCAGTCCACGGACCTCGACTCCGGCAACCGGTGGATCGCGGCGGGCGTCGCGGTGGCCACGGCCGCCGTGCTCGTGACCGTGCTGGTGATGGGCTTCCGCGACGCGCACACGCCGTTGAAGCCGGGCGGCGGATCGGCGGACGAGCTCGGCGCCAGCGTGTTCCGTACCTGGGTGCTGCCGTTCGAGGTCCTGTCGGTGCTGCTGCTGGCCTCCCTCGTCGGGGCGATCGTCCTGTCGCGTTCGGACATCGGCCCAGGACGTCCAGGACGCTCAGGAGGCGTGGAACGCCCGGGACACGGCCGTCGCGGGGAGGGAGACGGCTGATGCATCTCGCCTATCCGCTGGTGGTCGCCGCGCTGCTGTTCTCGATCGGCGTGTACGGGGTGCTCGCGCGCCGCAACGCCATCCTGGTCCTGATGTCGGTCGAGCTCATGCTCAACGCCGTCAACCTCAACCTCGTCACGTTCGACATCTGGTGGCGCGACCGGCTGCACGGCGGCCAGGTGCTGACGTTGTTCACCATCGTGATCGCCGCCGCCGAGGTCGGGCTGGGCCTGGCGATCGTGCTGCTGGTCTACCGCACCCGCCAGATGATCGACGTCGACCGGCTGCGGACGCTCGCCGAAGAGACCGGCGACACCGACCTCGGCGAGGACGGCCGCCCCAACGGCCGGGGCGACGGCGGCCCTGGCGAAGGCGGCCCGGACGGCGGCGACCGGGACGAGGAGAACGCGGCGGTCGCGCGCGCCGAGGGGAGCGCCACGTGATCGGGCTCGCCTCGGCGGTCATCCTGCTGCCGTTCCTCGCCGCGTTCGCCGGGATGTTGCTCGGCCCGCGCCTCAGCGCCCTTCTGGGCGCCCCGGCCACGACGGCGCCCGCACCCGATCCCGTGCCGGGCGGCGGCCCGGAGGCGGGCGCGGAGGCGTGGCAGGGCGCCGCCACCGTCGCCGAACGCTCGTTCCTCAGGAACGGCCCGGCACTCATCGCGTGCGTGCCGATCGCCGTGTCGACCGTGCTGGCCGCGATCGTCGGCCTGACCGTGTGGGGTGACCCCGGCGACCGCACCGCTGTCCTCACCCGCGTCCCCACCGGCACTGTCGAGATCGAGCTCGGCCTGCAGATCGACGGGCTGTCCGCGGTCGTCGCGTTCATGGTCTGCTGCGTGGCGCTGGCGGTGCAGGTCTATTCCGTCGCCTACATGAGCAAGGACCCGCGCTACTCGTCGTACGCGGCGTTCATCTCGCTCTTCACCGCGGCGATGTTGCTGGTCGTGTTCGCGGGCGACCTGCTCCTGCTGTACGTCGGCTGGGAGGTCATGGGCGTCTGCTCGTACTTCCTGATCGGCCACCACTGGGAGGAGCGGGCCAACTCGCGGGCGGCGGTCAAGGCGTTCCTGGTGACCCGGCTCGGCGACGTCGGGTTCCTCCTCGGCATCTTCGTGCTGGGCATCGGCGCCGGCTCGTTCTCGATCGAACGCGTGCTGGACGAGGCGCCGTCGATGCCGCACACGACCGTCACCGTCGCGGCGCTGCTGCTGCTCGCCGGGGTCGCCGGAAAGAGCGCGCAGTTCCCGCTGCACACCTGGCTGCCCGACGCGATGGCGGGCCCGACGCCGATCAGCGCGCTCATCCACGCGGCCACGATGGTCGCGGCCGGGATCTACGTCGTCGCCCGCGTCTACGACGTCTTCGTCGCGGCGCCCGCTGCGCTCACCGTGCTCGGCATCCTCGCGGTCATCTCGATGCTGGGCTCGGCTCTGGCGGCGCTCGCGCAGGACGACATCAAGCGCGTCCTCGCCTACTCCACCGTCAGCCAGCTCGCCGTCATGGCGGGCGGCCTGGCGGTGGGCGGCAGGAACGGCGCGGTCTTCCACCTGCTCACGCACGGCGCGTTCAAGGCACTGCTCTTCCTCGCCGCAGGCTGCGTCATCGTCGTCACCGGCTCCAACATGCTCCGTGACTACGGCGGGCTGCGGCAGGGCATGCCGATCACGTTCTGGACGATGACGATCGGCCTCGCCGCGCTCGTCGGCGTCCCGCCCACCAGCGGCTGGTTCAGCAAGGACGCGGTCATCGAGGCCGCGCAGCACGCCGCCCTGAGCGACGGGGCGTCGGCCGCCGACTGGCTGGTCTACCTCGGGCTGCTGCTCACCGTCGCGGTGACGGCGGCGTACGCGACCAGGCTCTGGCTGATGACGTTCTTCGGTGAGAACCGCGGGCGCGGCTCCTACCAGCCGGCGGAGGCCCCGATCCTGATGGTGGGCACGGTGACCGTGCTCGCCGTCCCGGCGGCGTTCATCGGGTTCTTCGGCATCGGCGAGGCCGACCTGCGGCCGCACCTCGGCTCGGCGGTCCTGGCGCTGCTGTTCGTGGTCGCCGGGGCGGGCGCGGCGTTCGTCGTCTGGAACCGCGACCCGGCGCTCGACCCCGCCCGCGCCCTCGGCCCGGCGCGTCCGGTCTTCCTGCGGGCCTTCTATGTGGACGAGGTGTACGACGCGGTGATCGTACGGCCCGTACGGGCACTGGCCCGGTACGTCGTCACGTTCGACGGCAGGGGGATCGACGCCGCGGTCGTCGGCACCGCGCGCACGGCGCGGCGGCTCGGCGAGCTGGCGCGGCTGCCGCAGAACGGCAACCCGCAGGCCTACCTCACCGGCGTCCTCGCCGGGACCCTCGTGATCGTCGCCGGGGTGGTGATCTTCCTGTGATCCTCCTGCTGATGGTGGGGATACCGCTCGCCGGAGCGCTGCTGCTGCTCCTGCCGGCGGAGCGGTTCCTGCCGGGTGACGTGGCGGTGCGCCGCTACGGCGTCGCGGTCTCCGGGGTGACGTTGCTGGTGGCCGCTGTGGCTCTGGCGGCGTTCGACTTCGGAAACCCGACGCGGATGCAGTTCGGCGTCAACGAGGAATGGGCGCCGTCCGTCGGGCTGCGCTTCCACCTCGGCGTGGACGGGATCTCGCTGCCGCTGGTCGTGCTGACCGCGCTGCTGACGTTCCTGTGCTTCCTCTACACGATCAAGCACCCGCCCGCAGGCGGTTCTGGGCGGCTGCTCACCGCGTTGCTGTTGTTGCTCGAAGTGGGGATGCTCGGCACCTTCGTGTCGCTCGACCTCGTGCTCTTCTTCGTGTTCTTCGAGGTCGTCCTCATCCCCATGTACGTGGTGATCGCGTTGTGGGGCGGCGCCGGGCGCCGGGCGGCCGCGTACAAGTTCATCCTCTACACCCTCCTCGGCTCCGGCCTGCTGCTGGTCGGCATGCTGCTCGTCGCGGTGAACGCGGGCACGCTCGACATGACCGAGCTCGCCGAGCGGCAGGGCGCCGGGGTCGCCCACGGCATCCAGGTGACGGCGTTCCTGCTCATGGGCCTCGGCTTCGCGGTCAAGGCACCGATGTGGCCGCTGCACACCTGGCTGCCCGACGCGCACACCGAGGCGCCGACGGTCGGCTCGGTGCTGCTGGCCGGAGTGCTCCTGAAGATGGGCACGTACGGCTTCGTCCGGATCGCGGTGCCCGCCGTGCCGGAGGGCGCCGAGTTCTGGGCGCCGTGGCTGGGGCTGCTCGCGGTCATCGGGATCGTGTACGGCGCGCTCGCCTGCCTGGCCCAGCGCGACCTCAAACGGATGATCGCGTACTCGTCGGTCGGGCACATGGGCTTCGTGCTGCTCGGCATCGCCACGCTGACGCCGGTCGGGCTGAACGCGGCGCTGTTCGGCAACATCGCGCACGGCCTGATCACCGGACTGCTGTTCTTCCTGGCCGGAGCGGTCAAGGAACGGTACGGCACCGGCGATCTGGACGCGCTCGGCGGCGGGATGCTCGCGAAGGCCCCCAGGCTGGCGTCGATCCTCACGTTCGCCTCGATCGCGAGCCTCGGGCTGCCGGGCCTGGCCGGGTTCTGGGGCGAGATGCTCGCGCTGCTCGGCGCGTACCGGCCGCACGGCGATCTGCCGCGCGAGACGTTCGTGACGTTCATGGCGGTCGGCGGGCTCGGCGCGGTGCTGACCGCCGCCTACTTCCTGCGCATGCTCGCCAAGATCACGCACGGGCCGCCGTCGGAGGCCGTGGCGGCGCGGCAGGTCGCCGGGATCTCGGTGTACGAGTACGCGGCGTGGACACCGCTCATCGTGCTGACGCTGCTGGTCGGCCTGTGGCCCAAGGCCCTGCTGGAAGTGACCACCGCCCCCGTGCGGGCGCTGCTGGGAGGTGGCTGATCATGGGCCGGGTGATGTCATGGGCCAGGTGATCCAGAGCATCGACTACGCGGCCGTCGCGCCGGCGCTGATCGTGGCGGTGGCCGCGATCGCGGTGCTGCTGGCCGACGCGTTCGACGTGCCGCGCCGCGTCGTCGGGATGCTCAGCGGCGGAGCGCTCGCGGTGGCGCTGCTCAGCGTCGTGCTGCTGGCGTTCGGCGACCGTCGCGCCACGTTCTGCCTGCCGGGTGAGCTGCGCGGCAACGGCCCGCGGTCGTGCTCGTACGTGGCGGACGACTTCACGCTTCTGTTCCAAGGGGTCGTGCTGGCCGCGGCCGTCGTCGTCGTGCTGCTGTCGCTGCGTGAGATCGCCGAGTCTGAGATGCCCGCGGGGGAGTACCACTTCCTGCTGCTGTCGGCCATCGTCGGGGCGCTGAGCCTGGTGGCCGCGCGTGACCTGGTGCTCCTCGTCGTGGCGCTGGAGACGTTGTCGCTGCCGGTGTTCGCGCTCGTCGCGCTGAAGAGGTACAGCGGTACGGGTTCGGAGGCGGCGCTCAAGCTCTTCCTGGTCTCGGTCGTGTCGGCCGCGCTGATGTTGTTCGGGATCAGCCTGGTGTACGGGGCGACCGGCGCGATGCACCTCGACCGCATCGCCGCCGCGCTGGAGCGCCTGCCCAGCGACTACGACCCGGTCGTGGGCGTCGGCATCGTCCTCGTGCTGGTGGGATTCGGCTTCAAGGTCGCCGCGGTGCCGTTCCACTTCTGGGCGCCCGACGTCTACCAGGGCGCGCCGCTGCCGGTCGCGGCGTTCCTGTCGGTGGTCTCCAAGGCGGCCGGATTCGCCGGGCTGGCGATCGTGCTGGCGCTCGGCTTCCCCGCGTACGCCCACGTCTGGGGTCCGGTGGTGGCGCTGCTCGCCGCGGTGACGATGACCCTCGGCAACCTGATGGCCCTGCGGCAGCGCACCGCGATCCGCCTGCTGGCCTGGTCGTCGGTCGCACAGTCGGGATACATGCTCGCGCCGCTCGCGGTCGGCACGCACCGCCTGCCGGAGGCGGTCGCCGCCACGACGGCGTACGTGGCGCTCTACGCCGTCATGAACCTCGGTGCGTTCGCCGTGGTCATCGCCTTCCGTGGACGTGCCCAGCAGGGCTTTGCCGAATACGGCGGAGCCGAATGGGACACCTTGGACGACTATCGCGGGCTCGCCCGGCGCAGCCCGGCCATCGGCGCGGCCCTCGCGTTCTTTCTGATCTGCCTGGCCGGACTGCCGCCGGGCGTGATGGGCCTCTTCGCCAAGGTGGTGGTGTTCCGCGCGGTGGTCGCCGGGGACGTCACGTGGCTGGCGGTCGTCATGGCGATCAACACGGTGATCGGCCTGTACTACTACCTGGTCTGGGCCGTCCGGCTCTTCGCCGCGCCCGAGGGCCGCCCGTACCTGCTCGCCGCCGGGCCCGGCGGTTTCCCCGTGCGCGCCGCCATCGCGGCGACCGCCGCCGGGGCCGTGGTCCTGTCGGTGGCGCCGCAGCTCGTCCTGCAGACGGTCACCTCGGTGAGCTGACCGGCGGACGCCCGTTCGACCGGACGCCGTTCACCTGGACGCCCGTTCAGCCGGACGCCCGTTCACCTGCGAGCCCTTGCGGGCTCGGGCCTGCGGCCGGTTTGACGCGTCCCGAAGGTGGAACATTCGCCCAGGTCAAACCGTTCTTGAAAGGGGACGGAAACAACGGGGAGGCAGGGCAGAAGTGCAGTTCAACGGCGTCAAGACGGCGGCTCTCATCGCTGCGCTGTCCGCATTGATGCTCGCGGTGGGCTGGGTGCTGGGAGGCAACGCGGGCCTCTTCATCGCGCTCGTCATCGCGCTGGTCACCAACGGCATCGCGTACTTCTTCAGCGACCGGATCGCGCTGCGTTCGATGCGCGCCCATCCGGTCGGCGAGGTCGAGGCGCCGGTGCTCTACCGGCTGGTCCGCGAGCTGGCGACCTCGGCGCGGCAGCCGATGCCGCGGCTGTACGTGTCCGAGACCATGCAGCCCAACGCGTTCGCCACCGGACGCAACCCGCGCAACGCGGCGGTGTGCTGCACGCGCGGCATCCTGCGGATGCTGGACGAGCGGGAGCTGCGGGCGGTGCTCGGACACGAACTGTCCCACGTCTACAACCGCGACATCCTCATCTCCTCGGTGGCCGCCGCGATCGCGACCGTCATCACCTACCTGTCCCATCTGGCGATCTTCCTGCCGATCGGCCGTTCCGACGACGATGACGGCCCCGGCCTGCTCGGCGCGCTGCTGATGCTGATCCTCGGGCCGATCGCCGCGGCGGTGGTGCAGATGGCGATCAGCCGGACCCGCGAGTTCGCCGCGGACGCGTCCGGCGCCCAGCTCACCGGCGACCCGCTGGCGCTGGCGAGCGCCCTCCACAAGATCGAGGCCGGGACGCAGGCGATGCCGCTCCCGCAGGACCCCGAGCTGGCCTCCACCAGCTCCCTCATGATCGCCAACCCGTTCCGTGGCCGTGGCATGGGCAAGCTGTTCTCCACCCACCCGCCGACGGCCGAGCGCATCGCGCGCCTGGAGCGCATGGCCGGCCGCCCGCGCTGAGCACGATGCCCGGCGGCCGCAGGGCCGCCGGGCATTCGTACGGGTTGAGGGCTCCGCTCCGCTACTTGAGCCTGCCGAGCTTCTGCACGTTGGCCTGCGGGACGGCGCCGGCGACGGTCTGCTTGGGATTGCCGGCCATGCGGCCACCGATGATGTGGTAGCCCTGGTACGCCTTGCAGGTCCCCGCGGTCACCTCCTTCGCCTTGAAGTACCCGACCGGCTTGCCGAGCTGGAGGCGCTTGCCCTTCAGCTGGGCCTTGCGCACGACGACGCGGCCGTTCTTCGAGTGGATCCTGAACCGGCAGAGGGGCTCCCTGACGGCGGCCGCCGCGGTCACGGAGGTGGACGTCACGTCGGCGGCGCTCGCCTGCACCGCCGCGTCCACGGCCGTCGCGCCACCGACGGCGAACGTGCCGAAAGCCAGGGACGCGAGCAGCTTCCTCGTGCTGAGCATGGTCTACCCCGAATTCGATGAGCTGGTTGCCCCGGGCGAACAGGCCGCTCCGGGGTGGCGCCTGACGGACGCCCGGACGCCACTCTGCCTGTCGATCACTCTTGCGACCACTAAGAGTGGTTATTGACTACTGCAAGTCATCGTCTTCAGGGCAGGGTGAGGATCATCGGGCCGTCCGGGGTGATGGCGACCGAATGCTCGAAGTGCGCCGCGCGGCTGCCGTCCGCCGTGGCGATCGACCAGCCGTCGGGCAGCACGCGGATGCCGTTCCGGCCGCCCTCGTGGAACATCGGCTCGATCGCGATGGTGAGCCCCTCTTTCAGGCGGAGGCCCTTGCCGGGACGTCCGGCGTTGGGCACCGGCGGGTCCTCGTGCATGGCCGTTCCGATGCCGTGCCCGCCCCATCCCTCGGGCATGCCATAGCCGCCCTCCAGCGCGGTGCGTTCGACGGCATGGGCGATGTCGCCCATCCGGCCGCCGGGCCGCGCGGCCTCGATCCCGCGTTCCAAGGCGATACGCGTGGCGTCCATCAAGGCCTGGGCGGCCTCGTCGGTCCGGCCCACCGCCACCGTGATCGCCGCGTCGCCGTGATAGCCGCCGAGCTCCGCGCCGCAGTCGATCGAGAGGACGTCGCCCTCGTTCAGTGGCCGCCGGCTCGGGAGGCCGTGCACGACCACGTCGTTCACCGACAGGCAGACGGTGCCCGGGTAGGGCGTCGGCGCCCAGTCGGGCTGATAGCCCAGGAACGAGGGTCGCGCCCCCATCTCCTTGATCGTTCTCGCCGCGACGGCGTCGAGCTCGGCGGGCGGGACGCCGGGCTCGGCCGCGCGCCGGACCGCCTCCAGCGTGTGTGCCACGACCCGGCCCGCCTCGCGCATGCGTGCCCACTCGCGCGGGCTTCGATAAGTCACCATGGCGGTAGATAGTAATACCAGTATTTAAATCTCCGATACACTCCGGCCATGGTGCGTACCCCTTTGACCGAAGAGCAGCGCGACCGAGGCAAGGCGCTGGGGCAGGTCCTGCGTGCGGCCCGGGGCCCGCGCAGCGCGGCCGGCGTCGCCGCCGAGGCCGGTATCTCGCTCGACACCCTGCGCAAGATCGAACGCGGCGCCATCGCGGCCCCCGCGTTCTTCACCGTGGCGGCCCTCGCCCGCGTGCTCGACCTGGATCTGGCGGCCCTCGCGCGCGAGCTTCAGCCCTTCGACGAGACCTCGTCGCTCGCCGGCTGAAAACTCATCTGAACCTCTCGGCGCCTTCCCCCGTCATAAGAAGTGCGGGCGCGCCGGGCGCCTTCTGCGGGGGAAGACGGCCGGCGCGCTCGTTCATCGCTAGCGGTAGTTCGTGAACTGCAGGGCGACGTCGAGGTCCTTGCCCTTCAGCAGCGCGATGACGTCCTGAAGATCGTCCTTCTTCTTCGAACTCACCCGCAGCTCGTCCCCTTGGATCTGGGCCTTGATCCCCTTCGGCCCCTCCTCGCGGACGATCTTGCCGATCTTCTTGGCGTCCTCCTGGGAGATGCCCTCCTTCAGCGCCACGCTCAGCTTGTAGACCTTCCCCGAGAGCTTCGGCTCGCCGGGGTCGATGGCCTTCAGCGATATGCTCCGCTTGACCAGCTTGTCCTTCAGCACGTCCAGGACGGCGTTCGCCCGCTCCTCGGTGTTGGCCTGGATCTCGATGGTCTCCCCGGACCACTTGATCCCGGCGTCCACGTTCCGGAAGTCGAACCTGTTGGCCACCTCCTTGGCGGCCTGGTTCAGGGCGTTGTCGACCTCCTGCCGATCCAGCTTGCTCACGATGTCGAACGATGAGTCAGCCATGGGACACCATTCTCGTCTGCTTCTTCCGGTAGTCCCCCGAGCGTAGCGAGACCACGCCGAAGACATGAGCCGCCGGCGCCCGCCCTGGCGAGGAAGCCCGATGTCACGAGCACCGCCGGGGTCCGCTATTCTTTCCAGTGCCGTCGCGAGAGCGACGCCACGGCGGGTTGCCCGAGTGGCCAATGGGAGCGGACTGTAAATCCGTCGGCTTAGCCTACGCAGGTTCGAACCCTGCACCCGCCACACCACGCCGAACGGCCCCCGACCAGCCCAAACGGTCGGGGGCCGCCCGCGTTCACCCCACGCGTGGGCTGGTCAGTGGGTCACTCTGAGTCCCAGGAGATCTGCAGGGTGGAGGAGTAGGCCCCGTCGCCGCCCAGCGTGTTGGGCTGTGGTGCGCCCCAGACTGTGGAGGCGTTGACGTCTTTCGGGCGGCGCACCTCGGTCGCGCTGAAGGCGTAACCGTCTTGCTCGGCCTGCTCCCAGGTGAAGACGACCCGTTCCTTGGGGGTCAGGCTCCGGAAGGTGTCCGGCTCTTTGCTCCAAATCGCCGAGAAGTGCGCCCAGACTTCACCGGGAACGTCAGGAGAGGCGAGGACTCCCCAGCCCTCCGCCGAGTGCCAGGACTTGACTGTGCCGTTGACGGGTTCTCCACCTGAGTTCATTGAGCTGCCCTTCAGTGGAGCCGTTTTTCGTTTGTTGTTTTCAGGGCCGGGCGTAGGTGGGTGTAGGCCCAGCTTGCCAGGGTCGTGGGTGTTGTGGTCACCACGTCACGTGGCTGCTCGGGGACCAGGTCGCGCGTTCCGGCGGACATTCCGACTATGCCCTCCACTGCGGTGGGACTCAGGCCGGCTGAGCGGAGTGCGGCGCGGACATCGTCGGGATCGACGGCCTTGAGTTCGATCGGGCGGTCCAGGACCTCGGTGAGGATCTTCGCGACCTGCTCGAAGCTGAGGTCTTCGGGTCCGTGGACGGCCTGGACGACGCGGCCCTTCCAGGCGTCGTTGAGCAGTCGTGCGGCGGCCACGTCGCCGATGTCGCGCGGGTCGACCCATGGCATGGGCCTGTCGGGCGGGAACGGGCTGATCAGCACGCCTTGGGCCAGGCTGTCCAGGTCCTGCATCAGGTTAGTGAAGAAGTAGCTGCAGCGTAGGTGGAGGATGTCGGCGCCGGTGGCGTCGAGCCGTTCCTCTATCCGGGCCAGCCCGTCGATGTGGCCCGCTCCGTGACGCTTCTCGGCGCCGACGCTGCTCAGTAGGACGACCCGTCCGATGTCACCGGCGCGGGCGACATCCACGAGGCCGGAGGCCGTCTTCTCCGAGGTCTCGATCGGGTTGTCGGCCGAATGCGGAGTGGGGTCGACCCAGAAAACCGTTCGCACGCCGACCGTCGCCTCGCGGACGAACGCGGCGTCGGTCAGGTCACCGCGGCGTACGTCGACGCGCTCGCGGGTAGCGGCGTCCAGACGGGCGGGGTCGCGGACCAGTACTCGCGGCCGGACGCCGGCCTGCAAGAGCAACCGGACCACACGGGATCCGACATGTCCGGTCGGAGTGGTGACTGCGATGGTCATTGTGCTCCTCTCTGTTGGTTTCAGGCTAGGCATGAATGCGGCCAGGATCTGGCCGCATTTGAGTTGTCACGCGAGGGTGGGGCACGTCGTCTCCCTGGAAACAGGAGAGGGAGCATGCGCGCAATACGAATTCACAAGCGTGGTGGCAGCGATGGTCTGGTCCTAGAGGACACGCCGCTCCCGTACGCGGCCACCGGCGACGTCATCGTCGAGGTGCGTGCGGCCAGCTTCGTCCCGGACGAGCTGGAGTGGCCCGGAACGTGGGCCGACCGAACCGGACGGGAGCGCACGCCGTCCATTCCCGCCCATGAGGTGGCCGGTGTGGTGTCCGAGGTCAGATATGGAACGAGCGGCCTGGCGGTCGGGGACCGCGTCTTCGGGCTGACCGACTGGCACCGGGATGGCGCCGCGGCGGAGTACGTGGCGGTCGAGGCGCGGAACCTGGCGCCGATACCCGAGGAGCTGGGTTTCGTTCAGGCCGCCGCCCTGCCCTTGGCGGGGCTGACCGCCTGGCAGGGTCTGTTCGTGCACGGTGAGCTTCGGCCTGGTCAGCGCGTCCTCATCCACGGGGCCGGGGGAGGGACGGGAACACTGGCCGTGCAGTTGGCACGTGAAGCGGGAGCTCACGTCATCGCCACCGGCAGGGGCCGGGCCGCTGAGGTGGCGGCCGAGATGGGCGCGAAGACGTTCGTTGACCTGGAACGGGAACGGTTCGAGGACGTGGAGCCGGTCGATCTGGTCTTCGACACCATCGGAGGCGAACTGCTCGAACGTTCGGCGGGGAACGTCAAGCCGGGCGGCACGCTCGTCTCGATCACGGCGCCGCCGCCGGTGCGGCCCGAGGGCGGGCGTGCCGTCTTCTTCATCGTCGAGCCGAACCGTGACCAGCTCACCGAGCTCGCGCGGCGGGCGGCGGCGGGCCTGCTACGACCGCATGTCGGTGCCGTTCACCCGCTGGCGGAGGCGCGGGAGGCGTTCCAGGGCAAGCGCGGTGTGCCCGGCAAGGTGGTGCTGGAAATCTGACCGATATTCGCGCGCTCGGTGCGAATATATCGACGAAAGCCCTGTTTATACTCCCGGGTATGGACGGGTTTGAGGTTCGCGAACTGCGATATTTCGTCGCCGTCGCGGAAGAGCTCAGCTTTTCTCGTGCGGCCGCGCGGCTGGGTATCGCGCAGCCGCCCTTGTCGAGGGCCGTCAAACAGCTCGAAAGGCGCCTCGGTGCCGACCTGTTTCAGCGCGACACCCATAAGGTCACGCTGACGGACCTGGGGCGGTCGCTGCTGGAGGACGCTCGCGACGCGCTCGACGTCATGTCCGCGGTGAGTGAACGTGCGCGGCGGCAGGCGCAGGCCCACCCCGGCTTGGCGGTGACGGCCAAGCCGGGCGCCGCGACGGAGATGTTGCGGCGGATCGTCGGGGTCTTCACGGCGCTCCCGGACGTTCCGGCCGTGGAGGTCAAGGTGAGCGGCTACCGCCAGCAGGCCGCGATGGTCCGCGACGGGCGGGCGGACGTGGCGCTGGTCGGCTCACCGCTCGACCGGTGGCGGCTGGAGTTCGAAGTGCTCAAGGTCGAGTCCAGGGTCGCCGCCCTTCCCGCAGGTCACCGGCTCGCCGAACGGGAACGGCTGAGCTGCGCCGACCTGCACGGCGAGCCGATGCCCCGGTGCGCGCAGGGATCGCCGGCGCACCGTGCCTACTTGCAGGGCCGCGACATCCTGCCCGAGGAGGACGAGTGCGTCCCGGGTCCCGTGGTGAACGACCCGGAGCAGCTCCTGGAGGTGGTGGGGTTCGGGCAGGCCGTGGCACTGGTCCCGGCCTGGCTCGCCGGGCGCAATCCCCGGCCGGACGTGGTCTATCGGCCGGTGATCGACGCGAGCCCCTATGTCACCGCGATCGCGTGGCGGCAAGGCGCGCGTTCCACCGCCATCGCCCAGTTCGTCCGCACCGCCACTGATCTTTACAACACCGCACACTGAGCATTCACATAAAGGCGCTTCTGTTCTGAGGCCGGAAGCACGCCGGCCGCGGAGTTCGGTCATGCCGCGACCGATCCCGCAGCGGCGGGATGCCGCGAAATCGTGACCGGTATGTCCATGGCAGACGCCGCAACGTACCCGCGGACGCTACGATGCCGGCGATTCCTCGGCGTGCGTCACCGCGTTCTGCGGGATCACCGTCACGCTGTTCCTCGTGCTCACCGCGGTGTGCGTCGCGTTCCTCCGGATGCGCGTGATCAACCGTCGGGGGACGAGCCATACGGCCTCTACAAATTGCACTCCGAACTCTGGGAGGAGTGGCAGAGTCGCGTGTCGCCCAGCGATACCTAGCCGCGTGGAGCGGTGTCAGGGGAAGGCCTTCAGCGTGCAGGTGAGTTACGCGAGTGAAGCGACGCCCGGACGGGGGAACGAGGACTACGTCGTCGCGGGACCCGGATGGGTGGCCGTGCTCGACGGGGCCACCGCGCGTCCCGGAGTGGAGAGCGGCTGCGTGCACGATCCGGCCTGGCTCGTGCGGCGGCTGGGCGCGGAGCTCGGCGCGCGCCTCGTGCTGGAGAACCGAACGCCACTGATGGATCTCCTCGCCGACTCGATCAAGGGCGTTCGCGAACTCCACGCGTCCACCTGCGACCTCGACAATCCCGACAGTCCATCCAGCACGGTCGCCCTGCTCCGCCGCGCGGCCGACAGGGTCGAATGGCTCGTGCTGGCGGACTCGCCGGTCCTGCTCGACCTCGGTGACGAGGTACGGGTCGTCCGCGACGGCCGGGTGGACGAACTGCCGAGCTACACCGACGAGGCCGTCCGCGCGGCCCGCAACCAGCCGGGCGGTTTCTGGGTGGCGAGCACCAAGCCGGAGGCCGCGTACGAGGCGCTCGCCGGTGAACTCTCGATCGACCGCGTACGCCGCGCCGCCCTGCTGAGCGACGGCGCGGCCCGCCTCGTCGAGCGGTTCGGCCGCATCGGATGGACCGAGCTCTTCGACCTGCTCGACCACGCCGGGCCACGCGAGGTGATCAGACGGACGAGAGAGGCGGAGGCAACGGAAACCCTGCTCCGCGGAAAGCGCTACGACGACGCGACGGCCGTACTGGTCCGCTTCTAGCCACCCGCGTACGGTCCGCTTCTAGCCACCCGCCGCCGCCCGCTGCTCAGGCCGCGGCATCGTCGGTGGCGGAGGGGCGCTGATGACCCGTCACCCTGGGCAAATCGGGCGTACCTGTGGCGGTCCGGCGTTCCCGGAGGCCGTGCGCTTGAGCGGCCGGATTTGATTTCGTATCCGGTGCGCAGGCCGTGTATGGTTACACCCGTCGCCAAGACGGCAGGCCCCTTTAGCTCAGTCGGCAGAGCGTCTCCATGGTAAGGAGAAGGTCTACGGTTCGATTCCGTAAAGGGGCTCAAGGAAGTCCGCATCCCCCGGTCCGCTCGGAGCGGGCCGGGATTGTTCGGTTTCCGAGGTGTTGTGGCCATCAGGTATCCTGACCTACCGGTCCACACCGACCATCACGGCGGGGTAGCTCAGTCAGGCAGAGCAAGCGGCTCATAATCGCTGTGTCGCCGGTTCAAGTCCGGCCCTCGCTACTACCCGACCTCTCGTCCCCACTCCGGGCGGGATGGCCGGTGCTCAAGATCAGGGGTCGTCCGCCCGGACGGCTCTGGATTGCAACGCATGTCCCAGTCCCTAGTCAGAAAGGCACTCCATCGTGGCTGCCACCGACGTTAGGCCGAAGATCACGCTGGCCTGCCAGGAGTGCAAGCACCGCAACTACATCACGAGGAAGAACCGGCGCAACGACCCGGACCGCCTCGAGATCAAGAAGTACTGCCCCAACTGCCGGACCCACCGTCCGCACCGCGAGACCCGCTAGACCCGCTAGTCGAGCCAGTCCCGCGACCCGACGGTCTGCAACCCGCCGCCACAGGCGTCGGTCCAGACCGGGCCGCACCGCATCGCCGCGGCCTTGGCGCACCAGTTGGACGGCGTCTTCCCATCGCTTGCTCTGACGTACTCAGCCCGTCTTCGCGCACCCGCGAGGGCGGGCTGAACGTCGTTCTGTTACGGTCCGTCCGAGACGACAGCACGTGCCGGGCGCGGGCACGCGGGCTCGAACGGCCCGTTGGACCTGGAGGGACGGATTGCATGGCACTCAACCGTGATTTCATCGGGCGGACGTTCCCGCCCAGTGAGCCGTACGAGGTCAGCCGGGTGAAGATCCGCGAGTTCGCGGACGCGATCGGGGACCGCAACCCGGTCTACCGCGACCCGGAGGCGGCCAAGGCGGCGGGGCACCCGGACGTCATCGCCCCGCCGACCTTCCCGATCGTGGTCTCGCTCGGCGGTGCCGCGCTGACGGACCCGGACCTCGGGCTGAACCTCGCGATGGTGGTGCACGGCGAGCAGCGGTTCGAGTACCTGCGTCCGATCCAGGCGGGCGACGTGGTGACCTGCACGTCGACGATCACCCTGATCAAGGCGATCGGCAAGAACGAGAAGATGGACATCGAGACCGACATCACCACGGTCGAGGGCGAGCTGATCGTCAAGACCTTCAACACGATCGTGGAGCGGGGGGCCTGATGACCGCCAAGGTGAAGTACGACGACGTCGAGGTCGGCACCGAGATCCCCGCGCAGACCTACCAGATCGACCGGCTCAACCTGGTCATGTACGCCGGGGCCTCCGGCGACTTCAACCCGATCCACTGGCGCGAGAGCTTCGCCAAGAAGGTCGGCCTGCCGGACGTGATCGCGCACGGCATGTACACGATGGCCCAGGGCGGCCGGTTCGTCACCGACTGGGTCGGCGACCCGGGCGCGGTCGTCGACTACGGAGTGCGGTTCTCGGCCCCGGTCGTGGTGCCCGACGAGGGCGGCGCGACCCTGCAGATCAGCGGCAAGGTGGAGGCGAAGCTCGACGACAACAAGGTCATCGTCGCGCTGACCGCCCGGTCGGACGAGCAGAAGGTCCTCACCCGCGCCAAGGCCGTCGTCCGGCTCGCCTGAACTGAACGCCGCCCCGCCGCTAGGACGCTGTCCGCCCGCCATACGGCGGGTGCCTAGCGGCGGGGTCGATGCCGTCTGGGTACGCCCCGTTGCCCGGCACCAACAGGGCCGCCGACGCCGCTCCACTGCGGTCGGTGGTGTGGCGGTATAGGGCTGGCCCCTACGATCGGGGCGTACGGGAGGCGCGAGGGCACGGTACGTGACCGTCCGGAAGGCGGGACCGGACGTGGACGTACGGGAGGGGAAGACCGCGTGGCAGTGTTCGCTGAGGACGTGAACCTGGCCGGCTACACCACGCTGCGGCTCGGCGGTCCGGCGCGTCGGTTCGTCGAGGCGACGACGGAGGCCGAGCTGGTCGCCGCGGTCCGGCGGGCCGATGAGGACGGCGAGCCGGTGCTGGTGCTGGGCGGCGGCAGCAACCTCGTGGTCGCCGACGCGGGGTTCCCCGGCACTGTCGTGCATGTCGGCACCCGTGGCACCGAGGTCATTCCGGCTGAGGGCGGCCGGGTGCTGGTCCGCGTGCAGGCGGGTGAGGAGTGGGATCCGTTCGTGGCGCGCTGCGTCGAGGACGGGCTCGCCGGGGTCGAGTGCCTGGCGGGCATTCCCGGCCGTGTCGGTGCCACGCCGATTCAGAACGTGGGCGCGTACGGGCAGGACGTCAGCGAAACGATCGTCGGGGTCCAGGCGTACGACCGGGAGACCCGCAAGGTCGTCACCCTCGATCGTGAGGCCTGCCGGTTCACCTATCGGCACAGCGTCTTCAAGGGCTCGGACCGCTACGTGGTCTTGGACGTGACGTACGCGCTGCTCCAGTCCGAGGAGTCCCAGCCGATCGCGTACGCCGAGCTCGCCCGGAGGCTGGGCGTGGAGCCCGGTGACCGTGTCTCGCTCAAGGAGGCCCGTGAGGCCGTGCTGGAGCTGCGGCGCGGCAAGGGCATGGTCCTCGACCCGGACGATCCCGACACCCGCAGCGCCGGCTCGTTCTTCACCAACCCGATCCTGGACGCGGCGCAGCTGGCCGAGCTCGAACGCCGGGTCGCCGAACGGCTCGGCCCGGACGCCGCGTTCCCCCGTTATCCCGAGAGCGGGGGCCGCACCAAGACCTCCGCCGCCTGGCTGATCGATCGCGCGGGCTTCGTCAAGGGCGAGGCGCTCGGCCCGATGCGGATCTCGACCAAGCACACGCTGGCCCTCACGAACCCCGGCGGCGGCCGTACCGAGGACCTCCTCGCGCTGGCCCGGCACGTCCGGGCCGGTGTGCGGGAGGCGTTCGGTGTGGAGCTGGTCAACGAGCCGGTCTTCGTCGGCGTCACCCTCTGAGGTAACCTGGTGATCGCCCGAGGGGGAGTAGTCCCAATCGAGTGATCGACATGCTGGCGGCCCGTACGGCCGCCCGGTCACTCGGGCCCGCGTTCACGCGGGCGGACGAGACCTTCGGCCTGGCAGTGATGCCGGGCCGAGGTCGCGCGCGTCCTGACCGCCCCGCCCTCCGCTCGGCCTCCGAGCGAGAGGGAAACGGTGTCGGCCTTCATCATCAGCCTGGTTGTGATCTTCGTTGCGGAGCTGGGCGACAAGAGCCAGCTCATGGCCATGACCTTCGCCACGCGGTTCCGGACGCTTCCGGTGCTCGTCGGCATCACGGCCGCCACAGCGGTGGTGCACCTGGCCAGCGTGCTGCTCGGCGCCGCGCTGGGCGCCGCGATCCCCACCGGGCCGATCGCGATCCTGGCGGGGGCGGCGTTCTTCGGCTTCGCGGCGTGGACGCTGCGCGGCGACGAACTGGACGACGACGAAAGCGCCAAGGCCCGCCGGGCCACCGGATCGGCGATCCTCGCGGTGGGCGGCGCGTTCTTCCTGGCCGAGCTCGGCGACAAGACGATGCTCGCCACGGTCACGCTGGCCGCCGACCACGGCGGCGTGGCCGGGCTGACCGGCGTGTGGCTCGGCTCGACGGTCGGCATGGTCGCCGCGGACGCGCTGGCCATCGTGGTCGGACGCGTGCTGGGCCGGCGCCTGCCCGAACGGGTGATCCGGTACGGCGCGGCGGCGGGATTCGCGGTCTTCGGGGTGCTGCTGCTCGTCGACGGCATCAGAGGCCTCTGACTCCTGGTGAGCAATTGCTGACACGATGTGCGCGGCGGTAACAATTGTTTTCTCAGGGTCGCAGGTGTCTTGTGCGTTCCCCATGGGCCGTTTCGCGCGCATCATGAAGGCAAGGCTCTTCACCCCCGCGGGGTCGTGCCGCGGGAGGGTCTTGATGGGGCGGAGCACGAGGTGGCCATTCCACGACCCCAACGGGGTCTGGGACTGCGTCCTCAGTTGAGCGACGAGGTCGCGGCCCGTATCCGTGAGCTGATCATGGATGGACGGGTGCGGCCCGGGGAGTTCCTCCGGCTGGAGCGGCTCGCGCTGGATTTCGGCATCAGCGTGACGCCGGTCCGGGAGGCATTGCAGTCCCTGCGCAGTGAGGGTTTCGTACAACTGGAGCCGCGACGCGGGTTCGTCGTAGCGCCGCTGTCCAAACAGGACGTCAAGGACCTGTTCTGGGTACAGGCGAGCATCGCGGCCGAACTGACCACGCGGGCGGCCGGCCTGATCGGGCCGGAACCGCTCCGCGAGCTCACCACGATCCACCGCGGGCTCGACCAGGCGGTGCGCGCCGGCCGGGTGGATCTCGTCGAGGAGCACAACCACGCCTTCCACCGGGCGATCAATCTGGCCGCGGACTCGCCGAAGCTGGCCTGGTCGCTCGGCTCGGTCGCGCGCTACGTTCCGCGCGGGCTGTACGGGCGGCTGACGGACTGGCCCGCCGTGGCCCTCCGGGACCATGACCGGATCATGACGGCGCTGAGCCTGCATGATCCGGAGGCGGCGAGCGAGGCCATGCGGGCGCACATCACCCAGGCGGGCGAGCTCCTCATCGCGCATCTGGAACGCCAGGGCCTGTGGCGGGCGGTGCTTGACGAAGTTAGTGATTGACCAATAACTTTCCCGCATGGGTCCACGTATGAGCGCCGGCGAACGGCGCGAGGACGCCGTCCGCGCGGCGCTCCACGAGTTCGGCCGAGGCGGCTACGAGGGCACGTCCACCGCCGCGATCGCCAAGCGCGTCGGCGTGTCCCAGCCGTACCTCTTCCGTCTCTTCCCGTCCAAGCGCGCGCTCTTCCTCGCCGCGGTGGAGCGTTGCTTCGACGACATGGAGGAGGCCATGCGCGACGCCGCCGGCGGCAAGTACGGCCAGGAGGCGATCGTCGCCATGGGGGCGCGCTACCGGACGATGCTCGACTCCGGTGTCCACCTCAAGTTCCAGTTGCAGCTCTACGCGGCCGCGCTCGACGACGAGGAGGTCCGCCAGATCGGGAACACCCGATGGGCCGAACTGTGGCGCACCATCGGCGAGCTCACCGGCGAGCCGGCCGACGAGGTCCTGCTGTTCGTGGCGAGAGGAATGCTGCTCAACGTCCTGACCGCGCTCGACGTCCCCTACACCCCCGGCGCGGAGCTGGGCCGATCACTTCGCGAGTGGTCCGAGAAGGTCTGACCGTCCCGGCCCTTCGTTCCCGCACCGCGGCCCCCTTTTTTGTCCCAAGAAGTTAGTGACTGATAACTAACCAAGGAGAAGGGTCATGCGGCACCACCCCCTGAAAACGTTCATCGTGACCGGCATCGCGCTGTTCATGGTGTCCCTGGACAACCTGATCGTCACCAACGCGCTGCCCTCGATCCGGGCCGATCTCGGCACCGGCCTCGAAGCCCTCGAATGGACCGTCAACGCCTACACGCTCACGTTCGCCGTCCTGTTGCTCACCGGCGCCGCCGTCGCCGACCGGTTCGGCCGACGCCGGCTGTTCGTGATCGGCATGACCGTCTTCACCGTGTCGTCCGCCGCCGCGGCGCTGGCCCCCGGCATCGGCACGCTGATCGCCGCCCGGGCGATCCAGGGCGCGGGTGCCGCCATTGTCGCGCCGCTCACCCTCACCATGCTCGCCGCGGCGGTGCCCGCGGCCAAGCGCGGGCAGGCCCTCGCCGCCTGGGGCGCCATGAGCGGGCTCGGGGTGGCGCTCGGCCCGGTCGTCGGCGGCGCGCTCACCGAGTACGCCACCTGGCAGTGGATCTTCTGGATCAACGTGCCGATCGGCGTCGTCCTGCTCGCCCTCGCCAGGCCGTTCCTCACCGAGAGCCACGGCCCGCGCAAGCCGCTGGACCTGGCCGGCACCGTCATGGTCAGCGTCGGCCTGTTCGGCATCGTGCTCGGCCTGGTGGAGGGCAACGGCCGGGGATGGACGAGCGGCCTCGTCCTCGGGTCGCTGATCGTCGGCGCGGCCGTCCTGGTGGGCTTCCTCGTGTACGAGGCGCGCACCGCTCATCCCATGTTGCCGCTGGCACTGTTTCGCGGACGCGGCTTCAGCGCGGTCAACGCCACCGCCCTGGTGATGTCGTTCGGCATGTTCGGCGCGGTGTTCCTGCTCGCGCAGTTCCTCCAGAGCGTGCAGGGCATGTCCCCGCTTGAGGCCGGCGTCCGGACGCTGCCGTGGACGGCGATGCCCGTCCTGGTGGCCCCGCTGACCGTCCCGCTGATGGCCCGCATCGGCGCGCGCAACGTCCTGGTCGTCGCGCTGACGTTCCAGACCGCCGGGATCGCGTGGCTCGCCGCGGTGACGAGCGTCGACGTCACCTACTCGGCGCAGCTTCCCGCGTTCGTCCTGGCCGGCGTCGGCATGGGGCTGTTCTTCTCGCCGCAGGCCCGCCTGGTCCTCGCCTTCGCGCCGCAGGAGTTCACCGGCGTCGCGTCCGGCGTGAGCAACGCCCTGCGCCAGCTCGGCACGGTCCTCGGTGTCGCCGTGCTCGGCGCGGTCTTCGCCGCCAACGGCGACTTCGAGAGCCCCGCCACGTTCACGGCCGGCCTCACCGCCGCGACCTGGAGCGGCGCCGCCGTCCTCGCCGTCGCGGTCGTCGTCGCGCTGATCATCCCGGTCCGCCTGCCGGCTTCGTCCGATGCGGACGCCACCTCCGAACGGGGCGAACCGGCCCCGGCTCAGGTCGAACCGGCCCCGGCTCAGGTCGAACCGGCCGCGGCTCAGTCGCCCACGTCGGCCTGAGGTCCCGCCAGCCAGCCGTCGATGTCGTCGAGGAGGCGCTTGCGGACGGCCTCGGGAGCGGCCGAGCCCCGGATCGACTGGCGGGCGAGCTCGGCCAGCTCCTCATCGGTGAAGTCGTGGGCGGTACGGACCAGCTCGTACTGCCGGACGAGCCGCGAGCCGAACAGCAGCGGGTCGTCGGCGCCGAGCGCGAGCCGCGCCCCCGCCTCGAACAACTCCCGGACGGGCACGTCGGCGGCCGTCCGGGCCACCCCGAGACCGACGTTGGAGGCCGGGCACACCTCCAGCGTGACGCCACGATCGACGATCTTGCCGAGCAGGCGGGGATCCTCGACGGCCCGCACGCCGTGCCCGATCCGTTCGGCCTCCAGAGTCTCCAGGCACTCGCGCACGCTCTGGGGGCCGAGCAGCTCGCCGCCGTGCGGCACCGCGAGCAGGCCGCCGCGGCGCGCGATGCGGAACGCGCCGTCGAAGTCGTACGCGCGGCCCCGGCGTTCGTCGTTGGACAGCCCGAACCCGACGACGCCCTGGTCGGCGTAGCGCACCGCCAGGCGGGCGAGCGTCTTGGCGTCGAGCGGGTGCCGGGTCCGGTTGGCCGCGATGACCACGCCGATCCCCACCCCGGCGGCCTCCTCGGCCTCGCGCGCGGCGTCCAGGACGAGCTCGACCGTCGGCGTCAGCCCGCCGAAACGCGCCGCGTACCCGCTCGGATCGACCTGGATCTCCAGCCAGCCCGACCCCTCGGCGGCCTCGTCCTCCGCCGTCTCGCGCAGCAGCCGGCGCAGGTCGTCCGGCGTCTGGAGCACCGAGCGCGCGATGTCGTACAGCCGCTGGAACCGGAACCAGCCGCGTTCGTCGGTCGCCTGCAGCCGCGGCGGCCAGTCCTCGGCCAGGGCGTCCGGCAGGTGCACGCCGCGCTCGGCGGCCAGCTCGACCAGCGTCGAGTGCCGCATCGAACCGGTGAAGTGCAGATGCAGGTGAGCCTTGGGCAGCGTGGCGAGATCACGGGATGCGGGTCGGGAACGGGCCTCCATGAACCAATGTTGCCCGATCTTGGGCCTGGCCTGTGCCCGGACGCACCCCGGACACCCGCGGACCCCCCGTGACGGTCATCACCCATGACCCGGAACGACCAGAGACGGCATGGGCACAGGCCGTACGGCCGCCCTCACCGAAAGTTCCCAAAATACTTCGGGTGACCGTGCAACCCCGGTCTGAGGTCGCGCGTATATGAGGGGCGCAAGAGGTCAGAGGGTCAGAAGGGACACAGAATGTTCACGACGAAGGCAGTCCTGGTCGCCGCGTCCGCAGCCGGCGCCGTCGCGGTCGGCGGGGTCACGTGGGCGGCCACGGGGCAGTCCTCTCTCGGTCTTCCGGGCGGCGCCCCCAAGTCTCCGGTGGCCGCCCAGAAGGTGCGGGACGCGCTCCCGGCCGCGCCGGCGACCGCCTGCCTGCCGAAGGACAAGCTTCCCAAGGTGCCCGACGCCAAGGCGCCGAACGTCCCGAACGTCCCGAACGCGCCAAAGGCCCCCGACGCCTCGAAGCCGAACCTTCCGAACGTCCCCGGCGCACCTCAGGACGTCCCGGGCGTGCCCAAGAACGTCCCCGGGGCGCCCAAGGACCTCCCGAGTCTCCCCAAGGCAGACGTCCCGGCCGTCCCTAAGGACGTCCCGAACGTGCCCAAGGACGTCCCCGGCGTCCCGAAGGACGTCCCCGCGCTTCCGGCCTGCCCGCCCGGCACGGGCCGCGTGCCGTCCCCCGCGCCGAGCACCCTGCCCACGGACGCGCCGAAGCCGAACCTGCCGAGCCTGCCGAAGGTCCCCGGCGTGCCGAAGAAGCCCGACTGCGGCCAGCTGCCGCCCGCCGTCCAGCTCGGCGGCTCGATCGAGAAGACGTTCATCGCGCCGAAGGGCCTGCGGTTCGCCTCCGCGAAGAGCGCCTTCATCGAGGTGAAGTCGCGGAAGATCTGCACGATCACCCAGAAGTGGACCGGCGCGGCGGGCCAGTGGCTTACCGTCGAGCGCCTGAAGGTGCCCGCCGGGGTCACCGAACGCGAGCTGCGCAAGGCCCTCAGGCTTCCCCAGACGGGCGGCCGGCAGATCTCGCTCAACGGCGGGCTGGCCTGGCAGAGCCCCGCGAACGGAGGAGTCCTGCTGTACGACCAGAACGGCTACTCGCTCTTCGTCAACGGCAGCCGCGTCATGTCCGGCGGCTTGCAGGACCTGACCGGCGCGCTGCACCAGGCGAAGTAGACACCGGGGCGGACGGCCCTGGCGCGGGGGCCGTCCGCCACCGGCACGACAACCGAAAACCCCCAGCACCTTGCTCACGGCCGGACGGAGCACAGTGGGTCGTCGAGACGACGAATCGTTCACCGAATTCGTGGCGGCGCGCGGAACCGCCCTGACGCGGACCGCCGCACTGCTCTGCGGCGCCCGCCAGGACGCGGAGGATCTGCTGCAGGCCGCCCTGGAGAAGGCGTACCGGCACTGGGGCCGGCTCGATCCCGAGACCGATCCCGAGCCCTATGTGCGGCGCATCCTGGTCAACCTGGCGATCAGCCGATCCCGTCGGTGGAAGGTGCTGCGCGAGATCAACATGGCCCGGCCGCCGGACCGGCCGGTGGCCTCGCCGGTGCACGCCGTGGAACTGCGCGGGACGTTGATGGAGGAGCTGCGCAGGCTCGGCCCGCGGCAGCGCGCGGTGCTCGTCCTGCGCTTCTGGGAGGACCTGTCGGAGGCGGAGACCGCGCGCGTGCTCGGCTGTTCGGTCGGCACGGTCAAGAGCCAGGCGTCGCGGGGCCTCGCCAGGCTCCGCGAACGGCTCGACACCGACCTGGCGCCGCTTGCGAGATGAACGACCGGCTCGGCGGGATGAACGACGGACCGGCGGGATCAACGATGGACCCGGAGAGATGAGCGATGGACCTGGAGAGCGAACTGCGCAAGGCGATGGCGGAGCACACCGCCGAGGCGTCGGCTCCCGCCTCGCTCGCGGCGCGGGTGCGGCACCGGCACCGCCGCCGCGTGGCCCGGATCCGCACGACGGTCGGCGTGGCCGCCGTCGCGGTCGTGGCGATCGCCGCGGTGCCCTCCTACCGGTCCCTGGACGCGGGCCCGGTGAGCGCGTCGCGGACCCCCACGTCCACCGGTACCGCGGCGGCGCTGCCACCAGGACAGGACAGGACACCCGCCCCGGGTCCGTCACGGACTCCCCGCTCGACGGACGGGCCCGGGACGGGATCGACCAGGCAGCCGACGGTGCCCGGCACGACGCCGAGCGGCAGCGGCGGCCCGATCCCTGGAGGCGGCGCCTCCAAGCTCCCCGCCTGGGTGACCTATATGCCGTCCGGGCTGAGCGCCGCCGGGCCTTGCGCGACCCACCGGAGCGGGCAGCGGTCGACCACGACGTGTCGGTGGCAGGGCTCGTCGGGCTCAGTAGAGGTACGCCTCGTCCGCGGAATGGGATTTGCCGGGCCCGAAAGCCTGGCCGCCTTCCCGACCGTTCCGACGCCCACCACCGTCCGGGGCCGCCGCGCGATCATGACCGACCGGCCGGACACGGGCCGGCAGATCGCATGGCTCGACCGGCCGGGCGTGGGAGTCCTCGTCGTGGTCGGCGGCGCCGCGCGCGCCCAGCTGCTGCGGATCGCCGAAGGCGTCCGGCCCTGAGAACGCCGAGAGCGCCCCGGCGGACACCTCCGCCAGAGCGCTCCGCCGTATAAAGCCGTCAGCGGGACTCGTTGAGGAGCTTGGCCACCCGGGAGACGCCCTCGACGAGGTCGTCGTCGCCGAGCGCGTACGAAAGCCGGAAGTAGCCGGGGGTCCCGAACGCCTCGCCCGGCACCAGGGCGACCTCGGCCTCCTCCAGGATCAGAGAGGCGAGCTCCACCGAGGTCTGCGGACGCTTGCCGCGGATCTCCTTGCCGAGCAGTTCCTTGACCGAGGGGTAGCAGTAGAACGCGCCCTCGGGCTCCGGGCACACCACGCCGGGGATCTCGTTGAGCATCCGGACCATCGTCTGGCGGCGCCGGTCGAACGCGGTGCGCATCTCGGCCACCGCGTCCAGGTCGCCGGTCACCGCGGCGAGGGCGGCGGCCTGCGCGACGTTGGAGACGTTGGACGTGGCGTGCGACTGCAGGTTGGTCGCCGCCTTCACCACGTCCGTGGGGCCGATCATCCAGCCCACCCGCCAGCCGGTCATCGCGTACGTCTTGGCCACGCCGTTGAGCACCAGCGTCCGGTCGGCCAGCTCGGGCACCACGACCGGCATCGAGTGGAACTCGGCGTCCCCGTACACCAGGTGCTCGTAGATCTCGTCGGTGATCACCCAGAGGCCGTGCTCGTCCGCCCAGCGGCCGATCGCCTCGATCTCGTCGCGCGAGTAGACGGCGCCGGTCGGGTTGGAGGGCGAGACGAACAGCAGCACCTTCGTCCGGTCGGTGCGCGCCGCCTCCAGCTGCTCCACGCTCACCCGGTAGCCGGTGGTCTCGTCGGCCACCACGTCCACCGGCACGCCGCCCGCCAGCTTGATCGACTCGGGATAGGTGGTCCAGTACGGCGTCGGCACGATCACCTCGTCGCCCGGGTCGAGCAGCGCCGCGAACGCCTCGTACACCGCCTGCTTGCCGCCGTTCGTCACCAGCACCTGCCCGGCCTCGACCCGGTAGCCGGAGTCGCGCTCGGTCTTCTCCGCGATGGCGGTCTTCAGCTCGGGAAGCCCGCCGGCGGGGGTGTACTTGTGGAAACGCGGCACCCGGCAGGCGGTCACCGCCGCCTCGACGATGTAGCCGGGGGTCGGGAAGTCAGGCTCGCCCGCGCCGAAACCGATGACCGGGCGGCCCGCCGCCTTCAGCGCCTTGGCCTTGGCGTCGACGGCCAGGGTGGCGGACTCGGAGATGGCGGCGATGCGCCGGGAGATGCGAGGACGGTCAGTGCTCATGTCCCTATCGTTACAGAGGACCGGCCGTGCTCACGTCCCTATTCCGCAGTCGCCGCACGAAGACCTCGACCGGACGTCGCCACCGGTCGCGCCACCGGTCGCGCCACCGGTCGCGCCACCGGTCGCGCCACCGGTCGCGCCACCGGTCGCGCCGCCCGTGCGCCGAGCTCGTGTCGATCTTCTGGCCGTCTGGTTCGACGAGCGGCCCCTCATCCACGTAGACTCACCCCCCAGTGGCGCGACACCGGCATACGGCCATGTCCTCGAAAGGCCGATAAGGTGGAGCCGTCACTAACGAAGGGCAGTGGCTCAATTGGCAGAGCACCGGTCTCCAAAACCGGCGGTTGGGGGTTCGAGTCCCTCCTGCCCTGCGAGGTGCGGTGCGCGCACCCGTGCCCGGCCAGATCATGGCGTGCGTCATGGCACGCACGCCGGTGGCGGACAGGCGCTACGACCACATAGTGGTTGATCACGACCTATGAGGTGAACGGCGGCACAATGGCGACTGAGACGAGCAGCGGTGAGGCCGCGGCCAAGGACGAAGGCAGGAAGCCCGCGGGTAAGCGGACGTCTCCGGCTCTCTTCGTGCGCCAGATCATCGCCGAGCTGCACAAGGTCATCTGGCCCACGCGCAAGGAACTCATCACCTACACCACGGTCTGCCTGGTGTTCGTGCTGGTCATGATCGGGATCGTGGCGGGTCTGGACTGGGCGCTCACCAAGGGCATCTTCTGGGTGTTCGGCTGAGCCGTACCGGCCCGGCCGCCCACGTCATCCACACCGCCGGCAATTCCATCACCGGAAATCGTTCGAGAGAAAGAGTCACCGTGTCCGAGTCCACACAGCCCCACGACGAGGCCATCGAAGAGGCCCAGTCAGCTGCGGCTGCTGAGGCCGGCCCGGCGGACGAGTTCGCCACGCCGGCGGACGAGGCGACTGCCGAGCCCGCCGCCGACGTCGAGGCCGCCGAGGCCTCCGCGGCGGACGCCGAGACCGAGGAGACCGCGCTCGCCGACGCCGCGGCGGCCGAGGCCGGAGCCGACGAGGTCGCGACCGGTGATGAGGCCGAGTCCGAGGTCGAGGCCGGCGACGAGTCCGAGTCCGGCGACGAGTCCGAGGTCGAGGCCGAGGCTGAGGCTGAGGTCGACGCCGGGCCGCCGGCCGACCCGTACGCGGACTTCAAGATGCAGCTGCGGCTGCAGCCGGGCGACTGGTACGTCGTGCACTCCTACGCGGGTTACGAGAACCGGGTCAAGACCAACATCGAGACCCGGACCCAGACCCTCAACATGGAGGACTACATCTTCCAGATCGAGGTTCCTCAGCACGAGGTGACCGAGATCAAGGGCGGCAAGCGGCAGAAGGTCAACGAGAAGGTCCTGCCGGGCTACATCCTGGTCCGCATGGAGCTGACCGACGAGTCGTGGGCCGCGGTCCGCAACACGCCAGGCGTCACCGGCTTCGTCGGCCTGTCCAACAAGCCGTCCCCGCTGAGCCTGGACGAGGTCGCCAACCTGCTGGCCCCGGAGCCCGAGGAGGGCAGCCCGGCCAAGGCCAAGGAGCAGGCCAAGGTCGCCACCACCGTCGACTACGAGGTCGGCGAGTCGGTCACCGTCATGGACGGCCCGTTCGCCACCCTGCCCGCCACGGTCAACGAGATCAACGCCGAGCAGCAGAAATTGAAGGTCTTGGTTTCGATCTTCGGGCGGGAAACGCCGGTGGAGCTTTCGTTCAACCAGGTCTCCAAGATCTGATCGCTGTGACGAACGCCCTCGCGTACGCGGGGGCGTTCCTCATGGCATAAACTTGCCTGTCGACCCCGCCCCGGCGGGGATGGTCCGCTCAAGGTGCTCGTCTCGATCTTGGGACGCGAGTTGGCCCCGCAGACGCGGGGACGCGGCGGACATCAGTGGTTCCTACATCGTGTTTGAGTCCCGGTCGCGATGTTGCCCGCATGGCGGGAGTCGGAACCTAAGAAAACGGGACATAGGGGTAAACATGCCTCCGAAGAAGAAGATCGCCGCAGTTGTCAAAGTTCAGTTGCAGGCCGGCCAGGCGACCCCGGCTCCGCCGGTCGGTACCGCGCTCGGTCCGCACGGCGTCAACATCATGGACTTCTGCAAGCAGTACAACGCTGCCACCGAGTCCCAGCGCGGCAACGTCATCCCCGTAGAGATCACCATCTACGAGGACCGCTCGTTCACCTTCATCACCAAGACCCCGCCGGCCGCGCAGCTCATCCTGAAGGCCGCGGGCGTGGAGAAGGGCAGCGGCGAGCCGCACAAGACCAAGGTCGGCTCGGTCACGCGCGACCAGATCCGCGAGATCGCCACCACCAAGATGCCCGACCTCAACGCCAACGACCTGGAGGCCGCCGAGAAGATCGTCGCCGGCACCGCGCGGTCGATGGGCATCGAGGTCAAGTAGTTCTTCCCACGGGGTCTCCCGTGCGGACGTGGGAGGGTCGCGCGCCGCGGCCCGCTCTACCACCAAGGAGCAAGTCATGAAGCACAGCAAGGGCTACCGCAACGCGGCCGACAAGATCGACCGGGACCGGCTCTACAGCCCGGCCGAGGCCGTCGCGCTCGCCAAGGAGACCTCGGTCACCAAGTTCGACGCGACCGTCGAGGTCGCGATGCGGCTGGGCGTCGACCCCCGCAAGGCCGACCAGATGGTGCGCGGCACCGTCAACCTGCCGCACGGCACCGGTAAGACCGCCCGCGTGCTGGTCTTCGCCGGTGGCGCCAAGGCGGACGAGGCCCGTGAGGCCGGCGCCGACCTCGTCGGCTCGGACGACATGATCGAGCGGATCCAGGGCGGTTTCCTGGACTTCGACGCCGTCGTCGCCACCCCGGACCAGATGGGCAAGGTCGGCCGCCTGGGCCGCGTGCTCGGTCCGCGTGGCCTGATGCCCAACCCGAAGACCGGCACCGTCACCATGGACGTGGCCAAGGCCGTGTCCGACATCAAGGGCGGCAAGATCGAGTTCCGGGTCGACCGGCACGCGAACCTGCACTTCATCATCGGCAAGGCGTCCTTCAGCCAGCGCCAGCTGGTGGAGAACTACGCCGCCGCGGTCGACGAGATCCAGCGTCTCAAGCCGTCGGCCGCCAAGGGCCGGTACGTGAAGAAGGCCGTCATCACCACCTCGATGGGCCCGAGCGTCCCGATGGACCCGAACGCGGTCCGCAACCTGACCGCGGAGCTCGACGAGGCCTGATCGCCTGATGGCCCGATCCACGGCCTTCGGACCCATGGTCTGATCACGAAGTGACAGAGGGGCGCTCCCGGCCGGGAGCGCCCCTTCCGCTGTCCGGATGGAGCTTCTGGGGGTACGTCCGGGGTCGTACCACGCCGGGTTCTATTGGTACTAGCGGGGGATGTGGCCCGGAGCACGCCGGACGAGACTGGAGCTCATCGGGCAGGGCAACGAAGGAGGCTCATTCCTCATGAAGCGCCGATTCGCCGTGGTGGCCGGCGGCACCGCCGTGGGTGCCGCGCTGCTCGTCTCCGGATGCAACGGAGCCGACAATGGCGCCAACACCGACAACATGAAGCTCACCGCCGCCCAGGCGCTGACACGGACGTCGGACAAGACCGGCCAGGCCGACACGTTCAAGGCCGATCTGACCGTGACCGAGAACGGCGGCGGGAAGGTCCACGCCACCGGGCAGTTCCGCCTCAAGCCGACGCTGACGTTCAGCGCCCAGCTCGATGAGGTCAGCCGCGGCGGCCAGGCCGTGCCGGGCATCAAGGGGCAGGCCATCTTCACCGGCGACACCCTCTACGCCAAGGTGCCGCAGCTGGCCAGGTTCGTCGCGAACGGCAAGCCCTGGGTGAAGGTCGACGTCAACAAGCTGGGCCAGACCACCGGCTTCGACGTCAAGAGCCTCATCGACCAGGTCGAGAAGGTCAGCCCGGCCGAGCAGACCAAGATGTTCACCGCGTCGAAGGACGTGCGCCGGGTCGGCCAGGAGAGCGTCGACGGTGTCCGGACCACGCACTACACCGGCACGGTGACCGTGCAGGACGCGCTCAACCGGCTCGACGCGCAGGCGCGCCAGAAGGTGCAGAACTGGTTCCCCAAGGGCGCCGCCAACGAGAAGATCAACTTTGATCTGTGGACGGACAAGGACGGGCTGCCGCGCAAGCTGGAGTCCAAGGGCGGTTCCGGTCAGGACTCCGGCACCGTGACCGTGCTCTACAGCGACTACGGCAAGTCGGTCCGGGTCAACCCGCCGCCCGCGGACCAGACCGGTGAGCTGTCCCTCAACGGGCTGCTGGGAGGCGGCAACTAGACGCCAACTGGCCAACCAGGGGACATGACCGCCATGAAGGGCCATGACGTACTCGTACGTCATCGGCCCTTCATGCATGTTTGAACCCGTCCGTCCCTCCCGGCGTCTAACATTGCCGTCCGGTCGTCGCCGCCCGGGCGACTTCGGCCGACCACAGAGGAGATCAGATGATTCGTCGCTTCGCAGCGGGCACGGCGGTGGCCACCGGCCTCGCCCTGTCGCTCACCGGCTGTCTTGGAGCGGCCAAGGACAAGGCGGGCGAGACCGGCAACAAGCTCCAGCTCAGTGCCGCGCAGGTGATCGGCAAGGCCGCGGAGAGGACCGGCCAGGCCGACACCTACAAGGCGGACATGACCGTCGACAGCAAGCTGTCGCAGGGCGCCATGAAGATGCACATGGTCATGCAGGCGCGGCTGCGGCCGACGCTGGCCATGACGCTCAACATCGACTCGGCGACCGTGGGCGGCCGGTCGATGCCCGGCGGCGGCATGGAGATGCGGCTCGTCGGCGACGCCATGTACATGAGGATGCCGGGCCTGGCGGCGCAGAACGGCGGCAAGCCGTGGGGGCGGATGTCCCTGTCCGGCCTGGGCGGCAACTACGGCGAGCTCCTCCAGCAGGCGCAGCGCCAGAACCCGGCCGAGCAGACCAAGCTGTTCACCGGCTCCAAGAACGTCCGCGAGGTCGGCACCGAGAACGTGGGCGGCGTTCAGACCAAGCACTACACGGGCACGGTCGCGCTGTCGGAGGCGCTCGGCAAGCTCGACGCCCAGACCCGCCAGAAGATGGAGAAGGCCTACCAGCAGCTCGGCACCCAGACGATCGGCTTCGACCTCTGGGTCAGCGACGACTCGCTCCCGCGCAAGATCATCACCACGGTGGAGACCGGCATGGGCGCCGTGAACACCACGATGCTCTTCAGCGACTACGGCAAGCCGGTCGAGGTGTCCGCGCCCCCGGCCTCCGAGGTCGGCGCGGTCAAGCTGCCCGGCCTCGGCGGCAACTGATCGTCCGCCCGGACGCACGGACCTGGGCGTCCGGGCCTCCTGGCCTCCGGCTCCACGGGACCGCGTCCGCACGGGCGCGGTCCCGATTTGGTGACGGGCGGATCGACCGCGTACTCTGTTCATTGCCGAAGACCGCCGGTCGTCACCTCACGGTGACCGAAGGACCCGATTCATTCGGGCGGCCCGCGTAGGTGAGACGAGAGCTTCCCGCATGACCTCCGCGTCGTGCCCGACGCCCCGTGCGCCTACGCCGGGGCGTTCGCTGTTTCTTCAAGCCTCTCGCCCCGGCGGCTTCCACCCAGGTAATCGGAAGGAGGCCCATGGCAAAGGCCGAAAAGGCTGCGGCGATCGCCGAGCTCAAGACCGCGTTCGAGAGCTCCAACGGCGCCGTGCTGACCGAGTACCGCGGGCTCACGGTGGCGCAGCTCAAGGAGCTGCGCTCCAACCTCGGCGAGAACGCGAAGTTCGCCGTGGTGAAGAACACGCTGACCAAGATCGCCGCTGACGGCGCCGGGCTGGACGAGCAGTTCAAGTCGCTGCTCGAAGGCCCGTCGGCCATCGCCTTCGTCAACGGTGACGTGGTCGAGGCCGCCAAGGGGCTGCGTGACTTCGCCAAGGCCAACGAGCACCTGGTGATCAAGGGTGGCTACATCGACGGCAAGTCGATGGACGCCGCCGAGGTCGCCAAGCTCGCAGACCTCGAGTCGCGCGAGGTGCTCCTCGCGAAGCTCGCGGGGGCGATGAAGGGCAACATGGCCAAGGCCGCCGCCGTCTTCGCCGCCCTGCCGACGCAGACGGCCCAGCTCGCCGAGGCGCTCCGCGCCAAGCGCGAGGCCGCCGGCGAGACCGCCGAGGCTCCGGCCGCGGCTCCCGCCGACGACGCCCCGGCCACCGAGGCCGCTGCCGACGAGGCGCCCGCCGAGTAACGGTCCACCCGGACCAGGACCCCGCGGTCCACGTAAGACCCCACGTTTTAAGCCATAGCGGAGGAACACATCATGGCGAAGCTCAGCCAGGACGAGCTGCTCGACGCTTTCAAGGAGATGACCCTCCTTGAGCTGTCGGAGTTCGTGAAGCAGTTCGAGGAAGTCTTCGACGTCAAGGCCGCCGCCCCGGTCGCCGCCGTCGCCGCCGCCGGCCCGGCCGCCCCGGTCGAGGAGGCCGAGGTCAAGGACGAGTTCGACGTCATCCTCGAGGCCGCCGGCGACAAGAAGATCCAGGTCATCAAGGAGGTCCGTGGTCTCACGAGCCTCGGCCTCAAGGAGGCCAAGGACCTGGTCGACGGCGCGCCCAAGCCGCTGCTGGAGAAGGTCAACAAGGAAGCGGCCGACAAGGCCAAGGAGGCCCTGGAGAAGGCCGGCGCGACGGTCACCGTCAAGTAAGGCCTCTCCGAGCTCCGGAGCCGCGACGGCTCCACGCTCTCCAAGAGGCGGTCACCCCGATGGGGTGGCCGCCTCTTCGCGTTGGCGGCTCGTATCGGGCGGTGTCCGGAGGGTTGTTCGGAACGCCCGAACTTGTCCGAACGTGACAAAAACCCGCTCGAACTCACTTTGGAGAGCTAGTTGTGGGCGTCCTCGCACGGCCCGTAGCGTCACCCACTACCGAGTACGGCACCGCAGTCCGGCCACACCCGGCCGCAACCGCCACACCCCGGTTGAGGTGCTTCTTGTTGGACCAGTAGTCTCGCAGCGTCGTAAGTAACGATTGTCTTACAACGTCGCATTTTGCCGCTGATCTGGGGCTGAACCCCTTCCATTTCGACAGATCGCCGCTAACGTAGTGGCACCCGCCACAGCTACCGAGCGGTAGCAACGGGGCGGACACAAGATGTGACGACAACTTCACCGTGAACTCCAGCTCGCCGCCACCCCACCCCCGTCCCCCGCGGGCAAGAGCGGCGTCACACCCTGGGTTCGCTACTCGATCATTGGGTTCCGGATTCCCCGGCCTGGACGAAAGGTGACGAGTGGGCGTCGAGATTCGCGTCGAAGGGCTGACGAAGGCCTTCGGCAGCCAGACCATCTGGCAGGACGTGTCGCTAACGCTTCCCGCAGGAGAGATCTCCGTTCTCCTGGGGCCCTCGGGCACGGGCAAATCCGTCTTCCTGAAGTCCCTGGTCGGGCTGCTCAAGCCCAACCGAGGTCACATCTGGGTCGGTGACCGCGACCTGCCCTACCTGCCCGAGAGCCAGCTCTACGAGACCCGCAAGCTGTTCGGCGTCCTCTTCCAGGACGGCGCCCTCTTCGGCTCGATGAACATCTTCGACAACGTGGCGTTCCCGCTGCGCGAGCACACGAAGAAGTCCGAGTCCGAGGTCAAGCGCATCGTCATGGAGAAGCTGGAGCTGGTCGGCCTGCTCGGCGCCGAGGGCAAGCTCCCCGGTGAGATCTCCGGCGGCATGAAGAAGCGCGCGGGCCTGGCCCGCGCCCTCGTGCTCGACCCCGAGATCCTGCTGGTCGACGAGCCGGACTCCGGCCTGGACCCGGTCCGCACGGCCTATCTGAACCAGACGATGATCGATCTGAACGCCGAGCTCAACCAGACGTTCCTCATCGTCACCCACGACATCAACACGGCCCGCACGGTGCCGGACAACATCGGCCTGCTCTTCCGTCGCGAGCTCGTGATGTTCGGCCCGCGCGAGATGCTGCTGTCGAGTGAGGAGCCGGTCGTCCGGCAGTTCCTCAACGCTCGCCGCGTCGGCCCCATCGGCATGTCGGAGGAGAAGGACGTCTCCGAGCTGGAGGCCGAGGCCAAGATGGGCATGGACGTCGGCAAGCTGCCCCCCATCCCGCCACAGCAGATGCCCACCACCGGGCGCATCCGTCCCGCGCAGCACGCGCCCGGCGCCTGGTGCGCCGCGCACGGCGTCACGCCGCCGCCCGGGTCGTTCATCGACGAACTCGGGCGTAACTGGGTCGAGGAGTGGCCGCGGTACGTCGCGGCCATGAGCAGCCCGGTCGGCGGCCACCAGATCGGCGGCCCGCAGATCGGAGATCAGCAGGTCGCCGGCCAGCAGCAGCCCCCGGGAGCAAGGTACTGATGTCAACTCCTGGTATCGGCGCGGACCAGCGAGAGGGCACCAAGAAGGGCAGGGGCTCTTCCGGCACGCTCCAGAAAATCGGGGACGGCGCCACCAACGTCGCGATCAGGGAACCCGGACGCTTCTTCGCGTTGTGTCTGGACACCTTCCGCGCGATGTTCCAGTGGCCGTTCCAGTGGCGCGAGTTCGTGCAGCAGGCCTGGTTCATCGTCAGCGTGACCGTGGTGCCGACGATGCTGGTCGCCATCCCGTTCGGCGGCATTCTGTCGCTGCAGGTGGGCGGCCTCATCCGGCAGCTCGGCGCGCAGTCGTTCACCGGCGCGACCGCGGTGGTCGCGATCGTCCGCGAGGCCAGCCCGCTGGTCACCTCGCTGCTGGTCGCGGGCGCCGCGGGTTCGGCCATGTGCGCCGACATCGGCTCACGCAAGATCCGTGAAGAGATCGACGCGATGGAGGTGCTGGGGATCAACCCCCTGCACCGCCTCGTCGTGCCCCGCATGCTCGCCTGCGCCTTCGTGGCGCTGTTCCTGAACGGCCTGGTCTCGGTGGTCGGGCTGATCGGCGGCTACGTCTTCAACGTCATGCTGCAGGACGGCACGCCCGGCGCCTACCTGGCGTCGTTCAACGCGATCGCGCAGCTGCCCGACCTGTTGCAGGCCGAGTTCAAGGCGTTCGTCTTCGGCATCACGGCGGGCCTCGTCGCCGCCTACAAGGGCCTGAACGCCAAGGGCGGGCCGAAGGGCGTGGGCGACGCGGTCAACCAGACCGTCGTCATCACGTTCATGCTGCTCTTCCTGGAGAACTTCGTGATCTCCGCCCTGTACTTCCAGTTCATCCCGCAGAAGGGCATGTGATGGCTGCCCCTGGAAAGTCGGGGAAGGCCGCCACCAAGGCGCTCAACGCCCCTCTCGACCGTCTGGAGGACTTCGGTCACCAGCTGTCGTTCTACGCCCGGGCGTTCGCCTGGTTCTTCCGTGTCCTGCGCCGGTACCGCACCGAGGTGCTGCGGCTGCTCGCCGAGGTGAGCCTCGGCACGGGCGGCCTGGCGGTCATCGGCGGCTCGGTGGTGATCGTCGGCTTCATGACGTTCTTCACCGGCAGCCAGGTCGGCCTGCAGGGCTACAACTCCCTGAACCAGATCGGCACGGCCGCGTTCACCGGGTTCGTGGCGTCGTACTTCAACACGCGCGAGATCGCGCCGCTGGTGTCGGCGCTGGCGCTGTCGGCGACGGTCGGCTGTGGCTTCACCGCCCAGCTCGGCGCGATGCGGATCTCCGACGAGATCGACGCGCTGGAGGTCATGGCGGTTCCGTCGATGCCGTTCCTGGTGACGACCCGCCTCATCGCCGGGATGCTCGCGGTGATCCCCCTCTACATCGTGGGCCTGCTGGCCTCGTACGGCGCCACCCGGCTGGTCGTCACGCTCTTCTACGAGCAGTCGACCGGTACGTATGAGCACTACTTCAATCTATTCCTTCCGCCCTATGACATCTTGTGGTCATTTGGCAAAGTAATCGTCTTCGCGATGCTCGTGATGCTCATCCATTGCTACTACGGCTACAACGCCAGCGGCGGCCCCGCGGGCGTCGGCGTCGCGGTGGGCCGTGCGGTGCGCACCAGCATCGTCGTCATCAACGTGGCCGACCTGCTGATGGGCATGGCGATCTGGGGAGCCACCACGACCGTACGGATTGCGGGGTGACTGCTCGATGACCCATTCCGTGAGCCCGAATGGCATGTCCCAGCGCGTGCGCTACCAGCTGCTGGGCCTGTCCATGGTCGTCGTTATCGCGCTGCTCCTGGTGTTGACCGTCGCCTTGTTCAACAAGGCGCTCACACCGGTGGTGAAGGTGAAGGTCGACGCCGAACGCGCGGGGCTTCAGCTGCTGCCGCGCTCGGACGTGAAGGTCCGCGGCCTGATCGTGGGCGAGGTCCGGGGGACGAAGGCGTCCGCCGACGGCGCCGTGCTGGACCTGGCGCTCGACCCGGACAAGGCCAAGCTGATCCCCAACAACGTCCAGGCCCGCCTGATCCCCAAGACGCTGTTCGGCGAGAAGTACGTCGACCTGGTTATCCCGGCCGAGGCCGGCCCGCTCGGGCTGCGCAAGGGCCAGACGATCCAGCAGGACCGGACGCAGATCGCGGTCGAGATCGACAAGGTGCTCGGAAACCTGCTGCCGCTGCTGCAGGCGGTGCGGCCCGAGAAGCTGAACGCCACCCTGAACGCGCTGTCGACGGCGCTCCAGGGCCGCGGCGACCAGCTCGGCCGCAACCTGGAGCAGGTCGACTCGCTGCTGAAGAAGATCAATCCCGAGCTGCCGACGCTGGTGTACGACCTGGACGCGCTGGCCGACACCGCCGACGTCTACAGCGCCGCCGCGCCGGACCTGCTGCAGACGTTGCGCAACCTCAACGTCACCAACAAGACGATCGCCGACAAGCGCGCCACGATCGAGGACATCATCCCCATGGTCACCGGGACGGCCGAGAAGGGCGACCGGTTCATGCAGGTGAACGGTCCCAAGATCATCGGCGTGAACGTCGCGAACCGCGCCGGGCTCGCGCTGTTCGCCCGCTACTCGCCGTCGTTCCCCTGCACGGTCGCGGGCATGAGCAAGCTGCAGGCCGAGAACGAGCGGGTCGCCGGCGGCAAGGGCTCGCCGACCTACAACCTGACGATCGAGATCGTCAAGCCGCGGCCGGCGTACAAGTACCCGCTCGACCTGCCCGACCCCAGGGACCAGCGCGGCCCGCGCTGCTACAACATGCCCAACCCCAAGGTGCCCTTCCCCGACTACCTCGCGCTGGACGGCACCGAGGACGACCTCTGGTGGAAGAACCCCGATCCGCCCAACGCCCCCACCAACGCCGGCACCCGCGGCCGGGCGACCTCGGGGGTCTTCGTCGACCCGGGTTCCATGACCGACAAGGAAAAGCTCAAGAACATCGTCGGCCCGATGACACGGACGCCGGCGGATGAGGTCTCGGATGTGGCGGAGCTGCTGTTCGGTCCGCTCCTGCAGGGATCGGTGGTGACGGTCAAATGAAGACCACGAGCGCCGCGATCAAGCTCGGCATCTTCGTCGTCCTGACCTCGCTGGTCACCGGCGTGCTCGCGATGACCATCTCCAACGTGCGGTTCGGCGACACCCGCAGCTACAAGGCCATCTTCACCGACGTGGCCGGGCTGCTGGAGAAGGACGACGTCCGCGTGGCCGGCGTCCGGGTGGGCCAGGTCGAGAAGATCAAGCTGCACCAGGGCACCAAGGCCGAGGTCACCTTCAGCGTCCAGAAGTCCGGCGTGTTCGAGGCGGGCATCCCCACGTCCACGCAGGTGCAGGTGCGCTACCGCAACCTGATGGGCCAGCGGTACGTGGCGCTGAGCGAGGGACCGGGCGCGGCCAACGACTACCTGCGGCCCGGCGGCACGATCCCGATCACGCAGACCAAGGCGGCGCTGGACCTGACCGTCCTGTTCAACGGGTTCAAGCCGCTGTTCAAGGCCCTGGAGCCCGACGACGTCAACAAGCTGGCGTTCCAGATCGTCCAGACCCTGCAGGGCGAGGCCGGCACGGTCAACAGCCTGCTGTCGCACGTGGCGTCGCTGACCAACACGCTGGCCAACCGCGACCGGGTCATCGGCCAGGTCATCGACAACCTCAACAGCGTGCTGGGCACCATCGACCAGCGCCACGGCGAGGTCAACCGGCTGATCGGCGACCTGCGCGGCTTCGTCAGCGGGGTGGCCGACGACCGCAAGGCGATCTTCGACTCGGTCGCGGCGCTGAACGACCTGTCCGGCACGACCGCCGGCCTGCTCGCGGAGGCACGGCCGGGCCTCAAGAACGACATCGCGGGCCTGCGGACGCTGGCCGCGACGCTGAACCGCCACGACGACAAGCTCGACCTGGCCCTCAAGCGGACCCCGGGCCGCCTGGAGGACCTGGTCAACATCTCCTCGTACGGCGGCTGGTTCAACATGTACATCTGCGGTCTCGACGCCAAGGTGCGGCTGCCGGGCGGCCCGGTCTACCAGACACCGGCGATCGTGAACGACAACGCGAGGTGCAAGTAGATGAGGATCCCCTTCCGGGAGCGCAACCCGGTCCCCATCGCGCTTGGCGGCTTCGCCATCATCATCGTCGTGCTGGTGCTCGCGATGAACCTCGGCAGCATCCCGTTCATCTCCGGGCAGCGCACGCACACCGCGGCGTTCGCCGAAGCCGCCGGGCTCAAGCCGAACGAGGAGGTGCGGATCGCCGGCGTCAAGGTCGGCAAGGTCACCGCGACCGACCTCGACGGCGACCACGTCAAGGTCACCTTCCGGGTCGACAACGACGTGAAGCTGGGCGATCTCACCCGCGCCGAGATCAAGATCAAGACCGTGCTGGGCGCGCACTACCTGTCGCTCGACCCGCGCGGCGGCGGCCGGCTGTCCAGGCAGATCCCGCTGGACCG
Organism: Actinomadura fulvescens; assembly: GCF_039533225.1. Taxonomy (NCBI): domain Bacteria; kingdom Bacillati; phylum Actinomycetota; class Actinomycetes; order Streptosporangiales; family Thermomonosporaceae; genus Actinomadura; species Actinomadura fulvescens. Next base: position 7,608 of record NZ_BAAATD010000006.1, on the reverse strand, counting down.
GACCGCGACCCCGTTCGAGGTGGTCCCGGCGATCAGCCAGCTGAGCGAGCGGCTCCAGAAGATCGACTACCAGCAGGTCGCGAAGTCGTTCGACGTCCTGTCCGACACGTTCCAGAACTCGCCGGACGAGATCCGCGCCTCGCTCAAGGGGCTGCGGAGGTTGTCGAGCACCATCGCCTCCCGCGACGAGGAGCTGCACGAGCTGGCCGGGCGGGCGAAGAACGTGTCGCAGCTGCTGGCCGACCGCAACCAGGACTTCACCAGGCTGATCCAGGACGGCGACAAGATTCTGCAGGCCGTGCGGGCCAGGCGTGCCGTCATCCACCAGCTGCTGGTCAACACGGTCACCCTGTCCCAGCAGATCAACGCGCTGATCAAGGAGAACGAGGGGCAGCTGAAGCCGATGCTGAAGAACCTCTCCGGCGTCACCGAGGTCCTGCTGAAGAACCAGCGGAACCTGGACCGCACGATCGAGCTGTTCGCCCCGTTCTCGCGGCAGTTCGCCGAGGTCACCGGTAACGGCCGCTGGTTCGACGCCTGGCTCCAGAACCTGATCCCGATCCCCGCCCACATCCAGGACCCGCCGAAGCAGAACGGCGGCGCCGGAAACCGCGGCCCGAACCAGAACGGTGGCCAGAACGGGACGCAGGGCGGTCAGAACGGCGGTCAGAACGGCAACGACAAGGGCAATCCGCTGCCCTTCCTCCCGTGAGCGAGCAGGCAGGTATCCGTGCGTAATTCAGGAACCATCCTCCGGCTCGGCGGCGTCATCCTCGCCGTCGCGGTGCTGGTGGCAGCGCTCGCGCTCGTCATGCGGGAGCCGGAGCAGCGGCACATGACGGCGTACTTCACCAAGACCGTCGGCCTTTACAAGGGCGCCGAGGTGCGCATCCTCGGCATCAAGGTCGGCCGGGTCGAGAAGGTGACCCCGGTCGGCGACTCGGTCAAGGTCGAGCTGAAGTACGACGCCAAGTACAAGGTGCCCGCCAACGCCGAGGCCGCGATCATCAACCAGACGCTCGTCGCCGACCGCTACGTCCAGCTGTACCCCGTCTACAAGGGCGGGCCGGTCATGCCGGACAAGTCGACCCTGACCGTCAACCGCACCAAGGTGCCGGTCGAGGTCGACGAGATCGGCACCAGCCTGAACGACCTCAACAAGGCCCTCGGGCCCGAGGGCGCCAACAAGCCCGGCCCGAACGGCCAGGAGGGCTCGCTGTCCCGGCTGCTGCAGGTCGGCGCCGACACCCTCGAAGGCCAGGGCACCGACATCCGCCAGACGATCAGCGACACCTCCAAGGCGCTCAGCACGCTCAGCGCCGACCGTGAGGACGTCGCCAAGACGATCGAGAACCTGCGCGTCATCACCGGCGCGATGAAGGCCAACGACGCGCAGATCCGGCAGTTCACCGGCCACCTCAACGGGGTGTCCGGGCAGCTGGCGGGGGAGAAGGAGGAGCTCAGCGCCGCGCTGCAGACCCTCGGCCCGACACTGCGCAACGTCCAGCGCTTCGTCAAGGACAACCGCGGCGAGGTGTCGAAGAACGTCCGCCAGCTCGCCCAGATCACCGGCACGCTGGTCAAGCAGAAGGACGCCCTCGCCGAGGCGCTGACGGCCGCGCCGCTGGCGATCAACAACACGGCACGGGCGTACGACCCGATCAGCGGCACCATCCACCAGCGCGCCGACCTGCGCCAGTTCCACGACCTGGCCGACTGGATCTGCTCGCTGGCGTACTCGGTCGGCACCCCGGCCAAGCAGTGCCTGGACTTCGTCCGCCCGTACAACGGCATCGGCAAGGCGCTGACCGGGCTGAGCCTGGACCTGTCCTGGATCACCGCGCTGACCACGCACTACGACCCCGTGCCGATCCCGCCGGACGCCTACCCGCCGGGTGAGGGCCCGGGCACCAGGGGCACCAAGACCAAGAACCAGCAGACCAGGACCGGTGGCCAGAACAGCCACCAGCCGCAGGGCATCAACGGTCTGCTGCCGGGAGGTGGCGAATGAGGCGGCGCTACATCAGGCTCGGCGCGGCGGCCCTCGCCGGAGCGGCGGCCCTGTCGGGCTGCTCGTTCCGTGGCGTGGACTCGATCCCGCTGCCGGGCGGCCCGGACGTGGGCGACAACCCGCTCACGGTCAAGATCGAGTTCCAGAACGTGCTCGACCTGGTGCCGCAGTCGGTGGTCAAGGTCAACGACGTCTCGGTGGGCAAGGTCCAGAAGATCGATCTCGCGGGCCGGGACGGCAACGCGGCCCTCGGCGTGCCGGGCGGCCAGGGCGGCTGGCGCGCGGTGGTCACCGTGAAGATCCGCCGGGACACCAGGCTGCCCGACAACTCCGTGGCGACCATCGGCCAGACGAGCCTGCTGGGTGAGAAGTTCGTGGCGCTCTCGTCGCCGCCGCGGCCCGAGGCGCCGACCGGGCAGCTGGGCAACAACGACCTGATCCCGCTGGCCAGGACGACCCGCAGCACCGAGATCGAAGAGGTGCTGTCGGCGATGTCGCTGCTGCTCAACGGCGGCGGGCTGGAACAGGTCTCGACGATCACCCATGAGCTGAGCGCCGCCATGGGCGGGCGCGAGGCGACGATCAAATCGGTCCTGCACCGGGTCGACACGTTCGTGGGCACGCTCGACCGCAACCGCGGCTCGATCGTGCGCGCGATCGACAGCATCGACCGCCTGACCGGCAAGCTGTCGGCCGAGCGCGCGACGATCGCCGACACCATCGAGAAGGCCGGGCCGGCGGTCGACATCCTCAACCGCAACCGCGCCGACCTCACCAAGATGCTCGTGTCCCTGGACAAGCTGAGCCGCCGGACCACCGGCGTGATCAAGGCGTCCCAGGACGACCTGCTGGCCAACCTGCGCGACGTCGACAAGGTCCTGCGCAACCTCAACAAGTCCGGCGACACGCTGCCCAAGACCCTGGAGGCCATGCTGGCCTTCCCGTTCTCGACCACGTTCGGCAACGTGGTCAAGGGCGACTTCGGCAACGTGCGGCTCACGGTCGACCTCGACATGGAGAGCCTGGCCCGCAACCTGCTCGGCGGCACCGACCTGGAGGGGCTGCTCAGCAGCGGCCAGGGCATGCGCAGCCTCCTGCAGGTCCCCAACCTGACGCTCCCGCAGACGCCGCTGGGCGTCCTGCCCAACATGCCGGGTGACACCTCCGGCGGGAGCCTGCCCGGCCTTCCCGCGCCGAACGGCGGGAAGCCGAGCGGAAAGCCCCGTTCGATGGGCACGTCCGATCTGGAGGCGTTGATGACGGGGGGCCTCTCGTGATCCTCAAACGAGGCGTCAAGATCCAGCTGGTCGCGTTCGCGATCGTCACGATCCTCGGCGTCAGCATCGTCGCGGTGAACTACCTCAAGATCGGCGCCAGCCTGCTGGGCCGCCAGTACACCGCGTACGTCGACCTCAGCGACTCCGGCGGCGTCTTCACCAACGCCGAGGTCACCTACCGCGGCGTGGCCGTCGGCCGGGTCGGCCCGATCCAGCTCACCAAGGACGGCATCAAGGTCAAGCTCCAGCTGGAGCGCGGCAAGCGCATCCCGCGCGACGGCACCTCGGCCGTCGTCGCCAACCGTTCCGCGGTCGGCGAGCAGTACATCGACCTGCAGCCGAGCAAGAACACCGGGCCCTACCTCGACGAGGGCGACCCGTACACGATCCCGCGGCAGCTCACCCGGCTGCCGGTGTCGACCGCGGAGCTGCTGCGCAACGTCAACGCTCTCGTGGAGTCGGTGGACCCGAAGGACCTCGGCACCATCGTGGACGAGCTGGACAAGGCGTTCGCCGGTTCCGGCACGGACCTGCAGAAGATCCTCGACGACACCGACCGGCTGCTGAAGACCGCCGAGGCGGCCTACCCCGACACCAAGCAGCTGCTCGACAACAGCCGGACCGTGCTCAACACCCAGCGCTCGCACGGCGCCGACATCAAGGGCTTCGCCCGCAACCTGAACGAGCTGACCACGCAGATCCGCCGGGACGACCCCGCGCTGCGGGCCACGATCGACGCCACCCCCGGCGCCGTCGACCAGATCGACAAGACGATCGACGACCTCTCCCCGACGCTCCCCGTCCTCCTCGCGAACCTGACCACCACAGGTCAGGTGATCACCTCTCGCCAGGCCGGGCTGCGCTCGCTGTTCATCCTCTATCCGGTGGCGGTCGCCGGCAACTTCACGGTCATGCCGGGCGACGGCACCCACCACATGGGCCTGGCGCTCAACATCGACTCGCCGCCGCCGTGCGTCCGGGGCTACGAGAAGGTCCAGCGCCGCTGGCCGCACGACACCAAGCCCAAGAAACCGCGCCTGGACGTGGGCTGCAAGCTGCCGAACAACTCGCCCACCGACGTCCGCGGCTCCCGGAACGTGCCCCGCTCGGCGGAGGTGAAGCCTCCGGCGCTCCCGCCGGGCGCGACCGACGGCGCCGGTTTTCCCGAGGGCGGCGCGACCGGAACGAAGGCGAAGGCCGACCAGAAGCACGCCTCGGTCGGGACGAACGGCCAGGCCACAGCCTCGGACCCGAGTCAGATCTTCATCCCGTTCCCGTCAAAGTCAGTGGACCTCGCCGGGTACGATCCAGCGACCGGCGCGGTCTATGGGCCGGACGGCAAGCGCTATGCCCTGCCCACGACCGCGGGATCCCGTCAGTTGGGAGAAGAGGCCTCGTGGAAGTGGCTCCTGCTAGGGCCGTTGGCACAGTGAGGATCGGATGAAGACCTCCAGGCTCACGACGCTGATCCTTGGCGTGCTCGTCATCGGGCTGGCCGTGGCCGTCGGCTGGGTCGGCGTGCTCGTCCTGCAGAAGAAGAGCGACGCCGACCAGCGGGCCAAGGCCGTCCAGGCCGCCCGCCAGATGGGCGTCAACCTCATGACCGTCGACCACGCCAGTGCCCAGAAGGACCTGGACCGGATGCTCGCCGGCACGACCGGCGACCTGAAGAACCAGCTCGCGACCCAGTCCAAGGTCTTCATCGACTCGGTGACGAAGGCGCAGACCAAGTCCACCGTCAGCCAGGTGGACGCGGCCGTCGTCTCCATCGACGGCGACTCTGCCGAGGTCATGGTCTCCCTGAACGGCATGGTCACCAACCCCAAGGTCCCCGGCGGCGTGACCAGGCCCTACCGGTACCTGATGGATCTGTCCAAGTCCGGTGACCGCTGGCTGGTGTCGAAGTTGGAGATGGTCCCGTAATGGCTAAAGCGACCCCGGCCGAGAAGGCCCGGGAGGCGGAACGCCGGGCGAAGCTGGCCGAAGAGGCCGCCGAGCGCGCCCGCGAGGCCGCCAGGCTCGCCCAGGAGGCCGCCGCAGCCGCGGCCGCCGCCGAAGCAGCCGAGGCCGAAGCCGAAGCCGCCATGGCCGAAGCCGAAGCCCCCAACGAAGCCCCTCCCGCGCCCGCCGCCAGCAAGCCCGCCGACGCGATCAAGGCGCCCACCGCCGCCAAGAACGGCGCGACCGCGTCGTCCGACGCGGCTGTGGCTGCGACCGATGCCGACGTGGACCAGCCCGCCAGCGGCGATGCGGCTAAGGCGACCGCTGCGACCGGGTCGGCCGGCGCGAGCAAGGCCGCTGGCGCGAGCAAGGCCGCTGGCGCGGCCGAAGCCGTCGCTGCGACCGAATCCGCCGACGCGGAGGTCGGCAGCGCGGACCAGGCCGATGCCACGGACAAGGCGACCACCGGCGCCAAGATCGACGCGGACCAGCCGTCCGGCACGGGCAAGGCCGCCGATGCAGGCAAGATCGCCAGGGCGAGCGAGGTGGCCTCTGCCGCCAAGAACGGCGCGGCCGGGTCGTCCGACGCGGATGTGGCTGCGACCGATGCCGACGTGGACGAGGTCGGAGGCACGGCTCAGGCGGATGCCACGGGGAAGGCCGACAGCCTGAGCGAGGTGGCCACCGGCGCCGAGATCGATACCGACGAGTCGTCCGGCGCGGGCAAGGCCGCTGACGTGGATGATGCCGCCGACGTAGGCGAGGCCGACAGCGCGGGCAAGGTTGCCACTGACACGAAGGTCGACGCCGGCGCGAAGGCCGGTGGTGTTGGCGAGGCGGATGCGGACGCGGCTGAGGATGCCGATGAGGTGTCTGGTGGCTCGGAGAAGGGTGTTGCTGGCGGGGGTGTGGCCAAGGGTGGCCGCAAGTCTCGGTTCGGGCGGAAGGGCAAGTCCCGTACGGAGGGCGCTGAGACGGCTTCTGAGGCGGCCGAGGACGATGCGGACGGCAAGGCCGCAGACGTTGTAGCGGGCGCCGAGGATGACTCTGAGGGCGATTCAGGCGGGGACGAGCCGGTCGTTCTCAAGAAGAAGGACGCGTCTGGGCGGAAGCGGCGTGCCAAGGTGCCGGTGCTGACGCTTGTGCTTGCGGTGCTGGCCGTGGCGCTGTCCGCCGGCGTGGTGGCGCTGGGGCTGAACGTCCAGGAGCGGAGCGCGACCGAGCAGGCGACCCGGCAGGCCACGTTCGCGGCCTCGCGCGCGGCGCAGGACCTGTCGTCGTTCGACTACAGGACGCTTGAGGACGACTTCAAGAGTGCCTCGGCCCAGACGACCGGCAAGCTCCGTACCGACTACGACAAGCTGACCCAGCAGATTCGCCAGACGGCGGTCTCGCAGCAGGCCGTGGCCACGACGACCATCCTCAAGGTGGGCGCGATCAACGCCTCGCCGAAGAAGGTCGTCGTGCTGGTCTACGCCAACCGTTCCACGGCCAAGAACACCGACAAGGAGAAGAAGCTCCCCGAGTCGCTGCGCATGAAGATGACCATGCTCAAGGTCGACGGCAAGTGGCTCGCCTCCGAGTTGACGGTGATCTCGTAGCCCGCGCCGTCCGTGCCCCGATCCAGCCGAGCGATCACCCTCCGAGGGGTGGTCGCTCGACTGTTTCGGCAGGCTTCTACAGGGTCTACTAGCGAGTAGGGGCAGGAACCTTAAACTATGGCCTTCCTCACTGCAGGTCAGAGCCCGAAAAGTCCATGTCCGCTCTTGACTCTTGGGCCTTCAGGGGCGATGCTCCAAGGCAACTGTGATGCATACTGCGGCGCTAGAGTTGCGAGCGGTGTGGTGGTCGGCTACACTGCCCCTTTGCGCTGCCCTTTGACTATCCTCGTGTGAGAGCAACCCTGCCTGGGCCCGTTTTGGGGTCTTCTGAGCCAGTCTCGCACCTGGATCGTCTGGCGTGCGTGTCGTCAGTTACGCCGCGAGCCCTCGGAAGGACCACTCTTGGCAGCCTCGCGCAACGCCTCGAATACCGCAACCGGTCCGAACCGCGTCTCCTTCGCGCGCATCAAGGAGCCGCTCGAAGTCCCGGACCTCCTTGCTCTGCAGACCAACTCTTTTGACTGGCTGCTGGGCAACGAGAGGTGGAAGGCCCGGGTCGAGGCGGCCCAGAAGGCCGGAAGTAAGAGCGTCCCGACCCAGTCGGGCCTCGAAGAGATCTTTGAAGAGATCAGTCCCATCGAGGACTTCTCAGGGACGATGTCCCTGTCGTTCCGCGATCACCGGTTCGAGCCGCCCAAGTACTCCGTGGAGGAGTGCAAGGACAAGGACATGACCTACTCCGCCCCGATGTTCGTCACGGCGGAGTTCATCAACAACA
>NZ_BAAATD010000005.1:104204-712271 GCF_039533225.1 Actinomadura fulvescens | reverse complement strand
GTGCGGCATCAACCGGCTCAAACGCCACCGCGCCATGGCCACCCGATACGAAAAGCTCGCCGTCCGCTACCAGGCAACACTCCACGTCGCCGCCATCAACGAATGGCTACACGCACTTCGAAACACGGCCTAGGTGCGGATCACCTTCACGCCCGCTTCGGTGAAGGCGTCCACGGCGGACTGGGAGACGGTGCTGTCGGTCACGAGGACGTCGATCCTGGCGGTGTCGCAGATCTTGGCGAACGCGCGGCGGCCGACCTTGGAGCCGTCGGCGACCACGATGATCTGGTCCGCGCGTTCGGCCATGATCCGGTTGATGTCGGCCTCGCCCTCGTTGTGGCAGGTGGCGCCGTGGTCGACGGCCACGCCGTACACGCCGAGGATCGCCACGTCCAGGGTGACATGATCGAAGATGCCGGTGGCCAGCGGGCCGGTGAGCTCGTACGACTGGGGCCGCGGCACCCCACCGGTCAGCACGATCTTGACGTGCGGGCGGACGGCCAGTTCGTTGCCGATGTTGAGGGCGTTGGTCACGATCGTGATGCCCGGCATGGCGCCGTCGGCGTGCAGGTCGGCGCGCCTGGCAAGGACGCGCGCCACCTCGGAGGTCGTGGTGCCCCCGTTCAGGCCGATGACCGACCCGGGCTTGGCCAGCTCGGCCGTGGCGGCCGCGATGCGCTGCTTCTCTGAGGCGTGGCGTGCGCTCTTGTAACGCAGCGGCAGGTCGTAGCTCACGCTCTGGGCGACGGCGCCGCCGCGGGTACGGGTGAGCATCTGCTGCTGCGCGAGCTGGTCGAAGTCGCGGCGGATGGTCGCGGCGGAGACCCCCATCCGGGAGGCGGTCTCCTCGACCGTCAGCTGGCCGGCGTCGGCGAGCAGTTCGAGCAGCGCGTTCCAGCGCTCGTGGCGGGTCACTCGCGCTCCCTTCGTGCGGCGTTCGCGCATCCACGTGCATGGCGGCGCACGTACGGCGGGTGGCGTCCAAGAGTCTATCCGTGCACGCATCTGTTCTTTTCTGCGTGTTGTTGCTATAAAACAAGCATTAACGATCATTTGTATGCAGGTCCTGTGCGAGGAGGCGAACGTGGCGGACGTTCACACCGAGGCTGAGATCGCCAGCCAGCCGGAGTGCTGGCGGCGCGCCGCCGCGGCGGACGCGGACCTTTCGGCGGTGCTCCCGCGGCCGGGCGAACGGGTGGCGGTCGTCGGCTGTGGAACGTCGTGGTTCGTCGCGCAGGCGTACGCGGCGCTGCGCGAGGCGTCGGGGCAGGGGGAGACCGACGCGTTCGCCGCTTCCGAGACGCCCTTGGATCGGAGGTACGACCGGCTGCTGGCCCTCACCCGTTCCGGGACCACGACCGAAGTGCTGGACGTGCTCGCGCGGGTCCGGGGGCGGATCCCGACGGCCGCGATCACCGCCGATCCGGACACGCCCGTGATGGCGGCCGCCGACCAGATCGCGGTGCTCGACTACGCCGACGAGCGTTCTGTCGTTCAGACCCGCTTCGCGACCACCCAGCTCGTCCTGCTGCGGGCGAGTCTCGGCCAGGACCTCGCCGGGACGATCGCGGACGCCGAACGTGCCGTCACCGAGCCGCTGCCCGCCGGGGCCGAGGTGGCCGAGCAGTTCACGTTCCTTGGCCGTGGCTGGACCACCGGGCTCGCCCACGAGGCGGCGCTCAAGATGCGGGAAGCCGCCGGAGCCTGGACCGAGTCGTATCCCGCCATGGAATACCGGCACGGTCCGATCAGCATCACCGGGCCGGGCCGCGTCGTCTGGATGTTCGGCACGCCTCCGGAGGGGCTGGCCGACCAGGTCGCGGGGGTCGGCGGAACTATGATCGTGAGTGACCTGGACCCGCTGGCCGACCTGATCCGCGTACAGCGGCTCGCCGTGGAGATCGCCCGGAACCGCGGGCTGGACCCCGACACCCCGCGCAACCTGACCCGGTCGGTCATCCTCGACGCCGAGGTGTGAACCTGCCATGACCGTCCTCGCCAACGCCCGCCTCGTCCTTCCGAACGCCGTCCAGCACGGTTGGCTGCGCATCGACGCCGGCCGGATCACCGCTCTCGGCCCAGGCGCCCCCGACGCCGACGCGTCCGCCACCGGCTCACGCCCGGACACCAACGGCTCGGGCTCGGACACGACCGGGCATGGCACGGGCGCCGGCGGCACGGTATCCGGCGTCTCTGGGCCAGGCTCGGACGCCAACGGGTCTGGCGCGGGCGTCTCTGGGTCGGGATCGGGCGCCCACGAGCCAGGAACAGGCGCCACCGCCCCGGTAACGGGCGCCACCGCCCCGGGAACCCGCGCCGCGGCTCAGGGCATGGCCGGCGCTGACGCCGAGATCGTGGATCTCGGCGGGCGGTACGTGGTGCCCGGATTCGTCGATATGCACATGCACGGCGGCGCGGGCCACTCGTACCAGCGCGGCCGGGCCGACGATGCGCGGCAGATCGTGGAGTTCCACCGCGCCCACGGCACGACGACGCTGACGGCGGGGCTGGTCACCGGCAGCGCGGACGAGTTGCTGAACGCGGTGTCGGGACTGGCCGAACTGGCCGCCGACGGCCTCATCGCGGGCATCCACCTGGAAGGCCCGTACATCGCGCGGAACCGGTGCGGCGCGCACGAGCCCACGCTGCTGCGCGATCCCGACGCCGCCGAGTTCCGGCGGCTGGTCAAGGCGGGCGGCGGCCACGTCCGCATGATCACGCTCGCGCCCGAGCTGCCCGGCGGCCTGGATCTCGTACGGGCCGCCGTGGACGAGGGCGTCGTCGCCGCCGTCGGGCACACGGACGGCACCGCGGCGCAGGTCAGGGAGGCGTTCGACGCGGGCGCGCGGGTCGCCACCCATCTGTTCAACGCGATGCGGCCGCTGCACCACCGTGAGGGCGGGCCCATCGTCGCCGCGCTGAACGACCCGCGGGTCACCGTCGAACTGATCAACGACGGCGTGCACATCGACACCGAGGTCGCGCGCCTCACGTTCAACGCCGCGGGCGCCGACCGCGTCGCGCTCATCACCGACGCGATGGCCGCGACCGGGATGGGCGACGGCTCGTACACCCTCGGCGTGATGGACGTCGAGGTCAAGGACGGCCGCGCCGTTCTCGCGGGTGGCACGTCCATCGCGGGCAGCACGATCACGATGGCCGACGGGTTCCGCCGTGCCGTCACGGTCGTGGGCTTGCCGATCGAGGACGCAGCCCGTTCGGCCGCGCTGGTCCCGGCCCGCGCGCTCGGCCTGGACGACCGCATCGGCTCGCTCGCACCCGGCAAGGAGGCCGACCTCGTCGTGCTCAACGACGACCTGGAGGTCGAGAGGGTCATGAAGGGCGGTCGCTGGACGTGATCCTCACGGTGACCCTCAACGCGGCGCTGGACGTCACGTACGAGACGCCCAGCGTGGAGTGGGGCGGCTCCAACCGAGTGGGCACCGTTAGGCAACGGGCGGGAGGCAAGGGCGTCAACGTGGCGCGGGTTGCCGCCGCCCTGGGTTCTGCTGTGGTGGCGACCGGGCTTGTAGGCGGCGTGACCGGGGACCTCGTCCTGGCTGACCTCGACGATGCCGGGCTGCGGCACGACTTCGTCGTAGTGGGCGGGACGTCCCGCCGTACGCTCACCGTAGTCGAGACGTCCAACGGCGCGGCCACGGTATTGAACGAGCCTGGGCCAGCGGTAACCGCCGACGAGTGGCAGGCCTTTCGTGAGCGCTACGGAAGGCTCCAGTCGCAAGCGGACGTCGTGGTGGTCTCCGGGAGCCTCCCGCCGGGCGTTCCCGCCGACGCCTACGCCACGTTGATCACCGACTCGCCGGTCCCCGTGATCTTGGACGCGGACGGGGAGACGCTGGCGTTCGGCGTCCAAGGCGGCCCCGCACTCGTGAAACCCAACGCCGACGAACTGGCGAGGGCCACAGGGAAGACCTCGGTGATCGAGGGCGCGCGGGCCCTCCAGTCCAAGGGCGCACAGGCCGTTCTGGTGTCGCTGGGGCCCGGAGGCCTAGTGGCGGTGACAGCCGAGGGCTGCTGGCGCGCCGTACCGCCCGAGCCGGTGAACGGCAACCCAACCGGAGCCGGGGACGCAGCCGTAGCCGCGGCTGCACGTGCCCTACTCGCCGGCGACGCCTGGCCAGACCTCCTGCGCAACGCGGTAGCACTGTCAGCGGCAGCCGTACACGCCCCCGTAGCAGGCGACTTCGACGCCGCCGCCTACACCCGCCTAACCAAAGAGGTAACCGTCACCCCGCTCTAACCCACCTGCAAGAGACCACCCCACCACCCACAACAGACAGCCCCACCGCCTGCGCGTCCCGGCCGTACCGCCTGCATGACAACACCCCAATCGCCTGCAGGAGATCGGCCCACCACCTGCAGGAGACCCTGCCCCCCGCCTGCATGACAACGCCGCACCGCCTAGACGAGACCACTCACCCGCAACAGACCGCTCCGCGCACAACTCGCTTCCGCGTAGCCCCCCCAAGGAGATCCATGCCTCTCGTAGCTGCTGGAGAGATCATTGGCCCTGCTGTGGCCGGTCGGCGCGGCGTTGGTGCGTTCAACGTCATCCAGCTTGAGCATGCGGCGGCCATCGTGGCCGGGGCCGAGGCCGCGGGTGCGCCGGTCATCCTTCAGATCAGCGAGAACTGCGTCCGCTACCACGGCGCGGCCGCGCCGATCTTTGCCGCCTCGCTCATGCTGGCGCGCCGCGCGGCCGTCCCGGTGGCCGTTCATCTCGATCACGCGACCTCGGCCGATCTTGTGCGGGAGGCCGTGGGGCTGGGCGCGGGATCGGTGATGTTCGACGCCTCCACGCTGCCGTACGAGCAGAACGTGGAGGCCACCGCCGACATCGCCGCCTGGTGCCACCAGCGCGACGTCTGGGTGGAGGCGGAGCTGGGCGAGGTGGGCGGCAAGGACGGCGTGCACGCCACCGGCGCCCGTACCAAACCCGGTGAGGCGGCCGCCTACGTGGCCGCGACCGGCGTGGACGCCCTGGCCGTCGCCGTCGGCAGTTCCCACGCCATGCTCACCCGCGATGCGGTCCTCGACCTCGACCTGATCGCCGAGCTGCGCGCCGCCGTTCCGGTGCCGCTCGTCCTGCACGGCTCCTCCGGCGTCCCCGACGCCATCCTGACCGCCGCGGTCGAACGGGGCATGACGAAGATCAACATTGCCACGCAGCTGAACAAGGTGTTCACAGCCGAGGTGCGGACGGCCCTCGCCGCCGCCCCCGAACTCGTGGACCCCCGCAAATACCTGGCCCCCGGCCGGACGGCGATCGCGCGGGAGGTGGGCCGTCTGCTGGCCGTGCTCCGTGCCGCATGACACGTTTTTTCCGGGTCTGCCGGCGCATCATCGGGTCAGGAGGCCCCGGACCTGCGCTCCGGCTGAGTTGTCGGCGACAATTGATGGCGTCCGGATACTTCACCAGGGAATCATGGAGCCGTGGAACGACTGCGCGGATGGCCGGTCACCTTGACCGAGGGCCCGGTCGGGCTGCGCCCGCTGCGGCACCGGGACGCAGCCGTCTGGCGCGAACTCCGGGTACGGAACGCCGAATGGCTCCGGCCGTGGGAGCCGACGAACCCCGAGACCCCGCTGTTTCGCAGCGGTCTGGGCCCTTACCTCAGCATGGTCCACACCATGCGCCGCGAGGCGCGGCAAGGCCTCGCGCTGCCCTGGGTGGTGACGCACGAGGGCAAGTTCGCCGGCCAGCTGACCGTCGGCGCCGTGGTCTGGGGGTCCGCCCGTTCGGCCCAGATCGGCTACTGGGTGGACCGCAAGGTCGCAGGCCGCGGCGTCATCCCGACCGCCGTCGCCCTCGCCGTCGACCACTGTTTCTTCACGGTCGGGCTCCACCGAGTCGAGGCGAATATTCGCCCCGAGAACACCGCCAGCCGCCGGGTGGTCGAAAAACTGGGATTCCGCGAAGAGGGAATTCGGCGCCGTCATCTTCACATCGACGGCGCCTGGCGCGATCACATCTGCTACGCCCTCACGGTCGAGGACGTGCCGGGTGGCCTGCGCTCACGCTGGCTGGCGAGCACCAAGCAGGCATTTCCGCGCTCGTCCTCGTCCCCCTGACACTTGGGTCCGCGCTGACTTTCGAGTTTGTGCGGATGGTAAGAATCCTGCGATCGAGAAGAGTCGGCAAACAGAGAGTAACCGCGAGATCGATCTCGCGACACACCGCCCCTTATGCTCGTCAACATCTAACAGTGACTCGTACCGTGCGGGTCGTGGCCCTGCTCCCAATGCACGTGCGCGCGCCGAAAGTCGGCCCGCCTCTTAAGCGTGCCCTGGTGGTGGGCCGGTGAGCAGCACCGTTCTCTACCTGGCCATCGTCGCCGTGTGGGCCGTCGTCCTCGTCCCCATGTGGCTCCGCCGTGACACCGAGGCGACCGGGCTCTCCAAGCTCCTCCACAAGAAGGCCGACGACACCCAGGAGCTCACGCTCGAGGAGCCCACCCTCGACGACGCCGAGGAGACCCTCGACGAGGACACCGACACGGCCCCGGCCCCCCGCCGCCGCCCCGGCCGCGCCGCCGTGATCGCCAGGCGCCGCCGCCGCACCACGGGCCTCCTCCTGCTCACGGTGACCTCGATCATCGTGATCGCCACCGGCCTGGTCCCCTGGTGGGTCTCCGTACCGCCCGTTCTCCTCCTGGCCGGCCACCTCTCCCTCCTCCGCGTCGCCGTGCGCATGGACGTCGCCCAGCACCGCGCCGAAGCCCAGGAACGCGCCCGTATCCGCGCCGAGGCCCGCCGCGCCGCCGCCGAAGCCGCCGCCGAGGACGCCGAGGTGATCGAACTCGTCCCCCACGTCGAGGAAGAGGTCTTCGACCAGTACGCCGACGACCGCCGAGTGGTCGGCGGCTGACCGAATACCGATGCGCGAACCACCCCCGATGTTTGCTAACCTTGCGGAGTCCTTGGGGCTGTAGCGCAGTCCGGTAGCGCACCTCGTTCGCATCGAGGGGGTCAGGGGTTCAAATCCCCTCAGCTCCACCCAGACACCCAGGTCAGAGGCCTGATCGGAAGATCATTCGATCAGGCCTTGATCGTTTGTCATCAAGATGTCATCAGGATTCGGCGGCACCAGATGCCACCGACACCAACTGAGCCGCTCCCAGTAACTCCTGTACCGGCCTCAGTCACAGACCCGTGGCGGCGCGCGACGGCATCCGCAGTGATCTCACTGTGCGATGTGATACGTCATGCGAGCCGATCTCAGCGGCCGACTATGACTGGCTGCTGCCGCCCAAATGGATGAGGTCGCTGGATGACCTGGCCTGTGTAGCGGCTGGCTCGAAAACAAGTTCTTCAGGCTGGCACGCCGCGTATGGGCAGAGGATTTGCTCGGGTCCACTGACCGGGGAAGTCCTTTCTTCGCAAGCCTCGCGTGTCGGGAGGCGCTGATGTTTTCGGCCATCCATGGTGCGGCGCTGATGTGGCCGGTCCGACGGAGATGCTCGCTGGTGGACGAACACGCGGACGATGCGCTCGTTCCCTGCGACCGGCAAGCGCCAGGACTCGGGCGGCGGTCCTCAGTGCACCGCGGGCAGGGGTTGGGGTGGTATGTGGCCGTCCGGGGGTCGGGGCTCGACCATGACGGCACGGACTCCGTCGCGGCGTTGCCCCTGGTCATCAAGGCATCGGACCGCCACCATGCCGTCGGTTGAGGCTGGTTGTGCAACAAACTCATCCGCCAGCCCATCACCACATGGCCGGCAACAGCCGTCACGACAGCCCATGAGCGGCGAATGTCTACCAGCGGGTCGAGGCATCGATCACCCCACGCCGTCTTGATCCTGGCCCGCGCCTGGACCCGCGTGATCTGGCGCTGCTGGCTTGACAGCATCCCTGCGTCCCCGCCAGAACAACGGGTCGCAGCGGCCAGCAGCAAACGTGGTGCTGCTTGACGTTGCCACAGAGGGCGTCGTGGGCGGGCAGATCCGTGCTTGGTCGGGTAGCCGTAAGGGCTCTCAGCCAACCTCACCGCTCAACCGGGTAGACCCCCGTGGGCAACCGAAATCTACTCACCTGACGCACCGGAAATGGGAGCGGATTGGCGGCCATTGCATGACTTGACAGATTGTCTTGACCACCTCCACAACAGACGCAAAGATCTAGACCGCACCCCGCGCAGTCCCTCGGCCAATGGAGGATCATGTTCGGCACGAAGAGTGCGTTGACGGTCGCGGCGCTCGCCTCTGGGGTGGTCTTGCTCTCCGCCTCCGGTGCGCATGCGGAGGTCTGGAATGACAAGCGCGACACCACCGGTGCCTGGGCGCACTGTTGGGTCTCGACCGCGAACGGTAAGGTGCGGGACCAGTACGCCTATATCAGCTGTTACCTCAAGGACACCAAGGCCGACCGCAATCGTGTCTATGTCGCCTGGTGGCAGGATGGTTTTGGGGGCATTCACCTCGAGAACAAGAAGGGCGCGGGTAAGACGATCACTGTGAGGGACGGCCGCTACAACCGACACGGCGCCTTCGTCAACCTCAAGTGGAAGGTCTGCCGTGACAGGCCTGGACGTCCTGACAACTGTTCCAGCAGGGTGACCCACAAGACACGCTGAGTAGGCCCAAGCGTGGAAGGTGCTGTTCCGAGGGCGGTGTGCGCCGTCCTCGGACGCCCTTCGGGGACGGGGAAGGAATGGCAACGATGCTCGAGGCTCGAGAGGTCGGGCTCTCGTTTGGCCAGGACACGGCGTTGGTCGGGGCGTCGTTGGCCGTTCGCGAAGGCGAATCCGTCGCGATCAAAGGACCAAGCGGTTCGGGAAAATCTTCGCTATTGCACTGCCTGGCCGGAATCCTGCGACCTTCCTCGGGAAGCGTGTGGTTCCGGGGGCGTCGCATCGATGACCTGCCTGACGAGGAGTCCAGCGAGCTTCGCAGAACCGCCTTCGGCTTCGTTCTCCAGTTCGGTGACTTGGTTCCCGAACTGACCTTGGTGGAGAACGTCTCGTTGCCGCTGGTGTTCGGTGGGATACGGCGACGGGAGGCCGAGGCCCAAGCCTTGAACCTGCTGGACACCTTGAGCATCGCAGACCTCGCCCGGCGTCGGCCGGCCGAGGTCTCTGGCGGGCAGATGCAGCGGACCGCGATCGCCCGGGCCCTGGTCCACAAGCCCGCTGTTGTTTTCGCCGACGAGCCAACTGGTGCTTTGGACTCCGAATCGGCCGAGCGGGTACTGGTGTTGCTGATAGATGCCGTCAAGCGGCACGGGAGCAGCCTTGTCGTGGTGACCCACGATTCCGAGGTCGCGGCGTCGGCGGACCGGATCGTGGAAGTGCGCGACGGTATGATCGGGTCGGCGACGGATGGTTGAGCTTGGGATCGGAGTCCGGCTCGCGCTTCGTTCCGGTCTTCGTGACCGTATTCGCTTGGCGCTGACGACTTTCGGCGTGGGACTTGGCGTGTTGCTGCTCCTTCTAGTCGCGAGCCTCCCGCAGGCGCTTGAGGCACGTGTGGGACGCATCGCCGACCGCAGCCCCCGGCTGGACCAGTCGCAGGCCACGCTTTGGATGGCCGAGAGTACCGACTACTGGCGCAGCAAGGTCATCAAGCGTGAGTTGGTGGCGACCTCATCGGGCAAGTTGCGCGTACCCGGTGTCCAGCGATTTCCCGCCCCGGGTCAGGCCGTGCTCTCGCCCGCACTCGCGCGGCTGGTACGAGACAATCCCGGCAGTGACCTCGCCGCCCGCTATGGGCCGATCAGTGGCATCGTCGCAGCAGACGGGCTGGCAGGTCCGGAGGAACTAATCGCGTATGTCGGCGCAACACGCGCCCAAGTAGCCCAGGCTCGGGACGAGGAGATGCCCGTGGCCGGCTTTGGCCAAGCGCCGGAGACTGTGCGTGACGAGGCGCACTCATCGGGAACCAGCGCCTATGTCCTGGCGGTCAGCGCTCTGCTGGCGGCCATGCTGATCGTTCTGCTGGCCACCTGCGCGCGCATGTCGGCACTGGCCAGGGACCGGAGAGTGGCGGCGATGCGGCTGGTCGGCGCCTCGGCCGCCCAGACACGCAAGGTGCTCGCAGGTGAGGCCCTCGTCGCGGCGGTTGTGGGAACCGTGCTGGGGATCGGTGCCTACCTCGTGCTGCGGCCTTGGGCGAGCGGTATCGGGCTTGGCGGGATCAGCTGGTACGACGGTGATTTCTGGCCCGGGGTCTATGGCCCGGTGATCGTGCTCGGCGTGCCGATTCTGAGCGTGATGGTCGCCACGACGGCGGCCCGGCGGGCCATAGGTTCTCCGCTGGCCGTACGTCGTGCCGCCACGACCCGGCTGGCCACTGTACCGAGACTGATGCTGTTTGGAGCCGGAGTTGCCCTCCAGGTGCCTGCGCTCCGCCCCCGCGAAGGCCAAGATTGGCTCGCGCGGCAATTCGTTGATCTGATCGCGCTGCTGGGTGCTGTGGTCACGGTGTTGGCCTTTCCGCTCGTCTTGCCAGCGTTGATCAGGGTCGTCGCGCGTGCCTTGAGTCTGGTCCGTCCCGTCGCCGCCCGGCTCGGTGCGCGAAGGCTTGAACATGAGCCGACCGCTGCCTCCCGGGTCGTCGGCAGCGTCGGGCTCGCCGTAGTGGTCCTCGGGGTGGCCCAGACGTTCGGCGCGGCGGTCGCCCTTGCCAACACCAACTTCGCCAACGCAACAGGCGTACAGCGATCATGGCTGCGGGTAGAGGGAGCCGGGCCGCAGGGCGCCATCAAGGTCCCCGGCGTGCGGATGGCCACCCGCCTCACCGAGGTGTACATCGAGCGGCCTGAGGCTGCTGCGCTCGGTAAAGGTCTGGAGAGTGCACTGGTGGCCGACTGCCGGGCCCTCCCTCTTCTGGGCCTCTCCGCTCACGACTGCGGTCTGCAACATGCCGTTGTCGTGAACCGGTCACAGGGATTGGGCGAGTTCTGCGACGACAACGGGTGCCGCACGATCCCCAGATTGGGGCAAGGGCAGCGGGTGCGTCTGTCTGTCGACAAGAGCCCCGCCACCGCCACGATCATCACACCGTCCAACAGCCGTAACGCAACTCCCCCTGCATCCCTCTTCTCCCCGGAGAACACGATCCTGTTCCTGTCGCCGGACTATCCGGGGATCGCCCCGCTGATGCGGGCAGCTGAAAGTCGGCAGAAGCCTGTGACCCTCGTGGAAACAGACGGGCGTTCCGAAACCGAACAGCACGTTCGGCAGGCCGTTCTCCGCGACGAGCCCGCAGCTCAGGTGACCAGTGTGGACAGCGCCAACCGCGAGCAGGTCCTGTCGACCGACCCACAGCGAGCGGTGCTGTCGGCAGGTGCCGTCCTAGGGCTTCTCGTCGCAGCCTTCGCGCTCGTGGCGGCCGGGATCGATGCCGGCTGGGAACGGCGCAAAGGCGTCATGATGATGGCCACTGCTGGCGCACCCCTGGTCCTGCTTCGCCGGGCACACCTTTGGTTCCTTCTGGTCCCGCTCGGGATCAGCACCGTGCTGTCACTCGGTGTGGCCCTGTTGAACGCTGCCGCGTACGGCGGGCTCGACCACGTGACAGAACTCCTGTCGTGGTCGCTACCGATCGCGGCCGTGGCGGTGGCGGTGACGGCAGCCCTGGTGATCGTGATTTCCGCACGCTGCTTGATCGCCTCCTTCGACCGATCGGAAATACCACGCTCTGAATAGCAGATCGCCGGGTCCACTCATCATGCTCCGAGGTGAAGAAAGCTTCACTGGCGCCGGAGTTAGTGCCTCAGAATCCACGCCTGTGGACGAAACACCGGCCGCGACGAGCAGGAACCAGTCAAGGAACATCTCATCCAGCTTTGGTCGGCGAAGAGGGGAATTGTGGCACGCTATCCGTTCGGCGGCGGTCGTCAATGTGCTCAATGAACGTTGTGATAAGCGGGCTAACCATAAGACTCTGGCAAATCGCACAACGTTCATCCATTCGTTGGTCGAATGATCAGGAGTATCGCCCGTCGGCCAAAGGCCATGCAATGTCAGTAAACCCACAGTGGGCCAGCAGGAGGTGCAGTGGACTACGCGTAAGACGCGTGCATGTGCGGTGCAAGTTGGCCGCAAGAAGCCCTCCGTAGAGTAGCGCGAGCGAAATGGCCTTATGCATTCGCATCAGGTCCGCCAGGGGAGCCGTGCTCGTAGCGGCGGATCGGGTGGCCGGTGGCTCGGTCCAGATGGGCCAGGGGCGGGCAGCCGCAGCGGCGCAAGACCCGGTACACCGTGGAAGCCGGCAGGCCTAGCTGGGCGGCGATCCACGTCGGCCCGAGCCGGTGGGTGATGCGGACCTTGACGATCCGGCGCTCGGTCGGTTTGGGTGTGCGAGCGAGGCAGTGATGCGGTCGGCTGGAGCGATCGGCCATGCCCGCGATGCTCAGCTGCCGGTATCGGTCAGGCCCACCGTTTGACCGTGGTGGGAACCACCTGGGACCGCTCGGCGGGCCGCTGCAGCGACCAGCCATCGTCAACGACGCACCGGGCCAGCCACAGCCGACCCGTCTCAGTCAACGGCGCATTACGGTGGGGCACGAGGACCTCCTGTGGCGTGAAGTGGCTGTTTGGTACCCTCACAGCGCGCCAGGAGGTCCTCCCTGTTATCAAGCTCATCCAGCCATGTCGCCGTTACCAACGTCCATGGTTAGTAAACCTAGAAGTAGGCGAAGGAGGCGATTCTGGCGGTGACCGGGGAGCTACTGGAGTTGAGGATGGCGATTTTGCCGTCGGCGCCGAGTTTGGCGGGGATGAAGCCACGGTAGAGCAGGTCAGGCAGGATGGAGACCGCGTGTGTGACCGCCGCGGGGGTCCCAGAGGGGAAGATCCGCAAGGCTCCGCTTCGGCCTACAGTAAAGATGGAGATTGCTACTGCGGACACTCCGTTGGCCGGTATGCCGCCCTTGCCTAGCGGCGTCAGTATGTGTGTGCCTTGCGCTGGGATCGTGATGTATCCGGTTAGGTTGGCCGGCTGCAGGGTTTTGATCGTCTGAGCTGCGGCGTCTGTTTCGGACGTGGTGAAATAGCCTGCCGCATCGACATCGACTGTCACCGCCGCAGAGCCGGCATTGCTGATGATCACCTTGCCGTCGGCGCCGAGCTGGGCGAATACGTGGTTCTGGTGGTATTGGTTCTGGCCGTAGTCGAGATTGGTGTCGCCCGGTCTGGGCTGGCCGGACGGATGAACGGTGAGCTTGCCTTTGGTGGCGCTCTTAGCTGTGATGGTGAACGCCGCGTGCGATACCCCGGTGGTGGGAATGCCTGCCTGGCCCAGTGGCGCCAGAGTGTAGCTGGCGTTCGCGGGCACGTTCACCCGCCCTATCCGGGCGGGCTTGAGCGGCACGAATCTCGTCCCTGCGGTCGCGCCAGCCGTTCTTAGCGTGTAGCCGTGCACATCGGCGTAGACAAGCACTCTTGCCGCGTTGGGATTGGTGATCTTCAAATGGCCGTCCGGCCCGACCTTCGCGATCACCAGGTTCTGCGCGTAGAAGCTGGAGTTGTAGGCGGTGGCGGCTGCTTCGGAATCGGCGCTGCCTGATGGAGACACGACAAGCTCGCCGTTGCTTTCCCTGCCGGGTTCACTGGCCGCTGCGATATTGAGGGCGACCGAGTCCACCCCCGTCGCCGGCACTCCCCCGACTCCCGCGACCTTGAACGTGATGCTTTCGTTCAGTGCGGGAATCCATACCTTGTCGAGGACTCGTATCCTTGCCGAGTAGAACTGACCCGCTGTGGCCACCGGGCTGGTCGGTTGTCGCAGTGGGTCGTGCGTCTCCAGCGCCACCGCGGGGAGCGGCGCATAGACCGTGGCCAGAGCGATGCCCATGACCAGTAGCAGCGTTGGAAGGCGACGGTGTCTTGTGCTTTTGGCCAGGATCACACGTTCCCCAATCGATCGGTCGTGTCAGGATGGACGCCTTCTGCGGAGGCGGTGCACTGCGTACAGGGCGGCGAGTGTCACGACCGCTCCGGCGCATATCCCGGCTACCGCGCCCTCCAGGAATCCGTGTCGTGGGCTCACGCGCCTGGCGGAATCGTTAAGGGGCTGCGCCGATGGCAGGACCTTGACTTCTGCCTCCATGCTGGCTTTGCGGCCATGGGTCAGGCTTTGCACCGAAGCGATGAACCGGCCGGGTTTGAGAGTGCGCCGCAGCCGCGCTGAGCCGATGTACTTGCGTCCGGTGAACCCCAGCACCACATCATCGGGTTCGAAGGCCGCGCTGCGTACGGTGACGTTCTGCTGCTCGTCGTCGGCGCCGGAGTCGGAGAACATCACCTCCACCAGTTCGCCGGGCTTGCCCGCGTCGATCTCCAGGGAGGCGTCCGGCGGATAGGGCGATGGTCCGGCCCAGGAGATGGGGCACCCGCAGATCAGGGTCAGCACGGTCGCCGCGATCAGCGTCAGAGTTCGTTTCATGGTGACCTCATGTCAGCGCGGTGGCGCGACCAGGGTGCGCTCGCCGTGCAGCTTGGAGTCGACATCGATGTGCAAGCTGACCTCTCCGTCCGACCATCGGATGATGAGGTCGTCGGGCCAGGGGTTCTCGGTGTAGTCACCGGCGGTGACTACCTTGGCATGTGTCCAGGTGGAGTTGGGGGCTTTAAGTTGGTACTCGCCCCGGAAGCCGTTGACGGTGAGATCGGGGTAGACGGTGGCCTCACCATCGCTCCAGCGGACCATCAGGTCATGGTTGTCATTGCCCGTGTAGTCGCCGGCGGCGATCTCGTGAGCGTGCTTCCACAGATCGTTGGGTTTGAGCAGCATATGCTCGGTGCCGAGCCCTGACGCCGACACGTCGGCGTACAGCGAGACCTCGCCGTCGCTCCAGCGCACGATCAGATCGTTGCGGCGGCTGCTGGTGGCGTAGCGGCCAGCGGTGATGGCGTGCGCGTTCTCCCAGAGGTCGTTGGGTTTCTGGAGTTGGATCTCGCCGTGAAATCCCCGTTCGTCCACGTCCGGGTACAGGGTGAGCTCCCCGTCTTTCCAGCGCACGATCAGGTCTTCGGCCTCGCCGCCGGTGAAGTCGCCACCGGTGATCTCTCGTGCGTGTTGCCACACGCTGCCCGGAGAGGCCAGCCGGATCTCTTTGTCGAAGACGTTGCCGCGTTCGCCGGCTCCACGGTAGAGCGATACCTCGCCGTCGTCCCACTGCACGATCAGGTCCATGTACTCGTCGTCGCTGGCCGGGTCGGTGACAAAGTATCCAGATGCCATCGAGTAGGCGTGTTGCCAGGTCTGGGCCTTACCCAGCAGGGTGCGGCCGGCGGGTGGCGCGCTGCTTACGGCGGCGTTGAACAGCTTGGTGACGTCGTTGT
Source organism: Actinomadura fulvescens (assembly GCF_039533225.1). Taxonomy (NCBI): domain Bacteria; kingdom Bacillati; phylum Actinomycetota; class Actinomycetes; order Streptosporangiales; family Thermomonosporaceae; genus Actinomadura; species Actinomadura fulvescens. The sequence goes on along the minus strand of NZ_BAAATD010000005.1, from coordinate 696,967 downwards.
CGAAGTAGGAGCTGAAGGAGACATTGGGGGTCTTGCCTCCGGTGTAATAGCCGCCGATCACCCCGATGACGCCGAGCTGGTTGTTGGGACGTGGGATGAGAAACGGTCCTCCGCTGGTCCCTGCCTTGTAGCCGTCGCAGGCGATGCGCAGAAAGGAGCCCGGAACCTTGGAGTCGCTGCTGGTGAACTTGGAAGTGTTGCTCGTGCAGTCCAGCGGCTTGGGAGCATCACCGGGATAGCCGATGAGGCGAACCTTCGGCTGATCGTACGGCGCGTTGGTCACCAGGTCGACGCCACCCACCACATCCTGGACCTGCTTGCCGTCTTTGCGAGCGGTCAGCTGAACGAAGGCGAAGTCCAGGTCGGCCCCGGCTTTGTGTCCCTTGTCGTAGTAGCGCTGGTCGATGTAGATACGGCCAGGCCGTATGCCGAACAGACCGTGGGGCTTCTGCCCGTCGTGATATTGCGGCACGAAGGACAGGTTCTTTTTCGCGTCTCCATCGTCGAGGCAATGCCCGGCGGAGATCACGATGTTGCGGTGCTGGCTCTTGACCACGGTGCCGCCGCAGAAATGATCGTTGCCCCGGCCGGTGTAGAAGAACGTCCCGACGACGGGGATGCCGTTGAAGGGCTTGCTGGGCGCCATGAGCTCCCGCCGGAGCGGTGGATCCGGAGGCGTGTCACGTCCCACGTGCCGCGAATCCTCGGTCGGCTGCGCGTTGAGCATCCGTTCGGGTGTCCAGTAGGCGTCCAACGCGGCCGGGTCGGGATCAGCCTCCACCCGTGGCGTCGGCGGAACCGGTGTACTGCGCAGCCAAGGCGCCTGCCTCTTGGGCGAGGGCGAACCCGGAGCCGGTGACGAGGATTCCGGCAGAGGAGCAGCGGGTGCCGGGCTGCTACGAGGCCCCGCGATCCTCACCGCACGATCGTAGAGCGCGCGTACTTCGCGTCCGAAGCCAATGCCGTACACGGCTGCATCGTTACCCGTCCCAGGCCAATCGGCAGCAATACCTGTGGCGCCGACCTGCCCTTTCGCACCTGGGACAAGGAGCGGCCCGCCACTGGCCTCGGGGTGGCCCTCGCAGGGAAGGCGCAGCAACGATGCGGCACGTCCCGGCCCTGCATCGGTGAACCCTGTGGTGCGGCCGGTGCATTCATACCGCCGGGGTCCTTGCCCCTGGTAGCCGACGAAGCGGACGTCGCGTCGCTGGTAAGGCGCATCGGTCACCAGTTCGACACCACCAACCGCGTCCTGAACCTGCACGCCGTTTGTGTTCGGGCCGACCTGGGCGATCGCAACCCGTGGCCGCGCTTGTCCCTTACCCTGGTCGCCGGTAGCCCGGCTGTGTTCGAACTTGACCGGGAACAGACCCCAAGGCTTGCGCCCATCCTGATAGCCAGGAACAAAAGCGACCCGTCGACGGTTCCCGGCCGTGCCCATGCATGTCTCGGACCCGATGATGAGATTGCGGTGCGGGCTTTCGACCACTGTGGCAGCGCAATAGCCCACCTTCCCCCGAGCGTCGATCCAGAAGAATGCCCCGACCATCTCCACGCCGGCATTCACCGCAGTGGACGGCGCAACCCCGTCCGGTGAGGAGCGCGAAGAGATGCGGCCGTCCGGCGCGGCCGAACGCAAGCGTCCGGTAGTCCAGAAACGGTCCAGTTCCGCAGCTTCCAACCGCTCCTGTGCCTGGCCGGCCCGAGCGGCAGCGGAATCGGTGGATGCAGGACGGGGCGCCGCCACCGCCGGTGGTGTGAGGCTGAGCACCGCTCCCAGCAATCCCACCCCAACCCAAGCCCCCGTGCCGAAACGATCCATCAAGTGACACACCCCCGAAACCAGCCGTTAAGGTCACTTGACACGAAACAGTGAACTCTGCCAGATCGCCTGTCAACACTTTTTGTCCCGCAGGCCACGGACGCCACCTCACCCTTCAGAGCCTCATCCGCTACCGCCTTGACAACGTGAAAAGCAGACAAGGCCGGCCTGGCCAGGTAAGACGTCATTGGACCAATGCAAGGCCACGTTCCCAGGCGAAGGCCAGTACCGGTCACGCACGGTAGAGCTCAGATCAACGACGTCCCCGCGCAAACTCACTTCAGCCGTATTGCGATGCCGGAACAGGCTGCGGCAAAAGGCGCGGCCGTGCGCATGCCCTCATCCAGCAGCACCGCCCACACCTGCGCGAGTGTGTCAACGGACGCCCGACTTCGAGATCGTGGAGGAGCCGCTCGACCCGCCGAACTGGACCGGCCGCGCACCAGGCAGGCGCTGCCAGGGCTGCATCGGTTGCTAGATGGCCACCCGAGCAGTGTCTCGGGCCGACGAGATCTCGCCCGGGGCGCTGCTCGCGGCGACTGTCACCCTGCAGCCTCCGGGCGGTGGCCTGTGGTGACGGGCTCCGGCATGCTCGGCAGGGTCCAGGCTCGCGCCGGACGGGTCCTCGACAGTGGAGTGATCTCGGTGCAGTCACGCCGGGAGTTGGAAGAGGTCCTCTACGGTCTACGTATGGCGGACGGCCGTTGAAAGAAGGGCGAGCATGACGAACGAGGCGGAGCGGCTGGCGGGCTTCCTGTACGAGGTCGGCCTTCTCAAACGCTACAAGCGCACAGGATGGCTTGTGGCAGGTGTGAAGGCCCCGGAGAGCATCGCCGACCACTCGTTCCGTACGGCGATCATTGCGAGCGTCCTGGCGGCGATGGAGGGAGCCAACCCCGAGCGTGCCGCATTGCTCAGCCTCTTCCATGACACCCAGGAGACGCGCCTCACTGACATTCCCTATCTGGCCAAGCCGTACGTGACGAAGGCGCCCAACGAACAGGTGACCGAGCATCAGATGCGCGGCCTGCCCGAGCCGGTCGCCGCGATGGTCACAGGTGTCGTCGCGGAGTATGAAGGCAAGGCCAGTACCGAGGCGGTCTGTGCCCGTGACGCGGACAAACTGGAATGCCTCATTCAGGCGATCGAGTACCGCGAGCACGGCAACCAGAACACGCAGCCGTGGGTAGACAGCTCACTCGCTCAACTCCAGACCGAGTCCGCCAAGCGTCTCGCCGAGGAGGCGCAGAAGTCCGGCTCGCTCGACTGGTTCATGCGCGCGTTGAACGGTGATGAGGACGCGTAGAGGCGCCTCTAACCTGGGCATCCGGCGGTGCTGCTGTACAGCAGAGAAGTACAGCAACGCACCCTCACGCGGGCATTCCTGATCATCTCCCGCCACACTCGCCACCAGCGCGGCGGGGGAGTGACCTAGGCCAGGCCAGTAGTTCGCATCGAGGGGGTCAGGGGTTCAAATCCCCTCAGCTCCACCCACCTAAGAGCCAAGACTTAAGAGCATCGCCCTCGCTGGGACTCGGACAGCCCCAATGGGGCTCCGCCCCAAAGCCCGAGTGGGGGCTCCGCCCCCACGCCCCCTGAGTGGTATGGGAGGCGGATGTGATCGAGGAGTGGCGGTGACGGTCGGAGAGCCGTCGCAGCGGACGTCGCTGCTCCTGGCGATGGAAGTGGTGCGGGCCGCTTATGAGGAGGGTCTCCTCAAGCACGGCATGTTGCCGTCCACGGTGGCTGCGATCCGCTCCTACGCAGAGGGAAACCGCCGCACTGGACGAGGTGCCAGAGGAACCCACTAAGAACGTTCACGACATTTCAGACCCATAGGGGCTCTTCGGGATTGAAGGTGTAGCCCTCGGCGCGTTCTGCCGCCTGGACGAGCTCGCGCGCCATGCAGGCCGCGGCCGAAGGGCTGCTCGCCTTGGGCGACCATGCTGAATCCTTGGCTGCTCAGCAGGCATCTGCCTCGCAGACTGGAACTCCAAGTTCTGTTCACCTGGCGTATCGCGAAGGAATGGGCTGGACGATGCCAGGCAGGGGCCGGGTCATTCTCGGCGGCCTAGGGCTGTGGCGGGGCGGTAGCGCATGACCATGGCGGCGGGGAGGAGGCTGACCAGGAGGGAGAGCGCGGCGACGGCCATGAGGACGATGGCGAAGCGTGAGGCTGAGGGATGGAGGCTCATTGTGCCGGTGAGCGCGCCGCTTGCTCCTGCCAGGGCTACCAGGCCGATGGCTGTGCCGACGATGGTTCCGATCACTGCGACTATGGCCGTTTCCATGCAGATCGTGCGGACGACCTGGCCGCGTGAGGCGCCTACGAGGCGCAGGAGGGCGAACTCCCTGGCCCGTTCGGCCGTGCCCATGACGCAGGTGTTGACGATCGAGATGGCGGTGAACGCGACCAGCAGGCCGAGCACGATGTAGACGTTCGTGGTGCTCTGGGACAGCCCGCTGCGTGACAGTTGTGCGTATGCGGACGCGTCCAGCACCTTGACGGTCGGTATGCCTAGTGCACTCAGGTCTCGGTCGAGGTTGGCGGTACGGGCGCGGATGAGCACTGCGTCGTCCAGGTTCTCGTGCAGGTGGCCGGTGAGGGCGGAGCGGGCCAGGAGGAAATCTCCGAGGCCCAGTGAGCGGTCGTAGACCGCGACCACGCGGAGGTTCATCGGGGTTCCGTCGCCGAGGGTGCCGTGAACGCGGCTGCCCACCGACCAGCCGCGTTCACGGGCGTGGGTGCGGCTGACGGCGACGGTGCCCGGTTCGGCCAGGGCGGTCAGCGAGCCCGCCCGGACGCCGGGGGCGAGGACCGCGCCGATCGACTCCGGCGCGACGCCTTGCGCGACCATCGATTCCGGGGTGCCGAGGACCGTCGAGATGAACGTGGTCGAGCGCAGGGGCGAGACTGCTTTCACACTGGGGAGGCGGGCCGCCGTCGACGCCACTGATGCGGGCAGGCCGGGCGCGTCGCGTGGTGTCAGGATCCGGTCGGCGACGACACGTTGCCCGCTCTGGGCGACGGCGGTGGACTCGATCGAGTCGCCCACCAGCAGTGCTGTGCTCCCCAGGGCGGTGCTCAGCATTACCGCCGCCGCGGCCGAGGCGACCCGGCGCGGCGCGGACCGTGATCCGGCCGCGGCGAGCCAGCCCGTGGTCGCCGGCGTGACCGCCGCCCCCACCAGCGGTGTGAGCAACCGGGTCAGCAGTGGCGACAACGCCACGGCCGCGATCATGAGGATCATGACGATGAGGTACTGGAACGCGACGCCGACCTCACCGCCGACCCGCTGCGACAGCAGGTGGACCGGGACCGCCCCGCCCAGTGCGGCGAGACCGAGCAGGAGCCGGGGCAGCGGCATCAGGCGGCTCGGCGCGGCGGCCTCGCGGAGCGCCTCGGTGGCGCGCACCCGGGCGGCGTGGTGGGCCGAGAAGACCACGGCGAGGAGGCTCACGAGCAGCCCGGCGCCGGTCGCCACGAGGAAGGGCGGTGTGCTGACCCGGATGCCGAAGTCGTCCGGCGCGATGTCATTGGCGATCATCAACCGGAGCACGAGGTGGGCCAGCGGCACGCCCAGCAGGCAGCCGGGCAGGGCCGCGACCAGCGAGACGGAGCAGGCCTCGGCCAGCAGCATCCGCCGGACCTGCCCGGGGGCGGCGCCGATCGCCCGCAGCAGGGCGATCTCTCGGCCGCGCTGCAGGATCGACAGGCCGAACGTTCCCGCGATCACGAAGATCGCCAGGAAGAGCCCGATCCCGCCCATCGGGCCGAGAAACAACGTCGCGTACTCCAGCCTGTCGCCGACCTCGGGCGAGCCCGCCCGCGCGGCGCCCCTGCCCGTCAGGACCTCGGCGCCGGTGGAGCGCAGCCGTGCGGCCAAAGGCGTTCCGGGATCGGCCACCACCCCGACGAACTGGGGCCGTCCGTCAGCCGGGCGAGCGACGAACAGCGTGGCCTGGCTCGGCAGCCCGGCTCGTCCGCGTGGCGCGGCGATCCCGCTGACGCGCATGGCCCGGACGCCTCCGGCGGTGACGACCCGTACCGCGGTTCCCGGCACGGCCTCGGCACGGCGGGCGAGATCCGCGTCGAGCACGACCTCGTCCGGACCCGCGGGCGCCCGCCCGTTCCGCAAGGTGAACGGTGTGAGAGCGGCAGCGGCCCATCCGTGCCCGACCGAAGGGCCGTCACCGGGGCCCGCCAGCGGCACGCCCGTCTTGCTGATGACCTGCGCGTAGAACGGCGTGTCCGGGATGACGGATCGCACGCCATCGATCGCCCGGATCCGCTCGGCGAAGTCGGCGGGCAGGCGCGGAGGCTGGTCGAGGGGGACCTTCTCCTGGTCCTCGGCTCCGGTGCGCACGGTCAGGTCCGGATCCATCCGTACGACCGCCGTGACCCCGCCGAAGCGATCGACGGCCGGGGCCGCGCCCAGGCCGGAAAGAAGCAGGATGAACCACGCGCACACCAGCGCCACCGCGAGCGTCACCGCGACGAAAGAGCCCGCGAACCCGAACCTGCGGTTGCGGACGGTGCTCAGAGCCAAGCGCAACACGGGTCATGCTCCCAGCGTCGTCATGCGGTCGGCGATGTCGGCGACGCCCGGACGGTCCATCGCGTCGACGATGCGCCCGTCGGCGAGGAAGAGCACCCGGTCGGCGAACGCGGCGGCGGCCGGATCGTGGGTGACCATCACCAGGGTCTGCCGCCAGGCGTCGACGGTGGCGCGGAGCAGGGCGAGAATGTCGCGGCCGGTGGACAGGTCGAGAGCGCCCGTCGGCTCATCCGCGAACACCACCGCAGGCTTGGCGGCCAGCGCCCGTGCGATCGCGACCCGCTGCTGCTGGCCGCCCGAGAGTTCTCCGGGGCGATGGTCCAGGCGTCCGGTCAGCCCGACGCGTTCGACGACCTCGGCGACCCATGCCTTGTCCGCGCGCCGCCGCGCGAGCCGGTGCGGCAGGACGATGTTCTGGCGGGCGGTGAGGGACGGGACGAGGTTGAACGACTGGAAGACGAAGCCGATGCGGTCGCGGCGCAGCCGGGTCAGCCCGGCCTCACGGACCCCCGACAGGTCGGCGCCTTCGAGCAGCACCCGCCCGGAGGTGGGCCGGTCCAGCCCGGCGGCGCAATGCAGGAAGGTGCTCTTGCCCGATCCGGACGGCCCCATGACCGCGGTGAAGGAGCCGGAAGGCAGCTCCACCGACACCCCGCGCAACGCGTCGACGGCCGCCTTGCCTCGTCCGTGGCGTTTGGTCACCTCGTCCAGCTGGACGGCCGCCTGAACGGCCACCGGGCTCTCGATTCCGTGCATGCCCCCAGCGTCCCGGCCAGGCCGTTCAATGATCAACAGGGCTGTCCCCGAACCCACTCAGGGCCAGCCCTGAGCGCTAGTCTCTGCGGGATGCGGGTGATGCTGGCCGAGGACGGCGCGCTCTTCCGGCAGGGCCTGACCAGACTGCTGGAGGACGCCGGGTTCACCGTCGCGGCGGCGGTGGGCGACGCGCCGGCGCTGCTGGCCGCCGTGGACGACCAGCCACCCGACGTCGCGATCGTGGACGTGCGGATGCCGCCCGGTTACCGGCTGGAGGGCCTCGACGCCGCGTTGCACCTGCGGGCCGACCATCCGCGGGTGGGCGTGCTCGTGCTCTCCCATCACATCGAGGCGCAGCACGCGGTACGCCTGCTCGGCACCGACCCGCGCGGCGTCGGCTACCTCCTCAAGGACCGCGTCGCCGAGATGTCGGAGCTGACCGGCGCACTGTCGCGGATCGCGGCGGGCGGCGCCGTGGTCGATCCGGCCCTCGTCGCGCCGCTGGTCGGGCGGCGCTCGCCAGGCGGACCGCTCGCGCGGCTCAGCGAACGGGAGCTGGAGGTGCTGGCGCTGATGGCCGAGGGACGCACCAACCAGGCGATCTGCCGGACGTTGACGCTGAGTCCCAAGACGGTGGAGACGCACGTCCGCAACATCTTCCGGCGGCTCCGGCTCCCTGACGGCTCCGACGACCACCGGCGTGTACTCGCGGTCCTCAGCTATCTGCGATCGTGACCGGCGGCCCGGCCCTCAGCCGTTCGCGGTCGTGTGGCTGAGCACGCTGGTGGGCCAGGCCACCGCGGACTCGCTCGGAGTCACCGAAGCAACTGCGAGGGGCGGCCATCTGTCAGTCGCCAGTGCTGACCACCGTAGAGGAGCTGGCCGAAACGTTCCAGGTGACGGCCTCGACCATCCGTCGTGACCTCGCCACGTTGACGTCCCAAGGCCGGCTCACCCGTACATCCGGCGGTGCCATCGCACCCAACGCGCATCCGGAGGCGTCACTTCGTCAAAGGGTCGGTGAGGCGTTCGAGGTCGAGCGAGGCATCGCCCGTGGACCGCATCACAGATCCGTCCCGGCGAAACCGTCTTGCTGGACGCCGGGTCAACGATGGGGGCGCTCGCCCACGAACTGCGGTCAGCGAGCGCGCTGACCGTGGCGACCACCGGACTGACCACCCTCAACGAACTCGCCGACGTGGACGCCGTGCGCGTGGAGTGCCTCGGCGGCAGCCTGCGGCATCTCAGCCACGGCCTGGTGGGACCACTGGCCGAGGCGGCGCTTGAGAAACTGACCTTCGACCGCGCCTTCCTCGGCGCCGACGGCGTCTCCCCCGACGGTGGATCTGTGAGGCAGACCTGCAACAGACCCGCCTCAAAGAACTGATGGCACGTCGCGCCTAACACGTCTACGTTCTGGCTCACGCCGCCAAGCTGATCCCCCGGCCTTCACGCCTGGGCACGACTACCACGCGAATGGACCCTCGTCACCGACCACGAAGCCGACTCCTCCGTCATCGCGGCATTCACTGCCAACGGCATCGAGGTAGTCGCCGTCGACCATGATGGACAACGTGTCGGCCAAAGCCTTACGGTGCCCAGTCACGGGTCGTCAGCGGCAGCTCGACCGTCACGCGCGTGCCCTCGCCCGGCGGGCTCTCGATAGTGATGCGACCGCCTAGGGCTGCTGCGCGGTCGGTTAGGCCGAGCAGGCCCGTCCCGCGCGCCGGGTCGGCGCCGCCGTGCCCGTCGTCGGTGACCGCCAGCCACAGCAGGCCGTCCCGGGCCGTGACGTCGATGGTGATCCGGGCTGCGGCGGCGTGTTTGAGCGCGTTGGCGACCGCCTCGGCCGCCACGAAATAGGCCGCCTGCTCCACCGATTCGAAGATCCGTCCGTCCACCGCGCTCCGTACCGTGAGCGGCACCGGTGACCGGTCGGCGAGCGAGACCAGGGCGGCCTCCAGCCCGGCCTCGCGGAGGATCGGGGGGTGCAGCCCGCGCGCGAGCTCGCGGACCTCGTCGATGACGGCGCGCAGTTCGGCCGACGCCTCGTCGACGTCGGCGGCCAGTTCGGGCCCTGCCCGGGACCGGATCCGCCCCAGAACGAAGGCGAGGCCGACCAGCCGCTGCTGCGCGCCGTCGTGCAGGTTGCGTTCGATCCGGCGGCGTTCGGCGTCGGCGGCCGCGACGATCCGCGCCCGCGAGGCGTGCACCTCGGCGAGCTGCCCGGCCAGTTCGGCGCGCATGTGCGCGTTCTCGATCGCCAGCCGGGCGACCGCGGCCGCCGACCGGACGAGCTCCGGCTCGGCGGCGAGCGCGGCGTCGTGCACGAGCGCCGCGGCGGGTCCCGCGCCGGTCTCCAGCCGGGTGACCATCTGGCCGGAACCCGGCAGTGGCAGCCGGGCCGGCCGCCCGGCGCCGTCGACGAACTCTTTCGTCCCGTAGATTAGCCGCAGGCTCGGGTCGTGCAGCACCACGCCGAGCGCGCCCTCCAGCGAACGCGGCGGCACCGAGGGGCCGAGCCGCGCGGCGAGCCCGCCGACGGCGGCCTGGTCCAGCCGGGCGCGGACGGATCCGGCGATGAGGCCGAGCGGCCAGAGGACCATCAGGAACAGCGCCGCCGTTCCGAGGAGGCCCTCGGCCGGTTCGTGCGGCCCGCCCGGGGCCATGAAGAGCCCCTCTCTCGCCCCCATGACCAGGATGGCGGGCACTCCCCCGTACATCACCGGCGCGAAGAGGTGCCGGCGCGGGCCGGGCACTCCCGACAGCCATCGCCGGACGAGTGTCGAGGCGAGGACAAGGGCGTACGCCCACAGCGCGACCGCACCCGCCATGAGCAGCGTCCGTCCCTCCCGTAGGGGAACGACGGTCACGCAGACGCACTCGCCTTCGTCGGTACGGCCGAATTGCAGCCAGACGAGCAGTACCAAGGCGTGGACCACATACGCCAGCACAACGAGGATGCGTCCCATACGCGTGCGGGCGATTCCCTCGGGGGCTACGAGGACCAGGTGCGCCAGCACGGCCAGCGTGGCGACCCCGAAGACGTTGCCGACGACGAGCGCGAGCCGGCCTCCCAGGTACTGGAGCCCGGAGAGCAGGAGCAACATGCCGATTGCGACCACGAGCCGTCCGGTCGGGTCGGCGGGACGCGACCTCCAGGCGAGGAGCCCGGCACCCACGAAGCCGCCACCGCTCATCAGCCCGACGAGGAGGAGGGAGACCCCTTCCGCTGGCGCGCGGCCAGTGTTCAGGAGCAGCCCGAGGCCCGGTGGCACGGCGAGGAGCACGGCCAGCACGACGATGCCCGCGCTGGTCCATGGCCGCATCCTCAAATGATCACATAGCAGTGTCGATGCCGTTCAGGAGGAGGGTCAGGCCGTCGTGGAACTCCTCGTCGGAGGCACTGCGCGCGGTCTCGGCCATGTGAGGGAAGGCGTCGCGCGGCAGGTCGGCGATGGCGGACGTGCCGGGCCCCGCGAGCGGGCCGCACCGCGCTCGCGAAGACCGGCCGAAACGTAGGCCTGCAGCAAAGCCGACTGGTCGAGGTTTGTAGGTCCACAACGTGGGCCCGCGGCATCGAGCCCGCAGCCATAGCGGAGAGAACCGGAAATAGGGATCGACAGGCATCCCGAACGCGGCGCCCGATAGATAGCCGTCCTTGAACAGCCCACAATCTGGACAACGCACGCGACGGCGATATTTGACCATCCCCTCGTCTCCTCGCATGGACTCAGAGGGGCCCAGGTGGGCCAGCACAACAGCGCAGCCGTCGCAGCGCGGACACCGCACCAGCACCCGGTCGCCGAACTCGTTCACCCAACTCCCAGGATCACGAAACCGGCCGATATCCCGCCCGCCCGCAGCCATAGCCCCATGATCGCGGGCCGACAGCCAAGTCCACGCAACTCGGCTACGAGGTGAAGCGCGAGGCTTGCTCGGCTGCGCCCAGGTCACCTCGTTCGGCCGCCTGACGGTAGAGAGCAAGTGCCTCATCGGATCGACCGGTCTCCGCAAGAAGACCGGCGAGATTACACATGATCGCCGTGTTGGCCTCGTAGTCGTCGTCACCTGGACCATCACAGGAATCTGCCAGGTCGTCCAAGGCTCGGCGGAACCACCTCTCGGCCTGGTCGCCGCGGTCGGTGTTCCAGAGCAAGCAACCCAGCCGATTCCGCGTCGCAGGGAAATTCACTTCCGCGGCGGAACGGTAATACCGCTCGGCCTCCTCGAGCCGACCATCTTCCTCCAGGAAAACACCGTAGTTGTACTCGGCCGTGAGGTCGTGCCCCTCCTTGACCGCCTTCAACGTCCAGGCCATGGCCACATCACGATCGTCGGATTCGATCAGCGCCGCCAGGTCGATCATCGCACCCACATGCCCACGCTCTGCAGCACTCTGAAACCAGCGGAGCGCAGGCTCCTTGCGACCGGCATCGTAGTGCAGCCGCCCCAGCCTGAACATGCTGTCCACGTGCCCAGCATTGGCAGCGCGCTCCAGCAGCGGGAGCGTGCGGTCAGCCGCTCCGGCCCAGTACAAACGGTCACCCTCGGCGTAGAGCTCCTCGTGATCCAACGCACCCACAGTTCCCACGCCTTCGATCACGTCGTCGATCCGGCCTTTCATAAGAGCACGAAGGGCCAACACCGCCAAACCTTTTCCGCTCCACCGCAGAAGCCTCGCCGACAACGCCAACGGCCTGGGAAGCGATCACACCAGCCGTGGGAAGCGATCTCAACGGCCCGCCATCGCCCCTGGCCACCGGCACTCGAGAACACCCCGCCCAGACACCCAGGTCAGAGGCCTGATCGGAGATCGTTCCGATCAGGCCTTGGTCGTTTGTTGTGCCGGCGGCAGCCGACATGGGAGACGGCTCGCAAGCGTCAAGTGGCTACGTGATCAAGGGCATACGTGGGGCGGCTCCTGTCGGGTGAGTGGGGTGTGTTTCAGTCGGTGGTTTGTTGGTCTAGGGGGCCGAGGAGCCAGCTTCCGGATGAGGCGGGATCGTCGTCGAAGTAGTATTCGCGGATCGCTTCGAGTAGGTCGCCGGTGGTGATGAGTCCGTCGCTGTCGGAGTCGAGCCGCTGGAACACCTCGCGGGCGTCGGCTTGGGGCAGGCCCATGAGCGAGCCGGTCCAGCGGACGTGGTCGTCCTCGGTGAGCCTGCCGTCGGCGTCGGTGTCGGCGATGCCCATGATCGCTTCGAGGAACGGCCGGTAGGCGGCGTCGAAGGAGTCTGGGGTCTCCAGTAGTCCGGCTGCGAAAGCGTTCTTGTACTCGGTCTCGCTGATCTGTCCGTCATCGTCGGCATCGGCGACCGTGGCGAGGTGATCCCACAGGCCCAGGGACAGGCTCAGCAGGCGCTGGGCGGCCGGTGAGTCCGGCTTGTGCCCGAACTCCTCGATCATCATGGACGCCGAATGCTCGAAATCCTTCCGCTGGATGAACCCGTCGCCATCACGGTCGAACGTGCGGAAGCGGCGGCCCAGCTTGCGGTCGAGGAACGATGAGATCTCCATGACGCCTCCGAATCTAGGATCGGGCGGACCGTCCCAGCATCCCTTGCCTCTCGCCGGGGGGCGACCGCGGTTGCCTACGGCACCCACGGTTGGTCAGACAGGCAGGATCTCCAGCGAGCCCGGGCCGGCGACCTTTCGGACTCCGGTGGTCGCGCATTGGACGGGGTCGATGGTCAGGCGGGCGCTGATGAGCACGAGCCTGCGGCCGGCGAACTCACCGGAGTTGATGGTGGCGACGACGATTCCGACGTTCTCGCCCAGTGGCCGTTGGCTCAGGGTGATGCCGCCGGTGAAGTGTGAGGTGCCGGTGTGATGGCCGTCTTCGTCCTGCCAGCGCACGGTGCCGCTGGCGTTGGTGATCGGGACGTTGATGGTGCAGCTGAGCGTTCCGGAGGCGCTGGCGGTGTAGTCGGCGGCGACGTGCTCGGGGTCGATGAGCTGACCTGTGCAGGGAACGAACCTTCCCTCCACCTTGACCGTCTGGAACTGCGGCAGCACCGTCAGCCCCGGGTCGATGGTCTGCTCTACCCAGCCGGGGCAGACCGCTAGCGGGTCATCGTCTGCATGGGCCGGTCGTGAGGTGCCGGCGGCCAGTGCGCATACGAGCGCGAGGCCGGTCAGCAGTGCGGTCAGAGCGCGGCGTGAGATCAGGTTGGTGGACATGATGCCTCCAATTGGCATCGATCATCACTCTGCGGTGTCCGGTTGATACCGAGAGTGGTCGTGTGCGTACTGTAATCCTGTTGCTGCTTTAGGTAAAGGGCGAGTAAAGATGGGATCCCGTTCGTCGGTGGCGGCTAGGTGGCAGGCGTTGCGTGCGGAGTTGTCCTCAGCTAGCGGTGCCGTGATCGAAGAGTTCGGGGGCGAGCCAGGCGAGCATGTCGTTGGGGTCTCGCGACCGTCTGGCTGACCGCGCTAAGAGGTGTGGACGCCTTCAGGGCGTCTCCTTCCGGTTGCCGAAGAGGTGGTCGTTCCACTCGGTGACCAGGGCGGTGGGGTTGGTCGCCGGGATGGAAGTGAGGGTGTGGCGAAGGACCCCGCCATCAGTCAGGGAGGGGGTCGCGAGAGGTCCGAAGGCGTAGGGGCGGCTACTTACGCCGTTGGCGCCCCGGTTCTGGCCTAGGGTGGCGACGCTGGTCGTTAGGTGGGCGGCGTCGGCTGCGGCGGCGCCCTGACATGGGCCGCTTCCCGGTCTGCACCTGGAGCCTGCGCCCGTGTTGAGCGTTCGGTCTTTGTCAGTGGTGTGTTGGTGCCGGCCCGCGCTGCGATCACTCGCCGATCGCGCACGTCCGCGACGGTGCCTTCGCGATCGGGGTGAACGACGTCGGGCAGGGCTCTGGAGTACATGAGACTCTCCTCCTGGCGCGTAGTGTGGCGGTATGGCAGGGCGACGGCGGTAGCGGTCGTGGTGTCCTGCCGGACAACCGCTTAGCTCGATCTCGCGTGCCGTCCAGACCTCGCGCTCGCGCCGGGCTCCGCACCGGCGCCTGGCCGCGTCCGGCTTCCCTGGCCGATGACGCTCGCAGGACGCCGGTGACCCCTCAGCGATCACCAGCGCACTGGAGGACCTCGATGGACGCCACGCAGCTCACCCACTCGCCGCCGACGATGACGGGGTCGCTCGGGTCGGCATCGTGAACACCCACGGCCCCACCGACCCCCGAGGTGCGCCATCACCATCGGCCTCGCGTGAGCGACGCGCCATCGCTGCGCTGGTGGACCTGGCCGACACCCTGGTCGTCGGTCACGACGTGTCCGACCTGCTGCATCGGGTCACCCGGCATTGCCTGGACCTGCTGGACGTCGACGGCGCCGGCGTGATGTACGCCCCCCCGCCGGCGCACTGCAACTGCTGGCCTCCTCAGCCGAGCAGATCAACCTGCTGGAACTGTTCGAACTGGAGGCCGACATCGGCCCCTGCCTGACCGCCTACCGCACCGGCCGGCCGACCCACTTCATCGCCCCCGGCCCCGGCGACCCGCTCTGGGAACCCCTGATCAGCCGCGCCGCGCGAGCCGGATACCATGCCGTCCACGCCATCCCCTTGCACCTGCGTGACCACACCGCCGGTGTCCTGAACCTGTTCAGCCATGCTCCGCTCGCCCTGTCCCGTCCTAACCACGACCTGGCCCGCGCACTCGCCGACGTCACCACCATCGCCCTGCTCCAGCGGCACGCCCTCGTCCGCGAGGTCACCCTCAACGGCCAACTCCAGACCGCACTGGATTCCCGCGTCCACATCGAACAGGCCAAGGGCATCATCGCCACCCGCCAGGGCATCACCACCGACGCCGCCTTCGAGATCCTGCGTGCCCGCGCCCGCGCCACCAACCAGAAGATCGCCGACCTGGCCCGTGGCATCACCGACACCACCACCGACCCACCCCCATCCGGCCAGGACAGCAACTGACAAAGACTCCGCGCTCGCGTGCCAGAGCAAGCGCCACGGTGGAGCCCGGCTCGGCCCGCCGCGCCACATCGAGCCCACGCCAACGCCGTCCAGGGCCGGAACCGGCGGGATCACGGCCCGTCAGGGCGAAAACGCCCGGGTGGCAGCGTGCATACGACCAACAGGCGCGTAGGCGGACGACCGGTTGCGACGACCGCAACAGTGCCGCGGCGGAGCACTAGGTCAGTCGGCTGCAAGTGTCCTCGCCTCGGTGCGGCGGCACCCTGTCTGCCGCGCCTCGGGCGTGTGGCACTCACACTGTCTGCGGCCGGAGCCTGCGGCGGATCGGCGACGAGTCGGCCCGTGGCGCCCCAGACCAGCTCGACCCGCCCCAGCGCATGAGACCCTGTCCGGTCCGCACGATCGAACGTGCCATCCCTCCGTGCTTCACCGAGATGACGCTGGAGAACAACGCCCTTTCGAAGTCGGAGTAGCCAAAGGACACTGCCCCGTTGAAGGCGACGGAACCCGGACCGATTCTCGGGCGCCTTAGGTGAGCACGAGCAGCGATACATCGGGCGTCCTGCTTTCATCGGGTGGGGGAGCGCTCGCTTGCGGCCTCACCGCCTGATCAATCGGGCACTGGGCCCAGTACGTCCGGGATCGCACCTGGTGCTCGTATTAAGTACAGGTATTCATGCGCACGCCTGCCCAGCGCGCGACGATGATATGCATGGAGCGGCTTTCCGCTGGTTCCCGCCAAGTGCAGCGTGCAGGAATTTCTGCTGTTCAGACGCAAAATAACGCTGGGTTCTGCTGCTGTCGCCGGGCTGATCGGCTGCTGTCGGGGTCACTTCATACAAGCTCGGGAAATTTAAAAAGCCGGACGACCTCGCCCCCTGACCGAGCGCTAAAAGTCTCTGTCAGCCCAGGTCCTTCACGAGGGGCCGAGCCCATGGGCAGCGCGGCGTGTGCTGCCGCGACGACACCGGTTACGAAGTTGCCAGCGAACACTGGTGTGATGGTCCGGGGGTGAGGGGCTGCCGTACCTGCTCGGGCGTCACCTGTCCGTGCGGTTCGGCGTCGGCTGCCGTCCGGGTGAGGAGGCCGCGGGCGTACGCTGGCCGCGTAGCCGCAGGTCAGGCGTGCGCGCCGGGGGATACCTGGGAGTGACGGCCGCGGGGAAGCCGATCTCGACGGAGAGGCCGCCGCCCGGGCGCGCGTTTGCGGTGATGTGGGCGCCGTGCGCGGTCGCGATGGCGCGAACGATCGAAAGGCCGAGGCCGTGGTGGCCATCGCCGCGCGCCGTCCGTCCGCCGAGCCGCTGGAACGGTTCGAAGAGCCGGCCGACCTGCTGCGGGGAGATCAACGGGCCGCTGTTGACCACCGACACGAACGCTCGCCCGGCCCTGGCCTCGGTCGCGACTTCCACGTGGCCACCGGTCACGTTGTGGTGCACGGCATTGTCGATGAGATTGGCGACCAGGCGCTCGGCCAGCGCGGGGTCGCCCGCGGACGGGGCGGGCGCGATCCGGGTATGGACGCGCACGCCGCGGGCGTCCGCCTCAAGGCGTGCCGGGTCGAGCGCCCGACGGGCGAGATCGGCCAGATCGAAGGGCTCCTGGCGATCGAGACCACGTTCGCTGCCGGCGAGCGTGAGCAGGGCTTCCAGCAGCCGCCCCTGGTCCTGGCTGATCGCGAGCAGTCGCTCCGAGGTCGCCCGGTAGGACTCCAGCGTGGCCTCACGGTCGGTGAGTATCTCCTCCAGGAGGGCACGTTCCAGGGTGAGCGGCGTGCGCAGCTCGTGTGCGGCGTTGGCGACGAAGCGCTTGTGCGCGTTGAGCGCGGTCTCCAGGCGGCCGAGCAGGCCGTCGACGGTGTCGGCGAGGTCCTTCATCTCGTCGTGGGGTCCGGCGGCGGCGAGCCGTTCGTGCACGTTACGGGCGGAGATCTGCTGGACCCTTGCCGTCATCGTCCGCAGCGGCCGCAGGACACGTCCGGCGACCAGCCAGCCCAGCGCGATCGAGATCACCACCATGATCGCGAGAGCGATCCCGGACTGCGTCAGGAGATCGTGCAGCTGTGCCTGCTGCATCCGGTCCAGGTGCTCACGGTTTTCCCGCGCGTTGCCGGAGTAGTCGATGAGCACCCATCTGGTGCGGCGCTGGAGCCAGTAAGTGATCGCGAGAAGGACCGCACCGGAGATCGTGAACAGTGCGCCGTACAAGGCCGTGAGACGCATCCGCACGGTCCAGAGGGAACGGTGCGAGGCGACGCGCGGGCGGAGCAGGTCACGAGGGCTCATGGGCATCACCTATCCGGTAACCGCCCTGCTGGACGGTCTCGATCAGGGGTGGCGAGCCGAGCTTGGACCGCAGCCGGTTCATCGTGGCCTTGACCGTGGTCGTGAACGGGTCGGCCGCCTCGTCCCACACCCGTTCCAGCAGTTCCTCGGCGGACACGACACGGCCGTCGGCGCCGAGCAGGTACTCCAGAACCGCGAACTCCTTCGGGCTCAGCGGCAGGCGCATGCCCGCCCGGGTCGCGATCCGCTGCGCCGGATCCAGCCGCAGATCACCGCGGACGAGGACCGGCGGCAGCGCAGGCTGCGCCCGGCGGCCGAGCGCCCGGATCCGGGCCACGAGCTCGGCGTAGGCGAACGGTTTGGGCAGGTAGTCGTCGGCGCCGAGGCTCAGGCCCGACACCCGGTCGGCGATCGTGCCGGAGGCGGTCAGCATCAGGACACGGGTACGGCGCGTCCGGCTCACCAGCGCGCGGCACACCTCGTCGCCGTGGACGGCGGGCAGGTCCCGGTCGAGCACGACGACGTCGTAGTCCAGCAGCGAGGTCCGTTCGATGGCCGCCGCGCCGTCGTGGACCACGTCGACGGCCATTCCCTCACGGCGCAGGACTCGCGCGACGGACGCCGCGAGCTCGGCATGATCTTCGGCTACCAGCACTCTCATCGTGCTTTCAGGTTAACCACTGCCACGGTCACAACCCGGTCACAGGCGCTCTGACCGTCGTGTGACCGCCCGTTGCCTAGAAATGGTCTCCAACGCTCATCCACTGACGCGAAGGAGACCGCGCCATGTCCAAGGTGAAGCAGAAACGGCCCCTGACATTGTCGCTGGTGGCGCTCGCGGTCTTCCTGCCGGTGCTCGCGGCCTGCGGTGGATCGGACGGCTCTTCCGGCGGTTCGGGTGGAGCGGCGGGCGGTGGTGCCGCTGGTGAGGACACCGCGCAGTACGTGAAGTTCGCGCAATGTATGCGCCAGAACGGTGTCCCGGATTGGCCCGATCCCATTGATGGGACGAAGTTCCTTCTTCCGCTGGGGAAAATCGACCCGAACACGCCACAGTTCAAGGCCGCGGCGCAGAAATGCGAGTCAGTGCGGCCCCCGGGATGGACCGCCCGGACGGACCCGGCCGCGCAGGCGCAAATGCTGAAGTACGCGCAGTGCATGCGCAAGAACGGGGTGCCCAGGTTCCCCGACCCCCAGGGCGGAAAACTGGACCCGGGTGACCTCAATCCCGACTCGCCGCAGTTCAAGGCCGCGGATCAGAAATGCCAGTCATTGCGGCCGACGGGTGCTGGGGGATGAGCACCGACATCAATGAGGCGCCTTCCGGTATCCCGGGCGCCACCGACGCAGGCCCGGGCGCCACCGACGCAGGCCCGGGTGCCGCAGAAACCAGCCCCGGTGCCGCACACAGCGGCCCCGCCGCCACCGACACCACTCCCGGCGACACCGCCACTACCCCCGGCGTCCCCGAGGCCAGGCCCGACGTCCCGGCTCCGGATCGCCGGAAGGCGCATGGGCGCGGACGGCGGAAGGTGCTCGCCGGGACGGGGGTCCTGGTGCTGCTGGTCGCCGCGGGCGTCGCCGCCGCCGTCATGGAGCCCTTCGATGACGGGGACACCCAGTCCGCGTCCTCCAGCGATGGCACCTCGCTGGCGGCCGTACGGGAAGGACCGCTGTCCACGCAAGTGACGCAGAGCGGGACGCTCTCGTACGCGGCCAGTGGTGACGGGACTCCGTATGCCGTGGTCAACCAGGCCAAGGGCATCTACACCTGGGTCCCCAGCGAGGGCAAGGAGATCGACTGCGGCAGGACCCTCTACCGGGTGGACGAGAAGCCGGTGGTGCTGATCTGCGGCGCCACACCGGCTTACCGCGCTTTGTCACAGGGCGACGAAGGCCGCGAGGTGCGCTACCTCAACGAGAACCTCGTGAGACTCGGCTACGCCGAGAAGTCCGAGCTCGACCCAGGCTCGGACTACTACGGCTCGGAGACCGCGGAGGCGGTCATCGAACTGCAGGATCAGCTGGGCGTCGACCAGACCGGGAGACTGGGTCTCGGGGACGCCGTCTTCCTGCCCGGTCCGCTCCGGGTGACGAAGGCGATGGCCAAGGCCGGAACGCGGGCGGCGCCGGGAGCCCAGGTGGCCCAGACCACCTCGGCCAGGCGCCAGGTGACGGTGGAACTCGACCCCGGTCAGCAGTCCCAGGTCAAGGTCGGTGACCGTGCCCAGATCACGCTTCCGGACAACAGGACGACCCCGGGCAGGGTGAGCCGCATCGGGACGGTCGCGAAATCCGGTGACGACAAGAAGGACTCGTCCGGCTCCACGCTCCCGGTGTACATCACGCTCAACCGTCCCAAGGACGCGGGAAAACTGGACGAAGCCCCGGTTCAGGTGCAGATCACGACGGACGGGGTCAGGAAGGCGCTGACCGTCCCGGTCACCGCGCTCATGGGCAGGGCCGGAGGCGGCTACGTCGTCGAGGTGGCCGACCCGGCGGACGGCCAGCGGCGCCGTCTGGTCCCCGTGACGCTCGGCATGTTCGACAACGACAACGGGCTCGTGCAGGTGTCCGGGGACCTGTCCGCCGGTGACCGAGTGGTGGTGCCGGCCTCATGAGCACGACTCACGAACAGGACGGCCGGGCTCCCGCGCTCGAACTGGAAGGCGTCACCAAGGTCTACGCGGGCCAGCCACCCGTACCGGCGCTGCGAGGCGTGAGCTTCACCGTCCGCCACGGCGAACTCGTCGCCATCGTCGGCCCGTCGGGATCGGGGAAGACGACGCTCCTGCACGTCATGGGGACACTGGAGCGGCCCACCGACGGGTTGGTCCGGATCGACGGAGTCGACGCGGCGGGGCTCGGCGACCGGCAGCTCGCGAGCTTGCGCGCCCGCAGCATCGGTTTCGTGTTCCAGCAGTTCTTCCTGGCCGAGCACTCCACCGCCCTGGAGAACGTCGCGGACGGCCTCCTGTACGCGGGCGTCGAGGTCGGAGAGCGACGGCGCCGTGCCGCCGACGCGCTCGACCGTGTCGGGCTCGCGCATCGCAGCGGCTTCCGTCCCACGAAGATGTCCGGAGGCGAGCGCCAGCGCGTGGCCATCGCCCGCGCACTGGTGGGCAGGCCGGCGATCGTCCTTGCCGACGAGCCGACGGGCAACCTCGACAGCACCACGGGCGCCTCGATCCTCGAACTGCTGCGGGAGCTCAACGCCGAGGGCGCGACGATCATCATGATCACGCATGACGGTGACCTGGCCGCGCGGCTGCCTCGCCGGATGCACGTTCTGGACGGCCGGATCATCTCCGACGACGCCCCCGACTCAGGCACGTTCGCCGCCACAGGCACGTTCGCGACTGCTGACGCGGGCTCAGGTGCGGTCGCGGCTGCGAGTGCGGTCCCAGGTGCGGTCACGGCAGCGAGCGCGGGCTCAACTGCGAGCGCGGGCTCAGGTGCCGGTGCGGGTGTGGGTGCGTACAGCGGGCCAGGAGAGGTGGAATGACATGCGGGTTCCGACCCATCTCGTGCCGGCACGCTTGCGCGCCGGAGACCAGGCCCGGGTGGCGAGCACCGGGCTGCGTGCCCGGCCACTGCGGGCGGGGCTGTCCGCGCTCGGGATCGCGATCGGCACCACGGCGATCGTCGCGGTCCTCGGGCTGTCGTCGTCCTCCCAGGCCGGTCTGCTGGCGGAGATCGACCGGCTCGGCACGAACCTGCTGACCGCCAAGACCGGCCAGAGTTTCACCCAGGAGGAAGCGGTCATGCCGGTCGCCGCGCCCGCCCGGGTGTCGCGGCTCGGGTCCGTCGAGGAGGTGGCGCATACCGGCACGGTCAGCGACGCGAAGGTGTACCGGAGCCCGTTGATTCCTCCGATCAGCACCAACGGGCTGAAGGTCCAGACGGCGAGTCTGAACCTGCCGCAGGTGGCCGGCGCCGGCGTCGCCCAGGGCCGCTGGCTCAACGAGGCGACGGCGACACAGCCCGCCGTCGTGCTCGGCGCGGCGGCGGCACAGCGGCTGGGGTTCAGCCGTGTCCATCCAGGGCAGCGGGTGTGGCTGGACGGGCAGTGGTTCTACGTCGCCGGGATCCTCGCTCCCGCGACCCTCGCGCCGGACGTCGACACCAGCGCCCTGGTCGGATATCCGGCGGCGCGGCGCTACCTCGGCCACACCAGCATGGCCCGCGGCAAGCCGGTGGATGGCCCGCCGAGCACGCTCTACGTACGGGCGAAGACCGACACGGTCGAACAGGTGCAGTCGGTGCTCGCCCGGACCGCGAACCCGGCGGCTCCGAACGAGGTCAACGTGAGCCAGCCCTCCGATGCGCTCACCGCGCGTGCCGCAGCGAAGGGAGCGTTCAACAGCCTGTTCCTGGGACTCGGCGTGGTGGCGCTGATCGTGGGCGCGGTCGGCGTGGCCAACATCATGATCATCTCCGTGCTGGAGCGCCGCTCGGAGATCGGCCTGCGCCGTGCGCTCGGGGCGACCCGAGGACAGATCCGCACGCAGTTCCTGGCGGAGGCGATCATGCTGGCGGTGCTCGGCGGGGTGGTCGGCGTGGCCGCCGGAGTCTTCGCGACCGCGGTGTACGCCAACGTCAAGGGCTGGGCGGTCGTCATCCCCGCCGAAGCGTGGGCGGGCGGCATCGGCTCGGCCATCGTCATCGGCGCGATCGCGGGCCTGATGCCCGCCTTGCGCGCCGCGAGGCTGTCCCCGACCGAGGCCCTGCGTACGGCCTGACCCTGAGGCGGTGAATCGTGACCTATCCACCCTTGGCGATCAAAGTGCACATCCTCGCGACCGTCACCCGGCTCGTCGCGGTGCTGCTGGTGCCGGTCGCCTTCTGCCGCGCACCGGGCCGCGCCCGCTTCCTGGCCTGCCAGTGGGCGTTGAGCCTGCGCTTCCCCGCCGAGGATCTCCGCGGGCTGGCACCGGAAACGCTGACGGCGTTCACATACGCGCGGGCCGAGGCGTTCTGGCGCGACGGGCAGCTGATCGGCCTCACCTCGGGACATCGCGACGCCGCCGAACAGCACCGGATCTTCACCGAGGAGGTGCGGCGCACCGGCTCGGTGTCGGCGGCACGCCGCCGGGTGCTGCCACCGGAGGAGTCCAACCACGTGCGGGGCCTCGCGCTCGACGTCCGGCCGACCGAGGGCGCGCAGTGGCTCGAACGGCACGGCGGGCGGTACGGGCTCTACCGCGTCTACGACAACGAGTGGTGGCACTTCGAGTACCGCACGGTCAAGCCGATCCGCCTACCGCATCCAGATGCCGCGCCTTGGCCGTCTGCACACCACGCCGCGTACGGGCTATGCCAGGCCTACGGCAACGAGTCCTGGCATAACCAACCGCGTCCCGATGGTCGCCCGCCGATGTACGGGAATCCGGCCCAGCGCCCAAGACGCCAGCCGTGAATCCAACTCCGATCACCCTCCAACGCCGACGAGTCAGGTGGACTGGCGGAAGCTGGCCGCCAGCTCCGAGCGCGATCTGATGCCCAGTTTTCGGTAGACGCGGCCGAGGTGCGCCTCGATGGTCTTTGGGCTCAGGAAGAGTGCGGCGGCGGCCTCGTTGTTGGTGGCCCCGTTCGCGACGGCCGAAGCGACGCTGCGTTCTTGCGGCGTCAGCTTCTCGGGGGGCGCGGCAGGGTCTTTTCGGACGCGTTCGCCCGTGGCGCGCAGTTCCTCGGCGCTGCGCCGGGCCCACTGGTTCGCGCCTAGCTGGGCGAACTGCTCGTACGCCTCGCGGAGTTGCCGGCGGGAGTCGCGGCGACGGCCCGTGCGCCGCAGCCGTTCACCGAAACAGAACTGCGTCCTGGCCTGGTCGTACGGCGACCCCGCGTGCGCATGCAGGTCGAGCGCCTGGACGAAGCAGGCGGTGAAGCTCTCGTCGTCGGCCAGCAGGCCCCGGCACCGCCAGGCGAGAGCCGCGTTGATGGCGAAGTCGAGGTTGCCCGACTGGCTCTCCACCTGCGCGAGGATGTCGTCCGGCACGGGCCCGTCGGAGCGTACGTACGCCTCGACCAGATCGGCGCCCGGCGGGCCGTCGAACACCGGCGGGGTGTCGGTCTGGGGGTCCTGGTGCGCGGCCTCCAGATGCTGGAGGGCCGCTCCCGGCCTGCCGAGGCTCAGCTCCAGCAGGCCCAGGGCGTCCAGCGCGTCCCGCGGGTACTGGAGATCGAACGAGCCGAGCAGGGTCAGCGCGTCGATCGCATGCTTGCGGCACGGCGTCTCGTCCCCCTGGTGTGCCTCGATCAGGGCCAGGCAGCTCAGGCCGAAGAACGACCAGAGCGAGTTGCCGGTGTCGTGCGCCAGTTCGACCGCCTCGGCGGCCTGGGTGGAGGCGGAGGAGAAGCGTCCCGACATCGCCTGGATGTAGGCGGCCGCGTAAAGCGCGAGCGGAAGGATGCCCAGCGCCGACTGGCGCCGCAGATCGTGGACCAGGGTCTCCGACAGCGCCCGTGCGGCGGGCAGGTCGCCCACCCAGGCGTGGGCGAGCGCGGTGAACACCGCGTACTCCAGGTCCTCCAGGTCCAGACCGTGCTGACGGACGATCGCGGCGGACTCGCGGAGCATCCGCAGCCCCTCGGGTACGCGGCCCAGATGGGTGAGGGCCGTGCCGATGATCAGGCCGCTGATCAGCTCCACCTGGTCGCCCGGCCGGTCCGACGGCGTCTGGGCGCGGAACGCCAGATCCACGGCCCGCACCGGGTCACCGGCCAGGAACGCCGACATCGCCGCGTCGGCGAACGCGCCGTCGGCCCATCCCGGCGATTCCCTCTCCTGCGACTCCGCGGCGTCCAGCAGGACCTTCGTGGCCCGGCCCGGGTTCCCGGTGAACATGTCCAGCCGCCCGCGCGTCCGGTCCACGGCGGCGACGTGGCCGGGGCCAAGGAGGCGCTCAACCGGGCGAAACTCTGGACGTGGATCTCGCTGGGCCTCGGCCTCCTGTCGCTGGTGCTGGTCTTCGCCGGCTAGCAAGCACGATCATCCACAACGCGCGAAGGAGTTCGTGATGACGGAAGGGTTCCACCAGCTGCCGGATGAGGCCACGCTGGAAGAAATGCCGCACATGGGCGTCGACGATTCGTACGGCGGCCTCGCTCAAGACGCCGACGGCATGATCGAAGACGGGACGGTGTCCGCCGAGGCCGAGCCGGCCGCCGCGCCCACTCCCGCGGAGCCGCCGACTCAGCAGGAGAGCGAGGAGATCTACGACTTCCTCATGGACATGCAGAACACGCGACACAACACGGCCATGACCACCATCAACAACATGCGGTAGGCGCTCGTACGGTGGCCGGCGTCTGGACCCAGGCGACCCGGCCGCCGGCGTCGTCGGCCATTAGTGGTGGGGGCGCTGCCAGGCCTGGATTCCCTCGGGCGACGCCGGGTGCGGGACCAGCCCGGCGGCCGTGAGTTCCTGGGCGAGGATCTCGTCGGAGATCACGTAGCAGTCGAAGTCCGCGGTCTCCGCGCGCACCGGCTTGTCGCCCGCCCAGGTGCGGTAGGTCATCACCCAGCGAATCCTGTCCTTGTCGATGACGTCTGCGCGGCTGACCGTGTCATAGCGGTGCCGGCCGAGGCCGCCGCCGGGCACGACCGTCTCGGGAACGGGGGTCGCCGTCTGCGGGAACTGGGTCTCCATGATGAGCGTCCCGCCGGGACGCAGCGCGCCGGCCCATTTGCGCCACAGCCGGGTTCGGTCGTCCGGGCCGAAATGCATGATGAGGTTGAACAGCACGACGGCATCGAGTTCAACGTCGAGTTCCGCGTCGAGGGCGTCGTCGGGCACCACCGTCACGTTCGCCTCGGGCAACCGTGCGAGCCGGGTCATCAGCGCCGCCCGCATGATCCGGGCGGGCTCGATGGCGAAG
This sequence comes from Actinomadura fulvescens, assembly GCF_039533225.1. NCBI lineage: Bacteria > Bacillati > Actinomycetota > Actinomycetes > Streptosporangiales > Thermomonosporaceae > Actinomadura > Actinomadura fulvescens. The sequence continues at coordinate 671,735 of NZ_BAAATD010000005.1, read as the reverse complement.
ATCTCGGCCTCGGGGCCGAGCAGGCGGGCGAGGGTCTCGGTGAAGAGCCCCGTGCCAGGGCCGATCTCGGCGACGGTACGCGCGTCCGGCAGCAGCGTCCGAAGAGCGCCTTCCAGCGTCGCCCGCACCGGAGCCGGGAAGATCAGGTCGTAGTACGGCGCGTTGACGGCATAGCCGAGCCCGTTTTCGGCGCGTGCTGTCTCGTTCATCGTGGTCCCTTTCTCACGGTTGCCTCGGCGAGGGGCGGGAGCCGTAGGGGAGCAGGGCCATCTCGCGGGCGTTCTTGATAGCCCTGGCCAGTTGCTTCTGCTGCTGGACGGTCACTCCGGTGACGCGGCGGCTGCGGATCTTGCCGCGATCGGAAATGAACCGTCGCAGCAGGTTCACGTCCTTGTAGTCGATGTAGGCGATTCCTTGCAGCGGGTTGGGCTTGTGGCGCCGTTCGGTACGGCGAGGCGCGGGCATCTGCGTTCTCCTCTCTGTGGACAATGCGTCTTGCGTCACGTCGCCGTATCGCGGAGGAGGCCGTTCTGGTAGGCGCGTACGAGGTTGCGGGGCACGAGGATGCGGCTGCCTTCGACGGTGATGGGCACGAGGTCGGGGCGGTCGGCCTTCCACTGTGAGCGGCGCTTGCGGGTGTTGCTGCGGGACTTCTTGCGCTTGGGGACTGCCATGGGGCTCCTTGCCGGCTCGACTTGGTGACACGTCGGGGAGTTCGACGACGACACAGCGTGTGGGCAGCATGATAGCGATAATCGTTTTCGTTTGCAGAAGGGTGCCGATGGCCTTCGCGTCGCGCTTGTGAAATCGGCATCGCAACCTGTAGGTTGCGATTGATGGCAACCTCAAGGTTGCGATGCGAGGGGGATCGATGCTGGACACGATCGAGCGTGAGGTGGTGCTGGCGCATCCCATCGAGCGGGTGTGGGCCGCGCTGACCACTGCCGAAGGGCTGGCGAGATGGTTCGCCTCGGTGGTCGAGATCGATCTGCGTCCCGGTGGGCGGGCGTTCTTCCGGTGGGACGACGACGAATCGGTGGCCACGGTCGCGATCGTCGAGCCGCCGCACCGCTTCGCCTTCAGATGGGCGATCGAGGGGCTGCCGCAGGAGGACGCACTCCGGACGCTGGTGGAGTTCACGCTGGAGCCGGTGGCCGAAGGCACTCGGCTGCGCCTGGTGGAGAGCGGGTTCGCCCAGGCCGCCGACGAGGTGGCCCGGGCCGCCCACACGACCAATGACCGGGTATGGGACGTCAAACTCGCCGATCTCGATGCCGCCGTCTGACCCGGAGGCGCAAGCCATCGCGGTGTTCGGGGCGCTGACCGATCCGATACGGCGGGCGCTCCTGGACGAGCTGGCCCGCGCCGGGCCCGCCACCGTGACCGAACTGGCGGCCCGGCTGCCCGTCAGCCGGCAGGCGGTGGCCAAGCATCTGGGCCAGCTCGCCGAAGCGGGCCTGATCAGCCCCGGCGAACCCGTCGGCCGCCGCCACCCCTACCGGCTGGAACCTGCCGCCATCCGCAGCGCTCAGGTGTGGCTGGCCACCCTCGCCAACCGGTGGGACGACCGGCTGGCCGCACTGGAACACGCACTGGACGCGAACGACCAGGACCGAGGAAGCGGGACACGATGAACGAACCGAGATTCACCGCCGGACTGAACATCGCCATGAAGATCCCCAAAGCCCGGTACGAGGCCACCGTGGCCTTCTACAGAGACACCCTGGGCTTCGAGGTCAGCGAGGACGACGTCTCCAGCACGCCGACCGTCTCCCGGACCCACGCGGTGCGGTTCGGTCCGACCACCCTGTGGCTCGACTGCGTGGACAACTTCAGCCAGCCCGACCTGTGGCTCCAGCTCCACACCGACGACCTCGACGCCGCCGTCGAGCAGCTCGCCGGCACGGGAATCACCCCATGTGACGAGGTCGAACCCCTCGTGAACCCCGAATCCCGAAGCCACTGGATCACGAACCCGGCCGGCATCGTGCACCTGCTCGTGGAGACCGCCTGACCTCCGCTCGCCGGGTCAGTCGGTGCCGGACTCCATCGCGGCGTGGTCGAGGAGCTCGTCGGCGGGGGCCTTGCCGCGGGACGCGATCGCCTGCGCGCCGCCTTCGGGCATCGCGCCGATGAGAGCGGTGGAGGCGGCCTGAGGCGAGCCGACCATGTGCTGGTCGCCGACGATGCCGTGCTGGGCGTACTGCTCCAGCTTGGCGCGGGAGTCGGCGATGTCGAGGTTGCGCATGGTGAGCTGGCCGATGCGGTCGACGGGGCCGAACGCGGAGTCCTCGGTCCGCTCCATGGAGAGCTTGTCGGGGTGGTAGCTGAACGCCGGTCCGGCGGTGTCGAGGATCGAGTAGTCCTCGCCGCGCCGCAGGCGGAGGGTGACCTCACCGGTGACGGCCGATCCGATCCAGCGCTGGAGGGACTCGCGGAGCATCAGGGCCTGCGGGTCCAGCCAGCGGCCCTCGTACATCAGCCTGCCCAGCCGGCGGCCCTCGTTGTGGTAGGTGGCGAGGGTGTCCTCGTTGTGGATGGCGTTGACGAGCCGCTCGTAGGCGGCGTGCAGCAGCGCCATGCCGGGCGCCTCGTAGATGCCCCGGCTCTTGGCCTCGATGACGCGGTTCTCGATCTGGTCGGACATGCCGAGGCCGTGCCGGCCGCCGATCGCGTTGGCCTCCAGCACCAGGTCGACGGGGGAGGGGAACTCCTTGCCGTTGATCGTCACCGGGCGGCCCCGTTCGAAGGCGATCGTGACGTCCTCGGCGGGGATCTCGATGGAGGTGTCCCAGAACCGCACGCCCATGATCGGCTCGACCGTCTCGATGCCCGCGTCCAGGTGCTCCAGCGCCTTGGCCTCGTGCGTCGCGCCCCAGATGTTCGCGTCGGTGGAGTAGGCCTTCGCGGTGCTGTCCCGGTACGGAAGGCCGTGGGCGAGCAGCCATTCGGACATCTCCGTGCGCCCGCCGAGCTCGCTGACGAAGTCGGCGTCCAGCCACGGCTTGTAGATCCGCAGGGAGGGGTTGGCGAGCAGGCCGTAGCGGTAGAACCGCTCGATGTCGTTGCCCTTGAACGTGGAGCCGTCGCCCCAGATCTGCACGTCGTCTTCGAGCATCGCCCGTACGAGCAGCGTTCCGGTGACGGCCCGGCCGAGGGGCGTGGTGTTGAAGTAGGCGCGGCCGCCGGTCCGGATGTGGAACGCGCCGCACGCCAGGGCGGCCAGGCCCTCCTCCACGAGGGCGGCCCGGCAGTCGACCAGCCGGGCGACCTCCGCGCCGTACGCCGTGGCGCGGCCGGGGACCGAGGCGATGTCGGGCTCGTCGTACTGGCCGAGGTCGGCGGTGTAGGTGCAGGGCACCGCACCCTTCTCGTGCATCCACGCGACCGCTACCGAGGTGTCGAGGCCGCCGGAGAAGGCAATCCCGACGCGTTCGCCGACTGGGAGGGAGGAGAGCACCTTGGACATGAGCAAGAGTATGCACTGTTATGCATGGTCATGCAACGGGGGTGCGGAAATCTCCGCGTGCTTTTTCGTCTCGGGACGGGACGGTCGACCAGTGGGGTCGGCGCCGGGCTGTCACCCGATCCTTGCGGAAAGTGGGTGACAGGCGGGGTGCGGGGCCGCACTCTGGTGGTGTCGCGCGGTGCCGCGGACGCCGCGCCGGGTGGTGGACGGGTCCCATGATCGATGAACGCACGGGGGAGCGGCTCGGCGCATGAACGGCTACGGCGAGGACGCGGACGTTCTGGCCCGGCAGTACGAGGGCCTGCGGTTCACCGATGTGCACGGTGCCGTGCTGCATCTGTTCCCGGAAGCCCCCGCGTCCGTGCTGGACGTGGGCGCCGGGACGGGGCGCGACGCGGCCGCCCTGTCGCGGCTCGGGCACCGGGTGATCGCGGTGGAGCCCACGGCGGAGCTGCGGGCCTTCGGGCGGGACGCGCATCCGGAGCCCGTCGAATGGGTCGACGACGCCCTGCCCGAGCTGCCCGTGGTGTCGGCGCGGTTCGAGGCGTTCGACATGATCCTGCTGTCGGCGGTGTGGATGCACCTGGACGACCAGGAACGGGCGGTCGGGATGAAGCGCCTGGCGGGCCTGCTGGCCGCGGACGGGCGGATCGTCATGACGTTGCGGCACGGGCCGGCGCCGCGCAACCGCCGCATGTACGAGGTGAGCGCGGCCGAGACGGTCGCCGTGGCCAGGCGGGCGGGCCTTGCCTGCGTGCACCGCAGCCGGGGTGAGGATCTCTTGGGGCGCCCGGGCCTGCACTGGAGCTATCTCGCCTTCGATCCCCTCTGATCGTTCTTCTGGCCGCGAGTGGCCGGTCCCGGACAGCGGGGCTCGCGGCGTGGCGGGTGTCCCGCGCTTCTCTGAAAAAACTTCATCTTCCGCGTGCTGATTTGTTGGTTGTTGTTCTATCCCGCTGGGCTCGGTGTCGTCATGCTCCCCACGCATCCCCCGCGTGAGAGGACGAGTGGCATGGACGAACTGACCAGGCGTGGGTTTCTCGCCGGCTCGGCGGCCACGGCGGCGGCCGCCACGGTGGCGGGCGGCGCGGCCCAAGCCGCGGCGGCGGAGGCCGGGGCGGCGCAGACCGGCGCGGTCTCGCGGCGAGCGCCGGTGTCCGAGCTCCCGCGGCCGGACGAGTCCGGCATCGACCACATCGTCGTCGTGATGATGGAGAACCGGTCGTTCGACCACTACCTGGGCTGGCTGCCCGGCGCGGACGGGCGGCAGGCGGGGCTCACGTTCACCGACAGGGAGGGCGGGGAGCACGCGACCCACCACCTCAAGGCCCCGCACGGCTGCGGCTTCCAGGACCCCGACCACAGCTACGCCGGTGGCCGCGTCCAGCTGAACGGGGGCAAGTGCGACGGATGGCTGCGGTCCGGCGAGAGCGATGTCTTCGCCATCGGGTACTTCGAGGGCCCGGACCTCAACTTCTACGGCGGCGCCGCCCGGGACTGGACGGTGTGCGACCGCTACTTCCCGGCGATCATGTCCTCCACGTTCCCCAACCGGATCTTCCAGCACGCGGGGCAGACCGACCGGATCAACAACGCGTTCGAGTTCTCCGAGCTGACCACGATCTGGGACCGGCTCGCGGCGAAGAAGGTCCCGCACAAGTACTACTTCAGCGACGTTCCGTTCACCGCCCTGTGGGGGCTCAAGCACCTCGGCATCAGCCGGCACATCAGCGAGTTCTACGGCGACGCGGCGCGGGGCAGGCTGCCCGCCGTCTCGTTCGTGGAGCCGGGCTTCGTCGGGGAGCTCGTCCCCGGCCTGTCGGAGGACGAACACCCGCTCGCCGACATCCGTTTCGGGCAGCACTTCCTCAACAAGGTGTACGAGGCGATCACCAACGGCCCCGGCTGGGGCCGGACGCTGCTGGTCATCAACTATGACGAGTGGGGCGGCTTCTTCGACCACGTCGTGCCGCCGGAGGGACCCGACCCGCGGCCCGACCTCGGCACGGGGCTGCGCGGTTTCCGGGTGCCGTGCCTGCTGATCTCCCCGCGAGCCCGGCGCGGCGCGATCGCGCACGAGGTGTACGACCACACGTCGATCCTCAAGGCGATCGAATGGCGGTGGGGGCTGGAGCCGCTGTCGGTCCGCGACGCCGCCGCCCGCAACATCGCCGAGGCCCTCGACTTCGCGAGCGAGCCGAACCTGCACGCGCCCCGCTACAAGGCGCCGCGGCCCATCACCCTGGGCTGCATAGCACCTGGCCACGTCCACTTCGGCGACGACTGGGACCAGCTGCGCCGGTACGCGGCCAGGAAGAACTTCGGCAGACGCTGAGGTTTCTGAAAATCTTGGGGACGGGTGTCCGGTCGGCGGCCGCGGCTCCGACGTCTCTGGTGAAGGCGCCGGAGGGGCGCCGCCAGAGAGGAGCCGATGATGAAGTACATGATCATGATGTACGGATCGCAGCGGGACTACGACGTTCTGACCGGCCAGGAAGGGGCCACGCCGGCCTGGGAGGAGAAGGACGTCGCGGCACTGCACGAGTTCATGGCGGCCTGGAACAACGCGCTCGTCGAGTCCGGCGAGTTCGTCGAGGGCCACGCGCTCACCGCGCCGGTGCACGCCCGCCGGATCGGCGTGCGCGACGGGGCCCCGGTGGTGACCGACGGGCCGTACGCCGAGACCCAGGAGGTCCTCGCCGGGTTCACGATCGTCGAGTGCGCGAGCTTCGACCGGGCGACCGAGATCGCCGCGCGGCTGGCCGACACCCCGCACCCGCCGGACGCCGACCTGGGCCGTGACTGGTACGTGGACGTGCGTCCGGTCGCGGGCGGCGCCGGTGACTACGACCTCTAGGTATCGGCGTGGCCGCTGCTGAGGCGTCCGAGGACCTGCTGCGCACACTGGCGCCGCAGGTCCTCGGCGCGCTCGTGCGGCGGTACGGGAACTTCGACACCGCTGAGGACGCTGTGCAGGAGGCCCTGCTCGCCGCCGTGACGCAGTGGCCGGTCGAGGGCGTTCCGAACGACCCGCGGGGCTGGCTCATCACGGTCGCGGCGCGGCGCCTGACCGATCTGCTGCGCAGCGAGCAGGCCCGGCGGCGGCGCGAGAACACGATCGCCCAGTGGGCGCTTCCCGGCCGGTGGATGGCGCCCCCGGCCGACTACCCGACGACCGCATCCGACGACACGCTGATCCTGCTGTTCATGTGCTGCCATCCGTCGCTGACCCCGGCCTCGCAGATCGCCCTGACGCTGCGGGCCGTCGGCGGCCTGACCACCACCGAGATCGCTCGCGCGTTCATGGTGCCCGAGGCGACCATGACCCGCCGCATCAGCCGGGCCAAGCGGAGCATCCGGGCCGGCGGCGTCCCGTTCGGCATGCCGGTGGACCACGACGAGCGGCTCGGCGCCGTCCTGCACACGCTCTACCTGATCTTCAATGAGGGGTACGCGAGCACGTCCGGTCCCGACCTGTTCCGTCCCGAGCTGTCGGCCGAGGCGATGCGGCTGGCCCGCATGGTGCACCGGCTGCTGCCGGGCGACGGCGAGGTGGCCGGGCTGCTCGCGCTCATGCTGCTGACCGACGCGCGCCGCCCGGCGCGGATCGGGCCGGACGGGGCGCTGATCCCGATGGCCGAACAGGACCGCTCGCGCTGGGACGCCGCCGCCATCGACGAGGGCGTGGCGCTGATCAGCGCGGCGCTGCCGCGCGGAAGGCCGGGTCCCTACCAGCTCCAGGCGGCGATCGCCGCGGTCCACGACGAGGCGCCGACCGCGGCGGACACCGACTGGCCGCAGATCAAGGCGCTGTACGAGGTGCTGCTGCGCCTCGCCCCCAACCCGATGGTGCGGTTGAACCACGCGGTCGCGGTGGGCATGGCCGACGGCCCGCCGGCAGGGCTCGCGCTGCTCGACGGGCTCGCGTCCGACGAGCACGTCTCGAACGATCACCGGCTGTTCGCCGTCCGTGCGCACCTGCTGGAGATGGCCGGCGAACGCGAGGCGGCTCGCACCACGTACGCGGAGGCCGCGCGCCGGGCGACCAGCCTGCCGCAGCAGCGCTACCTCAACGCCCGCGCCGCCCGCCTGTCCGTCCGCTGACCCGCCCCGCCCGGACGGCCGCCGAATAGTCCGTTTCGTACCTTCGGCGCGAAGAGATCATCTAGCTTTGGGGATCGTTGTCCGTGCGGGCTGTCCGCACGCGCTGATCGTGGAGAGCGCGAGATGACCGAGCAGGAGAGCGTGTCCGATCAGTACAGCAGCGGTGTGCTGAGCCACGACGTCCCGACCGAGCTGGACCGGCTCCGGCTGCTGGAGGAGCACCTCGATCCGGTCACCCTCGACGTGCTCGGTGCCCGGGCCGGGGAGCTTCCGGCGACCGCGCGCTGCCTGGAGCTCGGCGCGGGCGCCGGGTCGGTGACGCGCTGGATGGCCGGGCGCTTCCCCGCCGGCACGGTGACGGCCGTCGACATCGACGTGCGATACCTGGACGCGAGCTGGGCGCCGAATCTGGAGGTACGGGAGGGCGACCTGCGGCTCCTGGACTTTCCCGCCGGCTCGTTCGACCTGATCCATGCGCGTGCTCTGTTCATGCACCTGCCCGAACGCGAGGAGCTGGTGAAGCGCGTCGCGAGCTGGCTTGCCCCGGGCGGGTGGCTCGTGCTGGAGGACATCGGCAACTTCCCGAAGGCCACCTCGCCCTATCCACTCTGGAACAAGGCCATGACGGCGGTCGCCGACCTGCTGAGCAGCCAGGGCGAGGACGTCGGGTGGGCGCGGCGCAGGCAGCCCGCGATCCTGGCCGACGCGGGGCTGGTCGACCTCGGCCTGGCGCTGGAGGTCTTCATCGTCGGCGACGGCGGCCCGACCGAACGGTTCTGGCGGATCTTCCTCGGCCAGCTCCGTCCGGCCCTCGTCGCCCGTGAGCTGATCACCGACGCGGAGATCGACGCCGCGCTCGCGCTCTTCGGCGACCCCCGGTTCGTGGACGCCGCGGAGGCGCTCGTCAGCGCGTGGGGACGCCAGCCCGCGATGTGATCGCCAGCCCGCGATGTGATGGCCAGGCGGCCCGCGACGTGACGCCGCCTCAGAGGAGGGGAAGGCGCAGGACGAAACGTGCGCCGCGCGGGCTGTCCTCGATCCGGAGCGAGCCGCCGTGGGCGAGCGCGATGTCACGGGCGATGGCGAGCCCGAGCCCGGCGCCGCCGGAGCCGCGACTGCGGGCCGGGTCCAGGCGGGTGAAGCGGTCGAACACCCGCTCCCGGTCGGCCTTCGGGATGCCGGGGCCGTCGTCGGTGACGACGACAACGGCCACGCCCGGTTCGTCGACGGCGCGCCGGACCTCGATCTCGATCGTCTGCTTGGCGTGCCGTTCGGCGTTGTCGAGCAGGTTGCCGAGCAGCCGTGCCAGCTGCACCCGGACGCCCGTGACCGTCAGGCCGGGGGTCAGGTGCGTGCGCGGCGCGGCGATCCAGGACCGGGTGGCCACCTCGGCGCGGACGAGTTCGGCGAGGTCGACGTCCTCCTGCACGGCCGCGCCGGTACCGATCCGGGCGAGCAGCAGCAGGTCGGCGACGATCGACTCCAGCCGGTCGGTGGCGCGCAGCGCGGCCTGGGTCGCGGCCGGTATGTCGGTGTCGTTCGGGTACATCGCCAGGTCTTCGAGATTGACCCGCAGGCCGGTGATCGGGGTGCGCAGCTCGTGCGCGGCGTCGGAGGCGAACTGGCGCTGACGGGTGACCGACTTCTCCAGCCGGTCCAGGGTCTCGTTCGCGGTACGGGCGAGGTGGGCGATCTCGTCGGCGCCGGGAGGCTCGGGCACCCGCCGGGTCAGGTCGCTGCCGCTGATCTCGGCCAGCTGCAGCCGGATCTCCTCGACCGGCCGCAGCGTACGGCCGACCACCTGCCAGGTGGTCCCGGCGGCCAGCGCGGCCAGCGCCACCACGGCGCCGGCCAGCAGCAGTTCGAGGAGGCCGGACGTCATCACCCACGGCAGCCTGCTCGCGCCGTACACCGTGGGGGAGTCGGGGGCCGTCGTCACCCGGATCGCCCAGACCGCGTAGCACTGGCCGTCCAGGCAGACGGTCACGTCGCGGACCCGCGACTCGGGGCGGGGCCGCACGTTGACGAGCGGAGGCCGCCCCGCCGCCTTCGGGCTGGCCGCCAGCACCAGGCCGTCGGACGAGACCAGCTGGACGAGCGCGGCCCCGCCCGCGTCCTCCCTGATCGGGTTGTCCAGTTTCCCTTCGCGGACCGCCGCGCTCGCCTGCCGGGCGACGTACTGCGCGTCTTCGAGGGCCCGCTGCGTGAGCATGTTGCGCAGCAGCATCTCGGACGCGCCGGCGAGCGCGCTCAGCACCAGCAGGGCCACCACGGCGGAGATCACGGTGTCTCTTCCGCGGATCGACCGAGGCAGCAGGCGCATGACGACCTCGCTCCGACGAGCCGGATATATCCGGCGGGATTCCGCGGGAGGCTCAGCTTAGATCGCCGGTGCCGCCGATGGTGGCGCCACGTCGTAAACCGGACACCGGATGCCGGTGACGAGCGTCATGGGGCTCGCCTCTCGATGGTCAGCGTGAACGCGCCGAGCCGTTCGAGCGCGCGGAGCAGGACGTCGGCGGGGAACGCCTCGGCCGGGCTCAGCACACCCGCCTTGGACGGCACCTCCATCAGGCGGAGCGCGGCCTCGACGCAGGCGAGGGCCCCGGCCCGCCGCGGGTCGGTGCCGGTCACCCGCCCGGCCCGGCTGCCGTGCGCGGCGATGACCTGGGCGGCGACGGTGAACTCGCTCCGCCCCCGCCCGGCGGTGCCGGCCTGCTCGCCGACGAGGACCTGCCGCTCGGTGAACGTGTCGGCGGTGAACAGCGCCTCGACGGTACGGGCGGGCACGTGCCGCGGGATCGTCACGATCTCGCAGGACGGGAACGGGGCGATCATCGTGCGGGGGCCGATCGGCGGCGGGAACGCGAAGACGACGTTGCGGGGCCTCACGTACCCGATCTGGAACTCGCCGCCGGTGTAGGTGATGCGCTCGGCCTCGGCGAACAACCGCGCGGCGGTCTCCCTGGCGCCGTTGTTCGCCTGCCGGCCGCTCACCGCGTACGCGGTGGTGACGCGGTCGATGCCGTGCAGCCCGTCGGCCACGGCGTCGGCCAGCAGGTCGCCGATGCCGCCGTACAGGCTCATGCCCGGCACCATCGCGATCCCGGTGCTCTGGACCCTGCGCTGGAAGTCCTCGAAGAGGCGCCGCACGTGATGGGGCTCGACCGCGTGGTCGACGTAGTGGCATTCGGTCTCGACGCAGGCGGTGGCGACCGGCTCGCCCGTCACCGTGAACGGGCCGGCGCAGTGGATCAGGACGTCCGCCTGCTGGGAGAGCTCGCGAAGGGCGGCGGGGTCGTCGAGCGGTGCCGGGTGGACGGGGTAGCCGAGCTCGGCGCCCATGACGTCCAGCGCGCCGGCGTCGCGCCCGCCGAGGATGACGTTCTGGTTCCGGGAGCGGAGCTCCGCCGCGACCAGCCGGCCGGTGTGGCCGTACGCTCCGTAGACCGCGATCACCGGTGTGGACATGGGCCGGCCCGCTTTCCTACTGGAACGTGATTCGGAAATTACCTACCCGGAGTAGAGCCGTCAAGGGCACGGTGACCACGTTCGAAACCGTTCGAACATCGCAGGTGAGAAGGGGTGCCTGAGGTGCGGGGGTGCCGCGCGCGGGAGGAGGGACGACGTCGGCTCAGCACCAGTAGCCCAGCAGGAGGCGCTCGATCATGCCGTGCAGCACGCCCGTCTCGTGCTCGTCGTCCCCGCCCTTGTAGATCCCGCGATCGCGCTCGATCCACGCCTCGGTGATCTGGAGGCCGCCGTCGACGGGCTGGAAGAAGGCCTCGTAGATCTTGTAGCCGGTCCAGCTGCGGTGGAGATGGAGCCGGTCAGCCTCGACGTAGGCGAACCACTTCTCCTCCATCTCCGCCGGGACGAGGCCCCGGCGGATGGTCTCCCACTCGTACGGCGCCCAGATCCGGTCCGGCGGCGGCAGCGGCGCGGGCCGCCGCATCGGCTCGGTCTTCCAGTCACGACCCGTCGCGGTGGCCGGTCTCGTCACCGGCGGGATCACCAGCCAACCGGGCAGGTCCTCGGTGCCCCGATCCCACCAGGTGGGCAGCGTGCCGGGCTCCATCCCGGCCGCGACGATCCCGCCCACGATCGCGCAGTTGGTGTCGATCCCACCCACCTCCCCTTCCCCCTTCATGGCCGCCGCGGTCGCCCAGACGGCCTCCTCGAAGTCGCCGGCGTGCTTGGCGGCGGCCCAGAGCGTGAAGGGCACCGTGTCCTGCGCGCTGACGTCGCGTCCGTTCCCGAGCTGCTCGGCGGCGGCGCGCGGGTCGCTCAGCGTGAGGAGCCGGCGGGCGCGCACGACGCCGTCGCGGACGCGGCCCTCGGCGACCTGATCCAGGACGGCGTCGATGATCTGCCCGGGCGAGCGGCGGCCGGACGCGACCGCAGCGGCGGCGACGGCGACCGCGACGGCTCCGGCGACCGCCTCGGGATGGGTGTGGGTCACGGTGGCCGAACGTTCGGCCAGGTGAGCGGCGCGCTGCGGGCAGCCGGCGTGGTAGGCGCCGAGCGGCGCCACGCGCATCGCCGCGCCGTTGCCCCAGGAGCCCTGGCCGTCGAAGAGGCCGGCGAGCTCCTCACGCCAGTCCGCCCCCTCCCGGACGAGGCGCAGGAACCGGTTGGTGGACGGCCCGTAACCGCGGTCGAAGTCGTGGTGGCCGGCGAAGCGCCCGACGAGCCGGTCCTGGTCGAGGTCGCCCCCGGCCAGCGCCAGCTCCAGGACGAGCGCGCTCGCCATCTCGGTGTCGTCGGTCCACCGCCACGGCGCGGGCGGCAGCGAACGGGACTCAAGCCCGGGGCGGTTGGCGGGCACGAAGAACTGGGAGCCGAGCGCGTCACCCACCGCGAGACCTCGCAGCGAGACGAGCGCGCGCTCAAGACGATCAATGGTCATCGGGGGGATTGTCGCACCTGGCGCCCACTCCAGGTGCGACCGTGCGTCCAGGAGCCGCCGGTGTCGCCCCGCCTCTGGTCAGTCCCGCGCGGTCTTGACGCTCTCGGCGCTCTCGGCGGTGTCGCTCGTCTTGCCCTGCCGGTCGCGGCCGACCCGGCCGCGGACCTTCTGCCACTGATCGTGGAAACGGGCGCGGGCCCAGTCGTTCACCCGCTTGGCGGTCTCGAACTCGGTGGCCAGCAGCGCCAGACCGGCGAAGATCGCGAGAATGCCGGGGCCGGGCAGCACCAGCATCGCGATGCCCGCGGCGATCAGCGCGGTGCCGGCGACGCCGACCACGGCCTTACGCAGCAGCCGTGTCCCGGGACGGCGCGGGGACTCGTTCTCCGGGGGTTCCTGCTTCGCCGGCGTCAGGCCGGCGGACGGTGGCGAGGTCAACGGTCCTCCCGTGGGCGTCGGGCGCGACCGGCTTCGGCGGCCGCAGGGTCACAATGGTGACAACGAGCACGACCGTCGCGACGATCCCGTCCAGCCAGTAATGATTCGCCGTGGCGACCACCACGAACGTGGTGATCACTGGATGGGCGACGCTCAGCCAACGCCAGGGCCCGCGGGTGGCGGCGATGATCCCGACCGCCACCAGCACCGACCAGCCGACGTGCAGCGAGGGCATCGCGGCGAACTGGTTGGCCAGCTGGTCGGACTCGGGCGATCCGTAGACGGCCGGTCCATACCGCGCGCCCGTGTCGACGAAGCCGAGACCGCCCAGCATGCGCGGCGGGGCGAGCGGCACCGCGAAGTGCACGACCAGCGCGAGGCCGGTCAGCACCGCGAGCACCGTGCGCGACCACCGGTAGTGGGCGGGATGCCGCAGGTAGAGCCACACCAGGAAGACCGCGGTCACCGGGAAGTGCGCGAACTTGTAATAGACGTTCGCCGCCCGGACCGCCCCCGGCTCGTTCAGGAGCCAGTCCTGCACCCGCGCCTCGTTCGGCAGCCGCAGCGCCCGCTCCAGCTCCCACAGGCGGCCCGCGTTGCCGAAGGCCGTGGCGACGTGGTCGGCGGCCAGCACGCGCCCGAGCTTGTAGGCGGCGAAGAGCACGGCGATGAGGAGGAGTTCTTTGCCCGCGCGCCGCCAGGGAATCTGGAGGGCCGGTGCGAACGCGGAATGCATGGAGGCCTCACCCCGTTGTGAAGAACACTCTCTTGACCCCAGCATTGACCCGTTCCTCTGAAAAAGGAATGGCCGTTTTATATGGTGCTCGTCACATCGGGCTCGGGGGATGTGGGCTCGGGCGGGGCGAAGGGGGCCGCGGCACCGATGTGCACCCATCGGCTGGGCGCCGCGACCCCTTCCCCCGCCCCGAGTGGACCGCCGCAGGCTTGAGGAACGGCCATGGCCGTTCCTGCCCCCCACTGGCCCTGCCGGCGGCTCCACGGAATTCGATGAAGCTAACCGGGTACCGCGCGGTAGGTTCACCGGTCCGCCGGAGGAAACGACGAGCGGTCCGTCGCGTGCGACAAACGGCACGCGTGCGACGAGCGGCGACCCCGCCGTCACCGAACGTCGGCGCCGTCGTCCCCGCGGGGGCTGACGGTCTCGGCCAGGATCTCGGTCACCGTGCCGTGCCGGACGCCGGTGCGAGCCGCCACGTGGGCCACCTCGCGGGCGACGTCCGGCATCGCGGCGGCGGCGCCGCCGACCGGCGCGGCTGCGGTGCTCGCTATCACGCGAACGGCGGCACGAACGGCTGTCAGGCGCTGCTCGTGGGTGCTCAGGGCGCCCCCGGATCGTTCTATGGCGGCGTCCAGAACGAGATGGCTGAGCTCCTTCTCGGTACGGAGGGCCGCACGTACGGCGGCTCGTCCGTGAGATCGCAGAAGTCCCGCGGCGTCCTGCCCGGACCCGAACGACACCACGCCGATAGGGCCGCGGACCCGGGCGTCGTCGGTCAGCGTGTGCCATGCGCGGAGGCTGCCCGACCGCCCGGCCTCGTCGTCGTCCAGCGCGACGACCAGCCCGGCGAGGTCAAGATCGGCGATCTGGGAGAGAGAGCCGAGCTGGGCGGCGGTGACGGAGGCGCCGCAGGTCGCGACGGCGGCGTGAGTACGGGCGGCGGCGACGTTGACGGCGATCGCGTCGAGCGGCCCTTCGACGAGGACGGGACGGGCGCCCCGGGCCAGGCGATCGCGGGTCTCGTGCAGGCCGTAGAGCGACTCGTTCTTGTGGAAGTGCTCGGTGTCCGGGCCGTTGAGGTACTTCGGTCCCTCCGCGCCGTCCGGGAGACGGCCGATGAAGCCCGTGACCGCTCCCTCCGGGGTGCGGAGGGCGAACATGGCGCGATCCCGGAACGTGTCGTAGAGGGCACCGGAACGGCTACGGCGGGCCAGTCCGGCCGACACGAGTTCCTCGTCAGAGTGCCCCAGGGAACGCAGGCGCGCGGCAAGGGCCTGCCCGTCCCGCGGCGCGTACCCGATCTGCCAGCGCCTTTGCACGGCCCGGCTGAACCCTCGTTCCACCAGGTAATCCGGCACCCACGAACCATCCAAACAGGCACGGAAGAAGCGGTGCGCCGCGCGCATGACCTCGGCCGAACGGTCGTGGTGCCGGAGGCGGCGGCTCAGGCGCAGGACGCGGTCCCCGAGCTCGGGCCCGGCCCAACCGGCGACCGGCGGGAACGACAGGCGCGGCGGCTCCAGCCCCAGACCCGCGAGAACGAGGTACGCCACGGAGTCGGCCTCCACCCGGCGAAGGCCGTGGCACCCCGCCAGGCCGGGCGGATCGGGACGGTCGCCGCGCCGGAGCACATGGGCCAGCTGATGGGCCAGCACGGCGAGGTCCTCGTCGCGCTGGTACCCGAGCCGGGCGGCGACGCGGTGAAGGTGTTCCCGGCCGTCGGCGGGCGGCCGGTCCTGAAGGGGAAGCCCGTCGGTCTGGGCCACGTCGAACACCGCGCCGACCCTGCCGTCCGGCGTGATGAGACGGATCGCGGCCTCGCCCTTGCGGACCTGCCGCCCGGCGGCGCGCCACGCCTCGTACGAGCGGACGTCGGTCGCGGCACGCCACTGCGCGGAGATCAGCAGGGTGTTGGTGAACCCGTACCGCCCGTATCGCGCGGCACGTTCGAGCCACCACGTCCAGGGCAGCGTGCCGTCGCGGAGCCGCGCGGTCTCCTGCTCGGCGATCCCGCGCAGCGCGGCCAGCAGCCGTCGCGTCTCCGCGTCGTCGCCCATGGGGCAAGTCTCGCCCGCGGACCCCTACAGGTACAGGCCGATGAGCTCCGCCGGCTCCTCCCACACGGGCGGAAGGTCGTCGGGCGTGAGCGTCACCAGCCCGCGCTTGCTGGGCTTGCGCCGGATCGTGGCGAGGCGCTGCGCCTGGTTGGCCACGGCCAGGTCGAGCAGGTTGCGCATCAACCGGCCGTTGCCGAACGAGGGGCCGCGCGGAAGGCGCGACAACACCGAGCGCAGCAGCTCGGTGGTCCCGGGGTCGAGCCGGAAGCCGTCCGCCGCCGCGAGCCGTTCGAAGACGGCGACCAGCTCGTCGTCGCTGTAGTCGGGGAAGTGCAGCTGCTTGGGGAACCGCGAGTCCAGGCCCGGGTTGGCGGCCAGGAACTCGGCCATCTGCTGCTCGTAGCCGGCGACGATCACGATCAGGTCGTCGCGGTGGTCCTCCATCAGCTTGACCAGCTCGGCGATGGCCTCGTGGCCGTAGTCGCCCTTCAGCGGCGACTGGGTCAGCGTGTACGCCTCGTCGATGAAGAGCACGCCGCCGAGCGCCCGTTCCACCAGGCGGCGGGTCCGGGGCGCGGTCTGGCCGATGTACTCGCCGACCAGGTGCGCGCGCGACGCCTCGACGAGGTGACCGGACGACAGCACCCCGAGCCGCTTGAAGATCTGGCCGACCAGCCGGGCCACCATGGTCTTGCCCGTGCCGGGATTGCCGGTGAAGACCATGTGCCGCGTCGGCGTGCTGACCTTCAGCCCGGAGTCGCGGCGCAGCTGGGTGGCGCGGGCGGTGGCCACCACCAGGCCGAGCTCGTGCTTGACCGACTCCAGGCCGGGCAGCTCGCGCAGCTCGGCCCGCGGGTCGTCCGCGCCGCCCGACAGGTGCAGGACGCGCGGGATGTCGGCCTTGCCGATGACGAGCTCGCCGTTTCCGGCGGAGCTCTTCGGGCCGGTGGCCGGGCGGGACGCGGCCTCGCGCACCACGAGGTCGGCCAGGTGGGGCGCGAGCCGGGCGTTCCGGAGGGTCTGCACGGGCGGGGTCGCGACGAGCAGCTCACCGGCGGCGGCCACGGCCTGCCGCGTGCCGCGGGCGCCGCGTTCCCGCAGGGCGCGCCGGAACAGCTCGGCGTGCCCCTCGGCGGTGAACGGACGGGTCCGGGCCACCCGGAAACGCTGGGGCAGCACCGGGTTGACCTCGCCGATCCGCTCGTCGCCGGTGGAGTCGCACAGCGCCACGACGTTCAGTTCCTCGTGCACGGCCAGCAGCCGGTGCAGCTCCTCGGCCAGGGGCTCGCCGTTGCCCGGATCGGTGATGATCTCGTCCAGGCCCTCGATGATCAGTAGCCGCTCGCCGGCGCAGTCCCGGGCGTCGGCCTGCAACCGCGCCACGGCGTCGGCCAGCCGCTGCCCGGCGAACAGGTTGCCGGTGAGCCACAGCGGGTCCCGGCCCAGCGCGAGCGCCTTGCCGAGCTCCTGCGCCGCGTCCCGCTTGCCGGTGCCGTCCGGACCGACGATCAGCAGCCGGACGGGGGTCCGGCCCGGCGCCGCCGCGTCCGCCACGGCCGCCTTCGCCGCGCCGCTCGTGGTGAGTTCGGCCAGGACGGCGGTCAGCTCGGGCTGGTCGACCAGCTTGGTGACCAGTTCGGGGCGGGCGGCGGGCACGGTCTTCCGCGCCGACTCCTCGACCTTGAGCGTGTCGGTGAGCGGGTTGACGACGCGGCGGCGCGGCGCGTACAGGCGGCGCAGGTCGGTCTGGAACTGGCCGACCGGGATCCACTCGGTCTTGGGGAACCACGGATCTCCCGGCAAACCCTGCACGGTCGCCACAAAGCGCATCGCCATGTCCAGCCAGGCGCGGCAGGCGTCGGCCGCACCCGCGACCAGGGCGCGGACCAGCCAGGAGCGGGTCTTCTCCTGCCAGGCGCCCGGCTTGAAGCCGCGCTTCTCGGCGGCGAACCGTTCCTGGAGCTCGGCGTAGCGCTCCTCGCCGAACGCGAGCGTCAGCTCCGCCGGAACGTGCTCCATGCTGCCCTGCAACAGCAGGTGGACCAGGTGCGTCTCGACCGTCTCGTCGCGGGGCGCCACCTCGGCCAGGTGCTCGTACGCGGCGAGCAGCCCGGCGGACACCCACTCCAGGTAGCCCACCGGGCCGAGGAGCTCGGGCACCGCCGCGAGGATCTCGTCGTCGGCGTGCCAGTGCCAGATCTCGCGCATCTCCATCTTGGGAAGGTGAAGATCGTGCACCGGCGGGTCGTCGTACAGCCTGATCAGGGCCTTGCGGCGCTGCTCCAGCGGCTCGATGCCCTCCAGTACGTCCAGGCACTCGCGGGCCAGCTCGATCGCCAGGCCCCGGTCCGGCGCCTCGATCAGCCAGTCGACCGGGGGCCGCCACCGGCCGCCGGGCGCGTCCCAGCGGGTCATCCGGGTGCTGAGCGGGCTCGGGTTGACCAGGTGCTCGCGCAGCAGCCGCTCGGGCAGCTGCGACCACGACCCCGCCTTGATCGCCCCGCCGCCGGGCAGGAACGCCAGCATGCCGAAGATCTCCGCGATCACCAGGGAGGCGGGCAGCGTCAGCAGCTTGTGCTCGTCGGTCGTCAGTCCGGCCGCGCGCGGGTCGCGCGCCAGGCCGTCGATGCGCATGCCGATCTCCTCGAACAGCCCGGCGGGAACACGCCAGGGGCCGTACGAGTAGACGTCCAGGACCGGTTCGTCGGTGAGCAGTAGCTCCAGATGCTCCGGAAGCCGCACACGTTCTCCCTTTTAGGCAATCAAAACGGATAACAGCCTACGGTTACGGACGGGATGCGGACTCCGTCATTTGGTGACTGGGTGGCCTGTGTGCCGAATGGGACCAATGGGTCACGTGGTGCAGGTGTTACAGGCGAGAAGCGCCGCCGTGGCGGCTCCCGCGAGCTCCCGCGCGCCGCCTCGCGCCGTGGCCTCCGGCATGGCCCGCTGCCCCGCGAAGACCTCGTCCCCGAACTCGTCGAGCCGGTTGCTGCCGCCCTTGAACGTGACCTCGACGACGGCGTTGCGGACCCGCGCCATGACCGTCCCGACTCCGCTGTCGCCGACCAGCTCCTGCACCGCGTACGTGACGAACGCCTCATCGCCCAGACCGGGGAGGTCCTGGTAACGGACCGGTCCGCTCCGCCAGGCCCCGGCGGGGCCGCTGCCGGGATGCCTGGCCCACCAGCGTTCCTGCGCGATCTGCTTCGCGGCGTTGTACGTGGCGGACCGCTGCCCCGAGGCCCGCTTGATCGTGATCGTCGCGGTCAGCTCGCGGTTGAGGCGGGTCCTGCGGTCGTCGCCGGTGTTCCGGGCGGATTTCCAGGCGCAGGTCCACTCCTCGGTGCCCCGGCCCGGCCGTCCTGTCGCGCCCGGCACGAGACGGCTCAGCGCCGGTGCCGGGAACAGCGCGCAGGCGTTCTCGATCTGCGTGAACTCCGGGCCGGTGGGCGTGGTCATCCGAGGGTCGGGCTGCACGCCGCCCATCTCGGCGGGCCAGCTGGGCATGGTGGTCGGCGGCATCGAGACCGAGGGAACGGGCGTTCCCGGCTTGGCCGCGCCGGTGCGGGGTTGATCTTTGTCTCCGGTGAGGAGCACCGCCACGCCGATGCCGGTGCCGCCCAGCAGCACGACGGCCGCCAGCAACGCCGGGATCATGAACCGGCGCCGCGGCGGGGGCGCCCCCGGCGCCACGGGCGGCCGCGGGGTGTACGCCGGGTCGCTCCACGGCGACCGTTCTTGCTCCGGCACGTCCGGTCCCTTCCTGCTTCGCCCGCCGAGTCAGGACGAGCGCCTGATCGACTCCGCCAGCCCGCGCGCCGCCTTGATCGCCTGGTCGCGTACCCGTCCGGGCTCAGCGGCCCGGCCGGACTCGAACCCGACGGTCACGGTGAGGCTCCCGACGCGGAAGACGACCGTGGACTTGGGCGTCGTGGCGGGTTCGACCATGACGAACGCCTCGTCGCCCAGATCGTTGATGTCGTTGAACGGCCGCCCGGGATCGGGACTGCCGTCGCGCGGCGCGTAGAGGTCCCGCGTCTCGGCGAACCGGGTGTGCGCGGCCCCGGCGGCGGCGCCGGGCGCCTCGCCCTCGACCTGGGCCTTGAGCTCGTCGTCCACCTCCGCCCCTCCGGCGGCCGACGCCCTCCACGTACAACTCCTGCTGGGCCGCCGCGTGGACGGGCCGGTCGAGGCTTCGGGAGTGGCGGTGAAGCCAGGGATCAGTTGCTCCGCCTGCGCCGGGCTGAGGAGGGTGCAGACGGAGGGCAACTTCGCCGGAGCGGCGTTAGCCGGAGGCGCCGCCGCGCCCGAACGAGCGGGCGCGCCCGAACGAGTTGTGCCTGACGTCCGGGGCTTCCCGTCCGGACTGTCCGGCCACAGCACGATCGCCAGCACCACGGCCATGGCCGCGAGGGCGGCGACGGCGGCCACGGCAAGCGGTGCCCTGCGGCGGCTTCGCATGCCGGCGGCCGGCGGCCCTGGGGGAAGCGGTACGGGCTGGGTCTGCGGCAGGGGCCGGCCCGCGATCACCGCGCCGAGCCATTGCTCCGTGCCGAGCGCGTTGAGGCGGACGGCCGGGTCCTTGGCCAGCAGCGCCATCAGTACCGGCGCCAGCGGCCCGGCCTCGCGCGGCGGCTCGACGGGCTCGGTGAGCACCGCGCTCAGCGTGCCCATGAGGGTCGCACGGTCGAACGGCATGCGTCCTTCGGCCAGCACGTACATCGTCACGCCGAGCGACCACAGGTCGGACTCGGGTCCGCCGTGCTCGTGCCGGACCCGTTCGGGGGCCATGTAGGCGGGCGAGCCGATCAGCGCGCCCGTCTCGGTCAGCGTGGTGTCGCCCGCCAGGGACGCGATCCCGAAGTCGGTGAGGACGGCGCGCCCGTCGGTCCGCAGGAAGATGTTCGCGGGCTTGACGTCGCGGTGCAGGACCCCCCGTTCGTGGGCGGCCCTGAGCGCGGCCAGCACGTCCAGCCCGATCCCGGCGACGCGCTCCGGCGGCAGCGGCCCGTCCTCGGCGAGCACGGCGTCCAGCGAACGGCCGGGCAGCAGGTCCATGACGATGCACGGCCGCCCGTCCTCCTCGACGACGTCGTGCACCGTGACGATCGACGGATGCCTGAGCAGGGCCGCCGCCCGCGCCTCGCGCATGGCCCGCTGGGCCGCCATCGCCCGTCCCTCCGGGGTGAGGCCCGGGGGCAGGAGGAGCTCCTTGACCGCGACGTCCCGGCCGAGGGCCTCGTCGCGGGCCTGCCAGACCACGCCCATGGCGCCCTGACCCAGCCGCCGCACCAGGCGATAACGCCCGGCCAGCACCCGCTCGCCGCTCATGCGCGCCCGGCCAGCGCCCGCGCTGCCCACCGCGCGGCCTGGAGCGCGTCACCCGGGCCGCCCGCTCCCCGGAAGTAGGCGTATTCGACCTCCACGACGTTGGTCTTGAGGCGGAAGACGACGGTCGCCTTGTCCATCGGCTTGTCAACGCCCCGGGTCTCGAACGAGTAGGCCTCGTCACCGAGCCCTGGCACCGCCTGCGCGGGGGTCGTCCGCCCACGTCCGCCGGTGAAGCCGAACTCGGGCCAGCCCCACACATGTGTCGAGGGCTTCTCGTCGTGCCGCTTGCTGCTGATGAACTGCAGATGCGCCTCCGCCGGCGTCTCCGGCTTGAGGTCTTTCTCGTAACGGGGATTCGACTCGATGGAGAGGCCACGGCGCTGCACGCCCCACGCACAGCCCAGCACGCCCTTCTCCTGTTGACGCTGGGGCTTGCCGTTCGGCAGCAACCGCCCAAGCTGCTCGGGCGTCAGCAGCGCGCACAGGTCCAGCTTGGCGGCGGTCGGCGCGGACTTCTCCGTGGGCGTCGCTGTGGGCGCGGCTGTGGGCGTGGCGGACCTGGTCGGCTGGACGGCCGCGCCGCCGCCACTGCCGCCGTCGTCGTCGTTGTTCAAGGAGAACGCGACCGCCGTCGTCGCGACCACCGCGACAAGAGCGGCGCCTGCCCCCGCCAGGACGAAGCCCGTCTTGCCCCGGCTCCTGGACGGCCCCACGGGCGAGGCGGCCAACGGAGCCGCAGGCGCTGGATCGCGCAGGCCGGAAGGCCGCCCTTCCGCCACGTTCCGCAGCACCTGCCGGGTCTCCTCGACCGACAACCGCGCCGCCGGGTCCTTGTTGAGCAGGTACCAGAGCAACGGCGCCAGCGAGCCTGACCGCTGCGGCGGCCTCGGCTCCTCGGTGAGGACGGCCCCCAGCACGGCCATCGGCGTCTCGCGTTCGAACGGCGCACGGCCCTCGACCGCCGCGTACAACGTCGCCCCCAGCGACCACAGGTCCGACCCCGGCCCGGCCGCCTCCTCCCGCAGCCGTTCGGGCGCGATGTAGCCGGGCGAGCCGACCAGCGTCCCCGTCCTGGTCAGGTCCGAGCCGGTCTCCAGGTCGGCGATGCCGAAGTCGGTGAGCACCACCCGGTCGCCGGCGAGCAGCACGTTGCTCGGCTTGACGTCCCGGTGCAGCACGCCGCGCGCGTGCGCCGCCTCCAGCGCGTCCAGCAGCCGCAGCCCGATCTGGGCCACCGCCGCCGGCGGCCGCGGCCCGCCCTCGCGGACCAGCCGGTCCAGCGAGACGCCCCGGACCAGCTCCATGACGATCCACGGCCGCCGGTCCTCGACCACCACGTCGTGGACTGTGATCACGTTGGGGTGGTCGATCAGCGCGGCCGCCCGCGCCTCCCGCCGGGCCCGCTCGGCGATGAGCTCGCGGTCGGCCGGGGCGAGCCCCTCGGGCAGCCGGACCTCCTTGACCGCCACGTCCCGCCGGAGCACCTCGTCCACGGCGGCCCACACCGTGCCCATGCCGCCGCTGCCCAGCCGCGCGACGAGGCGGTACCGGCCGGCCAGCACGCGATCAGACATGTATGAACCCCCTCCAAGCGCCCACACGATACCGAGGGCCCCAGGACGGGACGCCTGGACGGGGCGTCAGCACCACTGAACGGGGTTGCCGGTCTCGATCGAGGCCCGGAAGACCGCTTCGAGGGGCTCCAGGATGTAGGCGAAGTCCGCGGCGGTCACGGGTGCGCTGACGACCTGGAGGCGCCGCGGATACCGGCCCTCGGAGTCAGCGCGGACGGGACCGGACAGCGTGAGCGTCACGGTCCGCTCGCCGTCGCTGAACCGCACGCGCCGTTCCCCGACCTGCTCCTGGGTGAACCGCAGCGACCGGAACTCCTCCTCATGCGGCTCCTCCAGCCCGCGGACGAAGAAGCCCCGGGGGTCGACTCCAGCCTGGTGCCGGGTGGATCCGTCCCACGTGAAGACGCCCTCATAACCCGCGACATAGGTGGCGAGCGTCTTGCCGCTCTCCTCGTCGACGAGCCGGGTCTCCTCGCCCAGCTCGGCGCGGTGGCGGAAGAAGTCCAGCTCGGCCAGGGCCGTGCGGGCCAGGTCCGGCGGCAGCGAACCCCCGTTGCCGTCGGGCAGCTCGGCGCACAGCACCGGGAAGTGCTCGCAGCCCGCGCTGCGGAGGGCCTCCTGGAAGATCCGGTAGCCGCCCCAGTTGGACACCCGTACCGACACCAGCTCCATGTCGGCGTGCGGGCAGGCGTCACCTTCGATCCACTGGTAGAAGGCCCGGTCGAGTTCCTCGTTCCCCTCGTAGGGGACGGTCAGCCCGAGATACCCCTCCGCGTCGACCGCGATGAGATCACGCGAGAACGGCGGCTCGTTGAAGATCCCGTCCTGCCAGCAGCGGCAGCGCACGAACGCGTCCAGTCCCATGACGACCTCCCCGCCACACCATAGGAAGCCGGGCCGCCGCCGGAGAACCGGTTTTTCGCTCTTCAGCCGGGGCGGCGGAGTGCTTCGACGGCCAGGCGGGCGGAGGTGCCGATGACCGCGTCCGCCTGCGGCAGGACCGCGATCGGCAGCAGGGAACGGGTGAACACGGCCACCGCGTACCGCCCGCCGTCCGGGTACTCCACGACGCCGATCTCGTTGCGGATGGTGGGCAGCGTGCCGGTCTTGCCGCTCACCCGGACGTCGTCGTACGGGAAGCCGGACGACAGCCGGTGCGGCCAGACCTGCAGCCCGAACAGCCGCCTCATCTGCGCGCACTCGTCCGGCGGCGCGGCCTCGTCCCGCCAGATGAGCCCCATCAGCCGGGCCATCTCGCGCGGTGTGCTGTGGCTCGTGGTCAGCGGGTCGAGGACCCGCAGGCGGCCGAGCATGCCGGGTTCGTCGAGCAGTCCCCACAGCTCGCCGAGGCTCTCCACGCCGCCGTCCTGGAGCATCGACTCGAACAGGTCGGTGCCGTTGCCGGCGATGTGCGTGCGGACGAGGCCGAGGTCGGCGACGGCGGCGTTGACCGTGGCCACGCCGACCCGATCCATGATCGTGTCGGCCGCGGTGTTGTCGCTCACCGTGATCATGAGGCAGGCCAGATCGCGCAGGGACATCCGCACCTCGTCCAGCAGCACCGAGATGCCGGTGGGGCCGTCGCCGCGGTCCTCGGGGCGCAGGGTGACCGGCTCGCGCGGATCGAGGAGCCCGGCCGCCGCCCGGCGGTGGAACGTCACGAGCAGCGGCACCTTGAAGACCGAGGCCAGCACGACCGGCTCGTCGGCCCGCACGCCGATCTCGCGGCCGGTGTCGAGGTCGGCGGCGTGCAGGAAGCCGGTGACCCCCGCGCTCCGGAACGCCGCCTCGATCCGCTCCGTCGCCTCCGGCAGGCGGCCGGAGCGGTGCTGGGCGGACGTCATGCCAGGAACCCCGACGCGGGCCGGGGCACGACGCGGCGCGCCGGGGCGGGCGCGAGCGGCGCCATGCCCGCCTCGCGCCTCAGCACGGCGGTGGCGACGGCGGCGAACTCCCTGATGCCGTGCTCGTCGCCGGTGCCGGACCGCCAGGCGCAGGACGTCCGCCAGGCCAGCGGCGCGCCGATGAGCGGCCGCCAGGTGACGCCGGCGGTGTCCTCCGTACGCGCCGAGAGCCCCACGGCGGTGCCCGCGAGCACGAGGCCCAGCGCGAACTGCGGGTGTCTCGCCTCGTGGACCACCGGCGGATCGTAGCCGTTCCGGCGGCACCCCGCGAGGAGTTCGTCGTAGCTCCCGGGCGCCTCGTCGCGCGGCGGGACGACCAGCTCACGGCCCGTGAGATCGGCGAGATGGAGTTCGGCGGCGGCCGCGAGCCGGCCGCCCGCGGGCACCAGCACGCCGACCTGCTGGCTCAGCATCGGGCCGAGCCCGAGATCGCGGGCGTCGCACGGGTGCCGGACCACGCCGACGTCGAGCGCGCCCTCGGTGAGGGCGCGCACCTGCTCGGCCGTGCCGATCTCGCGCAGGTCCAGGCGCAGGTCGGGGCACCGCTCGCGGAACGCGGCGATCAACGCGGCCACCACGGCGCCGCCCAGGTCCGGCGGGAGACCCGCGCGCACCGTGCCGATCTCGCCGAGCCGGGCCCGTTCGGCGAGGGAGTGCACACGTTCCACGCGGGTGAGGATCTCACGCGCCTCGTCCAGCAGGAGCCGGCCGGCCGCGGTGAGCTCCACCCGGCGGCTGGACCGGTCGAACAGCCGCACGCCCAGTTCCTTCTCCAGCCGCTGGATGCGCTGGCTGAGCGGGGGCTGGGCCATGCCGAGCCGCTCCGCCGCCCGGCCGAAGTGGAGTTCTTCGGCGACCACGACGAAGCAGTTCAGATGCCCGACCAGATTCACGACCAGGAACTATATCAATCTTCATATCTCACCGAAATCGATACGCATCTTGGACTTTTGGCTGGTCAGATGGTGTCCTGTGCGACGTTGAGTCATGAGGGGGGAGTGCATGCGCCGATCGCGTGTGGTCATCGCAGTGGTGGCGGCCTTCGCCGTGCTGCTGGGAGGAGGAGCCGCCTGGTGGCTCCTGAGAGGCGATGACGGACCGGGGGACACCGCGAAGGACTTTCTCGCCGCCTGGGAACGCGGTGACGTCGCCACGATGCGCGGCCTGACCGCCGACCCGCCGGCCGACTTCGACAGGCGTTTCGCGCAGTTGCGCGACGACCTCGGGGTCGTGCGGCAGAGGTACGAGCCGAGCTCGATCGGAGAGCCGAAGGGGGACGAGGCGGGCGGCTCCTACAAGGCCACGCTGACCCTCGCCGGAAACCGCGACTGGTCGTACGTCGGGATGCTCGGATTCACCAAGCGGGACGGCGAGTGGCGGGTGGCCTGGTCGCCGCAGGTCATCTATCCGACCCTCAAGGAGGGACAGCGGCTCAAGGCCTCCCGCGCCTGGCCCACCCGGGCCGGGATCACGGCCGCCGACGGCAGCAGCCTGGAGCATTCCTCGTCGGGCTCGGTCCAGCAGCTCGCCGGGCCGGTGGCACCGGCCACCGCCGACGCCGCCAAGAAGCTGGGCGCCCCGTACCGCAAGGGCGATCCGGTGGGCGCCGACGGGCTCCAGCGGCAGTACGAGCGGCGGCTGGCCGGGACGCCCGCCGTGGCCGTGCAGATCGTCGGGGCCGACGGCAAGGCCGTGAAGACGCTGCAGCGGTTCGGGGGCAAGGACGGGCAGCCGGTGCGCACGACGCTCGACCCCAAGGTGCAGAAGGCCGCGGGCGACGCGCTCGCCGACGTGGGCAAGCCCGCCTCGCTGGTCGCCCTGCGCCCCTCCACCGGCGAGATCCTCGCGGTGGCCAACAAGCCGGGCGGCTACAACCGGGCGCTGATGGGCCGCTACCCGCCGGGCTCCACGTTCAAGGTCGTCACCGCCGCCGCGCTGGTGGCCGACGGGCTGGACGCCCAGAGCCGCGTGCCGTGCCCGGCGACGACCAACGTCGGGGGCCGCCAGTTCAAGAACTACAAGCACGAGGACTTCGGCACGGTCTCGTTCCGCGACGCCTTCGCGCACTCGTGCAACACCACGTTCGCGCGTCTCGCGGTCGACGATCTCGGGCAGAAGCGGCTGGCGCAGGTGGCCGAGCAGTTCGGCTTCAACAAGCCGATCATCGCCGGGCTGCCCGCCGTGCGGGCCTCGTTCCCGCAGGCCAAGGACGACACGGCGTTCGCGTCCGCCTCGTTCGGGCAGGGCGAGGTGCTGACCAGCCCGCTCAACATGGCGAGCGTCGCGGCGGCCGCGGCCGCCGGCACGTGGCGGTCGCCGCGCCTGGTCGACACCGCGCTGGCGCCGCAGGCGCTGGACGCGGCCGGGCGCAAACCCGAGCAGCCGCACGCGCTGGAGCCGGGCGTGCGGCGCGCCCTGCGCACGCTGATGCCCGCCGTGGTCAAGGAGGGCACGGCGGCGAACGTCAGCTTCCCCGCCGGGACGGCCGGCAAGACCGGGACCGCCGAGTTCGGCTCCGGCGCCGAGCCGCCCACCCACGCGTGGTTCATCGGTTACCGGGGGGACGTCGCGTTCGCCGTCATCGTGGAGGACGGCGGCACCGGCGCCGAGGCGGCGGCCCCCATCGCCGCCAGGTTCCTGCGCGGCCTGTGATCCGGCCCGTGATCCGGCCGCGGCGATCGGGTCGCCGTGGCCGGGTCACAGCCAGTCGCGGAGCTTGAAGACGAAGTAGAGCGTCACGCTACAGATGATCATGACGGTGGTGCTCGTCACGAACCCCCAGTGCGTGCCGGAGCCCGGGTACGGCACGTTCTGCCCGTAGAAGCCGGTCACCGCCGTCGGGACCGCGATGATGGCCGCCCAGCTGGTGACCTTCTTCATCACCTCGTTGAGCCGGTTGCCCTGCAGCGAGATCCGCGTGTCGAGCAGGTTGGCGACCATCTCGCGCAGGCTGTCGGTGAACTCGGCGACCCGCATCGTGTGGTCGTAGACGTCCTGGTAGTACGGGACGAGCGGGGCGGCGACGATCTCCAGGTCCCGACGCAGCAGGGTGTTGACGAGCTCGCGCATCGGCAGCGCGACTCGGCGCAGCGACACCAGGTTGCGGCGCAGGTCGAAGCTGCGCCGCTGGACGTCGCGGACCGGATGGCTGTCGTCGAAGACCAGTTCGCCGAGCTCGTCGGCCTCGCCGTCGAGCAGCTCGGCGGTGTCCAGCTGGGCGTCCACGACCATGTCGAGGAGGTTGTAGAGCAGGTAGGGCACGCCGTACCGGGCCAGCTCGGGCCGTTCGACCTCGGGGGTGTCGTCCCAGCGCCGGACGAGCCCGTCGACGTCGAAGCCGCTGTCCTGCCGGACCGTGACGAGGGCCGCGTCGGTGACGAACGCCGACACCTCGTGCAGGACGATCTTTCCCTCGGCGGAGCACTCGGGGGAGTAGACGTTGAGGAACGCGTAGTCGTCGTACCGGTCGAGCTTGGTCCGTTCGTGCCGGGAGACCGCGTCCTCGACGGCGACCGGGTCCAGGCCGAGTTCGCCGGCGACGGCCAGCAGGTCCTTGTGGTCCGGCGCGCACAGGTCGAGCCAGACGACGTGGCCGGGCTTGCGGAGGTAGTCGCTGACCTCGGTGACCGGAAAGCCCTCCGCCACGACCTTCCCGTCCCGCCAGGCGCGGGTGCGCGGTGGCCGCGCGCCGGTCCGGTCGCGGGCGTGCGCGGCCGGATCGACCTCCGAGGGGATGTCAGCCATGGCATCTATCTAGCCCGAGCGGACGCCGCCTAACCGGAGCCCCGGGCGGGCGGGGCCGTCGAGGCACGGATGATCAGCTCGCCGGGCAGGGACCGGGGGCGCGGGTCGCCGCCTTTGAGGAGGGTGAGCAGCGCGGTCATGCCCTCGGCGCCGAGGGCCTCGGCGGGCAGCCGTACGGTGGTCAGCTCCGGCTCCAGCGCGGTGGCCAGCTGGACGTCGTCGAAACCCGTGACCGACACGTCCCCCGGAACGTCCAGACCGCGTGCGCGAGCGGCCTTGTAGGCGCCGGCGGCGATGAGGTCGTCGTCGCAGACCAGTGCCGTCGGGCGGTCCGGGCGGTCGAGGAGCAGCCCCGCCGCGTCGCGGGCCGAGCCCACGTCGAGTGCGCCGCTCGTCCGGGTGTAGGAGCCGCCCGGCAGAGCCCTGACGGCCGTGGCGAGCGCCTCGCCGCGGGCGTGGAACGTCCACTGGTCGATCGACGCCGCGACGTGCCCGATCCGGCGGTGGCCGAGGTCCGCCAGGTGCGCCGTGACGGCTCGCATGCCGTCGGCGACGTCGAAGAGCACCGCGGGCATCGGACGGGCTGCCGAGCCGTGGCCCTCCGGGTCGCTGTCGAGCATCACGACGGGCGTGTCGCGGAACTCGCTCGCCACGTCGGCGGCCAGCGAGGAGGCGAGGATGCCGTCGATCGCCTCGTGTGGCGCGGCGAACGGGCTGTCGGCGGGACCCGCGTCGTCGGGCCACGGGTAGGCCACGATGCCGAAGCCGTGCTCGGCGGCGACCCGCGCGGCCCCGCGATAGACGTCGCCGAAGAACGGGGCGGTCAGCGTCGGCACGATCAGCAGCACGGTCCGGGTGGAGCCGAGGCGCAGGGTGCGCGCCGCCAGGTTGGGCCGGTAGCCGAGCCGTTCGGCGGCGTCCCGGACGGCCTGGGCGGTGGCGGGGGAGACGCGTCCCGCCGACTTCCCGCCGAGCACCAGGGACACCGTGGACTGCGAGACCCCGGCCTCGTGCGCAACGTCCCTGCTCGTAGGGCGTCCGGTAGCCGACACGGAAATCAGGGTAGAGGGAGCGGCCCCCTTAGTGGTACGTATGATGGGCCAAGTAATACGTATGACTTCGGAGAGCGGATGCGCGCCTACGGCGAATTCCTGCGGCTGCCCCACGCGGGCCGCCTGCTCGGCGGCACCCTGCTGGGACGCCTGCCCAACGGCATGGGCATGCTGGCGGTGGTGCTGCACGTACGGGCCGAAGGCGGCGGCTACCCGCTCGCCGGGGCCCTCGGTGCGGTGCTCGGCCTCGCCACGGCGGCCGGCCAGCCCGTCCTCGGCCGCACCATGGACAGGCTCGGCCAGCCACGTGTCCTGCTGGCGTCCGCCGTGGTGTCGGCGGCCGGATTCACCCTGCTGGCCGTGGTCGGCGCCGATCCGCTGCCGGTGGCGGTCGGGGCGGTGGTCCTCGCCGGTTTCGCCACCCCGCCGCTGGAGGCGGGCCTGCGGGCGCTCTGGCCCGCGGTGCTGCCCGGCCCAGCCCAGGTACAGGCCGCGTACGCGCTGGACGCGGCCGCACAGGAGATCCTCTTCACGATCGGGCCGCTGCTGGTCGTCGTCGCCGCCGCGCAGTCCACCGAGACCGCGCTCGTGCTCACCGGCGCGATCGGGATCGCCGGGACGCTGGTCATCACGACGTCGCGCCCTTCCCGCGAATGGCGCGGCGAGCCGCGGGCCGCCGACTGGGCGGGACCGCTGCGCTCACCCGGTCTGCGGGTGCTGCTGCTCTCGCTCACCTTCGCGGGCGTGGCGCTGGGCGTGTACGCGGTCGCCGTGGTCGCGTACGCCGAACGGCTGGACAACGACCTGGCCTCGGGACTGCTGCTGGCCGCCATGTCCGGCGGGGCGCTCGCGGGCGGCCTGGTGTACGGCGTGCGGCCCTGGCGGGGCGAGGCGCACCGCCACCTGCCCTGGCTGCTCGCCGCCCTCGCCGCGGGCTACCTGCCGTTGACGTGGGCGCCCGGCCTGCCCGTCATGACGATCCTCGCGTTCGTCAGCGGGATCTTCCTCGCGCCCGTACTGGCGTGCAGCTTCTCCCTCGTGGACCGGCTGGCGCCGACCGGCACGGTCACCGAGGCCTTCGCCTGGGTGGTCGCCGCGGTCGGCGCGGGCAGCTCGCTCGGCTCGGCGGTGTCGGGTGTCGGCCAGGATCTGGCCGGAGTCCCGGGTGCGTTCGCCGGTGCCGGGGCCGGGGGAGTCCTCGCTCTGCTGGTCTGCCTCCTGGGCGCGCGAGCCCTGCGTCCCGCCGACGCCCACCGTCCCGTACACGCCGTGACGGCGGAGGCGGCGTGAGCCACGGTCAGATCCAGGAGTTGAACCAGATCCGGTCCTTCCACTGGTCGTACGTGATCACCTTCGCCGCCAGGATCGGATAGAAGTAGGCGAAGTTGACCAGGACGAGCAGCACGAAGGCGCCGGCGGCCGTGGCGCCCACGATGCGGCGCGTCCCGACCGCGGTGCCGGTACCGGCGCCGGTACCGGCGTCGGTACCGGCGCCCGCGACGGAGTCCGGCGTGAACCTCGGCGACGGCTCCCTGGCGGGACCGATGAGATGGCCGAGCACCAGGACCACCGCCAGCACCATGAACGGGATCATCGGCGTGGCGTAGAAGAGGAACATCGTCCGCTCGGAGAACGCCGGCACGAACCACGGCAGCCAGCCCGCCAGGACGCCCAGCAGGATGGCCCCGGCACGCCAGTCGCGCAGCACCGCCCACAGGCCCACGCAGATGACGAGCGCGATCAGCGCGCCCCACCACAGGATCGGTGTGCCGATGCCGAGGATCTCGCGCGAGCACTTGGCGGCGCCGCACTGCCCCTTGGGCTCGCTGTAGAAGAACGCCACCGGGCGATGCAGGATCGGCCAGTCCCATGGCCACGACTGGTAGGGATGCTTGGCGTCCAGGCCGGTATGGAACTTCCACATCTCGCGGTGGTACTTCCACAGGTCGGGCATCGCCTCGACCAGCCGCCACGGCGCGAAGCCCGCGACGTCGCCGCGTCCCCAGCCGCCCGGCCGGAAGATCCAGCCCCACCATGAGGCCAGATAGGTGATCGCGGCGACCACGACCAGCTGGACGAACGCCGGTCCCGACTCCAGGGCCAGCGCCCCGCTGAACGGCCGTTCGACGCCGGCGGCACGGCGGGCGCCGTAGTCCCACAGCACGACCATGATCCCGAACGCGGCGATGTAGTAGATGCCGGTCCACTTGGTCGCGAGCGCCATGCCGAGGCAGAGCCCCGCGGGAATCCGCCACCAGTGCGCGAGGAACGGGCCGAGCGGCCCGAGCGACCCGGCGGGCGAGTCGGCGGAGCGTTCGACGGCCTCCGCCAGCCGGCGGCGTGACACGTCCCGGTCGGCGACCAGGCAGGCGAAGGCGGCCAGGACCCAGAACATCACGAAGATGTCGAGCAGCGCGGCCCGGCTGGTCACGAACATCAGCCCGTCCAGCGCCAGCAGCAGCCCCGCCGCACAGCCCAGCAGCGTCGAGCCGGTCATCCGGCGCGCCACCCGGCACAGGACCAGCACCGACAGCGTGCCGGCGAGCGCGGGCAGGAACCGCCAGCCGAACGGCGTCGCGCCGAACATCCACTCGCCGAGGGCGATCATCCACTTGCCCGCGGGCGGATGGGCCACGAACGCGGGTCCGTCGGCCCAGATGTTCGCGTTCTGGTCGGCGAGCAGCAGCTTGTCGGCGTCCTTGACGGTGCTGTGCTCCCAGCCGAACTTCAGCAGGGCCAGCGCGTCCTTGGCGTAGTAGGTCTCGTCGAAGACCACCGCGTGCGGGCTGGCCAGCCGGTCGAACCGCAGGAACCCGGCGAACGCGGTCACCAGCAGCGGCCCCAGCCAGCCGATCAGGACGCTGCCCGGGATCGGTGGGGCGAGCCACTCGCGCAGGGAGCCGGTCCGGCGTTCCCGCGGCCGCTCGTCGAGCGTGTCCGCCGGCGCGTAATCCGTCATCGCCATCCCGCCATCGTAGGGGCGCCCGCGGCACGTGTCGGGTCACCTGCCACGGGCGGGCCCGGCCGGCGGGAGAATGGAGTGGTGACAGGCGACGCGAGAGACGACGGAACCGGGACCCTGCTGCTCGGAGGGGCACCGATCGGCCGTCCCGACGACGCCTCGGCGCGGCTGCGCGCCGCGCTGGCCGAGGCGCAGATCATCGCGGCGGAGGACACCCGGCGGCTGCGGCGGCTGGCCGCCGACCTCGGCATCGAGGTGCGGGCCCGGGTGGTCTCCTACTACGACCAGAACGAGCGGGCCCGGGCCGCCGAACTGCTCGGCGAGCTGCTGGCCGGCCGGGACGTGCTGGTGATCACGGACGCGGGGCTGCCGGGCGTGTCCGATCCCGGCTACCGCCTCGTCGTGGCCGCCGTGGCCGAGGGCGTGCCGGTCTCGGTCCTGCCGGGCCCGTCCGCGGTGACCACCGCGCTGATCGTCTCGGGGCTGCCCACCGACCGGTTCTGCTTCGAGGGCTTCCCGCCGCGCAAGCCGGGCGACCGGAGCCGCCGGCTGGCCGCGCTGGCCGCCGAGCCGCGCACCATGGTCTTCTTCGAGGCGCCGCACCGGCTCGCCGCGACGCTGACCGCGATGGCCGGGGCGTTCGGCCCGGGCCGTCCGGCCGCCGTCTGCCGTGAGCTGACCAAGACCTACGAGGAGGTACGGCGGGGCACGCTCGGCGAGCTCGCCACCTGGGCGGACGAGGGCGTCAAGGGGGAGATCACGCTGGTGGTCGGCGGCGCCCCGGAGCCTGAGGGGCTGTCCGATCCGGCCGACCTCGCCGCGGAGGTCGCCGCGCGGGAGACCGCCGGGACGCCGCGCAAGCAGGCCATCGGGGACGTGGCCAAGGAGAACGGCGTGCCCAAACGCGTGGTCTACGACGCCGTGGTGGCCGCCAGGAAACCCTGACCCCCCGGGTTGTGTCGCCTGGTCAGGGGGATGACACTGGAGGAAGAGCGATGTGGCATTCACCGAGGAGGTGGGGGCCTTGCGGGACGCATGGTCGAGCCACGAAAGCTGGGTCTACGAGTGCCTGTGCTGCTTCACCACGTGGGAGGAGCAGTTCGAGGCCCGGCACACCGCGGACGGGCACGGTGGGGAGGCGGTGGTCTACGAACACGACGGCCACCGCTGTACGACGCCCTGGACCGATCATGTGTGCCCCAACTGCGAGAGCCAGAACGTCAAGGCGCTCTCCGCGCCCTGGGGCAAGCGGTCGCAGGTCCCGCTGGCGCACCGCCGTGACGATCTAGAACTGGTGTTCCGGCTGCGCCGTCTGCACGCCTGGTAGCGGGGCGTCCGGCGGCTCCGCGGTGGCCGGACTGGTCCGAACGAAGGCCAGCCCGGCGGCGAGGCATGCCAACGGCACCGCGACGAGCACGTACCGGTAGTCGAAGTCGACGGTGACGGGCGGCACGGCGAGCAGTGCGGCCGCCGCCGTCCAGGGCAGCAGCACGCGGCCCGTCCCCGTCCCCGTCCCGGTCTCGTTCCGCGAGCGGCGGCGGCGCCACCAGGCCACGGCGGGCAGCAGCAGGACGCCGCCCAGCACGATCCCAGGCAGGTAGGCCACCTTCTGGTAGCCGCGCATGAACGAGGCGAACGGGTCGGTCACGCGCGTCACGGCCGCCCCGTTCTCGTACGCGGCCGAGACCGACGCCGGATCGCCGCCCCCGTAGACGGGCCAGCCCTGCATCGGCAAGGGCTTCTCGGGGAACTTGTAGAGGTCGGCCACGTACTGCGAGGGGTACGGGTCGCGGCTGAGGAAGAACGTCCGCACGAACACGTCGTAGGCCACGGTCCGCACGTAGTCGAGCGGCTGCGCCTTGATCGCTTCCAGCGCGAACCTCTGCGCCCGGTCGTTCGTCTCCGGGTCGAAGACCGCGCCGTACCGGAACCCGGTCGGCGAACCCTGGGCCCAGACCTGGCTGGAGGAGGCACGCCGCTCGCGCGGCTCCCCCTGCGGGCAGAACGAGGCCAGCTCCGGTGGCGGCTTGATCTTCGTGCACTCGGCGAACGCCGCCGTCCGGCCCCACAGGAAGACACCGTCGGTCCGCGTCAGCGCGTACTGCCCGTTCACGGCGTGGAACCACATCGCGTACGCCACGATCGGCACCACCCCGGCGACCGCCACCGCGCCGACCCGCTTCCAGCCCGCCCGCCACAGGATCAGCGCGCCCAGCGCCAGGATCAGCAGTGGCAGCCCGATCGTGCGGGTCAGCGTCGCCAGTGACAGCAGGAACCCGGCCAAAGCGCACCAGCGGAGCGACGGCGCCCGCCCCCCGCGCGGCCACACCAGCACGGCGATCGCACTGATGATCAGGAAGGCGAACACCGTGTCCGAGAGCGCGAGCTGTTCCAGCTGGATCTGGTACGCGTCGAGCAGCACCGGCGCGGCGGCCAGTGTCGCGCCCCACCCGGGCAGCCCGTACCGCCGCAGCAGCACATAGATCATCACGCCGATCCCGAGGCCCATGAGGTGCTGCAGGGCCATCACCAGCGTGAGGCTGTGGAACGGCCTGAGCAGCCAGAGGAAGATCCCGTAACCGGCCGGCCGGATCGGGTGCGGGAACGGGTCGAGGGCGATCCGGACGTAGTCGAAGCTGTCGTTGAACCACAGGGCGGGCGGGTAGCCCGCCATCGTGATCATGCGCAGTGCCGCCCCGATGCCCAGCACGACGAGGAACGGCCGGTGACCCGCCAGACGAGCCGGCGGGAGTCGCCTGATCACGGGACCAGCACCCTGCCGTCCGGCTGGGAATCGTCCGGGGCGAGCACCGGAGCCGGCCGGCGCGGACGGCGCGGGACGCGCAGCCGGTCGCGGAACTCCGGCGAGCACGCGATCGCCGCGGCCAGGCAGGCCAGGGGGACGGCGGGCAGCACGTAGCGGTAGTCGAACTCGGCCGTCGCGGCGGGCGCCAGCAGCAGCCCGGTGGCCAGCGACCAGGGCAGCAGGGCGGCCCCGCCCAGACGCCGCCACATCGCGCCGATGCCGGCGAGCCCGATGAGCAGGAGCACGCCGACCATGGTCCCGCGCAGGTAGAAGACGTCCTGGTAGACGCGGAGGAACCCGGCGAACGGCTCCACGGCGCGCGGGCGGACGGGGCCGCCCTCGTAGCGGACCGCCTGGTCCACCGTGCCGCTGCTCTGCATCCACTTGGGCAGATCGCTGGTCTTGGTGCCGAACTCGTACTGCTGGTAAGTCGCGCGGTCGGGGAAGACCGTGCGTTCCCACGCGAAGACCCGCAGGAAGTCCTTGGCCACGACCCGGGCGTAGTCGCCGGGCTGCGCCATGATCACCCGCTTGGAGAAGTCGTTGGCGGTGGCGTTGGTCTCGGGGCTGAACTTCTTGCCGGTGTAGCGCGCCAGCGGCGAGCCCGCGTTCCAGATGCCGTCCTGGGAGGTGGGCAGCCGGTTGACCAGCTCGGTGCAGAGCGGCATCTCCTCGACCGGCAGGTTCTTGATCTGGTGGCAGTCGGCGAACTTGTAGACCCGCGCGTACAGGAAGATCCCGTTGCTCTCGGTCATCGCGAACTTGCCGTGGTCGGCCTTGTACCAGCCCATGTAGGCCACGACCGGCAGCAGCGCGGCGGCCAGCATGACCATGACCATGCGCCGGTCGACCCGTCTGACCACCATGAACGCGAGCACGCCGAGCAGCACCAGCAGGCCGACCGAGCGGGTCAGCCAGGAGAACCCGGCCAGCAGGCCGAGCGCCGTGGACAGCCGCCAGGTGAGCCGGTCGTGCCAGAGCAGCAGGCACACCGCGCTGACGGCCAGGAAGGTGAACGTCGTGTCGGAGAGGATCAGGTGTTCGAGCTGGAGCTGGTACGCGTCGAGCAGCACCGGAGCGGCGGCCAGCGCCGCGCCCCAGCCGGGCAGCCGGAACCGCCGCCGCGCCAGCGCGTAGATCATGACGCCCATGGCGAGACCCATGAGGTGCTGTATGGCGGTGACCAGCGCGAAGCTGTGGAACGGCCGCACGACCAGCAGCAGGAGGGCGTAACCGTCGGGCCGCAGCGGATGCGGGTAGGGCTGCATCGCCACGTGGATGTAGTCGTAGCTGTCGTTGAAGAACAAGGCCGGCTGATAGCCGATCATCGTGATGACGCGGAGCAGCGCCGCGCAGGCCAGCAGGACCGTGAAGACCGGGTGCCGCCGGGACACGGCCCGCAGCCGCGGTCCGAGCGGCGGTTCGAGCGCCGTCGCCATGCGCGTCAGCGTCGCCCGGCCGGTCATCGACAGCCGTGCCCGCACCGAGACCCGCAACCGCGTGGTCAGCGGGATCCGCGGCGGCTGCGCCGGCGGGTGCCGGAGCGGCGGGTCCTGGACGGGCGTCGGCTCGGACGGCTGCATCGCGGCGCCTCAGCTCACCGCCGGCTCACGCCGGGCATCACGGTCACTGTCGCGGTCGGTGTCACGTTCACGGCTTCGGCCGCGGGCTCGGGCTCGGCTTCTGTCTCGGGCGCGGTCCCGGTCGGGAAGCCAGGCGAGCGCGGCGGCCAGGCAGGCCATCGGGATCGCGGGCACGACGTACCGGTAGTCGAACTCGGCGCTGGCGGCGGGGGTGACCAGCAGCCCGGCCACCGCGCCGAGCGGCAGCAGCGCCCGGCCGAACCAGTCACGCCGCCGGACCAGGCCCGCCGCGGCGACCAGCAGGACGGCGCCCAGCAGCGTGCCGCGCAGGAAGAAGTGCTTCTGGTAGAAGCGCATGACCCCGGCGAACGGCTCGATCACGCGCGTGTCGGCCGCGCCGTGCTCATAGGCGTTGGTGAACGGCTCGGCCCAGTTCGGCACCGGGTCGGCGGTCGTTCGGAACTGGTACAGCTCGTAGGTGAATCGGTCAGGGAAAACCGTTCGGTTCCAAAAGAAGACCCGTGCGACGTCATAGGCCACTGCCTGCAGATAGTCGTCGGGTTGGGTGAGAATCGCCCGGCGCGCGAACCGTCCCGCCTCAGCGCTTTTGTCATTGTTGAAGATGTGGCCCGGAAGGCGCAGCAATGGCGAGGCCTCGCCCCACACGTAGAACTGCGAGGAGGGCCGATCGGCGGCCGGGACCTGCGTGCAGAGCGGCATCTCCTCGACCGGCAGGTTCTTGATCTGGTGGCAGTCCGCGAACTTCATCACCCGCGCGTACAGGAACGGGCCGCTGCTGTTGCTCAGCCCGAACTTGCCGTGCTCGGCCTTGAACCAGGTGGCGTAGCCCATGAGCGGCAGCGCGCAGGCGATCACGGTCGCCGCCAGCGCCGTCCAGCGGACCCGGCGGATCACCAGATAGACCAGAACGACCATGAGCAGCGCGAGGCCCACCGACCGGGTCAGCACGGTGAGGGCCAGCAGCGCGCCCAGCGCGGCGCCGCGGACCGCGGTGATGTCCCGCCACCACAGGACCAGCGTCACCAGGCCCGTCATCATGAAGGTGAACGGCACGTCCGAAAGGATCATGTGTTCGAGCTGGATCTGGTAGGCGTCCAGCACGACCGGGGCGGCGGCGAGCGTGGCGACCCACCGGGCGGCGCCCAGGCGCCGCCGCAGCAGCGCGTAGATCATGATCGCGATGCCCAGCCCCATCAGGTGCTGCACCGTCGTGATCAGGGCGAACGAGTGGAAGGGCTCCAGGGCCTGCAGGAAGAAGACGTAGCCGTTGGGCCGGACGATGTGGGGCTCGTTCTCGATCGCGGTCTGCACGTACTGGAACGCGTCGTTGAACCACATCGCCCAGCGGTAGCCCAGCATCGTGATCACGCGCAGTGACAGCCCGGCGGTCAAGATGATCAAGAACGGCCAGTGCGCGGCGAGGAACGGCCTGGCCCGCGCCCACGCCGCCGGGAACCGCCGCCGGCGCGGCGGGTCGCCGGGTTCGCCGGTATCGGCGGTGTCGGCGGGTTCGCCGGTCGCGGGGGAGTCGACGACGAGATCGCCGTCCTGGTCGGGCGTGTCGAGCAGGTCCGTCGCACCCGAGGCGTGCGTGTCGGCATCAGCGGCATACGTCAAGACGCCAATACCTCCCCCGGAAAGCCCGTAGCATGTTACTCAGCCTGTCGTCCGCACACCGGACCGCGCTCGTCTTCGAGTTGCGGCTTGACAACAAGATGGCGTGAATCGTCGTTACTCGCGGTATAGCGCGGGCCAGAACAGGTGATACGGGTAGCCTCTTGCCCCTGAGCCGTCCGCTCGCCGTGCCAAGATTAGTCGAAATCCCCAGATCCCGTATCCGAGGGGACAACAAGGAGTCGACATGGAACTGACCGTAGTGATGCCGTGTCTCAATGAGGCCGAGACCGTGGAGACTTGCGTGCGCAAGGCGGTCGGGTGCCTCAAGGAGAACGGTATCGACGGTGAGGTCGTCGTCGCCGACAACGGCAGCACCGACGGCAGCCAGGCGCTGGCCGAGGCGGCCGGGGCGCGCGTCGTCCATGTCGACCGCAAGGGATACGGCAACGCGCTGATGGGCGGCATCCGCGCCGCCCGCGGCAAGTACGTGATCATGGGTGACGCCGACGACAGCTACGACTTCACCTCGCTGCGGCCGTTCGTCGACGAGCTGCGCAAGGGCGCCGACCTGGTCATGGGCAACCGGTTCAAGGGCGGCATCGCCCCCGGCGCCATGCCCCCGCTGCACCGCTACCTCGGCAACCCGGTGCTCAGCTACGTCGGCCGGCTCTTCTTCAAGAGCAAGATCGGTGACTTCCACTGCGGTCTGCGCGGCTTCCGCCGCGACGTGGCGCTGTCGCTCGGGCTGCAGTCCAGCGGCATGGAGTTCGCCAGCGAGCTCGTGGTCAAGTTCACGCTGTTCGGCTACAAGATCACCGAGGTGCCCACCACGCTGGCGGTGGACGGCCGGTCGCGGCCCCCGCACCTCAACACCTGGCGGGACGGCTGGCGCCATCTGCGCTTCCTCCTGCTCTACAGCCCGCGGTGGCTGTTCCTGATCCCCGGCCTCGTTCTTATGACGCTCGGGCTGGGCGCGGGGATCGCACTGTCCTTCGGCCCGGTGGAGGTCGGCAGGATCGCGTTCGACGTCGACACGCTGGTCGGCGCGTCGGCGATGCTGGTGATCGGATTCCAGGCGGTGCTGTTCGCGCTGCTCACCAAGGCCTACGGCGTCGCCGAGGGTTTCCTGCCACAGACCGCGCGGGTAGGAAGCTTCCTGAAGTCCTGGTCGCTGGAACGCGGCCTGGTGATCTCCGGCGTGCTCGCCGTGCTGGGCCTCGCCGGCCTGGTGGCCTCGCTGGTCCACTGGCAGGTGCGCAGCTTCGGCGAGCTCGACCCGCGCGAGTCGCTGCGGCTCGTGGTGCCCTCGGCCACCGCCCTGATGATGAGCTTCCAGGCGCTGCTCGGCACCTTCTTCCTCTCGATTCTCAACATCCGCCGCTCCTCGCACCCGGCGACCGAGGCCGCCGACGACTCGACCGTGCAGGACGCGATGCGCGCCCGCGGCAAGGCCGAGGGCAAAGTGGAGGCGGTCGACCTGGCCAAGGCCGAGCGGGCCCACCGCGACTGACCGCGGCGCATGTCAATGATCGTCGACCCCCTGGATCTCGCGGCCCGGCTCGCGGTCTTCGCGCTCTGCGCCGTGCTGCTCCTGGTGGCCTGGCGGCGCGGGTGGGGCCCGTCGCTGAAGATCACCCTGCTGGTGGCGCTGGGCCTGCGGGTCCTGATGTGGCTCGTCGCGGGCGACTTCAAGCCCTACGACCTCAACATCGACTTCCACCGGGCCGGCGTCAACGCGCTGGAGCACCGCGACCCGATCCTGAACGCGCCGGAGACCGGCTGGAACTACCTGCCCACCTACGCGCTGTTCCTCGCGGGCAACGTCTTCGTCGAACGGCAGTTCGACGTGCCGTGGATGGTGGTCAGCCGGATCGGGCCGATCCTGTTCGACCTCGGCGTGGTGGCGCTGGTCGGATCGCTGGCGGCGCCCTCGTTCCGCTCCACGGCGCGGTTCCTGTACGCGGTCAACCCGCTGACCGTGCTGGTCTCGGCGGTGCACGGGCAGATGGAGCCGCTGTGCCTGCTCTTCGCCCTCGGCGCGTTCGTGGTCGTCCTGCGGGGGACGCCGACCACCCGCCGGGTCCTGCTGGCCGGCGCGCTGATCGCGCTCGCGATCTCGGTGAAGACCTGGCCCGCGCTCTTCCTGCCCGCCCTGCTGATCGCACTGCCCACCTGGCGGTTCCGGGCACAGCTGGTCGGGGCCATGGGCGGAGTCCTGGCCGCGCTCTTCGTCACCATGCCGCTGACGGTCGGCACGCCCGTGTCCAAGCTGCCCGACGTGATGAGCGTCATGCTGGGCTACCACCCGGTCGTCGGCACCTTCGGCTGGAGTTCGGTGCTGCTGTGGCTCAACCCGGTGCCCAAGGGCCGGCTGCTGCACGACCCGTTCAGCCAGACGATCGGCACCGTCGGCACGGTCCTCACCCTGGCCGCGATCGCGGCGGCCGTCTGGTGGTGGCGCCGCGCCCATCCGGTCGACATCGCCATGGTCAGCGCCTCGGCCTTCCAGGTGGCCACCGCCTCGCACGGCGTGCAGTACCTGGAGTGGGCGATGCCCTACGCGACCGCCCGCCCGGCCCGCTGGACCTGGCTGATGAGCATCGTGATCAGTTTGTACGCGGGGGCGGGCTATCTGGTGATGACCTTGCTGCGCGACTGGAACGACGTCGCCCCGTACTACTACATGAGCGGTCTGGCCGTCGTCCTGGCGATCCTCGTCGCGCTGCCCTGGGCACGTCGCCGGTGGGAGCCGGACGAAGACCGGCCCGGAGCCGCTGAGCCCACTCTCGTTGGAGCCGCCCGGTGACCGATGTGCTGACCGACTCCGCCCGCGCCGCGGAGCCGGAGCCGGAGTCCGGACACGGTCTGGTCCGGCGCCTGAGGGCCGGGCTGGGACGGCACCGGCTGTTCGCCGTGGTGGTCGTGCTCGCGGTGGCGGTACGGGTGCTGGCACTGCTGGGGCAGCGGCCCGGGGAGATGTACTGGTACGACTCGTACGAATACCTGCGGTTCGCGCTCGAACCCCATCCCGCGCGCAATCTGCACCCCGGCGGCTACGGCTTCTTCCTCTGGCTGCTCAAGCCGTTCCACAGCATCCCGTTGATCATCGTGCTCCAGCATCTGATGGGCCTGGCCGTGGGCGTGCTGGGATACGCGGTGCTCCGGCGCCGGGGCCTGCCCGCGTGGGGCGCGTCGCTGGCCATGATCGCCCCACTGTTCGACGTCGAGCTGCTCCACCTGGAGCACGCGGTGCTGTCCGACACGCCGTTCCTGCTCCTGGTCACCGGCGCGGTGATCGTCCTGCTGTGGTCGCCCGAGATCACCTGGCGGGCCGCGACCGGCGCCGCGCTGCTGCTGGCGCTCGCCGCGCTGTTCCGCACGATCGCGCTGCCGCTGCTGGTGCTGGTGCTGGCCTGGATGGCGGTGCGGCGGGTGGCCTGGCGCTCGCTGGTCGTCGCGGCGCTGGTGGCGGCCGTCCCGATCGTCTCGTACGCGACCTGGTACCACTCCGAGTACGGGCGGTTCAAGCTCGCCGGCGGTGACGGGGCCTCGCTCTGGGCGCGGACGCGGACGTTCGTGGACTGCGACAAGGTCAAGCCGCCACCGGCCGAGGCGAGGCTCTGCCCGGACGGCGTGAAGACCGACGCCGCCTCGGAGTACTACTGGGTCGGCGAGATCAACCGGCCGCCCGGCCGCAACGCCAACGAGGACCTGGCCCGTTCGTTCGCGATCCGTACGATCATGGCTCAGCCGCTGGACTACCTGTGGGCCGTGACCGTGGACGTGTCGAGGACGTTCGCCTATCCCGCGGTCGCGCATCCCAAGCGCCTGCCGCCGGTCTTCTACTTCACCACTGGCACCGTCCCGCTGTCAGACGAGCCAGGGGCTCGGGACACTGCCCTCGCCTACGACCCGGGCGTCACCGAGGGCACCCGTTCGGTCGAGCCGTACGCGGGCTGGCTCGCGGCCTACAAGGTCCACATTCCCGGCCCGGCGCTCCTCATCGTGCTCCTGCTGGGAGCCTGGGGCGTCGTCAGCCGGCGCGGCGGCTCGCGCCGCACCCGGCGCACCGTCCTGCTGCCATGGGGCGTCGCGGTGTCGCTGCTCGTGGCGCCGGTGGCGGTGCTCGGCTTCGACCATCGGTACGCGATGCCCGCGTTGCCGCTGGCCTGCCTGGCCGCCGCCCTCACGTTCGCCCGCCACCCGAAGGCGGCGGTCGAGGAGCCCGCGCCGGACAAGCCCGCGGACAAGCCTGCGCCCGACCATCCCGCGCCCGAACGGGACGCGGAACCCGCCTAGCCGCGTTCCCAGAGCTCCAGCACGTCGTCAGAAGAGCTCCACTCCAGCTCCCAGCCGCTCTCGGTGCTGGGCTGGACACCATGGGAGCTGGGCGGCTCCTGCCCCCGCCACTCGGTGTGGAGCAGCGGCCCGTTCACCGCGGCGGCGGGCAGCTCACCGTCAATCTGGCGGAACGTGCGGACCTCGCCGTCCCAGACCTCCTCACCCCACACGTCCTGGGTGTAGAAGGTCAGCGTCTGCCCGAGCCGCTCGTCCGCCCAGATCGTGTCCACCGTGGTCTCCTCGTCGGCCAGCCAGCCGCGCAGCTCGCTCCAGGCCTGGTCGCGCGGCTGTTCGGCGATCAGCAGCCCGGCGGGCACGAGGTAGGCCGCGGTGACGGCGACCGCCAGCGCTCCGGCGGAGACCACGCCGGCGCGCCGCGACAGCGTCCGGCGGCGGGGCTCGGCCAGGCGCCGGGTCAGCGGAGCGGCGGCACGGCGCGCCGCCGGGATCACGTGGCGCCTGACCGCCGGCAGCGCGAACCGCCGGGTCAGCAGGATCAGCGAGCCGAGGCCGCCGGCGGCCAGGGCGGGCAGCACGGCGAACCAGTAGCGGACGAGCCAGGCGCGCAGTGAGATGTCGGTCGGGTCGATGGTGCCCGACATCAGCGTCAGCGGCGCCCAGAGCGCGGCGAACCACACCAGCGTCAATGCCAACCGCCGGTCACGGGTGGCCAGCAGGCCCACCACGTTGAGCGCCAGCGCCACGATGAAGATCGTGCCGAGCGGGTCCCACTCGTACATCGCGCGGGGGAACGAGCTCAGCGCGTCCAGCCGGGTGATGGGCTCGGCGGGCATCCCGCCGTGGCCGGCGGCGGAGCGCAGCTCGGTCAGCGGATCGCCGAACACCACGGCGTTGTGGCCGAGGTTGACGGCCAGCACGCCCAGCATCGGCGCCGCGATGAACGTCATCCTGCGCAGCGGGAGCCGGAGGAGGACCACGAAGATCGGGATGGCCAGGTACAGGAAGGCCAGGAACTCCCGGGCCAGGAACGCGCAGCCGAAGCACAGCCCCGCCACGAGCAGCAACCGCGTCTGCCGGCGCCGGTCCGCCCTCCGGCTCGCGGCGACCAGCGCCGCGACGCCCATCGCGAAGAGCCCCGCGCCCGGCATGTCGGGGAGGATCGCCCCGGTCGCCCAGGTGACCTCGTCGCCGTACGGGTTGACCAGGATGAAGAACGGGTGCACCAGCAGCACCAGCGCGGCGACCAGCCCGGCGGTCTCACCGAAGAGCGACCGCACGGCCAGGAAGGCGCCCACGAAGAACAGGCAGCCGCCGAGCGCGGCGACACAGAAGTAGGCGACCTGCCCGTCGCCGAGCAGCCGTTCGGCGATCATGGTCGGCAGCACCAGCCCCATCCGGGTGATCTGGTGCGGAACGTCGAGGAAGGGTTCGCGTCCGAGCGGGATGTCCGGCCAGAGCTTGCCGGCGGTGAAGACGTAGAACGGGTCGGCGTACAGCGGCGGCGGCATGACCAGCCACTGCACGAGGACGCTCGCCGCCGCGACCAGCAGCGACTTCCAGACCACGCCGCGGCGCAGTAGCCGTACGGGCAGCCGCCGCCGGGCCGGTAGGGGTCGCCGGGGCGTCTCGGTCGCCGCCGTGGCGGTGTCGCGGCCGCAGTCCGGCGTGCGCAGTGTGCTCTGGGTCATGCCTGCGTGCTCTGGGTCATGCCTGCTTGGTTCTCGACGACGGCCCGCCCGTCCGGGAGGGCCTCTGATCTGCCTTTTCGGTGCTCGATGATGTCAGCCGCGCAGGTCAGGAGCCAGTGGCCAG
This sequence comes from Actinomadura fulvescens, assembly GCF_039533225.1. NCBI lineage: Bacteria > Bacillati > Actinomycetota > Actinomycetes > Streptosporangiales > Thermomonosporaceae > Actinomadura > Actinomadura fulvescens. The sequence goes on along the minus strand of NZ_BAAATD010000005.1, from coordinate 627,308 downwards.
GGGAGACTCTCAGCAAATTTTCAGGGAAGCCGCCGCTGCGCCCTGGGCGATATCGAGTCGTTGGCGCCGGAGGCGACCTCTACTCTTGACTTCATGTCCTCGTCGAGCCGACACATCCTGACCGCGCCCGCCTGGCCGTACGCCAACGGGCCCCGCCACATCGGGCACGTCTCCGGATTCGCGCTGCCCGCCGACATGTTCAGCCGCTACCAGCGGATGGCGGGCAACAAGGTCCTGATGGTCAGCGGCACCGACGAACACGGCACGCCGATCCAGGTGCAGGCCGACAAGGAGGGCGTGACCGCCCGCGAGCTGGCCGACCGCTACAACCGAGTGATCGCCGAGGACCTGCTCGGGCTGGGCATGTCGTACGACCTGTTCACCCGCACCACGACGCGCAACCACTACACGGTGGTGCAGGAGCTCTTCAAGGGGCTCTACGACAACGGCTACGTCTTCCCCAAGACCACGATGGGCGCGATCTCGCCGTCCACCGGACGCACGCTGCCCGACCGCTACATCGAGGGCACCTGCCCGATCTGCGGCTACGACGGCGCGCGCGGCGACCAGTGCGACAACTGCGGCAACCAGCTCGACCCGGTCGACCTGATCAACCCGGTCAGCCGGATCAACGGGGAGACGCCGAAGTTCGTCGAGACCGAGCACTTCATGCTCGACCTGCCCGCGTTCACCGAGGTGCTCGGCCGTTACCTGAGGTCCAAGCAGGGCGACTGGCGGCCGAACGTGCTGAAGTTCGCGCTCAACCTGCTGGGCGACCTGCAGCCGCGCGCGATCAGCCGCGACCTCGACTGGGGCGTGCCGATCCCGCTGGACGGCTGGCGCGACAACCCCGCCAAGAAGCTGTACGTGTGGTTCGACGCGGTGATCGGCTACTTCTCCGCGTCGGTGGAGTGGGCGCGCCGGACCGGCGACCCGGAGGCGTGGCGGGCCTGGTGGCAGGACCCCGAGGCCCTCTCCTACTACTTCATGGGCAAGGACAACATCGTCTTCCACGCCGAGATCTGGCCGGCGATGCTCCTCGGCTACAGCGGTCAGGGCGACAGGGGCGGTACGGCCGGCTCGCTCGGCGCCCTCAAGGTGCCCGACGAGGTGGTGTCGTCGGAGTTCCTGACGATGGAGGGCCGCAAGTTCTCCTCGTCGCGCCAGGTCGTCATCTACGTGAAGGACTTCCTGGAGCGCTACGACGTCGACGCCTTGCGCTACTACATCGCGGTCGCCGGCCCCGAAAACCAGGACACCGACTTCACCTGGCAGCACTTCCGCGAGCGCAACAACAACGAGCTGGTCGCCCAGTGGGGCAACCTCGTCAACCGGTCGGTCAACATGGCGGCCAAGGACTTCGGCGCGATCCCCGAGGCCGTCGACCTGACCGACGCCGACCGCGCGCTGCTCGAACGCTCCAGGGCGGGCTTCGCCGCGGTGGGCGCGGAGCTCGGCCGGTCGCGGTTCAAGAACGCGGTCACCGAGGCGTTCGACGTCGTCCGTGAGGCCAACGGCTACCTGTCCGCCCAGGAGCCCTGGAAGATCAAGGACGACCCGGCGCGCAAGGGCACCGTGCTGCACGTCGCGCTGCAGGTCGTGGACGACGCCAAGTCGCTGCTCACCCCGTTCCTGCCGGAGTCCTCGCAGAAGGTGTTCGAGATGCTCGGCGGCGAGGGCGAGTGGAGCGGCAAGCCGCGCCTGGAGATCGTCTCTGAGCACGGCGGTCCCGACTACCCGATCCTGACCGGCGACTACGAGACCAGGGCGCGCTGGGAGTCGCAGCCGATCAAGCCCGGCGTTCCGCTGGCCAAGCCGGTCCCGCTGTTCAAGAAGCTCGACGAGTCGATCGTCGACGAGGAACTGGCCAGGCTGGAGGCCGAATGACGGCGGACGAGGAGGCGGGCGGCATGGCGCCGAGGGCGCTGCCGCCGCTGCCGGATCGCCTTCCGGTGGACGTGCTCGACAGCCACTGCCATCTCGACATCGTCGAGACGCCCGTGGCCGAGCAGGTGGCCGCGGCGCGGGCGGCCGGCATCACGCGGATCGTCACGATCGGCTGTGACCTGCCCTCGTCGCGCTGGGCGGCCGAGACCGCCACCGAGCACGACCCCGTGTACGCGGCCGTGGCCATCCACCCCAACGAGACCACGGGCGTCGACGACGCCGTGCTCGACGACATCGCCCGGCTGGCCGAGGGGCCGAAGGTCCGGGCGATCGGTGAGACCGGTCTGGACTACTACCGCGACTGGGCGCCCAAGGACGACCAGCACCGTTCGTTCCGCGCGCATATCGAGATCGCCAAGCGCACCGGCAAGGCCCTGGTCATCCATGACCGCGAGGCCCACGACGACGTGCTGCGCGTCCTGCGTGAGGAGGGCGCCCCGGAGACGGTGGTCTTCCACTGCTTCTCGGGCGACGGCGAGATGGCCAAGGTCTGCGCCGACCTCGGCTACGTGATGAGCTTCGCGGGCAACGTCACGTTCAAGAACGCCGAGCCGCTGCGCGACGCCCTGCGCGTCGCGCCGCTCGACCTCGTCCTGGTCGAGACCGACGCGCCGTTCCTGACCCCGATCCCGCACCGCGGCAAGCCCAACGCCTCCTACCTGATCCCGCACACCGTGCGTTTCATGGCCGAGGTCAAGGGCGTCGAGGTCGCCGACCTCTGTACCGCGATCGCCGCGACCGGGGAACGTGTCTTCGGCCCCTGGTAACACGCACCCAGCGGTCCTCGTCGCGTTCGCGGCGCCCTAGTCTGAGGCGGATGGGAGGCAGAACGCGGCGAGCGAATCGAGGGCGGGCGACGCGGGCGGCGGAGTCCGCGCGGATGCGGCGGCGCGAGAGCGTCGCCATCGCGGTGATCGTGGTTCTGGCGGTCGTGGGCCTGCTGGCCTCCGCCTATCCCGCCTACGAGTACACACGCGCCGCGTCGGTGGAGGCCGAGCTGACCGCGTGCGCCGAGCCGGACGGCAAGCGTGTCCGCTGCACCGCCACGTGGGAGCGGGCGGGCGGGGAGCGCTGCGAGGTCCGGCTGTGGGCGAACGCCCGGCACCAGCGCGAGACCGGCTCCGACCACCTCCACGTCGAGGGCTGCACGGTCCGGGGGCCGTTCGCGCCGGCGTTCTTCGCGGCGATGCTCGTCGTCCTGGTGATCGTCGGCGTGATCTGGTCCGTCCGGCGGCTGCGCGGCCGGCCCTAGCGCCGGTTCCCGGGACCTGCCAGACAGGTCACATCGGGTGATGCGGTGGCGGAAGTCACCCGCGGGGCTTTAGGGTCTGGCCGTTGAGCAGGGCACCCCCGGGCCCTGCCGGCGGTCCTGGAGGACAAGGTGCGTTCCACACCCCCCGCGATTTCCCTGCTGGTCGCCGCGGCACTGCTCGCCGCCGGATGCGGCGGCGGCGCCAAGGCCGAGTCGCAGCGGCCCGTCGCCGATCCGCCCGCGCCCAGCGCCTCGGCACCGGCGCCGCGCAAGGTCGTCCTCGTGGTCGACGGGAAGCGCACCGAGACGATGACGACCGGCGCCACCGTCCAGGAGGTGCTGGCCCAGGCCAAGGTGCAGCTCGGGAAGCACAACCTGGTCAAGCCGCCGCTGACCGCCCCGGCCGCCACCACACAGGTGATCAAGGTGCTCCGGCTGCTGTCGGCGCCGGTCACCAAGACGGTGAAGACGGCGCCGCCCGTCGTCAAGAAGAAGAGCTCCAAGCTGCCGCCGTGGAGCCAGAAGGTGCTGCGCAAGGGCAAGCCGGGCATCAAGGTCGTCCAGGTGGCCTGGGTCAAGCGGCGCGGCAAGAAGGTCAAGGCCGTCATCGACCAGAAGGTCAGGCGCAAGCCGGTGACGGAGATCGTGGCGGTGGGCCCGCAGTCGGCCGCCGCCGGGTCCGCGGCGCGGCTCAACTGGCCCGGGCTGGCCAAGTGCGAGTCGGGCGGCAACCCCAAGGCGGTCAACCGCGCGGGCGGCTACTACGGGCTCTACCAGTTCTCGCTGGCGACTTGGGGCTCCGTCGGCGGCACGGGACTGCCGACCAACGCGAGCCCGGCGGAGCAGACCTACCGCGCCCAGCTGCTCTACAACAAGGTCAACGGCCGCTGGCAGGGGCAGTGGCCGCACTGTGGGCGATTCCTCTTCACCTAGCGGGGACCTTCACCGTTCACGCGGACCTGAGAGACTGATCCGGTGGGGGACACACAGGACACGCACGCGCTGCTCGGGCCCGCGGAGGTTCGCGAACTGGCCGGGCGGCTCGGCATCCGGCCGACCAAGACGCTCGGGCAGAACTTCGTCATCGATCCCAACACCGTCCGCAGGATCGTCCGCGCCGCGGACCTGGCGCCGGACGACGTCGTGATCGAGGTCGGACCCGGTCTCGGGTCCCTCACCCTGGCGCTCCTTCCGGAAGTACGCCGCGTGACCGCCGTCGAGATCGACCCGGTGCTGGCCGCGGCGCTCCCCGAGACCGTCGCCCGGCACGCCCCCGAACTCGCCGGCCGCCTGGAAGTGGTCCGGGCCGACGCGTTGCGGATCACGACTTCGAACGCGGTGGAGCCGCGAGCCGCCGTGCCCAGGCGCGGTGCCCGGGCTTCCCGGGGGCCGCAGGTGGTGCTGCCGGGGCCTGAGCCGACGGCGCTGGTGGCCAACCTGCCCTACAACGTGGCGGTTCCGGTCGTCCTGCACCTGCTGGCCGAGGTGCCGTCGCTCCGGCGTGTCCTGGTGATGGTGCAGGCGGAGGTCGCGGACCGGATGGTCGCGGCGCCCGGCAGCAAGATCTATGGCGTGCCGTCGGTGAAGCTGGCGTGGTACGGGGACGCGCGCCGTGCCGGTCCGGTGGGACGCGCGGTGTTCTGGCCGGCGCCGAACGTGGACTCGGGGCTCGTGGCGTTCACCCGCCGGGAGCCCCCGGCCACGACGGCGAGCCGGGACGAGGTGTTCGCCGTGGTCGACGCCGCGTTCGCTCAGCGCCGCAAGACCCTGCGCGCGGCGCTGGCGGGCTGGGCGGGGTCGGCGGCCGAGGCCGAACGGGCGTTGCGCGCCGCCGGTGTGGATCCCCGGACCCGTGGCGAGGCGCTGGATGTGGCCGCGTTCGCCTGCATTGCCAAGTATGGTCCTGGGGGCGCTAAAGATCAGATTGAGGCGGAGGAGCATGGTGAAGGCGCGTTCGCGGGCGACGAAGGCACCGTCGCTTGCGACGAGGGCGACACTGCTTGCGACGAGGACGAGACTGCCCGTGACGAGGGCGGCACTCGTCCGATCGGCGATGCCCGCGGTGGCGGCGCTGGGCGCGATGGCCGTGGTGGGCGCCCTCGTGGCGGCCGGCTGCAGTAACGGCACCGCCGCGACGCCCAAGATCACGGTGACGGCGCGGGCCGGGGTGGCCCCGACGCCGCCGGCGCAGGGCGCCTACTTCGGCGCCTGGGTCCCGCCCGACCTCGGCCCCGTGTACGCCACGCAGACCAAGCGCCCGTCCGGCAAGGCCTCGCCGTCGACGTCGCCCTCCTCGGAGTCCACGGCCACCCCTGAGGCCGACGACGCCGAGGTCGAGGCCAGGGACGGGATGACGGCGCTGACCGGCTTCGAGCGCGAGCTGGGCCGCCGGCTGGACATCGTGCAGAGCTACATCTCCTGGAAGGACGAGTTCCCCCGCAAGGTCGACACGGCGCTGCTGGAAGGCGGCCACCGGACCATGCTGCTGACCTGGTCCGGCACCGACACCCGGGAGATCGTGGCCGGCCGGCACGACGCGCTCATCCGCGCCCGGGCCCGGGCGATCAAGGCCACCGGCAAGCCGATCTTCCTGCGCTGGCAGCGCGACATGGACAAGGCGAGCCTGCGCGACACCAAGATCCATTCGCCGGAGTCCTACATCGCGGCCTGGAAGCGGCTGCGGACGATCTTCAAGCGGGAGAAGGTCGACAACGTCGCCTGGGTCTGGTGCCCCACGGCCCGCGGGTTCGGCTCGGGTGCGGCGCAGCCGTTCTACCCGGGTGACGACCAGGTCGACTGGATCTGCGTGGACGCCCAGCCCGGCGGCGACTACGAGTACCGGGACCTGTCCGAGACGCTGAAGATCTTCATGGAGTGGGCCCGGGAGCGCACCAAGCCGATCATGGTCGCGGAGTTCGGCGTCCCGCAGGCGTACGGCACGCGCCGGGCCGAGTGGCTCCGCAAGGCCGCGCAGACCCTGCAGAACCCGCAGATCAAGGCCGTGGTCTACTTCAACTCCAACGAGCAGGCCCAGGAGCAGCGCGACAGGCGCCGGCGCTACGAGGTGACCGGCGACCGCGCCGCCGTCTCGGCCCTGCGCGAGTTCGCGACCAGCCCCTACTTCAATCCCCGCAACCTCCCGGTCACCAGCGGCGGCTGACCGGCCCGGCGGTGCCCCGGCTTCGACCGTCGCGTGCCCGGTCCCGTACGCTTCGGTCTCGTGACAGCTGTGACCGTGCGCGCACCGGCCAAGGTCAACCTCCAGCTCAGCGTGGGCCCGCTCCGTGACGACGGGTACCACGATCTCGTCAACGTCTTCCACGCCGTCTCGCTCTTCGACGAGCTGACGGCCGTGCCCGCGGACGAGCTCGCGGTGACGGTCGAGACCGCGCCCGGCTCCCGGGTCGCGGTCGACGGCGTACCGGCCGACGACGACAACCTGGCCGCCCGCGCGGCCCGGCTCGTCGCGGCCCGGCTCGGCGTGGAGCCCGCGGTCGCGCTGCGCATCCGCAAGGCCATCCCGGTCGCGGGCGGCATGGCGGGCGGCAGCGCCGACGCCGCCGCCGCCCTGCTCGCCTGCGCCCGCCTGTGGGACTCGCCGGACGATCCCCGGCTCAGCCGTGACGATCTGCTGGAGCTCGGCGCCGACCTCGGCAGCGACGTCCCGTTCGCGCTGCTCGGCGGCACGGCGATCGGGGTCGGCAGGGGAGAGCGGCTGACGCCGGCGCTCGCCCGCGGCACGTTCCACTGGGTCTTCGCGACCGCCGACGGCGGCCTGTCCACGCCCGCCGTCTACGCCGAGTGCGACCGGCTGCGCGCCGAGCGGGGCGAGGAGGCCCCCCGGCCGCGGGTGTCCGAGGAGCTGATGAGCGCCCTCGCCACCGGCGACGCCAAGGCCCTCGGCGTCGTGCTGAGCAACGACCTGCAGGCCGCCGCGCTGGTCCTGCGGCCCTCCCTGCGCCGGACGCTCACCGCCGGCCACGAGGCCGGAGCGATCGGCGCCCTGGTGTCCGGGTCCGGCCCCACGTGCGCCTTCCTCGCCGAGAACGCCGAGCACGCGGCCGAGCTGGCGGCCGTCCTGGCCGGAGAGGGCGTGGCCAAGTCGATCGTACGGGCGGGCGGCCCGGTCCCCGGAGCCACCGTCATCTGACCCGTGGAGCCGGGGCGCGCGAAGCCCCTGCGGCGCGGACGGTTCGAGCGGGCATTAGCCTTGTTGGCGTCGTGAACCTCATCAATGTTGAGAATGTCAGCAAGGCCTACGGGCCTGCCCCGCTGCTCGATTCGGTGTCTCTCGGGCTGGACGCCGGCGACCGCATCGGCGTCGTCGGCCGCAACGGCGGGGGCAAGAGCACGCTGGTATCCGTCCTCGCCCGCCAGACCGAGCCCGACGGCGGCCGGGTGACCCACACCCGCGGGCTGCGCCTCGGCTTCCTGACCCAGCGGGACGAGTTCCCTGACGGGGCCACCGTGCGTTCGGAGGTCCTCGGTGACCGGGCCGAGCACGAGTGGGCGGGCGACACCCGGATCCGCGACATCCTCGGCGGGCTCCTCGCCGATCTCGACCTGGACGCGCCGCTGGCCGGGATGTCCGGCGGTGAGCAGCGCCGGATCGCGCTGGCCCGGCTGCTGGTGCCCGAGTCCGACCTGCTGATCCTCGACGAGCCCACCAACCACCTCGACATCGAGGCCATCGACTGGCTGGCGCGGCACCTGAAGGACCGCAGGGTGGCCCTGCTCGTCGTCACCCACGACCGGTGGTTCCTGGACGAGGTGACCGACCGCACGTGGGAGGTCGTCGACGGCGGGGTCGAGCGGTACGAGGGCGGCTACTCCGCGTACGTGCTGGCCAAGGCCGAGCGTTCCCGCATCGCCGCCGCCGCCGAGTCCAAGCGCCAGAACCTCCTGCGCAAGGAGCTGGCCTGGCTGCGCCGCGGCCCGCAGGCCCGCACGTCCAAGCCCAAGTTCCGGATCGACGCCGCGCAGGCGCTGATCGCCGACGAGCCGCCCCTGCGCGACCAGGTCGAGCTGACGCGCTTCGCCACGGCGCGGCTCGGCAAGACGGTGTTCGACCTGGAGAACGTCGACGTCGAGCTCGGCGGGCGGGACATCTTCAAAGACCTCACCTGGCAGCTGGGTCCCGGCGACCGGATCGGTCTCGTCGGCGTGAACGGCAGCGGCAAGAGCACCCTGCTCCGCCTCCTGGACGGCGCCGTCACCCCGTCCGGGGGCAAGGTCGTCCGCGGGAAGACCGTCCAGCTGGCGCATCTGTCGCAGAGCCTGGAAGACCTCGACCCGTCCCGCCGCGTCCTGGAGTCGGTCGAGGAGATCCGCGGCCGCATCACGGTCGGCAAGCGTGACTGGACGGCCGGCCAGCTGCTGGAACGCCTCGGCTTCCGCAGCGATCGCCATTGGACGCCCGTCGGCGACCTGTCGGGCGGTGAACGGCGGCGCCTGCAGGTGCTCCGCCTCCTCATGGCGGAGCCCAACGTCTTCCTGCTGGACGAGCCCACCAACGACCTCGACATCGAGACGCTGACCGAGCTGGAGGACCTTCTCGACGGCTGGCCGGGCACGCTCGTCGTGGTCAGCCACGACCGCTACTTCCTGGAGCGCGTCACCGACCGCGTCGCCGCCCTCCTGGGCGACGGCCGGGTCTCGATGCTTCCGGGCGGCGTGGACGAGTATCTGGAACGCCGTCGCAGCGGCACCGCCGTCAAGCCCGGCCAGTCGCCGTCGAAGTCGTCCTCCAAGTCCCCGTCGCCGTCGCCTCAGGCCCCGGCTCCGGCGGCCAAACAGGGCAAGGGCAGCGGCCAGGACTGGAAGGCGCGCAAGGAGCTCGACAAGCTCGAACGCCGCCTGGAGAAGCTGGGCCGGCAGGAGGCGGAGCTGCACGAGCGCCTGGCCGAGCACGCGACCGACTACGAGAAGCTCCAGGAGCTGAACGCGCGGCTCAAGGACGTCCAGAACGAGGCCGCGCAGGTGGAGGAGGAGTGGCTGCTGCTCGCCGAGGATCTCGGCTGACTCAGAGCCCGTCGGGACTGTCGAACGGGACGAGCAAGGTCCGCAGCAGTCCGGCGAGCGAGTCGCGGTCGGCGGGGCTGAGGCCGCCGAGGATGTCGTGCTCGCGCCTGAGCAGGTCGGCGAACGCCGCGTCGACCCGGGTCTGACCCGCATCGGTGAGCCGCACGAGGACGCCGCGCTTGTCGCCGGGGTCCGGATGCCGTTCCACCAGGCCCGCCGCCGCCAGCCGGTCGATCCGGTTGGTCATGGTGCCGGACGTCACCAGGGTCGCGCGCAGCAGGCGGCCGGGGCTCAGCTCGTACGGCGTGCCCGCCCGGCGCAGCGCGGTCAGCACGTCGAACTCCCACGGCTCCAGATCATGGGCCGCGAACACCGCGCGCCGGGCCCGATCGAGGTGGCGGGCGAGCCTGGAGACCCGGCTGAGCACGTGCAGGGGCTGGACGTCGAGGTCCGGGCGCTCGGTGCGCCAGGCCTCGACCAGCCGGTCGACCTCATCCCGCATGCGCGACAGCCTACCTGTCTTGATATCGAGAATACTTTCTTGACATCAAGATAAGACCCGGGGCATGATGTTTCTTGATGTCGAGACAAGCAGGCGCCGTCTGGGACCCCGCGCAGTACGGGGTCTTCGGTGACGAGCGCGCCCGGCCCTTCGCCGAGCTGCTCTCCCGGGTCGACCTGGAGGCCCCCGGCCACATCGTCGACCTCGGCTGCGGGAGCGGCGAGCTGACCGCCTCCCTGCTGCGCCGCTGGCCCGAGGCCACGATCGAGGCGTTCGACAGTTCACCCGAAATGATCGCCGCCGCCCGCGGCATCCCCGGCCGGCTCACCTTCTCGGTGGGCGACGTCGCCGCCTGGCGGCCGGAACGCCCCGTCGATCTGATCGTCTCCAACGCCGTCCTGCACTGGGTGCCGTCCCACCAAGACCTGCTCCCGCGCTGGATCGAGGCACTGGCCCCGGGGGGCCGGCTGGCCTTCCAGGTCCCCGGCAACTTCGACGCCCCCAGCCACACGCTGCTGCGCGAGATCTGCGCTTCGCCGCGCTGGCGGGCCAGGCTGGGCGACGCCGTCCGCCCGCGCCCGGTCCTCGACCCGTCCGGCTACCTCGACCTGCTGGCCGGTCACGGCTGCGCGGTCGACGCCTGGGAGACCACCTACGCCCAGCTCCTGCCGGGCGACGATCCGGTGCTCGAATGGGTCAAGGGCACCGCCCTGCGTCCCGTTCTGACGAGGCTGGACCCGGCGGAGACGACCGCGTTCCTGGCCGAGTACGGGGCTCGTCTCCGCGAGGCGTATCCGGCCGCCCCGTACGGCACCGTCTTCCCCTTCCGGCGCGTCTTCGTCGTCGCCGGCGGCCCAGCGGGAGGCCCATAGACAGGGTGCCGCCCGCCGCGCGCGAGAAGCCGATCGTTCCCCTGCGGTGTGCTCTCGCGCGCGGCGGGCGGCGTCCATTGAAGCCGCCCTCCCCGAAAGACCCCGGTCTCGTGACCCGAGGCCGGTGACCCCGGCCGCCGAGGCCGGTGACCCCGCCGGTGGCCGCCCGGACGAACTCCGGCCGGCCACCGGTTCACGGGAGCCCGCTCAGCGGGCCGGTTCGGTGGTCGTCTCGTCGATGCGCTCGGGCAGGTCGTCGTCGGCCGGCCGGTGCTTGCGCTGCGCCCTGGCGGCGGCCTTCTCCTCTTTGGCGGCCTCCTTGGCGGCGGCCTTCTCTTCCCTGGCGGCTTCCTTGGCGGCGCGCGACTTCTGGCGTTCGAGCTCCTTGCGGCGCCGCCTGGGGTCGAGGGACGGGCGGGGCTCCAGCCCGGACAGGCCGTTCCAGGCGAGGTTGACCATGTGGGCGGCCACCTCCTCGCGCTTGGGCTTGCGCGCGTCCAGCCACCACTGCCCGGTGAGGGCGACCATGCCGACCAGCATCTGGGCGTACATGGGCGCGAACTTCTCGTCGTAGTCGTGGCGGTCGAGCTCCTGCGCCATCACGTACTCCACCTCGCCCGCGATCTCGGAGAGGAGGCTCGCGAAGCTGCCCGTGCCGGTGCCGCCGTGCGAGTCGCGGACGATGATGCGGAAGCCGTCGGGGTTCTCCTCGATGTACTCAAGGAGCGCGAGGGCCGCCTTCTCCAGCTTGCCGCGGTAGTGGACCGCCGAGTTGAGCGCATCGGTGACCAGAGCGAGCAGGCGCTCGAACTCACGGTCGACGACGACGGCGTACAGGCCCTCCTTGCCGCCGAAGTGCTCGTAGACCACGGGCTTGGAGACACCTGCCGCAGCGGCGATCTCCTCCACCGAGGTACCGTCCAGCCCCCGCTCGGCGAACAGCGTGCGGCCGATGGTCAGCAGCTGCTCGCGTCGTTCCTTGCCGGTCATGCGCTTCCTGCGTGACCGTGGCGGGGCCGGTTCAGTCATGGTGTCAATTGTGACGCTCACGCGGGCACGTTCGTGCGTTTGGTCGCAAGACGCTCGGAATTCGGCCACCGGACGTCGTAGGCCCAGCCGGCCTTCTCGAACGCCCAGATGACGCGGGCGCTGATGTCGATCTGGCCCTTCAGCACGCCGTGCCGCGCGCAGGTCGGGTCGGAGTGGTGCAGGTTGTGCCAGGACTCGCCGAGCGACGGGATCGCCAGCCACCAGACGTTGCGGGACTTGTCACGCACCTCGAAGTGCTCCTTGCCGAACGTGTGGCAGATCGAGTTGATCGACCACGTGACGTGGTGCACGAGCGTGATGCGGACGAGCCCGGCCCAGAACAGCCCGGTCAGGGCGCCCTGCCAGGACATGGTGAGCAGGCCGCCGAGGACGGTCGGGATGAGGAAGGAGACCGCGACCAGGCCGGGGAACCACTTGTGGATGCGGACGATGTCCCGGTCGTTCAGCAGGTCCTTGGCGAACCGCTCCTTGGAGGTGCGGTTGCCGTCGAAGAGCCAGCCGTAGTGCGCCCACACGAGGCCCTTGGTCAGGGCCTTCCAGTCGTTGCCGAAGCGCCACGGCGAGTGCGGGTCGAACTCCTTGTCGGAGTGCTTGTGGTGGCGCCGGTGGTCGGCGACCCACGTGATCACGGGGCCCTCCATGGCCAGGCCGCCGGCCAGTGCCATGAAGATCTTCAAGCCGCGGTTGGCCTTGAACGAACCGTGCGTGAAGTAGCGGTGGTACCCGACCGTGATGCCGCCCGCGGAGACGAAGTAGAGCACCGCCATGAGCACGATGTCGGTCCAGCCGAGGAATCGCCCCCAGGCCAGCGGGATCGCGGCGATGAGCGCGACGAACGGGACACCAGTGAAGACCCCGACGAGGACCCTCTCGGAAACGCTCGTCGACTCGGGCTCGATCTCCGGGCGCGCGGGCCGACTTGTGGGAGGTTCAAGGACGGGGGCTGTAGTCATGTGTCACCACTTCTTCCTACTGATGATGCGTACCTACGCCACCGTAACCTACGCTGGCGTAGGTTGGACAGTATCCGAATGTAAATTCAGTGGGATTCCGTCGCAGGTGGCACAAAGCTCACTTGCGAGTCAGGCGGCTGTCACCTCGCCCCTGAACCCGCCGTGTGACCTGCGGCACCATGGCCACGCACGGACGTGCGCGGACGTGCGCGGGCGCGTCGAAGACCTCCGGACGACGCCTCTACCACGGTCAACGCTCCAGCGTTGACGATGGTTCGCCGACGGACTCCGCACCGGTCGCTCCCAGGACTTTCTGGACGACTTTCCTCTGTGCTTCCACATGAGGGCGGTCCTAAACAGCCGCCCGAACCGCCGCCCGGATCGATCAAGCGCCGCGGGTCGCGGCCGTCGGTGCCGCGTGCGGGCCAATAGAGGTGAAGGTCGTGCCGTCGGCTCGGTATCGTTGGGCCCGACAGATCGCCCGTACGGACGGTCCGTCGTCGTCGATCCGGCGTGGTGTAATCGGCAGCACAAGGGTTTTTGGTGCCCTTAGACAAGGTTCGAATCCTTGCGCCGGAGCTGTCCTCTTTGTCGGCGGCTGGCTGGTGGGTGACAACCCTGGGCTGGGCGGTATCCTTCGGATGTCGAGCGAGTCACGGCCTGCGGTCCCTTCATCGCAGCAGGTAGACAGCAGGTCGCACCGCCTACCTCGCCCGAGCTGATCCAGTCCGCACCAGTCCGCGACGCCGAGGAGCCTCCCTGTGAGTGTCGGCCGTGCACGGAGCCGGGCAAGCCGCCCGGCAGCCGTCATCGTCCTTGCCGCGGGTGAGGGCACCCGGATGAAGTCCCGTACCTCCAAGGTCCTGCACGAGCTGTGCGGCCGCACCATGCTCGGCCACGTCCTGGCCGCGGCGGAGGAACTGGAGCCCGAGCGCACCATCGTCGTCGTCGGGCACCGGCGCGAGCAGGTCGTCGCCCATCTGGCGGAGCACGCGCCGGCCGCCGAGGCGGTCGTGCAGGAACGGCAGGGCGGCACCGGCCACGCCGTACGGATGGCCCTCGAACACGTCGGCGAGCTTCGCGGCACCGTCGTCGTCACGAACGGCGACCACCCGCTGCTGCGCGGCGAGACCCTCGACCACCTCGTCCAGACCCATGAGGACGAGGGCAACGCGGTGACGATTCTCACCACCGAGATGCCCGACGCCACCGGCTACGGCCGGATCCTGCGCGAAGGCGAAGGCGACGGCGACGGCGAAGGCGGCGCGGTCACGGCGATCGTCGAGCACAAGGACGCCGACGACGCGCAGCGTGCCATCCGCGAGATCAACGTCGGCATGTACGCCTTCGACGGCGTCCTGCTGGGCGACGCGCTCAAGCGGGTGACCACCGACAACGCCAAGGGTGAGGAATACCTCACCGACGTCGTGGCCATCCTGCGCGGCGACGGCCACCGGGCCGGGGCCTACCGGGCCGCCGACTGGGTGGAGACCCAGGGCGTCAACGACAAGGTCCAGCTCGCGCAGGCGCGGCGGCAGCTGAACGACCGGCTCCTCGACGCCCACATGCGCGCGGGCGTGACGGTCGTCGACCCGCGCAGCACCTGGGTCGACGTGACGGTGACCGCCGACGCGGACGCCGTCGTCCACCCGGGCACGCAACTGCACGGACGCACCCATCTGGACGAGGGCGCGCAGGTCGGGCCCGGCTGCACGCTGACCGACACCCGCGTGGGCGCCGGAGCCCGTGTGATCAACACGGTCGCCGACGGCGCCGAGATCGGGCCGGAGGCCTCGGTCGGGCCGTTCGCCTACCTGCGCCCTGGCACCAGGCTCGCGCGCAAGGCCAAGGTCGGGGCGTACGTCGAGACCAAGAACGCCGAGGTCGGCGAGGGCGGCAAGGTCCCGCACCTCACGTACGTGGGGGACGCCACGATCGGTGCCGGGGCCAACATCGGCGCCGGGACGATCTTCGCCAACTACGACGGCGTCGACAAGTTCCACACCGAGATCGGCGAGCATGCCTTCGTGGGCAGCAACTCCGTGCTCGTCGCGCCGGTGACGATCGAGGACGGCGGCTTCACGGCGGCCGGTTCGACGATCACGAACGACGTGCCGCCGGGGGCGATCGCGGTCGCCCGCGGCAGGCAGCGCAACATCGAGGGCTGGGTGGAGCGCAAGCGCGCCGGCACCCGGTTCGCCGAGGCGGCGGCCAAGGCGAAGGCCGAGGGCGAGGCCGAGAGCACCCACGACAACGCCGACGGCAAGGGCGACGACGCCCGATGACGAGCTCCGGGGGCGATGACCCCCGGTAAGCCCGGACCCTTTCCGGGACAAACGCTCGGAGGACTCCCTCCGGGGCATAGAAGACCACTGCGGGCCGGTCACAGCTCTTCTTCGGCCTGCGGGAGTGGGATCGCACCCACGAAGTGCACAGTCCGTTGAGGGGGAGTTGTCAGAGGTGAGTGGGATCAAGGCGAGCGGCCAGAAGAAGCTGATGCTCTTCTCCGGCCGGGCGCACCCGGACCTGGCCAAGGAAGTAGCCGACAATCTCAACGTCGAGCTCACGCCGACGTCGGCCTACGACTTCGCGAACGGTGAGACGTTCGTGCGGTTCCTGGAGTCGGTCCGTGGCTCCGACGCCTTCGTGATCCAGAGCCACACGGCTCCCATCAATCAGTGGATCATGGAGCAGCTGATCATGGTGGACGCGCTCAAGCGCGCGTCGGCCAAGCGGATCACCGTCGTGGCGCCGTTCTTCGGGTACGCCCGGCAGGACAAGAAGCACCGCGGCCGCGAGCCCATCTCGGCCCGGCTCATGGCCGACCTGTTCAAGACCGCCGGCGCCGACCGGCTCATCACGGTCGACCTGCACACCGCGCAGATCCAGGGATTCTTCGACGGCCCGGTCGACCATCTGTTCGCGCTCAACATCCTCGCCGACCACTTCGAGCAGCGGCTCGACCTGACCCAGGTCACCATGGTCGCGCCCGACGCGGGCCGGGTGCGGGTCACCGAGCGCTGGTCCGACCGCCTCGGCGGCGTGCCCATGGCGATCATCCACAAGAAGCGCGACCCCGACGTCGCCAACGAGGTCAAGGTCTTCGACGTCGTCGGTGAGGTCAGGGGCCGGACCTGCGTGATCGTGGACGACATGATCGACACCGGTGGCACGATCGTGAAGGCCGCCGACGCGCTCTTCGACCAGGGCGCCACCAAGGTCGTCGTCGCGGCGACGCACGGCGTGCTCTCCGGGCCGGCCGTCGACCGGCTCAAGAACTCCCGCATCTCCGAGGTCGTGCTCACCGACACCCTGCCGATCCCGGAGGAGAAGAGGTTCGACAAGCTGACCGTCCTCCCGATCGCCCCGCTGGTGGCCCAGGCCATCCACGAAGTCTTCAGCGACGGCTCCGTGACCAGCCTCTTCGGCGGCCACAGCTGAGCCGCTGACCCCCGGCGCACCTCCGGCGCCGGCCCCTGCCGCGACGTCTGGAACGCTCCGCGCCCACCCGGGCCGCGGGGCGTTTCACGTTCACGCGTACTCAATGCTCCGTACCTATGGCGCTTGCTGTTGCGACGATCGGCTAGACTTGGCGAATCCGCGTATGCCCCGGGTCGTTCAGTACGGCTCCGATCGGATTCGCACTCCCCGGGGAACGCAAAGAATCTTCGAGGCGCCTGACGCGTCGAGCACCGCCTGATTCGCTTATGTCCGCAGCGGACGTCCATGACGGACGGCCGTGGATCGCAACAACAAGGAGTTTTCGCCGTGTCCGAGGTACGCATTGCCGCCGAGCCGCGCACCGAGTTCGGTAAGGGTGCCGCGCGGCGCACCCGCCGGGCCGGCAAGGTGCCCGCCGTCCTCTACGGTCACGGCACCGACCCGGAGCACATCTCGCTGCCCGGCCATGACCTGATGCTCGCCCTCAAGACCCCCAACGTGCTGCTGCGCATCGAGGGCCTGGGCGCCGGCGCCGAGCTGGCCCTGCCCAAGGACGTGCAGCGCGACCCGATCAAGGGCTTCCTGGAGCACGTCGACCTGCTGCTGGTCAAGCGCGGCGAGAAGGTCACCGTCTCCATCCCGGTGAACGTGACCGGCACCGTCGTCGCCGGCGGCCGGATGGTCCAGGCCGAGGTCGAGATCTCCGTCGAGGCCGAGGCCACCCACATCCCGACGGGCGTCGACCTGGACATCGACGGCCTGGGGATCGACAGCCAGGTGCTCGCCAAGGACCTGAAGCTGCCCGCCGGCGCCACCCTGGCCGCCGACGAGGACCAGCTGATCGTCCAGATCGTCGACGCGACCGTCTCCACCGAGCCGGCCGAGGCCGCCGGTGAGGAGGCCGCCGAGGGCGAGGGCGAGGGCGCCGCCGAGGGCGAGTCCGGCGAGTAGTCCGGTCGTCCTGTAGTCCGTTCGCACGGCCCCCGGCCCGGTGTCCGCACCGCCGGGGGCCGTTCGGCTGAGCGAGGAGAGATCGTGAGCGCTGATCTCTGGCTGGTGGTGGGGCTGGGCAATCCCGGTCCCTCGTACGCCGGGAACCGCCACAACGCGGGCTTCATGGTCCTCGACACGCTGGCGGCGCGGACCGGCGGGCGCTTCAAGGCCCACAGGAGCCGGGCCGAGGTCGTCGAGGGACGGCTGGCGGGAGCCCGCGCCGTCCTGGCCAAGCCCCGCACGTACATGAACGAGTCGGGCGGCCCGGTGAAGGGCCTGTGCGACTTCTACAAGGTGCCGCTCGATCGGGTCGTCGTCGTCCATGACGAGCTCGACATCCCGTACGGCGCGATCCGGCTCAAGCTGGGCGGCGGTGACAACGGCCACAACGGGCTGCGGTCGATCACCAGGTCGCTGTCGGCCAAGGACTATCCGCGGGTGCGGTTCGGCGTGGGGCGCCCGCCGGGCCGCATGGACGCCGCGGCGTTCGTGCTCAAGGACTTCTCGGCGACCGAGCGCAAGGAGCTCGACCTCCACGTCGAACGCGCGGCCGACGCGGTCGAGACCTTGATCACCGACGGGCTGGCGGCGGCCCAGAACACCTTCCACGCCGGCTGAACGACGATCGCCATGTGGTGATTGGCCCTACCTTGCCGGGATTGCGCTTCTGAAGTGCGGCTTTGTCCTGCGCGCCCGTCCACCCGATCGTAAGATGCATCACAAACGTGGTTCATGTGGGATGTGAACCTGGAGTACCTTTCCGGCGTCTTGCGTGTGTGAGAATGCGCGTGGGACGCGTGTTACAGGGGTGGTTAGGTAGGCGTTTATGGCCGTCGTTGACAAACTCCGGGTGGATGTCTCCTCCCGGGACGAGCAGCGGCGCTCCCATACCCAGAACTGGACGGGATCGTACCGGCGCCGCGCCGGGATCGTCGACTTCTTCAGCATGTTGCTGGCGGGGCTGGTCGCGTTCCTGCTGCGCTTCCCCGGCACCCCCAACAGCCTGACCGCCCCCTACATCGCGCTCACCGTCGCCCTGCCGGTGCTGTGGATGATCATATTGATGATCAGCCGGGCGTACGAGCCGCGCTTCATCGGGGTGGGCTCGGAGGAGTTCCACCGGGTGCTGCGGGCCGGCTTCATCATCACCGCGACCGTCGCGATCGCCGCGTACGCCACCAAGACCGAGGTGGCGCGCGGCTATGTGGTGATGGCGCTGCCGCTGGCCACCGTCCTCAACGTGTTCGCGCGCTACCGGCTGCGCAAATGGCTGCACCGCCGCCGCTGGAAGGGCGAGTGCATGCGCCGGGTGGTCGCCGTCGGCCACCGGGCGGCGCTCGCCGACCTGATCCGGCTGCTGCGCCAGAAGCGCTATCACGGCATGGACATCGTCGGCGTGTGCCTGCCGCCGGTGCTGTTCGAGGGCGACGACGCGCTGCGGGCGGAGTCGCTGGACGGCGGCGAGAGCTTCCTGGGCGTGAGCAGCGTCGAGGGTGTTCCCGTGTTCGGCGACTTCGGCCAGACGGCCAAGGTGGTCGAGCAGGTCGGGGCCGACTCGGTCGCCGTTCTCGCCTGTCCCGAGATGGACGGCATCGCGCTGCGCCGGCTCGCCTGGCAGATCGAGCGCGAGGACGTCGAGCTCGTCGTCGCCCCCGCGCTCATGGACGCCGCCGGGCCGCGGATCTCCATCCGCCCGGTCGCCGGGCTGCCGCTGCTGCACGTCGAGCACCCGGAGCTGGACGGCGGCCGCAAGTTCCTCAAGAGCATGTTCGACCGCGTCGGCGCGCTGGCAGGCCTCGCCTTCCTCAGCCCGCTGCTGCTGGCGATCGCCGTCGCCATCAAGGTCACCAGCAACGGGCCGGTGCTGTTCCGCCAGGTGCGCGTCGGCCGCGACGGCGGCGAGTTCACCGTGCTGAAGTTCCGCACGATGGTCGTCGACGCCGAGGACCGCAAGATCGAGCTGATGCGCCACAACGAGAACGACGGCGTGCTGTTCAAGATCAGGCACGATCCGCGCGTCACCCGGGTCGGCCGCTGGCTGCGCCGCTACTCGCTGGACGAGCTGCCCCAGCTGATCAACGTGGCCCGAGGCCACATGTCCCTGGTCGGCCCGCGTCCGCCGCTGCCCGACGAGGTCGCCAAGTACGGCGACGACGTCCGCCGCCGCCTGGTCGTCAAGCCGGGCATGACCGGCCTGTGGCAGGTGAGCGGCCGTTCCGACCTGTCCTGGGAGGAGTCCGTCCGGCTCGACCTGCGCTATGTCGACAACTGGTCGCTCGCCCTGGATCTCCAGATCATGTGGAAGACCTGGTCGGCCGTCTTCCGCGGCTCCGGCGCCTACTGACGTAGCCTGCTGGGAGCGGTACGGGCGGCATGAGAATCTAGACCCAACAGGTCAACCGAATCGGGAATGTGGTCGAGCATGACGGAGAGCGGTGGCGTGTCCGCGGTGACGGACGACCACGCGTTGGCGGCGGACCTCGCCGGAACGGCGGGGCGGATCCTGCTGGGAGTGCGCGAGGAGGTCGGGTTCGCCGACTCCCGCGTTCTGAAGGACACCGGTGACCTGCGTTCGCACGAGTACCTGATGGCCGCCCTCGCCGAACGTTGTCCGGGTGACGCGATCCTTTCCGAGGAGGGCCGCGCCTCGGTCACGGACGCCAGGGCCGAGACCCCCACGGCCAACACGGCCGACGAGGTCCGGCTCCAGGCCGACCGGGTCTGGATCGTCGACCCGCTCGACGGGACCCGGGAGTTCTCGGAGGAGGGCCGCCGCGACTGGGCCGTGCATGTGGCGCTCTGGGAGAAGGGCCGCCTGACGGCGGGGGCGGTCGCGCTTCCGGCGCAGGGTAGGACCCTTGTCACCGGACCGGACGGGGCCATTGTGGCCGATGTCACAGGGACGGAGCCGCTGAGGGTCACCGAGCCCGCGGTGGGCCTGCTGCGCATCGCGGTGAGCCGGACCAGGCCGCCCGCGTTCGTGCGCAGGCTGGCCGAGGTCCTCGACGTGAACGTCGAACTGGTGCCGATCGGCTCGGCGGGAGCGAAGATCTCCGCGGTGCTGCTCGGCGAGGTCGACGCGTACGTCCACGCGGGCGGCCAGTACGAGTGGGACTCGGCGGCGCCGGTCGCGGTGGCGCTCGCCGCCGGGGCCCACGCGAGCCGGATCGACGGCACCGAGGCGGTCTACAACCGGAAGGACCCCCGGTTGCCCGATATCCTGGTCTGCCACCCCGTGTCGGCATCGACGCTGCTGACCGGCATCCGGGATGTGAGCGACGCCCTGCCGGAGTGACCCGTCCGGGTACAACCCAGCCGGTGGGACGTGCGTTCCCCCGGAGCATCTGCCAGAAAGCGTGAAGAGAGCCCCAGACCATGCAGCGCTGCGATTACCTGTTGTCACAGCTGGACGTGCTCGAAGCCGAGTCGATCCAGATCATCCGTGAGGTGGCCGCCGAGTTCGAGCGGCCCGTCCTGCTGTTCTCGGGCGGCAAGGACAGCATCGTGATGCTGCGCCTCGCCGAGAAGGCGTTCTGGCCCGCGCCGATCCCGTTCCCGGTCATGCACGTCGACACCGGCCACAACTTCCCCGAAGTGATCGACTACCGGGATCGCCGGGTCGCCGAGCTCGGAGTGCGGCTGGTGGTCGCGTCTGTGCAGGACTCGATCGACCAGGGCCGGGTGGTGGAGGAGACCGGGCGGCGGGCCAGCCGCAACCGGCTGCAGACCACCACGCTGCTGGACGCGCTCGAGGAGCACCAGTTCGACGCCGCGTTCGGCGGTGCGCGCCGCGACGAGGAGAAGGCGCGCGCCAAGGAGCGGGTGGTGTCGTTCCGCGACGAGTTCGGCCAGTGGGACCCCAAGAACCAGCGTCCCGAGCTCTGGAACCTCTACAACACCAAGATCCGCCGCGGCGAGCACGTCCGCGTCTTCCCGCTGTCCAACTGGACCGAGCTCGACATCTGGGACTACATCCGCCGGGAGGGGCTGGAGCTCCCGCCGATCTACTTCGCGCACAACCGGATGGTGTTCGAGCGCGACGGCATGCTGCTCGCCGACATCTCCTACGCCAACCGCGGCGACGACGAGCCGGCGTTCGAGGCGACCGTCCGCTACCGCACGGTCGGCGACGCGTCCTGCACCGGCGCGGTGAAGTCGGCCGCCGCCACGCTGGACGAGGTCATCGAGGAGATCGCGGCGACCCGGATCACCGAGCGCGGGCAGACCCGCGCCGACGACCGGGCCAGCGAGGCCGCGATGGAGGACCGCAAGAAGGAGGGCTACTTCTGATGGCCGGTACGAGCACCCAGCCTTCCAAGCAGATGGACATCCTGCGGTTCGCCACGGCGGGCAGCGTCGACGACGGCAAGTCCACGCTGATCGGCCGGCTGCTGTACGACTCGAAGTCGATCTTCGAAGACCAGCTGGAGGCGGTGGAGCGCACGAGCGCCGACCGCGGCGAGGACTACACCAACCTCGCGCTGCTGACCGACGGGCTGCGCGCCGAGCGGGAGCAGGGCATCACCATCGATGTCGCCTACCGCTACTTCGCCACCCCGCGGCGCAAGTTCATCATCGCCGACACCCCCGGGCACATCCAGTACACCCGCAACATGGTCACCGGTGCCTCCACCGCCGACCTGGCGATCATCCTGGTGGACGCCCGGAAGGGCATTCTGGAGCAGTCCCGGCGGCACGCGTTCCTCACGACGCTGCTGAAGGTCCCGCACCTGGTCGTCGCGGTCAACAAGATGGACCTGGTCGGCTACGACCGGGAGACCTACGAGCGGATCACCGACGAGTTCACGGCGTTCGCGTCCAAGCTGGAGGTCACCGACCTGACCTTCATCCCGATCTCCGCGCTGCACGGCGACAACGTGGTCGAGCGTTCGCCCAACATGCCGTGGTACGCGGGCTCGTCGCTGCTGCACCACCTGGAGCACGTGCACATCGCCTCCGACCGCAACCTGATCGACGTGCGGTTCCCGGTGCAGTACGTGATCCGGCCGTACAAGTCGACCGACCCCGAGCTGCACGACTACCGCGGCTACGCGGGCCAGGTCGCGGGCGGCGTGCTCAAGCCCGGTGACGAGGTCGTGCACCTGCCGTCCGGGCTGACCACCACCATCACCCATATCGACGGGCCCAACGGTCCGGTCGAGGAGGCGTACGCGCCGATGTCGGTCACGCTGCGGCTGGCCGACGAGCTGGACATCTCGCGCGGCGACATGATCGCCCGGCCCAACAACCGGCCCGAGGTGGCCCAGGACCTCGACGCGATGGTCTGCTGGATGACCCCGGACCGCCCGCTGTCGCCGCGTACCAAACTGGTGATCAAGCACACGACGCGGACCGCCCGGGCGATGGTCAAGGACCTCCACTACCGGTTCGACGTCAACACGCTGCACCGGGACGAGGAGGCCACGTCCCTGGAGCTGAACGAGATCGGCCGGATCAGCCTGCGCGTCACCCAGCCGCTCTTCGTCGACGACTACGGCCGCAACCGCCTCACCGGCGGCTTCATCCTGATCGACGAGGCGACCAACAACACGGTCGGCGCCGGGATGATCCTCGGCACCAAGTAGGCCGGGGACGTCGGTTTGGTCAGCGACCACGATCACGGGGGCGGGCGCCCTGCCACCGGGCGCCCGCCCGGCTCGCCCCCGCGTGTGCTCGTCGCGGGGGGCGCAGGGTTCATCGGGTCGCACTACGTGCGTTCGCTGGTCTCGGGCGCATACCCGGCCTGGGCCGGGGCACGGGTCACCGTCCTCGACAAGCTGACGTACGCGGGCAATCCGGCCAACCTGGAGCCGGTGGCGGGCGCCCTCACGTTCGTCCACGGCGACATCTGCGACGAGGACCTGCTCGCCAGGGTGGTTCCCGGCCATGACGTGGTGCTCAACTTCGCCGCCGAGTCGCACGTCGACCGGTCCATCGACAGCGCGGGCGAGTTCGTGCGGACCAACGTCCAGGGCGTGCAGACCCTCATGCAGGCGTGCCTGGACGCCGGCACGCCGCGCGTCGTCCAGGTGAGCACCGACGAGGTGTACGGCTCGATCGAGCGCGGCGCGTGGGACGAGACCGCCCCGCTCGCCCCGAGCTCCCCGTACGCGGCCAGCAAGGCGGGCGGCGACCTGGTCGCGCTGGCCTACGCGCGGACCCACGGCCTGCCGGTCAGCGTCACCCGATGCGGCAACAACTACGGGCCCTACCAGTACCCCGAGAAGATCATTCCGCTGTTCGTCACACGCCTGCTGGACGGCTACGACGTCCCGCTCTACGGCGACGGCGAGCACGTCCGCGACTGGATCCATGTGGACGACCACTGCCGCGGCGTGCAGCTGGTCGCCGAGCGCGGCTCGCCCGGCGAGGTCTACCACGTCGCGGGCACCGGCGAGCTGACCAACCGTGAGCTGACCGGCCGACTCCTGGACATCCTCGGTCTCGGCTGGGAGCGGGTCCGGCACGTTCCCGACCGCAAGGGCCACGACCGGCGCTACGCCCTCGCCGGCGCCAGGCTCCGCGCCCTCGGCCACGTCCCGCGCGTCGGGCTGTCGCACGGACTGGCCGAGACCGTCCGCTGGTACGAGCACAACCGCGCCTGGTGGGAACCTCTCAAAACGCCTTCCAAAGACGCCGCCTGACCACGCCGGTTCCCGTCCGGCTGCTCGTCGGCTGCGGCCCGCCCGTAGACTCATGTCCAGCCGCCGGACGTCTCCGGCGGCCACCCCCCGATGCCGAGGTCAGCAGGTCGTCTGACCCGTCAAGCGAGGTTGCCATGGTCCCATCCGTAGGAGTTGTCCTACCGACCCACAACCGGCCCGAGCTGGTGCGCCGGGCGCTGGAGTCGGTGCTGGCGCAGGACTACGCGGGGGAACTGCGGGCAATCGTCGTGTACGACCGCGCCGAGCCTGACTCCGGCTTGGCCTCCGACCGTGTCGAGGTGATCAAGAACAATCGTGGTCCGGGACTGGCCGGCGCTCGCAACAGCGGAATCCTGGCCCTCGGCACCGATCTCGTGGCGTTCTGCGACGATGACGACCAATGGCTGCCGGGCAAGCTCGCCGCCCAGGTCAACGCCCTCCAGTCCACGCCCGAGGCGGTGCTCTGCAGCTCCGGCATCATGATCGACTTTAACGGTCGTGCGCTGCCCCGGCT
The DNA here is from genome assembly GCF_039533225.1 of Actinomadura fulvescens. Taxonomy (NCBI): domain Bacteria; kingdom Bacillati; phylum Actinomycetota; class Actinomycetes; order Streptosporangiales; family Thermomonosporaceae; genus Actinomadura; species Actinomadura fulvescens. The sequence goes on along the minus strand of NZ_BAAATD010000005.1, from coordinate 603,119 downwards.
GGCGGGGACCGACCGGGTAACCTACGAGGCCCTCATCAACGACCGCATGATGAGCGTGCACTCCTCGACTTACGTTGCGCGCAGGGAGGCGCTCATCGACATCGGCATGGTCGACGAGTCGATTCCCGGTGCCCAGGGCGAGGACTGGGATCTTGCGCTCCGCGCCGCCCGCCGTCATCCGATTGTGAATGTGGACGAGCCCATGGTCCGCGTCCTGTGGGGCCTCACCTCGTACTACGCCCAGGCGTGGGAGACCAAGGTCGCCGCCCTGAAGTGGTTCCTCGATCGGTATCCCGAGATCGACGGCTCACCGGCCGCGGCCGGGCGGGTCTACGGCCAGATCGCCTTCGGCTGCGCCACGATCGGCCGCCGCGCCGAAGCCGTCCGCTGGTCGGCCCGGGCGCTGCGCGCCAACTGGAAGGAACGCCGGGTGCCCTTCGCGCTGGCGGTGGCCTCCGGCGCCGTCTCCGGCAAACGGGTCCTGCTCGCCCTCCACACCCGTGGGCGCGGCATCTAGCTTCCGTCACTTACCTGCAGTTCATCTCGCTACGATGCCTCTTCGGTCGAACGTCACAAAGGAGCCACACCTGTGGACACCTCCCTGCGCCGCCTGACGGTGCCAGGCATCCTCGTGCTCGCCTTCCTCGTCCTTACCGGCTTGGTGCGCACGCCCGCCCGGGCGGCGGAGCCCGACTGGAATATGGTTGCCGAGTCGATCAATGAGGCCGGGTACTACGTCGACTCGAGCGCCAAGTATTTCAAGGCCGACGCCCAGCTGGACGCGCTGCGTGGCGCGCAGGATCGCTCGACACCGGTCTTCATCGCGGTGCTCCCCGCCGGCGTGAAGCCGGCGACGGCGATCGCCAAGCTCCAGTCGGCGATGGGACGGAAGGGCACCTACGTCGTACTGGCAGGCACCAGCCTTCAGGCGTCCTCGACCGCCCTTCCCAGGGCGACCGTGCTCGGAGCGTACCGGCAGGCCGTTGGCGGCAACAAAGGCAAGCCGGACCGGGCGCTGGTGGCGTTCATCCGCCAGCTCGACGAGAAGAAGGTGGGTTCCCAGGTCAGCGGCCGATCAGCCAGCAAGAATCAGCTGAACGGCAAGAAGGGTGCGGCCGTGCCGCAGCAGGGCGCCCCGCTGCCCGCGCCGGCCGCCTCGCCCGCCAAGGCAGCGGAGAAGTCCGAGGGCACGCCGGTGTTGCTCTTCGTCGTCATCGGTCTTGTCGTTGTGGCGGCAGCCGGGGGCACGACCTTGGTCGTGTTGCGCCGCCGCAAGACCGCGGGTTCTTCCAAGCCTGCGATTCCGGGCGCTTCGGTCAACACGGCTGCCGGTACTCCCAACGCTCCGGGCGGTTCGAATACTCCGGGCGCTTCGGGCAGCCGGCGGGATTCGGGTCCCGGCGGGCCGACTGCCTAGGGTTCGCCGCCCGGATCAGTGGAAGCGGTACGGGGCGGAGTCAGTGATCTGCCGCCAGGCCGACAGGGCGCTTGCGGAACTGCGGTAGTCGAGGTCACATCGAATGTGCGAGGCCTCGGGAACGTGCCGACCGTCCCAATAGATCAGCGCCGTGTACGCCGCGTACGGCGGTCGCTGGAGGAGCTCCGCGGCATCGCGCAGCCAGGCCGCCTTGCGTCCCGGCGACTGCGGATCTTCGGCGGAGGCCCACTCCAGCACCATGAGCTCCTTGCCGGGATGGGCGGCCCCAAAGAGACGATGCGGCTCGATCAGTTCCGCCAGGCTCATCCAGGGGTTCGTAGGGCTCAGGCATCGGTACCAGTTGTAGGCGTCCACGCCGATGCCGTCGACGTACGCGTCGCCCGGGTAGAACTCCCGCGCTTCGCGCCCTCCGTTCCGGCTGAAGGCGATGGCGGTCACCGTCCACACGTAGCGGACGTTCCGTACTCCGGCCTTGCGATGAACCTTCACCAGCTTCCGCCAGGCCGCAACGAAGTCGGCCGGCGTGCCCATCGCCCGGGAAGGGCGTGCCTCGGGCTCGTGATTGAAGATCAGGTACACGGATGCGCCGAAGTCCTTCAGCTGCCGCGACTGCGAGAGCATGTCGGCGTAGAGCGGGTCGCCGGGCTCGGCGTTCGCGATGTCGCGCCACGGGATGACGGCGTTGTTCAGCCGCTTCGACTTGATCGACAGGTAGAGCTCACGGCCACCGCTCCGTGCCCACCGCATGCCCGAGTCGAAGATCGGTTCGTCCCAGCGGCGGAAGGCGCGGATTCCGGCCATCCGATGCCCGGTCTCCTCCTCGCGTTGCTGGATCTCGGCCCGGTTCTGTGCGGCGACGCCGAGCGCCACCCGGGGACGGGGCCGGTCGGCGGAGTCGCCCCCACAGGCCACGCTCAGTGACGCCGCCAGCAGGAGGACGATGACGAACGCGCCGCCCCGGAGCGTTCGCGGGCTCACCATCGCATCAGCAGCGCAAGGTGCCGGCGTCCCGTCCCCACACCGAGCACGCGTCCCGTGCGGCGCCCGTCGGCCAGCACGACCGGCCCTGGCCTTGTCCGCGGTGCCCTGGTGCCGGAGCCGAGCTGACCTCTGCTGCCTGATCCCCAGGTCAGCACCGAGCCGTCGGTAAGGACCGCGACACCGTATGCTTCACCCGCGACGATCCGGGCCACGCCACGCAGACGTGGGCTCCGCACACCGGCGACCTGAACGGGCCGGGGTGTGGAGGCAGTCGTGCCGTCGCCGAGCTGTCCGGCCGTGTTGTTGCCCCACGCGACCACGCTGCCGTCTCCGCGGAGCGCGAAATTGTGCTGCTCACCGGCGGTGATGAAGGCGATGTCGCGGAGCACCGGAAGGCCGTACGGCCCGGCCACGCGCACCGGCTCGCGGCGGTCGGTCATGGTTCCGTCACCGAGCTGCCCGTAGTCGTTGCGGCCCCAGCTCACCGCCGTGCCGTCGTGCAGCCGGGCCATCCCGTGCTGCCCGCCGACGGCGATCTGCGTCACGCCGGCCAGCCGCGCCTCACCGTCGGGGCCGCGCACCCCGCGCGGCAGAGGACGATCGTCGGTACTGCCGTCACCGACCATCCCGAAGTCATTGGAGCCCCAGCCGACCACGGTCCCGTCCTTCAGCAGGGCCAGCGCCGTGTTGCCGTCGGCGGAGATCGCCCTCACCCGGGTGAGCGGACCTCCTCCGTCGGGGCGCAGGACCAGCGTCGGGGACGGCGGCTCGCCAGCGCGTCCGAACCGGCCGATGCCCCGCTGACCCGCCGTGCCCGCTCCCCAGGTCACGACGGTCCCGTTGCGCAGCAATGCCATCGAGAAGTCCGTGTCGGCAGCGATCGCTACAACGCCGGTGAGCGGAAGCCGTGGGTTGCCAGGCGCCCGGACAGCCACGGGCACCGCGCGGTCGAGACGCGTGCCGTCGCCGAGTTGCCCCTTGTCGTTGGCTCCCCACGCCGCCACCCGGCCGCCAGAAACCAAGGCGAGGGTATGCCGTGCGCCGGCGGCCACCGCGACGGCCTGCAGCCGGCCACCTCCGCCTCCCCCTGCCGCCGGGGCCAGGGCCGCGTCCGTCAGCTTGTCCGGCGCGCGGCCGAGCTGGCGGTCGCGGTTCAGGCCGGTCGTCCACACCTCGCCGACCTCGCGCGCGGCGACACCGGGCGTGGGCGCCGCCTGAGCTTGCGGAATCTTGTACTCCTTACTGGTGGTGACCGTGCACGCGGCGACCGTGGCCGTCCCCGCGGCCATCGCCAGGCAGGACCGTGCGACTCGCCGGATCCTGGCCTGGTCGTCGCTCATCAGCGTCGGCTGGCGGTCAGCGACCGCGGACACAGGCGAACAGGTGCCGCCCGTAGTTGTCCTCGTAGGGCGGCCGGGCGTCGTCATCCGGTCCGAGATCGATGATCTCGTCGAACGTCGTGTGCTCGCGGAGGAACGCGGCGATCCGCGCCGGGTCCCAGCCGCGCAGCGACGTGCGGAACCACTCCTCGTGGCCCTGGCCGGTGTCGAAGAACAACACCCGCTCGGTGACCTGGTCGAGCCACTTGATCATCTCCTCGGCGGAGACCGAGCCGCGGCCGAGCACGAAGTGGTGAAGCAGGCTGAAGCAGGACACCACATCCCACGTCCGGTCCGCGTTCCGCAGTAGCTCGATGCAATCGCCCGTGGCAATGGCATCGTCCGGCAACCCGTAAGCTGCTCGGCCCAACGGGATCGCCAGCGGATCGCGTTCCATCCCGGAGGCTGCGAAACCGGCCTGAGCCATCTGCGCGACGAACCAGCCGTAACAGCTTGCCACATCCAGGTAGCTGGCCGGAGGCGCGATGCCTCGTCCGGCCAGAAATTCCCGCATCTTCCCGAGACGATCGGTGCACTGGCGCACCCTGGCCCAGTTGTGGAGTTCGGGCGCGTCCAGAGGCTGGTAGAGCTCCCGGCTACCATCGATCCAGCTCATCTTGAGCAGATGGTCCTGGAGCGGCGTTGTTACGGGCAGCCATTTGGCGAGCACCGGGTAGGTCGTTCGGCCGCGCATCGCAGCGACGGCCAGCCGGTGATGCCCGTCGAGCACCTGGTAGTAATCCGAGCCGCGTATCGGGGCGACCAGCACGGGATCGCCGGGGCCGCTCTCGTCGGGACGGCGCCGGCCGTTCCACGGCGTCGCCTTCCCCTGGTAGCGGTCAATGAACACACGCGCAGCCGTGATCACGCCCGCCTCGTCGGTGGCCCCGAAGTAGGTGGAGCCCGCAGCGACGCAGCGAAGGCCCAGCCGGCAGTAGGCGGTGCCGAGGAGTTCCTCGTCGGTGAACGGGTGTTCCTCGCCGCGCTCCTCCGCCAGCCTGAGCAGCGACACATGCGGTCCGTCGAGGAACGGGGTGGAGGGCCAGCACAGGTCGTCCGTGCGCTCGGCGAATTCGCGCGCCGTCCAGCCTCCCTGCGCGCCCATCAGGAGGCGGTCCAGGGGGACCATCGTGTGCCAGGGGCGCCGGAGCACCGCTGTGGACACGGCGGCACGCGCCTTGGGCGGAAGGGGGAAGGAACGCCCGGCATCGACGAGCCGACCGTACAGCGGGCCGCTGGGTGTGACGCCCGCCTTGCGCAGGAGAGTGCGCGAACGACGTCGCACCTGGTCAAGCTTTGCGGGCATGCACTCTCCTCGGAGGATCGTCGTCGAACACCGTTGGCCGGCCGCCGCGTCGGCCGGGTAGCAATGCGGTGAATGCGGTGAGCGCGAGCCGTTCCCGGCCGAACCAGAGTAGGGCACCGTATCCGGCCATGCCGGAGATGAGCCCTATCGTCATTCCGGTGGCGTTCGCACCGAAGATCTCCCTGGTGGCCAGGGCCAAGATACCGAAGCACAGGAGTGCCGAGGACGCTGCCATGGCCTGCCCGGCGCCCCGCGGGCCCATGGCGAGGATCCGGCGCACCTGGATCATGCCCAGTAGGTTGCGCGTGACGATGGCGGCGGCCCAGGCGATCGCTGCGCCGGTCGCTCCGTGGCGGTCGATGAGCAACAGGTTCAGCCCGATGTTCACCGCCAGGGCCGTGGCGCTGTTGACCAGGCTGAGCCCGCTCCGTCCCGCCATGAGCAGCAGCACGTCGAGGGGGCCGGCGGCGGTGGCGAGCAACATGGCCAACGCGAGGATGACCGTGGGCGCCGTGCCGGCTCCGGCGTAGCCGGAACCGAACAGTGACATGTAGACCGAGGCGCCCACCGCGATGGTGAGGTGGACTGGCCAGGTGAGCAGCACCGTCCACACGGTGGCGACCGCGAAGACCTTCTGGGTGCCCGCACGGTCGGACAGGGCCAGGTGCCGGCTCACGGCGGGCTGCATGACGTTCTGCACGGCCTGGGTGCCCAGTTGGCCGATCACGATGAAGCGCGTCGCCGCGGTGTAGAGGGCGGCGTCCCGCGGCGAGCTGAGGGCCGCCAGGAGCACGATGTCCGCGCGCTGGAGCGCCTGCTGGCAGATGCCGGCGAGGGCGCGCGGCGAGGTGAACCGCCAGAACTCGGCCGCCTGCGCCCTGACCGCGATCCGACCGCCTCCGGCCGATGCGGCCGCCGCGGCGGCGACGTCATCTGATATGCAGGACGCCTGGCCAGCGAGCCGCCGGTACCAGAACGCCGCGGCCATCATGCCCGGCAGGTAGGGAAGGGCCCAGGCCAGCGCGAGCGCCGCCGGACGGTCGGTGATCAACGTAACGGCGAATACCCCGCCGACCTGCGCGAACTGGCGGAAGACCTTCTCGATGGCAACGGTCGGCCGCATCGCCCCGTGCCCGCGGGTCGCCGCCAGCAGGGCGTCCTGGAGCGGCGCCAGTGGAAGGAAGGCGGCCAGTACCCAGAGCATGACGGTGACCTGCTCCGGTTCGCCGGAGCCGAGCCGGTCCGCCAGCCAGGGCGCGAGCACGGCCAACGTGACGGCGGCGGTCACCGCGAGCGCCGCGACCGGCACTAGTGCGATCGGCACCGTCCGACGCGCCGCGGCGGGATCGCCGAGCGCGAGGTGACGCGGCACCCACCGCAGCAGCCCGGTGTCGGTGCCCAGTCCCGCAGCAGCACCGATAATCAGGAAAAGGGACGTGGCGGCGAAGAACGCGCCCGCTGTCGCCGGATCGTAGGCGTGAGCGACGATGAAGACGAGGGCGAGCCCCAGCACTCCGGCGGACACCGCTCCGGCGAGATTGAGGGCTCCGCCCCGGGCGAGACGGCCGAGGTTCGGGCCCTCAGGAGCCGGGCTCACTCGTGGCACCCTTGGATTCCTTGGATTCCTCGCTGTGGCAGCCGGAGTCGCGCGGCTCCTCGTCCTCATCCGAACCCCAGACCAGGTTCGACCAGTAGGCCGTGACGTCGCGCACGCCGTCGTCCGTCGGCTTTGAGGATCGTTCGTGTCCGCTCGATGCGTTCTGGCCTGCCTTGCTCGTGCCCGTCGACCCGGCCACCGGCTTGTCCGGGAGGTCCGTGCCATCGTCGTCGCGGTCCTCGTGGGCGGCCGGCTTGAGATCGCTCACCACGGGCAGCGGCGCGGTCTGGTCAGGCATTGTGGATGTCGGATCAGCCGCGTCGAGCCCGGTGGCCTTCTCGGCGGAGCGTCGCCGGGTCGATGAGGCGCCCTCCGCACGCTGCCCTGCCAGGCGTCCCTCCGGACGCCGCGATGCCGCAGCGAATCGAGCGGGCGCAGCCGACGCAGACGATCCGAACGCCGCGGAAGACGCGGTGGATTCTGAAGACGTCGGCGACGCGGGGGTGCTCCTCCGGCGCTCGGTCTGGATATCGATCTCGCGGTCGTCCGCCGGCGCCGCAGGCAGGCCACCAACGTCCAGCCGCCGGGCGTGGTCCTCGGCACGCCTCGCCCGCTTGCCCGGCGGAGTGTCGACGACGACGCCGATCACTAGGGTCTTGGTTCGTTCGGCCTCGGCGTACGCCTGCTCCAGTTCGTCGCGCGTCGTCACGCCCAAGGTCACGACCAGGACCACCGCGTCGGCCAGGGCCAGCAGCGCCTGCGCGTCGGCGTCGCTCACGCTGTCGGCGTTGACCACGACGAAGCCTGCGCGCCGCCGCAGGACGTCGATCGCCTCACGCATCCGCGGACCGCTGAAGCGGTGAGTGGCCTCGACCGGGTCACCACCGCGGGGAAGCAGCCGCAGCTGGGAGTCGGCGTGCACGAGCAATTCGGCGGGGTCGACCCCGCCGAGTAGCGCGTCGGAAAGTCCCCGAGAGTGCCGCAGGCCGAAGAACGGCGCCGGGTCCGGCTCGCTGCTCGCCGCGTCCACCATGATCGTGGCCGAGCCGGCCAGCGCCAGCGCGACGGCGAGGTTGGAGCTGACCACGGTCGAAGAACGGCCGGGCGTGGCCGCGGTGACCAGCAGGGCGACCGGGGCCGGCGGAGCGCCGGCGACGATCGAGGCACGCAGCCGGCGGTAGGCATCGCCGGCGCCGCCCTTGGGGGCGCTGGCCAGGGCCAGCGACCCCTCGCCCAGCCTCGGGCGGGGCACGGTGCTGAGCACCGGGACGCCCAGTTGCTCGAGGTCCTGGGTACTGTGCACGCGCCGGTCGGTGCGCATCCGGAGCAGCACGATGGTGACGGCGAGGAGCAGGCCGATGACGAGCCCCGCGCCGGCGAACATCAACGGGCGCATAGCGGCCGGGGTGGTGGGCGGAAGGGCCGGACTGATCACTTGGCCCGGATTGATCGGGGTGCTCCGGACGTCGTTGGACTGCTCCTCGATCACGCCGAGCTGGTTGGAGTAGGCCTGGACGCGCGTGTTCCAGTAGGCGCGCTGCGAGCCGGTGGACGACTGCAGCTTGGTGGTCGCGGTCTGGAGCACGGCCTCGACGCGGCGCGAGCTGTCGTGCAGCTTCTTCAGCTTGCCGTCCAGGATGGCCTGGGTCCGTTGGCGCCGGTAGGCGAGGTAGGAGTCGGCGAAGGCCTGGGCGCCGTCGCGAGCCTGCGCCGGACCGTTGGCCGCGAAGCTGATGTTGAGCACCTGGGTATTGGGCGGCACCTGCACGGTGACCTTGGCGCGGAGCTCCCCGGGCGAATCTCCGGAGCGAAGCTTGATCTTCACCATCTTGGCGACGGCGTCGGTCTTGACGAGTTGCGCCTCGGTCTCCAGGTTGAGCAGGTCGTCACCGCGTCCTTGCGGGGAGTACGGGTTGCCTTCCAGTGGCGACACCAGCGTGGAGGCCGTCGCCGTGTACAGGGTGGTGGTGAGCAGACCTGCCGCCAGACCCGCGCCGGTGGCCAGCAGCGCGACGACGATGATCAGCTTGCGCTGGCGGAGCAGCGCGGCGACGAGCTGCCCATGAACTGTTCCAGTCTGGTCCGCCGCCACTTTATCTCCCAGGGTGTTCGATGCCTCTGAAACCGTCGACCGGCACCTGGCCGTTTGTTTGCCCCGACATTACCTGCAGTCCACCGTGCCACGCGTGGCCTGCACTTCGCGCGAGATCGGGCGGGTGCCGCCCGATCTCTTCATCCGGGCGCCGTCGCGAGATCACTTCGGTCCGGCTCATCGCGACGCCGCCCCGCCGCGCCGCCGACCAGCACGACGCCCTCGGGTTTGGCCGAGACGGCCTCGAGCGCGCGGACACCCTCGCCGAGCTCCTTGTCGAGCGCGTGGACGACGTCGGTGACGAGCACGTTCAGGTCGCACGTGAGCGCGACCGAGAGGGTCTGGGCGCCGCTTAGCCCGGTACCGACGACGACCACGACCGAGGATCTCAGGCGCGCGGCGGCGATCGCCTTGGTGATCATGCGGTCCTCGTCCAGATCCCGGAAGGTGACCATGGTGAACCGTGGATCGGCGTCCAGCGCCCCGTCCTCGCGTTCCAGTCTGGTCTCGCTGGATCCGTTGCCCTGGTCGAGATGCAGCAGGGTCACCGTCCGCCCACTCTCGACCAGGGCGGTGGCGAGTTCGCCCGCCGGCTCGGCGGCCACCCGGCCGGGAATGCCCACGATCAAAATTGTGGTGGCGCTCTCCTGATGAACGAGGTTGCGCAGCCGGCGGCCGGCGTTCCGCCAGCTCGCCGGATCGTCCCGGATCTCGGCCAGTACTGGAAGGGCCAACGATTCGCGGATCTCCGCGCGTGTGCGCAGCTGACGGGGGCGACGTGCCCGAAGCATGCCGAGGCCCACGCCCGCGACCAGGCCCAGTCCGGCACCCGTGGTCGGAGAGACCTCCCGGCCCGGGTCGTCGGCCGCCTGTGGCGTGGTGCCGCCGCGCACCACCTCGCCGGACTGGGTCGCGGTGCCCTCGAGCTGGGACAGCTGCTTGGCGATCTCTCCTAGCTCCCGCATGATCGCCTGTCGGCGGGTGCGCACCGTCAGGCGGGTGAGCTCGGCCGGGTCTCCAGGCAGGGCGGCCAGCTGCTTGCGTAGGAGATCCTGGCGGCGTTCCAGGCTCTCGCGGTTCCGCTGCTGGATGCCGCCCAGGATCTCGCCGCGCAGCGTGAGATACGCCTCGGCGACGATGTCGGCACCGTCACGGGCGTGCACCGGGTCGTCGGCGGTCACCATGATGGTCAGGACGCGGGTGTTCTTCGGAACGCGCATGGTGATCCGCTGCTTGAGCTCCTCACGTCCGGCGTGGAAGCCGGGAAAGGCGCTGAGCCGCTTGAGCACTTCGTCCGAGTGCACGAGCTGGGTCTCGGTGTCCATGGTGGACTCCCGTGGCCTGCGCTTGACCGGAGTCGGCACGGGCGCGGGGAGCAGCGTGGTGGTCTGCAGGCCCGTGTGTAGGGGCACGGGTGGGGCCAGCACCACCACGGTCGCGGTGTAGGTCGGGTCGACGAAGAGCACGGTCCGCAGCAGCCCGAGGACGAATCCGGCGACCACGCACGCTGCAATGACAGGCCACTGCCGCCGGATGAACCTGGTGTAGCGCGAGAGCGGCACGGCCTCCGGCGGACGGGGCGGCGTCGCCTTGACCAGAATCCGGCCCTCCGGACCGGCCTGCGATCGAAGCGGCTCGCTCATGTCATCTGCCCCATGTCACCGCCTCCAGGCCGGGACCTCACCGAGCAGCCCGATGAGCCTGGTGTCGTACGGCTCGAAGTGGTCGGTCAGTCGGGTGCGGACCGACTCGGGCATCGGCGAGCTTGGCCGGGCGTTGTGGCGTTCGAACGTCGCGGGACGCCAGCGCGGCAACGACAGAAATTCGATGATTCGGTCATAGTGCGTCTCGGGCTCGGCGAAGAAGTCCTCCGCGAACAGCACGAGAACCCGCTCCCGCCCGAAGAGGCCGAAGAGAACCTCCAGCTGGTCGGCGTACCGGCCACGATCCACGTAGGAGTGGTGGCGGTGACTGTGGCTCAGGTAGGTGCCGTCCGCCCGGATCTTCTCGACCTCGCCCGCCAGCCTGGACGGCTCCAGCTCCAGGGCACGCTCGAACGGCTCAGTCTCGAAGCCGCGGGCGAGCTCGTGCTTGTGGGCGGAGAAAGCGCGTTCGACCGGGTCGCGGAGGAGGACGAGCAGCTTCACGCCGGGAAGGTCGGCGGCGATCCGCTCGGGCGCGAGCGGGTGATGCATGTAGTAGCCAGCCGACTCGAACGCCAGCGGCCGGTCGCCGACCGCCGCGGCGCGCCGGCGTGCCGCGGCACGGGTGGGGAAGTGCCCCTGATACCAGCGCCGCCCACGCCGGTAGTTCACGTCGAAGTAGTGCACGCCCTTGTGGAAAATGGGCTGGGCGACGGCAGGATGCTCGGCGAGCGAGCGGAACAGCGAGGTCGTGCCGCCCCGCTGCGTGCCGACCATGAGGAAGTCCGGGAGCATGCGCAACTCGGTGGTGAGCCGCCCGATGGACCGGGTGGCTGCCCGGCCGGAGTCCTTCACCCACTGTGGGGCGTCGCGCTTGGAGATCATGCGTCTCCTCCGCCGTGGAGCAGGTTCAGCAACTGGCCGGCATGTGCGCGCAGCGGCTCCCCGATCGGCTCCTGGGCGGCGAGCAGGTAGCGCACGCACAATTCCACGAAGTAGAGCTCGGTGACCGCGGTGGTGATGGTGCGGGGAAGTTCGAGCGGCGCCAGCAGCTCAGGGGAGGGGAACTGCTCGTAAGGCGATCGCGCGGCGGTGCGGGTGGCCTCCTGCAGACGGTAGTGCAGCAGGTCGAAGCCATAGGGCACCCCGTCGGCGAAGCGCTCCCAGTCCCACAACCGCAGCTTGCCGCGGTGCCAGGACATGTTCCATGGCGTCCAGTCACCGTGCCAGGCACCGAACCGCAGCGCGACGGAGCCGTGGCGCTCACCGGCACGTTCGATTACTTCGGTCAGCCGACTGGCCGCATCCGCATCGTCGAGCCGGGACGGCACCTGCTCGATGTCGGCCCAGTAACCGCTGCCGGCCAGCTTGCTCTCGTGCCACCCGGCGCCGGAGGCGGCCAGCGTGCGCATCGCCGCCAGCGGCGCGGAGCGACGCGGCCGCCAGCCGCGGGCCGTGGTCGGCAGAGCCGAGAGGACCAGGAGGCCGAGACCACGCCAGTCGCCGTGATGCAGAACGCGCGGGACGTCGATTCCGGGTAGGTCCCGGCTCGCCAGACTCTCCAACGCCACCGCCTCCGCGGCGATCAGTTTGAGTGCGGTGGAGGTGTCACCGACCTTCACGAACGCCACCGCGGTCCCGTCCGGCGTCAGCACGTGCAGGATCGGCTTGCGGTTCGCCCGGAGGGTCCCCAGCCCCACGGAAACCACCACGGTGCGCCCCAGCAACTCACCCAGATGGTCTTCGATCGAGGCGCCCTCTCCGCCGTGGACCCGGAGCCGATCGCGCATGGCCCGTTCGGGCACACCCGTGCGCGCCACCGCCGCGACCAGTGCCCGGGAGACCCGCTGCCTGATCCCGAGGTCGTGGCTGTAGCGGCGGAGCGCCGCGGCGGCGACGCCTGGCATTCCCGCAGGGAGGAGGAGTCGCGGATGGTCGGCGTCAGGCAGGAACACCAGCTCCCGGCGGTGGTCGTTCGCCGCGCCACCCCGTTCTGATCCCGCAGGAGCACGGCGATCATGCGGCTCCACCCGGGCGCCCGGCCACAGGGCCTCGACCGTATGCACCCAGGCGGCGGCCTTCGCGGTGGCGCTCATGCCGGCCCGCCTTCGGCCGTGCGGCGGGCGCGCCACATCAGCGCCACCGCGATCATCACCGTGAACAGCGGAACCTCCACGAGGTCGTAGGTCAGCACGAACAGCCCGAACGAGATGAGCACGGCACAGCCCGCCAGGCAGTAGGGCATGCGGGATCGCCAGTGGCGGAAGAAGAACAGGCCGAAGAAGAGAAGGAACGTGACCGTGCCCACAAGTCCCGTGGCAAAGATCAGCAGCCAGATGTGCCCCTGCGTGCCCAGCGGGGGCGCGCCGCAGGCCCGGCAGCCGGGCCGGTCGCCGCCCGCCACCGAGGTGAGGTTGCCCTGGACGTCCCGGGTGGAGCCGAAGCCGACGATCGGCGAACCGGTCATCGCGCTGCGCACCGTCTGGGAGGCCAGTAGTCCGCGGCGGTTGTTGCTGTGCGGGTTGTCCAGCCGGGCCTGGACCATCCCGGGCAGCGGTGAGGCGGCGATCAGTACCGCACCGGCCAGCATCGCCGTGACGGTGCGGCGCACCGTCGACAGGTCGCCGTTCGCGAGGATCTTGGCGATGCCGAACAGCGCCATCAGTGCCAGTGCCAGCCACAGCCCCCGATTGAGGGAGTAGACGACCGGCCACAGGGAGACCAGCAGGACCACGCCGCCGGCCACCCGCCTGGCCCTTGAGCCGCGGACCAGCCAGGTCATGATGAAGAACGGCAGGAAGAACGCGTAGGCCGAGCCCCAGGTGTTGGCGTACGGGAACGGCGCCATCGGCCGCGCCTGCTCGAAGCCCAGGATCGACTCGACAGAAGCGACCTTGGGATGGATCCAGTCAGCCATGAACTCGTTCTTCGCGAGGCCGCCGGGAAGGAGCATCTCCATCGGAGAGGTCAGCTCGAGGGTGGGAAAGAAGGAGCCGACCAGCCCTCCGATCGTGGTGAAGACGAACATCAGGCCCAGCAGCCGGGCCACCCGTTCGGCCGGCAGGTCGCGTTCACGCAGATTGCCGATGAAGAGCAGGACCACCGTCGCCGCCACGTACCAGGCGACCCGCCAGGAGAAGACCAGCAACCGGCCCATCCCCCCGCCGAGCGCCGCGCCCGGAGCCTGTGCCCAGAGCACACCGACCCCCAGAAGCACCCAGACCAGGAAGAACAGCCACAGTCCGAAGCCGCGGGGAACGACCAGGTCAGCCCGATGACGGTAGAGGTAGAGCGTCATCGGCACCGTCATCAGCAGGAAGATGAACGTGCCGAGGCCGAGCACCCACCACACCGGGAATCCAACGAAGATCACTGTGAGTGGCCAGCCCGGCCCAAGCCGGTCGCTGATCGTGAATCTGCGACGGGTCCGGCCGGTCTTGCCGAAGTGCGGGGCGGAACCGGGGCGCGGGCGTGACCACGTCAGGGCGCCGTCCGGCGCGCCTGTCGCTCTCGTCCCGCTCACGCTGCCCCCAGTTGTGCCGACTCCGCAGGCTAACCCGTCATCTACGCCTGTAGTGCCAGGTGTGGTGATGTCCATCTCGACATGGCGCGATCGGGTACGAAGTGTATGGGGAGTTTGAGACCGAATAGTTAGCCCTATGTCGTGTGTGTCCTAGGTGGCGCCCGATACCCTGCCTCGTCCGGCTTCACGCGATCGACGCCGGAACCACCCAATGGCGCGGCGCGCATCGCCGTACGCCACCGGAACGGAAGGGGCGGGTGTGCGTTCGAGCTTGCGCGGACTGATCGCCGTGGCGATCGGATCGGTTCTGGCGGCGGGGGCCTTGACCGCGGCTTCACCGGGGTCCCGGGCGGCGGCGGAGCACCAGGATCGTCTGGTCAGCGCCGACCCCGCCGACTTCACCCCCCAGGTTCAGGACGGCGCGGTCAAATCGATCGTGCAGATCGGCGACCGCGTCTACATCGGGGGTTCGTTCACCCAGGTCAAGGAGCCAGGCGCCGGCAAGCCGATAGTGGAGCGGCACGGCGTCTTCGCCGTCAAGGCCGCCACCGGCGAGATCATCCCCGACTTCGCCCCCGACGTCCTCGGCGGCGAGGTCAGCGTGCTGCTGCCCACGGCCGACGGCAAGGGCCTCTACCTGGGCGGCATGTTCCGCACCATTAACGGGACCGACCGGCTGGTCCTCGGCAAGATCGACGCCACAACGGGTGCGCTCGACGCCACGTTCAAGCCCCAACTCGACGCCCGCGTCAAGGACCTCCGGCTCACCGGCGGCCGACTGTACGTGGGAGGCAACCACGCCAACGCCGGCGGGCTCTCCCGGCCGGCGCTGGCCACCGTCAACCCGACAACCGGCGCCCGGGACGATTTCGTCGACCTGAACTTCGCCGGCACCCAAAACGGCGGCACGACGCTCGTCTACAAGATGGACGTCACCCCCGACGGCAGCCGCCTCGTCGCGGTCGGCAACTTCACCTCGGTGGCAGGACAGTCCCGGCCGCAAATCGCGATGATCGACATCAGCGGCGCCAAGGCGCGGCTTGCCGACTGGCACACCGCCCGGTACGGCGACACCTGTTCCTCCTCCTTCGACAGCTATATGCGCGACGTCGACTTCTCGCCGGACGGCCGGTACTTCGTGGTCACCACGACCGGCGCCGCGGGCGGCATCGCCAAGCTGTGCGACACGCAGGCGCGCTGGGAGACCGCCGCCACCGGCAGCGGCGTCCAGCCCACCTGGGTCACACAGACCGGCGGCGACACCTCCTACGCCGTGGAGATCACCGACACCGCGGTGTACGTCGGCGGCCACTTCCGCTGGTCCAACAACCCGTTCGGCGTCGACACGCCCGGCCAGGGCGCGGTGTCGCGGGAGGGCATCGCGGCCCTCGACCCCGAGAACGGGCTGCCCTTCAGCTGGAACCCCGGACGCACGCGCGGGGTCGGCGTCTTCGATCTGCTCGCCACCTCGCAGGGGCTCTGGATGGGCAGCGACACCGACATCGCGGGCGGCGAGACCCACATGAAGCTGGCGATGTTCCCACTGGCAGGCGGCACCGTGGTGCCGAAGAAGTCCGTCGGCAAGCTGCCCGGCGACGTCTACTACGGCGGCGGCACCGGTCTCTTCGATCCCAACTTCCTGCGGCACCGCTCGTTCGACGGCACCACGGCGGGAACGGTCACCGAGGACGCGACCGGCGGCGTCGACTGGCGCACGCAGCGCGGCGCGTTCATGATCAGTGGTCGGCTCTACCACGGTGCCGGCGACGGGAGGTTCTACTCCCGGACGTTCGACGGCCAGTCGTTCGGCGCCCCCACTGAGATCAAGACCGGTGACCTGCTGACCAATATGAGCACCTGGCACGACCAGGTGAAGTCGATCAGAGGCATGTTCTTCGCCGGAGGCCGGATCTACTACACGCGTGGCACCTCCTCGCTGTACTACCGCTACTTCACGCCGGAGAACGGAGTGGTCGGCGGGCAGGAATGGACCGCCAGCACCAGTCTTGCGGGCAGCAGCTGGTCGAGCGTGGGCGGCATGTTCGCGCACAACGAAGAGCTGTACTTCGTCAACACCACCAACGGCCGCCTCAACAAGATCGCCTTTGTGGACGGCGTCCCGTCCGGCACGCCGGTGACCGTGGACAACGGCGACTGGCGCGGCCGGGTGCTGTTCCTCTACGCCGGCACTCCCAACCAGGCGCCGAATGCCTCGTTCACGCAGAACTGCGCGGCGCTGCGCTGCACGTTCAACGGTGCGGCCTCCGCCGATCCCGACGGCTCGATCGCGTCGTACCGCTGGGACTTCGGCGACGGCCAGGCCGCGACCGGCGAGACCGCCGAGCACACCTACCAGGAGGCAGGCACCTACCAGGTCAAGCTGACCGTGACCGACAACCGCGGCGACCAGGACACCGTCACACAGACGGTGGTCGTGGCTCCCGACCGCGCGCAGGTGGCGTTCCGCGGGACCGCGGGCTTCAACGCCAACACCAAGCAGGCGAGCGTTACCGTCCCGGCGAACGTCCAGGCGGGCGATGGCCTGGTACTGATCCTCAACGTGAACAACACCGCATTCACGATCACTCCACCGCCCGGCTGGACGCAGGTAGGCACGCAGAGTGGCATCGCCCGTTCGGTGGTCTGGCAGCGGGTCGCCGAGGCGGGTGACGCAGGCGCCGCGGTGACGGTCGGGATCAGCGATTATGCCAAGGCCGACCTGCGGCTCGCGGCGTACTCGGGCACCAGCGCATCGGCCCCGGTGGCGACGGCGGCAGAAGCCGGCGACCCGGCCGCGGCCACCGAGCACACCACCCCGAACGCGGTGGCGGTCGCGGGCTCGTGGGTTGTTTCGTACTGGGGTGACAAGTCGTCCACCACGAATTCCTGGACGGCCCCGGCGGACGTGACGGCACGGGCCACCTCGATCGGCACCGGCAGCGGCCGGGTCACCTCGCTGGTGGCCGACAGCAACGGCGCGGTCCCGGCAGGTGCGTACGGTGGCCTGAAGGCGACCACCGACGCCGCCAGCCGGGCCCTGATGTGGACCATCGTGCTCGCCCCCAAGGGTTAGCGTTCAGGTCACGACGAGACGGCTCCGCCCTCCCCGGGCGGGGTCGAATGGTCGTCGCAACACCAGTTGATCAACTGGTTGCGGCGGGCAGCCTGGCGAGACGCTCGGCTGGGCTTTCCCAGCCGAGCGTTTTGCGTGGTCAAGAATCGAGTTCGGCGGCTTCGGCGGGCCGTTCGCTGATCAGCACCATGCAGGCCGCAGAGGGGGACAGTCCCTGCTGAGCCTGCCGCTGTGGCCCGCGCAGCACGTTGTTATCGGCGACCTTCCGTGCGCACCCTCGCGTGGCCGATCGGCCGTGTGGATCCGTTCGTTCTGATCCTGGTACCTGCCAGAGCATGGCGAGGGAGAGCGGGCCGTCTCGTGTCGGAATCTGAGATCAGCGCCTCGGTACCGGAGGGTTGAAATAGGGCATGTGGCCGAGCTTTCGATAGGCCCGGAGAGACTGGTCACTGGCGTCCACCCGCGTGTTGCCGAACTTGTGGCCGTTCTGGGCGTCCCAGTAGATCAGGGCCTTCAGCGCTGGGTAGCTCTTGATCTGGCGGGCGATGCTGCGGAACAGCTCGGCCTTGTCGCGGGGATCGCCGCTCATCTCGGTGCCACCCCACTCGCTGAGCATTAACGGCTTGCGGTTGGAGAGGTTCTTGCGTGCCCAGCGGTAGAAACCCGCAATGCCCAGCTTGTGTTCGCGCGGGGCGGCGCGGTCGACGAGATGGGCGAAGGTCTTCACCGACGGATCGGCATACGCGTCGAAGCCGATCCAGTCGACCACGTCGTTGCCGGGATAGAGGGTCTTGAACCACGGCTTGACGACGTATCCGGAGTAACCCATGTAGATCATCGAGAAGACGACGTTGTCCACGCCGTTCCGGCGGAACCGCTTCACCACGTGGCGGAACATGGCCCGGTAGTCCGCGGCCCTGTAGCCGGAGCCGGCCTGCTCCCGCACCTCTTCCTCGGGCTCGTGGTGGATGGCCAGCCAGAACCGCTCGGGGAACTTCTGCTTGATGTGGGCCGACAGTTCGTCGATGTGGCCGTCCATCGACCCCGAGGCGACCCTCGCCCATGACTCGCCTGCGTCCGGCTTCCAGTTCAGCATGAGGAGACGCCGCCGCCCCGGCTCGCGGGCCAGGGCGATGTCGGTGCGCGAGGGGAAGACCTTCTTGCCCCGGTAGTAGCGGTGGTATATCGCGACCGACCGGTCGATCTTCCGTTCGAAGGCCCGTAGGGCCTTGGGCTGCGGATAGTCGTTGACCGCCACACCCCACCAGGCACCACAGGACGGCGCCAGCACTCTGTTTACAGTGCAGCGTGCCTTCGGGCGGGTGGTCGCGCGTTCCTGGCTCGAGAGCCTGGCGCCGTCACCGTTCCGGGCCTTCTCGGCGGCGCCCGCGGCAGCAATCGGAGCCTTGTGAATCTGCTGGTACCAGGGCGCCGCCGCACGCGTGGCCGGACCGGAGCCGTCCGCAAGGTTCAGCGCGACAAGTGCCGCCGCGAAAGCGCACGAAGCTCCGGTGACCACCGCGAGGGCGGACTTGGCCAGGTGCGGGAGTCCGGCCTTGGAGCACCGTGCCGAGGTCGGTCCGGGGGAGGGGACACCGCCGCCTCGGCGGGGCCCGTCAGGCCGCGGCGAGATCATGAGCGATGACTATAGTTTTCGTCCCTCGCCCCGGCAGGCGGTCAGCCGGATTCGGCATGTGTCTTCCCGCTGGACCCTAGGGCAGCGGGAAGAAGCCGATGCGGCCGTGGTACTCCTTGCCGAGCTGATCGGTGTCACTGCCCACGAACAGACCCTTGGGCGTGGCCACGAGCGTTTCGACACCGTGGCCTCGGGTGCGCGTCGGATTCCATGACAGCGCCTTGCCGGTGGCGGGGTTCAGCGCGGCGATGCCGGGACGGGAGACCGCGCCGGGACCGGCGAAGTCCCTGCCGTACGGGTTGTCCTGCCAGCGCTGGTGGCCGCCGACGTAGACCGCCGCACCGGTGACCGCCGTCGACAGCAGCGTGTCGCCACCGGTCCAGTTGACCCAAGTCGGCCGCTGGCCGCTGCCGGTGCGCCCGGTCTCCCAGCGGGCGGCCGAGTCGCAGAGGGCTGACGTACCGTAGCCGCCGCCGGTGGTGACCACCACGAAGTAGGAACCGTCGGGGGAGAAGTCCATGCCGCGCATGTAGGTGTGGAAGGAATTGATGTTGCAGAGGTCGGCGTACTGCTCAGTGGCCCAGCTGCTCAGCCGGGCCGGGGACGCCTGCGTGTCGATCATTGCGATCTGCACCCGGCGCTGACCGCTCACCCTGGTGAACGTGCCGTTGATGAGCAGTCGTGTGCCCTGCGGGTTGATTGCCAGCTTGTAGACCTTCAGCGCGCCGGCCCTCGGGTCGCTCGGCGCGAGGGTGAAGCCAGAATCCAGCGCACCGGTGGTGGCGTTGACACTGGCGAGAGTGTTACGCGCGACACCGCGCACCTTTGTGAACATGCCACCCAGAAAGATCTTGCCGCCGTGGCGCTTGAAGTCGTAGACGACACCGCCGCCCACGTTCGGCTTGAACGCCGTGACCAGCTGGCCGTTGGGCACACCCAGCCGGACCAGCCCGCCGGTCTGCGCGCCATTGACGATCCAGAAGCCGCCGCCAGCGTAGACGGTGCCGCCGTCGCCTGCCTGGAGCGCGTACACGGTGCTGTTGACCGCCGGCTTGAAGGCCGTGTCGACTTTGCCCGTCGA
The DNA here is from genome assembly GCF_039533225.1 of Actinomadura fulvescens. Classification (NCBI taxonomy): domain Bacteria; kingdom Bacillati; phylum Actinomycetota; class Actinomycetes; order Streptosporangiales; family Thermomonosporaceae; genus Actinomadura; species Actinomadura fulvescens. The sequence continues at coordinate 583,370 of NZ_BAAATD010000005.1, read as the reverse complement.
CACGTCGAAGGCGAAGAGGTTCTTGCGGGCGATCTCGGGTTTGCCCGAACCGGCCTCGCGGACCTTGGTGAAGCTACCGCCGACGACGACCTTCGTGCCCACGACGGCGATCGCCCGTACCGTGCCGTCCAGCACGTGAGGCGTCGTGTTGATCGGATTCGCGGACACGACCGCCGACTGCTGGATGTCGGCGGTTGCGGCGGGGCTTCCTGAGACCCCGGCCAGCATGAACGCGGCCGTTGTAGCGGTCAGGCCAAGGCGTCGACGCATGGGTTTGCTCCGATTCGCGCTGTGATAACTGGAAATGTGTACCACACTGGACGTCCATTGGTCTTGAAGAGTGCACATCGGCTACAAGGGAAGTTCTGCTCCGAATCCTGCCTTACGAGGCTGGTGTGGCCTGTGGTGACCAGCCCTCAACCGGTGGTTCTGCCGATTCCCGCCCTGCGCGCTGCGCGACGATCGCGAAGAACCCTTGGAAGATCAGAAGGAAGATGAACGCCTCGTAGAAGCGGACGCCGTATCTGACCACGTCGCCCGCGACTCCGCTCAACCCGACCCGGTAGGCGAGGACGTGCAGCACGATCGGAGCGACGACCAGGAACACGAACCAGCCGATTCGGCGCGCCCGACGGGCCGGCGCCGCGGGGTCGAGCCGACGCCGGTCGAAGACGTCCAGCGCGACCGGAGCGAGCAGGAGGACGGCCAGCGCTTCGGCCATATCGGTGACGATGGCGGTCCAGCCGCCGAAGACGATGATCGCGAGCGTGAGCCCTGAAATGGCCAGCGCGAGGTCCGCCCGGCGCCGCCGCGGCTGGACGTAGGGCATGAGGGCCGCGAGAGCGAAGAACGCTTCGTTCAGGGTGGTGACCCGGGTGGGCCACTCCCCGGCCAGGTAGAAGAGCAGTGCTACCCCGAAAGCGCACAGTGCCGCGCCGCCGGTGACCGGCCATTCCCATCGTGAACCGTGCAACCGAGGACGGACGAATTGCACCCAGAACGCGAGAATCGCCGCCGTCGTATAAGCCTCGGTGTTGTGTGAGACCTGTTTGGCGCCGACCGGCAGGATATCGCTCAGGACCTGGAACAGCACGGCGCCGACCAGCAGCACCAGCAGAGCGTAATAGCCCGCCGAAAGAAGGTTGTCCCGAGTCCTGGTCGTCACGGCGGCAACCCTAGCCAGGTTCGGACTATCTGGTCTAATCCACATCAGGTAGGCCGACCATGGTCGTACCGGCATGAACCGTGATGGCAACTCTCCGTGCGATGTACGCCTCTCTTCGGTACTCTGACCAGGCTCTATCGGAGGGTGGCGAGATGTGGGACCACGAAACGGTCGACGTGCTGGGCGTGCGGGTGAGTCGCGTGGACGCCTCGACACTACGTCGCTTCATCACGGCTGCGGTCACCGAACGGCGCAAGCTCACGGTCACCTTCGCCAACCCCGACTATGTGCGGAAGGCGTCCAAGGACGCCGCCCTGCGCGACCTGATGAATGGCTTCGACCTCAATCTCGCCGACGGCTGGGGCGTGGTCCTGGCCAGCAAGATCTTCGGTCGGCCCGTTCCCGGCCGCATGGCCAACGACGACCTCACCGATGACCTCTTCGGCCTACCGGCCGACGAGGGGTGGGGCGTCTACCTCTTCGGGAATGCCCCCGGCATCGCCGAGGCTGCCGCGGCGAACCTCCGGGAGTGGTTTCCGGGCCTCGACGTCGTCGGCACCGAGCACGGTCACTGTGCGGACGCCACCGGAGAGATCCCGCCGGCCGACGCCGAACGTCTGGTCGCGCAGATCAACGAGGCCAAGCCCGCCATTCTGCATGTCGGCCTGGGCACGCCGCTCCAGCAACGATTCGTCGCCGATCACCGCGACCGCCTTGACGTCCCGGTGATCATCACATGCGGCGCCTACCTCGAGCACCTCGCCGAGCGCCGCGACTACTATCCGCCCTGGGTCCTCAAGCTTCGTGTCGGGTTTCTCTACCGGCTCGCCCGTGAGCCACGCCGCCTATGGCGCCGCTATACCATTGAGCTCTGCTCCTACATCCTGACGGTCCTGACCCATCGGCTGCGCCACGGCCGTCAACCTGCCTAGTTCAACCACACGACCCAAGACGTACCGTCATTCAACCCCCGTTGCAGAACCAGGCCGGGGAATTGCGAGCGACGTCTGCGGGATTCCGTGGATACAGGGCGAGGTTGATTTTGTAGGACTCCAAAGCGGAGTTCTTTTCGCCGGCCTGGACCAGCAGTCGCCGCCCTGAGTCGAAGGCCAGGCAGGCTACGGTCCGCGCTGACGTACGCGAGCGCCTCGAGCTGGTCAAGACGATCGAGGTCGGGCCATGGATGCAGACCGACACATGCAAGGTGGTGATGGAGCGGACGGGGCCGTGGTCGGAGGTGGCGGAGCGCCTGCGACCTCCGAATCCGTACCACTCGCCGCGAGCCGGCACGATCACCGTCTCGGCGCAGGTCGGCAGGAGAGACCCGATTCTGTGCGTGCTGGCTGAGGGTCCCGCCCTGACCGCCAAGGAAAGACACGTGCCGCCCGTCCGAGCTGGCGGGGTGAGCGGCGGACGGCTGCGGATTGGGGTCTTGAATTCGATGGCGTACCAAGTCCAGCGGGGCTCGGTGACCCCTGGCGGCACGGATGTGAGGCTATTCGGTCCTGGCTGACTTCCAACCTGGCTGTCGAGCGGGCGGATGTCATCGAGAAGTGCCTCGACCCGGCCGGGGCGGGCCGGGGCGGCCTCCCACTCCTCCGCAAGGCCGGGCTGCCGCCGTCCGGGGAGCAGCGACGAATTCGGTAGCGCAGAGCTCAAAGATCCGATCTCTTCGTTGACATCACGCCGTCGAGCCTGTCCCCGGGCATTCTGCCGGGGCAGCCGATGCGGTGGCGTCCTGGCAACGCCCAGCGGCGGACGGGAGTCGTGGGATGCGGTCAATGGGACATCGGCTCGTCTTGGACCGACGGTGGACGGCGTTATCCCACCGGGTGCAGAGGTTCTCCGCACGTGAGACGGGAGGCTCGGGGCACTCTCATCGATGATCCGACGACGAACGACGTCCAGTACTTACAAATGGCGGTATTTCCGGCGCTCACCATGATGCTGCCGGCGCCGGTCATGGTGGTGGGCAGCGAAGCCATGACGCTGAGTGAGAGCATTCGGCTCGGTGGCTGCTCGTCACTCCGCCCACGGTGGCCGTGCTCTTCGGCTGGCGTTCCGGCCGGGTACCGCAAGCGTCCTGACGGTGCTGGCGCTCGCGACGCTCGCGGCGTGCGGAGGGGGAGACAAGGACTCTCCGCCCGCGGCCCAGAGCCCGGCCGCACCCACTGGGCAGGCATCGTCCTCCGGCGCGAACGCCGAGCCGGGGACCGCCTCCACACCCCGTCCCAAGGCCAAGACCACGGCCCCGGGCTCCCGGCAGGCCCCGTACCTGAACCCGCCCGCCGTGGGGCGCACGGGCGCCGTCTGCGGCACCGCCATCAACGACGCGTCCGCCGAGTACGCCCTCAAGGTCGCCCGCGGCGCGGTCAAGTGCAGCGAGGCCCGTGCGGCGTTCGCCAACTACTTCGGCTACGTCCGCGCCCGCGCGGCGGCCGGCTACGGCTACGACGGCCGGGCGGTCAAGACCCGGGGTGGCTGGGTCTGCCGTCCCCACGCCAAGGGCGACGTCACCGGCCGTTCCATCGACTGTGCCAAGAGCGGCGCTCTGGTCAACGCCACCGTCATCCGCTCCTAGGGCGTCTCGCCCGGTCCTCCCTCCCTGCCGGTTCCTTGACTTCAACCTTGGTTGAAGTTGCACGGTGGGGTCTGTTCCTGCTGCCGCCGTTACGGCTGAACGATGAATTCACGCCTTGACCTAAACCGTGGTTCAGCTTTTAGCCTCGAAGAACAGACGCGCCAGCAGGATTATCTGGAAGGACTGCCATGCCCGAAAAGAAACTGCGTCTTCTCGTCATTGTCGGCAGCGTGCGGGGTGGGCGCCTGGCTCCCACGGTCGGCCATTGGTTCGCGGGGGAGGCCGAGAAATTCGGTGAGTTCGAGATCGACCTGCTCGACCTGGCCGACATCGACCTGCCGCTGGCGATGCCCGCCTACGGCGCCGAGCCGCCACCCGAGGTGAAGGCGATCAAGGAGCCGCTGACCGAACGGGTGACCAGGGCGGACGCCTACGTCGTCGTCACACCGGAGTACAACCACAGCTTCCCCGCCGCACTCAAGAACATGATCGACTGGCATCTCACCGAGTGGGCCGCCAAGCCGGTCGGCTTCGTCTCGTACGGCGGCGTCTCAGGCGGCCTGCGCGCCACCGAGCACCTGCGCGGGGTTTTCGCCGAGCTGCACACCGTGACGGTGCGCGAGACCGTCAGCTTCACCGACGCCTGGGGGCACTGGGACCACTCGGGCAACTGGCCCAAGGAGCCCGAGCCCTGCAACGCCGCGGCCAAGAAGCTGCTCGGCCAGCTCCACTGGTGGGCCCAGGTGCTCGCCGACGCCAAGGAGAAGGTGCCCTACCCGGCCTGACCCTCCACGAGAACGAGCAGAAGGGACGCGAAGAACTCGCGTCTCTTCCGCATTTCACAGGCGGGCCGTGGCGGTTACCATAATTGAATGGAGACCGCCTCATTGAAGGCCAAAGAACTGACGGTCGGGGAGTTGTCCCGGCGTAGCGGAGTGGCCACCTCCACCCTGCGGTTCTATGAACGCAAGGGCCTTATCACGAGCCGCCGGACCACCGGCAATCAGCGGCGCTATTCGCGTGACACGCTGCGCCGGGTCGCCTTCATCCGCGCGTCCCAGCAGCTCGGCACGTCGCTCGGCGAGATCAGTTTCTATCTCGCGCTGCTGCCGGAGGGGCGCACCCCCACCCGTGAGGACTGGGCGCGCGCCTCCGAGTGCTACAACAAGGACCTCAACACCAAGATCCAGCGGCTGGAGTTCCTGCGCGACCGGCTCACCGACTGCATCGGCTGCGGGTGCCTCTCCATCGACCGCTGCGCGCTGGTCAATCCGAGCGACGAACTCGGCGCGGACAACGCGGGCGCGCCCAAGTTGTACGAGCCGTGAGGCCAGGCGGCGTCCCTCACGAACGTTGGGAGGCAGGCTCGTGCTGGTCGTCGGCGTCGGAGCCGGGTGCCGGCTCGCCGAACGGGAGCGCGGGCAGGCCGTGGTGGCGCCGCAGCAGCATCCACGCGGTCGCGGCGCCGAGGACGAGGCCGATGAGAGTCCAGGCGAGCGGGACCGCCCCGAGGCCGAACATCTTCAGCGCGGACGCGACGAGCACGAAGCCCAGCGCCCGCCGGATCAGCCCGCCCGGCGCGCGGGAGGAGATCTTGGAGCCGAGGTAGACGCCCGGGATCGAGCCGACCAGCAGGGCCGCGGTGACCTCCATGCGGAAGTCGCCGAACAGCAGGTGGCCCACCGCGGCGGCGAAGACCAGCGGCACGGCCTGCAGCAGGTCGGTGCCGACGAGCTGATTGGCCTTGAGCGTGGGATAGAGCGCCAGCAGCGCGACGATGATGAGGGAGCCGGAGCCCACCGAGGTGATGCCGACGACCAGGCCGCCGATCACGCCGACGACCACCGTCGGGACCCGCCGGATGGTGACGTCCGGCGTCTCGCGGGCGGCGGGCTCGCCGGGCGCGGCGGTGCGGCGGGCGGCGCCGGTACGCCGCGCGGCCCGGTCGACGAGCGCCTGGTAGCCGCGGACGACGAGCCCGGCCGCCGCGATGAGCAGCGCGACGCCCAACGCCTTCTGGATGAAGTCCTGCACCTCGGCGCCGTCGCCGAGGGCATGCGCGATCAGCACACCGGAGAACGCGGCGGGCACCGAGCCCACGCACAGCCAGCCGACCAGCCGCATGTTGATCGTGCCCTGGCGGTAGTGCACCGCGCTGCCGACCGGCTTCATCACGGCGGCGGCCACCAGGTCGCTGGAGACCGCCGCGAGGGGGCTGACGCCGAAGAACGTCACGAGCATCGGCGTCATCAGCGCACCGCCGCCCATGCCGGTGAGCCCGACGACGATGGCCACGAGGAAGGAGCCGAACGCCATCGTCCAATCGAAGTCCATTGGCATGACCTACCAGGCATATAGGAAAAATTGACCACCAGAGTACGGGTTACCCGGCGCAGGCTTGAACCCCACCCCTGACGGAGACTCCGGTAGGTGACCTAAGTCACTCGCCGCGGACCCATCCGCCGCCGACCAGCAGGTCCAGGACGCGCTCCACGGCCTCGCCGGGGCTGAGCCGGGAGGTGTCCAGGGACAGGTCGGCGTCGGACGGCGCCTCGTACGGGTCGGAGATGCCGGTGAACTCGGGGATCAGCCCGGCGCGCGCCTTGGCGTACAGGCCCTTGCGGTCGCGGCGCTCGCACTCCTCCAGGGGGGTGGAGACGTGGACGAGGACGAAGTCCCCGACGGCCGAGACCATGCGGCGGACCTCCGCACGGGTCGCCGCGTACGGCGCGATGGGCGCGCAGATCGCGACGCCGCCGTGGCGGGTGACCTCGGCGGCCACGTAGCCGATGCGGCGGATGTTGAGGTCGCGGTCGGTCTTGGAGAACGTGAGCCCGGCCGACAGCAGGCGCCGGACGACGTCGCCGTCCAGGAGGCTCACCGTACGGCCGCCGCGTTCGACCAGAGCGTCGGCCAGGCCGCGGGCCACCGTCGACTTGCCCGAGCCGGACAGCCCGGTGAAGAACACGGTGAGCCCGCGCTCGTGCTTGGGCGGCCGGGCGACGGCCAGCTCGGCGGCCACCGCGGGCGGCGTGAACCAGTCGGGGATGGGCTCGCCCTGGTCGAGCAGCTCGTTCAACCGCTCCTGGGTCAGCTCGGCCTGGACGTGGTCGGGCTCGATGCGCGCCACCGGCCGCCACACCTCGACATCGGCGTCGTACGCCCAGGGCTCCGGCGTCACCACCGGAACGGCCGTGCCCTCGACCTCGGCGTCGGCGAGCAGGTGGGTGGCCCCGTACGCGGCGGCCACGTGCGAGCGCAGAAGGGTGTCACGGTCGCCGTCGAGGTCGTGCCGCGCCAGGGGCACGGGCACGATCTGCGTCCCCTCGGGCAGTTCCTTGCGCACGGCTAGCAGCGCCCGGACGAGGGCCTCGTCGTGCTCGCCACCCAGCAGCGGAAGCAGCAGCACCCGCGCGTTCAGCTGCTCGGCGACCTGCCTGAGCTGGCCGAGCTGCTTGCGGTGCAGCGGGTCGCGGGTGGCCACGGCCAGCAGCGGCCCGTCCGCCTTCACGATCTCGTCGGGGCGGCGGCGCATGGAGTGGAACGGTCCGTGCGCGGGAGCGCGCAACGCCTCCAGCGGGCCGGCCAGCTTCCAGGCCTGGGTCGTGGGGTCCTGCCAGGCCTCGGTCACCCGCAGCACGGCCAGCGGCACGCCCTCCGGGTCCTGCAGGACGACGCGCTCGTGCGCCGTCAGCTCCTTGGGCACCGAGAGCGTGACCGGGACGGGCCAGGGCGTACCGTCGGCCAGCCGGCCGCCCGCGATCACCATGGCCGTGTCGAACGAGCCGAGGAACCCGGTGAGCGGCCGGTAGATCCCGGCCAGCAGGAGCTCCAGGTCGGCCAGCTCGCCCGGCCCGGGGCTCCAGGCGGGCAGGTCGCGCAGCGTGTCGGGAAGGCCGGCTTCGGCGGTCACCGCGGTCTCCGATCCTGCCCGGTGACGAGACCGGGCTGGTCCAGGTGTGTGTCTTCTGGGGGATGCCCCAGACCGCCAAAAAATACTGCCGCGTGACCGGTGCGTGCACCTCGGCGGGCCGCGGCCGGTGCCGGTGTGGTTCAGATGACCCGGGCGAACCGGTTCTCCGGCTTGCGGATGACCAGCGTCGTCTCGCTGTGCTTGGCGGTGAGACGGCCCCGGCTGAGCGCCGCCACCAGCCGGCAGACGCGCCCGGCGAGGCCGGTTCCGGCCGCGAGGGCGTTCATCGAGTCGCGCGACGCGTACTCCTCGGCGATCACCAGGCCCCGCATCACGCAGTACCACTGCATGCCCTGCCGCGACGCCACCCGCTCGTAGACTCCGCGCGGCGGGACGACGGTGAGCGGGCCCGGCTTCTTCCCGGCGGCCTCGTCCCCGGCTTGCTCGGCCTGCCAGTGCCGTCCGCCGTCGGTGAGGCGCTTCCAGAGCGGGCCGCTCAGCCACTGGGGCAGCGTGCGCTCCAGGAAGCCGTAGGCGGTGTTGCGGTCGCGGATGCGGACCAGGAGCAGCCCGCCCGGCTTGAGCGCGGCCACGAACCGGTCGAGGACGAGCTCGGCGTTGGGCACCCGCTCGATGAGGTAGGTCGCGTGCACGATGTCGTAGGCGCGGGGCGGCATCGGCACCGTCCGCAGATCGCCCAGATGCCACGCGTCCAGGTCGGTGCGCCGGTGGGTGTGGGCGCGCAGGGCGGGCGCGTCCACGTCGACCCCGGTGACCTGGCGTTCGTGGTCACCGAGGTCAAGGCCGCGGCCCCACCCACAGCCCGCCTCCAGGATGTGGATGCGGCGCAGCGGCTTGTCGTGCGCGTACTGGCGGGCGCGTTCGGAGAACAGATCGCCGTCGTTGACCGGCGGCCTACGCAGTTCGGTCACAGATACCGAGCGTAATCGCTTGACAGCGGACTGTCCGCCATTTGCCCGTACTTGGCATGGCACGTGTCGACGGGCCGCGCTGGAACGCCACGTCTCCGCCAGGTCTGCGCCCTGCCTAGTCGTGGCCGGAGGAGACGTCCAGGTCACGCGGGGTCATGAGCCAGACGGCGGTGGCCGTGGCTATCAGCAGGGCGCCGCCCGCGAGCCCGGCCCACTGCAGCGACTCGGTGAAGGCTGTCTGTGCCCGCGCCGCCAGTTCCGCGCCGGCGGCCCCCGCCTCCCGCGCGACGTCCATGGCGCCGCCGAGCGACTCGCGGACGGCGTGGGCGGGCGGCCCGGACACGCCTTCGGCCGCGAGCTCCTCCGTGGACAGGTCGCTGCGGTAGACGGCGGCGGCCACGCTGCCCAGCACCGCGACGCCGAGGGCGCCGCCGAGCTCGTAGCTGGTCTCCTCGATGGCCGCCGCGCTGCCCGACTTCTCCGGCGGCGCGCCCGCCATGATCACCGCGGACGCGATGGCGAGCGAGCCGAGGCCCACGCCGACCAGGCCGAGCGAGACGGCGACCGCGAGATAGGTCAGCGGCTCCGGCCAGAAGAAGATCACCAGATAGCCCACGCCGGTGACCGCGAGCCCGCCCGCCAGCACGAGCCGTGCCCCGATCCGTGCCGCGAGCGCGGGCGCCAGCGGCGACGCGATCGCCGCGCCGACCGCCTCGGGCAGCAGCCGCAGCCCGGTCTCCAGCGGCGAGTAGCCCTGGACGAGCTGCATCCACTGCGCCATGAGCAGCATGGTCGCCGCCATCGCGATGCTGACGGTGAGCGCGGCCAGCACGCCCGCGCTGAACGCCGGCCGCCGGAACAGCCGGATCTCCAGGATCGGGTCGCGCCGGCGCAGGCAGCGGCGCACGAACCAGCCGAGCGTCACGACCGCGACCGCCGCCGCCACCAGGGCGCCGGTGTCGTCGAAGCCGTCCTTGCCGAAATGCTTGATGGCGTACACCAGCGTGACCATGCCGACGACGGACAGCGCGGTGCCGAGCGCGTCCCAGCGGCCCGGCTTCGGGTTGCGCGACTCGGGCAGCAGGACGAGCCCGGCGATGATCGCGACGATCATGACCGGCACGTTCACCAGGAAGGCCGAGTGCCAGGAGAAGCGTTCGAGCAGGGCGCCGCCCAGGATCGGCCCGAGCGCCCCGCCGAGCGCGGCCATGGTGGCCCAGACGCCGAGGGCGGTGGCCCGTTCGCGTGGATCGGTGAACAGGTTGCGGATCATCGACAGCGTGGACGGCATGATCATCGCGCCGCCGACGCCGAGCAGCGCCCGGAGCGCGATGACCTGGCCGGTGCTGTCCACGAGCAGGACCCCGGCGGACGCCAGCCCGAAGATCGCGAAGCCGGTGAGCAGCATGCGTTTGCGGCCCCACCGGTCGCCCAGGTTGGCGACGGTGACGAGCAGCCCGGACACCACGAGCGCGTAGACGTCGACCATCCACAGCAGCCCGACCGAGTCGGGCCGCAGGTCCGCCGAGATCTCCGGGAGCGCCACGTTCAGGACGGTCATGTCCATGACGACGAGCAGCAGGCTCGCCGACAGGACCGCCAGCCCCGCCCAGCGGCGCGGATGCGGGGGCGGCACCGCGGCGGCGCCGGCGGTGGTCTGCGTGACGGTCATGGGGTGCCTCCGGCTCCGTTGCCGTTCAGGAAGGTTTCGAGGACGAGCTGATCGAGGTCGCGGCGGGCGACGCTGCCGTGGCGGAGGCTGTCGCGCGCGGCGACGAGCAGGCCGTAGACCGTGTAGGAGATCCATCGGGCGGACAGGTCCGTGCGGAGCACGCCGGCCCGCTGCGCGGCCGCGTAGAAGGCGATCTCGCGTTCCGCCAGTTCGTTGGCGCGGGCCACCAGGTCGGGCATCTCGGCCATGAAGTAGTCGGTGAGCGCGAACCCGTACTCGTCGGCGTCCGCGACGAAGAGGCGCAGCACCGTGTGCAGGCCCTCCGTGATGCGCGCCGGGTCTCCGGACGCGGCGGCCTCGGCCAGTCCGGCCTCCCGCTGGGATGCCTCCCAGCGGTCGAGGGAGCGTACGCCCAGCGTGTGAAGGAGGTCCTCGCGGCTGGCGAAGTGGCGGTGCAGGGTCGCGCGGCTCGTGCCGATCGCCTCCGCCAGCCGGGCCATCGAGGCGGTGGGCTCCTGGTTCAGATGTCTGGTCGCGGCGGCGATGATCTTCTCTTCGGTGATGGCCATATGACTCAACTTCGTCTAGTTTGAGACAACTTCGTCTCATACTATACACATATGTCGCATCCGTCGGCCTACCTCCCGGCGCATCCGCGCGGGGTGTCAGTGGGGGCGCGTAGGCTGGGATGTGCTACCGGGGGATCATGCGATTTCCCGGATCTTCGGGCTGCCCCGCACCTGGCGGGGATGTCCGCGCGGGCCCACGTGGCCCGGCGGTGTGGACGAGTAACGGGCGATGATGACGCTTTCTGGACTTGTTGATCTGGCGTGTACCGACCCTGGGCTGGAGCGCGCCCTCAAGCACGCGCGCGAGGACCACGAGATCGTGGCGCCGCCCTCCTTCTGGCCGATCCTCGGCGCGGCGCTCAGCCGCACCGGTGACGGCGCCGGAGTCGTGCTGGCGGTCACCGCGACCGGCCGGGAGGCCGAAGACCTCGCGGCGGCGCTGACGAGCCTGCTCGACCCCGAACGGGTCGCGCACTTCCCGGCATGGGAGACGCTGCCCCACGAGAAGCTGTCGCCGCGCTCGGACACCGTCGGCCAGCGGCTCGCGGTGCTGCGGCGGCTGACGCACCCGACGGCCGACGACGGGTCGGCCGCCAGGCCGGACGGGGCGAGCCGGTCGGGTGTGGGCGGTCCCCTGGACGTGGTCGTGACGCCGATCCGGGCCGTGCTGCAGCCGATCGTCTCCGGGCTGGGCGAGCTGGAGCCGGTACGCCTGCGCGGCGGCGACGACGCCGAGCTGGAGGACGTGGTCAGGCGGCTCGTGGACGCCGGCTACCACCGGGTCGACCTGGTCGAGAAGCGCGGTGAGATCGCCGTGCGCGGCGGCATCCTCGACGTCTTCCCGCCGACCGAGGAGCACCCGCTGCGGGTGGAGTTCTGGGGCGACACGGTCGAGGAGATCCGCTACTTCAAGGCCGCCGACCAGCGTTCGCTGGAGGTCGCGCCGGACGGGCTGTGGGCGCCGCCGTGCCGCGAGCTGCCGCTGACGCCCGAGGTGCGCGAGCGCGCCAAGCTGCTGGCCCAGGAGCATCCGGCGCTGGAGGAGGTCCTCGGCCGGATCGCCGACGGCGACACGGTCGAGGGGATGGAGGCGTTCTCGCCCGTCCTCGCCGACAGCATGGAGCTGCTCACCGACCTGCTCCCGGAGGGCTCCACCCTGCTGGTCTGCGAGCCCGAGCGCATCCGCACCCGCTCGGCGGAGCTGGTCCGCACGAGCCAGGAGTTCCTGGAGGCGAGCTGGGTCAACGCCGCCGCCGGAGGAGAGGCGCCGATCGACCTCGGCGCCGCCGCGTTCCGTTCCCTGGAGGAGGTACGCGAGCACAGCAACGAGCTGGGGCTGCCGCGCTGGTCCATCACCGCGCTCAACCCTGAGGAGAACGCGCTCCAGCTGGGCGTGCACGCCGCCGAGGCCTACCGGGGCGACACCGCCCGCGTGGTGGGCGACCTCAAGGGCTGGATCGCCGGTGGCTGGCGGGTCGTCCTCGTGACGCCCGGTCACGGCCCCGCCGAGCGCCTCGTCCAGCTGATGGGCGAGGAGGGGATGGGCGCCAAGCTCACCGACCTGCCACGGCCGCCCGAGCCGTCGCTGGTCAACGTGACCACCGGCCTGCTGGAGCACGGCTTCACGATGGAGTCGGTCAAGCTGGCCGTGGTCACCGAGTCCGACCTGTCCGGGCAGAAGTCCTCCACCAAGGGCCTGCTGCGGATGCCGTCACGGCGGCGACGCGGCGGCATCGACCCGCTGCAGCTGCGCGCGGGCGACTACGTGGTGCACGAGCAGCACGGCGTCGGCCGGTACGTGGAGATGGTGAGCCGCACCGTCCAGGGCGCGACGCGCGAATACCTCATCCTCGAATACGCCAAGGGCGATCGGTTGTTCGTCCCGACCGACCAGCTGGAGGAGCTCACCCGCTACGTCGGCGGCGAGGCGCCCAGCCTGCACCGGCTCGGCGGCGCCGACTGGGCCAAGGCCAAGTCCAGGGCGCGCAAGGCCGTCAAGCAGATCGCCGGGGAGCTGATCCGCCTCTACTCCGCGCGGATGGCCTCGCCGGGGCACGCGTTCGGCGCCGACACCCCGTGGCAGCGCGAGCTGGAGGACGCCTTCCCGTACGTCGAGACGCCCGACCAGCTCGCGGCCATCGAGGAGGTCAAGGAGGACATGGAGAAGCCGGTCCCGATGGACCGGCTGATCTGCGGCGACGTCGGCTACGGCAAGACCGAGATCGCCGTGCGCGCCGCGTTCAAGGCGGTCCAGGACGGCAGGCAGGTCGCGGTGCTGGTGCCGACCACGCTGCTGGTGCAGCAGCACCTGTCGACGTTCTCCGAACGGTTCGGCGCGTTCCCGGTCACGGTCAAGCCGATCAGCCGGTTCCAGACCGACAAGGAGATCGAGGAGACGCTGCGCGGCGTCGCCGAGGGCAGCGTGGACGTGGTGGTCGGCACCCACCGCATCCTGTCCTCGCGGACCCGCTTCAAGGACCTCGGCCTCGTCGTCATCGACGAGGAGCAGCGTTTCGGCGTCGAGCACAAGGAGGAGCTCAAGCGGCTGCGGACGCAGGTGGACGTGCTCGCCATGTCCGCCACGCCGATCCCGCGCACGCTGGAGATGGGCCTCACCGGCATCCGCGAGATGTCGACGATCCTCACCCCGCCGGAGGAACGGCACCCGATCCTCACGTTCGTCGGCCCGTACGAGGAGAAGCAGATCGCCGCGGCCATCCGCCGCGAGCTGCTGCGCGAGGGCCAGGTCTTCTTCGTGCACAACCGGGTGCGGTCGATCAACCGGGTCGCCGCCACGATCCAGCAGCTCGTGCCGGAGGCGCGGGTCGCGGTCGCGCACGGCCAGATGAACGAGCACGAGCTCGAAAAGGTCATGGTCGACTTCTGGGAGAAGAACTTCGACGTCCTGGTCGCGACCACGATCGTGGAGTCCGGGCTCGACGTGCCGAACGCCAACACGCTCATCGTCGACCGCGCCGACATGTACGGCCTCTCGCAGCTGCACCAGCTGCGCGGCCGGGTCGGCCGCGGACGTGAACGCGCGTACTCCTACTTCCTTTATCCGCCGGAGATCCCGCTGACCGAGACCGCGCACGAGCGGCTCGCGACGCTGGCCCAGCACACCGAGATCGGCGCCGGCATGTACGTGGCGATGAAGGACCTGGAGATCCGCGGCGCGGGCAACATCCTCGGCGCGGAGCAGTCCGGACATGTCGCGGGCGTCGGCTTCGACCTCTACGTCCGGATGGTCGGCGAGGCGGTGCGCGACCTCAAGGAGGGCGGCGGCGGCGTCCGGGAGATGCCCGAGACCAAGGTCGAGCTGCCCGTGGACGCGCATCTGCCGCACGAGTACGTACCGGGCGAACGGCTGCGCCTCGACGCCTACCGGCGGATCGCGGCCATCACCTCCGACGACGAGATCGCCGCCGTGCACGAGGAGCTCAAGGACCGGTTCGGCCCGCTGCCGGTGCCCGTGCTCAACCTGCTGGAGGTCGCGCGGTTCCGGGCCAAGGCGCGCCGGGCGGGGCTCACCGAGATCACGCTGCAGGGCAACTTCGTCAAGTTCGCCCCGGCCGATCTGCCCGACTCCAAGCAGGTACGGCTCCAGCGGCTCTATCCCAAGAGCATCCTGAAGCCCGCCACCAGCACGCTGCTGGTCCCCACGCCCAAGACCGCGCCGCTCGGCGGCCGTCCGCTGCGCGACCAGGAGCTGCTCAGGTGGGCCACCGACCTGGTCGACGCGCTGTTCCTGGAGCCCGCTCGGGTCTGAGGCCCCGGCTGTAAGCTGACGAACTCGGAAGTGATCACCGACACGGACGTGGTCACGGATCGGATGGGACTGTCGTGCTGGGAAAGACTGTGAAGGTCGTGGCGAAGCCGCGGCGGGGGACGCGGGGCGCCGTCTCCCCTCGGGCAGCGCGGATGGTGCTCGCCGGGGCGGTCCTGGCCGGGGCCGTGGCCGGGTGCGGCGATGAGCCGATCAAGATGGGCGCCGCCGCGGTGGTCGGCGACGACCGCATCACCACCGCCAAGGTCGACCGGGCGGTGCTGGACTGCGAGAAGCAGTTCAAGGCCGACCAGGTCGCCAACCAGGTCCGGACGGCCCTGGAAAACCAGCGGCAGCAGCAGCCCACGTCGGGCGAGCCGGCCGACTGCAGCGCGCGGTCCGCGATCGACACGATGCTCAACATCGAGGTCGCCGCGGCGGCGGCCAAGGCCGCCGGGGTGTCGGTGAGCGAGAGCCAGGTCGACCGCATGATCGGGTTGATGAGCCAGCAGGCCCCGGCCGAGTCCATCGTGGTGGCCCTCGGGATGCCCAAGCAGTTCACCCGTGACGTCGCCCGGATGAACGCCACCCAGGGCCTGATCCTGCAGCGGCTCGGCGCCGACGGCAACGCCCAGAGCCCGGCGACGCTGCAGGCCCAGCAGCAGGCCCTAGCGCTGTTCCGGCAGACCGCCGGCAAGCTCGACATCAAGATCAACCCGCGCTTCGGCTCGTTCGACGCCAACCGGATGACCGTCACCCCGATCACCACGCGTCTGTCGGCCACCGAGTCGGGCGTGCGCTGACCATGGGCCTGACCCTGCTGGCCACCACCCACCGGGTCGCGCCCGGCCTCCTGACCTGGAAGGCGTGGGAGACGCTGCGCTCGGCCGACCGGGTGCTGGTCCGCGACGACCATCCGCTGCTGCCCTACCTGCGCGAAGCGGGCGTGGCGGCGGAGCCGGTCACCGACCCCGATCCGGCCGGGCTGGTCACGGCCGCCCGCGCCGGCGGCGGTGTGGTCTGGGTGGCCGATCCGGACGGCGACGAACGTCTGATGCGCGAGATCGGCCAGTCGGTCCTCAACGATCCGGTCGAGATCGAGGTGCTGCACGGCTCGTACGACCTGCCCGGGGCGCGGCTGCTCGACCTCGTGTCGGTCATGGAGACCCTGCGCCGCGACTGCCCCTGGGACGCCAAGCAGACCCACGCCTCCCTCGTTCCGTACCTGCTGGAGGAGGCGTACGAGGTCGCCGACACCGTCGAGGACGGCGACCTGGGCGCCCTGCGCGAAGAGCTGGGCGACGTGCTGATGCAGGTCGCGTTCCACGCGGTCGTGGCCTCCGAACGCACCGACGAGACGGCGTTCACCATCGACGACGTCGCCGCCGCGATCGTCGACAAGCTCGTCCGGCGGCACCCGCACGTCTTCGGCGACGTGACCGTGTCGGACGCCGACGAGGTCAACGCCAACTGGGAGCAGATCAAGGCCGCCGAGCGGGCGGCCAGGAGCGGCGAGACCGCCTCGATCTTCGACGGCGTGCCGATGGGCCAGCCCGCGCTGACCCTCGCCGCCCAGCTGCAGCGCCGGGCCGAACGCGCCGGCGCGCCCGCCGAACTGGCCGAACGCCCCGAACCGGCCGGGCAGGCCGGATCCGGCCAGCATGATGACCTTGGTACGCGTCTATTCGGCCTGGTCCGTGAGGCCCGTGCGGAAGGCCGTGACCCTGAGGCGGAATTGCGCGCCGTCTCGCGGGTATTCCGCGACCGTGTCCAGGACTGGGAGCGCACGCGACGACCGTGATGGTCCCCGCGGCGGACGGCGGAGCCCGCCGCGCCGCTGGTGGACCGCGCGCGGGGCGTCCGTCGCCCGCGATCTGCTGGACCGGACGCGGGACCAGGTACGCGACAGGACGCGGGAACCTGTACGGAAGATCGCCAATGGGGTGGTCTTGCGAGGTACGTCCGTTTACGCTGAGCGCGTGCTGGCTGGGACCGGAGAGCGCGGTGGTCGTGGAGGCGCCGGGCAGAAGGCTCGTGCGATCAGAGGCCTCGGTGGTCTCGCGCTGCTCGCGGGCGTCCTGGTCGCACTGCTCCTCCTGCCCACGTTGTGCACGGTCGGCGTCGGGGCCCGCGACACCTCGACGTGGTTCCAGAGCGAGCCGGCCGACCTCGACACCTCGGGCGTGCCGCTGCGTTCCAAGATCCTGGCGGCGGACGGCTCGACGATCGCCACGTTCTACTACCAGAACCGTATCGACGTCCCGCTGAGCAAGATCGCACCGGTCGTCCGGCGGGCGGTGCTGGCGATCGAGGACAGCCGGTTCTACGAGCACGGCGCGCTCGACTCCAAGGGGACGCTTCGCGCGCTCGCCAGCAATCTCGGCTCCGGCGAGGTGACCCAGGGCGGGTCGGGCATCACCCAGCAGTACGTGAAGAACCTGCTGCTCACCCAGGCCGAGTCGCGGGAGCAGGCGCAGGCCGCCAAGGAGATCAGCGCGGCCCGCAAGGTCCGCGAGCTGCGCTACGCGGTGGCGCTGGAGAAGAGATTCTCCAAGGACGAGATCTTCCGGCGCTACCTCAACATCGCCTACTACGGCGACGGCGCGTACGGCATCGAGGCCGCCGCCCGGCACTACTACGACAAGCCCGCGTCCCGGCTCAACCTGAACGAGGCCGCGACGCTCGCCGGTGTGATCCGCTACCCGTACGCCTACGACCCGACCCGCTATCCGGGCCGCGCCAAGGAACGCCGCAACGTCGTCCTGCAGCGGATGGCCGAGCTCGGCTGGATCGACCGCCGTACCGCCGACCTCACCGCTGCCCAGGACCTGCATCTCGATCTGCACGACACCCCCAACGGCTGCGTCACGAGCAAGGCGCCGTTCTTCTGCGACTACGTGCAGCGCGAGATCCTCACCAATCCCGTGTTCGGGGCGACGCCCAAGGCGCGGGAGCGGCTGCTCAAGCGCGGCGGCCTGACCATCCACACCACGCTGGACTGGCAGACGCAGAAGGCCGCCCAGCGCGCCGTCGACAGTCACGTCCCGCGCAAGAACTCCGCGCGCAAGGCCGCCGCCGAGGCGCTCGTCCAGCCCGGCACCGGAGAGATCAAGGGCATGGTCGTCGACCGCAAGCTCGGCTCGGACAAGGTGCGCGGCAAGACATGGATCAACTTCGCGGCCGACGCCAGCCATGGTTCCAGCATCGGCATGCAGGCCGGATCGACGTTCAAGGCGTTCACGCTGGCCGCCGCGCTCGAAGAGGACATGCCGTTCGGCACCCGGCTGATGGCGCCGCGCCGCTTCGTCCCCACCGGCTACCGCAACTGCAAGGGTGAGCGGGTCGGCGATCCGTCCTCCTCGCTGCGCAACAGCGCCGACGGCGAGGGCGGACGCACCTTCAGCCTCACCACGGGCACGCAGCACTCGGTCAACACGTTCTTCCTCGCGTTGCAGCGTGAGGTCGGCCTGTGCGACACGGTCAAGATGGCCGAACGGCTGGGCATGCGGCAGGCCGGCGGCGAGCCGATGCAGCAGTTCGCCTCGTTCACCCTCGGGTTCAACACGGTGTCGCCGCTGCGGCTGGCGGCGGCGTACGCGGCGTTCGGCGCCCGGGGCGAGTACTGCTCGCCGATCGCGATCAAGCGCATCACCGACGCCGCGGGCAAGCCGGTCAAGGTGCCGGGCGCGGGCTGCAAGCAGGTCATGGACAAGGGCGTCGCCGACGCCGTCAACCACGTGCTGCGCGGCGTGCTCACCAAGGGCACCGCGCGCGGCATGGGCATCGGCCGGCCCGCCGCCGGCAAGACCGGCACGGTGGACAACTTCTCCGCCGCCTGGTTCGCGGGCTACACCCCGGACCTGGCCGCGGCGGTCTGGGTGGGAGATCCGCGCGGCGGCTACCGGTACCCGATGACCAGCCTGTGCATGGACGGCACCTGCTACGGCTCGGTGTTCGGCGCCACGATCCCGGCGCCCATCTGGCAGGACAGCATGGCGGGCGCCCTGGCGGGCCGGGACGCGACCTCGTTCCACCGGCCGCCCTCGCACTACTTCAGCAAGGGGTCGGGCGAGGACAAAGTCAAGATCCCCGACGTCCGCGGCATGAAGCTGCGGGCGGCGGTCGCCAGGCTCCGGGCCGCCGGGTTCCGGGTGAGCGTCGGCCGTCCGGTGGCCTCTGAGAGGTACGAGAAGGGCACGGTCGCGGAGATGGAGCCCGGCCCGGGATCGGCCGAGCCCGGTGACAGCATCACGCTGCGGGTCAGCAAGGGCAAGAAGAAGCTCCCCGGCCTGCCTTTCCCGGAACCGCCGAGGTTCCCCGGTCTGCCGGACTGACGCGCCGGAGCCGCTGAGCCCGTCCCCGTGTCGGGGCTTTGACCTGGCGTTTCATGGGGTAGATCACGTGGCGGGGCAGACAGCACGTTGATCGGGGGATTCGCCATGCGAGCCATCGCCGTGTCCGAGTTCGGCGCCACCCCGGCGCTCATGAACCTGCCGGTGCCAGAACCCGGCCCGGGTGAGACGCTGGTCAAGATGGTCGCCGCCGGGCTCAACCCGGTCGACTGGAAGATCAGTGACGGTGCCTGGAAGGACTCCGTCGACCACGCGTTCCCGCTGATCATGGGGATGGACGGGGCCGGGGTGGTCGAGGAGACAGGGGAGGGGGAGACGCCGTTCCGGCCGGGTGAGCAGGTCTACGGCCGGTTCTTCGTGCCGCCGCGCGGGCTGGGCAGTTTCGCCGAGTACGCCATCGCCACGCCGGGGGCCGCCGTGGCGCCGATGCCCGACGGCATGATCTACAGCCAGGCCGCCGCGGTGCCCACCGCGACGATGGCGGCGTTCACCATGGTCGAGAACGCCGGGGTGGACGAGGGGCACACCGTGCTGGTCGTGGGCGCGACCGGCGGGGTCGGCCAGTCCGCGGTCCAGCTCGCGGCCGACCGCGGCGCCAAGGTCATCGCGACCGCGCACGCCGACATGGCGGACGAGATGCGCCGTCTCGGTGCCGCCGAGACCGTCGACCACGGCGAGGGCGACCTCAACGGGCAGGTGCTCCGGACGCACTCCGAGGGCATCGACGAGATCATCGACCTGGTCAGCGACCAGGCGGGCGTCGACCGCCTCGCGGGACTGCTCCGCCCCGGCGGTACGTACATCAGCTCCATCTGGTCGGTGAACCCGGACAAGATGGCGGCCCAGCAGCTGCGGGGGCTCAATCTCGGCGACGAGTCGAGCCCGGAGCTGCTGGCGCGGATCGCCGACCTCATCGACGCCGGCAAGCTGCGGGTCAGGGTCCACGAGGAGGTCTCCCTGGAGGACACGCCGGCGGCGATCGCCCGTGGTCGTGCCGGCGGCGCCCGCGGTAAGACCGTGATCCGCCTCTGACGTGCCGGCCCAGCGGTCCATGGCCGCGCGGGTCGTCTCCGACGGCCTGCGCCCGTTCCTGGCGACGGAGACGGGCAGCACGCTGGTGCTGCTGGCCGCCACCGCGGCCGGGCTGGTGTGGGCCAACTCGCCGTGGGGCGACACCTACGACACGTTCTGGCGCACCGACCTGTCGCTGCACCTCGGGACGCACGCGTTCGCGCTGAACCTGCGGGACTGGGTCAACACGGGCCTGATGGCGGTGTTCTTCTTCGTCATCGGGCTGGAGGTCAGCCGCGAGGTCCAGTTCGGGCAGCTGCGCGACCGGCGGATGATCGCGGTCCCGGTGATGGCCGCGCTCGGCGGGATGATCCTGCCCGCCCTGATCTACTTCGCCCTGAACGCGGGCGGCGCGGGCGCGCACGCCTGGGGCATCCCGATCGCCAGCGACACCGCGTTCGTGCTGGGCCTGCTGGCGGTCATCGGCACCCGCTGCCCGGAGCCGCTGCGCGCGTTCCTGCTCACGCTCTCGGTCGTGGACGACGTCGGCGCGATGCTGGTGGTCGCGATCTTCTACACCGAGAACCTGTGGGTGCCCGCGCTGCTGGTCGCGCTCGTGTTCGTCGCCCTCATCGTCGCGCTGCGGAAGATCAACATCTGGCGGGCTCCCGCGTACGTCCTGCTCGGCATCGGGGTGTGGGCCGCCACGCTCAAGAGCGGTGTGCACCCCACACTCGCCGGGATCCTCCTCGGCGCGCTCGTCCTGGTCTACGCGCCGAGCGGGCCGAAACTGCTGCGCGCGGGCGAGCTCGTGCAGGCGCTCTCCCGCGACCCCAGCCCCGAGCTCGCGCGTGAGGCGACCCGCAGCGTGCAGCGGACGGTGTCGGTGAACGAGCGGCTCCAGTTCCGCCTGCACCCGTGGACGAGCTACGTCATCGTGCCGATCTTCGCCCTCGCGAACGCGGGGGTGCGGCTGGACGCCGAGACGCTCCGCCGGGCGGCCACCTCGCCGATCACGCTGGGCATCGCCCTCGGGCTCGTGGCCGGCAAGTTCGCCGGAGTGACGCTCGGGGCGTGGATACCGCTGCGGCTCAGGTGGGGGGACCTGCCGGGCGATCTCGTCTGGGGCCAGATCCTCGGGGGCGCCGCCGTCGCGGGCATCGGGTTCACCGTGTCGCTGTTCATCGCCGATCTCGCGTTCGCCGACGACGCGGCGCTGCAGAGCCAGGCCAAGATCGGCATTCTGGTGGGCTCGTCGCTGGCCGCGGGCCTCGGCTGGCTGGTCTTCCGTCTCGCCTGGGACCGCGGCGCCGTCTGCGCCCCGCCCGCGCCGTCCGGCCCGCCCGACGAACGCGACGTGGAGCCCGAGCCGCTTCCTCCCGTCACCGGCGGCGACCATGTCCTCGGGCCCGCGGACGCCCCTGTCACGCTGGTGGAGTACGGCGACTTCGAATGCCCGTACTGCGGGAAGGCGGAGAAGACGCTGGCGCGCCTGCGCGAACGTTACGGCGACAAGCTGCGCTTCGTCTTCCGCCACTTCCCGTTGCGGGAGATCCATCCCCGCGCCGTCCCCGCCGCGCTGATCTCCGAGGCCGCCGGCGACCACGGGCTCTTCTGGGAGATGCACGGCAAGCTCTTCGACAACCAGCTGGCCCTTACCGACGCCGACCTCACCCGCTACGCCGACGAACTCGGCTTCGACCCGTGGACCGACATCGACCGTCACCGCGCCCGCGTCAACGCCGACCTTGAGTCCGGGGAACGCAGCGGCGTCATGGGAACGCCGTCCTTCTTCATCAACGGGGAGATGTACGAGGGCGACCACGACCTGAACTCCTTCGTCACCGCCATCGACGCGGCCCTGAAGTCCTCAGGAACAAAGGACTTCCAGCCCGGGTTGTAGGGGCCGTCCCAACCGACCGAGGGGAGGCCGGATGACCACCTACGAGGAGTACCGCCGCGCGACGATGTTCTTCGACGCGAAGGACTACATCTCGGCCGCACGGATTCTGGCCCCGATCGTCGCCGGCGACCCGTCCAACCGCGCGCTGGTCGAGTTGCTCGGCCGGGCCTACTTCCACAGCGCTCAGCTGAGCCGTGCGGAGGAGGCCTTCCGGCGGCTGGTCGAGCTCGACCCGGGCAACGGCTGGGCCTACGAGGCGCTCGCCCGTTCGCTGGAGCGCCAGTCCCGCCGCGACGACGCCGCCCGTTACCGCAGGCTGGCGCGGGCGATGGGCGCTGACGCGTCGACCGGGACCGAGGTCTCCGTCACCGCGGCCGACCTCGCCTGATCCGCCCGCCGGCGACGGTCAGTCCGAGGGGAGGCGGAGGACGAAACGCGCGCCCCTGGCGCCGTCCTCGCGGTCGGTGACGGTGAGGGTGCCGCCATGGGCGACCGCGATGTCGCGGGCGATGGCGAGGCCGAGCCCGGTACCGCCCGCGTCGCGGTGGACGCTGTCGGCCAGCCGGGTGAACCGTTCGAAGATCCGCTCGCGGTCGCCCGGTGCGATCCCGAGGCCGTCGTCGATGAACTCGACCTGGACCCCGCCCGGCACGTTCCGGAGGTCGATGGTGAGGGTGGACGCCGCGTGGCGGTCGGCGTTGTCGATGAGGTTGGCGAACAGCCGGGCGAGCTCCTTGCGGCCGCCCTGGACGACGACGGTCTCGTCGTCCTTGATCGTGACCCCGGCGCGGCGGGGGCGGCGGAGGATCTCCTGGTCGGCGAGTTCGTGCAGGTCGACGGGCTCGCGCTTGAGACCCTCCTGGGAGTCCAGGCGCGCCAGGGCCTGGAGGTCGTCGACGACGGCCTGAAGGCGCTCGGTGTTCTTCAGGGAGGCCTGGAGGGTCTCGTCGACGTCGACGTCGACGTCGACGTCGGCGTCGGCGTCGGCGTCGGGGTAGGACAGCGCGAGCTCCAGCTCCGTGCGCAGACCGGTGAGGGGGCTGCGCAGCTCGTGGGAGAGGTCGGAGACGAACGCGCGCTGTTTGGCGACGGCCCCTTCGAGCCGGTCGAGCGTGGCGTTGACGGACCTGGCGAGGCGGGCGATCTCGTCGTCGCGGGGCGGTACGGGCACGCGGCGTTCGAGGTCGGACGCGGTGATCTCGTCCAGTTCGCGCCGGATCTCGTTCACCGGGCGCAGCGTCCGCCCCGCCGAGCGCCAGGTGCCGTAGCCGATCAGACCGGCGATCAGCGGTACGCAGAGCGCCAGGGCCGCGCCGAGCAGGGGCCGCGGCACGAGCCCGGGCCGGCGGGCCAGCGTGTAGACGAACCGGGAGTCGGCCGTGTCATCGACCCGGATGGCCACCACGAGATAGCAGCCGTGCCCGCGCGCCCGGCAGGTGACACCGTCGAGCCGGTCATCGTCCTTCGGGGCGGGGAAGCCGACCCGGGGATAGCCCTTCATCCCCGGGGTCGTGGCGAGCACGCGGCCCCGGGCGTCCACGACCTGGACCAGATCCACGTTGCCCGTGATCGTGCTCTCGGTCAGCCGGTCCAGCCGCACCAGGGCGGCCACGCGGCGCCCCGTCCGGGCGAGGATCCGCTGCTGGTCCGCCACCTCGTCCCGGCGGACCAGCGTCATCACCGCGACATAGAGCGCGGTCGCGAGCAGGCCGGAGACGAGCACCGCCGAGACCGTGACCCGGACCCGGATCTCGGGCTCTCTCCGGATCCATCGCCACAGCGCGTTCATCGCGCTGTCTACTACCCTGAGCTGGGCAAATGCCATCCGCTCAACAGGTCAAGGAACACTCGTGCGGCGGGGTCAGGTGGAGTCGAGGCCCCAGCGGGTGCGGATGGCGCGGTCGACCACGCCGAAGAGCTGGTCGATGAGGATGCCGATGAGCAGGATCATGATCATGTACGAGATCATGGCGGGGGTGTCGTTCAGCTCGCGGGCCTGCGACAGCAGGACGCCGAGCGAGGTGGTGTCGCCGATGATGACCAGCAGCTCGCCGGCCATCAGGCTCCGCCACGCGAACGCCCAGCCCTGCTTGAGCCCCGCGACGAACGACGGCAGCGACGCGGGCATGATCAGGTGACGGTAGAAGTCGAGTCCCCGCAGTCCCATGACCTTGCCCGCGCGCAGCAGGATCGGCGGCGTGTAGTCGACGCCGGCGATCAGCCCGTTGGCGATCGAGGGGGCGGCGCCGAGCACGACGACGAAGAGGATCGCGCTCTCGCTGAGCTTGAACAGCAGGATCGCCAGCGGGAACCAGGCGATCGACGGCATCGTCTGCAGACCGGTGATCAGCGACCCGAACGCGCGGCGCATGATCCGGGACTGCGACACCACCACGCCGACCACCACGCCGATCGCGATGGACAGGGCGAACCCGGTGACGGCGCGCTGCATGGTCAGCGCGACCGCCTCCCAGAACGAGCCGCTGGTGAGCTGGTCGACGAAGTCGGGCGCCATGTCCGTCGGGCCGGGCAGGACGTAGCGGTCCTTCCAGCCGCTCAGCACCACCAGCTGCCAGGCGGCCAGGGCGATCACGACGGCCGTGATCATCGGCCAGAGCGCGGACCAGAACCGGCCGACCGGATTGCGCCGGGTGCCCGCGGTCAGTTCGAGGGCGTCCAGACCGGTGATCTGCCGGTCCAGCTCGGGGGCCTGCTTGCGGCCGATCTCAAGCGCCATGGCGGCTGACCTCCTCGCGGAGCCGGTCGGTGATGGACGCCGCGAGTTCGGCGACCTCGGTGGAGTCGATGCGCCTCGGACGTTCCATGGGGACCGGGAACTCCCGGATCACCCGGCCGGGCCGGCTGCTGAGCAGCACCACGCGGTCTCCGAGCCGCACGGCCTCGCGCACGTTGTGCGTCACGAACAGGATGGTCAGGTCGCGTTCGCGCCAGATCCGCTCGATCTCGTCGTGCAGCAGGTCGCGGGTCATCGCGTCGAGCGCGCCGAACGGCTCGTCCATGAGCAGCACGGTGCCCTGCTTCTCGGCCGCCTGGGCGCCGTCGGTCTCGTTCACGGTGAGCGCCAGCGCCCGGGCCAGCGCGACCCGCTGCCGCATGCCGCCTGAGAGCTGGTGCGGGCGCTTCTTGGCGAACCCGCCCAGGTGGACCGAGTCGAGCAGCTCGGCCGCGCGGGCACGCCGCTCCTGCCGGGGCACGCCGCGCATCTTGAGCGCCAGTTCGAGGTTGGCGGTGACGTTCAGCCACGGGAAGAGCGCGGGCTCCTGGAACATCAGCGCGACCCTGGCGCCCTCGGTGTCGACCGTCCCGGCGGTCGGCCGGTCGAGATCGGCGACGAGGTTGAGCAGGGTGCTCTTGCCGCAGCCGGACGCGCCCAGCAGGCAGACGAACTCCCCGGGGGCGACGTCCAGCGAGACGTTGTCCAGCGCCAGCAGCGCCGAGGTTCCTGATCCGAATGCTTTGGAGACGCCGTCGAGCCGGACCGCGGCCGCGGTCCGGCTCGGGGCGGCCTGGACGGCCTGTGTCATTTGTCGCTGACCTGTGCCTTTCCGCTTGTCTTGAGGATCTCGTTGAGGGGTCCGAGGTCGTAGATGCCGGCCAGGTCGGTCTTCTCCAGCAGACCGATCTCCTCGGCGTGCCGGGCGCCCTGGACCAGCGAGGGGGCGACCGGGTCGGTGGTGAAGAGGATCTCCTTGAACGCCGAGTTCAGGACGTCCTCCTTGAGCGGCTTGCCACTGTGCTTGGAGAGGGCGGCGTTGACCGCGGTCTTGGCCTCGGCCTGGTTGTCGTTGAGGTAGGCGGTCGCCTCGACGACGCCCTGGAGGAGCTTCTTGACCTGGTCGGGGTGCTCCTTCAGGTAGTCCTGGCGGACGATCAGGTGGGTGATGACGAACTTGCCGCCCGGCCAGAGGGTCTTCTCGTCGAGGAGCTTGACGCCCTTGCTCTCCAGGACGAGCCGGGAGGCGAACGGCTCGGGCACCCAGGCGCCGTCGATGGTGCCCTGGGCGAAGGTCTGCAGGGTGGTGGAGTTCTCCTGCGGGACGACCTTGACGTCGCCGCTGCCGTCCTTGTTGGCGGTCAGACCGTTCTTCTTGAGCCAGTGCCGGATCGCCACGTCCTGGGTGTTGCCGAGCTGCGGGGTGGCGATCTTCTTGCCCCTGAGGTCCTGCACGGACTTGATGCCGGGCTTGACGACCAGCGCGACGCCACCCGAGGCCGCGCCCGAGATGATCTTGATGGCCTTGCCCTTGGACTTGGACCAGGCGTTGATGGCCGGGTTGGGCCCGACGAACGTGGCGTCGACCGCACCGGAGAAGACCGCCTCGACGGCGGAGGGCCCCGCGTTGAACGTCGCGGTCTTGGGTGCGGTGCCCAGGTGCTTGGTGAAGATGCCCTTCTCGACACCGACCAGGGCGGTCGCGTGCGTGACGTTCGGGAAGTAGCCGAGCTTGAGCGGAGCCCCCGCGCCCGACCCGCCGGAGCCCGAGTCGTCGCCGCAGGCGCCGAGCGTGCCCGCTCCGGCGAGGACGATCAGGGTTGTGGCGGCGATGCGCCCTCGGAACCTGCGAGTCATTGTCAGTAATCCCTACTAAACAAGTGTGTTTGATGGACACAGTAGACAAGGTGGGTAATACCTTCGTCAAGTCGTCGGACTGGCACGGTTCCGTAACGACGGTCTGCCTTCGATGGTCCGGTGCGGCCTTCGATAGGCTCGGGTCCGCAAACCGTCTCCACCGCGAACCATCCGCTGTAACCAAAGGGAGCTGCCCGTGTCGTCGATCGAGGCCGTACTCGCCCGGGAGGTCCTTGACTCCCGCGGCAACCCGACCGTCGAGGTCGAGGTGCTGCTCGCCGACGGGACCGAGCAGCGCGCCATGGTGCCGAGCGGCGCCTCCACCGGCCAGTTCGAGGCCGTCGAGCTGCGCGACGGCGGGGAGCGGTACGGCGGCAAGGGCGTGCGCGAGGCCGTCCGCGCCGTCAACGAGACCATCGACGAGAAGCTCGTCGGCTACCCGGCGTCCGAGCAGCGGCTGATCGACCAGCTGCTGATCGACCTGGACGGCACGCCCAACAAGGCCACGCTCGGCGCCAACGCGATCCTGGGCGTCAGCCTCGCGGTCGCGCGCGCCGCGGCCGACTCCGCCGGGCTGCCGCTGTTCCGCTACGTGGGCGGTCCCAACGCGCACCTGCTGCCGGTCCCGATGATGAACATCCTGAACGGCGGCGCGCACGCCGACACCAACGTGGACGTCCAGGAGTTCATGATCGCGCCGATCGGCGCGCCGACGTTCTCCGACGCCGTCCGCTGGGGCGCCGAGACCTACCACGCGCTCAAGTCGGTGCTGAAGAGCCGCGGCCTGGCGACCGGTCTCGGTGACGAGGGCGGCTTCGCCCCCGACCTGCCGACCAACCGGGACGCGCTCGACCTGATCGTCGAGGCGATCGGGAAGGCCGGCTTCGCCCCGGGCCGCGACATCGCCGTGGCGCTGGACGTGGCGGCGTCGGAGTTCCACGCCGACGGGTCGTACGACTTCGAGGGCACCAAGCGCGGCGCCGACCAGATGGCCGCCTACTACGGCGAGCTGGTCGACGCCTACCCGCTGGTCTCCATCGAGGACCCGCTCGACGAGGAGGACTGGACGGGCTGGCAGGCCCTCACCGAGGCGATCGGCGGCAAGGTCCAGCTCGTCGGTGACGACCTGTTCGTCACCAACCCCGAGCGGCTCCAGCGCGGCATCGACACCGGCACCGCCAACGCGCTGCTGGTCAAGGTCAACCAGATCGGCACGCTGACCGAGACGCTCGACGCCGTCTCGCTGGCGCAGAGCAACGGCTACAGGTGCATGATGAGCCACCGGTCCGGCGAGACCGAGGACACCACGATCGCCGACCTGGCCGTCGCCACCAACTGCGGCCAGATCAAGACCGGCGCCCCGGCGCGCAGCGACCGCGTGGCCAAGTACAACCAGCTCCTGCGCATCGAGGAGCTCCTGGACGACGGCGCCCGCTACGCCGGTGCCGCCGCCTTCCCGCGTTTCACCTGGGAAGGCTGACCCGCTTCGCACCGCCGTCGACCCGCAAGGGGGCGTTCGCTTTGGCGAAGGACGACGACCGTAAGGCCGCCCGGGGGGACAAGGACCCTTCCCCGGGCGGCGGTACGCGCAAGAACCCGGCACTGACCAGCCGCGCCGCGATCCTGGCGATCGTGATGTGCGCCATCGCGCTGAGCCTGGCCTATCCCGTGCGCGAGTACGTCGCGCAGCGCCAGGAGATAGCCGACCTGGAGCACAAGGAACGGGTGGCCCAGAAGCAGGTGGAAGAACTCGCCCAACGCAAGCAACGACTGGGGGATAAGTCGTACATTGAGCGTGAAGCCAAGCGAAGACTCCACTATTGCAATCCAGGGGAGAAGTGCTTCATCGTTCTTGACGGTGGCGGGGGAGGCGGTCAGCAGGCCCAGCAGGGCGGCCGGTCCAGCAGGCCGCCGTGGTACGAGTCGCTCTGGCGGTCGGTGGAGGCCGCGGACAGACCACGCTGACGCCCCGGAGTGTGGGGAGACACTCCCGGGGCGGCGCTCGGGTGGGGACGGAAATGATCAGCAGGACAGACGAGGCCGCGGTCGCGGCCCAGCTCGGCCGTGAGCCGCGCGGCATCCGGCGGGTGGCCTACCGGTGCCCGTGCGGCCTGCCCGCGGTGATCGAGACCTCGCCGCGGTTGCCCGACGGCACCCCGTTCCCCACGCTCTTCTACCTGACGTGCCCCAAGGCCGCCTCGGCCATCGGCACCCTCGAAGGCAGCGGGGTCATGCGGGAGATGCAGGACCGCCTCGCGCGCGATCCGTCCCTCAGGGCCAAGTACGCCGAGGCGCACGCCGACTATCTGCGCAGGCGCGACGAGGCGACGCGCGAGGACGGCGTCGAGCCGCTCCCGGCCGGCATGCAGAGCTCCGGCGGCATGCCCGAACGGGTCAAGTGCCTGCACGCCCTGGTCGGGCACGAGCTCGCGGTGCCCGGCGTCAATCCCTTCGGCCGCGAGGCACTGGACGCCCTGCCCGAGTGGTGGCGTTCGGGCCCGTGCGTCTGCGCGGACGCCCTATCCGACTCCAAACCCACGTCCGACCCCAAGCCCACGTCCGACCCAGAGTCCGAGGACGGCCCCGAGGAGGCCCAGTGACACGCGTTGCCGCGATCGACTGCGGGACCAACTCGGTCCGCCTCCTGATCGCCGACATCGTCGCCGACGGCGCGTCCGGCTCCGGCGGGACGCTGACCGACGTCGAACGGCGCATGGAGATCGTGCGGCTCGGGCAGGGAGTCGACAGGACCGGCAGGCTGGCGCCCGAGGCGCTCGACCGGACGTTCGCGGCGATGCGCGGATACGCCGAGCTCATCGAAGGCCACCGGGCCGAGAAGGTGCGCGTCGTCGCGACCAGCGCGACCCGCGACGCGGGCAACCGGGCCGACTTCGTCAGCGGCGTCGTCGACATCTTCGGCGTGGTGCCCGAGGTGATCAGCGGTGACGAGGAGGCCTCCCTCTCGTTCTTCGGCGCCACCCGCGAGCTGGCCGCGCTGCGTCCGGCCCGGCCCTACCTGGTGCTCGACATCGGCGGCGGGTCCACGGAGTTCGTGCTCGGCGGCGACACGGTCGACGCGGCCCGGTCGATGGACATCGGCTGCGTGCGCATGACCGAACGCCACCTCAGGGACGGCGATCCGCCGTCGCCCGACCAGATCACCGCCGCTGCCGCCGACATCGACACGGCGCTCGCCGAGGTCCGCCGTACCGTCCCGGTGGACGAGGCGCGCACCCTCGTCGGGCTGGCCGGCTCGGTCACCACGATCTCCGGGATCGCCCAGAACCTGCCGGAGTACGACCCCGAACGGATACACCTGTCGCGCATCACCGCCGGCCAGGTGCACGAGGTCACGCGCAACCTGCTGCACGCGACGCGGGCGGAGCGCGCCGCGATCGGCGTCATGCACCCGGGCCGGGTGGACGTCATCGGCGCCGGAGCCCTCATCCTGGACCGCGTCATGCGCGAGTACGGTTTCGGTGCCGTCGTGGTCAGCGAGCACGACATCCTCGACGGCATCGCCTGGTCGCTGGCCTGACCCCGCCTCGCTGCTCGGGGCCTCACTGCTTGAGGGCGGCGAGCAGGGCGGGGATGAGGACGGCGTTCGGGTTCTGCTGCGGCACGTACAGCACCGCGGCCGAGCCGCTCGCCTGCTGAATCCACACGCGGCCGTTCTCGATCGTCGCGCCGGAGATCGCCGTCCAGCTCAGCGAGACGCGGTTGCCGCGCACGCCGCCGGGGTGCACGGTCAGCCCCTGAGCCACGTCGATCGACTCGCCGCCGCGCACCTGCCGGGCGAGCTCGCCGACCAGCCGCGGCTCCACCAGCCGGCGGCAGGCCTCGACCAGCCGGAGCCAGATCTCCTCCTGCTCGACGACCACCTCGACCCGCGGTCCGCCGTGGAACGGATGACGGCCGACCTGGAAGATCCATTGAACGGCGGCGGGCTGCTGGCCGTATCCACCGGTGGGCACCGCCGCCCAGTAGGCGATCCACTCCACGTGTGCCCAGGCGAGTGAGGTGTTGCCGTAACCGACCAGCTGTTCGTCGGCATGCAGGTGGAGCCCCCGTACGTTGGCGTCGAGCGCCTGCGGAGCCGCCTGTTGCCCCCACCCCCCGGGTTGCTGCCCGTACTGCCCGTACTGCGCCTGCTGTTGCGGGGCGGGCTGCGGCTGTGGAGCTTGCTGCTGGACCGCCTGCCGGGGCGGCGTCGCCGGCTGGGGATTCAGGTTCTGTGTCCAGTTCTGCCCGTCCCACCAGCGCAGGCTGCCGCTGCCATAGGGGTCGGGGTACCAGCCCGGTTGCGACAAGGCATGCCTCCGCTCCGCACGGTGCGCCGGACACCCACCTCCCCGACCGGCAGCGCGAACCGCATCGTATCGAGCCGACCATGGCGGGCGATATGACTTGGCCACTGCGACGCGCGCCACATACGGCCGTTCCACCTGGGCATAGTGCGGTACTGCGTAATGCGTAGTACTCTCTACCGCATTATGGACACCACCCAGCTGCTCAAGGGCGTACTCGACCTCGCGGTGCTGGCCGTCCTCGACCGCAGCGACAGTTACGGCTACGACGTGGTCAGACGGCTGCGCGACGCCGGGCTCGACGACGTCGGCGACGCCTCGGTGTACGGCACGCTCCGCCGGCTCTTCAAGGCGGGGGCGCTCAACTCCTATGTCGTCCCCTCCGAGGAGGGGCCGCACCGCAAGTACTACGGCCTGAACGAGGCGGGCCGCACCCAGCTCGCCCGGTCCGCCAAGACCTGGGCCGCCTTCGCCCACACGATGAACGACCTGCTGGACGACGTCGACAAGGGGACGCCATGAGCTCGCCGATCGAGAGACAGGAAGAGATCGCGCGGTACGCCCAGGACGTGTGGGCCGCCCTCGCCGACGTTCCCGAGGACGACCGGGCCGAGCTGCTGGAGGACCTGGAAGATCATCTCGCCGAGGTGGCCGCCGAGTCGGACGAGCCGCTCGCCGCCCGCCTGGGCACTCCGGCGCAGTACGCCACCGAGCTCCGCAGCGCCTACGGCGCCGGGGCGGTGAAGACCCGCCGGTCGGCGCGCGAGACCGTCCTCGGGGCTCTCGATTCGGTGGAGTCCCGGCTCCGCGAGAAGGCCGACGGCTCGCATACCTACCGGCACCTTTGGGATTTCCTCAAGGAGTTCCGGCCGGTGTGGTGGCTGGTGCGGGCCTGGGCCGCGGCCCTGTTGCTCTGGCGGTTCCTGGACGACGACTGGCACGCGCGCCCGTGGGACACGTTCCAGTGGGTGACGTTGATCGTCTTCGTGGTGGCCTCGGTGGCGCTCGGGCGCTGGTCGCGCGGTCGCCGGGACGCGTCGCTGCGGGTCATGACCGTCGCGCTCAACGGCGTGGCCGTCCTTCTGCTGGTCAGCCTGTACACGCACCTGGGGTTCGCTCAGATGGCGTTGGCGAACGTCAGCCAGGAGACGGTGCCCGAGAACAACACCGTCGCGTCGCCGAACATTGCGAACATCTACCCGTACTCCAAGGACGGCAAGCCGCTCAAGGACGTCCTGCTCTACGACCAGGACGGCCGCCCCGTGCAGCTCGACTACCAGTCGCGGGGCTACGAGCTGCGGCGTTGCGGCGGTCCGCCGCCGATCGCCAACTCCTACCCGCTTCCGCTCCACCTCAGCGACTCCGCTCCCGGCGGCGCGTGGCACGCGGAGGAACCCTGGAGCGAGGGGCCCGACCCGGAAGCCATTTGCACGCCCGGCAACGCGGCACCCCGGCCCACCATCAGCCCGGCCCCCAGCCTCACCCCGACTTCCAGCCCCACCCCGACGCCCACTCCCACCCCCACCCCGACTCGCTGATCCGAGGGACATGCGAGGATCGTTCGCATGTCCAACGCGCCCTTCGTACCGCCGGGAACAGGGTGGCCCGAAGACCCCGCCAGCCCGGACACGCCCGTCGCGCACGACGCGCCGCAGGTGGCCGAGCTGGCGGAGAAGGCACCCGATTTGGCCGAGCTGTGCGCGCGCCAGTCGGTGTGCCGCGCCTGCGACCGCCTGGTCGAATGGCGCGAGCGGGTGGCCGTCGAACGGCGCCGGGCGTTCTCGCACGAGGAGTACTGGGGCCGCCCGATCGCCGGCTGGGGCGAGGACGAGCCGCGGATCCTGCTGATCGGGCTGGCCCCGGCGGCGCACGGCGGCAACCGGACGGGGCGCGTCTTCACCGGGGACCGGTCGGGCGACTGGCTGTTCGCCTCGCTCTACCGGGTCGGCCTCGCCGCCAAGCCCACCAGCGTGCACGCGGGGGACGGCCAGCGGCTGATCGGCGCGCGGATGGTGGCCACCGTGCGCTGCGCGCCCCCGGACAACAAGCCGACGCCCGCCGAACGCCTGACCTGCCAGCCCTGGCTGACCCGCGAGATCGCGATGGTGGCGCCGAGCGTGCGGGCCCTGGTGATGCTCGGCGGCTACGCCTGGCAGGGCGCGTGGCCCGCGCTGAGGCAGGCCGGCTACGTGCTGCCGAGGCCCCGGCCGTCCTTCGGACACGGGGTGGAGATCGAGATCACCTCCCCGGCCGGCCGCCCGGTGGCGATGATCGGGACGTACCATCCCAGCCAGCAGAACACTTTCACCGGCAGGGTCACCGAGGCGATGCTCGACGCCGTCTTCGCCCGGGCCCGCACGCTGGCCGGGCTCGGCGCTCCCTAGCGCCCCGGCCGCCAGGAGGTCGAACGGCGGGGCAGGGCCGTGGCCAAGCGGGCGGAGCGGTCGTACGTACCCCCGCGATCCGCTCCAGCCGCTTGGCGCCCCCGTCGGGCCCTGTCCCGCCGCCGTTCTTGCGATACATCCAGTGAGATGCCGGAGATGGCGAAGATGTTCGCCGCGATGCGCGATTACTGATGTCGTGATCGTCCGCTGGATCCCCACTGGGTGACGTCGTGGCAGATTCGGGTACTGCTCCGGATATGCCAGCTATGCGTACCTCGGACAACGCCAGGAAGATCCTTATCGTCGGCGGCGGCTACGTCGGCATGTACGCCGCGCTGCGCCTGCAGAAGAAACTGCGCGGGGACCTGCGGCGCGGCGACGTAACGATCACCGTGGTGGATCCGCAGTCCTATATGACCTACCAGCCGTTCCTGCCGGAGGCCGCGGCCGGCAACATCGAGCCGCGGCACGTGGTGACGCCGCTGCGCAAGGTCCTCAAACGCTGCACGATCGTGAACGGGCACGTCACCAGGATCGACCACGCCGAACGCCGGGTGACCGTACGGCCCGCCGGGGCCGCGCTGGCGGGGGAGAGGCTGCGGGAGTTCGGCTACGACCACCTCGTCGTGGCCGCGGGCTCGATCTCCCGGACGATGCCGATCCCCGGCCTCGCCGACTGCGGCATCGGGTTCAAGACCGTCGAAGAGGCGAT
Organism: Actinomadura fulvescens; assembly: GCF_039533225.1. NCBI lineage: Bacteria > Bacillati > Actinomycetota > Actinomycetes > Streptosporangiales > Thermomonosporaceae > Actinomadura > Actinomadura fulvescens. Next base: position 549,512 of record NZ_BAAATD010000005.1, on the reverse strand, counting down.
CTTCCTGCGCAACCACGTGCTGCACCAGCTGGACATCGCGTCCTCGATCGACGACGAGAAGGCCCGCCGCAGGGCGCTGACCTTCGTTTTCGTCGGCGGCGGCTTCGCGGGGGTGGAGGCGCTCGCCGAGCTTGAGGACATGTCCCGCGACGCGGTCAAGTGGTACCCGACCATCGACCAGAGCGAGCTGCGCTGGATGCTGATCGAGGCCGCCGACCGGATCCTGCCGGAGGTCGGCCCCGAGATGGGACGGTGGACGGTCGAGGCCCTGCGGCGACGCGGCATCGAGGTACGGCTCAAGACGATGCTCAAGTCCGCCGAGAAGCGCCACCTCGTGCTGAGCGACGGCGAGGAGTTCGACGCCGGCACGCTGGTGTGGACGGCCGGGGTCAAGCCCAACCCGGTCGTCCGCGACAGCGACCTGCCGATCGACGACAAGGGGCGTGTCAAGGCGACCGCCGAGCTGACCGTGGAGGGCCTCGACGGGGCCTACACGGCGGGCGACAACGCGGCCGTGCCCGACCTCACCAAGCCCGGCGAGTTCACCGCCCCGAACGCCCAGCACGCGGTGCGCCAGGCCAAGGTGCTCGCCGACAACATCGTGCGTGACCTGCGGGAAAAGCCCCGCAAGCCGTACCGGCACGCCTATGTCGGCTCGGTGGCCGGGCTGGGCCTGCACAAGGGTGTGGCGAATGTTTACGGCCTCAAGCTGAAGGGTGTGCTCGCCTGGTTCATGCACCGCACATACCATCTGTCTCGGGTGCCGACGGTCAACCGCAAGATGCGCGTCACCGCGGACTGGACGCTCGCGCTGTTCTTCCGGCGCGAGATCGTCTCGCTCGGCGCGATGGAGCGGCCCCGGCGGGAGTTCGAGCTCGCGGCCGGACGGCGCCCGGACGACTAGGGTGTGTCTCGAAGTCGGCGCCCGTAGCGAGCGGCGTCCAGGTGCGTGCATCGCGGGGGCGGAGGAGGGAGTCGGCCCGGGTTTGGCCGTCGACTGACGACAACTCCGTGAGGTGCGCACCTGGGCGTCGCGTAGTAGGGCAGCTGGCTTTGAGACACGCCCGAGCCCGAGGCTGAGAGGAGGCACGCGTCGTGCAGGACGGTGTGGCCTCCCGGCTCGCCCCGCTGCTCACCAAGATCATGCTCGGTGCCGAGGACGGTGACGGCCCGGCGGCTGCCGCCGACCTGCCGATCCGGGTCCGCGCCTGGGACGGCAGCACGATCGGCCCCGCCACCGCGCCCGCGTTCGTCATCCGGCACCGGCGGGCGCTGCGCCGGCTGTTGTGGAAGCCCGGCGAGATGGGGCTCGCCCGCGCCTACGTCGCCGGTGAGCTGGACATCGAGGGTGACGTCTTCGCTGCGCTCGGCGCCGTGCAGCGGGTCATGCGCATCGGCGACGAGCCGATCCGGCTCAGTACCGACGACAAGCGCGAGATCGTCCGTACCGCGGTGACGCTCGGCGCCGTGGGCCCGGAGCCCAAGCCGCCGCCCGAGGAGTTCCGGTCAGGCCGGCGCGGGGCCGGCGACGGAGCGCCGCTGGAGGCCGCCCCGGAGTTCTTCGCCCGGCTGTTCGGCGCCGGGATGGCGCACGGCACCGGGGCATGGGACGGCGCGGTGGATCTCCAGGGGGCGCAGCGGGCCGCGTTCGACTCGGTGGCCGAACGGCTCGGCCTGTTCCCCGGCGCCCGCGTGCTCGATCTCAACTGCGCCTGGGGTGCCCTCGCGTGCCACCTGGCCGAGCAGTACCGCGTGCGCGTCGTCGGCCTCACCCGTTCGCCGGTGCAGGTCGAACACGTCCGCGAACGGGCCGCCGCCGCGGGGCTGGCCGACCGCGTCGAACCACGCGACCGCGATCTCGCCGCCGCGGGCGGCGGGCCGTACGACGCGATCGTGGGGCTGGCGGGCCTGGAGGCGCTGGGCCGGGACATGCCCCGGCTCTACGAACTGCTGGCCCCCGGCGGCCGGCTGCTGATCCAGGAACCCGTGCGGCGGCCCGGCCCGCACCAGATCCGGCGGACGTTCACGACCAGCTACATGTTCCCCGAGGACGGCGAACTGCGCCCGCTCGGTGAGCTCGTCGCCGAGGTGGAGGCGGCCGGGCTGGAGGTGCGCGGCGTGACCGCGCTGCGCGAGCACCACGCCCGGACGCTGCGCGCGTGGGCGGCCAACCTCCAGCGGCACTGGGCCGAATGCGCAGAGCTCGCGGGGGCCGGCCGGGCGAGGGTGTGGCTGCTCTATCTCGCCGCCTCCGCGCTGGCGTGCGAGAGCGGCCGGGTCGGCGTCCACGAGATCTGCGCGATTCGCCGTGATCGCGATGGCCGCGCGGGCGCCACGATGGTCGAGGCGTTCACGGTCCATGCGGATGGCGCGCCGTAGCGGACGTATCGCTCCCCATTTTGCATCCCTGTCCTTATTTCAGCGTTCTGTCCCGGCTCGGGGCGTCTGGCCTGAAATGGGGTGCGGATTCGGTGGAAAAGGGGGGCTCGGCCGGACAGTGTGCAGGTGGGACTGGGAATGAGCCTGGGTATGATTGCGCCGCCCCTGTGGCCCAACGGCAGAGGCAGGCTCCCTAAAAGAGCCTCAGGTGTCGGTTCAAATCCGACCGGGGGCACGATCGCGGCCGGCGTCCTTTCCGCGGGCGCCGGCCGCCGCGCAGGTCCCGATACCGAGCCGTCACGATGCGGAGGCACCGCGATACGCCCGCAGCCTTTAGGATGATCTGACAGGTAAGCCTGAGTGGAGGCAGCAATGGAGAGCAGGAACCCGGCGTTCCGGGGCAATGCCTTCGGTGGGCAGGGGGGCGGCTACGGCGCGCCGCCTCCGCAGCAGCTCCAGGACATGTACGACGCGCCGTCCTACGCGCCCCCGAGCCAGCGGACGATGACCTACGACGACGTCGTCATCCGTGGCTTCATGAGCCTGGGCACCCTGGTGCTCACCGGTGCGCTGACCTGGGCGTTCGTGCCGGTGCAGACCGCGCTGGCCATCGCGGTGGTCGCCTTCCTGATGCAGCTCGGCATCGGCCTGTTCATCAGCTTCTCGGGCAAGGCCAACGCGCCGCTGGTGCTGGTGTTCTCGGCCGTCTACGGTGTCGGCGTCGGCGCGGTCAGCCACTACTACGAGACGCTCTACGCGGGGATCGTCTTCCAGGCGGTCATCGGCACCGCGCTCGCGTTCGCCGCGGTCCTCGCGGTGCACTCGCTGAAGATCATCCGAGTGACGCCCAAGCTGGCCCGGTTCGTGTGCGCGGCAGGGCTGGCGCTCGTCGCCCTCATGCTCGTCAACCTGGTCGTCGGGATCTTCAACGACTCCGGCATCGGGATCCGCGACAACGGCCCGCTCGGCATCGCGTTCAGCGTGATCGCCATCCTGGTCGGCTGCTTCTTCCTGCTGCTGGACTTCGACTCCATCGAGCAGGGCGTGCGTGCGGGCGCGCCGGAGAAGTTCGCCTGGTTCTGCGCCTTCGGGCTCACGCTGAGCCTCGTGTGGATCTACCTGGAGATCCTGCGACTGCTCTCGTACTTCCGCGAGTAACGACCCCGGAACATGACTCGCCCCCTGCCGGAGCCGATCCGGCAGGGGGCGAATCAGTTGCGGGATCTCTGCGCCGAAGTCGCGTCGCGTAGCGGTGCGACGGCGGAGATCGTCCGTCGGCGGGATCCCGCGAAGTCGTCGGGGGGGGGTGCCGCGCTCCCGGCGTCGTGGCCGGCGCGGCGGTCAGTCAGTAGTGGCGCGCCCGGCGGGTGCGCTCGTGCTCGCGGACCAGTGCGGCCGCGTAGCCGTGCGAGAGCCCGTGCTCGTCGGCGAGCCAGTTGCAGCGCTCCTCGCAGCGGAGGAAGGCCGGTCCGTTCTCGATGGCGGTGAACCACTCGGGGATGTCACGTCCTGTGACTTGCGGGATGCGGGCTATCAGCTTGCTGTGCGTCTCCGGCGAGTGGTTCAAAGACAATTGGCACCTCCAGGAAGCGGGGCTCTTCCTGCCGACTCTGCAACAGCGGGCAGGATGTGACAACCCCCTAACGGGGACCTATCCGTTACGTAACGTAGATCATTCATTAGGTGACGATCGTTCATATAAAAAGTAAGGAAGCTGCAGAAACGACGGCGGCCCGCGCGTTCGCGCGGCCCGTCGTTGTTCGGAGCTGGGTCAGCTGAGGCGCTCCAGCACCATCGCCATGCCCTGGCCGCCGCCCACGCACATGGTCTCCAGACCGAACTGCTTGTCGTGGAACTGCAGCGAGTTGATCAGCGTGGAGGTGATGCGGGCGCCGGTCATGCCGAACGGGTGGCCGACCGCGATGGCGCCGCCGTTGACGTTCAGCTTGTCGAGGTCGACGCCGAGGTCCTGCGCGGACGGCAGCACCTGCGCGGCGAACGCCTCGTTGATCTCGACCAGGTCGATGTCGTCGATGGTCAGCCCCGCCAGGGCCAGCGCGCGCTGGGAGGCGCCCACCGGGCCGAGGCCCATGATCTCGGGGGACAGGCCGGTGACGCCGGTCGAGACGATGCGGGCCAGCGGCGTGATGCCGAGCTCGGCGGCCTTGGTGTCGCTCATGATGATGACCGCGGCGGCGCCGTCGTTCAGCGGGCAGCAGTTGCCGGCGGTGACGGTGCCGTCGGGGCGGAACACCGGCTGAAGCTGCGACACCTTGTCGTAGGTGGTGCCGGGCCGCGGGCCGTCGTCCTTGGACACGACCGTGCCGTCGGGCAGGGTGGCGGGGGTGATGTCCTTCTCCCAGAACCCGTTGGCGAGGGCCTTTTCGGCGAGGTTCTGCGAGCGGACGCCGAACTCGTCCTGGGCCTGGCGGCTCACGCTGCGGATGCCCGCGACGTTCTCGGCGGTCTGGCCCATCGCGATGTAGACGTCGGGCAGCGCCCCGTCCTCGCGCGGGTCGTGCCAGAGGCCGGCGCCGCCCTCGGCCGTCTTGGCGGTACGGGCCTCGGCGTCGGAGAACAGCGGGTTCTGGGTGTCGGGCAGGCCGTCGCTGCTGCCCTTGGCGAAGCGGCTGACCATCTCGACGCCCGCCGAGATGATGACGTCGGCCTCGCCCGCCTTGATCGCGTGCAGCGCCATCCGGGAGGTCTGCAGCGAGGAGGAGCAGTAGCGGGTGATCGTCGCGCCGGGCACGCTGTCCCAGCCGAGCAGCGTGGCGACCACCTTGGCCTGGTTGTAGCCCTGCTCGCCGCCGGGCAGGCCACAGCCGAGCAGCAGGTCGTCGATCTGGCTCGGGTCGAGCTGCGGCACCTTGGCCATGGCCGCGGTGATCATCTGGGCGGTGAGGTCGTCCGGGCGCAGGTCCTTCAGCGAACCCTTGAAGGCGCGGCCGATCGGCGAGCGCGCGGTGGCGACGATGACTGCCTCGGGCATGTCGGATCTCCCTGTCTGAGCGGCCGGTGGCTGTCCCGGCGACGGTGTTACTCACCGGTCACTAAGCAATCTAGCCGCTGCCGGGGCGGGCGTACACGGCGGGGCCCGGAGCTTATGGACGGTGAGTCCAATAAGTGCGCGCTTGCTCACACCGGAGACAACTTTGCCCCTCCGCGCCCCGGTCCCGCCGCCGGATCAGAAGCCGTACATGCCGGGCGTCGTGCCCTTGGCGTCCTTGACCGCGTGCAGGACGCCGCGTTCGTCCCGCCAGACGCGCCACCCGTCGACGGCTCCGGTGTACCACCCGGGCGGCGGGCCCGCCTGGCCGATCTTCTGGCCGGTGGCCAGGTCGTACGCGCACAGCGGCGCGACCGGATAGAAGCCGCGCTGACCGGTGATCTTCAGCTCGGCCGGGTCGACCGTGCAGAACGACCAGGCGCGCGTGCCCTTGGTCTTCGCCTGGGCCGAGGTGCGCAGATCGTAGGCAGAGCCGGCCCGCCCCTGCGACAGGAAGCCGAGCCGGGACAGGTCGGCGGGGAAGGCCAGCCACCAGGCGGATTTGGGCGCCCTGTCCGCGGAGATCGTGCCGGTCGTCCGTCCCGTCCGCGGGTCGAGCTGTTCGAAGCCGCCGTAGCCGCCCGCCGCGGTGACCTGACGGGTGATCAACGCGACGGCCGGGTTGGCGCTGGGGTAGACGCGCAGCAGGCGCTTGCGGACCCAGATCGGCTTGCCGGTCGCCATGTTGAGGCCGAAGAAGCCGAACGCGGACAGCGACCGGCCCTTGCGCTGCTGGTAGGGGGCCACGTAACCGACGAGGACGTCACCGAGCGAGCCGAACGCCCAGCCGCCGGAGAGGTTGACGCCCGCGCCGACGGCGCGTTCGACCGGGAAGGTCCACAGCGTCCTGCCGGTCGCCAGGTCGCGGGCCTCCAGCGTCGGATGCTCGGCCATCCGGAACAGCACGACCGTCGTGGGGCCGGCCCACTCGACCTCGGCGATGCCGGCCGTCTTCCACAGCTGCCTGCCGCTCGCCGCGGGGTCGAGCACGACGAACCGGGCGTTCTTGCGGGCGGTGAACTCCGAGAGGCAGAGGTAGGCGCCGCAGCGCACCGGGCCGAACGTCGAGTCCACCGGGCGCACCCACTTCTGCGCGCCGGTACGGGCGTCACGGGCGACCAGCGTCGCCTTCCACCTGCCGGTCTTCTGCGGTTCGAGCGAGACCACGACGCCGTGTCCCTCGGCTCCGGCCACCGCGGGCGGCTGGACGCCCATCCCGGACAGCCGGCCGACCATCGTGGCCGGGCGTGACCACAGCTTGCGGCCCTTGGACAGGTCGAACACCGACGTCTCCAGCGAGCCGTCGGGGCGCAGCCCCGTCACGGCGGTGACACCCGCGCCCGCGACGGGACGGCTCACGGTGTTGACGCCCTTGCCGGACCAGCCCTGCGCGGCCGCGGCGCCGCTCGCGCCCGGGCCGCTGGAGCACCCCGCCGCCCCCAGCAGGAGCGCCGCCATGGCCAGGTGTGCCGTGGCGGTCGCGGAACGTGGTCGTTGTCGGGTGTGCGAGGCCATGGGGGTAGCTCCTCAGCGAGCGCGATGGATGACAGTGCCGGCCGTCACCGAATCGGAGAACGACGGCACGGCCTGCCGCGAACCGGCTGCCAGGCCCCGAGGCGCGCCTGCGGCATGCCCCCGCCCGTCGCCGCAACAACAGAACGTAACAGAGGCACTACAGATCCGGAGCCGTTTCCGGCACCCTGCGATCCGGCGCGGGCAGGACCGGGGTCAGGCGGCGCCCGCGGTGCCCGGGACGACGCCGTCGCCGGACGACGCGTCCTCCACGTCCTCGTCGGCGATCGGGTCGCGGCGGCGGCGCAGGAGCGTGGCCCAGGCGCCGCGCGGCCCGCGTGCGCGGCCGGCGACGCTGGTGCCCGCGACCTCGGTGCCGGGCTCTTCGGCCGCCTCGGCGGCGGCCAGGTAGACCGGCAGCACGCCTTCGCCGTGCCGGGGATCGGGCAGCGCTTCGGGATCGGTGTCGAGGTCGAGCGCGGCGGCCATCGAGGGCAGCAGCGCCATCGCCGCCGCGGCGTAGCCGTGCGCGGAGGGGTGGTAGCGGTCGTCGCTGAACATCGCGAGCGGGTCGGCGGCGAACTCGCGGCCGAGGAGGTCGCCGAGTGAGACCGACCGGGCGCCGCGTTCGACCACGGCGATCGTCTGGGCCGCGGCGAGCTGGCGGCTGGCACGGCGCGCGATCCACCGCAGCGGCTGCATGAGGGGCTTGACCGAGCCCAGGTCGGGACACGTGCCCACGACGACCTCGCAGCCCGCGGCGCGCAGGCGTTCGACGGCGGCGGCCAGATGGCGGACGGACTCGGCGGCGGGCACGCGCCCGGTGACGTCGTTCGCGCCGATCATGATGACGGCGATCTCGGGCTCCGCCTCCAGCGCGCGGGCGACCTGTTCGGCCAGCGCCTCCGACCGGGAGCCCGACTTGGCGACGTTCGTCAGCCACACCGGGCGGGCGGCGATCGCCGACAGCCCGGCGGCCAGCAGGGCGGCGGGCGTCTCGTCCGGCTCGTCCACGCCGAGCCCGGCCGCGGTCGAGTCGCCGAGCACGACGAAGGAGATGGGCTCGCCGGGCAGCCGGCCGCCGTAGAGGTCGTCGGCGCGGGGCGGTTCGCCGTACGGCGTGGCCTGGATGATCCGGCGGGCCATCTTGGCCTCCATGACGATCAACCCGAACGTCATCCCGCCCAGCGCGGTGATCCCGCCTCCCCCGTACGCGGCCGCGGTCGCGATGCGCCGCGCGGTCAACGCTCTCAGCATCGTCGCTTACCCTCCGTCATGACAAGGGTGTACCCCGTAGGACCGAGGCTGCCCCCGGCGGCCGATGTGGGCTACCGTCGGAAACTGGAATCTATCCGAATGCGCATCCTGCTTCGCCGCAGTACACCCGAAGTACACACGGCCTGAACGTGGATGCAAACCTGTTGAAACCCGACAAGGACGTCGCGTGCACGTACATGATTCGCTCGTCGAGCTGATGGGCAACACACCGCTCGTCCGGTTGCGCAAGGTGACCGGCGACCAGGCGCCGCAGGTGCTGGCCAAGGTCGAGTACTTCAACCCCGGCGGTTCGGTGAAGGACCGCATCGCGGTCCGGATGATCGACGCCGCCGAGGCCTCGGGAGAGCTCCGGCCGGGCGGCACGATCGTCGAGCCGACCTCGGGCAACACCGGGGTGGGCCTGGCCATCGTCGCCCAGGAGCGCGGCTACCGCTGCGTCTTCGTCTGCCCTGACAAGGTCGCCAAGGACAAGATCGACGTGCTGCGGGCGTACGGGGCCGAGGTGGTCATCTGCCCGACAGCGGTCTCGCCGGAGCACCCGGACTCCTACTACTCGGTCTCGGACCGGCTCGCGGCCGAGATCCCCGGTGCCTGGAAGCCCAACCAGTACACCAACCCCAACAACCCGCGCTCGCACTACGAGACGACGGGGCCGGAGCTCTGGGAGCAGACCGAGGGGCGGATCACGCACTTCGTCGCCGGCATCGGCACCGGCGGCACCATCAGCGGTACCGGCAAGTACCTCAAGGAGGTCTCCGGCGGCCGAGTGAAGATCATCGGAGCCGACCCGGAGGGGTCGGTCTACTCCGGCGGCAGCGGCCGTCCCTACCTCACCGAGGGCGTCGGCGAGGACATCTGGCCGGAGACCTACGACCGGGACATCTGCGACGAGGTCATCGCCGTCTCCGACCGCGACTCGTTCGTCATGACGCGGCGGCTGGCCCGTGAGGAGGGCCTGCTGGTCGGCGGCTCCTGCGGGATGGCGGTCGTCGCCGCGCTGCGGGTCGCCGCCGCGGCGGAGCCGGACGCGGTGATCGTGGTGCTGCTGCCGGACGGCGGCCGGGGCTACCTGTCGAAGATCTTCAACGACGAGTGGATGGCCGACTACGGCTTCCTCGCGCCGTCCACCGAGGAGACCCCGGTGGGCGAGGTGCTCACCCGCAAGGGCGGCACGTTGCCGGAGTTCGTGCACGTCCACCCGCACGAGAGCGTGCAGACCGCGATCGCGATCATGCGCGAGTACGGGGTGTCGCAGCTCCCGGTGATGAAGGAGGAGCCGCCGGTCATGGCGGCCGAGGTCGTCGGCTCCATCGTCGAGAGCGACCTGCTCGACGTGCTGGTCAAGGACCGGGCGCGGCTGTCGGACCCGCTGGAGGCTCACATGTCCGCGCCGCTGCCGACGCTCGGCTCCGGCGAGCCGGTGAGCAAGGCCGTCGAGGTCCTGGAGAAGGCCGGCGGCGCGGTCGTCCTCGTGGACGGCAAGCCCAAGGGCCTCATCACCCGGCAGGACGTCCTCGCCTTCCTCGCGGCCGGCTCGTCCTGACCCACCCTCCTGGCCGCGGGTCGTTCCCGACCTGGGCGTGAACGCGGCGAAGCGCCGGAGATCCGAGCCGATCTCCGGCGCTTCGCCTTCTCATGAAGTTGAATTGCGGCGTGGGGTCGTGGGCGGCTATTTCAGACCTCCACGCCGCAATCCAACGCTTTAGGAGCGGTAACCCGAGGGGACGAAGTCCTCGCGGGTCTCGCCCGGACCCTGGGCGTCCGGCGCGGCCTTCTTGGGGTCGGCGCCGTGGCCGGGCCACCAGGCCGCGCGGCCCAGCAGCGCGGTGATGCCGGGCACCAGGAAGATGGCCATCACGAAGGCCGACAGCGCGATGCCCATCGCGATGGAGCCGCCCATCTGCTGGAGCATCGTGACCTTCGCCACCAGCATCACCGAGAAGGTGGCCGCCAGGACGAGCCCGGCCGCGGCGACGGTCGGGCCGCCGTGCTGGACCGCCAGGGCCGCGGCCTTGCGCGGCTCGTGGCCTGCCTTGGCCTCCTCGCGCAGTCGCGCGGTCATCAGGATGTTGTAGTCGGTCCCGATGGCCAGCACGAACAGGTACAACATGATCGGCAGGTGGAAGATCTCACCGGGCTGCCCCATCGCGCCCTGGAAGACGAACACCGCCGAGCCCATCGTCGCGGCGAAGCCGAGGAGCACGATCGGCACCAGGTAGAGCGGTGCGACCACCGACCGCAGCAGGACGAGCAGGATCAGCGCGATCAGCACGCCCGCGATCGGGAGGATCACTGACAGGTCGCGGTTGACGACCTTGTTGATGTCACCGTAGATCGCGGTGGTGCCGCCCACCAGCATCTTGGTTCCGGCCGGGGCGATGTCGTGCGCGGCCGGCCGCAGATCGTCCTTGACCAGTTCGATCGAGGCGTTGCTGTTCGGGTTCTTCTTGAGCAGCAGGTCGATCTGGACCACCTTGCCGCCCGGGGCCTCCTGCGCCGGCTGGACGCCGCCCACGCCCGGCAGTGACTTGGCCTGCTGGCTGAAGGCGGTCACCTTGTCCTTGGCGATCGGCTGCCCGTCGGTGGACTCCAGGTAGACCTGGACCGGCTGGGTCAGGCCGGGCGGGAAGCCCTTCTGCATCTCCTTCGCGGCCTGGGCCGACTCGGTGTCCTGCGGGAAGCTCGCCTGGAAGTCGTAGTCGGCCTTGAACCCGAACGCACCGAGGGCCAGGACGACCAGCAGGGCACCGGAACCGAGGGCGACGAGCGCGGGGCGCTTGCCGACCATCCGGCCCATCCCGGTCGCGAGCGTGGCCTTGGGCTCCTTCTTCCAGGACTTCGACGGCCAGAAGATGGCCGTGCCCAGCAGCGAGATGAGCGCCGGGAACAGGGTCAGCGACGTGATGCCCATGACGATCACGGCGATGGCCAGCGAGGGGCCCCACGCGGAGAAGATGCCGAACGCGGCGAACATCAGCACCAGGAACGTCACCGCGATGGCGGCCGCGGCGGAGGTGATGACCTCGCCCACCCGCTCGACCGTGGTGATCATCGCGGTCTTCTTGTCGTCGCCCGCCCGCAGCCGTTCGCGGAAGCGGAACAGCAGGAACAGGTAGTAGTCCGCGCCGATGCCGAACAGCACGATCGTCAAGATGATCTGCAGGCTGTCGTCACCGGAGAAGTCCAGCAGTTTGGACGCCGCGCCGATCACCTTCATCGTCACGATCTCGGTGGCGATGATGACCAGGATCGGCAGGATCGCGGCGATCGGCGCCCGGAAGATCAGCAGGATCAGGGCGATGATCAGAACGAACGTGCCACCGGTGACGAGCGCCATGGACTGCGTGAAGGAGTCCTCGTTGTCCACCCAGCCCGCGGTGTCGCCACCGATCTTGGCGGTGAGGTCGCCGCCCAGAGCACCGGGCAGGTCCTTACGCATGTTCTTGATCGCTTCGCCCTGATCCTTCTGGGCGTTCTGGTCCGTGCCCTTCAGCGCCACGTTGATCAGCTGGAAGCCCTGGTTGGGCGCCACGCTCTCCGCGTTGGTCTGCAGGCCCACCACGCGCGGGTACTTCTTGGCGGTCAGCGTCTGCGCGACCTGTGTGATCTTGGTGCTGTCGGCCGGGGTGATCTTCGCGCCGTCGGCCCGCTTGACCACGACGAACGCGGTGGCGTCCGCGGCCTGCGGGAACGACTTCTCGGCCAGCTTCGCGGCCTGGATGGACTCGTATTTGGCGGGCAGGAAGTCCGCCTGGTCAGATTTCGTTTCGATACTCGGGGCGAGAGCCACGATGGCGACGGCGGCGACGACCCACGCCAAGATCGTCCACCACGGGTGTCTCACGACGAACCGCGCGAGCCGTGAAAACATGCAGATTCCTTCAGAGAGTGATTTATCCAGCGATACTGGTCAACCGTATGGAACGTTCTCCCATTTGTGGTCACCCTGAGCGCCGAACTATCACCTGATACCTCCGGGGGAGGATCTCCTCCTCCAGGAGGGTGGACCTAGGTCCACCCTCCTGCTGTCGGACCTCTTCCGATCAGGCATGACGCCCTTCGCGGGCGGGCGTCAGGGCTGCCTGGCGTGCCGTCCGGAGTGGGCGAGCCGGTCCTCCAGCGGATCCCGGCCCGGGCGCACCGGCGGCTCGTCGCCGTGACCGGGCCACCACGCCTTGTGCCCGAGCAGCGCGGTGAGCGCGGGCACCAGGAAGATCGAGATCACGAACGCCGACAACACGATCCCGATCGCCACCGAGAAGCCGATCTGCTGGAGCATCGAGACCTTCGCCAGCATCATCACCGAGAAGGTCCCGGCGAGGATGAGGCCGGCCGCGGCGACGGTCGGCCCGCCGTGCTCGACGGCCAGCGCGGCGGCCCGGCGCGGGTCGTTCCCCTCCTTCGCCTCCTCCCGCAGCCGCGCGGTCAGCAGAATGTTGTAGTCGGTGCCGATCGCCAGCACGAACAGGTAGAGGATCGTCGGCAGCTGGAAAGTGATCCCGGGCTCGCCCAGTGCGCCCTGGAACGTGTAGACCGCCGCGCCCAGCGTCGCCGCGAAGCCGAGCAGCACCACCGCGACCAGGTAGACCGGCGCCACCAGGCTGCGCAACAGCAGGGCCAGGATGAGGGCGATGAGCAACGCCGCCACGGGCAGGATCACCGACAGGTCGCGGTTCATGACGTTGTTGATGTCGGCGAACGTCGAGGTCTCACCGCCGACATAGGCGCGGGTACCGGGCGGCGCCGCCTTGTGCACCGCGTCCCGCAGGTCGCCGCGCACCAGCTCGATCGACTCCGCCGACAGCGGGTTCTGCTTGAGCAGCAGGTCGACGCTCGCCACCGACCGGTCGGCCTTGCTGCTCTGCGGTTGCTGGACGCGGCCCACGCCGGGCACGCCCTTGGCCTTCGCGCTGAACGAGGACACCTGCGCCGCGGAGATCGGCTGCCCGTCGGTGCGCTTGAGGTAGACGGTGACCGGCGTCGTCAGCCCGGGCGGGAAACCCTTCTCCATGTCCTTGCCGGCCTGCGCCGACTCGGTGTCCTGCGGGAACCCGGCGAAGAAGTCGTTGTTGCTCTTGAACGAGAACACCCCGGCCGCCAGGCCCACCAGCAGCGCGCCGGAGACCAGGGCGACCAGCGCGGGGCGCCGCCCGACCAGCCGGCCGAGCGCCGCGGCGCTGGTGCCCTTGGGCTGGCGCCGCCAGGCCTTCGACGGCCAGAACACGGCGGTGCCGAGCAGCGAGACGATCGCCGGGACCAGCGTGAGCGAGGTGATCGCCATGACGACGACGGCGATCGCCAGCGCCGGGCCCATCGGGCCGAAGCCGCCGAACGCGGCCAGCAGCATCACCAGGAACGCGACCGCGACGGCCCCCGCGGCCGAGAAGATGACCTCGCCGACCCGCTCCATCGACACGATCATCGCGGTCTTCTTGTCGTCGCCCGCCCGCAGCCGTTCGCGGAAGCGGAAGAGCAGGAACAGGATGTAGTCGGTGCCGATGCCGAACAGCACGATCAGCATGATGATGCCGAGGTCGTCACCCACCTCCCAGCCGAAGGCGTTCGCCGCGAACGCGATCAGCCCGTTCACCACCTGCATCGTCGCGGTGATCACCAGCAGCGGCAGCAGCGCGGCCAGCGGTGCCCGGAAGATCAGCAGGATCAGCCCGATGATCAGGATGAACGTCGCGATCCCGACGACCTCGAACGACTGCTCGAACGACTTCTCGTTGTCGACCCACGCGGCGACATTGCCGCCGATCTTGGCCTCCAGGCCGCTGCCCGCCAGCTGGGCGGGAAGCTGGCCGCGCACCTCCTTGACCGCCGCGCTCATCTTGTCGTCGTCGTCACCGATCATCGGCATGCCGATGAGCTGGACGGCCTTGTTGGGCGCGATGGTGTCGGGTCCGGTGGTGTAGGCGCGGACCACCGCGGGTTTGCGGGCCGTCAGCGCCGTGGCCGTCTGCGCGATCCTGGCGCTGTCGGCCGCCGAGAGCGGCGCGCCGTCGGCGCGCTTCATCACGATGAGCGCCGATTCCTCGTCCTGCTGCGGGAACGCCCGGTCAGCGATCTTCGCCGCCTGGATCGACTCGTACTTGGACGGGAGGAAGTCGGACGTGTCGTCCTGGGTCTTGATTTCGGGCGCCGTCATGATGACCGCGGCGGCGGCGACCAGCCAGGCCAGGATCGTCCACCACGGATGTCTGACGACGACGCGCGCGAGCCATGCGAACATGCGTCTTTCCTTCAGCTGAGATGTATGGGGGAATGCTGAAGACGCTAAAGATCAGATTTCTCGTTGTGGTCCCGCTGCGAAGCCAACCCCGGCCTGATACCTGCGGGGTGGATCCGGCGGATCCCTCGTCCTCGGGTAGCGCACCGGGTGGGTAGCCTCGTGCTCATGGACAACGACGTTCACCACGGGTTCGAGACGCTGGCCATCCACGCGGGGCAGGAGGCCGACCCGACGACGGGTGCGGTCGTCCCCCCGATCTACCAGGTCTCCACGTACAAGCAGGACGGCGTCGGCGGGCTGCGCGGCGGCTACGAGTACTCGCGGTCGGCCAACCCGACCCGGACGGCGCTGGAGACCTGCCTGGCCGAGATAGAGGGCGGAGTACGCGGCCTGGCGTTCGCGTCCGGACTCGCCGCTGAGGACGCGCTGCTGCGTACGGTGCTCAAGCCCGGTGACCACGTCGTCATCCCTAACGACGCGTACGGCGGCACCTACCGGCTGTTCGCGAAGGTCGCCGAGCCGTGGGGCGTGACGTTCGACCCGGTACCGCTGAACGACGTCGCCGCCCTCCGCGCGGCGATCCGCCCGGAGACGAAGCTCGTCTGGATCGAGACGCCGACCAACCCGCTGCTGGGCATCGCCGACATCGCCGCGCTGGCCTCCGTCGCCCACGACGCCGGGGCACTGCTGGCCGTGGACAACACGTTCGCCTCGCCCTACCTCCAGCAGCCCCTGGCCCTCGGCGCCGACGTGGTCGTGCACTCCACCACCAAGTACATCGGCGGCCACTCCGACGTGGTCGGCGGCGCGCTGATCGTCGCCGACCCCGGGCTCGGCGAGCGGCTCACCTTCCACCAGAACGCGATGGGCGCGGTCGCGGGCCCGTTCGACGCGTGGCTGACCCTGCGCGGCATCAAGACCCTGGCCGTTCGGATGGACCGGCACTGCGCCAACGCCGAGGCCGTCGCCGGCATGCTGAGCCGCCACCCGGCGGTCACCGAGGTCCTCTACCCGGGGCTGCCCGGCCACCCGGGCCACGACACGGCCGCCAAGCAGATGAAGGCCTTCGGGGGCATGGTGTCGTTCCGGATGGCCTCCGAGGAGGCGGCCGTCCGCGTCTGCGAGCGCACCAAGCTGTTCACGCTCGGCGAGTCGCTGGGCGGCGTGGAGTCGCTGATCGAGCATCCGGGCCGCATGACGCACGCCTCGGCCGTCGGCTCGCCGCTGGAGGTCCCCGGCGACCTCGTCCGCCTCTCGGTCGGCATCGAGAACGTCGACGACCTCCTCCGCGATCTGGACCGGGCCCTCGCCTGAGCCCCGCGCTCCCCGGTATCCGTGGGGTTCCGGGGGCCATGGGGGTGATCAAGGCTTTATGATGTGCGCGCCAGGTTCCGCCTAGAAAGGGGCCCGAGTGCGCAAGGTGCTGGTTGCCGGGGCGGCCGTCGCCGCGACCTGCCTGTCGGCCGTGGCCGTGCCGGCGGGAGCGCAGGCGGAGCCGCCCGCGCCCAAGCTGACCGAGGAGCGGTCCTCGTCCACGACGACCACCCCTCCGTCGCCGCCCGCCCGGTCCGACTCCTCGGTCGTCTCCGCCCGCGCGGTCATCGTGACGCCGAAACCGCCGAGCCAGCGCACCTACGCTTACGGGCGGCACCCGCGCCAGCGGGTCGACGTCTACTGGCGCGCGGCGTCCAAGTCCAGGAAGCAGGCGCGCAAGCAGCCGGCCCGTCCGGGTGTCCTGCTCCTGCACGGCGGCTCGTGGCGCGGGGGCAGCAAGACCGGCTGGAAGTACTTCGCGCGACGCCTGACGACGCAGGGGTTCACGGTCTTCGCCGCCGACTACCGCCTGTCGGGCATGGCGCACTGGCCCGCCCAGCGCACCGACGCCCAGGCCGCGCTCGCGTTCGTCAAGAAGCACGCCAGGTCGTGGAACGTCGACCCCCGGCGGATCGTCGTGGTCGGCGCGTCCGCGGGCGGCCATCTGGCGACGCAGCTCGGCACCGTCGGCACCGGCGCGGGGCAGGTGCGCGGCGTGGCCGCGTTGTCACCCGTCAACACCCCCTACCTGGCCTACCAGGACGGGATCGCCGCGACGGCGTCCCGTGCCCAGAGCAGCCTGCGCGGCGCGGTCATCAAGCTTCTCGGCTGTGTGCCGAGCCAGGCCAGCCCCGCCTGCTGGGAGCGGGTGGACGACGCCAATTCCGCGACCCACGCCAGCCGGGGCGACGCGCCCATGCTGCTCGTCCACAGCCAGGGCGACTTCGTTCCGGTGACCCAGAGCACCGGCCTGGCCAGCGCCTTGCGCGGCGTCGGCGTGCCCGTCAGGGTCAAGACCGTGCCGGGCGACCTGCACGGCAACGGGCTCATGAACGACGAGACCGTCTATCCGGAGCTCCTGTCCTGGATCAGGTCCCGGACGCGCTGACGTCGATCTAGTCGTACCAGACCATCAGGAACAGGATCACCAGCCAGAGCAGCGCGACCACGCCCGACATGGAGGCGATCCGGCCGCGTTCGACCTGGGCGATGTCGTCGGGCGCGGGTGGCTCGGCGGCCTCGTCGGCCCCGTCCTTGGTCTCGGCCTTGTCGTTGTCGGCGGAGGCGGCGGGAGCCGCCTCGGCCTCGGCGACCTCCAGCTTGTGGATCGCTCTGCGCTGGTCGCGTTCCACCAGCATCAGCAGAACGAGGGCCACGGCGAACAGCGTCAGTGACGCCGTCAGCCAGACCCTCGCGAAGTCGCCCTTGGCGAGGTAGACGCCGAAGAGCAGGATGCCGAGGGTGCCCAGCCCGTAGATCCTCGTCGTCCGGTTGAGATACCGGAGCACGACGGTGTCCCGCCGGCGGATGAACCGCGGTGTGGCCATCGTCGCGGCGGTCAGCGGGCCCAGGGTGAAGATCGCGAAGCCGAGGTGCAGGATGAGCAGCAGGCGATCGGATTTCGACATGGCGCCAACGCTAGCGGCGGCCGCGCCGTACTCGTAGGTAGTCGCTCACGACGTACTCGCCGAGCCGCTCGGCGTCGGGCGCGAAGACCCGGCCGCCGTTGCGCCGCGCGACCTCCTCCACGAACGACACCAGCCGCCGGTCGTCGGCCAGCATGAAGACGTTGAGCGAGGCCCCGCGCCGGGTCATCTTGTCGACCTCGGCCATCGTCAGCACGAGCGTGTCGGCGGACGGCGGGTAGTCGAACATCGACCGGCCGTCGGACCGAAGATGGGCGGTCGGCTCACCGTCGGTGACCACCAGCACGATCGGCTCGAAGTCTGGGTGCTTGTCCAGATGACGACCCGCGATCATCAGCGCGTGGTGGAGGTTGGTGCCCTGCACCATGTCCCAGTCGAGCCCCGTCATCTCCGTCGGATGCAGCACCCGGGCGTAGTTGGAGAAGCCGATGATCTGGATGGCGTCCTGCGGATACTTGCTGGTCACCAGGGTGTGCAGGGCCAGGGTGGTCTGCTTGGCCGCCGCCCAGGTGCCGCGCAGCACCATCGAGTACGACAGGTCGACGAGCAGGCAGACGGCGGCGGCGGTGCGCCGTTCGGTCTCGTGGACCTCGAAGTCGTCCACGGTCAGCCGCACGCCGTTGGCGCGCTTGTGCGGTGAGGGCGCGGCCGGGCGTTCCATGGCGCCCCGGTGGACGGCGTTGCCGATCGTACGGACGACGTCGAGCGGCTGCTCGTCGCCGAACCGCCACTCGCGGCTGGAGCCGGTCAGCTCGCCCGCCTGCCCGGCGTCGCGCTGGTCGTGGTCGCCTCGGCGGCCCGCCTCCAGCTGCGAGAACACCCGGCGCAGGGCCGTCTCGCCGAGGCGCCGCACGGCCTTGGGGGTGAGCTCCAGCTTGCCGCGCTTGCGCTGCAGGTAGCCCTGGCGTTCGAGCTCCTTCTCGATCCGGCGCAGCTCGGCGAGGTCGTCGACCGCCTGCCGGCCGAGCGCGCGACGGACGGCCGCCTCGTCGATGTCGTCGAGCCGGGCGCCGGGGTAGTCCTGCCCGAGCGCGGCCTCCAGCTCGGCCAGGTCGGCGAGCTCGGCCAGCGCCGTCGTCGCGTCGCCCACGCCGAGCGGGTCGTCGCCGGTCATCCGTTCCTGGCCGCCCCAGCCGAGCTCGGGGCGCCGGGCGCGGAGCGCGTCGTTCAGCCGCGACATCTCCATGGCCAGGCCCGCGTCCTGCAAGGTCTGCTGCATCAGCCCGGCCAGCTCCTCGCGCTGCTCGGGGCTGAGGGAGGCGAGCAGCCGGTCCATGGCCGCCGCGCGGCGGGCCAGGGAGTCGACCAGTTCGTCGAGATTCTGCGGCTGGTCCGGGAAGAAATCCCCGTACTGCTGAATGAATCGGTCGAAGTCGTCCTGGGTGTGCTCGCCGCGCGCGTCCTTGTCGAGCATCTCGTTGAGCGCGGCCATCATGTCCTTGACCCGCTCCATCATCTGCGGGTCCTGGCTTTGCAGCGCCTGTTTCATGCCCTGGAACTGCGCGTCGAGCACGTCGCGCCGCAGCAGGTCCTTGAGCCGCTCGAACGTCTGGCGGGCCGCGGGCGAACGCCACTCGTAGTCCGACAGCCGCCGGATCGCCTGCGCGGTGTCGCGCGGCAACGTGTCGAGCTCGGCCTCGCGCAGCCGGGCCTCGTCGCTCGGATCGGGGAACAGCTCGGCGCGTTCCTGCCCGATCGCGGTGTCGAGCAGCGCCCGTGCCTGCTCCAGCGTCCCGTCGAGCCGGCCTCGGTCGCGCAGCTCGCGCCGCCTGTCGCGGACCTGCCGGAGCAGGTCGTCGAGCCCCCGCCGGCCCTCGGCTCCCGGCAGTCCCCGCCGCAGCAGCTCGCGCAGCGCGTCGTCGGGCCGGTTGCCTTCGAGCACCGAGTCGCCCATCGCGTCGAGCGCGTCGCGGACGTCGTACGGCGGGGCGAGCGGGTCGGGCCCATCGTGGTAGGCCCCGTACCGGTAGCGGCTCATCAGCGGCCCCAACTCACGTTCGGTAGGTGGCGGTCCCGTCGGCGCGGCCGGACGAGGTGTCCTTGGACAGCCGGCGGGTGAGGAAGAGGCCCTCCAGGGCGAACTCCAGTGCGGCCGCGGCCTGTCCCGGAGAGTCTCCGGACAGGTCGAGCCGTTCCATGATCTTGGCGAGGCCCGGCACCGGGCCGATGCGGCGCAGCAGCTCGGCCGACGACACGAGCTCGCCGGACTCCACGACCTCGCCCGAGTCGAACTTGTCGAGCAGCCCGGACAGGTCGGCGGCGCCGAGCGTGCGGCGGTAGGTCTCGGCGGTCGCGCGCCGCAGCAGGTGTTCGAGCACCTCCTGCTCGCGGCCCTCCTCGCTGACCTCGAACTCGACCTTGCCCATGAGGGACGGCACGACGGCGGGCAGGTCGCACACGCGCGCCACCGGACGTTCCTCACCGGTCAGCGCGGCCCGGCGCAGCGCGCCCGCGGCGACCGTCTCGGCGCCGGCGAGCGCGAACCGCGCGGACACGCCCGAACGCGAGTCGACGGCGGTCGACTCGCGGGTCAGCCGGGTGAACCGGGCGATCACCTCCAGCAGGTGGCCGGGCACCTCCGCCTGGAGTTCGCCGATCGCGGCCTCCTGCCGGATGAGGTCGAGCTCGGCGTCCAGCTCCAGCGGGTAATGGGTCCGGATCTCGGCGCCGAACCGGTCCTTGAGCGGCGTGATGATGCGGCCGCGGTTGGTGTAGTCCTCGGGGTTGGCGCTGGCGACCAGCAGCACGTCCAGAGGGAGCCGCAGCGCGTAGCCGCGGATCTGGACGTCGCGTTCCTCCAGGACGTTGAGCAGCGCGACCTGGATGCGTTCGGCCAGGTCGGGCAGCTCGTTGATGGAGAAGACGCCGCGGTTGGTGCGCGGCACGAGGCCGAAGTGCACCGTCTCGGGGTCGCCCAGCGTCCGGCCCTCGGCGACCTTGATCGGGTCGACGTCGCCGATCAGGTCGCCGACCGAGGTGTCCGGGGTGGCGAGCTTCTCGCCGTACCGCTCGTCCCGGTGCTTCCAGGAGATCGGCAGATCGTCGCCGACCTCGGCGGCGAGCCGCCGGCAGCGCACGCAGACCGGCTCGTACGGATGGTCGTTGATCTCGCAGCCCGCGATGACCGGCGTCCACTCGTCCAGCAGCCCGGTCAGGGTACGGATCAGCCGCGTCTTGCCCTGGCCGCGCTCGCCCAGCAGCACCAGGTCGTGCCCGGCCAGCAGGGCGCGTTCGAGATGGGGGAGCACCGTGTCGTCGAAGCCGACGATCCCGGGGAACCGCGGCTCGCCGGATCTCAGCCGGACGAGCAGGTTGTGACGGATCTCGGCCTTCACCGACCGCTGGATGTGACCGCTGGTGCGAAGCTCGCCCAGAGTGGTCTCGCTGGTTGGACGCACGCGATCGACATTACGTCGCGGATCCCCGGAATCGCACCCTGCCCGCCGCATTCACCCGCCCGCCACGGCGTCCTGGCGGGCTCGCGGGAGACCTATTTGGGCGAGCGCGACCGAGCAGGGAGACTGGGACCGTGACTCCATCCGGTGTACGGCTCGAAGGAGGGGAGGCCGATGGCGCGCTTCGGTGACGGCCTGGCCCTCGGACCCGATCTGCCCAACGCCGCCGAATCGGCGGTCAAGCAGGCGCTTTCACCACTGGAAGCACCACCAGATCTGGTCTGTGTATTCATTTCCACGAGCGACCCCGACGAGCTCGAATCCGCGGCGTACCGTGCCATGAACGTCGCCGACGGCGCCGTGGTCCTCGGCTGCAGCGCCTCCGGGGTGATCGGCGGCGGGCGCGGCGTGGAGGAGGACAGCGCGGTCAGCGCGTGGGCGGCGGTACTGCCCGGCGCCCGGCTGGAGCCCTTCCGGCTGGAGACGCTCAAGACCGACGACCGCCTCATCGTGGTCGGCATGCCCGAGGGTCACGACGACGACGTGGTGGGCGTGCTGCTCGCCGACCCGTACACCTTCCCCGTGGACGCGTTCGTCGAGCGTTCCGACGACGCGATGCCGGGCCTTCCCCTGGTGGGCGGCATGGCCGAGAGCGGTGGCGGCGGCCTCGAACCCGGCGGACGCGGCGGCACCCGCGTGTTCGTCGACGGTGAGATCTTCGACTCGGGCGCGGTCGGGGTCGTGCTGGGCGGCGACGTCACGGCCGCCACCGTGGTCAGCCAGGGCGCCCGGCCCATCGGCCCCGACATGGTGGTGACCAGGGCCGACGAGAACGTGCTGTACGAGCTGGCGGGCACGCCGGCGCTCGACAAGCTGGAGCAGGTCGTGCTGGGCCTTCCCGAGGAGGACCAGGAGCTGGCCGGGCGCGGCCTGCTGATCGGCGTGGCCATGGACGAGTACGCCGAGGAGCACGAGCACGGCGACTTCCTGGTCCGCAGCGTGGTCGGCGCCGACACCGACAGCGGCGCCATCGCGATCGGCGACGTGGTCGAGGTCGGCCGCACGGTGCGCTTCCAGGTGCGCGACGCGGGCGCCGCCGACGAGGACCTCGCCGCGCTGCTCGACCGTTTCGAGCTCGGTCCGGTCGAGGGCGCGCTGCTGTTCTCCTGCAACGGGCGCGGCCGGACGATGTTCAGCGACTCCGACCACGACGCGAAGGTCCTGAGCCGGACGTTCGGGAACGTGGGGGTCGGCGGCTTCTTCGCGGCCGGGGAGATCGGTCCGGTGGCCGGCCGCAACCACGTGCACGGCTTCACCGCCTCGATCCTGGCGTTCGGCTCCGGCGGGCCGGAATGACCGACCCGGTGGCGGAGACCGGTTCGCCGGTGCTGGCGATCGACATCGGCGGGACGAAGACGGCCGTGGCGGTGGTGGAGCCCGGCGGGCGCGTCGCCGCCTACGACCGCATCGCCACCCCGAACGACGCGGGCGTGGACGCGGAGGGGCTCTGGCGGACGCTGGAGTCGCTGCTGGACAAGATCGCCGCCGACGCGGGCGCCCCCGAGCTGGCGGGCGTCGGCGTGGGCTGCGGCGGGCCGATGACCTGGCCGGCCGCCGCGGTGTCGCCGCTCAACATCCCCGCGTGGCGCGGGTTCCCGCTGCGGGAACGGCTGCGGTCGCGGTACCCGGGCCTGCCCGTACGCGTGCACAACGACGCGATCTGCGTGGCCGTCGGCGAGCACTGGCGCGGTGCGGGGCGAGGCCGCGACAACGTGCTCGGCATGGTGGTGTCGACCGGGGTCGGCGGCGGGATGGTGCTCGGCGGGCACCTCATCGACGGCGCCAGCGGCAACGCCGGGCACATCGGCCACGTGGTCGTCGACCCGGAGGGCCCGCCGTGCGTGTGCGGCGGGCGCGGCTGCCTGGAGGCCGTCGCGCGCGGTCCCGGCCTGGTGGCCTGGGCGCAGGAGCAGGGCTGGCGGCCCGGCAGGCGGGACGCCAACGGCGTGGAGCTGGCCGCCGACGCGCGCCGCGGCCATCCGGTCGCCGAGGCCGCGATGGTGCGTGCCGGACGTGCCCTCGGCATCGCGATCGCCTCGGCCACCCACCTGTGCGACCTGGAGGTGGTCGCGATCGGCGGCGGGCTGTCGCAGGCGGGCGCGCTGCTCTTCGACCCGCTGGAGGACGCGCTGCGGACCCACGCGCGGATGGAGTTCGCCCGCCAGGTGCAGGTGGTGCCCGCCGCCCTCGGCCAGACCTCGGGCCTCATCGGTGCGGCAGCCCTGATCTTCGCCGCGGATCGCTACTGGAACGCCGACTGAACGGTCGGAGCCTTCCTTCGCGCACCGGCCGGGTAGGGCGTGTCTCGAAGTCGGCGCCCGTAGCAGGGCAGCTGACTTCGAGACACGCCCTAGATCGCCGGGGGTGAGAGGATGCCGGGATGGACCTCGTCAGCGTCGATGAGATCCGCGCGGCCCAGGACCTGCTGCGCGGAGTGATCGTGCCCACTCCGCTGATCCATTCTCGGGTGCTGTCCGAGATCGTTGGCGGTCCCGTCTTCCTCAAGTGCGAGAACCTGCAGCGCACCGGCTCGTTCAAGATCCGCGGCGCGTACGTGCGCATCGCGCGGCTCAGCGACGACGAGCGTGCCCGCGGCGTGGTCGCGGCCAGCGCCGGCAACCACGCGCAGGGTGTCGCACTGGCCGCCGCCATGCTCGGCGCCAAGGCCACCGTCTTCATGCCCGAGGGGGCGCCGCTGCCCAAGGTGGCCGCCACCCGCGGCTACGGAGCGGACGTGATCTTCCCGGGGCCGGCGGTCGACGACTGCCTGGAGGCGGCGCGGACCTACGCGGTGGAGACCGGTGCCGTGCTGATCCACCCGTTCGACCACAGGGACGTGGTCGCCGGGCAGGGCACGATCGGCATGGAGATCGCGGAGCAGTGCCCGGACGTGCGCACCGTCGTCGGCGCGGTCGGCGGGGGCGGGCTGATGTCGGGCGTGGCGGCGGCGCTCCGCGCGGTGTCGGACGAACGTGGCGGGCCCGTGGTCAAGGTCGTCGGCGCCCAGGCCAAACGGGCCGCCGCGTTCCCGCCGTCGCTCGCCGCCGGCCGACCGGTCCGCGTCGAGCTGGGCCCCACGATGGCTGACGGCATCGCGGTGGGCTCGCCCGGCGAGCTCACCTACGAGCTGGTGAACGAGCTGGTCGACGCCGTCGTCACGGTGACGGAGGAGTCGATCTCACAGGCCCTGCTGCTCTGCCTGGAGCGCGCCAAGATGGTGGTCGAGCCGGCGGGCGCGGCGGGCGTCGCCGCGCTGCTGGAGCACTCCTACGCCGTCCGGACGCCCGTCGTGGCGCTGCTGTCGGGCGGCAACATCGACCCGCTGCTGCTGGCCAAGGTGCTGCGGCACGGGCTGGCGGGGGCGGGCCGCTACATGGTCGTCCGCTGCCGTCTCAAGGACCGCCCGGGCGCGCTGGTGACGCTGCTCGGCGAGCTGGCCGAGCTGGGCGTCAACGTGCTGGACGTGATGCACGAACGGGTCGCCGCGCGCCTCCACGTCGAGGAGGCCGAGGTGCTGCTGCACCTGGAGACGCGCGGCTCGGACCACGGCGAGGAGGTCCTCGGGCGGCTCCGCGCCAAGGGCTACACCCTGACGCTGAGCTGACCCGCCCGTTCGACGTTTGGCCAGGTCAGAGGCTTGGCTTGCCGCTCGAATAGACCCACTTCTGGAAGAGGTCGTCCAGCTGCTTGCCGGAGATCTTCTCGGCGAAGCGGATGAAGTCCGCCGTGCTGACGTTGCCGTACCGGTTGACGGTCGGCCAGGCCTTGACCAGCTTGAAGAACTTCTCGTCGCCGATCGCCTTGCGCAGCGCGTGCAGCGTCATGCCGCCGCGGTCGTAGACCGTCGCGTGGAAGATGTTGTCCCGGCCGGGGTCGGCGGTCTTCGGCTTCCACAGGTCGTTGTCGGCGGGCGTGGCGTACACCTCGTCGAAGGACTGCTGGACCGGCTTGCCGGTGTACTTCTCGAAGTAGAGCCACTCGGAGTAGGTCGCGAAGCCCTCGTTGAGCCAGATGTCGGCCCAGCGCTTCGGCGTCACGCTGTCGCCGAGCCACTGGTGCGCGAGCTCGTGGATGATCAGATCAGGCCGCGGGATGGTCCCCGGGCGCCGGGTGAGGTCGTAGACCGGCCGGCCCTGGGTCTCCAGCGCGTAGCCGACGCCCGCCTTCACCGCGATGCCGCCGGTGGAGGAGAACGGGTAACGGCCGTAGATGGTGGCGAGGTAGTTCTGGAAGTCGCCGGTCTGCTTGTTGAAGTCCTTGGCCAGAGCCGCGGAGATGCCGAGCTGCCGGTCGGTGGCCGTGATGTTGGGGATCTTCCCGTTCAGCCTGGTGCGGATCACGTCGTACTTGCCGATCGCGATCATGCTCAGCTCGCTGGCCATCGGCTGGCGCATCGCCCACCGCGAGACGGTGGTCCCGCCCTTGGTCCACCGGCCCGCCGGGTCGCCGTTCGCCAGCGACGTGAGGCCCTTCGGCGCGGCCAGCGTGATCGTGTACGTGGCCTTGTCGCGCGGGGTGTCGTTGACCGGGTAGACCGTCGCGGCGCCGATGGGCTGGTTGACCATGAGCGCGCCGTCCGGGGTCGGCACCCAGCCGGAGACGCCCAGCGCGGGGTCGTTGACCGTCTGCGGCACGCCGGAGTAGGCCACGGTCACCGCGAAGCGCGCGCCCTTGCGCAGGCCCTTGCGCGGCGTGATGACCAGCTCCTGGGCGCCGGTGCGCTTGAAGGCGGCCTTCTTGCCGTCCACCCGCAGCGCCGAAATCTTCAACGGGCCCAGGAAGTCCAGGTTGAACCGCGACAGATTCTGCGTCGCGCGCGCCTTGATGTGGGTGACGGCCTGAATGCCCTTGGTCGCCGGGTTGTACTTGAGCCCGATGTCGTAGTGGGCGACGTCGTAACCGCCATTGCCCATGTCGGGGAAGTACGGGTCGCCCGCGCCGGGCGCGCCGGGCGTGAACCGGACGGCAGCGGCCTCGGCGGGGGCCACTGAAACAAGAAGGCCGGCGGTGGCGCCCAGCGCCACGGCGGCCAGAACCTTGGGGGATCTGCTGCTCATCGACCTCGTCCTCGAAAGAATTGTCGGGGCAGCCCCAAGAATTTCGGGAGATCAATGGGCGTGCAAGCGCGATTTGGTCTCAAATCGGCCAGTTCGGGCCAGCTTTCCGGTCGACGCCACAAACCCGGCGGCGATGCCCGGCTCGGATGGTCCTTCGTTCAGTGCAGGCTTGGTTTGCCGCGGGTGGACAACCACTGCTCGAACAGCCGGTCGAGGTCGCGTCCCGAGACCCGCTCGGCGAGTTTGCGGAAGTCAGCCGTCGTGGCGTTCCCGTGGGCGTGGTCGGAGGTCCAGGCGCGCACGATCCGGAAGAACGTGTCGTCGCCGACGGTCTTGCGCAGCATGTGCAGCGTCATCGCCCCGCGGACGTACACCGGGAAGGTGGCGAAGAGGTTCTTGCGCCCCGGCCTGCCCGTCGGGACCTTCCAGCCCGCGAAGTCGCGGGGGTGCGCGTACTCCTCGGCGAAGCGCTCCTCGGCCTTGCGGCCGCCGTGCTGCTCGTTCCACAACCACTCGGCGTAGGTGGCGAAGCCCTCGTTCAGCCAGATGTCCTGCCACCGGCTGATGCTGACGCTGTCGCCGAACCACTGGTGGGCCAGCTCGTGCACGATCAGCGTGGTGGTGGCGCCGCCGGGGTACACCGGCCGGTTCTGGGTCTCCAGCGCGTACCCGACCGGCACGTCGTCGATCACCCCGCCGGTGGAGTCGAACGGGAACGGCCCGAACAGGCGCGCGCCCCAGTCGGTCACCTTCGCGGTGATGTCCTGGAACCGGGCGGTGCTGCTCCGGTTGGCGCGGTCGATGGCGGTGTAGTTGCGGACGCCGCCCGGCGTCCGGCCGTCGCGCGTCCTGAACCGCCCGATCGCGACGAGCGCTAGGTAACCGGCCATCGGCTTGGTGGAACGCCAGGTGAAGGTGCTCGTCGCGCCGAGGTTCGCCGAGCCCTGGAACTCGCCGTTCGCCACCACCGTCAGCCCCCTGGGGACGGTGATGGTGAACGCGTAGGTCGCCTTGTCCGACGGGTGGTCGTTGAGCGGGAACCAGGTCGCGGAGCCGGCCGGCTGCGAGAGCGTCGCGGCGCCGTCGCCGGTGGGGATCCAGCCGGTCCTGCCGAGCCCGGGAGCCTGGTTCCGCCGGGGCGAACCCGCGTACGCCACGTCGACGGTGAACCGGGCGCCCTTCCTGATCCCGTCGCGCGGCGTGATCGTCAGCTCCTGGCCCTGCCGGGTGAACGAGGCCGCCGCGCCGTTCACCTTCACCGAGCGGACCCGGTTGCCGGCGAAGTCGAGGTTGAACCGGGCGAGGTTCTGGGTGGCGGTCGCCGTGATCGTCGTGACCCCGGAGATGCGGCCGCCCTGCGGCATGTAGCGCAGTTTGATGGCGTAGTGCGCGACGTCGTAGCCGCCGTTCCCCGCGTTCGGGAAGTAGGAGTCCCCGATGCCCGCCGAGCCCGCCGTGAACCCCTCGGACCCGGCCCGCGCCGGGACCGTCGCGGTCGCCGGAGCGGCTGCCGGAGCGGGCCGTTCGCCGTCATGGCCGGTCGTGCCGGTGGGCAGGGCGGCGGCGACGAGCGCGGGCGTCAGGAGCAGCGCGACCGTACGCGTCGCGGCGGGCTTGGTCACCACTTCTTGGGCTTGCCCTTCGTGTAGAGCCAGGCCTTGAACAGCTTGTCGAGCTGCTTGCCGGAGGTCTTCTCAGCGACCGCGATGAACTGCGGCGTGCTCGCGTTGGAGTCGCGGTACGTCGCGGCCCAGGTCTTGAGGATCTTGAAGAACGCCTGGTCACCGACGCGCTGGCGGAGCGCCTGCAGGGTCATGGCGCCGCGGATGTAGACCGAGAAGCTGAACAGCTCCCGGCGGCCTGGCCGGCCCGGCGGCGGGTTGAAGATCGGCGACGAGCCCGGCTGGCGGTAGTAGCGCTTGAAGATCTTCTTGGCCGAGTCCTTCGTGCCGCGCTCGCGCCACAACCATTCGGCGTAGGTGGCGAAGCCCTCGTTCAGCCAGATGTCCGGCCAGTCCCTGAGGCTGACGCTGTTGCCGAACCACTGGTGCGCCAGTTCGTGCACGATGAAGGCGCCGTCGGGCGCGAACCCGGCGTACACCGGCCGCTCCTGCGTCTCCAGCGCGTAGTCCAGCCGCGGGTCGTCCACGATGCCGCCGCCGGTGGCGAACGGATACGGCCCGAACTTCTCGGCACCCCACGTCAGGGCCTTGATCGTGGTCTTGTGCAGGTCCGCGGCCGACTTCCTGAACCGCGGGTCGACCGCGGTGATCACGGGCGTCTTCCCGGCCATGCCGCGCTTCACCTGGAACTTGCCGATGGCCACCATCGCCAGGTACGGGGCCATCGGCGACTTCTCCGACCACTCGTACATCGT
This sequence comes from Actinomadura fulvescens, assembly GCF_039533225.1. NCBI lineage: Bacteria > Bacillati > Actinomycetota > Actinomycetes > Streptosporangiales > Thermomonosporaceae > Actinomadura > Actinomadura fulvescens. The sequence goes on along the minus strand of NZ_BAAATD010000005.1, from coordinate 521,210 downwards.
GGTCGAGCCCTGTCGTACGGTCCGGCCCGGCGCGCCGTTGGCGAGGGCCTGCAGGTGGCGGGGGACCGTGATCCGGAAGGCGTAGGTCGCCTTGTCGCGCGGGTGGTCGTTGACGGGCAGCCAGGTGGGCGCGCCGTCCGGCTCGGCGACGACGACCGCGCCGTCCCTGCTCGGCACCCAGCCGTAGGTGCCGAGGGAGCCGTTGCGCACGGGGCCGGGCCGTCCCGAGTAGCGGACCACGACCGTGAACGGCTTGCCCGCGGCGAGGGCCGAGGCCGGCGTGATCATGAGTTCCTGGCCCTTGCGGCGGTGCGCGGCGCGTTTCCCGTTGACGGTGACATCAACGATCTTGGGGCCGCGGAAGTCCAGGTTGAAGCGCGACAGGTGCTGCGTCGCCACGGCGGTGGCGGTCACGGTCGCGTCGACCTTGCCGCCCTTGGCGTATTCGAGCGCCACGTCGTAGTGCCGCACGTCGTAGCCGCCGTTGCCGGCGTCACGGAAGTACGCGTCGCCCAGGCCGGAGGAGCCCGCCTTGCCCGCGACGGCCTTCGCGGGCGCCGGGCCGGGCGTCGCGGCCTTCGTGGGATCGCACCCTTCCAGCGCGGTGCTCGCCCCGGGCGGCGTGTCGGGACCGGGCTCCACCGAGAGGGGCGAAGCCGGAACGGCCTCGGGCTGCGGCACCGCCATCCGGCGGAACAGCCGTTCAGAGACCGCCGGCGCGGGCGCGGTCGCCGCGGAGGCGGACGCCACGGGGGCCGGAGCGGACGCCGCCGGGGCCGGCGCGGATGCCGCGGGCGCAGGCGCGGGCGCTGGCGCCGCGGGCGTCGGCGTGGACGTCCGCGGACAGGGCGCGGAGTCCTGCGCAGCGTCGGATCCGGAGGCCGGCGAGGCCTCACCGCTGTTGATCGATACCAGCACGGCGGCGGCGGTGGCCGCCGCGGTCATGCGTCCCCAAGGCCCGTTCACCCAGCCAACACTGATGGCCGAAGCGGGGCGAAGTCGCGCCACTTGCCCGGGCTTTTCCGAGCCCTTGCCGCTCGTTCACCCGCAGCAGACGAAGCGCGTCACAGCGCGGGGCGGCCCCGCTGGAAGAGCCACGCGTCGAAGAACGTGTCGAGCGACTGTCCGGACACGCGCTCGGCGACCTGGATGAACTGCGGGGTCGTGGCGTTGGAGTGGCGTTTCTCCCTGGCCCAGGTCTTGAGGATGTCGAAGAACTTGTCGTCGCCGACCTTCTTGCGCAGCGCGTGCAGCGTCATCCCACCGCGGTCGTACACCGAACGCCCGAACATGTTGGCGCGGCCGGGGTTGCCCGACGGGACGTTCCAGAGCTCTCGGTTACCGCTGTCGGCGTACAGGCCGTCGAACTTCTCCTGGACGGTCTCCACGCCGATGCGCTCGCCCCACATCCACTCGGCGTAGGTGGCGAAGCCCTCGTTCAGCCAGATGTCCTGCCATCTGGTGACGCTGACGCTGTCGCCGAACCACTGGTGCGCCAGCTCGTGCGCGATGATCGTCTGGTCCGCGCCGAGCGCGCTGTAGACCGGCCGGGTCTGCGTCTCCAGGGCGAAGTTGACCGCCGCGTTGTCGACGATGCCGCCGGTGGAGGTGAACGGGTACGGCCCGAACAGCTTCACCAGCTCGTCGGTGATCTCGGCGCTCTTGGCGTGGAAGACGTCCAGGGGCACGGCCGACACCGTGGGGTCCACGGCCGTGATGATCGGGATGCCGCCCGGGGTCTTGCCGGTCTTCACGCCGAACCGGCCGACCGTCACCGTGGCGAGATAGGTGGCCATCGGGTCCTTGACCCGCCAGGCCGTCGTGACCGCGCGCCGGCCCGCCGCGGCCGGGACGATGTTCGGGTCGTCGCCCGGAGCGTCCGTGCCGTCCCCGCTCGGCACCTTCGACGCGGGCTCGCCGTTGGCCACCGCCGTGAGTCCCTCCGGCACCGTGACCTCGAAGTCGAACGTGGCCTTGTCGCTCGGGTGGTCGTTGCTCGGGAACCACGTGTGCGCGCCGCTCGGCTGGCAGGCCACGAAGACCCCGTCCGACGTGCGGATCCAGCCGTACCGGCCCAGGATCGGGTCCACGACCGGCTGCGGCGTGCCCGAGTAACGCACGGCCACGGTGAACGTGGCGTTCTTCTCCACCGCCTTGGCCGGGGAGACGATCAGCTCGCTGCCCTGCCGCTGGTGCTGCGCGGCGGCCCCGTCCACCGTCACCTGGGCGACGTCGAGGCCGGTCAGGTCCAGGTTGAAGCGGCTCAGCCGCGCGGTCGCCGAGGCGGTGATCTCGGCCGTGCCGTCGAGCTCCTTGGCGCCGCCCGGCGTGATGGCGAGCTTCAGCTTGTAATGCTGGACGTCGTAGCCGCCGTTGCCGTCACCCGGCACATAGCGGTCGCCCACGCTGTCCGGCCCGCTCGGGCCGCCCGTCTCCGTGGCCGCGGGCGTCGGCGCGCCCGGCTCGGCGCGGTCCTTGTCGCGGACCGTCACCTGGCAGCCCGTCAACGCCCCGGCCACGGCGAGCGCGGCCAGCCCGCAAAGGACGGGACGGCGAAACAGGGGGCTGTGGGAGCGTCCGGCCGAAGTCACGTGCCCAGACTGCCTTCGCAACGGCACTCTGGGCAACTTGGATCTACCGCCCCATGCCGGTCAACGCCCGGCGTACGGGTCGGGCTCCCCAGGCCGGGCCTTGACCACGACCGTGTGCGCGAGCTTGTCGTGCAGCGCCTGCCGCCGCCGGTCCCACAGGATCCAGGCCACGTCGACGATCCCCGCCACACAGCAGCAGATCATGAGAAGCACGACGTAGAGAGCGGCCCGGCTGAGCGCCCGGCCATTGTCGATCGCGCCCCCGTCCTCCTCCCGCACCACCCGGATGCCGAGGGCCTTCTTGCCCAGCGTCTGCCCGTACTTCCGGGTCATCAACCAGTAGTACAGAAACGCCAGAACGGCCCCGATGAGGTTCGCGACCCCCTGACCGGTCGAGAACGTCACGCTCTCGCCGGTGTCCGGGTCGAACACCCGCGTCCAGTCGACGAACGGCAGCGAGACGATGCTGGTCACCACCGTCACCAGCACCAGGTCGATCAGACCGGCACCCAGCCGCTGCCCGATGCTCGCCAGGCCGGCCGTGGGATCGTTGTAACCACCCTCACCGCCCCCGTATCCCGGCAGCCCCCCATACGGAGGCTCCTGCCCACCGCCATACCCACCCCCGTACGGAGGCGGCTGCTGCCCATAAGGCGCCTGCCCACCCCCAGGTGGCTCCTGCCCGTAGGACGGCTGCCCACCGTGCGGCGGCGCCTTTTCGTATGGCGATGGCCCACCCTCCTGCGGCTCCTGCCCGTAAGGCGGCTGCGCATGTGACGACTCCCCACCGCGCGAAGACTCCTGCCCATAGGGCAGTTGCTCTCCGTACGGCGGCCCACCGCCCGGCGTTTGCTGCCCGTAGGGCGATTGTTGGGCGTGTGACGACTGCTCACCGAGCGGCGACTGCCCACGCGAGGATTCCTGCCCGTAGGGCAGTTGCTCGCCGTGCGGTGGCTCACCGCCCGGCGGTTGCTCACCGCGTGGTGGCTGCTGCCCGTAGGGCGGCTGCTGGGGCTGTGCGGATTGCTCACTGAGTGGCGACTGCTCCCCACGTGAAGACTCTTGCCCGTAGGGCAGTTGTGCGCCGCGTGGAGGCTCGCCACCCGGTGTTTGTCCACCGCGTGGTGGCTGCTGCCCGTAGTGCGGCTGCTGGGCCTGTGACGATTGCTCGCCGAGCGGCGCTTGCCCACCACGTGAAGACTCTTGCCCGTAGGGCAGTTGCTCGCCGCCCTGTGGTTGTTCGCCGAGCGGTGGGTGCCCACCGCGCGAAGACTCCTGCCCGTAGGGCGGCTGCTGCGAGTGTGGGGATTGCTCGCCGGATGACGGCTCCTCACCGCTCGATGAGTGCTGCCCGCGGGGTGGCTCCTGGGCGTAGGGCAGTTGCTCGCCGTGCGGTGGCGGTTCTTCGGTGCGCGGCGGCCGGTCGGCCGGCTCCTCCCCGGAGCGGGGGTCGTGCGGCGGTTGGCTCATGCCGGAAAGGTCGGCGCGCGGGCCCGTCCGCAAACGCGCCCCCGCTCACATATGGACGGCGGTTGGCTTGATCTTGACCCGCTAGTAGGTCGAGTCGCCGTTGCTGCCCGCGAACACCGCGAGGGCCAGGTAGAGGAGCCAGCCGACGAGCGCCACGTAGCCCAGGATGAGTCCCGCGATGGCCAGTCCGCGTCCGCCCTCGCCCGTCTTTTTGATCTTGCTCAGCGCGAGGTGTCCCAGCACGACCGCCACGATGGACCCGAAGCCGCAGAGGAGGCCCACGATCCCGGCGATCAGGCTCCCGATGGCGAGCCCGCTGGTCTGGCCTCCTCCTGCTTGGCCGTAGGGGGACGACTGGCCGTAGGGCGAACCACTCTGGTTGTAGGGAGGTACTCCGGTGACCGGCGGTTGCGCGTACGACGGCACTTGCCCATAACCGTGCAACTGGCCGTAGGTGGGCTGCTGTCCAGGCGGTGTGCTGGGCGGGGGCGGGCGGTCGTTGGGAGGGTGTTCGCCGTGCGGTGGAGGTTCGGTGTACGCGGGCGGTTTCTCGTCGGCGGGCGGCCTGGTGCGGGGCTCGTCATCCCCGGGCGCGGGATCATGGGTCATGCCGACAAGGTGAGCCGGGGTCCGTCCGCCCAAACCCCGCCACGCCTCATCGAGGACAAAGCTTTTCCGAACGCCGACCAGAAGCGGATCAGCTGGAACCCCGGCTCCCCGGGAGGGAGGTGGGTCCCGGGGAACCGAGGTGGGCTCACAGGTTGCCGCGGCGCTCCTGCTCGCGCTCGATGGCCTCGAACAGCGCCTTGAAGTTGCCCTTGCCGAAGCCCAGCGAGCCGTGCCGTTCGATCAGCTCGAAGAAGACCGTCGGACGGTCCTGCACGGGCTTGGTGAAGATCTGCAGCAGGTAGCCGTCCTCGTCCCGGTCGACGAGGATCTTGCGCTTCTGGAGCTCCTCGACGGGGACGCGGACCTCGCCGATGCGGGCGCGGAGCTCGGGGTCGGAGTAGTAGGAGTCGGGGGTCTCCAGGAACTCCACGCCGGCGGCGCGCATCTGGTCGACCGAGGCCAGGATGTCGCCCGTCGCCAGGGCGATGTGCTGGACGCCGGGACCGCCGTAGAACTCCAGGTACTCGTCGATCTGCGACTTGCGCTTGCTCTCGGCGGGCTCGTTCAGCGGGAACTTGACCTTGCGCGTGCCGTCCGCGACCACCTTCGACATCAGCGCGGAGTACTCGGTGGCGATGTCGTCGCCGACGAACTCGGCCATGTCGGTGAAGCCCATGACCCGGTGGTAGAAGTCGGCCCACTCGTTCATGCGCTCGACGTTGCCGACGCAGTGGTCGATCGCCTGGAAGTAGCGCTTGGTGGCGGGCGGCTCCACGATCGGGTCGGCGGCCTCGAAGCCGGGCAGGTAGGGCCCGGAGTAGTTGCTGCGGTCGACCAGCGTGTGCCGGGTCTCGCCGTACGTGGCGATGGCGGCGAGCACGACCTTGCCGTGGTCGTCCTCCAGGACGTACGGCTCGGCCAGGCCGGTGGCTCCCTTGGCGAGAGCGTGCCGGTAGGCCGCCTCGGCGTCGGGGACCTCGATGGCCAGGTCGACCACGCCGTCGCCGTGCTCGGCGACGTGGCGGCCGAGGTCGGTGCCCGCGCGTACCGGGCCGCGGAAGACGAACCGCGCGCTTCCGGACTCCAGCACGTGCACCGCCTCGTCGGGGCTGCCGTTCTCCGGGCCGCGATAGGCCACCCGGCGCATCCCGAAAGCGGTCGAGTAGTAGTGCGCTGCCTGCTTGGCGTTGCCGACGGCGAAGACGACGGCGTCCATGCCCTTGACCGGGAACTCATCCATGACCCCAATGTCGACAATTGCCTACAGAGTGCGCAACAGTGGTCTGAATCACTGGACAATCTGCACAGTAACCGGCGGGTAGCACCGGACTTTCTGTACATGGTGACCACGGGAGGCGCGAGGTGGGGATCGACGACCTGGACGCGCGGGTGCTGGAATTGTTCGCCGAAGAGCCGCGGATCGGCGTGCTGGAGGCGTCGCGGCGGCTCGGGGTGGCGCGCGGCACGGTGCAGGCACGGCTGGACCGGCTCGTCCGGGAGGGTGTGATCCGCGGTTTCGGCCCGGAGGTCGACCCGGCGGCGCTCGGCTACGGGGTGACCGCGTTCGTGACCCTGCAGATCAGGCAAAGCCGGGGGCAGAGGCGCAGTGGGCACGATCCGGTGGCGGAACGGCTCGCGGAGGTGCCTGAGGTGATCGAGGCGCACACGATCACGGGTGGCAACGACATGCTCTGCCGCGTGGTGGCGCGCAGCAACCAGGACCTGCAGCGGGTCATCGACATGATCGTCGATGTGGAGGGGGTGGAGCGGGCGTCGTCGGTGATCTCGCTGGCCACCCAGGTGCGGCAGCGCACGCTCCCGCTCGTCCGGGCGGCGGCGAGAAGGCCCGGAAAAACCGGCGGTCCGCCGCTCCGGGCGGAGCGGCGGACCGGCTAGAGACTTTGACCGCTGCCTGACCGCTCGGAAGCGGCGGCGCGGCGGGACGGCCCGGCCTGGGTATCCCTCGTCGAAGGCTTTACGCGCCCTGGTACGGCGTGGCGTCCAGGATCTCGACGGTCATGCTGCGACCGTTGGGCAGGGAGTACGACGCCTTCTCGCCCACCTTCTTGCCGTTGATCGCGGCGCCCAGCGGGGACTTGGGGGAGTAGACGTCGATCGGCGCGCCGCTCTCCTCGCGGGACGCGAGCAGGAAGGTGACCTCCTCGTCGTCGCCCTGGAAGGCGACCGTGACGGTCATGCCCGGACCGACGACCCCCTCGGTGCGGGGGGCCTCACCGACGCGCGCGTTCTCCAGGATGCTCTGCAGCTGGAGGATGCGGCCCTCGATCTTGCCCTGCTCCTCCTTGGCCGCGTGGTAGCCGCCGTTCTCGCGCAGGTCGCCCTCTTCCCGCGCCGCCTCGATCTTCGCTGCGATCTCGATGCGGCCCGGGCCCGACAGATGGTCCAGCTCAGACTTGAGCCGGTCGTACGCCTCCTGCGTCAGCCAGGTGACGTTGTCAGCGCGGGTCTCGGTCACGGATACTCCTCATCCACATGAAATGCGGCCGGGTGAAACCTCTAGCCTATCCGGTGTGTGGAGGTAAAGGTTCCCCCTTGAAGCCCTCTGCAACCGGGCAACCACTGGTGGGCTTTTACCAGCCGGTTCACACCTTGCGGCAGCTCTCGACACGGGCGCCGGTGGCCCTCTTGGTCGTCGTCAGCACGTCGGTCCGCGTGAGGGTCCCGGTGCCGGGCGGCACGGTGATCTCCTGCTTGCCCACCACCGCGAAATCGGTGTCGAACGCGTCCACCACGCAGCGGACCTCGTCGCCCTCGCCCTTGGACACCGAATATTTGATCCGCACGGCCGAGTCGCTCAGTACGCTGTAACTGATCGTCTGCTTGGCGATGCCGGGCTGCTGCCCCACGTTCGCCATGATGATCGCCCAGCCGCCCGCGCAGACGGCGGCCAGCAGGCCGATCACCACCAGGCCGAGCCGGCCGCGGCGGGATGTGGTGGGTGCTGCTGGGGCGCTCGTGGCCATCGCGGGGAATCTCCGTGCGGGGTTCGGACGTTGTCAGGAACAATTCTCTTCCGTCGTGGCGCGTGCTCCGAACCGGGGTCCCGCCAAGAGCCTCCGAGAGGGAGATCCCGAGGTGCCCGAGCAGGTGTCCGAACCGTTGCGGCTCATGGCCGTGCACGCCCACCCTGACGACGAGTCGAGCAAGGGCGCGGCGACCATGGCCCGGTACGTCGCGGACGGAGTCGAGGTCCTCGTCGTCACCTGTACCGGCGGGGAACGCGGCGACATTCTCAACCCGGCCATGGACCGTCCCGAGATCAAGGCCGACATCGGCAAGGTCCGCGAGCAGGAGATGGCGCGGGCGCGCGAGATCCTCGGCGTCCGGCAGACCTGGCTGGGCTTCGTCGACTCCGGCTTCCCGGAGGGCGACCCGCCGCCGCCGCTGCCCGAGGGCTGTTTCGCGCTGGAGCCGCTGGAGGTGGCCGCCGAGCCGCTGGTGCGAGCCGTCCGGGAGTTCCGGCCGCACGTGATGCTCACCTATGACGAGAAGGGCGGCTACCCGCACCCCGACCACGTGAAGACCCACGATGTGTCGGTGGAGGCGTTCGAGGCCGCGGGCGACCCGGACCGCTACCCCGGCACCGGCGAGCCGTGGCAGCCGCTCAAGCTCTACTACCACATGACGTTCACGAGGGACCGGCTGGTCGCGCTGGACGCCGCGATGGGCAAGGCCGGGATCGAGTCGCCCTACGGCGACTGGCTGAAGAGGCTGGAAGAGCGGCCCCAGCCGTGGGCGGTGACGACCCGGGTGCCGTGCGCCGACTACTTCGAGACGCGCGACCAGGCGCTGCTGGCCCACGCGACCCAGATCGACCCGAACGGCTTCTGGTTCGTGTGCCCGCTGGACCTCCAGCGTGAGGCATGGCCGACCGAGGACTACCATTTGGCCAGGTCCCTGGTCGACACCGAGCTGCCGGAGGACGATCTGTTCGCGGGTATCCGGGAGAAGGTGTCTTTGTAGTGTTCGTGCTCGCCGATCCGATGCCGCTCAACGACGACACGGTCACGCCGGGTTTTCTCGGCTTCGGGGTGTTCCTCGCCCTGGTGGTCGCCGTGGTCTTCCTGATCCGTTCGATGAACAAGCAGATCGGCCGGATCCAGGCACCGCGCGAGGCCGACCTCAAGCAGCAGGAGTGGGAGGCCGCGCAGACCGCCAAGGCCGACGCCGACGCCAGGCCCGGTGCCGACGTCAAGGCCGGCGCCGACGTCAAGGCCAAGGCCAGGGCCGACGCGAAGCCCGAGACCACCGAAAAGGAGAACGGCGCCACCGCCTGACCGTGCCTTCGGGCATGATCCAGGCGTGAGTTCCCTTTCTCCCGGTTTGCCCGGTCCGCTCCGCAGTCGCGACGGCGGTACCCGGGTCACCCCGTTCGAGCTGTTCTTCGATCTCGTCTTCGTCTTCGCGGTGACGCAGCTGTCGCACCGCCTGCTGGAGCACCTGACCCCGCGCGGCGCCGCCGAGACGCTGCTGCTGATGCTCGCCGTCTGGTGGGCGTGGATGTACACCAGCTGGACGACCAACTGGTTCGACCCGGACCACCAGAGCAACCGGATCATGCTCGCGGGGGTGATGCTCGCCAGCCTGGTCATGTCGGCGTCGATCCCGCACGCGTTCGATGACCGCGCGCTGTGGTTCGCGGGCGCGTACGTGGCGGTTCAGGCGGGCCGGACCTTCTACGTGGTGGTCGTGACCTGGCGCCACGAGCTCGGCCCCAACTTCCAGCGCGTCATGGTCTGGATCGCCGTTCCGGCGGCCGTCTGGATCGCCGGCGGGCTGGCGGACGACCAGGCCCGGATCTGGTTCTGGACGGCGGCGCTGCTCCTGGAGTACGCCGGTCCCTGGGCGGGCTACCGGGTCCCCGGTCTGGGGAGCTCCCGGACGACGGACTGGACCATCGACGGCGAGCACATGGCCGAGCGCTGCCGGCTCTTTATGATCATCGCGCTCGGAGAGTCCCTGCTGATCACCGGCGCCACGTTCGCCGAGCTCAAGCCCACCGCCGCGACCACGCTGGCGCTGGTGCAGGCGCTCGTGACCGCCGCGGCGATGTGGTGGCTGTACTTCGATCGTGCCGCCGACGCCGCGGCCGAGATCATCGCCGAATCCGACGATCCCGGCCGCCTGGGCATGACCGCCTACACGTTCGTGCACATCCCGATGGTCGCGGGCATCATCGTCACCGCGGTGGCGGACGAACTGGTGATGGCCCACCCGGGCGGCCACGTGGCCGGCGGCACCGCCGCCGTGGCCCTCGGCGGCCCGGCGCTGTTCGTCCTCGGTCACGCGATCTTCAAACGGGTCGTCTTCGGCCACTTCACGACCGCTCGGATCGCCGCCGTCCTCGCGCTCGCCGCCCTGGCGCTGATCTATCCCTTCGTCACGCCGCTGGCGCTGGCCGGCGCCGCCACCGCCGTCATGGCCGCCCTCGCCCTCTGGGACGTCCGCGCGGTCCGGGCCTACCTGCACCGGAGGGAGGCCGAGGCGCTCACGCCTTCCGGTGGTCCCAGCTGACGATCCGGTCGGGCTCCATCACGACGATGACCCGCTTGGCGAGTGAGGGTTCGAGCGCGGCGGCGAACTCGGGATCGATCGGGGCGCCCATCTCGGGGACCGGCATCCCCGCCAGGCGGGCGCCGACGACCGCGCCGACCCGGAGGCGGATCTCCGGGTCCTCGACGATGCGCCCCCGGCCGTAGAGGGCGGCGCCGCGCAACTCGCCGTACTCCTCGCCGTCCTCCACCAGGCACGTCATCGTGGGGTCGCGGCGCAGGTTGAGCACCTTCTGCGAGGACTTGTACGTGGAGAACGCGATCTTGCCGTCGAGCAGCGCGTAGAACATCGTGACCAGGTGCGGCGCGCCGTCCTTGCCGACCGTGGCGACCTGGACCTTGTGGGAGGACGCCAGGAAGTCCGCGGTCTCGGCGGGAGTCATCTTTATCTTGTCTCGCTTGTTGCCGCCCACGGGCGCACCTCCGATGTAAGGGCGTACTTGCCGCGACTTCCGGCAGGGTACCGTCCGGCCCCCGCACGCCCGCGCGGCACCATGGTCGGCATGTCCGTTCGCGATCTCGTCGTGCTCGGGTCCGCCAGCGCGGTGCCCACCAAGACCCGCAACCACAACGGCTATCTGCTGCGCTGGGACGGGCACGGCCTGTTGTTCGACCCGGGCGAGGGAACGCAGCGGCAGATGACCTTCGCCGGGGTGACCGCGACCGACGTGACGTGGATCTGCCTGACGCACTTCCACGGCGATCACTGCCTGGGGGTTCCGGGGATCGTGCAGCGCATCGCCCGCGACGGCGTCGGGCACCGGGTGGACGCGGCGTTCCCGGCGAGCGGCGCCGAATACTGGGCGCGGCTCCGGTACGCGACGCCGTTCCGGGGCACCGAGGTCATCAGGGAGCAGCCCGTCTCGGGCGAACGGATGGAGCTCGACACCGGGGACGCGCCGTTCGGCCTGACCGCACGCCGGCTGTCGCATCCGGTCGAGGCCTACGGCTACCGGCTGGAGGAGCCCGACGGCGTGACGATGAGGCCGGCGCTGCTCGCGGCCCGGGGCGTGCGCGGCCCGCTCGTCCGGCGGCTTCAGGAGGAGGGTTCCGTCGTCGCGCCGGACGGGCGCACGGTGACCCTGGCGGAGTGCAGCGTCCGGCGGCCCGGCCAGAAGGTCGCGTTCGTCATGGACACCCGGCTGTGCGACGGCGTGCACGAGCTCGCCGCCGACGTGGACCTGCTGATCATCGAGTCCACGTTCCTCGACGAGGACGCCGCGCTGGCGACCGCCTACGGTCATCTGACCGCACGCCAGGCGGGCGAAGTCGCCGCGGCTGCCGGTGTGCGGCGTCTCGTGCTGACCCACATCTCCGAGCGTTACCGCGTCGAGGACGAGCCGCGCTTCGTCGAACAGGCTGCCGCCGCGTACAGCGGGGACATCGTGCTCGTCCACGATCTCGATCGCGTCGTCATGCCGTCGCGCCGCCGCGCGAAGTGAGGCCGGGGCCGGATGGGGCAGGATCGGGGCATGAACCGTCTCAAGGACGCGACGAGCCCGTACCTGCTGCAGCACGCCGGCAACCCGGTGGACTGGTGGGAGTGGAACGACGAGGCGTTCGCCGAGGCGAGGCGGCGCGACGTCCCGATCCTCCTGTCGGTCGGCTACGCCGCGTGCCACTGGTGCCATGTGATGGCGCACCAGTCGTTCGAGGACGTCCAGACGGCGCAGCTCATGAACTCCCACTTCGTGAACATCAAGGTCGACCGGGAGGAACGGCCTGACGTCGACGCGGTCTACATGGAGGCCACCCAGGCGATGACGGGTCAGGGCGGCTGGCCGATGACGGTGTTCATGACGCCGGACGGCCATCCGTTCTACTGCGGGACGTACTTTCCCAGGCCGCAGTTCCAAGCCCTGCTGAACGCCGTCCACAAGGCGTGGACAGACCAGCGGGACGAGGTCGTAGGGCAGGGGCAGCAGGTCGTGACTGCCCTAAGCTCCCGGGGGCCTGCCCTGGGCGGGGCGGAGCCGCCGAGGGAGGAGCTGCTCCAGGCGGCGGTCCGGTCGCTGGCGGGGTCGTACGACAGGTCGCGTGGCGGTTTCGGTGGCGCGCCCAAGTTCCCGCCGTCGATGGCACTGGAGTTCTTGCTGAGGCACCACGCGCGCACGGGCGACGCCGAGGCGCTCTCGATGGCCGGGCACACTCTGGAGGCCATGGCCCGAGGCGGGATGTACGACCAGCTTGGCGGAGGCTTCGCACGGTATTCGGTGGACGACGCGTGGGTCGTGCCCCATTTCGAGAAGATGTTGTACGACAACGCGCTGCTGGCGCGGGTGTACGCGCACTGGTGGCGGCTGACGGGGAGCCCGTTCGCGCGCCGGATCGCGCTGGAGACCTGCGACTGGATGCTGCGCGACCTGCGAACGGACCAAGGCGGGCTGGCCTCTGCCCTGGACGCGGACAGTGAGGGCGTCGAGGGCAAGTTCTATGTCTGGACCCCTCAGGAACTGCGGGTCCTGCTGGGCGACGAGGACGGCGCGTATGCCGTGGAGCTGTTCGACGTCACCGGGACGTTCGAGCACGGGACCTCGGTCCTGCAGTTGCCGCGCGACCCCGACGACCTCGAACGGTACGCGAGAGTGCGGGCCGAGCTGCTCACCGCACGGGAACGGCGGGTCCCCCCGGCGCGGGACGACAAGGTCGTGGCCGCCTGGAACGGCCTGGCGATCGCGGCTCTGGCCGAGTGCGGGGCGTTGTTCGGCCGCCCGGACCTGGTGACGGCCGCGGAGGAGGTCGCCCGGCTGCTCGAACGCCTGCACATCAAGGACGGACGGCTCGTACGGACATCGCGCGACGGGGTCGCGGGCCACAATGCCGGGGTCCTCGAAGACTACGCGGACGTGGCCGAGGGACTGCTGGCACTCCAGGGCGTCACGGGCGACACCAGATGGGTGTCGCTGGCCGGTGAGCTGCTCGGCACGGTGCTCGAACACTTCGGAGACGGTACGGGTGGCTTCTTCGACACCGCCGACGACGCGGAGCGGCTGTTCCGGCGGCCGCAGGACCCGACCGACAACGCGACGCCGTCGGGGCAGTTCGCGGCCGCGGGGGCTCTGCTGTCGTACTCGGCGCTGACCGGATCGGAGCGGCATCGGGAGGCGGCGGGCACGGCGCTCGGGCCGGTGACGGTGCTGGCCGAGAAGGCCGCGCGGTTCGCCGGGTGGGGCCTCGCGGTCGCGGAGGCGTACACGGAAGGGCCGCTGGAGGTCGCCGTCGTGGGCGGCCGTGACGACGAACGCACGACGGCGTTGCACCAGACGGCCCTGATGGCGGTCTCTCCCGGCGCCGTGGTCGCCGTGGGGGAGCCAGGGCAGGCGGGCGTCCCGTTGCTGGAAGGGCGGGGCCTGGTGGACGGAGCACCGGCGGCCTACGTCTGCCGGGGGTTCACGTGCCGCCTGCCGGTGACGGCCACCGCCGACCTGGTGCGCGAGCTGCGAGGCCTGACGACCTGACATACTTTGTCATCGAGTGACCTTGATCTCAGTGGCGCTTGGTGTTACCAATGAGTAACGGAGCCAGGGCTGACTGATTGCGGCCGTCCGTATCCGGATGGTGCACAGGGCGCTGGGTATCTGGACGGTGGTCACGCCTCTGGGCCATAGTCAAGGTCGACCTTCGAGGGAGTGTTGCCGTGCGCAGGCCGGACCGCCGGGTTCTTCCGACGATCATCGGCGTTTCGGTGCTGACCACGCTGGCCGCCAACACGGCCGTCCTGGTAGCGCATCGGCAGGGAGGCGACGGTCCGCAGGCCACTCCGCAGACCGCGCACCAGCGGTTCGTGGCCGCCTCAAGCAACGGTCAGCTGTCGCCGACGGCCATCGCCCCGCTCGGTAAGCGCCGGTCACCCCAGGTGATGGTGGCGGCGCCGGCGTCCCTGCCGCCCGAGGTGATCGAGAAGGTACGCAGGGTCAAGGGCGTGCAGGGCGTCGAGGTCGTCGACGCGGTCCAGGCGATGGTGGCGGGCAAGCGCGTGGGCCTGCTCGGCGTCGACCCGTCCACGTTCCGCAACTACACGCCCAAGCCGACCGCCCAGTCGGACGCCCTGTGGCGCAACATCGCCGGCGGCGACGTGGCGATCTCGTTCACCATGGGCAACGACGGCGGCGTCCAGCTCGGCACCCAGATCCCGGTCGGCGGCAAGCAGAAGCAGTCGACGCTGCGCGTGGGCGCGTACGCCACGATGGGCATCGCCGACGTCGACGCGGTGATCTCGCACGCCAGCGCCCGGTCGCTCGGCATGCCGTCCGCCAACGCGATGCTGGTCAGCGCGCCGAAGGCCAAGGCCACCAAGCTCATCAAGGAGCTGCGCAAGCTGCTGCCCAAGCAGGCCCGCGCGGTCGAGGTGAGCCCCAAGATCGATTACCCGCAGGCCCGGAAGCTGCCGGACGCCAACGGCCAGGTGATGACCGCGCAGCAGGTACAGACCGTGATCCGCGCCGCCCACACCCGCCTCGGCTGGCCGTACGTGTGGGGCGGCGAGTCGGAGGCCGAGGGCGGCTACGACTGCTCCGGGCTGATGCAGTACGCCTTCGCCCGGGCAGGCATCAGGTTGCCCCGCGTGGCAGCCGACCAGGCGCGCGCCGGCTGGGTGATCCCCTACAGCAAGGCGCAGCCGGGCGACATGCTCATCTGGGCCAACGACCCGACGGCGCCGGGCTACATCTCGCACATCGCGCTCTACCTGGGCGACGGCAAGATGCTGGCGGCCCCGCGGCGCGGCACGGTCGTGCAGATCCAGAACGTCTACACCCGCAACATGCGCGGCGCCGTCCGAGTCAACCCACGCCAAGCCGCCCGCGTAGCCGGCTGAACACATCCCGATCCCGGCCGTACCGGCGATCGCGATGGCCGCGAACTCATCCGCACGCCGGAACACCTTCTCGCTCTCAGCCGTCACGCGAGTGCGCGACCGGGTCGTGAAGCGATGTCGCCCGTCCACTACACCCCCCGCCCAGCCACCCTTGGCGGTTCGGGTCCGAGCCGCCAGGCGAGGACTCCGAGGCCGCGAAAGAATTAACAGAGCGGGAATCCGGCTGCGAGGAGTTCGAGGTTGTGGTCGATGTGGTCGGTGAGGTCGTCGATCGCGACCCTGCCGTCCAGCCACGCGTACATCGCCGCCTGTAGGACGCCGAGGAGCGCCCAGGTGAACGCCTCGACGTCCAGGTCGTCCTGCGGGCGGCCGGTGCGTTCGGCGATGACTTCCTTGAGCACGGCGTGCGTGCCCTCGCGCAGTGACTCGGTGGTGCGGGCGCGCAGCGCGGGCACCTGGGCGGTCAGGCGCATCCGCGCGGTGACGGCGTCCAGGTCCCCGGCGAGCATCTGCGGCAGGATCTCGCGGAACGTGGCGCGCAGCGCCTCGATGGGCGCCAGCCCGGCCGGCTGGGCCCGGAAGATCTCCGCCATGATCGGGTCGTACTCGTCGGTCACGACGACGTCTTCCTTGGTCGGGAAGTACCGGAAGAACGTGCTCGGGGAGATCTCCGCCGCCTCCGCGATCTGCTCGACGGTGGTCTCGTCGTAGCCCTGCTCGGTGAAGAGCCGGAGGGCGTGGTCCTGGATCGCCCGCCGGGTCTTCAGCTTCTTGCGCTCCCGAAGCGGCAGCCGCTCCAGCCGGTCCTGGAGTCGGTCGATGGCATGCTCAGGAAGCGACGTGCTCATGGTCCGATTCTGGGCTATCGGCGGCCGGCCGCGCACGTTCCGGCGGCGGCTGGAAGATCCAGACCAGCAGGGCCACGGTGAGGGCGCCGAGCGCGCACACCGCGAGCGCCGCGTTCATGCCGTGCACGTAGGCGTCCTGGGCGGAGGCCAGCAGCCGGCCGTCGCCGAGCCGTTCCGCCACGGCGGCGGCCCCGCCGATCGAGTCGCGGGCCTGGCCGGCGGCCTCGGCCGGCAGGCCGTCCAGGTCGACGCGGTCCCGGTAGACGACCGACAGCAGGCTGCCCAGCCCCGCGATGCCGAGCGCGCCGCCGGTCTGCCGAAGCGTCTGGACAAGGCCCGAGCCCCGGCCGGCCTGGTCGTCGGGGAGGCGGGCGAGGACGACGTCCATCGCCGGGACCATGGTCAGCCCGACGCCGAGGCCGAGGACCGTCAGCCACATCGCGGTCGAGGAGTAGGCGTCGCCGGTGTCGGTGAGCGCGCCCCAGCCGAGCCCCGCGGCCAGCAGGAAGAGGCCGGTGACGATGAGCGGCTTGTGGCCGGTGCGCGCCGTCAGGCGTTCGGTGGCCAGACCGCCGACCATGAGGCCGAGGAGCATCGGGATGAGCCGCAGTCCGGTGTCGAAGACGCCGTTGCCCTGCACCACCTGTAGGTACTGCGGAAGCACGAAGAGCGTGCCCGCCATGACGACGGTCCCCAGCGTTCCGGCGATCACGGCCCAGGTGAACGCCGGGTCCCGGAACAGGGTGACGTCCATCATGGGCTGCGCGAGGCGCCGCTCCCACAGGACGAACACCGTGAGCAGGACGAGGCCGCCGCCGATCGCGGCGACGATGACGGGGTCGCGCCAGCCGTCCGCCGGGCCCTCGGTGATCCCGTACACCAGGCCCGTGAGACCGGCGACCGACAGCAGCGTGCCCACCACGTCCAGGCGGGGGACGCTCGTGTCACGGGATTCGGGGAGCAGGAGGGCGACGGCGACCGCGGCCACGGCGACCACCGGCACGTTGATCAGGAAGATCGAGCCCCACCAGAAGTGCTCCAGCAGCCAGCCGCCGAGCAGCGGCCCGAGCGGCAGGCCGAGCGCCATGGACGCCGACCAGATCGCGACCGCCCGGGTGCGCTCGTGCGGGGGAAAGATCGCCGGCAGGATTGACATCGACAGCGGCATCATGATCCCCGCGCCGACGCCCATGAACGCACGGGCGACGATCACGCTCCCCGGGCCGTCCGCGAGGGCGCCGCCGAGTGAGGCGAGGCCGAAGACCGCCATGCCGGCGAGCAGCAGGCGCTTGCGGCCGAACCGGTCGCCCAGCAGCCCGGCCGGCAGCAGCACCGCCGCGAAGACCAGCACGTACGAGTCGACGATCCATTGCAGTTGGCTGGTGCTCGCGTCCAGATCCGCGGAGAGCGTCGCCAGCGCCACGTTCAGGATCGTCAGGTCGAAGCCCAGGGCCAGCAGGCTGAGCGCGAGCGCGCCCAGACCCCACCACCGCCGCGCGGAGCCGCGCGTTTCCGGAGTCGTTGACATGGCCTGCCTCCAAGTAGTAGTCACTCGTAAATGAGAGTAGCTCTCAAAAGGTGGTCCATGTCAATGTGCTCGTTCCCTTGGTGGTGGGCGCCTGAGGCTGTAATTTTGATTACATGAATACGAATGAAGCAGCGGAGACCGTGCGAGGCTGGTTCTCCGGGCGGCTTCCCGAGAACTGGTTCGAGGCGGTGCCCGAGATCGTGCTGGACAGGGAAGAGGTCAGCGTCGTCGGACGGCTGCCGGTGCCCGCGGCCGCCGCGAAGCTCGCCGGCACCGAACGGGCCGCCGCGGTGGCGGGCCACATCCAGCGTTTCCGCGAGGACACCCGCGACCAGCGCATCGCCATCGCGCGCGAAGCCGAGCACCGGTTCGGCCACAAGGTCTCGTGGGGCGTCGAGTGCGAGGAGCAGCGGGAGATGTTCACGACGCTCTCGGTCCCCGTCATGACCCGGCTGCGCCAGCCCGAACGCCGCGTCCTGGACACCCTGGTGGACGCGGGTGTGGCGCGCAGCCGCAGTGACGCGCTGGCCTGGTGCGTCCGCCTGGTCGGCAAGAACACCGACGAGTGGCTCGGTGAGCTGCGCACCGCCCTGGAGTACGTCGAACGCGCCCGGGCCGCCGGTCCGCAGGCCTGAGCCGCCGGTCCGCGGGGCTGAACCGCCGGTCCGCAATCCTGAAACCGCCGGGCCGCGAGCCGGAACGGCCGTATTGATCGTTTTAGGTGCCCGCGTGCGGACGAGGCCGCCGAACATTACATGATCTCAAGCCCGGCTAGGTGTGATCATGGTGGTGGCCTGGCCTAATGTGCCGGACGTGGGGGGACTTCGCTGTCTTGACGGATCATCGCTGGCGGTGGTGCCGGTCGCGTCGCTCGACCGCGGCGGCACACCGTACGAGGTCACGCTGGAGCTGCGGCGCGACGGGGACTCGTTCGGCGCGGTGGGGGAGCGCTGCGGCTACTTCCTCGCCGAGCTCGCCGAGCGGGTGGCCGCCGCGCGCGCCGGAGGGTCGCCGCAGGCCGCCGCGTGGCCCGATCCGGACGACCGGTTCCCCGATCCGCCGCCGAGCGCGGGCGGTACCCGCGAGCCCGAGCTCTTCGCCTTCCGCTACCGCGACCGCGGTGACGTGGCCAGCACGGGGGAGCTCCGCTGCGCGCTGCGCACCTCCTCGGTCTGGATCGAACGGCAGGGCACCGGCCTCGGCGTATGGCGGGTCGCCCGCCGCGCGGTGATCGAGGCCTGGGGCTCGGGCGGGCGCGGTGTACGGGCCGTCCTCACCTCCGCCGAACTGCACGACTTCCTCACCGAACTTCTCGCCGACGCCGAACGGGCCGGTGCGAGCTACCGTGGGCATCAGCGCACCCGTCGCTGAGTAAATACCGGAGACGGTGGGACAACCGTCACGTCCGGGCCATAATTGAGCGTCGTTCTAGACGGAACACGGCGGGACGGGGAGCACATGGGCACGGGGCGGCGCGCGAGGCTGACCGGCGCGATCAAGAGCAGTGCCGCGTACGGGGTGGTGCGGGACGCCGCCTACCGCATGTACGAGCGCCGGGTCGAGTCGTCGCTGCCCACCGACATCATCCCCCGCCACGTCGGAGTCATCCTGGACGGCAACCGGCGCTGGGCACGGTCGATGGGCATGGCCGACGTCAACACCGGCCACCAGCGCGGCGCCGACAAGATCTCCGAGCTGCTGCACTGGTGCACCGAGGCCGGTGTCGAGGTGGTCACGCTCTGGCTGCTGTCCACCGACAACCTGGGCCGCCCGGCCAGGGAACTGGACCCGCTCCTGGCGATCATCGAGAAGACCGTCCGCAACCTCGCCGCCGACGGCTGGCACGTCAAGCCGGTCGGGGCCCTCGACCTGCTGCCCGACAAGACCGCCCGTGTCCTCAAAGATGCCGGTGAGGCGACATCGGGTGCTCCGGGGCTGATTGTGAACGTCGCGGTTGGGTATGGAGGTAGGCGTGAGATCGCTGATGCGGTGCGCTCTCTGCTCCTGGAGCAGGCGGGCAAAGGCACCAGCATCGAGGAACTCGCCGAGGTCCTCGACGTCGAGCACATCGCCGAGCATCTCTACACGCGCGGTCAGCCGGACCCCGACCTGGTCATCCGTACCTCGGGGGAGCAACGCCTCTCCGGCTTCATGCTCTGGCAGAGCGCCCATTCGGAGTTCTACTTCTGCGAGGTCCACTGGCCGGACTTCCGCAAGGTCGACTTCCTGCGGGCGATCCGCTCGTATGCCGCGCGCCACCGGCGCTACGGTTCCTAAGGATCATCCACCCCTGATCCTCGCCCGTCCTGCCCGTCCTCCGACCGGCCGCGGCCGTGCGGAGTCGGGCAACCGGGCGGAGGGCCGGCGCGCCACGGGTAGTTCCCCCAGAAACAGGGAGATCGAGTGGCCACATCCTCCACGCGCCGTCCCGCCTCCGGGAACCCCGGGCCCACCGGCCCGGACCGGCGCACGTACGTCCTCGACACCAGCGTCCTGCTCGCCGACCCGGGAGCGATGACCCGGTTCGCCGAGCACGAGGTCGTACTCCCCATCGTCGTCATCTCCGAACTCGAGGCCAAGCGGCACCATCCGGAGCTCGGCTACTTCGCCCGGCAGGCCCTGCGCACGCTTGACGACCTGCGGCTGGAGCACGGCAGGCTGGACGAGGCGCTGGCCATCGGGGAGCAGGGCGGCACGATCAGGGTCGAGCTCAACCACTCCGACCCGAGCGTGCTGCCCGACGGCTTCCGGCTGGGCGACAACGACACCCGGATCCTGTCGGTGGCGAGCTGGCTGGCCAGGGAGGGGCGCGACGTCGTCCTGGTCTCCAAAGACCTGCCGATGCGGGTCAAGGCCTCGGCCGTCGGCCTCGCCGCGGAGGAGTACCGCGCCGAGCTCGCCGTGGTGGAGTCCGGCTGGACCGGGATGCGCGAGCTGGAGGTGCCGGCGGGGCGGATCGAGGAGCTGTACGAGTCGGGCCGGGTGGATCTGGACGAGGCGCGGGACCTGCCCGCCCACACCGGCCTGCGGCTGCTGTCCGAGCGCGGTTCCGCGCTCGCGCGGGTGCAGGCCGACAAGTCCGTACGGCTCGTCCGCGGTGACCGCGAGGTGTTCGGGCTGCGCGGCCGGTCCGCCGAGCAGCGCATCGCCCTGGATCTGCTCCTGGACGACGAGGTGGGCATCGTCTCGCTCGGCGGGCGGGCGGGCACCGGCAAGTCGGCGCTCGCCCTGTGCGCGGGCCTGGAGGCCGTCCTGGAGCGCCGCCAGCACCGCAAGGTGGTGGTCTTCCGCCCGTTGTACGCGGTCGGCGGCCAGGAGCTCGGCTACCTGCCGGGTTCGGAGAACGAGAAGATGTCGCCGTGGGCGCAGGCGGTCTACGACACGCTCTCGGCGGTGACCACCCCGGAGGTCATCGAGGAGGTTTTGGACCGTGGCATGTTGGAGGTCCTGCCGCTGACGCACATCCGCGGCCGTTCGCTGCACGACGCGTTCGTGATCGTCGACGAGGCGCAGTCGCTCGAACGCGGCGTCCTGCTGACCGTCCTGTCGCGGATCGGGGCGGGCTCGCGGGTGGTGCTCACCCACGACGTCGCGCAGCGCGACAATCTGCGGGTCGGACGGCATGACGGCGTCGCGGCGGTCGTCGAGCGGCTCAAGGGCCATCCGCTGTTCGCGCACGTGACCCTCACCCGTTCGGAACGTTCCCCGATCGCCGCTCTGGTGACCGACCTGCTGGGCGACGTCGGCGGCTGATCGGCGGTGCCGCGCACCCTGCCGGCCGCGCGTTGATCGCCGAGGGGGCCCCGGCGGTGGCCGACACCGCCGGGGCGCCCTTCGCGCGAGAATCCCTCACCCACAGTGATGATCGATCATCTCTCGGTCAGTTGTGATGAAGGTCACACGAACTAAGGCGAACGTAAGGATGCCCAGGTCCCCACGCCGTTTCGGCAAACTTTGCACCGAGTTGACAAACGCCTCACCCAGAGCTTCTGTCTCGTTTTGGTTGCGGAGCACTCCACGACGTCGGGCATTGTGTCTCCTCGTAAGCACCCCCCGAGCGGTGCGAGCGTGCGTGGCGGTCCCCTGAAACGTCGCGCGGGCGATGCTCCGCTCCGGGTCCGGGTCCGCCTTTCACGGGCGGACGGCGGGCCGGGGGTGGACGCACCCTCGTGCGCGTGTCCATGCGCGTGCGACCGTCGGAAGGACCGCCTTGAACGGAGACCACCCCAGGTCCCCTAGGCGAGACGATCGACAGAGCTTTGACTCCCCGGGCCACCCTGACGACGTGCAGGTCGCGGGTGGCTCGCCCGCCCCCCAGGATCCTGGCCTCCCCCCGGCCTCCGGTGGTGACACCGCGGCGATGCAGGCGCTGCCCGAGCAGCCGTACGGCGAGCCTCTGCACGCCGAGCCCGCGTACGGCGAGCACACGTTCGGCCAGCCGGTGCACGGCGAACCTGCGTACGGCGAGCCGGCCGAGGCGGAGACGACGCGCGTCGACGCGTTCCCCGCGGGCCCCATGGCCGCCGGTCCCGACGGCCCGCGCGACCAGATCGGCAGCGACCGCTCGCCGCGCCGCGCGACCCTGCCCTCCGGCGTCGGCCTCAAGATCGCCGCTGTGGCGGCCGGTGCGGCCGTCCTCGTCGGCGGCGGCGCGGTCGCCGCGTTCGCGCTGACCGGCGACTCCGGTGACGACAAGGCGGGCAAGAGCGGCAACGCGACGGTCTCGCCGGCCCCGCTGGCCGCCGACGCGCCCCAGGCGGACACCAAGGCCCTGGAGGCCGAGCGGCGCCGCCAGGCCTACGAGCGCGCCTCGCGTGCGGCCCGCACCAAGCAGGGCAAGGCCCCGGTGCTGCGCCCCAAGGGCTCCCCGATCCCCACCAAGAAGCCCGGCAAGGACGGCGGCGGCGACCTGCCGCCGATGGGCGACCCCGTACCGGCCGGCCAGGCGCAGGCGATCGCCAAGTCCCTCCTGCCGAGCTACGGCTTCAGCGGCAAGGGCCAATTCGGCTGCCTCGTCGAGCTGTGGAACAAGGAGAGCGGCTGGAACACCCATGCCGCCAACCCGTCGGGTGCCTACGGCATCCCGCAGGCCCTGCCCGGCTCCAAGATGGCCAGCGCCGGACCCGACTGGCGCAACAACCCCCGCACCCAGATCAAGTGGGGTCTCGGCTACATCAAGGGCCGCTACGGCACCCCCTGCGGCGCCTGGTCCGCCTTCCGTTCCAAGGGCTGGTACTAGGCACATCCCCCTGTACTCCGGGCGGCCCTCATCATGGCCGCCCGGCGAGGACCTGTGAGTCCTCAGCGCGCGGGACGTCGTTCCCGCGGCGCATGATGCCGCGCTGACGCGGCCGGCCCCTTTGACGGGCCCACAACACGGCACCGGCGTGAAGGATGCGCCGGAACGCCCACATCTCAGGCGGAGACGCACTGCGGCGTCCCGCCGTCGCCTCGGAAATCGTGCACGGCCACCCGTTCGCCGGGTGCTGCCCGCACGTGTCCTCGTCCCCCCGGACGTTCGGTGCCCGGTCGCCCCGCCCTGCGCGGAGCCGCACCAACGAGGTGAAGCCCGCTGGGCCGACCGGCCGCCCGGCATGATGAAAGGTTCGTTTTGGTTCGCACGTCCGTCCGTCGCTCCGCGACTCTCGCGCTCGCCGCCACGCTGACCTTCGGCGTCGTCGCGGAGACGGTTCCCGCCCAGGCCGCCGCCCCCACGACTTCCACGACCGTGGTCGCCGCCAAGGCCCAGGCGAAGAAGAAGACCCGCGCCCAGCGCAACAAGGCGATCGCCAGGCCTCTGGTCAAGAAGCGCGGCTGGTCCAACCGGCAGTACAAGTGCCTGGTGAAGCTCTGGAACCGCGAGAGCCGCTGGGACCACAAGGTCCGCAACCGTTCCTCCGGCGCGTACGGCATCCCGCAGGCCCTGCCGGGCCGGAAGATGCGCAGCGCCGGCAAGGACTGGCGGACCAACCCCAGGACCCAGATCAAGTGGGGCCTGCGCTACATCAAGGGCCGCTACGGCACCCCCTGCCGCGCGCTGAGCCACTCCAACTCGCGTGGCTGGTACTGATCTGTCCGGATAGGACGTGGTTCGCTCGGGGCAGCGGCTCCCGGCGGCAGAACGAAGGGGCGGGCTCCGGCCCGCCCCTTTTGTCACCCCCGATGGGCTGCGCATGCCAATAGGTCGGCAAAGCCCTGGCACAAATGACCGGATCCGCTGATTATCGGCGGGTGATCCGCAGCACGCTACGGGACGTGTCACCTCACATACGCAACCGCTTTCGAGTGATCGCTCTAGGCGTGGCCGCCGCGGTGGTCGGCGGTCCCATGGCCGTCAGCCCGGCGGAGGGCGCCGTGGCCGAGGCCCGGCGCACCGTCACGGTGGGCGCCCAGAAAAAGATCCATGAAAAGCGGGCTTTGAAACGCATCCATGTCAAGCAGCGCAAGCTCGGCCGCAAGCAGGCGAACAAGCTGCTGGCCAAGGCCATGATGGCCCGGCACGGCTGGCGCCAGGCGACGCAGTTCCGCTGCCTGGACCAGCTGTGGACGCGCGAGAGCGGCTGGAACGAGCACTCCCACAACGCGTCGAGCGGCGCCCACGGCATCCCGCAGGCACTGCCCGGCTCCAAGATGGCCGGAGCGGGCCCGAACTGGCGCTCGAACCCGCGCACCCAGATCAAGTGGGGCCTGCGGTACGTGAAGCACCGCTACGGAAGCCCCTGCGCCGCCTGGGGCCACTTCCAAGCCACCGGCTGGTACTGAGCCGCAGGCAGGGATCAAAGCTTCAGGCTGGTACTAAAACCTGATCGGCGACCTGGCTACGCACGCGAACGCGCTAACGGGTCGTGAAGGGAGCCGAAGGCGAAGCTTCACGAGAGATCGCGAAGCGATGTCGCGTTCGCCGCTTTTGGGGTTCGGGGGGCGAGCCGCTAGGCGAGCCCCCCGAGGCCACGAAAGCTTTAAGCACGCGTCATGCCGAGGACGTCCAGTGCGGTGTCGAGTTGGTCCAGGGTGAGTTTGCCCTGGTCGACGTAGCCGCGTTCCAGGACGACCTGCCGGATGGTCTTGCGTTCCCGGAGGGCCTGCTTGGCGACCTTCGCGGCCTCCTCGTAGCCGATGTAGCGGTTGAGGGGCGTCACGATCGAGGGCGACGACTCGGCGTACTCGCGGGCGCGTTCGACGTCGGCCTCGATGCCGTCGACGGCGCGGTCGGCCAGCAGCCGCGAGACGTTCGTCAGCAGCGTGATCGACTCCAGCAGGTTGCGGGCCAGCATCGGCAGCATGACGTTGAGCTCGAAGTTGCCCGACGCGCCGCCGAACGCGATCGCCGCGTCGTTGCCGATGACCTGCGCGCCGACCTGGGCGACCGCCTCGGGGATCACCGGGTTGACCTTGCCCGGCATGATCGACGAGCCCGGCTGCAGGTCGGGCAGGCGGATCTCGGCCAGCCCGGCGCGGGGTCCCGAGCCCATCCAGCGCAGATCGTTGGCGATCTTGATGAGGCTGACCGCGACGGTACGGAGCGCGCCGCTCGTCTCCACGAGCCCGTCCTGCGCGCCCTGGGCCTCGAAGTGGTTGCGCGCCTCCCGCAGCGGCAGCCTGGTCAGCCGGGCGATCTCGGCGATCACCCGTTCGGCGAAGCCCTCCGGGGTGTTGATGCCCGTGCCGACCGCGGTGCCGCCGAGCGGCAGCTCGGCCAGCCGCGGAATCACGGCCTCCAGCCGCTCCACGCCGAGCTGGATCTGGGCCGCGTAGCCGCCGAACTCCTGGCCCAGCGTCACCGGCGTCGCGTCCATCAGATGGGTACGGCCCGCCTTCACGACCGCGGCGAACTCGATGGCCTTGCGGTTGAGCGCGCCCTCCAGATGCCGCAGCGCGGGGATCAGATCGTTCAGGACGGCCCCGGTGGCCGCGATGTGGATGGAGGACGGGAAGACGTCGTTCGACGACTGTGAGGCGTTCACGTGGTCGTTGGGATGGACGGGGGCGCCCAGCCGCTCCTCGGCCAGCGTCGCGATGACCTCGTTGGCGTTCATGTTCGAGGACGTCCCCGAGCCCGTCTGGAACACGTCGATCGGGAACTGGTCGTTCCACCGGCCCGCGGCCACCTCCAGCGCGGCCTCCTTGATCGCCGCCGCCAGGTCCTTGCCGACCACGCTGAGGTCGGCGTTGATGGTGGCCGCCGCGGCCTTGATGTGGCCGAGCGCCGCGATGTGCGCCGGCTCCAGGCCGCGGCCCGAGATCGGGAAGTTCTCCACGGCCCGCTGTGTCTGGGCCCGCCATTTGGCCGTCGCCGGTACCCGTACCTCGCCCATGGAGTCGTGCTCGATCCGGAACTCCTGCTCGGCCATGGCTCAGCCACCTCCGTCTATGAATCTCACCCTCTTCCCATTCCCAGCCCGCGGGCCGCCTCGCGCATTCCCCGCGGGTCAGCCTCCGGAGGCCGCCTTGTGGACGGTGTGGCGCTGGGTGACCCCCGGTTGCCCCGGCGGCTGCTGCTTGCCGTTGATCCAGACCGCGCAGGCGCCCGCGTCCTGCAGGACGACGTTGAGCTGCGGCTGGTCGTACTGGCGGGTGTCGCCCTCGGCGAGGGTCTCGTTGGCCAGCACGTTGATGGTCTGCCCGGGCACCGAGACGAAGACGTGGCACGACCCGGTGAGCGCGCGGATCACCAGGGCGTTGGAGCCGGCGCCCGGCGGCGCGGCCGTCGGATCGCCGTTCGCGGCCGAGGTGGGCGCGGTCGGGGACGGGGTGGGACTCTCCTTCATCATGCCGACGATCAGCGCGGTGGCGCCGATGCCGCACGAGGCGACGATGGCGGCGATCATCGCGATGACGGCGGCCAGCCGGTAACGCGGCGCGGGCGGCCGGCGGCCGGAGCGGGGCCCGGCGAGCGCCCGTTCGAGCCGGTCGGACGCGCGGGCGTGGCTCAGCCGCCGGGTCGGGTTCTTCTCCAGCAACCCGGTGATCACCGAGGTGAGCGCGCCGGCGTTCTGCGGGGTGGCGACGTTCTCGTTGGCCAGTGCGCTGAGCGTGGCCATCACGTTCTCCCGTTCGAACGGGGGACGGCCCTCGACGGCGGCGTAGAGCGTGGCGCCGAGCGACCACAGGTCCGACTGCGGGGTGGCCTTCTCACCGGCGGCGACCTCGGGCGCCACGTAGGCGGGCGACCCCA
Organism: Actinomadura fulvescens; assembly: GCF_039533225.1. Classification (NCBI taxonomy): domain Bacteria; kingdom Bacillati; phylum Actinomycetota; class Actinomycetes; order Streptosporangiales; family Thermomonosporaceae; genus Actinomadura; species Actinomadura fulvescens. The sequence continues at coordinate 494,600 of NZ_BAAATD010000005.1, read as the reverse complement.
TGAAGTGGCCCGTCTTGGTGAGGCTGACCGACCCCGAGGAGTAGGCGAGGCCGAAGTCGGTGAGCACGACCCGGTCACCGTCGAGCAGCACGTTGCTCGGTTTGAGGTCGCGGTGGACGATCCCGGCCTTGTGCGCGACCGCCAGCGCGCTGAGCAGCTGGCGGCCGATGTGCGCGGCCTGGGCGGCGGAGATCGGTCCCGACCGTTCGATGAGCTGTTCGAGGCTGGGCGCCTGGATCAGCTCCATCACGATCCAGGGCCGGCCCTGTTCGATGACGACGTCGTAGACCTCGACGATGGCGGGGGAGCGCAACTGCGCCGGGGCCCGTGCCTCGCGCAGCGTCCGGCGGTAGAAGACGACCCGGTCGTCCTCGGAGAGATCCTCGGGGAGCCGCAGCTCCTTGATCGCCACGGCGCGATCGAGGAGCTCGTCATGGCCTCTCCACACGGTGCCGTTGGCACCGGAACCCAGTTCCGAGACCAGCCGGTAGCGCGTCGCGAGTACGAGGCCACCTGACTGAGACATGGCGGAAAAGATACCGGAGTGGCCATGTGGTCATATTGGAGACCTAGGCACCAACTTGGATTTGGCGACAATAATCTGACTAATGCGTACGATCCTCGCGTTCGGCCAGGGTCGTACGCCGGCCTAGCGGCGGCCGATCGTCAGCACCGGGCCCGTGGTGTCGGCGAAGAAGTCGTTGCCCTTGTCGTCCACGACGACGAACGCGGGGAAGTCCTCGACCTCGATCTTCCAGACCGCCTCCATGCCGAGCTCGGCGTACTCCAGGACCTCCACCTTCTTGATGCAGTCCTGGGCGAGCCGGGCGGCGGGGCCGCCGATGGAACCGAGGTAGAAGCCGCCGTGCGCCTTGCAGGCGTCGGTGACCTGCTGCGAGCGGTTGCCCTTGGCCAGCATGACGAACGAGCCGCCCGCCGCCTGGAACTGCTCGACGTAGGAGTCCATCCGGCCGGCCGTGGTGGGGCCGAACGAGCCGGACGCGTAACCCTCGGGCGTCTTGGCCGGGCCGGCGTAGTAGACGGCATGGTCGCGCAGGTACTGCGGCATCGGCTCGCCCGCGTCCAGCCGTTCCTTGATCTTGGCGTGCGCGATGTCGCGCGCCACCACCAGCGGGCCGGTGAGCGACAGCCGGGTCTTGACCGGGTACTTGGTGAGCTCGGCGCGGATCTCGTCCATCGGCCGGTTGAGGTCGATCTCCACGACCTCCTCGTCCAACTGCTCGTCGGTGGTGTCGGGCAGGTAGCGCGCCGGGTCGGTCTCCAGCCGCTCCAGGAACACGCCCTCCGCAGTGATCTTGGCCAGCGCCTGCCGGTCGGCGCTGCACGACACCGCGACGGCCACCGGGCAGGACGCGCCGTGCCGGGGGAGCCGGATGACGCGCACGTCGTGGCAGAAGTACTTGCCGCCGAACTGCGCGCCGATGCCGAGCTTCTGGGTGAGCTCGAAGACCTGCTGCTCCAGTTCCAGGTCACGGAAGCCGTGGCCCAGCGGGGAGCCCTCGGTGGGCATCGTGTCGAGGTAGTGCGCCGAGGCGTACTTGGCCGTCTTCAGCGCGTACTCGGCGGAGGTACCGCCGACGACGATCGCCAGGTGGTACGGCGGGCACGCGGCCGTGCCGAGCGAGCGGATCTTCTCCTCCAGGAAGGTGAGCATCCGCTTGGGGTTCAGGACGGCCTTGGTCTCCTGGTAGAGGAACGACTTGTTGGCGCTGCCGCCGCCCTTGGCCATGAAGAGGAACTTGTAGGCGTCGCCGGGGGCCGCGTACAGCTCGATCTGGGCGGGCAGGTTGGTGCCGGTGTTCTTCTCGTCCCACATGGTGACCGGCGCCATCTGCGAGTAGCGCAGGTTGAGCTTGGTGTACGCGTCGTAGACGCCGCGTGAGAGATGCTCCTCGTCGCGTCCGTCGGTCAGGACGTGCTGGCCGCGCTTGCCCATCACGATCGCCGTGCCGGTGTCCTGGCACATCGGCAGCACGCCGCCGGACGCGATCCCGGCGTTCTTGAGCAGGTCCAGCGCCACGAACCGGTCGTTCGGCGAGGCCTCCGGGTCGTCCAGGATCTTGCGGAGCTGCCGGAGGTGCGCCGGCCGCAGCAGGTGCGAGATGTCGTGCATCGCGGTCTCGGTGAGCAGCCGCAGCGCCTCCGGCTCGACCTGCAGGAACGTGCGCCCGTTCGCTTCGAACGTCGACACGCCCTCGGATGTGAGCAGCCTGTACTCGGTGTCGTCGGCGCCGAGCGGCAGCAGGTCGGTGTAGGAGAACTCAGGCATCGAAGATCCTCGCGCACGTTCTGATGGGGGCCGCCCTACAGGGTACGGCCCCTCACCCGCAGTTCGGCTGGCAGGGCGATCCGGCTAGCAGGTCGCCGTGGCCGTTTCGGTGGGCGAAGCGGGCCCGGAGGCGGAATCGGCGGTGGCCGGGACGGGCTCGGGAAGCCGTCGGCGGCGCCGCCGGGGCCGCAGCCCGATCACCACGCCCGCGGCGACCAGGGCCGAGCCGGCCAGGTCGGCCGGGCCAGGGCTGCCGAGGCCGAGCACGACGGTGGTGATCACCGCGCTCACCGGGATCATCCCCGCGAACAGCCCGGCGCGGTCGGCCCCCAGCCGCCCCATCGCGTCGTACCAGAGGAAGAACGCCACGGTCGTGACGATCACCGACAGGTAGGTGAAGCCCGCCGCCTCGCTCGCTGTGGGCAGGCGCAGCACGGCGCGGCCGTCGGCGATGAGGCCGATGACCAGGAGCATCGGCGCCGCCAGGGCCGCCGAGTAGGCCGACACCCGCAGCGGGCCGAGCCTGGGCAGCAGCGGCACGGCCAGCAGGGAGAAGCACACCTCGCCGCCCAGGGCGCCCAGCGACAGCAGCAGCCCGCGCAGGGTGCCGCTGCCCAGCCCGTTCGCGAGGCCCGCGCCCAGGGTCACCACGACGGCCGAGACGACGATCACCGGCGACGGCCGCCGCCGTTCGAGGATCGGCCCGACCAGGGCCAGCGCGATCGGCACCGTGGCGATCACCGTGCCGATGGTCGCGGGGCTGGTGTCACGGGTCGCGGCCACGATGAACACGTTGAACGCGGCGAGCCCGGTGCCCGCGAGCGCCGTCAGCAGCGCGAGGTCGCGCACCGTCAGGTCGCGCAGGGTGAACCTCCGCCGGGTCTGGCGGGAGTCCACGAGCCGTACGGCGACGAGCAGGATCGCGGCGGCGACCGTGTACCGCACGGCCTGGCCGCCGAAGACCGGATAGTCGGCGATGGTGGCCGACACGGCGGTGAGGGTGCCGACGAAGAACATGGCGCTGCCGGCGCCGAGCATGCCCCTGGTGCTGGTCGTCGAAGTCATGACATGGGACGCTAGAAGGAGTTTGGTCCCTGGCACAGGGCCAATCCGACCACAGGATCGTGGACCAAGGCGTCGAGGGTGACGCCCGGCCACGTTCCGGACGCTGAGCATGATGTGACCGACTTGCATCTCACCCTCGACCGGGCCGCCGGACGTCTCGCCGCGCAGATCGCCGCGGGGTTCCGCGCGGCCGTCCGTACCGGGCGGCTGACCGCCGGAACCCGGTTGCCGTCGAGCCGCGACCTCGCCCGCGACCTCGACGTGTCGCGGGGGGTCGTGGTCACCGCCTACGAACAGCTCATCGCGGAGGGCTTCCTGATCGCCCGCCGCGGCGACGGCACCCGGGTGGCGCCGCTGGCCCGCGCGGACTCGCCGCCGCCCGCCGGCCGCCCGCCGGTCTGGCCCTGCGAACCGGCGGCGCGGCCGTCGCTGGAGACGCCGGATGGATCGTTCCCGTACGACCTGTGGCCGAGCCAGCCCGACCTCGCCGCGTTCCCGCGCGAACGCTGGCTCGCCGCGATGCGCGCGTCGCTGCGCACGCTCCCGAAGGAGGATCTCGGCTACCCCGACCCGGGCGGCGCACCGCTGCTGCGGGCGGAGCTGGCCGGCTACCTCGGCCGGGTCCGGGCAGCGCACACCGACCCCGAGCAGGTTGTGATCATGAACGGGGTCGCGCACGGGCTGTCGGCCGTCGTCCGGATGCTGGTCGGGGACGGGCACCGCGAGCTCGCGGTGGAGGACCCCACCAGCAGCCGCCAGATCCCGATGCTGGACGCCACCGGTGTCCGGCTCGTCCCCGTCCCGGTGGACGCGGAGGGCGTCGACGTCGCCGCGCTCGCCCGGACACGGGCCCGCGCGATCCTGGTCACCCCCGCCCACCAGTACCCGACCGGCGTGGTCCTGTCGCCCCGCCGCCGCGCCGAGCTGATCGCCTGGGCGCGGGACGTGAACGGCCTGATCGTCGAGGACGACTACGACGCCGAGTTCCGCTACGACCGCGAACCGGTGGGCTGCCTGCAGGGCGTCGACCCCGACCGGGTGGTGCTGCTCGGCTCGGTGAGCAAGGCGCTCGCGCCCGCGCTGCGCCTGGGCTGGGCGGCGGCGCCGCCGAAGCTGGCCGAACGGCTCCGCACCCACCGCGCGCAGAACGACCTCGGCGCGCCGGTCCTCGACCAGTACGCGTTCGCGAACCTCATCTCCACCGGCGCCTACGACCGGCATCTGCGCACGATGCGCCGCCAGTACCGGGCACGCCGGGACGTGCTGGTGGAGGCCCTCGGCAGGTACGCGCCCTCGGTCGAGGTGCGCGGCGTCTCGGCGGGCATCCACCTCTACGTCGAGCTGCCGCCCGGCTCCGACGAGGCCGCCGTCGTCGTGGCCGCCGCACGCCTCGGCGTCTCGGTGGCCGGAGCCGCCGCCATGTGGTCTCCGGCCAGGACGGGCCAGTCGCCGCCCGCACTGGTGCTCGGTTATGGCCGCCTCGGTGAGTCGCGCCTGGCCGAGGCCGCCGAGCTGCTGGGCAAGGCGATTGCGCAGGAGGTGCGGGGGTAGGTAGCTCGTCTCAGCGGAGGAGGCGACGGATGAGTTTGGAAGAAGCGGCACGGCAGCTCAAGATGGCCGTTCACGATTCCCAGGTGGCTTTCGACTTGGTGGGGCTCGGAGAGCTGGAACGTGCCCAAGAGCACGCGGTCATGGCCCGCGCGGCGGCGGACGCCGCGGAGACCGCGTTGGCACGGGCCATCCAGGACATGTCCCCGGAGCAGGCCAACTCCGAGGGCGAACGCGCGGTGGCGGCTCTGGAAGAGGCCTGACGCACGTCAGACGACGGGGCGTTCCGCGACGGGTGTGTCGTCGCGGGCGCCCCTGACGGGCTTGGGGTCGAAGCCGCGTGCGGTGGCGAAGATGACCAGGACCAGCACGGTCGGCACGACGAACGCGAGCCGCAGGCCGTTCTCGCTGCTGATCGGCGAGATGGCGCCGACCACGGCCGCGCCGAGCACGAAGCCCACGTAGTTGAAGACGTTCACGCGCGCGACCGCGATGCCGAGCCCGGTCGGGTCGACCCGGCCCGCGGCGGTGTAGGAGACCGGCGCGATGACGCTGAGCCCGAGGCCCGCGACGGCGAACGCGGGGATGGCGACGTAGGCGTTCGGCGCGGCGACCACGCCGATCATGCCGAGGAGCCCGACGGCGGCGCCGGCCCGCACGACCGGGACGGGGCCCGACCGGCGGACCCCGAAGTCGGCGACGGCGCGGCTGACGACCATGGCCACCTGGTAGGCGACGTAACCGAGCGGGCCGACCCAGTCGCTGCTGGAGAGCTCGTCCTCCAGGTACTTCGCGCCGTAGTTGGAGATCGCCGCGTCGGCGAGGTAGAACACCGCCATCGCGGTGCCGACGATCAGGATCGGGCGCCACGGCACGCTGCGCCCGGCCGCCCGCAGGTCCGCCGGCGCGGGCTGCCCGGCGGCCTCCTCGGCCTTGTCGTAGAGCCGGTGCCCGGTGGCGAGCGAGGCGGCGACGCCCGCCGCGGCGGCGATCGCGAATCCGGTGAGCAGCGAGAGGTCGACCTTGTTGGCCAGCGAGGACCACAGGCCGCCGAGGATGCCCGCCACGCTCCAGACGGCGTAGAAGCCGGTGATCAGGCTGACGCCGTACCGCCGTTCGACGGCGACGGCCTGGGCGTTCATGGAGGCGTCCACGCCGCCGACGAAGAGCCCGAACAGCGCCACGGCCACGTACAGGGCGAGATCGTTGTCGCCGGTGAGGCCGATGAGGACGACGGTCAGGCAGACGGCCGGCTGGCTGATCCGCAGGACAGGCCCGCTGCCGAGACGGGCGAACAGGAATCCCGACAGCACGCTTCCCACGCCCGCGATCAGCGGGACCATCAGCAACACCAGGGAGAGTGTCGCGTCGCTGAGGTCGTGCGTTTTCTGGATCTTCGGTACCTGGGTGACCAGCGAGGCGAAGCACAGCCCCTGGATCGCGAACGCGGCGTACGTGGCGAACCGCGCCCCGCGGTCGCGTGCTGAGCCACCACCGGTGATGCCGTGCCCGGCCGACGCTGCCATGCGGCGTCCACCTCTCTGAGCCGCGCTGAGCAGCGACTCAATGTGAAAGATTTTCGCGTCAGCGTAGGGACGGCGAGGTCACCGGTCAAACGTGACCGGGCTCACTCAGGCGATGAGGCGGCGGCGCATGCCCCGGACCGCGATGATCCACATCAGTCCGGCGAACGCCGCCAGGACCGCCAGATGGCCGAGATCGGCCAGCGGCCGGAGCCCGAACACCGCGTGCCGGACCAGTTCCACGCAGTGGAACAGCGGGTTGAGCCGCGCCACCACGTGCACCCAGCCGGGCAGCGAGTCGACCGGGAAGAACGTGCCCGCGACCAGGAACAGCGGCGTCACCACCCCGGTGATCACATAGTCGAACGAGTTGATCGACGGCACGACGGCCGACGCCCACATGCCGAAGAGCGCGAAGCCGAGCGCGGCGACGAACGTGACGATCGGCACCAGCACCATCCCGGGCGCCGGGTCGAGCCCGAAGATCATGGCCACCACCAGCGGGGAGCACGAGTAGAGCGCCGACTTCGAGGCGATCCACGACGCCTCGCCCGTGACCAGTTCGTGCGTGTCGACCGGCGCGGCCAGCATCGCGTCGTAGGTGTGCTGGTAGACCCGCCGGATGTAGCCGTTGAACATCCCGGGGAAGACCGAGGTGAACAGCGCGGCCGTGCCGACCATGCCGGTGCCGACGAAGTCGAGGTAGCGGTAGTCGCCGACCGCCGCCACCAGCGACCCGAAGCCGTAGCCGAAGGCCAGCATCATGAACGTCGGCTCGAACATCGACGCGAACGACGCCGAGCGCCAGTAACGCCGGAACAGCGCGATCTCGTGCCGCCACACGCCCCTGACGGGCGCGAGCTCGAACCGCCGCAGCCGCGGCGCCGCGCCGCCGGACGTCCGGACGATGGTCTCCGTCATTCGACTCGTTCTCCCGTGAGCACCACGAACACGTCCTCCAGATTGGCCGCGCGGCCCACCCCGTCCGGGCCGAGGTCGTCGACCAGCGAGGGCGGCATGGTCTCGGCCTTGAGCACCGACACCGACGTGCCGGTCCGGCGCGTGGGCAGCCCGGCGGCGCGCGCCAGCCGTTCCACGGCCTCCAGGCGCCCGGGCGGCCCGTAGTGCTCGACGACGCGTTCGCCCGCGTGCTCGGCGATCAGAGCGGCGGGCGCGCCGCGCGCCGCGACCCTGCCGTGCGACATCAGCGCGCAGTCGTCGGCCAGCCGCTCGGCCTCCTCGATGTAGTGCGTGGACATCAGGACGGTGGTGCCGCGCGACCGCAGCCCGTCGATCAGCCCCCACAGCTCGGCCCGGACCTGCGGGTCGAGGCCCACGGTGGGCTCGTCCAGCAGCACCAGGGCCGGACGGTGCACCAGACCGCGCGCGATCAGCAGCCGCCGCCGCATCCCGCCGGACAGATCGCCGGTCTTGGTCCGCTGCCGGCCGGTCAGGTGCGCCAGCTCCAGCGCGTCGTCCACCGCGGCCCGCCGGTCGCCGCGCGGCACGCGGTAGAGGTGGGCGAAGACCTCCAGGTTCTCGCGGGCCGTGAGCTCCTCGTCGAGATTGTCCTGCTGGGGGACGACCCCCATCGCGGCCCGTGCGCGCTTGGACTCGCGCGGCACGGCGAAGCCGAGCACCTCGATGGTGCCCTCGTCCGCCACGGCCTGCGCGGTGAGCAGCTTCATCGTGGTCGACTTGCCCGCGCCGTTGGGACCGAGCAGGCCCAGGCATATGCCGGTGCGGACATCGAGGTCGAGCCCGTCGACGGCCGTGAGCCCGCCGAAGCGCTTCACGACCCCCCGCAGGTCGATCGCCACCGCCGGGTCGGTCGCTCGCTGGATCGAGATGGCTTCGGTCCGTTGCACCGCCATGCCGTCACGATAAGCACAGGACCGGACAAAACCCCACAGCTTTTCCGGTCGTCCACGCCCGGCCTATCCGAGGCCACGGTCCTTTACCCTTCTTGATGTGGACATGCCGAGGCGACGGTCTCCCGCCGACCAGGCCACCCCCGTGCGCGACCTGCGCGCCTCCGACTCCGACCGCGAACGCGTGGTGAGCGTGCTCGGCGAGGCGCTCGCGGACGGGCGGCTCACCATGGAGGAGCACTCCGAGCGCACCTCGGCCGCCTACGCCGCCCGCACCCTCGGCGAGCTGACCGGCCTCACCACCGATCTCAGTCCCGAGGAGGCCCAGCCGATCCTGGTCGACGACCGGCCCATCTCGATCCTCTTCGGCCGTACGCGCCGCGAGGGCCGCTGGGTGGTGCCCGTCCGGCTGCCGCTCGTCGCGCTCTTCGGCACGGTCGAGCTGGACCTGCGCGAGGCGGTCCTCCAGCGGCGGCACGTGGTGCTCGACTCCATGGTCCTCGGCGGCCGCATCCGCATCCTCGTGCCCGAGGGCGTCCGGGTGGACGTCACCGGCCGGACGTTCGTCACCACCCGGGACCTGCGTACCCGGCCCGGCCACGAGGGGCCCACAGTCGAGATCAGCGGGACCATGATCTTCGGCTCGATCCGTGCGCGGGCGCCCAAGCAGACCCTCCGCGAGCGTGTGCGCGGCCGCCTCGGCCGCAAGCGGTGAAGTCGCGAGCGCTGAACGGGCCGCAGGCTTGATCACGGCGAAGGGCCGCGGGACGGATCGTCCCGCGGCCCGTTCGTGCCCTGCGTCCCCTGTGCGGCGGCTCAGACCGCCGTGTCGAAGTTGATCGCGCTGTAGGCGCGCAGCTTGCTGAGCTGGTGCTCGCTGGAGACCGTGCGGATCGTGCCGCTGCGGGAGCGCATCACCAGCGAGTGGGTGAACGCGGTGCCCTTGCTGTAGCGGACGCCGTCGACGAGCTCGCCGTCGGTGATGCCGGTCGCGGCGAAGAACACGTCGTCGGAGGTGACCAGGTCGTCGGTGGTCAGCACGCGGCCCAGGTCGTGGCCCGCGTCGACGGCCTTCTGCCGTTCGGCGTCGTCCTGCGGCCACAGCCGGCCCTGGATCACACCGCCCAGCGCCTTGATCGCGCAGGCCGCGATGATGCCCTCCGGCGTACCGCCGATGCCGAGCAGCAGGTCCACGCCGGTGCCGTCGCGCGCGGCCATGATCGCGCCGGCCACGTCGCCGTCGGTGATCAGCTTGACCCGGGCGCCGGCCTCGCGGATCTCCTTGACCATGCCGTCGTGGCGGGGCCGGTCCAGGATGACGACCGTCACGTCCTCGGGCGCCGAGCCCTTGGCCCGCGCGATGGCCCGGATGTTGTCGGAGATCGGCCGTTCGATGTCGACGACGTCGGCGGCCTCGGGACCGGTGACGAGCTTCTCCATGTAGAACACCGCGGACGGGTCGAACATCGAGCCGCGCGGGGCGACCGAGAGCACCGCGATGGCGTTGTTCATGCCGAGCGCGGTGAGCCGGGTGCCGTCGATCGGGTCGACCGCGACGTCGCACTCCGCGCCGCCGCCGTCACCGACCTCCTCCCCGTTGTAGAGCATCGGGGCGTTGTCCTTCTCGCCCTCGCCGATGACCACCACACCCCGCATGGACACCGTGTTGATCAGCTGGCGCATGGCGTTGACCGCGGCGCCGTCGGCGCCGTTCTTGTCGCCCCTGCCCACCCAGCGGGCCGCGGCCATGGCGGCGGCCTCGGTGACCCTGACCAGTTCCATCGCCAGGTTCCGGTCCGGGGCCGCCGGCTCGGTGGCGAGCGGCGAGGAGACGGTGGTTTCGTCGGACATGCGAGGCAGCCCTTTCGGTCGGCGGATGACTCGGATTCTCCGTGTGACCAGCCCTGGGACACAAATTGGACCAGACCAGGGGATCGCCGTCACCCATCCGGACGAGTGTTTTCCCGGCCACGGAGAGGAAGGGATCGTTCCATCAGCGTGCGAGGGCGTAATCTCTCGGGTCATGAGCAGCGAGATCGATGTCCCGTCCGCCGGGCCGGCCACGGCAGCCGACGCGCCCGCCCGGGCGACCTCGGACCGCGGGGCGGCCACGCGCAACGCGCTGCTGGCCGCGGCGCGGGACGTGTTCTGCGAGGCCGGCTTCGCCCAGGCCGCCGTCACCGACATCGTCGCCAAGGCCGGCGCCAGCGTGGGCAGCCTCTACCACCACTTCAACGGCAAGGCCGACCTCTACCTGACGCTGTTCGAGGAGTTCCAGGTCCGGCAGCAGGAGCGCACCCGCGAGGCGATCACCGCCGTCCGGGAGGCGGGCGAGAGCGACCCGATGCGGCAGTTCATCGCCGGGGCGGGCGCCTACCTGAACGGCTGCCTGGCCGAACGCGACGTGGCGCGCCTCTTCATCTCCGGAGACGGCCCGCCCGGGTTCGACCGGGTCATGCGCCAGCGCCTCAACAAGTGGGCCCGCCGCAACGCGGCGCTCTTCCACACCGCCGACGGGGGCGTGGACGAGGCCCTGGTCGTGGTCCTGACCGGCGCCATGGCGGGCGCGGTGTCGGAGGTCTCGCTGAGCGACGACGAGGAGGCCTCCCGCCGCCTGGCCGACGACATCATGGCCATCGTCGGCACGATCAGGAACCCCGGTACGGAGCAGAGCTGACCGTGGTGGATCCTGAGAAGGTGACCGACAAGACCCCTTCCCCGCCCGCCGAGACCGCCGACACGGCGGAGTCCGCCGAGTCCGCCGGCACCGCCGCTACCGGCGCGTCCGCCGACAGCGCGGGGTCCGCCGAGTCCGCCGGCACCGGCGCATCCGTCGGCACCGGCGCGTCTGCCGGTAGCGGCGCGTCTGCCGGTAGCGCGAAGTCTGCCGAGTCCGCCGGCACCGGCGCGTCCCCGGCTACCGGCGTGACCGCCGGCACTGGCGCGTCCTCCGGTAGCGGCGCGTCCCCCGATGGCACGGGCGAGGCACCGGCCGCCGAAGGCACGGCCGCCGCGCGCCCGCCGGCGGGCGCGCGGCCCACGGTGCAGGTGGCTCCGGGGGTCTACAAGCGGCTGACCACCGGGCTGGGCGGCTTCTCGCTCGCGATGGCGGCGTGCCTGGTGCTGGTCGGCGTGATCTACCTGATAACTCCGCGCAGCGACGAGGAGGTCCTGCCGACCATCGACTACAGCAGCCAGCAGTGGGCGATGACGAAGGACGCGCCCTACACCGTCTGGGCACCGGTCGGGCTGCCCGCGACCTGGCGCCCGACCAGTTCAAGAATCAACGGTTTGAATGGCAAAGGACCGGTCGCCTGGCATCTGGGCTTCGTGACTCCCGGTGATCACTATGCCGCTTTGGAACAGAGCAACGAGAAGGCCGCCGACTACGTCCACCGAATGACCAACAACAAGAAGTCGATCGGCTCGATGCAGGTCGCCGGCATCACGTGGACCACGTACCACCGCAAGGACAAGAAGGCCAATTCCCTCGCGCGCACCCTGCCCGACGGCGTCTCGCTGGTCGTGACCGGGACCGCGCCGTACGAGGAGCTCGCGATCCTGGCCGCCGCGCTCAAGCCGCAGCCGAAGAACGGCGCCCGGCTCCCGGCGGGATCCACACCGGCGTCCCCACCGGTGTCCTGACTGCTCAGAGCAAATGTCCAAGCGCCGCGATGTTTGTCCAGACGAGGCCGTCTGAACGAGATTGGTCACAAAACTTGCGCGTTCACTTCACACCGGACCCCGGCGTTTGTCATGATCCATGCGCATCTGCGTGATCACATGCGCGCATCAGGGTCAGAAAACGAAGGACGATGCAGTGACACATATTCTGAGCAGCTGGAAGGGCAGGGTCGTGGTCGCCACCGGCGGCGTGGCCGTGGCCTCCGGCCTCGTCATCGGCGGCCTGGCCGCCACGTCCGGCAACGCGGCGACGCCCAAGGCCGCCACCCAGGTCTCCGCGGACGGCGCCTCGGCCGCCGCGATGCCCCCGTTCCGCCTCCCGTTCCCCTGTGGGCAGAAGTGGCGCGGTGACACCGTCGCCAGCAGCGCCCACACGAAGTACGAGATCGACTTCAACCAGGGACCGGACCTGTCCAACGTGGACGAGGGCCGCACGGTCGTCTCCGCCGCGGCGGGCACCGTCATCCGCTCGACGCGTCACATCAACCAGAGCGGCTACGGCAACCACGTCGTCGTCCAGCACTCCGGCGGCTACCAGACCTGGTACGCCCACCTGAAGTACCGCTCGGTCAAGGTGGGGCAGAAGGTCGGCTCCGGCACCAAGATCGGCGCGCTCGGCCGCACCACCAAGCCGAGCCGCAAGGGCATGACGGCCCACCTGCACTACGAGGTCCGCAAGAACGGCCAGTACCCGCCGGTCGCCGCGTACTTCTCGGGCAAGCGGTTCCCGTACCCGGCGCCGCGTCCGGGCGTCACGCTGACCGCCTGCAAGGGCAGCACCCCGGCGCCCACGAGCCCGGTCGCGAAGATCTGTGGTAGCGGCTACAAGCAGATCAACTCGCACGCCCTCGGCAAGGCGGGCCGCGTCTACCTGGGCTACAACAAGTCCAACAAGAACAACTGCGTCATCACCGTCAAGGGCAAGGGCAAGAAGGTCAAGATGTCGGCCTTCCTCCAGGTCAAGGGCGGCAAGGCCAAGACCGACACCGGCAACTTCACGCAGTACGCGGGCCCCGTCAAGGCGGCCGCGGGCAACAAGTGCGTGAGGTGGGGCGGCTACATCGGCAGCACCAAGTGGTACAGCGGCTGGTCGCACTGCGGCTGACGACACGTTCCTTGAGATCCGGACGCGGTGACGCGCCGGTCTCGCATGCTTCACCAAGGGTCAGACGAGAGGCACGAACACATATGGACATCAAGCGTAAGATCGCGATCCTCATCGGGGGCGGCGCGGCCGCCGCCGGGCTGGTCGCCACCGGCGTGGGCGTCGCGGCGAGCACCGGCACGCCCGCCGCGAAGCCGGCCGCCAAGGTCGCCGCCCAGGACGCCTCCGCCGCCGCGATGCCGCGGCTGCAGATGCCGTTCCCCTGTGGCCAGACCTGGCGCGGCAGCACCGGCAGCGGCGCGCACACCCGCTACGAGATCGACTGGAACTGGGGCTCGAGCGGCGAGGCCGACAACGGCAAGACCGTCGTGTCCTCGGCGGCCGGCAAGGTGGTGCGCTCGTTCTACAGCACCACCAGCGGCTACGGGAACGTCATCTACGTGCAGCACTCGGGTGGCTACACCACCGTCTACGCGCACCTGAAGTACCGCTCGGTCAAGGTGGGCCAGACGGTCAGGAAGGGCCAGAAGATCGGCGCCGTCGGCCGTTCCAGCGCCAAGTACAAGATCATCTCGCACCTGCACTACGAGCTGCGCCGCAGCCCGAACTCCTACCCGCCGATCGCCGTGTCCTTCGAGGGCCGCCGCTTCCCGTACCCGGGCCCGGCGTACCTGAAGTCCTGCGGTGGCGGCGGCACCCCGGCGCCCACGAGCCCGGTCGCGAAGATCTGTGGTAGCGGCTACAAGCAGATCAACTCGCACGCCCTCGGCAAGGCGGGCCGCGTCTACCTGGGCTACAACAAGTCCAACAAGAACAACTGCGTCATCACCGTCAAGGGCAAGGGCAAGAAGGTCAAGATGTCGGCCTTCCTCCAGGTCAAGGGCGGCAAGGCCAAGACCGACACCGGCAACTTCACGCAGTACGCGGGCCCCGTCAAGGCGGCCGCGGGCAACAAGTGCGTGAGGTGGGGCGGCTACATCGGCAGCACCAAGTGGTACAGCGGCTGGTCCCACTGCGGCTGACGCCGCAGCCGGCCGTACCTGACAACGGCCGTACCTGACAACGGCCGTACCTGACAACGGCCGTAACTGACAACGGGCCGGTCTCCCCAGCAAGGGAGACCGGCCCGTTCGCCGTCTAGGCGTCAGAACGGGGTGTCGTTGGCGGTGGGTGCTTCGCCTTCGGTCGGGGCGGACATGGCGGCGGCCAAGCGGGCTCTTGCGCCTTCCAGCCATTCTTCGCAGGTGGTGGCTAGTTTTTCGCCTCGTTCCCAGAGGGAGAGGGACTCCTCCAGGGTCAGGCCACCGGCTTCTAGGCGGCGAACGACGTCGGCTAGCTCGTCGCGTGCCTGTTCGTAGGTCAGCTTCTCTTCGGCCACGTCGTTCACCCTAGGGCTCCTCGGTGACGGTCACGTCCAGGTGGCCTTCGGCGAGGCGGATGTGGAGGGGCTCGGCGGGCTTGACGTCGGTGTTGCTGCGGACGACCGAGTCGTCGGCGCGCTGGACGATGGCGTAGCCGCGGTTGAGGGTGGCGGCGGGGGAGAGCGACAGGAGACGGGCCCGTGTGTGGGTGAGCTCGTCGGCTGAACGGTCGAGGGCGGCGGACAGGCAGCGGCGGGCCCGGTCCCGGAGAGACGCGGCCTGCTCGGATTGGCGTTCTATCTCGCGGACGGGGTCGGCCAGGGCGGGGCGGGAGCGGATCGAGGTGAGCCAAGCCGTCTCGCGGTCCAGGTTGCCCGACAGGCAGCGGCGGCCCCGGTCGCGGAGCTGGCGGACCAGCTGGAGCTGCTCGCGTACGTCGGGGACGGCTCGTTTGGCGGCGTCGGTGGGGGTGGACGCGCGGACGTCGGCGACGAGGTCCAGGAGGGGGCTGTCCTGCTCGTGGCCGATGGCGCTGATGATCGGGGTGCGGGCGGCGGACGCGGCGCGGATGAGGGCCTCGTCGGAGAACGGGAGGAGGTCCTCCATGGAGCCGCCGCCGCGCGTGATGATGATGACCTCGATGGCGGGGTCGGCGTCGAGCTTTCGGAGGGCCTCCATGACCTCGCCCACGGCGTAGTGGCCCTGGACGGCGGTGTTCTCGACCTGGAACGCGACGGCCGGCCAGCGGCGGCGGGCGTTCTTGAGGACGTCGTGCTCGGCGTCGGAGTCCCGGCCGCAGATCAGGCCGATCTTGTGGGGCAGGAACGGCAGGGCCTTCTTGCGTTCGGGGCGGAAGAGGCCCTCGGAGGCCAGGAGCTGCTTGAGGCGTTCCAGCCGGGCCAGCAGCTCGCCGACGCCTACGGGCTTGACCTCGATGGCGCTCAGCGAGAACGTGCCGCGGTTGATCCAGAAGTCGGGCTTGGCGTGGATGACGACGCGCGCCCCGTCGGTGACCGCGGGACCCGCGGCCTCGAAGACCGGACGCGGACCCACGACGCGCACCGACATGTTGGCGACCGGGTCGCGGAGCGTGAGATAGACCGTGCCACCGCGGGCGTTGAGGTCGGTGATCTGCCCCTCGACCCAGATGCGGCCCAGCTTGCCGATCCAGCCCCCGACGGCCTGGAGGACGGTCCGGACGGGGACGGGTGATTCCGCGGAGGTCTCCATAGCCATCCCTGAAGCCTAGGGCCTGGGCTCGCGGCGGCCGGTTTCGGCCAACATGATCGGCGGATGTGGTCTTGAACACCTTCCGAGGCGGAGGTGCAATGTCACACAGCACAGCGCCGGTCGGGGGAGCGGATCTCGTGGAGAGGCGGACCCCAATGGAGTGGACCCCCATCAGGCAGAGGCGGAGTGTCGTCGCGGTCATGCTGGCCGGAGGGCTGGCGGTTTCGGGATGCGGGCAGGGACTGCTCGGCGGCGGCGATGACGAGGACAAGGGCAACATCCTCATCGGCATGGACATCCCGCTGTCAGGCGACAGCGCCGAGATCGGGCCGTACATGAAGAACGGCGCGCAACTGGCGATCGACGAGATCAACAGCAAGGGCGGGGTGCTCGGCGGCCGGAAGCTGGAGCTGCGCGCCGAGGACGACGCGTGCGATCCCAAGACGGCGGTCGCGGCGGCCAACAAGCTCGTCTCGGCGGGCGTGAAGGTCTCGGTGAGCGGCTACTGCTCGGGCGCGACGCTGCCGACGTTGCCGGTGTTCGACCGGGCGAAGATCCCGATGATCATCCCGGTGGCCAACTCGGCCGAGCTCGCCGCGCAGAGGCTCAAGCACGTCTTCATGATCAACGGTACGGGTGACCAGCAGGCGGCCGCCGCGGTCAAGTGGCTGACCAAGGACGGCGCCACCAAGGTCGCGGTGATGCACGACAACACCTCCTACTCCAAGGACATCGCCGACCGTACGGCCGCCGAGCTCGACAAGCCGGGCGCGCCGGACAAGACCGCGAACGAGGCCATCACGCCCAAGGAGACCGACTTCTCGGCGGCGGTGACCAGCGTGCTCAAGGGCAAGCCCGACTACATCTACTTCACCGGCTATTACTCCGAGGGCGGGCTGCTCGTCCGGCAGTTCAAGCAGGCCGGCTACAAGGGCAAGTTCCTGGTGGGGGACGGCGCGGTCGCCGACAAGTTCGCACAGATCGCGGGCGGCAAGAACGCCGAGGGCGTGTACGCGACGATGACCCCGACGCCCACGACCCTCCAGGGCGCGGAGGGCTGGATCGCCGCGTACAAGAGCAAGTTCGGCGCCGATCCCGGCCCGTACTCGACGCAGGCCTTCGACGGCATCCGGCTCGCGGCCGAGGCGATCACCAAGGCCGGCAGCACCGACAGCGACAAGATCGTCAAGGCGCTGGAGGGCATGAACGGCTTCAAGCTCTTCAGCGGGCCGCTGAAATTCACGCCGCAGCACACCATCGTCGGCGGCTTCGAGATCCAGGTCGTCAAGAACGGCACGTTCGTCCTGCAGGAGAAGCTGCCGTGAGCGCAGCGAACAAAAATGAGCAGAGCGCGCAAATGGCTCGCGCGTTCGACGAGCCGCCAGGCGAGGAGATCGCGTGAGCCAGCTCGTTTGGAACGGGTTGTTCGTCGGGTCGTTCTACGCGCTGGTCGCGCTCGGCTACAGCATGGTCTACGGCGTGATCAAGCTGCTCAACTTCGCGCACGGCGACCTCTACATGCTCGGGGCGTTCTCCGGCTTCGCGATGCTCGGCGCGATGGGCGGGCTCGTGGAGTCGCAGTCGCTGCTCGCGCTCCTGCTCGTCCTCGTCGCGACGATGGCGGTCACCGGCATGGGCGGGGTGGCGCTGGAACGGCTCGCCTACCGGCCGCTCCGAGGGGCGCCGCGGCTGTCGCTGCTGATCACGGCGGTCGGCGCCTCGTTCGCGCTGGAGTACGGGACGCGGATCGTCGCCGGGCCCAACCCCCGCGTCTACCAGGTGCGGCTCGGCGGCACGACGATCCACGTGCTGGGCGCCCGGATCACCGTGCAGCAGCTCGTGCTCGTCGGGATCGCGATCGGGCTGATGTTCGCGCTCAACTGGCTGGTGATGCGCAGCCGCCAGGGGCGGGCGATGCGGGCGATCGCGCTGGACCCCAAGGCCGCGCAGCTGATGGGCATCGACGTGAACGCGGTCATCGCGCGCACGTTCTTCATCGGGTCGGCGCTGGCGGGCGCGGCCGGCGTGATGGCGGGCGGCTACTACGGGAAGATCGACTTCCTGATGGGGTTCATCATCGGGCTCAAGGCGTTCACCGCGGCCGTCATCGGCGGCATCGGCAACATGCAGGGCACGATGCTCGGCGGCCTGGTCCTCGGGCTCCTGGAGTCGTTCGGCACCGATCTGCTGGGCGGCGAATGGCGTGACGTCTTCGCGTTCGGCTGCCTGATCCTGTTCCTGACCGTGCGGCCCACCGGCCTGCTCGGCGAACGTGTGACGGAACGCGTATGAGCGCGGAGGAGCCCACGCCCGTCAAGCACGGGCCGCCGGTCAAGCCGGTGCGCGGGCGCGGGCCGTCGCTCCTGACCCGGCTGATGGAGACGCGCCACCTGGGCTGGATCGGGCTGGCCGTCGCGCTCGGCGCGCCGCTGATCATCGCGACGCCGTACGCGCTGAACGTGATGACCAGCGCCGCGATCTTCGTGATGCTCGCCGTCGGGCTCAACATCGTGGTGGGCTACTGCGGGCTGCTCGACCTCGGCTACGCCGCGTTCTTCGCCGTCGGCGCCTACACCGGCGGGGTCATGGCGGCCGAGCTCGACATCCCGCTGGTCGCCACCGTGCCGGTCGTGCTCGTCGTGACCGTCGTGGCGGGCATCGTGATCGGCGCGCCGACGCTGCGGCTGCGCAGCGACTACCTGGCGATCGTGACGCTCGGCTTCGGCGAGATCATCCGGATCTGCGCCAACAACCTGGAGGTGACGGGCGGGCCGTCGGGCATCTACGGCATCCCGGGCCTCTTTGGCGACGACGTCCTCACCGAACCCGCCGCGTTCTACTACGTGACCGTGATCATCGTCGCGGTCGCCGTGCTGCTCGCGGCGCGGCTCGGGCGCTCACGGCTGGGCCGGGCGTGGCGGTTCGTCCGTGAGGACGAGGACGCGGCGGAGGCCATGGGCGTGCACACCTACCGGGTCAAGCTCGCCGCGTACATCGGCGGTGCCGTGTGGGGCGGCCTGGCGGGCGTGCTGTTCGCCGCGCACCTGACCGCGATCTCGCCGCCGAGCTTCACGTTCCTGTGGTCGGCGCTGGTGCTGATGGCGGTGGTGCTCGGCGGGATGGGCTCCACGCCCGGCGTCGTGGTGGGCGCGGTGTTCATCAGCCTGGCTCCGGAGCTGCTGCGCGACCTGGCCGACTACCGGTTCTTCGTGTTCGGGGTGCTGCTGATCCTGGTGATGATCGTTCGGCCGCAGGGCGTGTGGCCGCACCGGTCGCGGGAGGACGCGCGGACCGCCGCCCGTTCGAAGGAGCCCGTGGGATGAGGAGGCGTTCCGGGAGCGAGGAGGCGTCCCTGCGCAAGGAGCACGGCACGAGCCTGCTCCAGGTGACGGAGCTGCGGCTGTCGTTCGGCGGCGTGCGCGCGATCGACGGGCTGTCGTTCGAGGTCGGGGCGGGCGAGATCGTCTCGGTGATCGGGCCGAACGGGGCGGGCAAGACGTCGGCGTTCAACTGCGTCACCGGCTTCTACAAGCCGACCGGCGGCAGCGTGCTGCTGGACGGAACGCCCGTGACGGGCCGCCGGCCCGCCGCGATCGCCGCCCTCGGCGTCTCCCGCACGTTCCAGAACCCGCGCCTGTTCGGCGAGCTGTCGGTGCTCGACAACGTGCGCGCCGGGACGCATCTGTGGTTGCGGCAAAGCGTCTTCGACGCGCTGCTGCACACTCCGCGTTACCGCCGCAGCGAGCAGGAGGCGACGGACGAGGCCCACCGCTGGCTCGACTTCGTGGGGCTGCGCGGCGAACGGGCCGGGCTCGTCCGCAACCTGCCGTACGGCGAACGGCGCCGCGTCGAGATCGCCAGGGCGCTGGCACGGCGGCCGCGGCTGCTGCTCCTCGACGAGCCCGCCGCCGGGCTCAACCACACCGAGAAGGGCGAGCTGCTCGACCTCATCCGGCGCATCCGGGAGCTGGGCACCGCGATCGCGCTCATCGAGCACGACATGGGCCTGGTCATGGAGGTCTCCGAACGCGTCGTCGTCCTCAACTTCGGCCGTGAGATCGCCGTGGGCGGCCCGGCCGAGGTGCGCCGTGACCCCGCGGTCGTCGAGGCCTACCTGGGCCGCGACGCCGACGAGGAGGAACTCGCCGCCGCCCGCGAAGAGGTCCGCGGCGGAGGAGAGGTCGGCGGCGGAGGAGAGGTCGGCGGCGGAGGATCGGTCCGCGGCGGAGATGAGGCCCGTGGCGGAGGGAAGGTGCGCGGTGAAGGGGACTGACGTGCTCCTGGAGGTGTCCGATCTCGACGTGCGCTACGGCGGGGTGCGGGCGCTGCGAGGCCTCAGCCTCACGGTCGGCAAAGGGGAGATCGTCGCGCTGCTGGGCAACAACGGCGCCGGGAAGACGACGACGCTCTCCGCGATCTCGGGCCTGGTCCGGCCCACGTCCGGGCGGATCAGGCTCGGCGGGCGCGACCTGACCAAGGCGACCGCACCCAAGGTGGTCGCGGCCGGTGTGGTCCACGTCCCGGAGGGCCGCCGGATCTTCAGCCTGCTCACCGTGCACGAGAACCTCCAGCTCGGCGGTCACCTCGTCCGGGACGGGCGTCAGCTGCGGCGGCGCATCGACGAGGTGTACGAGCTGCTGCCCCGCCTGGCCGAACGGCGCGGGCAGCAGGGCGGCACCCTGTCGGGCGGCGAGCAGCAGATGCTCGCCATCGGCCGCGCGCTGGTGGCACGGCCCCGGCTGCTGATGCTGGACGAGCCGTCCATGGGCCTCGCGCCGCTGATCGTGACCGCCGTGATGGACGTGATCCGCGACATCAACGCCGCCGGATCCGCCGTCCTGCTCGTCGAGCAGAACGCCAAGGCCGCCCTCAAGATCGCGCACCGCGGTCACGTGATCGAGAACGGCGTCACGGTCCTGCACGGCACGGCCGCCGAGCTGGCCGAAGACTCCCGCGTGGTGGAGGCCTACCTCGGCGGCGTCTGAACCGGGCGTTCCAGGGAGAACGAGGGGAGCCGGCCATGCCGGGACGGGACCAGCCGAACCTGCCCGCTCTCGGCGCGCGGCGGAACATGCGCGAGCGGATCGCCGACGCGCTCCGTGCCGCCCTGGTGGCGGGGGAGATGCGGCCGGGCGTCGTCTATTCGGCGCCCGCGCTCGCCGAGCGCTTCGGCGTCTCCGCCACTCCGGTGCGGGAGGCGATGCTCGACCTGGCCAAAGAGGGCCTCGTCACGGCGGTGCGCAACAAGGGTTTCCGGGTGACCGCGCTGTCGGAACGCGATCTGGACGAGATCACCGACGTACGCGCGCTGATCGAGGTGCCCACGGTCGGCCGGGTCGCCGCGGCCGTGCCCGCCGAGGTGCCGGTCGAGGCCGTCCTCGCGTTGCGGCCTCGCGCGGAGGCCATCGTCGCCGCCGCCGAACGCCGCGACATCCTGGCGTACATCGAGGCCGACCAGGCCTTCCATCTGGATCTGCTCTCCCTGGCCGGCAACGCGCACCTCATCGGCGTGGTCCGCGACCTGCGGCACCGGTCCCGGCTCTACGGCGTGCCGTCCCTGGCCGAACGCGGCGGGCTGGCGCCCTCGGCCGCCGAGCACCTTGAGCTTCTGGACCACGTCGCCGCCGGTGACGCGGCCGCCGCCGAGTCGCTGATGCGCCATCACCTCCGGCATGTGCGCGGAATCTGGGCCGCCCGCCTACCGTGATCTCCTAAGGCCGGTACAGACGAGCGACGAATGCTTGGCCAAGCCGAGTCAATTCGGCCAGGCGAGAGAGGTGGCCCGTTGTCCGATCGCAACCGCGAGCTCGCCGAACGCTTCAACCGGACGCTGCGCGACATCGTGCTCCTCCTGCGCCGGGTCGGCGCCGACCAGCCGATCACCGGCCAGCAGCTGTCGGTGCTCGGCTCCCTCCAGCAGGGCCCGCGTCGGATGACCGAGCTCGCCGAGGAGCACGGCGTCCGGCTGCCGACCATGACCGCCCAGATCAACCGGCTGGAACGCGACGCGCTCGTCGCCCGTGGCAGCGACCGCTCCGACGCCCGGGTCGTCACCGTGGAGCTGACACCCCACGGGACCGATCAGCTCCAGGCCGCCCGCGAACAGCGCATCACGTTCCTGGCCGAACGATTCGCGACCCTGGACGACGAGCAGCGAGCGGCACTGGAGGCGGCCCTCCCCGCCCTGAACCGCCTCCTAGCCCCCTAACACGCCCCCGACGCCCACGTCCGTGCCGTGTACGACGCGAGCGAGAAGGTCGGCGCCGTGGGCTTTCCCGGATCGTCTGAAGGCCGAAAGTCGAACGGCCCCCGGGTCTCCGGGGGCCGTTCGTCGTGCGTCGGTGCGGGCGGGTCAGCTGGTGCCGTTGAGCTTGGCGATGCGGTTTTCATACATCTTGAGCACGTCGGCACGGGCCGCGTGCTTGCGCTCGTACTCGCGCAGCAGCTTCACCTGGTCGACCGAGAGGCCGCGCAGGCGTGCGCGCAGCTGCGGCAGCGTGGCCTGGTCGTAGTTCGGCACCGGCAGCTCGGCCGCGATCTTCTCCACCTCGGCCTGCGCGGCGGGCTTGGCCTCGGGCTTCGGCTCGAACTCCGGCTTGGGGTCAGCGGCGGCGGCCTCGGCCTTGGTCTCAGCGGGCTTGGGCTGGGCTTCAGCGGGCTTGGGCTTGGCTGCGGCTTCAGTGGGCTTGGCCTCACCGGCGGGCTTGGCTTGCGCGGCGGGCTTGGCTTCGGTAGCGGGCTTGGCCTGCGGCTTAGGCGCCGGTGCCGCCTTGGGCTTGCCGATAGCGATCTCCGAGCCGCCGGTGCCGACCGTGGTCCTGCTCCTGGCCGGGGGCTCGGCCACCGCGGTACGGGACCTGTTGGGTGCGGGCTCGGGCTCCTCGGCGCCGCGCACCCGTTCCACCACGCGGCCCACGACGAACTCGGCGGTGTGCTGGACGTCGTCGCGAAGCCTGCCGAGCACGGGCTTGACGCCGCCGCCCTCGGTGATCTCCTTGTAGTCCTTGGTCACCCGGTCGCTCAGCAGCAGCGCCCGGCCGACGCCGAACATGGCCAGCCGGACCGCGTGCAGCGGGAGGTCGCGGACCTGTTCGCCCACCGTGTCCTGCACCTGCTGCTTGAGGCGGCGCGGCGATTTCACCATCGTTCTCCCTCTCCCTGCTGTCCTGATCGCTGGACTGGGTCGATTCGGCACCGTCTGTCAACCCTCACTTTGCCGTATGGGTGCGAACCCGGTCACCCCGCCTTAATGGAATTCTGTCCAAGAGGACGTGGATTGGGTCACATTGCGGGCTTCACCAGAGCTTTGGTCGTCGGGCCTCCGGGCTCCGCGGGGGTGATGAAGCACGCGGTGCGGGGCGGCTGGGACGCCTCGTACGATAGGGGGCATGACCTCCACCAGCCAGCGCCGTGTCCTGCTCGCCAAGCCGCGTGGTTACTGCGCCGGTGTCGACCGTGCCGTCGAGGCGGTCGAGATCGCCCTGCGGAAGTACGGGGCGCCGATCTACGTGCGCAAGCAGATCGTCCACAACGTGCACGTGGTGAAGACGCTGGAGGAGAAGGGCGCGATCTTCGTCGAGGAGACCGAGGAGGTGCCCGAGGGGTCGATTGTGGTGTTCTCAGCGCACGGGGTGGCGCCGGTCGTGCACGAGGAGGCGCGCGGGCTGAGCCTGAAGACGATCGACGCGACGTGCCCGCTGGTGACCAAGGTCCACAAGGAGGCCGTGCGGTTCGCCAAGGACGACTACGACATCCTGCTGATCGGCCACGAGGGCCACGAGGAGGTCATCGGCACCAGCGGCGAGGCCCCCGACCACATCCACCTGGTGGACGGTCCGGACGACGTGGCCAACGTGCGGGTGCGCGACCCCGAGAAGGTCGCCTGGCTGTCGCAGACCACCCTGTCGGTCGACGAGACCCTGGCGACGGTCGCCAAGCTGCGCGAGCGTTTTCCCAGCCTGATGGACCCGCCGTCGGACGACATCTGCTACGCCACCCAAAACCGGCAGGTCGCGGTCAAGGAGATGGCCGCCGGCTCCGAGCTGGTCATCGTGGTGGGCTCGACCAACTCCTCCAACTCGGTGCGCCTGGTGGAGGTGGCCAAGGAGCACGGCGCCGACAACGCCTACCTGGTCGACTACGCCGAGCAGATCGACGAGGCGTGGCTGGAGGGGGTGTCGACGGTCGGCGTGACCAGCGGCGCCTCGGTTCCGGACGAGCTGGTGCAGGGCGTGCTGGCCTGGCTGGCCGAACGCGGCTACGGCGACGTCGAAGAGATCGAGTCGGTCAAGGAGAGCATGCGTTTCGCCCTCCCGCACGAGCTCCGCAAGGACCTGCGTACCGTCTGAGCGCGATGAACGAGGCGCGGCCGCGCCGATCCTAGGCATGCCCGAGTGGCGATGTGCGCTGGCCGGGGTCGTGCTTGGCGGAGGCTAGTCGACGTCGCCGTGGGGCAGTTGTTCCTCTTTGCGGGCGTGGCGCGGGCGACCGGGGCCAGGGCCGGGGCCTGGGACGGGACCGGGGCCGGTCGCGGGCGTCTCGTCCCAGCGGACCGGATTCTCGTTCTCCTCCTCCTCGAAGAGGCGGCTGCCGGCGAGCTTGGTGCGCAGCTCCCGGAACGCGGTGACGAGGCCGCGCGGGACCGAAATGGCGATCACCAGGATCGTGCCCAGGAACAACCAGGGAGCGGTGCTCGCCATGGTGGTCACCAGGCCGACGGTCACGCCGCGTACCAGCGAACCCTCGCCGACCGTGGTCAGCACCTCGGCCAGGAACGTGACGGCGAAGAAGACCAGCGGCGGGCTGACGGCGAGCGTGAGCAGATCGGCCGGGCGGGTCATGAACGCGGCGAGCGCGCAGCCGACCGCGAACGCGAGGCCGGCCAGGATCGCCAGGTCGAACCAGCGGGCGAACAACGCGCCGAACAGCCCGGTGCCGAACACGACCACGATGCCGCCGCGCCCCGTCAGGGCGATCGCACCGCCGCCGGAGGACGCGGCACGCGAGGCGGCGCGGCCCTCACGTCGCACACGTCCCCCCGGAGCCGGCGAGGCGTCACCCGACGCGTCGCGTACCGATGTACTCATTGCCACCTCTCCCTGCGGTCGACCTGCTCGGGGATGGCCCGTCCGCCGAAACCTACCGGTTTCGTAGCCGAGGCGGGTCGGTCTCGCTCGTCCTCACGCGGCTCCCCGGTGGCGTGTTCGCCGGTGCCGGATGACTCGGGGACGCGGCCGGACCTGCCCGCCAGCTCGTCCAGATGCTCTCGTTCCTTGGTGGTGAGCTCGTCCAGCCGGGCCTGTTCTTCGGCGGTGACGTCTTCGGAGAATTCGGCGGCGGAGGGGGAACGGGGGCTTTCCTCGATCGGGCTCGGGCCGTCGAGCGCGGTCTCCACGACGCCGAGTTCGTTCAGCTTGCGCGCGCTGACGAGCACCCGCGTCTCCAGGGAGCCCACCGTGCGGTTGTACGACTTGACCGCGTTCGTCAGTGAACGCCCGAGCTCGTCCACGTGCTGACCCATCGTGCCGAGCCGTTCGTACAGCTCCTTGCCGAGCTCGAACACCGCGCGCGCGTTGCGCGAGAGCGCCTCCTGCTGCCAGGCGTACGAGGCGGTGCGCAGCATCGTGATCAGCGTCGTGGGCGTGGCGATGTGCACGCGCCGGCTCATCGCGTACTCAAGCAGGCTGGGGTCACGTTCGAGCGCGGGAGCCAGGAACGCCTCGCCCGGGATGAAGAGCACCACGAACTCGGGCGCGGGCGTGAAGGCCTGCCAGTACGACTTGGCCGCGAGCCGTTCGACGTGGTCGCGCAGATGCCGCGCGTGGGCTTCCAGGCGTACCGGCTCACCGGTCTCGGCGGCCTGGAGGTAGGCGGCGAGCGAGACCTTCGAGTCGACGACGATGTTCTTGCCTCCGACCAGCCGGACGACCATGTCGGGGCGGACCGTTCCGTTCTCCCCGGTGGCACTCGCCTGCTCGTCGAAGTCGCAGTGGTGGGTCATGCCCGCCAGCTCGACCACTCGGCGCAGCTGCAGCTCACCCCAGCGGCCGCGCGCCTCGGGGCGTTGCAGCGCCCGGACGAGGGTCTGGGTCTCGGCGCGTAGCTGCTCGGAGCTCTGCCGGACGAAGTCCACCTGCCGGGCGAGCATCGCATGGGACTCGCGGCGGCCGGTCTCGACCTCGCGGAGCTGTTCCTCGACCTTGGCCAGGGTCTCGCGGAGCGGGGCGACGAGGTGCTCGACGGCGAGCTTGCGGCGTTCGAGCTCACCCGCCGCCTCGACACCGGCGGCCTTGAGGCGGGCGTCGGCGAGTTCGAGGAAACGCCGGTTGCTGGCGTCCAGGGCCTTGGACGACAGGTTCTCGAAGTGCTCGGCCATGCGTTCCTCGGCGTACGCGAGCTTCTCCTCGGCCGCCCTCGCCCGCGCGATCAGCGCGCCCTGCCGTCCGGTGGCGAGCGCGAAGCCGACCACCACGCCGAAGACCGCCCCGATGGCGAGGCCGGCGAGGAGCGCGAGATCCATCCGTTCATCGTGACAGCGGACTCGGGGAGTGCCCGCGCGACGCGCCGAGACGGCATCCGCACCGGGCAATTAGACTCATCGTTCACTAAGGCCGCGAAACGGACACCAGGAGTGAGCGCGCATGACCCTGAGCACCCGTATCCGCCTCGCCCCGGCCACCGCGGCCGAGCGGCGCGTGGCCCAGGCGATCGCGCTCGAACCGGGCGGCCCGCCGAGCCTCCAGGCGCGCATCGGCAACCGGGTGATCAAGATCCTGCTGAAAACCGCCTGGCAGTACGGGCCGGACTCGGAGGCCGGGCTGATCCGCATCCAGCGCGCCACCGACCTCCTCGGACGGCTGCAGGCCGTACCGCGCGGTGTGGCCATCGACCAGCAGGACCTCGGAACCTGCACGGCCGAATGGGTCCGCGCCGGCGCTCCGGAGGACGACAAGGTCGTCCTCTATCTGCACGGCGGCGGTTACTTCTTCGGGAGCCCACGTCTCTACCGCCCGTTCAACTGGCGCCTGTCGGCGTCGACCAGGCGTCCCGTGCTGTCGCTCGACTACCGGCTGGCCCCGCGCAACACCCCTGCCGACGCCCTAGCGGACGCGGTCACCGCCTACGACTTCCTCCTGCGGCGGTACGAGCCGCACAACATCGCCGTAGGAGGCGACTCGGCAGGCGGCCATCTCACCCTCGCCCTCCTCCTGGCACTCAAGGAACGCGGCACCGCCCTCCCCGGCGCCGCGTTCTGCCTCTCGCCCTGGGTGGACCTCCTCTGCCAGTCGGAATCACACCAGCTCAACCGCCACAGCGACGCCCTCATCCCGGCCGGGAAGCTTTCCTGGCTGGGCCGGGAGTTCTGCCGGGACAAGGAGGAGAACGACCCGCTCTTCTCGCCCCTGCACGGCGACCTGAGCGGCCTGCCGCCGATGCTCCTCATCGCCAGCGGCTCGGAGATCTTGCGCGACGAGACCAGGGACGTGGCCGAACGGGCCAGGGCCGCCGGTGTGGAGGCCGTCTACCAGGAGTGGGACGGGCTCGTCCATGTCTTCCCGGTGTTCGCGGACTACATGCCCGAGGGAAAGGCCGCGTTCCGCCACATCGCCGAGTTCGTCAAGGGAGGTCCGGCGGGCCCATAAACTTGACCGCCGTGAGCCTCTCCATCGGAATCGTCGGGCTGCCCAACGTCGGCAAGTCCACCCTGTTCAACGCGCTGACCAAGAACGACGCGCTGGCCGCGAACTACCCGTTCGCGACCATCGAGCCCAACGTCGGCGTGGTCGGGGTGCCCGATCCCCGCCTGGAGGGACTGGCCGAGGTCTTCGGCTCCCAGAAGATCATCCCGGCCACCATCGAGTTCGTCGACATCGCCGGCATCGTCAAGGGCGCCTCCGAAGGCCAGGGGCTCGGCAACAAGTTCCTGGCCAACATCCGGGAGACCAACGCGATCTGCCAGGTCATCCGGGCGTTCGACGACCCCGACGTGACCCACGTCGACGGCGACGTCGCCCCGTCCCGCGACATCGAGACGATCAACACCGAGCTGATCCTCGCCGACCTCCAGACGATCGAGAGGGCCCTGCCCCGCCTCGAAAAGGAGGCCCGCACCAAAAAGGACAAAGAACAGCTCGCCGTAGTCGACGCCGTCCAGACCGCACAGCAGATCCTGAACGAGGGCACCACCCTCTTCGCCGCCGGAGACAAGGTCGACCTGAACCTCCTCCGTGAGCTGCACCTGCTCACCGCCAAGCCGTTCCTCTACGTCTTCAACCTGGACGAAGAGGAGCTGAGCGACGAGTCCCTGCGCGCCAAGCTCCGCGAACTCGTCGCCCCCGCCGAAGCCATCTTCCTGGACGCCAAGATCGAGTCCGAACTCATCGAACTCCCCGACGACGAGGCCCTAGAGCTCCTCCAGAGCCTCGGCCAAGAGGAGTCCGGCCTCTCCCAGCTCGTCCGCATCGGCTTCAACACCCTCGGCCTGCAGACCTACCTCACCGCGGGCCCCAAGGAATCGCGCGCCTGGACCATCCGCAAGGGCACCACCGCCCCCGAGGCCGCCGGCGTCATCCACACCGACTTCCAGCGCGGCTTCATCAAGGCCGAGATCGTCTCCTACGACGACCTCATGGCCGCCAAGTCCATGGCCGCCGCCCGCACCGCCGGCAAGGTCCGCATGGAAGGCAAGGACTACGTCATGCAAGACGGCGACGTGGTCGAGTTCCGCTTCAACGTCTAACCCCGAACACGCAAGCCTCCCTCACAGCCACGCGCCTGCACCAGCCCTCGCAATCCGCACGCAAAACTGACCCGCCCGTACGCGCATCCACCGGGCCCGCGATCCGTACGCGAAGCTCACCCGCCCGTACGTGCGTCCACCACTGATGCCGGGCTCCCGGTCCGTAGGCGCAGCTAACTTGCCGTGTGTGGTCGGGCGCTCCTGCCCGGCCCTGCGATCCGTACGCGGAGCTCACTCGCCCGTCCGTCGTCCACCGCCGGTGCTGGGCCCTGCGGTCCGCGAAGCTCATCTGTCCGTGTGTGTCCACCACTGGTGCCGGGTCGCGCGATCCGTACGCGAGGCTGACCATCCGTGCGTCCAGCCGCTGGTGCCGGGTCGGCCGTCTGTGTGCGGAGCTCAGTTATCCGTACGTGCGTCCAGCGCTTGTGGCAGGGGCTGCGTGGGCCTCCGTCCGGACGACCCTCGCGCGAACGGCGGGCCCCGCGCGCGTAGCGCAAATCTGCGTACGGATAGCGCCAGGCTCCACGCGGGTAGCCGCGTGTACAGTCCAGCGGTCGTGCGGAGAACGTGGTTGGGGCTTCTGTGCTGGTGAGGGTTCTGTGGCCCGCCGATCGGGCGTGAGAGTGAGCTGTCCGCGTGGGGGTGGGTGTATGGCGGGCGCGGTTGGATTGCTTCATGCGTGGCGGGCTTGTTCGGGCGTTGGTGAGACGGTGTTCGGTCCAGTGGCTTCCGTGCGCGGGGTGTTGGGTGGTGTACGCGGCGTGTCGGGAGCTTTGTCCCGAAAGGGGCACAGTGACTGATTCGCCGGGAAGGGAATGTCGTCCGAGATGGACATCTGGTCGACAAGCAACTGCCGTGGCGGAGTACCAGTGTGGATAGGAGTGCGACACGTCTTTCGCCGGGTAGACAGGGGATCGTCACCGTTTGGCAATCTTCCCGGTTCCGGCTGAGGTGGATTGCATTATCCACAACCGCGTGCCGGGGCTGTGCTTCCTCGCGATGCGCTGGAACAATTGACGCCCGTGGTTACTCTGGGCCTGTGGTGGGGTCCGGAATGACCCGCACCGGCACAGGATCAGGACATGACGACGCGCCGACCGGGGGCGAGGCGCGAGCGGAGGCATGATGGCTCGCAGGTCGGCCGTGCGACATGGTCGTGAGGCTGCTGTTGTCGAGGAGGCCCCGGCGGCCGGCCTCGCCCTCGATCCGTCCGCCGATCCTTGGGACGTTCCACAGCAGCGGCGCGATCGCGGCCGGGGCGGCGGTGGCCGCTGGGGCGGCTCGGGCGGGCGCTGGTGGATGTGGGTCGGGCGCGCGATCCTGTGGGCGGTCATCCTCGTCGTCCTCATCAACGGCATCAGGGCTCCGTTCGAACGGTTCACCGCGAGTGAGAGCGACTCCACCGGAACGTCGAAGCCCAGCAAGGCCGCGCAGTTCCCGAGCAGTTCCGCGAGCGCGTTCGCAATGCAGTTCGCGAACGTCTATCTCAACTACGACCAGAAGACGGCGGCCGCCCGCGAGGCACAGATACGTGCGTTCATCCCCGAGGGCGCGGACGGTCAATTCGGGTGGAACGGCGTCGGAGCGCTACAGGTTCAGTCGGTGCAGGTGGCCGGAGTGGACGCACGGGACGCCAACAATGCGACCGTGACCGTCCTCGCCCGCAGCCAGGACAAGTGGTTCCGGCTAGCCGTGCCGGTCTACGCCAAGGACGGCGCGCTGGTGATCTCCGGGCGTCCCGCGCTGCTGCCGCCGCCCGCCCGCGCGGCCCTCCCGCAGGCGGGTGTACGCGACCGTGACCAGGCACTGGAGACCGAGCTGCAGTCGGTGCTGAGCCCGTTCTTCCAGGCCTATGCGCACGGTGACCCTGCGGCGCTGGCACGCTATGCCGATGGCAAGACACTTTCGGGCCTTGCTGGCTCGGTCACGTTCTTCCAGGTCAAAGAAGTGATCGCTCCCAGAGGCCCGGCGGGGGAGCGTACTGTCACGGCGACGGTGGCGTGGCAGATCCCCGGCAGCGGGGGCGGCAACGGTGGCGAGCTTGAGCAGGCCTACCAGCTCGAGATGGTGAAGAAGGGCGCGAACTGGTTCGTGAGAGACATCCGCGGCACGCCCGGGCAGGGCGCATCATGAGAAGCCGCGACGTGAGACAACCCCGGGGTCTGAACTTCCCCTCATATCCCGCCGACCTAGGAAGGTAGTGGTCGATGCTGCACCACATCATGGCGTCGATTCCGTACGAGGTCTTGGCGGAGCCGAACGACGAACTCAAAACCGATGACCTCGCTGAGTTTCTGCGGCAGTTCTTCGGCCCGTTGTTCTTGGTGATCGTGTCAATTGTGGCGATCTTTTTTCTGTTCACTCGTGAGATAACCCGCTTTGTGCAGTTCATTGTCCTGGCGATCGGAGTCGGGGTGGTCTTCTACGTACCGAACATCATCGAGACCATGGCCAAGGCGATCGCCAAAGCCCTGGGAGTGGACGTGACCTGACCCCCGGATGGCGGACACCGAGGTCGGGTCGGCCCCGTACGGGGCCGCGGCAGGCGACACTGTGCTTGCACAGTTAGGGGAGTAGGGGCGTGGATCTACCCACGTACACGAACATATGGCGCATTGAGAAGAGGCTCTACAAGCTGTACGACCTGCGGCTTCCGATGCCTCTGCCGCTGGTCCAGATCGGTGTGTTCGCCGGTGTGTTCGTGCCGTGGATCATGCTGCTCCTGTTCGTCGGGATCCCGTTCGAGACCCCCTGGCACGTGCTCTACATCGTGCCGCCCGGCATCCTGACCTGGCTGGCGACACGTCCGGTCATCGAAGGCAAACGCCTGACCGAGTTGCTGATCTCGCAGGCGCGCTACGTGGCCGAGCCGCGCACCTGGTGCCGCCTCACGCCCATCCGCGAGCCGCGCGAGGTCGTCATCGTCGCCCGAGTCTGGCGCCGCCCCGAGGCCCCCGCCCCCGTGGCCGCCCCCGAACGCGCCGCCATCAAGTCCCGTCGCAAGGCCCGCAAGGCGAAGAAGGCCCAGCCGGTCGTTCAAGAGGCCACCGTCCCCACCGCGGCCACCCTCTTGCCGGGGCCCGCATTCGTGGACGCTCCGCAGTCCCTAGCCGATTACGCGGCGAGCGTGCCGATGTCCGCCACGCAGGCCGAGCCCGAGCGCGCCCCCGCGCCGGAGCCCGCTCCTGGAACGCTCGGCACGGAGACGGACGTGCTGGTGGCGGGAACGATCGCCGGCCACGCCCCAGCACGCGCGCCCAAACCGTGGCGACGTACGACCCGTGAGATCGCGCACGAGGACGACATCCAGGTCGTGGCGCAGGGGACCGCGGACATCGAACACCCTCCCGCGACCCCTCAGCTCGAAGTCCCACCTGCCCGCGTTCCATCCGAGGAGCCGGTCGGCTCGGGCAAGCGCGCACTGGCCTCGGGTGTCCGGCGGCCCGGCGCCGCAGCGGAGTTCTGGACGGCCATCAACCAGCCGACGGAGGCATCGGCCACCCGCCCGGACATCCCCCAGACACCCCCCGCCACCAGACCCGACATCCCCACGGTCCCCGGCGCCTTCGGGGCAGCCGAGAACGACACAGAATGGCGCTCGGCCAAGGAAAAGCTCGACGAGCCGGAACACGCGGCCGCCGAACATCCACCCTCCGCGCCAGCCGACCGCTCCGCCACCGATGCGCCCACCAGCCAGACACGCAAGGGGCAGGCGACCGGCGGATGGCCCGGCGCCGTCCCCTGGCAACCGCACCGTGATCAGAAGCCAGAGCAGAACGAGCGCGCACAAGAGCCGCCCCCAGCCCGGCAGCCGCAGCGAGTACCAGGACGGGATGAGGCAGCGCGTGTCGAGCGCGAGGAGCGTTCGGACCAGGCACCCCGGCGTGCGCACCAGCAGAATGCGCCGGAAACCCAAGCTGACCAAGGGCCGCATGCAGGCGCAGAGACGCAGTCCGGGGCGGAGCCGCAGCGTGCGCTAGGAGCGCAGGCAGGCCAGGCACCAAAGTCCGATGTGGCAGCGCCGTCCGGGCGTGAGGAGCGTTCGGGCGCACTATCTCGGCGGACGCAAGAAGCGGTGTCGGCGGCCCAAGCCGAGCAAGGATCGCAGGCGGGTGCAGGCGCACGGGCTGAGACAGAGTCGAAGGCTGGCCAGCAGCAGGAGCAGGGAGCGCCAGAGCCGCAGCGGGGACGCGAGGAGCGTGCGGGCCAGGCGCCTTGGCGCGCCCGCCAGCAGGGTGTGACTGGGGCGCAAGCCGACCAAGAGCCGCAGGCAGGTGCCGACGCGCAGCGTGCGCCAGGGGCGCGGGCAGGCCAGGCGCCAGGTTCCGATGTGGTAGCCCAATCCGAGCGTGAGGCGCGTTCGGGCCAGGTCGAGCAAGGGTCCCAGGCGGGTGCAGGCGCACGGGCTGAGACAGAGTCGAAGGCTGGCCAGCAGCAGGAGCAGGGAGCGCCAGAGCCGCAGGCGGAGCGCGAGGAGCGTTCGGGTCAGGCATCTTGGCCACGGCAGCAGGGTGTGGCTGGGGCGCAGCCTGTTGAAGGGCCGCCGGCAGGTGCGGATGCGCAGGCCCAGATGGAGTCGCGGTCTGAGGCGGAGCCGCGCGTCGAGCGTTCGGGGCAGGCACCTTGGCGTGCGCACCGGCAGGGGGCTACGGGGGCGCAGTCCGAGGTGGAGTCGCAGGGTGGTCAGCGGTCGGGATCGGGCCGGGCGCCGCAGCAAGAGCAGCAAGAGCAGGGAGCGCCAGGGGCGCGAGCCGGTGGTTCGCCAGAGGCGGCCGACGCTGAGGCGGGCAGGGCGGAGTCGCAGGCAGGGCGTGAGGAGCGTTCGGGGCAGGGGCCTGGGCGGGCGCGTCAGGAGGAGGGTACGGGCCGGGGGCGGTCGGGGCAGCAGGAGTCGGGAGCTGGGCGGCAGCCGCAGGGCGGGCGCCAGTGGGGGCAGCAACCTCGGTGGGGGCAGGGAGTGCAGCCGCAGGCTGAACCAGGTGAACAGGGCGAGACGCCTGCCGCTGCGGCGGAGGGGCAGACGGGTGAGGGGGCTCGGCCGCCGAAGCCTTGGTCGAAGGGGTTGTCCAAGCCGCTGAGGGCGTCGGCGACCGACGCGTTGGTTTGGCCACCTGTGGCTTCGCCTCGGCGCGAGGAGGGTTCGCCGCAGCGGTTCCCGGCGCGGCCGCCTCAGGGGACTCCGGTCAAGCCGCCACCGCCGCAGCAGCTGCCTCCGGCCGAGCAGACTCCGCCTCCGCGCGAGGTGCGTTCCGGGCCTGCGTCGCCAGTGCGGCCGCGGCCGTTGCCGCCGCCTCCGGCGGCGCCGCCGTCCGAACCGGCGATCACACCGCCGGGGCCTGATCATGAGGTCAGCACGGGTGGTCTGCGGCGGCTCATCCAGGCGGTCGGCGGCGGTCATGGTGAGGCCGACGCGGAGTACGAGGCGCGGCTGCAGCAACCGTTCCACGGGACGCGGCACATTGTTGTGCTGGGGTGCACGGGCGGCGCGGGGCAGACGGTGACGGCGTTGATGCTCGGTCACACGTTCGCCCAGCACAACGGCGAACCGGTCGTGGCGATCGACGTCAATCCCGGGCCGGGCGCGCTCGCGCGCAGGACTCGCAGCGAGACGAACGAGACGCTCACCGGGCTCATCACGCGGGCCGACCAGGTCAACAGCCTGACCGCGATGCGGCGCTACACGTCGCAGGCCAAGTCCGGGCTGGATGTGATCGCGGCTGGGCGCAATCCGCTGCAGGCCCTGGACGACCGCGACTACGCGCTGGCGATCCGTACGATCGACCGTTTCTACTCGGTGACGCTGCTCGACGCGGCAGCGGCGGTGGTGGCGCGGGTGCTGCCGTACGCCGATCAGATCGTGCTCGTCGCGCCGGCGAGTTCGGACGCGCCGCGGGCGGTGTCGATGACGTTCGAGTGGCTGGACGGGCACGGGTACGACGAGCTCAGATCCCGGGCCGTGACCGTGATCAACGGGGTGAGCCGGCGCAGCATGGACGACGTCGAGCAGGCCGAGGCCGTCGCCCGTGGCCGTTGCCGCGCCTTGGTGCGCATCCCGTGGGACGATCACCTGAGCATGGACCGCGCGCCCCGCAACGAGCTGAAGTCGTTGCGGGCGCCGACGCGCCGTGCCTACCTCGCTCTCGCCGGTGTCGTCGCGGGTGGGTTCAACGTGATGCCCGAGCGGTACCAGGAGTTGCAGGAGCTTCAGGAACAGGAGCAGGAGGCCACTCGATGACCCCCGCGAGCCGCCGCGCGGCGGCCGGACCGAGCTGCGAGCCGCTGGGCGGAGCGAGGCGATGAGCAGAGCATCGAAGGCACGGTCCAGCCGGTTGGCCGTGCGGTACTTCGACGATCGGGTGTTGCTCACCGACCACGCGGCCTGGGCGTACTTCCGGTTGCCGACGGTGTCGTACGAGTTCACGACCGGTGAGGAACGCGAGGCGCTCGCGACCAACATCACCATCGCGCTGGCCGGCATCCGGATGCAGGACGCCGAGGTGCATCTCAGGATCGCGCACCGCACGTATCCGGCTGCCGACTGGGCGCTCGCGCTGGACAAGACCTCAGACGGCGGCTCGGGATGGCGCGACTACCTGGAGGAGACGTACGCGCACGTCTGGGCGAAGGACTTCTGGACCAAGGAGGTCTACCTCGGCGTTCGGCTCGGGCCGCGCGGCATGGGCGCCCAGCTGTCGGGCGGCGTGCTGCCGCAGCTGCTCGGCTTCTACAAGCGCAGCGAGCAGGCGCTGGGCATCGAGGACGACGCGATCGACAAGAAGGAGATCGCGCGCTGGACCGAGCAGGCTGAACGCGTCGGCCGGGCGCTGGGCGGATCGGCGCTGTACGCGCGGCACGCGGCGTCGACCGAGGTGGCCTGGCTGTTCCAGCACGCGGTGACGGCCTCGCTCGCCGATCCGCCGCCGTCGGCCGTGGCCCGCCGTACGTGGGGCAAGGGCGAGATCGAGGCGCTTGTGGAGGGCGCGATCCACAACGGCCGTTCGTACCTGAAGGTCGAGCAGCCCAACACCAGCAACAACGGCGGAGGGCCGATCGCCCAGTCGTACGTGGCGTACCTGTCGTTCGCGCGCTTCCCGGATCTGATGCCGTTCCCGGACGGCGAACCGTGGTTGCACTACGCCGACGCGCTGCCGTTCCCGGTCGAGATCAGCGCGCGCATGAAGCTCATCCCCCCGGCCAAGGCGTCGAAGGACGTGTCACGCAAGCTGGCGCACGCGCGCGACATGGACCAGCACATCCGGGAGGCCGGCGCCGAAGCGCCGATCGCGCTGGCCGAGCAGATCGACGCGGCGCGGATGCTGGAGCACGGAATCACCAAGGAACGGCTGCCGTTCGTGTACGGCTGGCATCGGATGATCGTGTCGGCGCCTACGGCGGAGCTGCTCGCGCAACGGGTGGACGCCGTCGTGGAGCACTACCGCGACATCGGCATCGACGTGGTCAACTCGACCGGCGACCAGTTCTCGCTGTTCCTGGAGTCGTTGCCGGGCGATCGCATCCGGCTGAACGCCTACGCCCAGCGCCAGCCGTTGCGGACGATCGCGGGCGGCATGCCCACCGCCACGGTGGACCTCGGTGACCGGCCGGACGAGAACTCCGAGGGCTGGGTCGGCCCGTACATCGGCGAGACCCTGGGCCGGGCCCGCGCCATCGTGCACTTCGACCCGCTCGTCGCGGCCGCCCGCAACCGTCCGACGGCCGTCGCGATCACCGGCGAGCCGGGCGGCGGTAAGACGACCCTGGCGCTGTTGCTGCTCTACCAGATGGCGTTGCGCGGGGTCACCATCGCGGCGATCGACCCCAAGGGCGACGCCGAGTCGCTCGTGGAGCTGCTCAAGGCGCGCGGGCGGAAGGCCCGGATCCTGCCATTGGGCTCTGCCGCGCCCGGGTTGCTGGATCCGTTCTCGTTCGGAGACGACCTGGCCGCCAAGAAGACGATGGCCACGGAGACGCTGCGGCTGCTGCTGCCGAGGATGTCGGAGGAACGCGAATCCGCGATGATCCAGGCGGTCGGCGCCGTGGCCAACGCCGAACGGCCCTCGCTCGGGAAGGTCGTCGACTACCTCGAAGGCTCCGACGACCCGGCGTCCAAGAACCTCGGCGCCGTCCTGCGGTCGATGTCGGAGATGCGGCTCGCGCGGCTGTGCTTCGACCCGTCCGGCGGCGACCGCATCGACACGGCGGGATGGACGACCGTCTTCACGCTCGGCGGCCTGACCCTGCCGGACGTGACGATCGGCCGCGAGGACTACTCCTACGAACAGCGCCTCTCGGTGGCGCTCATGTACCTGGTGTCGCAGTTCGCGCGGCGCCTGATGCACGGCCTCGACCGGCGCCTGCCGAAGGCGATCTTCCTGGACGAGGCGTGGGCCATCACATCGACACCGGAAGGGGCCAAGCTCGTGCCGGAAGTGTCGCGAATGGGGCGTTCTCGCAACACTGCGTTGATCCTTGTGTCACAGAATGCCGGAGACCTCTTGAATGAGCAGGTGACCAACTGCCTGTCATCGGTGTTCTCCTTCCGTTCGTCCGAACGTGTCGAGGTCGGGAACGTGATGTCCCTGCTGGGAGTGGAGTCGTCCGACGAGCACAAGGCCGTGCTGCGCAACCTGGGCAACGGCGAGTGCATCTTCCGTGATCTCGACGGCCGGGCGGGGCGCATCGGCGTCGACCTGATCTCCGACGAGCTGCAGCGCTGGCTCGACACCAACCCGACCCGGTCCCGTCCGGGCTCGTCCGAATTGACGGCCGCGGGGGCCGAGGCCGAGGAGGTCAGTCGATGAGGCGTCCCCGGCATCGGGAGCCACGCATCCAGCGCTCGCCCGAGGAGGGCCTTGATAGGGCCGCCCTCTTCGATCGCTCTGGCCGCCGCCGGCGGCCCCGGGCACGAGCCGCCGGACACCCGCGACGAAGGCGACACCGCCGCTCGGCGGTCCTGCTCGTCCTCATGGCCTTCTTCATGCTCAGCCCGTTCTCTCCTGCGGTCGCGGACATTCCGCTGCCGCCGGGGTCGAATCCGAACGACGTCTGTGCGCCCGCTCCGAACCCGGCGCCCGAGCAGTACGGGTCGGGTACGGACGGGCTGATCAAGCCGCCGGACTATCCGAGCCAGAAGCTGAAGACCACTCCGGTCAAGGACCTCACGTACTACGACCGGTACGGGACGGCCGGCCAGAGCTGGTACGCGGTCGACATGGGCTGCTCGGACGCCATGGCGATGATGGGCAACGCCCTCGCCAACACCACGTTCACCCTCGTACGGGCCATCGACCGTACGACCATCAGCGTCTACCAGGCGGCGGCGTCGGAGTCGCTGCTCGGCTGGCTGAAGAACACCGTCGACGGGGTCATCACCGGCATCGGGAAGACGTTCAACGCGCGCTACTGGTCGTGGGTGGTCATCCTCGGCGCGATGTGGCTCGCCTGGTGGGGGCTGGTCCGCAAACGGGCCAGCAAGGTCACCGAAGGCGTCATCTGGATGGTCGCCGCCATGGTGGCCCTGATCTGGCTGGTCGCTCGTCCGGCCGACTTCACCACGCTTGGCACCAAGGTCTCGGAGGCGACCAGCGCCGCGTTCAATGCGGCTCTGCCACAGAGCGATACCAAGGGCGGCACCTGCATCCCCGCACCGCAGGGTCAGCCCGATCCCCTGAAGTCGGCGGAGGTCGACGCCACGAC
Organism: Actinomadura fulvescens; assembly: GCF_039533225.1. NCBI lineage: Bacteria > Bacillati > Actinomycetota > Actinomycetes > Streptosporangiales > Thermomonosporaceae > Actinomadura > Actinomadura fulvescens. The sequence goes on along the minus strand of NZ_BAAATD010000005.1, from coordinate 456,488 downwards.
CCGCAACGCCAACGGCCTCTGGGTGGCGCTGGTCTGCAAGCCGTGGCTGATGGGCGAGTTCGGGACGACCGATCCCAACGCCAAGGTGGTCAAGGACAACGCCGACAAACTGCTCTGGGCGCAGGCGGTCGACCTGCCCGAGACCCACGGAGGCCAGAAGGTCGATCTCGGCAAGAAGGCCGACGCGTACAAGGCCGTCGCCAAGGACATCAAGGAGAACCACGCCGGGGTCTATCCGGTCTTCCAGGGCAAGAACTGGACGAGCCGGTTGGCCGTGGCGTTCGGTGGGCTCTTCGCCGCCCTCGTCGCAGGCATGCTGATCATGGTGATCGCGATCGCACTCATCGTGGTGAAGATCGCGTTCCTGCTGTTGCTGGTCGCCGGGCCGATCTTCCTGGGCATCGGCATCCATCCGGGCATAGGCCGCGTGATCGCCATACGCTGGCTCGAACTCCTGCTGTCGATGCTGCTGAAACAGGCGGCCCTCATCGGCGTGCTGTCGTTGTTGCTCTGGGCGTACGGGTTGATCCTCGGCGAGACGTTGCCGTGGGGCCTGCAGATCCTGCTCATCGCACTCGTGACGTTCGCCGCGTTCATCTATCGCAAGCCGTTCCAGCATCTCTTCTCTGCTGTGGGCTACTCGGCGGTGGGGGCGCGCGATAAGGGCGAGGCACAACTCGACAAGTCGATACTTGAGGCACGCAAGAGCACCGCGGCGGTGGCGACAGCCGCCGTCCCCGGTGCCGCCGGCTACCGCCTCGCCCGCTGGGGCAAGCGCGACGCTGCGGCCGAGGCTGGAGCCGCCGCAGACGCCTCGGCGGCCGGGACGGGCGCCGTCGCCGATCGGCGAAACGCGATCGGGGTCGCCGGGGCCGGAGAGGGACCTTCGCCCGACGCCGCTCCCGTGCTGGCCGCCAAACCACGCAGCGGTGCGGCCTCCGCACAGGGACGCTCGCGGCGTGGCGCGCCGCCGCTCAACCTGCCGACCCGAGCGGGTGCGGTCCGCGACGCCCGCAGGGATGATTCCAGCGTCCCGACAGCCCGCGGCTCAGACGGCCCGTCCTCCGGCGGGAAGTCAGCCGGTTCCGGCATCGGAGTCGGCCGCCCGACCTCATGGACCGGACGACCGACGAGCGGAACAGGCTCAGGCGGTACCGGCGGGGCAGCCGCAGGTAGCTCTGGTGGCGCAGGCGCAGGCGCAGGCGCGGGTGCAGGCGCGGGCTCAGGCGGCGCGGCGGCAGCGGCAGGCGGAGGCTGGTTCAAGGGCAGCGGACGCTCGTCCGGTGGCGCTTCGGGTAGTCGACGTGAGCGCGGCCGGGCAGGTGGCGGCACTGGATCGTCCGGCCGCGGCGGCGGTGGCGGCGGTGCTCCAGCAAGAGATAAGGCGGACCCGGCGGCCGGAGTCCCGAAGCCTCGTGTCAGTGGCGGCTCCGGCGGATCCGCGCCCAGAGGCACGGGCGGTGGGCAGGAACCGCCGCCCCTGTGGGGCAAGCGCGGTACCGACGACGGCCCGCCGATACCGTTCTGGTTGCGTCCGGTCGAACGTGAGTCAGAACGGGAAGAGTGATGAACCTGACGGACCGCCAACGCAAGCTCCTCTTCGTAGGACTCGTGGTGGCACTCGCCGTCGTCGGCGTCTATTTGACGATCGCCGCGCCCGACCACGACTCCTCCGATGGCGCGAGTTCTCCTACGACGCCGACGACGGCGGCGTCCGCGGGCCCCACCGGGCCCGCCTCCCCGCCGCCGGGCATCTCCGGCGCGGTCGCGCCGAGCGGTTTCGACATCTACCGGCTCCTGCCGTTCTCGCAGCGCGAATTCACCACGGCGGCCGATCTGGCGCAGCGCTTCATCGCGGCCCAGGGCACGTACCGCTTCGACGAGGACCCCAAGGTGTTCGCCGCCCGGCTGGCCGGGCTGGTCACCGACCAGTTGCGCGGCGAGATCGAACGCGGCGCGACCTCCCCCGGCATCCTCGACGAACGCAGAGCGCAGCAGATCGTCGCCGAGGGCACCGCCACGCTCGACCGGGTCCGTGACATCGAGGACAACTCGATCATCTTCCTGGTCACCGGCAAGCAGCAGATCACCAAATCCGGCAAGCAGAGCACCGACAGCAAGCAGTACGCGGTCACCGTCGCCCGAGATGGCGGCTCACTCAAGGTCTACGCCTTCGAACCCGCCGACGCGGGGCAGGCGGGTGACACGGGATGAACCGCCGTAGGGTGCTGTTCGCCGTCGCCCTCGCTGCAGTTGGCATCTTGTTCGGTGCGTTGATGGTTCTTCCGGTCTTGTTCGGCGCAAGTCAGTTCCTGTACGGCGGCGGTGTGGGTAGCGGCGGATGCGTGGACGTCTCGCGGGCAGGTGTTCAGCCCGCCGCAGCGGGGGATGCTCGTGCGATCCCTTCCAACTACCTGGCTCTCTACAAGAAGGCGGGCGCGGACTACGGCATCCCCTGGAACGTCCTGGCGGGCATCGGCAAGGTCGAGACCAGCCATGGCACGTCCAAGCTCCCCGGAGTCAGCAGCGGCGAAAACTACGCTGGCGCGGGCGGTCCGATGCAGTTCCTCGACGCGACGTTCAAGGCCTTCGGAGTAGACGGCAACAAGGACAAGGAGAAGAACCGCTACGACCCCGAAGACGCCATCCCCTCAGCCGCTCGCTACCTGAAGCACAACGGTGCTCCAGAGCGCATGCGCACCGCGATCTTCATGTACAACCACTCCTGGGACTACGTGAACCTCGTCCTCGACTGGGCCAAGAAGTACGGTGGCGGCGACTTCAAGGTCGTGCAGTCCAACGGTGTCGAGTGCCAGGACAACAATCTTCCGGCCAACGTCCAAGGCATCGTTCAGCGCATCATCGCCTTCGCCATGGCACAACGCGGCAAGCGCTACGTTTTCGGCGCCAACGGCCCCGACGCCTGGGACTGCTCAAGCCTGCTCGAAGCCGCCTACCGCCAGGTCGGCATCACGATTCCCCCTGCGACCTGGGGCCAATGGCCGTTCGGCGTCCGTGTAGAGAAGGGCACCGAACAACCCGGCGACCTGGTCTTCTTCAACTCCGGCCCCGGCACCTCCTCCAACCGCCCCGGCCACGTCGGTATGGTCATCGGCCCCAACAAGATGATCGTCGCCAGTTGCTCGACCTGTGTCCCCAACATCGGCGTCAAGCCCTACAAACGCTCCGACTGGGTCGGCACAACCCGCCCCCTGGCCCGCCCCGACATCAAGAAGAAGCTGGCCGAGCTCCAAGCCCAAGCCGGCGGCCCCACCGGAGGCTGAACACTCCACGATCAACCGCCCCCAACCAGGGAGCCGTCCCGCAAACTTGCCGGAATCGCCACGACACGCTCCAACGCTCTAAGCGTTGTCGCCAGCCTAAGAACATCCAGGCTTGAGCTCCGCCTGCTCGCGATTATGCTCCGCTAGTCGCAACGCTGGTGGCGGGGCTCGGTCGATCGAACGACGCGCGGGATCTCCGTGGCATGAGGCGTCCACGGGTCGAGAAACAGCTCATATCTGTCGTTGAGCTGGTCGAGGACATCCTGTCCCGTTGTTGAGAACCACTCCGTGTCGCCCAAGGCCTGCGTGAAAGTCATCAGGGAACTGAACACCGCGATCGTCTCGGCATGTGCGAGGAAGGCCGGTTCATCGCCGGCCTGGCAGTAGACGACCGATCGGCGGAAGACATCGACCAGCTGCTCGGCATCGATCTGCTTGTCCAGGTACTGGCTGGCGGCGTTCACCAGAGCCGTGGCGCGTTCACGCGGCTCGTCGAGCTCCATGATGTGTCCGCCCGGCTCAAGGAGAAGCACCACGTCGTCCGGAAAGACGAGCGCCAACTGCTCCACCGGCAGGTGTTGCCACTCGGCACAGCCGGGCGGCAGCTCCGGCGGCAGGCTCTCCTCAGAGGTGAATGCCACGACGATCCGCCGATCGTCGGTCTGCAGGACCGGTACGGCACCGGTGGCAGCGGCCGGTACCCACACATGGGTGACCTCTTCAGGGGAAGACATGACAGGGCGGTCTCTATTCTCAGCCTCAGAGCATGCTTCGGGGTCCTAGTACTCAGGTCGCGGAGGGTTCATCGATGCCTCCGTGGTCGCGTATCGCCCTCGGCAGACATTCCATGTGACGCCGCGTAGGCGGACAACTGCTGATCGGGTGGAGGGAAGCCGCTCATCATCCATGTTTCACCATTCTCCTTGACGACGACGATCGGACCGAAGCCGGGGCCCGATGATGTCCGCCATGTCCCGTGTTTCTCCATAGCGGGCGGTATTCCACGGAAACACGAAGCACCAGCCAAGGTCTTCGACGAGTTCGTCCTCGAACAGTGCTACCGGTCGTGAGGGAGGAGAGTTCTCTGCCAGGTGTACTTCGGCCAGGCGACGAGCCTGATCGATGTCCATGGCTACCTGCCTAACACTGTCACCGTTAGAATTCTAGATGGCTGAATTTTGAGTAGATCACATGTCTCCGCTTGGCCATCCACGAAGTGTAGCTTGCCCGCCCCGGTACACGTGCGAGGACTGGAGCTTGGGAATTCGTCAGCGCTGCGGGACATCTCACGACTCAATTGGGTTACAGATCACTTTGTAAGTGCGGCGGCGCCTGCTGGCCGGCGTCGCACAGATATCGAGAGGAAAGTCGTCCCATAGCGGAATGACCGCTCCATAATGGCTCGGTCGCCTTCGCCGCGCCGTAGCTCGCTGATCTCAGTGTCTGCCATGACTCTCCGGCTTGGGTTCAGTCGAGAAACCTGAGCCTCCACTCGTGGGTTTCAGGGTCACGCCACCGCTCGGTCTTGCGGGTGAAAATGCTGCCATCTTCGCGGATGATGAACGTGTCCGGGACGGAATCTTTACCAGTGACGATGGCGATCTCGCCGCTCGGAAGCTTGAACCGCCCGGCTTCACCCCAGGCCTGCCTGGCGGTGTGCATCATGACGTCGGCCCGCTTCTCACGCGGTACGTCGAGCTCTTCGAAGCGCCGCATCATGTAGGCGTGCTGCCCTTCGCCAGCTTGGAGTTTCGCGTGGTCCTGGCGGGCGACTTCGCCGATCACGCGTCCGGTGGTTTCAGCTCCGAAGTCGTCGAAGATCTCTTGGAGGCTGAGGCCGGAGCGGGCGATCGCCATCAGCTCCTGGGGAGATTGAAGCGGCGCTTGCTCGGCAGAGGCATTCGGCGCAGGTGTGCTGGGCCCCACCACCGTGCGGCCGCCCGTCTCGCTGCCGCCGGCTGCTTTCGGCTGGTTGCCGACAACCTCCATGTTGGGAGGGACGGGCTTGGTTGGTTTGGACGAGGCTGGAGGTGAGGGCGTCTGGGTGTTCTCTTGGCCCAGGGCGTCGGTCTTCTCGGCCTGATTCGCTGCGTCGTCCAGCGCACGAACGGCCTTGCCCGTGGCGGTGAGCGGCGTTTCGGGCTTGTCTGGTCCGGTCTGGCGGCGGGTCGCTCCGCTGTCAGATCCGGTGCCCAAGGTGACTGCGCCTATGACGATGGACGGGACGGTCTGGGCGTAGGCACGGATTGGATCCTGCTTCCAGAGGTCCCAGTTGATCATTGCCTTGGTGAAGGCGACCGGATGTTGTGCGCCCTGGACCAGTCCTTTGAATTGGCCGATCGGTCCGCGTTGCATCCAGCTGTGTGGACTGGCCATCGCGTACATAGGAGCGGTGAACGGGTTGCTGGCCAGTCCGGCCAGACCTACGTCCTTGACGCCGTCCCACAGGCCGGGCAGGTAGCGGCGGGCGTAGTCGTGCCAGGCTTTGTTGAGTACGTTCGAGTCCGGTTGGCTGAGGGCATGGCCCAGGCCTTGCACGGTGCCGTAGGCGGCTTGAAGTAGCTGTTGCTGGTCGGCCCTGATGAGTTCGTCGCGGCGGCGAACGACGTCGTGTTTCTGCCCGGCGACCCAGCCTCCGGCGCGGATGATGTCCTGAGCCGGGGCGGTGGCGAGCCCCAGACTCCCGAGGACGTTGGAAAGCGCCTGACCCGCGTCCTGCCAGTTACGACCTGCCCGGTCCAGCTCTACGCCCAGGCGATGCAGCGCATCGGGCGAACCGCCTCGCACGTCTCCACCTCGCAGTCCACCGCGAGGCGGTCCGGGGATATAGGGCTCGCCTATACGTGGCGGGCCGCCCTCGGCTTCGGCCGCCAAAGCCTTTACGGCATCGAACGCGGCGTAGAAGTCTGAACGCACGTCACGGTGGCGTTCGGCAAGGGCACCCAGGAGCCGTTCACCGGCAGGGCCTATCAGGGCACCCTCCAGCAGTGCCGCGAACGCCTGTCTCAAGGCGGGGCCATGCTCCTCGGCCAACTGCTTGACCCGTTGCAGTTGCGCCGCCGCCTGCTCCGCCCGGCTCACCGTTCCGCCACCGGCTCCCGGCAGCGCCGCGTGGCGACCATTTCTGTGCGTCCCTTCCGCCCGTACCGCCAGAGTTAGCGCACCAGACTCACAGCGTCAACGCTGCGCGTACGCGTGATGTTGTACTGCAATACCCCCCGGGGTCATAAAGCTGATTTCGGCGGCGTGATCCTCCTCCGCCAGTGCGGCGGGCCCGGACAAGGGGAATCGTTCTAAGGTCGGCTGTGCAAGGCTGCCCCCCAGATGAGCCCCCCAGGAGACAGCGATGACCAACCCGTCCGACTCCGGACAGCCGCAATACCCCCCACCCCCCGGCCCCTACGGTCAGCCACCATCCGGCCCTGCAGGTGCTCCGCGACCTCCAGTGGAGGGCCACGTTCCGGGGCCGCGGCCGCATGGGCCCGGTGAACGTCCGCGGACCGATCTGGGGCCGCAATATGGGCCGCCCCATGGGCGACCGGTCCCCGGTCCGGCGGTACCGGCGGACAAGGGGCTGTTCGCGACGTTGCTCGATACGAACTTCGACCACATGGTCACCGTCAAGATGATCAAGCTGGTCTACCGGCTCGAGCTCATGGTGATCACTCTGCTGGCGATCGTGATGGCTTGGTATGGCCTGGCCTTTCTCGAATGGAACACGACACTCGGCGTCATGACCTTGATCGCGACTCCGATCGTGTGGCTCTTCCTCGTGCTGACCTCGCGGATGGCGCTTGAGTTCCTCGTCAACCAGTTCAAGATCAGCGAGTACCTGCGGGCGATCAAGGACAGGATCTAGGCGGCGGCGTTAGGCTCGCGGGAGTCACGCGGACTTATAGACGGGGCAAAGCAGGTGGCCGACTTCCAGGAGACACGGCGGGACCCGGGCGTGACGGGGCGGGATCCGGGGGCGGGGGAGACTCGGCGGGACGGGGCGCGGCCGGGTGGGCCGCTCATGCGGCTGCCCGCCGGGTTGGCGGAGCGCTATGAGCTGGTGTCCGAGTTGCCGGTTCAGGGAGCGGAATCCGATCTGCTGCTCGTACGGGACGCGTTGCGGGCGGAACGGGTCGTCAAGGTCTTCCGGCGCGGGTACGACGCCGACCGGGACGTGTGGGCCAAGCTTCCCGGGCTCGACTCGCCCTACGTCATGCGGATTCTGGAGACCGGGCATGCGGACGGGCGGGACTATGAGGTTTCCGCTTACGCGCCGGACGGCAATCTGCGGGGGTTGATGGCGGGGCCGCTGCCGGTGGAGGCGGTGACCAGGATCGTGGGCCAGCTCGCGGCGGGGCTGGCGGCGTTGCACCGGGTCGGGATCGTGCATCGTGACCTCAAGCCGGAGAACGTGCTGATCCTTGACGCCGATCCGTTGCGGGTGGCGATCACCGACTTCGGGCTGAGCAAGGTCCTTGAGCAGAGCGTGGTGTTCGCGTCGTCGTCGCGGACGCTGGCGTATGCGGCGCCCGAGTCGTTGTCGGGGCAGGTGTCGCCCGCCCGCGACTGGTGGTCGCTGGGAATGATCGTGCGTGAGCTGCTGACGGGGCGGCCGCCGTTCCTGGGGCTGAGCGAGACCGCGGTCGTCGATCACCTGGCGACTCGGCCGGTGCCCGCGGACGACGTGCCGGATCCGCGGTTCCGGTTGTTGTGCCAGGGATTGCTCACACGTGATCCGCGCCGCAGGTGGACCGATGAGCAGGTCGCCGAGTGGCTTGAGGGCGGTACGCCTGCGGTCGCGGCCGAGCCGGCCCATCCGGTCGCGCCGGAGGGGCCGGGGCTGCCGTTCAACGGGAGGCGTTATACCGAACGTGCGGAGCTGGCGCGGGCGCTCATTGAAAAGTGGGATTACGCGGCGCTCTATTTCTTTGGACGAGGCGAGTCCGGGGAGGCCTGGCGCACTCTTCGGGAATGGCTGTCGGACTTCGATGACAGCCGCATCAGTTTGATCGACGGTTATCTGACCACGGCGCTGGCGCCGGATGTGAAGCTCCTTCATTTGGTGCGGTGGCTTGATCCGGCGCTTCCGCCGCATTTTCTGGGGCGGCGCGTCACCTCGGAAGATCTGCCGGGGCTCGCGGCGCTGGCCGGCGACCCGGCGCATCCCGATCACCGGGTGGCGTGCCTGCTGGGACGAGAGCTCTGGGACCAGCATCTCCTCCAGGTGCTGTCCGGATTCGAAGGCGGCCGTGATCTCGCCCGGATCGACGAACAGTGGCGTTCGCATGTCGCCTCCTGGAACCGGCTGGCCGGGTGGCTGCGCGAGCACGAGTCGACGCCGCCGCGCCTGGCCACCCGGTTGCCGGCCGCCGGCGGCCTCGGTGACGAGCGTGTCGCGGGCCGGGCCGTCGCGGACGATCCGCCGGTCGTCCTGCTGACCCTGCTCGCCCTGGCCGCGCGCCCCGCCGAGACGCGGCGTTCGCTGGCCGAGGCGGCGGAGCGGGCGCGGGCGGCGGTGCCCGAGCAGGTGCCGTGGTTCACCTGGCTCGTGGAGGGCGCGGGCGACGATCCGTTGCGGCTGCTCGCGGTCGTCCGGGCGGCGCCTGAGGCCGTCGTGGACGCGGAGGCCCGGGTCCGGGGCCGCCATGCCGCCGCGCAGGAGGCTCAGGCGCTGCGGGCACGCTGGGACGAGAAGGAACGTGCTCGGCTCGCGGGACGTGGGAGCGCCGTGGCCCGTGCGGTGGCGTGGTCGTCGCCGTTGCTCGCGTTCTGGCTCGCGGGGAGCTGGGTCGTCGGTGCGCTGTTCGGCGGCGACGACGGCGACGGCACGCGGTCGGTCGGCGGCTTGCAGCAGAGTTCGGGTGTGCCGTTCGTCGTGCTGGCGGTGCTGTCGTTCGTCACCTGGGCGGTGCAGTGCGGCAGCGAGGTCATGCTGGCGCGCGCGCAGGGCAACGACTATCTGCCGTACGGGCCGTGGTCATGGATGTCGCAACTCCTCGGCGTGGGCGGACGCGGTCTCTCCAAGGCCTCCCAGACGCTCTCCGGCGCAGCGCGACGGACCGGGCGGCGCGGCTGCGGGATGCTGCTGCTCGCGGGCACGGTTCCCTTGCTGATCATCCTGCTTCTCCTTGCCGCGGTGACCCCCGTCGCGAGCCTGCTGTGGCTGATGGTGCTGCTGGCCGCGCCCGTCGCGCACGCGGTGGCCGCGGGCGTACGGCTGCACCGCTGGCGGCAGGCGCATGAGAGGGAGAGGCAGAAGGCTCTTCACGACGGCGCCGGTGCGACGATCCTGTGAGCACGTTCGGTACGTACGACACCAAGGAGGCGCGCACGTGAGCAGCGGCGTCGAGGCCGACATCGCACTGGACGCGGCGGTCGTCCTCACCCTGGGGATGAACCGGGTGCTCGGGCGCACGGCCGGTCTCGCCGGGCGCGGCGCGGAGGCGCTCGCCGCCCTCGCCGCGGGCCGGGCGGAGGCGCGGGCCGCGGCCCTGGCCGAGATCGAGGCGTACGACCAGGCGTTGCGCGCCGTCGTCGAACGCAACGCGCGCATCTCCGCGCTCGCCGCGACGCGTGAGCGCGCCGGTGCGGCCGTGGACCTGCCCGCGCCGCTGCCGCTGGACGATCAACGGCCCCTCGACGAACTCACCGCGTGGTGCGCCGCCACCGACACCGTTCTCGACGCCGCCGAGCAACGCATTTCCGAACGTCTCGCGGCCGACGTGACCGCCCAGCTCTTCGCCGTTCCGGCTGAGGGTCTCACCTCCGACACCTCGGCGTCGCCCGCGCCCGAACGCACCGATGCGGCGGCGTCCGAACGTGGCAGTACGGCGGCGTCCGATCGCGATCTCGTGAAGGTCCAGCAGACGCTTGAACGTGTGCTGGCGCGCCTGTTGCCCGACGCCACCGACGGCGACCGGCGGATGGTCGCGGAGGCCGCCCAGCTGATCGTGGAGGCGCCCAGCGAGGCCGAGGCCGAGGGCATCCTCACCGAGGTACGGCTGCGCATCCGGGACGCCAACCGCCGTACGGAGGAGCAGCGGGCCGCCGAGCGCCGCCGCGCCGCCGAGCGCGAGGCGGCCGAGCAGGCGGAGGCCGAGCGCCGCTACGTGCTGGAGTCGGTCACCTCGGCGTTCGAGGAGATGGGGTACGAGGTTCAGACGGGCTTCGAGACGCTGACCGCCAAGGACGGCACGGTCGTTCTCACCAAGGGCACCTGGCCCGACCACAGCGTCAGGATGCGGATCGACGAGGCGGCGGGCGCGGGAGGCGTGCCCGGGCCACGGCAGATCCGGGCGGCGATGCGGCGCGAGCGGCCCGCCCAGAGCGAGGACGACCGGCGGCTCGACACCGAACGCGAGCAGGAGTGGTGCGAGACGTTCGAGGCCGCGCGGGCCCGGCTGGCCGAGGCCGGGATCAGGTCGGACGTGACGTGGCGGCTTGACCCGGGTGTCCAGGATCTGCCTGTCGCCGCCGACGCACGGCAGACTAGGACGCGGGCCGAACAACGAGAACGTCGCCGGGAACGCGAGCGGAGTGAGTGATGACTGAATCCCCGACCCTCGGGGGGCGGTTGCCGGGCTGGCCGCCGTTCATCCGCGAACTGGACGCGACACTGTCGGTGCACTCCCAGTACGTGTTGTCGGGCAACCTCTACGACAGCTTCCTGGCGCCGCCGCTGGAGTCCTCGGTGGCGGCCCGGCTGCTCCCGCTGCGCGACCTGCTGTGGGAGTCGCTGCGGTCCAGCGGGTACTCCTGCATGATCGTGTACGACCCGCTGGACGGCCTGCAGGTGCTGCCCGACACCGGCGACGAGATCGGCGACGAGGCCGCGAAGGCCGCCGAGCAGCTGCTCGGCAAGCTCAAGGCCGACGACAAGCCGTCCCTGGAGGGCCTGACCAAGCATCTGGCGGCGGTCGCGCGGCCGCAGGAGAACGTCCGCGCCGCGTTCGTGATCGACTCGGCGTCCCGGATCGCCCGTACGCCCATCGACCTGGAGCCCGCCGAACGCGACTTCTTCCGCTTCTGCACGAAGTTGTCGCGGTCCGCCCGTCCCGTACGCGTCGTGGGCCCTCGGCCCAAGCCGCTCTACAACCCGATCCTGTGGCTGGTGGAACGGCCCGGCGACCTGCCGCCCTGGATGACCGCCGACAACGAGAACATCCGCGAGATCACGATCCCGCGGCCGCACCTGGGCGACCGGCAGGAGACGGCCCGGCTGCTGGCGCGTGCCTTCGGGGTCACCGACGTGGACGCCGACCAGGCCGCGGCCGAGGCGTGCGACGCGTTCGCCGAGCAGGCCGACGGGCTCACCCTGCAGTCGATGATCGAGGTGACCCGGCTCGCCAAGGAACGTAACGTCTCCCTGGGTGATCTCCCGGACGCCGTGCGCACCTACAAGCTCGGCGTGCTCGACAATCCGTGGAGCCGCGGTCACCTGCGCCGCCGCGTCCTCGAAGGCGAGAAGCGGGTGCCCGAACGGGTGATCGGGCAGCCGCAGGCCGTCACCAAGACGCTCGACATCCTCAAGCGCGCCGTGCTCGGCCTCTCCGGCGCTCAGGCCACCCGATCGGGGAGCCGTCCCCGCGGCGTGCTCTTCTTCGCCGGGCCGACGGGCACCGGCAAGACCGAGCTGGCCAAGGCGATCACCGAGCTGGTGTTCGGGGACGAGTCGGCGTATCTGCGGTTCGACATGAGCGAGTTCTCCGGGGAGGGCTCCGGCGACCGGCTGATCGGCTCGCCGCCCGGGTACGTCGGCCACGAGGCGGGCGGCGAGCTGACCAACGCGGTCCGCGAGGACCCCTTCCGGGTGATCCTCTTCGACGAGATCGAGAAGGCGCATCCGCGGATCCTGGACAAGTTCCTGCAGATCCTGGAGGACGGCCGGCTCACCGACGGCCGCGGCAACACCGTGCACTTCTCCGAGTCGATCCTGATCTTCACGTCGAACCTCGGGATGTACACGCAGGCACGCGACATCACGGTGCGTCCCGATCCCGCGCACCCCGCGCCCACCCGAGTGCAGAACATCACACCCGGCATGACCTACGACGAGGTCGAGGGACGGATCAAGGGCGCGGTCGCCGAGCACTTCACCGAGGTGCTCAACCGGCCCGAGCTGCTCAACCGCTTCGGCGACAACATCGTGGTCTTCAACTACATCTCGGCCGAGGCCGCGGAGAAGATCTTCGACCTGCAGTTCGGCAACATCTGCAAGCGGGTCACCGAGGAGCACCGGCTCGTCCTGGCGGTCAAGGGCGACGCGCTGACCACCCTGCGCGAGTGGTGCACCGGCGAGCTCGACAAGGGCGGCCGGGGCATCGGGATGGCTTTGGAGGCGTACTTCGTCAACCCGCTGGCCCGCGCCCTCTTCGACCGCGAGCTGGTTCCCGACGAGAAGGTCACCGTCTCCGGCATCCACCGCGAGGGCAGCATCGTCAGCCTGGACCTACAGTGACCACGATGCTGCTCGCCAAGGCCCACTACCCTGTGACCACTCTCGGCCCCGGAAACCGGGCCGGGATCTGGATGCAGGGTTGTACGCTTCACTGCCCGGGCTGCCTGTCCAGGGACACCTGGGAGGCGGACCCCGCCACGGCCGTTCCGGTCGAGGCGGTGCTGGGCTGGCTCGCCTCGTTGCCGGGCCCGGTGGACGGCGTGACGATCTCCGGCGGGGAACCGTTCCAGCAGCCGGCCGCCCTGGCGGCGCTGGTGACGGGGATCCGCATGTGGCGGGACGACCCCGCACGTGAGACCCCGGAGACGGCCGGGCCTGGCCAAGGGGGTGACATACTGCCGTTGGACATTCTCGTGTACAGCGGATATGTCTACACACGGCTCTCGCGTGACTCTGAGGCTCGCGAGATCCTGGACATGTGTGACGCCGTCATCACGGGGCCGTACGTCGACCGGCTCAATCCCGGGGGGCGACACCCCGGGGGTGGCTCTCTACTCTGGAGGGGGTCGGCCAACCAGCGGATCGTGCCGTTGTCCCCCCTGGGACTCCGGCGGTACGGGGCGGTCGCCGACGGCGATATGGCAAAGGAAGACGCAGGACCCCGAGTTCAGGTGTCCGTGGACGAGGGGCCGGAGGGAAGGCGGGTGTACTACATCGGGATCCCGCGTAGGGGTGATATGGATCACCTCACATCGACGCTCGACCGCGCCGGGGTGCGCGCCGGGGATGTGTCATGGCGACCTTGAACTGTCCTGTCTGTGATGAGCCGTTCCAGCCTGGCGACCTTCTCTGCCTGAGCTGCGGGGCCAACCTGGCCCGCGCGGGCGGTGGCCGCCGTGCGGGCGGCTTCGAGGCCCAGCCGCCGGCCACGGGCGTTCCTCAGCCTCCGGGACAGGGTGCTCCGCCGTACCCGCCGCAGCAGCAGTACGGGCAGCCCTATCAGCAGGAGCCCTACCAGCAGGCGCCGCCTCAGCAGCCGTACCAGCAGCAGCCTCCGGACCCGTATCAGCAGCAGGCCCCTCAGCATCAGGCCCCGCCGATGCCGGAGCCCTACCAGCAGGAGCCTTACCAGCAGGCGCCGCCTCAGCAGCAGGCGCCGCCTGCGCAGGACCCCTGGGGCCCGCCGCAGCCTGATCAGCAGCAGCCGCAGCAACCGCAGCAACCGCACCAGCAGCAGCCGCATCAGCATCAGCAGCCCGGGCACGACCAATGGGGCCCGCCGATGCCGCAGGCTCCGCAGCAGCAGGCTCCGCCGCAGCATCAGGCTCCGGACCCGTACCAGCCGGACCCCTACCAGCCCGATCCGTACCAGCCACCGGACCCCTACCAGCAGGCGCCCCCGCAACAGCAGGCCCCTCAGCACCAGGCCCCTCAGCACCAAGCTCCGCCGCAGCATCAGGCGCCCCCGCCTCCGGGCGGGCACACGCCCCCGCCGCCGCAGCAGCAACAGCAAGACTGGGGTGCGCCCCCACCGCCGGTGCAGGGTGGCTGGGGCGCGCCACAGGCGCCGGAGCAGCAGCACCAGCAGCACATGCCGGGCGACCACTCGTTCCCGCCGCCCCCGCAGCAGCAGCCCATGCCGCCGCCGCCCGGACGTGAGCAGACCCTGCTCCCGCCCGAGCAGCTGGGTCAGCCCCCGCGACCGGGTGCCGACAACACGGCGTTCATGTGCCCCTACTGCGAGGCGGTGCTGAGCAACCCGGGCGCCTCACAGTGCGACTCGTGCCTGCGTCCCCTCCCTGCGAAGGGCACGCCGGTCCTGCGCGTGCACTTCCCGACCGGGGAGCTCAAGGTGTCGGTCGGGCAGCACCTGGTGCTGGGTCGCGACGCGGGCCAGTCGCCGGTCGCGGCGACCTTCACGCAGTACGACAACGTGTCCCGGCGTCACTCGACGGTCTGGCTCGACCCGTCGGGCACCGCCTGGGTACGGGACGAGGGCTCCACCAACGGCACGTTCGTCAACGGTGAACGCCTTCCGCGCGGGGTCGAGGCCCCGCTCCGCGACGGCGACCAGCTGCGCCTGGCCGCCGACGTGACCGGCACCGTCCAGCTCAACTGATCCGCCGCACGACGCGGGAAGGGCGGCCTCCATCAGGAGGCCGCCCTTCCTTTGCGCCAAGGCGAACTCCGGGGCTCCTTCAAAGCCCATTTCCCGGAACGATTACCACGGCCACCCGCCGAAGCGGTGCTCGGTGAACGCCGGTTGCCGGAGAAAAGGAGAACGGGGGCCGCCCCTTTGTGGGACGGCCCCCGTTCCCGTGGCGCTCGGTCGGCCGTAAACGCTCGGTCCGCCGCGGTCGGTCGCAGCGTTCGGTCCGCCGTAACGCGGGTTCGAGCACCCCGCAGTGCGGGTTGCGCCAAAGAATATGCGATTAACCCGCCCGCTTGGCGCGTGCGCGGGTGCGCTCGCGTTCTTTTGCGTCCAGTACGACCTTACGGAGCCGCACGGCACTCGGCGTGACCTCGACGCATTCGTCCTCGCGGCAGAATTCGAGGGCTTCTTCGAGGGAGAGAATCTTTGGCGGGGTGAGCCGTTCGAGTTCGTCACCGGTGGACGAACGCATGTTGGTGAGCTTCTTCTCCTTGGTGATGTTGACGTCCATGTCGTCGGACCGCGAGTTCTCGCCGACGATCATGCCCTCGTACACCTCGGTCGTCGGCCCGACGAAGAAGGTGCCGCGCTCCTGCAGGTTGGTGATGGCGTACGCGGTGGCGGGACCGGTGCGGTCGGCCACGAGCGAGCCGGACGGACGGGTGCGCAGCTCGCCGAACCACGGCTCGTACTTCTCGAACACGTGGTGCGCCATGCCGGTGCCGCGCGTCTCGGTCATGAACTCGGTACGGAAGCCGATCAGCCCGCGCGCCGGGACCAGGAACTCCATCCGGATCCAGCCGGTGCCGTGGTTGGTCATCTGCTCCATGCGGCCCTTGCGGACCGCCATGAGCTGCGTGACCGCGCCCAGGTGCTCCTCGGGGATGTCGACGGTGAGCCGCTCGACCGGCTCGTGCTTCTTGCCGTCGATCTCCTTGGCGACCACCTGGGGCTTGCCGACGGTCAGCTCGTAGGACTCGCGGCGCATGTTCTCGACGAGGATGGCCAGGGCGAGCTCGCCGCGGCCCTGGACCTCCCAGGTGTCGGGACGCTCGGTCGGCAGCACGCGGATGGACACGTTGCCGACCAGTTCGCGTTCGATGCGGTCCTTGACCATGCGGGCGGTGACCTTGGTGCCCTTCTCCCGGCCGGCCATCGGGCTGGTGTTGATACCGATGGTCATGGAGATCGCCGGCTCGTCCACCGTGATCAGCGGCAGCGGGCGAGGGTCGTCGGGGTCGGCGATGGTGTCACCGATCATGATCTCCGGAATGCCGGCGATCGCGATGATGTCGCCGGGGCCGGCCTGGTCGGCGGGCTTGCGCTCCAGCGCGTCCGTCATCAGCAGTTCAGTGATCTTGACCCGCTCGATGCTGCCGTCGTGGCGGCACCAGGCGACCTGCTGGCCCTTCTTGATCGTGCCCGCGTACATGCGGCAGAGCGCGATCCGGCCGAGGTAGCTGGAGGCGTCCAGGTTGGTGACGTGCGCCTGGAGCGGGGCGTCCGGGTCGAACGAGGGTGCCGGGATCGTGTTCTTGATGACCTCGAACAGCGGCTCCAGGTCCTCGCTGTCGGGCTGCTCGCCGTTGCCCGGCTTGTTGAGCGAGGCCCGCCCGGAGCGGCCGGAGGCGAAGACGATCGGGAACTCGATCTGGTCCTCTTCGGCGTCGAGGTCCATGAACAGCTCGTAGGTCTCGTCCACGACCTCGTCGATGCGCGCGTCGGGCCGGTCGGTCTTGTTGACGACCAGGATCACCGGCAGCCGGGCCTCCAGGGCCTTGCGCAGCACGAACCGGGTCTGGGGGAGGGGACCCTCGCTGGCGTCCACCAGCAGGACGACGCCGTCGACCATGGACAGGCCGCGCTCGACCTCCCCGCCGAAGTCCGCGTGGCCCGGGGTGTCGATGATGTTGATCGTCATCCCGTTGTGCCGGACCGCGGTGTTCTTGGCCAGGATGGTGATGCCCTTCTCGCGCTCCAGGTCGTTGGAGTCCATGACGCGATCATCGACGTCCTGGTTCTCGCGGAAGGCGCCGGACTGCCAGAGCATGGCGTCGACCAGCGTGGTCTTGCCGTGGTCGACATGGGCGACGATCGCGACGTTCCGCAGGTCATCGCGCGTGGAGAAGGGCATGCGAACTCGCTTGGGTGAAGGATTGGAGATCGCCGCAGACGTGCGGCCTCTCCGATTCTACGTGCCGCGTCGCCCCGTCCCGGCCGATCTCCGGGCAAGCCTCGTACTCTACGCCCTGATTGTCGCTGTTCGTGCCGTTTGCATGGGGTGGCGGCCCTGGTCCCCACCACGCCAATCATGGCCCGGAGGTGGAGATCTGAAGGCCGTCGCGAGCGATGCGGAAGTCGCCGCGGGTGTGGTGAAGGTCTCCTGATCACTTGGACGCCACGGTGTCCGGTTTGGCGTAATTTGCCATTCCTTTGTACGCTCCTGCGAATTCCGGCCGCTCGACGTCCTGCCCAGGGCGGCGGCCGGACCGCCGAGTCCCCTCACGGGGAGCCGGGGACCCAACCCCCGGGGCGAATCCGCGTCCGCGCGACGCGGTAGGGCGACTCCTGGCCCGAGCCCGTCAGCTAACCCGGTAGGCGGACGAGGAGAGGAGAACCCCGGTTTGGTACCGGACCCCCAGTGGCGCCGTTTCGTCGTGCCCGTCGCCGCCACGGCCTCCGCCGCCGCGGTGATCGCGATCGGCACCGCCATCGCCCCCGCACAGGCAGCTCCAGCCGTTCCCGGACGGGCCGCCGCCCTCGCGCCCGCGGCCCCGACACCGGATCCCCGCTCGACCGGGAAGCCGACCTCCACCGGGAAGCCCACCGAGAGCGAGCTGCGCAAGAAGCTGGACGCCCTCAACACCGAGGCCGAGAGGCTGACCGAGCAGTACAACAAGGCCCGGGTCGAGCTCGGCAAGGCAAAGAACGCCCTGACTGACGCCACCCGGCAGGCCGCCGCCCTGGCGGCCCAGGCCGCTCCCGCCCGTGAGCAGCTCAGCCGCTTCGCCGCCAACAACTACATGACCGGCGGCCCGGACCTGATGGCCGCCTCCGGCGGCGGCACCGAAGGGCTGGCCGCCTCGGCGTACCTGGCCCAGAACCAGGCCTCCGTCGTGAACGCGCTGCAGGCGCGGATCGACCAGGCCACCAAGGCCCAGCGGGACGCGCAGGCCAAGAACGCCGCCGCTCGGCAGGCCGCCGCCCACGCCGGGAAGGCCAGGTCGGCCGCCAAGGCCAAGGTGGACGAGGTCACCGAGCAGCTGGACAAGCTGACGACCACCCGGGTCAAGGACCCCACGTCCGGGTACACCGCCGTGATCAAGGGCTCCGACCTGCCCGCCAAGATGACGCGCAAGGCCCTCACCAAGCTCGGCAGCCCGTACGTGTGGGCGGCCGCCGGCCCGAACAGCTTCGACTGCTCGGGCCTGGTCGTGTGGGCGTACGCGAAGGTCGGCAAGTCCGGCCTCCCGCACTACACCGGCGATCTCTACGACCTCGGCAGCAAGGTCGGCAAGGGCGAGCTGCGCGCCGGTGACCTGGTCTACTTCGGCGGCGATCTCCACCACATGGGCATCTACGTGGGCGGCGGCCACTACCTGCACGCCCCGCAGACCGGCGACGTGGTCAAGATCTCCAAGCTTTCCGAGCGTTCGGACTACGCCGGGGCCAACCGCGTCTCCTGACCTGAACGCCCACGCGAGCGCCGCCGGCGGACGCCGGACGCCGGACGCCGGGCGCCGGACGTCAGCGGCGGCGGGACGTCAGCGGAGGTAGGCGGTGACGGCCTCGACGACCGGGAGGTCACCGGGCAGCCACTCCACCTCGTGGAGCTCGTCCAGGCCCAGCCAGCGCAGCGCCAGGTGCTCCAGGGCCGACGGCTCGCCCTCGACGATCTCGGCCGTCCAGACGCGCAGGACGCTCCCGGTGCCGAGCGGCCAGTCGCCGCCGACGCGTTCACCGAGCGCGACCTTGGCGTCCAGCTCCTCGTGGCACTCGCGGACCAGCGCGTCCTCATCGGACTCGCCCGGGTCGACCTTGCCGCCGGGGAACTCCCAGCCGCCCGCCAGCTCGGCGGGCTCGGCCCGCTGGGCGGCGAGCAGGCGGCCGTCCCGGATGATCGCGGCACCTACGACAACGTTGATGGTCATCACCTCTCCGGCCGCCGGGCTCAGGCTCCGGCCGCCGCGACGGTCCGGGAGGCCCTCTCGACGATCTCCTCCAGATGCCCGCCGTGGGCCCCGCGCCAGTAGACCTGGCCGCAGTCGCCGCAGCGCCCGTACACGTCGTAGTTACGGAGCGTACCCGCCTTGACCTGCGCCTCGATCTCCGCCTTGCCGACGGCGACGAGCACGCCGTTGCAGGCGGTGCAGCGCGTCCAGGGCCGCAGCGCGGGGGCGAACCGGTCGAGCACGTCGCTCAGCTGGTCGTCGGGCCGTGAGCCGCGCACGTACGCGCCGAGCCACAGCGCCCGCCGCCGCAGAAGGCCGCGGTCCTGGGTCAGCAGGACGCGCCGCTCCTCGTTCGCCTGCACGACCAGCGCCGGGTCGTCCATGTCGTTGTGGTAGGCGGTGTCGAGGCCGAGCAGCCGCAGCCTGCGGGCCAGCGTGCCGAGGTGAACGTCGAGCAGGAACCGCGGTGCCTCCTGCCCCGGCTCCAGCGGCACCGGCTGCGGCCGGGGCATCGGCGCCACATGCACCACGTCACCCGCGGCGGGCCGGTGCGACGGCTCGACCGCGGTGCCGCCGATCGTGATGGGCCCGGCCTCGGGGAGCGGAACGCCGAGGGCCTCGACCAGGTGACCGATCGTCGACGTTCCGTCGTAGGCGATCCGCTGCCGTGCGCGCCGCCGGGACGCGGGCAGGAACGGCGTCAGTGTCTCGGAGATCTCGAAGAACACGGCTTCGTGATTGTCGTCCGGCTCGTCCACCTCGCCAGCATGCCACGCGATCGTCTTCCGGCACCTCCGAGTTGTCAGCCGGTCCGCCTACCTGCCGACCCGCGCCGCGGACTCGGCGATGTCTGCCAGCACGGCGGGGATGTCGTGCCCGAGGAGGCGGCCGCCGCGCTTGACGATCCGGCCGCCGACCAGCACCGTGTCGACGCTCTTGGTGTCGGCGCACAGGACCACGGCGGCGATCGGATCATGCGCCGAGGCCATCCCCAGGGTGTCGGTCCGCAGCATGACGAGGTCGGCCTGCTTGCCCGGGCGCAGCGAACCGGTGACGTCGCCAAGGCCCAGCGTCTCAGCGCCCTCGATGGTCGCCATGCACAGGACATCGCGGGTCGTGAAGCCGAGGCCCGCACCGTCCGGCCGGACACGCTCGAACATGTACGCGGCGCGCATCAGGCTGAACATGTCGCCGGGGCCGCTCGCCACCGTGTCGCCGCTCAGCGAGGTGGGGAGTCCCGCGGCGCGGGCGCGGCCGGTGGGCGGGTAGCCGATGTTCAGCATGGTCTCGCTGGTCGGTGTCACCGAGACGCTGCCGCCGCTCGCCGCGATCCGTTTGAACGCCTCGTCGGCGTAGTGGTTGGCGTGGATGTAGGTGGCCGGGTGGGTGAGGAGCCCCGCGCGTTCGAGGACGGCGATGCCCCGCTCGGCGCTCTCGGTGTCGCGCCCGCCCATGTGGGCGGAGACCGGCAGGCCGAGTTCGCGGGCGAGCCGCCACTCCGCGACGCCGCGTTCGGCTCCGGCGATCTCCGGGCCGAACGCGGCGATCGCCATGGAACGCCGGTCGTCGCCGAAGTGCTCGCGCAGGACGCGGCGGGCCTCGATGGCCATCGTGCCGGCGTCGCCCGTCACCGGATACGCGTAGCCGAAGACGAACCGGATGCCAGATGCCTTGAGCGCCTCGACGTTGGCGTCGGTGTGCGCGGGCGTGTGCTGGATGTGCGACCAGTCGAGCAGGGTCGTGATTCCGGAGTCCAGGCATTCGAGCGCGCCGCCGAGCACACCGGCGTGGACGTCGCGCGCCTCGTAGCGCGGGGAGATGGCGTAGAAGACCCGTTCCAGGTACGCGGGGAGGGTGCTGTCGGGGAGGATCGCGCGAATCCCGGACTGCCAGGTGTGGCGGTGGGTGTCGACGAATCCCGGCAGCACGATCGTGCCGCTCGCGTCGATCACCTCGGTGCCGGTCTCGGCGGGCAGGGCGGGACCCACGGCCGCGATCACCCCGTCCCGGACGAGCACGTCGGAGACGCCGAGCACGGTGGGGGAGGGGTCGGTGTCGATGACGACGCCGCCCCGGAGAAGGACTGATGTCATGCTCGAAAGGTTAGAAGAAAGCTTTTCGAAAAGCAATCCATCCGGCCGAGTATCCTCTGGACGTGCCGCAAGCCGAGAACCTGGACGTCATCGACGCGCTCGTGCCCAAATGGGTGGAGGACGGCCTGCCACCGGCGACGATCGCCACCCTTGAGCTCAGCAAGCGGGCGGCCTGGCTCAGCAACGTGCTGGAGCAGGCGATGCGCGCCGGACTCGCCGAGCTGGGCCTCACGTACGCCGAGTTCGACGTGCTCGTCGCGCTCCGCCGTGCGGGCGACCCGTACCGCCTCAAGCCCACCGAGCTCACCCGCGCCCTCCTCCTGACGTCGGGCGGTACGAGCAACGTGCTGCAGCGGCTCACCAAGGAGGGCTACGTCGAACGCGACGCCGACCCGGACGACGCGCGCAGCCGATGGGTACGGCTGACTCCCGAGGGCCTGCGCGCCGCCGAGGCGGGCCTCAAGGTGACCGGCCGGGCCCATCAGGAAGTGCTGGGCGGCGTCTCCGAGGAGGCCATGCGGCACGCCGCCGACGCCCTTCGCGAGATATTGCTCGTCGTCGGCCGCCGTCGAATCCGCTGACTGTGCCGAAATCCAGCTCACAAGATCGTCAATTTCTGATGAACTGATCGGGTCCGTATTGACCGGAGGGCGGTCCCGCGACGCAGGATCGACCCATGGTCGCCGCCCGCCCGCGCAAGCCCGGTCCCTCACCGGCCCCCGGTCCCTCGCCCAGACCCGGTCCCCCGCCCAAGCCGTCCCGCCCACGCCGTCCCGCGCGCTCGCTGCTCCTCGTACCGCTGCTCGCCGCCGGGCTCTCCGGCACGGCGGTGGAAACGGCATCCGCCGCCGGGTACTCCAGCGTCGTCGCGTCCACGGCTTCCGCCACGACTTTCGCCGCCGCGATCGAGGCGATCTGCGAATCGAGGCTCCCCAGGGAGGCCGGTGACACCGTCCGCCTGATCGACAGGGGTGGTCCGTTCCCCTATCCCAAGGATGGCGCGATCTTCTACAACCGCGAAGGCCTGCTGCCCCAGCAGCCGCGCGGCTTCTACCGCGAGTACACCGTGAAGACCCCCGGGTCACCGACCCGTGGCGCCCGCCGCATCGTCGCCGCAGGCAGTGCGGGCCACAAGGGCATGTACTACACGGCGAACCACTACCGGAGCTTCCTGCGCATCGATTTCGGCTGCTAGGGAACCGGCACGGCACAGGCGTCGTCCAAGCCGCGTGTCAGTGCGGACGCGGCGGATCATCATCGCCGGGGCCCTCGCCGCCTTCATGGCGGCGGGCGTGCTCGCGGTCGGCCATCTGCGCCTGTGGTGGGCACCGGACCCGCCCCGCGACCCGAACGCGCTCGTGCTGCGGGTGCGGTTCACGGCAGGCATGGGACCCGCCGGCGCACGCCCCGTTCCGGACCTGTCCCTGTACGGCGACGGTCGGCTCATCGTCACCTCGCTCGACCTTGACCGGATGCCCGCGCGGGAGCTGGTCAGAGACATGCGCCTCACCGACCGTGCCTACCGCGAGATCTACCGCGACGCCCGGCTGGCGGGCCTCGGCGACGCCCGTGTCATCAAGAGCGACGTGCAGGTCCTGGACGGCGGCTCAACGAAGATCACACTCCTGGCGAACGGGCGGCCCCGCGTCACGACCCTGGAGTCCGGAGCCGCGGGGCCGCGGGTGTGGTTGATCGACCAGTTGCTGAAGCGGCTGGCCCTCGGCAAGAGCAAGGGCGAACCGTCCCGTAGCGACCTGATCGGCCCTGCCCGCCCGTACCAGCCCACCCGCATCGCCCTGCTGGCACATGAGGTTCCCAAGAACGACACGGGCACGGCCTCGCAAACCAGCCCGGCCCCGCAGATCCGTCCTTGGCCGCTGCACTCCTTGTCGCCCGGAGCCTGCACCCTTCATGCAGGCTCCGAAGCCGCGACCATCGGCCAGCTCCTGGAGAGCGCGCCTAAGACCCACTGGGCCAGCCAAAGCCGCCACTACGCGCTCACGGCACGCCCGCTGCTCCCCGACGAAACCGACTGCGCGTCTCTCCCACGCTGACCGCGGCGGGTCGCGCGGAGTCGCTATTCGCAGAGGTTCTGGCCGGGCTTCACACCACCGCGGATGTTGTTGAACGCGGCGGGGTCAGGCGCGAGGCGAACGCCCTGCTCTCCGATGACCAGCCGTACGCCGCCCGCCGGGGCCTTCCCGTCGGCGGTCAGCTCCGCGTTGGGCACCACCCGTGCCAGCGCCGTGGCCTGCCCTTCGGCGGCGGGTGCGTAGGTGATGCGGCTGGTGGAGCTCGCGGAGCCCTTCTCGACCTTCTTGGCGACGTCGAAGCCGCGCTTGCCGAGCTGCTTGACGATGCGGTCGATCAGCTCGGGCTTCCCGCCCGCGTCGACGACCGTCACCTTGACCTTGTCGGGCGCGACGGCCTGCTCCGCCTTGGCGGCCTTCCGCGGCGGCGCGGCGGGCAGGTCGTTGTCGTGCCGGATCGCCTCGAACATGGGCTTGGCGAGGTCCATGTCCCACTGAACGCGGTTGCGGTCCGGCGGGTAGTCCTTCACCGGAACGGTCACGAACCGCACCTGCCCGGCGCTCATGCCCTTCAGGCCCTCGGCGAGCTTCTTCATCGTGGACAGGTCGAGTTCGTCGTCGGTCGTCACCGACTTGGTCACGGCCTTGAGGAACTTGTAGGTCTTGGCGGGGTCGGTGAGCACCTCGCCGCTGGTCGCCTTGTCGACGACCGACGCCATGAACTTCTGCTGGCGTTCGATCCGGCCCAGGTCGCCGCCGTCGCCGAGCGAGTAGCGGGCGCGGACGTAGCCGAGGGCCTGGTCGCCCTTGACGGTCTGCTTCCCGGCCTTGAGGGAGAGCTCCGCGCGCGGGTCGTGCACCGGCTTGTCGACGCAGATCTCCACGCCGTCGAGCGCGTCCACCATGCGCTTGAACCCGGAGAAGTCCACCTGCACGAAGTGGTCGATGTGGATGCCGGTCAGCGATTCGAGGGTCTTCCAGGTGCAGGTCGGGCCCGCGAAGGCGAACGCGGCGTTCAGCATCCCGAACTGGGCCGGGACCGTGCCGCCCTTCTCCTTCTTGCACTCGGGGATCTTCACCATCGAGTCGCGGGGGAAGCTGATGCCCATGGCCTGGTCGCGGTTGGGCGAGAGGTGGAGCAGGATGGCGGTGTCCGAGCGGGCGCCGAGCATCCCGGCCCCGTAGCGGGAGTTGTCGCCCTCCCGCGTGTCGGAGCCCAGCAGCAGGACGTTGAGGGACTTGTTGAGCTTCGCGGGCCGGTCCGTGCCGAGCTGGTCCTTGACGCTCTTCTGGCTGATGTCGCCCCTGAGGTCGTAGTAGAGCCCGGCCGCTCCCGCTCCGCCGGTCAGGACGATCACCGCGGCTCCGATCGCCGTACCGCGCAGGATCTTCTGCTTGCGGCTCCTCGGCTTGCGCCTGGAGCCTCGACGATGGGCGCCCGCCTCTTGGGCCTCCCCGCTCTGGGCGCTGTCGCCTTGGGCGCCCTCGTCCGGGGCGTGCTCACCCGGGCTGTCCCCGCCTTGGGCGGCGGTGTCCCCCGTGAGGTGTTCGTTGCGGGGGTCTTTGTCGCTCATCCGGTTCCGTCTCGGGCAGGCCCCACAGGGGCGAGGTTTGTCGTGAATGCGGGGTTTGCCAGTTTATGCAGCGCGCCGCATGGTGACGGCGCCTCTGATGTTGGATGCGCGAAACACCCGATCTGTTGACACGGTGATCCAACATTGTGGACCGCTCCGCATTTGCAGCTGCGAAGGCTCGGTGATCTGCCTGGAGAGACGGTGGCTTCCGTACGATCGGGGCGTGACAGCGGGGTGGGTGATCGGCGAGCGGTTCGCCATGCTCGACCGGATCGGAGCGGGCGGCACGAGCCGGGTGTGGCGCGCGTACGACCGGCAGCTCGGGAAGTACTGCGCGGCCAAGCTGGTCCGCAGGGAGGGGCCAACGGCGATCTTGCGGACGGTGCGCGAGCGGGCCCTGCGGCTGGCGCATCCGCATGTCGTGACGCCGTACGCCTGGTACCCGGCCGACGATGACGTTCTGCTGGCGATGGAGCTGGTGAGGGGCGGGTCGCTGGAGACGCTTCTCGGTGACTACGGGCGCCTGCCGCCCGCGTACGCCGCGGAGGTGCTCGACCAACTGCTGGCAGGGCTGAGCCACATTCACGCGGTCGGCGTGGTCCATCGGGACGTGAAGCCGAGCAATCTGCTCCTGGAACCCAGTCCCGTAGGCGCGCCACAGATCCGCATTACCGACTTCGGCATCGCGCTCGGCGACGACGGGATGCGCCTGACGACGACGGGGTTCACCGTGGGAACGCCGGGATATATGGCGCCTGAGGTGCTCGACTGGAATCGTCCGGGCCCCCCACAGGACCTCTATGCCGCGGGCATGGTCTGTTGGCGGATGCTCACGGGCGCAGGGGACCCCGAGGTACGGCAACCGATCGGAGCCGCGCCTCCGGGCGTGCCCCGGAACTTGTGGGATCTGGTGACCGGCCTGTGCGCGCACGACCCTGGCGACCGGCCGCCTTCCGCCGACGCCGCCCGCGGCGCTCTGGCCGCATGCGGCCTCTCGCTCGACTTCCCTGTCCGCACGCTCGGCGGTGAGCCCCTGCAGATCTTCGACCACCTCGGCCCGCCCCCCGCCCCGAGCACCGGCGCCTGAGCCGAGGCTGCCGCCGCCAAGTCGGAGTTGGCGGCGGCAGCCCCGGGCCCGTCCGGCGGACAGGGCGGTGGCAGTGGGACAAGGAGTCAGGGGACGGGGAGGTTGGGGATCTGGCCGAACTCACCGGCGTCGAGCGTGACCGTCTTGGCGGTGGGGGCGGGTACGTAGAAGAAGCCCCGGTTGGTGGTGCCCGGTTTGACGTTGAGCACTGAGGTGTCCTGGTCGGCGTAGCGGCGGGTGACGGTGCCGTCGTCGGGTCCGAGGCGCACGCTCTTGTAGGTGGTCTTGCTGACCGGGTCGACGACGCCGAACGAGCCGAACGCGCCGCCGTTCTTGCCGGTGTAGCCGGTGACGGGGCGGACCAGGTCGTCGGGGCCGAGGTTGGTGATCTCGAAGACGACGACGAGGTAGGCGCCGTCCCGGTAGAACGGCTTCACGTCCAGGCGCCGCTTGACCTTGGCGCCGAAGAGGGTGCCCTCGATGGTGCGGGTGGCGATGGTGCCGCCGTCGGCGGGGTGGAACGGGGCGGGGACGCCGCCGCCGGTCGTGCCCTCCTGGGGCGCACGGGTGGTGGTCTCCGTGGTCTGGGTCGTCCGCTGCTTGATCTGGTAGGCGACCTCGACGCGGCGGTTGCGGGCGCGGGCCTTCTCGTCGTCGGTGCCGCCCTCCTTGGCGACGGGCCGGGTCGCGGCCTTTCCTTCGGCCCGGTACTGGTAGTCGGTGCCGAGCCGGGCTTGGAGCTCCTTGAGCACGGACTGGGCGCGCTGCTCGGAGAGCCGCTGGTTGTAGTCGTGGCTGCCCTTGCCATCGGTGTGCCCGGTGATGACGATCGGCGGTTTGGCGGGGTCGGCCTTGGCGCGCGTCTCGCCGGCCACGTCGTCCAGGATCTGCTTGGCACCCGGGGTGAGCGTCGCCTTGTCGAAGTCGAAGAGCACGTCGGCGCGCAGCCCGATCTTCTCCTCGTTGCCGGTGGTGCTGCGGGACTTCACCTCGCTCTCGGTCAGCCCGTACATGTCCACCACCGCGTCCGCCGGTTTGCCGGTCGTGCCGCGCATCGGCCAGGAGACGGTGCTGCCCGGCGCGGGCTCGGAGGAGGCGCGAGGCGCGACCGGACCGCCGGAGCCGGTGCCGTCGACGACGGGCACGCTGGTGAACTCGCCGGCGGTGCTCGGAGTGAGAACGGTGAGGGTCCGCACGTTCTGCGGGATGGGCGGGAAGTGCAGCAGGGTCTCGTAGCGGACACCGGAGACGTGGGACGTCGGCCACGTCCGGCTGCCGACCGTGTCGCCCGCGCCGTCGTAGTGGGGGAAGTAGGCCTTGTGCCCGACCGGGTCGATGAGCTTGAAGTCATGGTTGCCCGACGGCACCATCCCGAGCGCGAACGTGATGCTCCTCGGCGTCTGTTCCAGGTTGGTCACGTAGAAGCGCAGCACCGAATGGTCGCCGTACCGTTCGATCTGCTTCATCTCGACCCGCGAGCGGTACGCCGGCAGGCCCGACCAGGCCTCCTTGACCAGCGCGCCGCTGTATGGCGGCGGTGCCTTCGCGGTGGTGGGCGCGGTGGAAGCGGTGGAGGATGTCGATGACCCTCCGCCGCCCGAGTCGCAGGCGGTCAGCAGGATCGTCAGCGCGGCCAGCAGGACGGGCGCGCGAGTGGTGATCATTTGCATGGGGAACCTGTCAGGTCTGCTGGGCGGAGATGACGACTCGCCGGTTCTTGGCCCGGCCTTGCGGATCGTCGGAGCCGTCGGGCTTGGTGTTGGCGGCGACCGGTTTGGTCTCGCCGTAGCCGGTGGCCTTGAGGCGGGAACGGTCGATGCCGCCCTTGGCCGCCAGCCATTCGACGATCGCCCGGGCCCGCTGCTCGGAGAGCCGCCGGTTGACCGCGTCGTCGCCTTTGTCGTCGGTGTGGCCGTCGATCTGGATCACGGCGGTGGCGGGGACCTCCCGTTTGACGGAGGTGGCGATTCTGGCGAGCTCGGCCGCGGCGGCGGGCCTGACGTCGGCCCGGCCGAAATCGAACAGCACGTCGGCCTTGATGTTGTAGGCGATGGAGTCCTTGCCCTTGAGCAGCTCGCTCTGGCCGACCTCGCGCCGTTCGATGTCGGCGCGGGGAACGTCGACCCGCGGGACGTCCACGCGCGGAACGTCGATGCGGGGCACGTCCACGCGCGGTACGCATTCGTTCTTGGCGTTGCAGGCTCGGTGGCGGGTGATGCCGTAACGCGTGATGCCGTAGCGGGTGATCCCATAGCGCGTGATCCCGTACCGGGTCACGCCGTAGGCCGTGCCGCCGTCCTTGGGCACGACCTGGCAGACCTCCTGGGCGGAGACCGCGTCCGCCTTGACGGGATCTGCGACGACCGCCTCCGCCCGTACCGGGGCCACCTTGATGCCGTCGGCGTCCACGCCCGGGATCTCAACGGCGGGGATACGGGCGCCGGGGATCGTGACCGCCGGGATCGTGGCCCCGCTCAGGCAGCCGCCCGGCGCGGGCCTGATGTCGACGCACTGGGCGGGGACGCGCTGCGCGGGAATGTCCACGGCGGGGATGGTGACGGCCGGGATCGTCCGTCCGCTGATCGTCGTCTCGGGGATGTGCACGGGATCGGCGTGGACGGCGGGGATCTCGACGGCCTTGATCAGCTGTCCGCCGTGGGGACAGGACGTCGGCTCGGGCGCCGGTGCCGCCGTGGTCGCCGGTGCCCTGGCGTCCGCCGGCCTGTCCGGGGAGTCTCCGCAGGCCGTGGTCGCCAGGGTGAGGCCCAGGGCCGCGGTGAGGAGGGTGGGAGTGCGCATCGTCAGCCCCTGTGGAAGGTGATGTCCACGCGCCGGTTCTTGG
This sequence comes from Actinomadura fulvescens, assembly GCF_039533225.1. Classification (NCBI taxonomy): domain Bacteria; kingdom Bacillati; phylum Actinomycetota; class Actinomycetes; order Streptosporangiales; family Thermomonosporaceae; genus Actinomadura; species Actinomadura fulvescens. The sequence continues at coordinate 427,863 of NZ_BAAATD010000005.1, read as the reverse complement.
CGCGGCCGTCGGGATTGTCCCTGTCGCCGATCTTGTTGGGGGCGACGGGCCTGGTCTCGCCGAAGCCCGCGGCGTCGATCGTCACGTCCGCGCCGCCGAGCACGCGGCGCAGCTCTGCCTTGACCGCCTCGGCCCGCCGCCGGGAGAGCACGAGGTTGTAGGCGGGCGAGCCGATCGCATCGGAGTGCCCGGAGATCTGAACGGTACCGGTCGAGCCGCGCAACCGGGGCGCGAGCTGCCGGATGCGGCGCTCGGCCGCCGCGGTGAGCGTCGCCTTGTTGAAGTCGAACAGCACGTCGGACGAGAGGCGGACGGTCACCTTGCCGCCCTCGATCCGCTCGTCCTCCAGCGGCTGGATCGACTCGGCCAGCCGGATGTCGAAGACGGCTTCGGCCGCCCGGACGTCGAGCGTCGCTTCGGCCGTATTCAGGTCGAAGGTCGACTGCCGGAGGCTGGTCTCGGGCACGACCGGATCAGCCTCGGCCGCGCCGGCCATGCCGGGCGAGCCGAGCGTGACGAGCAGCGCGACCGCGAGGGCGGCGGCGGAGGCCATGGTGGCGGGTTTCGGTGATCGGTTCATCGTTCGATCGGGACGTCTCGGAAGATGGGGAACTTGCCGATCTGGACGTCGACCGCCTTCACGTTCTCGGGCGGTGCGGCGAAGGTGAACGTCAGCGTGTTGGGAGCGTCGTTGTTGAGGTCGTCGTGGATGCCGGGGCCGAGCTGGCTGCCGCCCGAGTCCTTGACGACGACGTAGCGCTTGAGGTTGACGGTGTCCAGCAGGGAGGCGTCGTTGGTGCCGTTGAGGCGGTAGAGCGTGGGGGAGGGGCGGCCCGGCGGGACATGGGGCGTCAGCGAAACGATCAGGTGCGCGAGCCTGCCGCGGACGGTGAGGCCGGCGATGCCGAGGTCGACCTTGCCCAGGGTCGAGTCCGCGGTGGTCTTGACCACGAGCTTGCTGGGGTCGACCACCTTGGGGTCGCCCTTGCCGACCGACCTGGCGGCGACACCGTTCCCGCCGCCACCGCCACCGCCAGCGCCGTTGCCGCCGCCACCGTCCTCGTCGTCACCGGGCAGTGCGCATCCGGTGAGCCCGCCGGTGAGCAGCGCGGCGGAGGCCGCGACGGCGGCCGCGCGTCGTCTGAACTGCATGGGGGTTCTCCTGTCGCATATGCAAACCATGGCGTACATGGCACTATGGGCTTCGTAGGACCTCGTCTCTATGCATACGGAAAGCTAGTGTTTGCAAGTGCGAATCGTCAAGGGGTTAGCGTGAGCGTGGCCGAGGACACCGTGGTGCGGAATCGTGCGTTGCAGACCGAGTGGTACGGGGAGCCCTTGGGCGACCGGTTCCGGCGCCTGCTCGACCGCCTCGACCTCTCCCAGTCCGGGCTGGCCGGTGTGCTGGGGTTGTCGGCGCCCATGCTGTCGCAGCTCATGTCGGCCCAGCGCGCGAAGATCAGCAATCCCGCCGTGATCAACCGGCTGCTCGCCGTCGAGGAGCTCGCCGCCGACCCCGGGCTCGATCAGTGGCCCCCGCACGAGCTGACGGAACGGCTCCAGCGGATCCGCGCCGAGACGGCGACCACGACGTCCCAGGTCCGGACGGGCGGTGGCGCGGAGGCCGAGCCGGTGGCGCGTACGAACGAGGCGTCACCCGTACGGGCCCTGCAAGCGCTGCTTCGTGCCGCGGCCTCAGCACAGGAGATCGAGGAGGCGGCCGGGCTCATCGAGTCCGGCCATCCCGAGCTCGCCGAGGTCCTCCGGGTGTACGGCAATGGACGTACGGGCGATGCCGAAGCGCACTTCCAGCGCACCATCGGCGGTTAGGGCAGCCTTAGCGGCCGCATCGGCTGTAGCGGTCCGTAGTGGCCGTGGCGGCACGGCTTCCGCCATGCCCGTTCGCGCTCGTCTCGATTCCGCGTGGCCATAACCGCTGCACAGCCGTGACCAGCACGATGGACGGTCCAAGGTCTGTGGTCAGGGTCACATCAAGGCCTGGCTGTTATGTGTGTCACAGTGCCAGGCTGGTGGCGTAGGGTCGCTTCGCTGGAAGCGCACACGAGGCGTCACCGTCTGCTTCGACGCCCGCCTCCCGTTGCCCGCGGCCGGGCGCGACGGCCGTGACCGGGCGGCGGCATGGGTGCGCTCAACCGTGGTACGGGGACCCCGATGACCCGAGCTCAGGAGAGCGATCGATGAGCACTGTGGAGGCGCCCGGCAAGCAGCGCGCCCAGATCAAGGAACGTACGCTCCGCAAGGACAACTGGCGCATCTATCCGATCACCACATTCGTGATCTTCACCGCGTGGGTTGTGTACGCGACCATCAGGGCGTTCTGGGGAGCCGCCTTCTTCGTCCCGGAGTATCACTACCTCACGCCGTTCTACTCGCCCTGCGTGAACGAGATCTGCAATAACGTCACGGTCAACGGGCACACGGGCGACGCGGCGGAGTTCGGCACGTTCCTGCCGGAGAGCACCCGGGGCTGGATCCCGTTCGCGGCGCTGTCGCTGCCGTTCCTGCTGCTCTTCCGGCTGACGTGCTACTACTACCGCAAGGCCTACTACCGCTCGTACTGGGCCTCGCCGCCCGCGTGCGCGGTGGCCGAGCCCCACAAGAAGTACAGCGGCGAACGCCGCTTCCCCCTCATCGGCCAGAACCTGCACCGCTACTTCTGGATAGCCGCGTTCGTCATCTCGCTCATCAACACCTATGACGCGATCCTGGCGTTCCATGGCAAGGACGGCGGCTTCGGCGTCGGTCTCGGCACGATCATCCTGTGGGCCAACGTCATCCTGCTCTGGATCTACACGCTGTCCTGTCACTCCTGCCGCCACATCGTCGGAGGGCGGCTGAAGAACTTCTCCAAGCACCCCGTCCGCTACTGGATGTGGGGGCAGGTCTCCAAGCTCAACCAGCAGCACGGCCGGTACGCGCTGATCACGCTCGGCTCGCTGGTCGTCGCCGACCTCTACGTCGCCTTGGTGGCCAGCGAGACGATCTCCGACCTGCGATTCTTCAACTAAGGAAGCCGGCTGATGACTGAGATCGAGAGGCACTCGTACGACGTCGTCGTCATCGGCGCGGGCGGCGCGGGGCTGCGCGCCGCCATCGAGGCCCGCCTCCAGGGCAAGAAGACGGCGATCATCTCCAAGTCGCTGTTCGGCAAGGCCCACACCGTGATGGCCGAGGGCGGCGCCGCCGCGGCGATGGGGAACGTCAACCCCAACGACAACTGGCAGGTGCACTTCCGCGACACCATGCGCGGCGGCAAGTTCCTCAACAACTGGCGCATGGCCGAGCTCCACGCCAAGGAGGCCCCCGACCGGGTCTGGGAGCTGGAGCACTGGGGCGCGCTGTTCGACCGCACCAAGGACGGCAAGATCAGCCAGCGCAACTTCGGCGGGCACGAGTACCCGCGGCTGGCGCACGTCGGCGACCGCACCGGCCTGGAGCTGATCCGCACCGCCCAGCAGAAGATCGTCGCCCTCCAGCAGGAGGACCACCGCGACCACGGCGACTACGAGGCCCGCCTGAAGGTGTGGTCCGAGACCACCGTCACGCGGCTGCTCCTGGACGGCGACAGGATCGCCGGCGCGTTCGCCTACGTCCGCGAGACCGGGAAGTTCGTGGTCTTCGAGGCCCCGGCGGTCGTGCTGGCCACCGGCGGCATCGGCAAGGCGTTCAAGGTCACGTCCAACTCCTGGGAGTACACCGGCGACGGCCACGCGCTCGCGCTGCTGGCCGGCGGCACGCTGCTCAACATGGAGTTCGTGCAGTTCCACCCCACCGGCATGGTCTGGCCGCCGTCGGTGAAGGGCATCCTCGTCACCGAGTCGGTGCGCGGCGACCGCGGCGTTCTGAAGAACTCCGACGACAAGCGGTTCATGTTCGAGTACATCCCCGAGGTGTTCAAGGACAAGTACGCGACCACGGCCGAAGAGGCCGACCGCTGGTACGACGACCCGGACAACAACCGGCGCCCGCCGGAGCTGCTGCCGCGCGACGAGGTCGCCCGCGCCATCAACTCCGAGGTCAAGGCGGGACGCGGATCGCCGCACGGCGGCGTGTTCCTGACCGTCGTCGGGCGCATGCCCGGCGGCGCCGAGGAGATCAAGCGCCGGCTGCCCGCGATGCACCACCAGTTCAAGGAGCTGGCCGACGTCGACATCACGCAGGAGGCGATGGAGGTCGGGCCGACCTGCCACTACGTGATGGGAGGCGTCGAGGTCGACCCCGACACCGGGGCCGCGCTCGTGCCCGGCCTGTTCGCCGCGGGCGAGTGCTCGGGCGGCATGCACGGCTCCAACCGGCTCGGCGGCAACTCGCTCACCGACCTGCTGGTCTTCGGCCGCCGCGCCGGTCTCGGCGCCGCCGAGTACGTGGACTCGCTCGGTACGGGCCGTCCCGCCGTTCCCGAGGCCGAGGTCGAGACGGCCACCACCGAGGCTCTCGCCCCGTTCCAGCGCAAGGGCGGCGAGAACCCCTACGCGGTGCACGCCGAGCTGCAGACGACGATGAACGAGCTCGTCGGGATCATCCGCAAGCAGGAGGAGCTGGAGCAGGCCCTGGAGGCCCTCGACAAGCTCCGCGAGCGCGTGGCCAACGTCAGCGTGGAGCCGGTCGCGGTCAACGACGGCCGCGGCTACCACCCGGGCTGGCACCTCGCCCTCGACCTGCGCAACATGCTGCTGGTGTCCGAGGCGATCGCCAAGGCCGCGCTGGAACGGACGGAGTCGCGCGGCGGGCACACCCGTGACGACCATCCCGGCATGTCGGCGGACTGGCGGAAGGTCAACCTGGTCTGCCGCCTCACGGGCGATCCCGACAGCCCGCGCGTGGAGCTCCGGCGCCAGCCGATGGAGCCGATGCGCGAGGACCTGATCACCCTCTTCGAGACCGACGAGCTGAAGAAGTACCTCACCGCCGAGGAGCTGCCCGGCGCCGTGGCGGCGGCCGACACCGAGGAGACCGAGCAATGAGCTACGAGGCCAAGTTCAGGGTCTGGCGCGGCGACGAGGGCGACGGCGAGCTCAAGGACTACACCGTCGAGGTGAACGAGGGCGAGGTCGTCCTCGACATCATCCACCGCCTCCAGGCCACCCAGGCGCCGGACCTCGCCGTGCGCTGGAACTGCAAGGCGGGCAAGTGCGGCTCGTGTTCCGCCGAGATCAACGGCATGCCGCGCCTGCTGTGCATGACCCGGATGTCGACGTTCGAGCCGGAGGAGACCATCACGGTCACGCCGGTGCGCACGTTCCCGGTGATCCGCGACCTGGTGACCGACGTGTCCTTCAACTACGAGAAGGCGCGGCAGATCCCCTCGTTCGACCCGGGCGACACCAAGCCGGGCGAGTTCCGCATGCGGCAGGTGGACGTCGAGCGTTCGCAGGAGTTCCGCAAGTGCATCGAGTGCTTCCTGTGCAACAACGTCTGCCACGTCATCCGTGATCACGAGGAGAACAAGCCCGCCTTCGCGGGCCCGCGTTTCCTCATGCGGATCGCCGAGCTGGAGATGCACCCGGCCGACGCCGCCGACCGGCGCGAGATCGCCCAGGAGGACCACGGCCTCGGCTTCTGCAACATCACCAAGTGCTGCACCGAGGTCTGCCCGGAGCACATCAAGATCACCGACAACGCCCTCATCCCCCTGAAGGAACGGGTCGTCGGCCGCCGCTACGACCCCGTGGTCTGGCTCGGCTCCAAGCTCGGCATCGTCAAGAAGGGCCAGGACACCCCGTCCGCCTGACCACCGACGGCCGCCTGACCGCGACGGCCGCCTGACCGCGACGTTCTCCGCGTTCGACGTCCGCCTGAACGTGACAGAGGCCGGTCCCTTCCCAGGGACCGGCCTCGTCATCGTCCGCGGACACGCCGACGGGCGGCGCGCCCCCGTCACCGCCGCCCGCCGTGCCGCCGTTCCCCGTGAACGTCATAGTGCGCGAGCGGCCCCCGCGGCCGCACGCGCCGTGATCATCCTTCACCCGGTATCGCTGGCTGAATAGGGAGAAGTACACACAACGCGTGATGCATTCGTGATTCCGCAGAGGATTACCTGCCGTCGGGATCGCTCTAGCGTGAGTACATGCACCCCCTGGAGCCGGGTTCGTTCCTCGCGGAACTCACCACGATGGAACGTGCCGACCTGGAATCGCGGGGCCGGGCACGCGATTTCGGCCGCGGGGACGTGCTGTTCACCGAGGGTGAGCGGTCGACCTGGGTCGCGGTGCTGCTGGCCGGCCGCGTCAAGGCGTTCTCCTATCGCGAGCACGGCGGCGAGGCACTGCTGGCGGTGCGCGGGCCGGGTGCGCTGCTCGGCGAGGTCGCGGCGATCGACCGGCTGCCGCGTTCCGCCACGGTCGCCACCCTGGAGCCGGCGCGGGCCCTGGCGTTGACCGCCGACGAGTTCATGGCGTTCCTCCAGGCGCACGGCCGGGTGTCGATCCTCATCATGCGGACGTTGTGCCAGCGGTGGCGTGACGCCGACCGCAAACGGGTCGAGTTCGGGATGTTCGACGCGACCGGGCGGGTGGCGCAGCGCCTGGTCGAACTGGCCGAACGGTTCGGCGTCCCCTACGAGCGCGAAAGCGTCCGGATCACCCTCAACCTGTCCCAGGAGGAGCTGGCGGGCTGGGTCGGGGCCTCGCGCGAGGCGGTCAGCAAGGCCCTGCGCACCCTCCGGCGGCACGGCTGGATCGAGACCGGCCGGCGGCGCGTCATCGTGCATGATCTCCAGGCCCTCCGGCGGCACGCGCGCTGACGGACGGGGCGGCATGAGGGTGCCGTTTTCGATAGCCCTACGCTATAGAGCGTGCAATTGCAGCAGCTCGCGTACTTCGTCGCCGTCGCCGAGGTGCGGCACTTCACCCAGGCGGCCGAGCTGCTGCGCGTCGCGCAGCCGTCGCTGTCCAAACAGATCAGGGCGCTGGAGAACGAGCTCGGCGCCTCGCTGTTCAGCCGCGCGCGGGGCAACATCACGCTGACTCCGGCCGGAGAGGCGCTGCTGCCCCTGGCCAAGCGGATTCTCGCGGACGTCGACACGGCCAGGCTGGAGGTCCAGGAGCTGGCGGGGCTGCGGCGCGGACGGGTCCGGCTGGGGGCGACACCGTCGTTGTGCGCGGGGTTGCTGGGGGACGCGCTGCGGCGTTTCCACGACACCTACCCGGGCGTCCAGCTGCTGGTCGAGGAGGGCGGTTCGCGCGACCTGGTCCGCGAGCTGACCCGAGGGTCGCTCGACCTGGCGCTGGTGATCCTGCCCCTGCACGGGGACGCGCCGCTGGAGACGACGCCGATCCTGCGCGAGCACCTGGTCGTGGCGTCCCCGGCGGGGGGTTCGGGGGTGCCGCGCAGGTCCTATCTGCGCATCGAGGACCTGCGCAACCGGCCTCTGGTGATGTTCCGGTCGGGGTACGACCTGCGCGAGGCCACCATCGGGGCCTGCCGCGCGGCCGGGTTCGAGCCGAGGTTCGCCGTCGAGGGCGGTGAGATGGACGCGGTGCTCAGGTTCGTGGAGGCGGGGCTCGGGATCGCCGTGGTGCCGAGCATGGTGCTGGCGGGGCGGCCCGGACTGCGGGGCACGCCGCTCGTCCTGACCGAGCACCACGAGGACGCCGTCGCCCGCCGCGGCCAGCCGGGGCCGGGCCTGCTCCGGACGATCGCGCTGGCGCACCGCAAGGACGTGGACCTCACCCACGCCGCCCGCGCGTTCCAGGAGACGCTGGAGACCTTCCTGATCGAGGCCGCCCTGGCCGGGAGCCTGCCCGCCGGGGTCGAGTCGCTCGTCTCCGCCTCGACCACCGGCTGAGGCCGTCAACGACAAGCCTCACCGATTCTCGGCCGTCGCTCTCGGCGCTTCTTGTGGACCCCTGCCCCGGCCTGCGGACCTAGTGTCCGGCTTGTACGCAAAACGATCTCTAGCCCCTCGGAGACGTCATGCATTCCCCGTTCCGCCGCCTGACCCCGCTCCTGGTCGTTCCTCTCGCGCTCCCGGTGCTGGTGGCGCCGCCGGCGTCGGCCGCGCCCGCCTCGTCCGCGGCACCGGCGCGGGCCACCGCGTCCGCCGCACCCCCGGAGTGCAACGAAGAGCCGCGCGACCTTCCCACCTGGAAGTTCGTCGACTACCGCGAGATGCGCCGCGAGCTCGCCCACATCGAACGGATCAGCCGTGGCCGCGTGGACGTCAAGGCCGTCGGCAAGTCCAACCGCGGCCGCACCATCTACACGGCCACGGTCGGCACCGGCAAGAAGGTCTTCCTGGTCACCAGCGAGATCCACGGCAACGAGAAGACCGGGACGACCGCGCTGCTGCGCATCCTGAAGTGGCTCGGCACATCCGGCTCTCCCGAGGCCAAGCGCCTGCGCCGCACCGTCACGTTCGTCGCCGTACCGAAGATCAACCCGGACGGCGCCGAACTGGACCGGCGCGGCAACGACAACGCCTGGGCCGAGGTCCAGAAGGACTTCCCGCAGTTGGCCGGACGGCCTCCCGCGTGGAACTACCTCAACACCTCGCTGCAGGGCGACGACTACACCAAGCGGCCGGGGTTCGACCTCAACCGCGACTTCAACCCGAACCTGAAGTACGTCCCCAAGCCCGAGGACGTGCCGGGTGAGTCGGCGAAGCCCGGCTGGTTCCTCAACCCCGAGTCGCAGACGCTGCGCGACATCTACACCAAGCTGCGCGCGCGCAAGGGGAAGGTCGACGTCTACGTGGACCTTCACCACCAAGGCGCCTGCGTACGTGAGGACGCCCAGAACCGGCTCCTCGACGTCGCGGTCGACTATCCGCCGCTGCCCGACAAGTTCTTCGAGCCGGGCGGCAAGTACGCGGCGTACGCCAAGACGTACGCCAAGAAGCTCTCCAAGCAACTGGCCGTCAGCGCGTTCCGCGGCATCGAGAAGCGCGGCTACATCGGGGCACGCTACCCGCACGCGCCGACGCGCGACCTGCCCGGCCAGGCCCGCTGCTCGCTCGCGATGATCGGCACCGGCACCGTCCTGTTCGAGGTGCGCGGGCAGACGCAGACGATGGGCCACCAGCAGTCGGAGCGCTTCACCCGCGCCGTCACCGCCGGTCTCACCAACATGCTGAACGACCTGTCCACCGGCAGGGTGTACGGCATCGACCCCGACACGTTCGAGCGGTTCCCGGGCACCGTCGAGGACGCCGCCGCCACCGCGTTCCGCCACGCCCACGACGGCCACGAACTGGAGTAACGAGCCGCAGGTACCAAGAAGCGCCCCGGGCCGATGCGGTCCGGGGCGCTCCTCGTACGGCTGAGGGCGGGAGGGCGGGCTACTTCTTCTTGCCGCCCGCGGTGGCCTTCAGGTAGTCGCTGTTGAGGCGGCTGATGAAGTCCAGGGAGATGCCCTTCGGGCAGGCCGCGGTGCACTCGCCGGTGTTGGTGCAGCCGCCGAAGCCCGCGTCGTCGTGCGCCTCCAGCATGTCGACCACGCGGTCCCAGCGCTCGGGCTGGCCCTGCGGCATCAGGCCGAGGTGGCTGACCTTGGCGCCGAGGAAGAGCGACGCCGAGCCGTTCGGGCACGCCGCCACGCAGGCGCCGCAGCCGATGCATTCGGCGGCCTCGAAGGCCTTGTCGGCGTCCGGCTTGGGCACCGGCGTCGCGTGGGCCTCCGGCGCGGTGCCGGTCGGCGCGGTGATGTAGCCGCCGGCCTTGATGATGTCGTCGAACGCCGAACGGTCCACGACCAGGTCCTTGACGACCGGGAACGCCCTGGCCCGCCACGGCTCGACGTCGATGGTCTCGCCGTCGGAGAACTTGCGCATGTGCAGCTGGCAGGTCGTGGTCATCTTCTCGGGCCCGTGCGGGGTGCCGTTGATGACCAGCGAGCACATGCCGCAGATGCCCTCGCGGCAGTCGTGGTCGAACGCGACCGGCTCCTCGCCCTTGGCGATGAGCTCCTCGTTCAGGACGTCCAGCATCTCCAGGAACGACGCGTCGGGGGAGATGTCGTCGAGCTTGTACTCGACCATCTTGCCCTTGTCCTTCGGCCCGTCCTGGCGCCAGACGCGCAGCTTGAGTTTCATTACTTGTACGACCTCTGGCTCGGCTTGACGTATTCGAACTCAAGGGCCTCCTTGTGGAGGACGGGCTGCTCGCCCTCCCCGGCCCACTCCCAGGCGGCGACGTAGGCGAAGTTGACGTCGTCGCGCTTGGCCTCGCCGTCCTCGTCCTGGCTCTCGGCGCGGAAGTGGCCGCCGCAGGACTCGGCGCGGTGCAGCGCGTCGATCACCATGAGCTCGCCCAGCTCCAGGAAGTCGGCGACGCGGCCGGCCTTCTCCAGCTGCTGGTTGAGCTCCTCGCCCTTGCCGGTGACCTTGACCCGCTCCCAGAACTCCTTACGCAGGGCCGGGATGAGTTCGAGGGCCTTGCGCAGGCCCTCCTCGGTGCGCTCCATGCCGCAGTACTCCCACATGATGTGGCCGAGTTCGCGGTGGAAGGAGTCCACGCTGCGGTCGCCATCGATCGAGAGCAGCTTCTCGATCTGGTCCCTGACCCGCTGCTCCGCCTCGGCCACCGGCTTCTCGCCGACCTCACCGAGGTTGTGCTCGGCGATGTAGTTGCCGACCGTGGTCGGGAGGACGAAGTAGCCATCGGCCAGTCCCTGCATCAGCGCGGACGCACCGAGGCGGTTGGCGCCGTGGTCGGAGAAGTTGGCCTCACCGATCACGAAGAGCCCGGGGATGGTGGACTCCAGGTCGTAGTCCACCCACAGGCCGCCCATCGTGTAGTGCACGGCGGGGTAGATGCGCATCGGCATCTCGTACGGGTTCTCGCCCGTGATCCGCTCGTACATCTCGAAGAGGTTGCCGTACTTGGCCTCGACCGCCTTCAGCCCGAGCCGCTCGATCGCGTCGGCGAAGTCGAGGTAGACGCCGAGGCCGCCGGGGCCGACGCCGCGGCCCTCGTCGCAGACGTTCTTGGCGGCGCGGGAGGCGATGTCGCGCGGGACCAGGTTGCCGAACGAGGGGTAGATGCGCTCCAGGTAGTAGTCGCGCTCGTCCTCGGGGATGTCGGCGGGCCTGCGCTCGTCGCCGGTCTTCTTCGGCACCCACACCCGGCCGTCGTTGCGCAGCGACTCCGACATCAGGGTCAGCTTCGACTGGTGGTCGCCGCTGACCGGGATGCAGGTCGGATGGATCTGGGTGTAGCACGGGTTGCCGAAGTAGGCGCCGTGCTTGTGCGCCCGCCAGGACGCGGTGACGTTGGAGCCCATGGCGTTGGTCGACAGGAAGTAGACGTTGCCGTAACCGCCGGAGGCCAGCACCACCGCGTCGGCGGTGTAGCTCTTGACCTCGCCGCTGATCAGATCGCGCACGACGACGCCGCGCGCCCGCCCGTCCTCGATGATCAGGTCGAGCATCTCGTGCCGCGCGTGCAGCTCGACGTTGCCGGCGTCCACCTGGCGCATGAGGGCCTGGTAGGCGCCGAGCAGGAGCTGCTGGCCCGTCTGGCCGCGGGCGTAGAACGTCCGGGAGACCTGCGTACCGCCGAACGAGCGGTTGTCGAGCAGGCCGCCGTACTCGCGGGCGAACGGCACGCCCTGCGCGACGCACTGGTCGATGATCTGCGTGGAGATCTCGGCGAGGCGGTGCACGTTCGACTCGCGGGCGCGGAAGTCGCCGCCCTTGACCGTGTCGTAGAAGAGGCGGTGCACGCTGTCGCCGTCGTTGCGGTAGTTCTTGGCCGCGTTGATGCCGCCCTGCGCCGCGATGGAGTGGGCCCGCCGCGGGCTGTCCTGGAAGCAGAACTGGATGACGTGGTAGCCGGCCTCGCCGAGGGTGGCGCCGGCGGAGCCGCCCGCCAGGCCGGTCCCGATGATGATGATCTTCTTCTTGCGCTTGTTGGCCGGGTTGACGAGCTTGGCCTGGAACTTGCGCGTGGTCCAGCGATCCTCGACCGGGCCGGCCGGGGCCTTGGTGTCGGCGATCGGCTCGCCGCTCTTGTAGAAGCTGTCGTCGATCATGATCAGCCCACCCATCCGAAGGTGACGGAGACGGGCACCGCGATGAAGCCGAGGGCCACCACGGCGCCGATCGTGGCGGCGAGCGCGCGCAGCGCGCGGTCGTTGCGGGGGGAACGCATGCCGAGGGTCTGCATCGCGCTCCACACTCCGTGCCGGAGGTGGAGCCCGACCAGCGAGACGGCCACGATGTAGAAGACGGTGACGTACCAGTGGGACGGCTGGAAGTCCTGGATCACGCGCTCGTACGGGGTGGCGCCGCGGCCCGCGGGGTTCACGACGAGGAACGTCAGGTCGAGCAGGTGCCAGATCACGTACAGCGCGATGATGATGCCGCCGTACCGCATGGTGTGGACGGCGTAGCCCTGCGCGTGCGACTTCTTCTTCGACTTGTACTTGACCGGGCGGGCGTGCACGGCGCGCCTGCCCAGCGAGATCGCCGACCACATGTGCAGGACGATCGAGACCGCCAGGACGACCTCGATGGCCGTCAGCACGGTGCGGCGCGGAACCGCCGGCTGGCCGAGGGTGCGCAGCCAGTGGGAGTAGTGGTTGAAGTCCTCGGCGCCCATGAAGATCTTCAGGTTCCCGACCATGTGCGCGATCAGGTACAGCACCATGATGGCGCCCGTGACGGCCATGACCGCCTTCTTCCCGACGGTCGACCGGTAGATCGCAGGTATCGCTATAGCCACAGATCGCACGGTATGACCGATGCGCTGAACCGATCCAAGTCATCGCCGCACTTGTTTCGATAGCCACAGGCTATGAACCGTGCCGCACCGGGCTTTCCTCGATCTTTACCGCGCCCGAAGGTGAGGGACCTCACACGACCTGGGGGAACTGCGATCCGGCGTCAGGAATGCGCCGCATGGGACAGCAGCAACACCGCAAGGTCGTCAGTGAGGGCGTCGCCGTTGAGCTCCTCGACCCGCGTGACGAGCTCGTCGATCAGGCCGCGGCCGGTGGCGCCGCGGGCCCCGGCCTGGGAGGCGAGATCGACCAGGCCCTCGGTGCCGAGGCGGTGGGCGCCGTCGCCGACCCGGCCCTCGATCAGGCCATCGGTGTAGAGCATCAGGCTCCAGGACGACTCGCCCAGGTCGATCTCGGTCGTGGGCCACTCGGCACCGGGCAGCAGGCCGAGGGCCGGGCCGTGCGCGTACTCGGGGAGCGCGAAGACCTCGGGCTCGCCCTTCTGGCCCGCCCGGAACAGCAGCGGCGCGGGATGACCGGCCAGATGCATGCGGGCGGTCCGGCGGGACGGCGCGATCGTGATCATGCAGAGCGTCGTGAAGATCTCTTCGCTGCGGCGCTCGTGCCCGAGAACGGTGTCGAGCGTGGCCAGCAGCTGCTCGCCCGAGTGCCCGGCCAGCACCAGCGTGCGCCAGGCCATCCGCAGCTGGACGCCGAGGGCCGCCTCGTCCGGCCCGTGCCCGCAGACGTCGCCGATCATCAGGTGCACCGCGCCGCCCTCGGTCTGCACGGTGTCGTAGAAGTCACCGCCCAGCAGGGCACGGCGGCGGCCCGGCCGGTAGCGGGTGTAGTGCCGCAGGGTCGGGTCGTCGATCAGCGGGACGGGCAGCAGGCCGCGCTCCAGCCGGGCGTTCTCGCGGCCGGTGATCCGGGCCTCGACCAGCCGCCGCTCGGTCTCCTCGGCGCGCTTGCGCTCGATGGCGTAGCGGATGGCGCGGGCCAGCAGCGGCCCGTCCACCTCCTGCTTGACCAGGTAGTCCTCGGCTCCCGCCGCGACCGCCCGGACACCCAGATGCGCGTCGTTCAGGCCGGTCAGCACCACGACCGCGGCCCGCTCGGACAGCGCGAGGACCTGGCGGAGCCCCTCGATGCGGTCTATGCCGGGCGCGGACAGGTCGACGATGATGCACTGCGTGCGGCGGGTGAGCCTCCGGCGCGCGGTGTCCAGGCTCTCGGCGACGGTGATCTGCGCGGTGAGTCCGGTCTCGGAGAGCATTTTCTCGACCAGGAACACGTCGGCGGGGTCATGGCCTATCAGGAGCAGGTCGATCCTGTCCTCGGCGCCCTGGGCGACGGGATGCGGGTGCTGGCTGGTGGTGCTCACAGGAATACCGGTTTCCGGACTTCGCTGGGATGGCGATGGCGATCGTTGACTGGCTCGGCGCCCACGACGGCCTGACCGCGGCGGAGACCCCCAGGGGGCCAGGTCCGGCGGAACGGGCCGCGCCGGGGAGGCGGCTGCTGCATAGCCGCCGGGGTCCCGGCTCATGGAGCGGAGAGAACGTCGCTCCGTACTGCACCGACCATAGCGTCTCTGATCACGATTGTGCATCCCGGGAGGGGCACTTGCGGCTTGAGTCACGTATGTAGTGCTTGCGGGTAACAGTCCGTTCTGCCGGAAAATCAGTCGAAGTTCGCTCCGGGTGATGCCTAGTCTCCAGCTCGTGAAGTCGTTGCCGGTCGCGGACCCCGGGACCCCGGACCATCGTTCACCGGCGCGCTACCTCGGCTGGCTGGCCCGGACCCAGGCCCGTTCGATCATCGCCGGTGCGCTGCTCGGCGTGGTCTGGATGCTCAGCCAGGCGCTGATGCCGGCCGCGATCGGCCGCGCCATCGACGCGGGGGTGGCGGCCAAGGACGGCACGGCCCTGCTGACCTGGGCGGCCGTGCTGGCCGGCCTGGGCGCGGTCCAGGCGGCCAGCGGCGTCACCCGGCACCGCTTCGCGGTGTTCAACTGGCTGGCCGCCGCGTACCGCACCGTCCAGCTCGTCGTCCGCCAGTCCACCCGCCTCGGCGCCACCCTGCCGAAACGGCTGAGCACGGGAGAGGTGGTGAGCGTGGGCGTCGCGGATGTCGCCCACATCGGGGACGCGATGGACATCCTGTCGCGGGGCTCCGGCGCGGTCGTCGCCATCGTGGCGGTCGCGGGCATCCTGCTCGCCGCCTCGCCGCCGCTGGGCCTGGTCGTGCTGATCGGTGTCCCGGTGATCCTGGCGGTCGCCGCGCCGCTGCTGCGCCCGTACCGCGAACGCGAGCAACGCCACCGCGAGCTGGTCGGCGAGCTCAACTCCCGCGCGACCGACCTGGTGGCCGGGCTGCGGGTGCTGCGCGGCATCGGCGGTGAGGACCTCTTCGCCGGGCGCTACCGCGCCGAGTCGCAGCGCGTGCGGCAGGCCGGGGTGAACGTGGCGCGGGCGGAGTCGCGGCTCACCGGCGCGGAGACGTTGTTGCCGGGGCTGCTGATCGCGCTGGTGACCTGGCTCGGCGCCCGGTTCGCGGCCGAGGGCACGATCACGCCCGGTGAGCTCGTGGCGTTCTACGGGTACGCGGTGTTCCTGATCCACCCGCTGAAGACGATCGGCGAGGCCGCGAGCAAACTGACGAAGGCGCACGTGGCGGCGGGCCGGGTCATCCGGCTGCTGGACATCGAGCCCGAGATCCGGCACACCGGGACGGCACGGCCGGACGGGCCGCCCGGCGATCTGGTGGACGTGGCGTCCGGCCTGGTCGTACGGCCCGGACAGCTCACCGCCGTCGCCGCCTCCGATCCGCGTGACGCGCAGGCGGTCGCTGACCGCTTGGGCCGATACGCCGAGGGCGACGTCACGTACGGGGGCCTGCCGCTGCGCGACTTCGCCGATGTCCGCGAACGGATTCTGGTGGCGGTGAACGAGGACCGGCTCTTCTCCGGCCCCCTCCACGAGAGCCTCAGCCCGGCGGGCTCGCCCGCCGGGCTGAAGGCCGCGGTGGCGGCGGCGAACGCCGAGGACATCGTCGAGGCGGTGGGCTGGGACGCGCATGTCGTCGAGGCCGGCCGGGAGTTCTCGGGCGGCCAGCAGCAACGGTTGCGGCTGGCGCGGGCGCTGGCCGCCGACCCGGAGGTGCTCGTGCTGGTCGAGCCGACGAGCGCGGTCGACGCCCACACCGAGGCCCGCGTCGCCGACCGGCTCGCCGCCGCCCGCGCGGGCCGTACGACCGTGGTGTGCACGACCAGCCCGCTGCTGCTCGACCGCGCCGACCACGTCGTCTTCGTCGACGGCGGCGCGGTGGTGGCCGAGGGACGCCACCGCGGGTTGCTGGAGACCGAGCCGCGTTACGCGGCGACCGTGACCAGGGGAGAGACGGTCGGGTGAGCGCTGAGACGCTGCCGGTGGCGACACCGGCGCAGGTGCGCGCGTACGCGCGCCGCCTGACGCTGCGGCACCCGCGTGCCCTGTTCGGCGCGCTGGCGCTGCACGGGCTCGCGGCGGTGGCCGGGCTCGTCACCCCGCGCCTGCTCGGCGAGCTGGTGGAGGGCGTACGCGACCACAGCGTCGACATCGACACCGTCGGGCTCGCCATCGCCGCGTTCGTGATCGTCCAGAGCGTGCTGATCCGGTACGCCTCCCTGGCGTCGGCACGGCTCGGCGAGCGGGTGCTGGCCGAGCTGCGCGAGGAGTTCGTCGACCGGGTGCTGGCGCTGCCGCTGTCCCGGGTCGAACGGGCGGGCACCGGCGACCTCGTCACCCGGACGTCGCGCGACGTCGACGCCCTCGCCACCACGGTCCGCTACGCCGTGCCGGAGACGTTGATCGCCATCGTCGCCTGCGCGTTCACGTTCGGCGCCTTGTTGCTGGTGGGGCCGTTGCTGGCGCTGCCCTGCCTGGTCGCGCTGCCGCTGCTGTGGGGCGTCATGCGCTGGTACCTGCCGCGCGCCCACGCCGGTTACCTGCGCGAGAACGCGACGTGGGCCGACATGACCGACGGCATGGCCGAGACGGTCAACGGCGCCCGCACGATCGAGGCGCTGCGCCTGGCCGGCCGCCGGCACCGGCGCGTGGACGACGACATCGCCGCCGCGTACGCCGTCGAGCGCTACACGCTGGGCCTGCGGACGGTGCTCTACCCGGTGATCGAGATGAGCTTCGTGCTGCCGGTCGCCGCCACCCTGCTGGTCGGCGGCTGGTTCCACATGCACGACATGGCGTCGCTGGCGCAGGTGACCGCGGCGACGCTGTACGTGCAGCAGCTGATCGGACCGGTCGAGATGCTCCTCATGTGGCTGGACGAACTGCAGCTCGGTGGCGCGTCCCTGGCCCGGCTCCTCGGCGTGGGCGACGTCGGCCCCGACCGTTCCCCGAACGGGAGACGCCCGGCGGGGGAGACCCTGACCGCACGCGACGTCCACTACGCCTACCGTGACGGGCATGACGTCCTGCAAGGCATCGACCTCGCCCTCCGTCCCGGAGAACGATTGGCGGTGGTCGGCCCGAGCGGCGCGGGCAAGTCCACGCTGGGCCGCCTCCTCGCAGGAATCGACGGGCCGCGCGCCGGTTCGGTGACCGTCGGAGATGAGGTCGCACACGTTCCCCTCGTCGAGCTGCCCCTCGACGACCTGCGCGGGCACGTCGCCCTCGTCACGCAGGAACACCACGTCTTCCGCGGCACGCTGCGCGACAACCTGGTGATGGCCCGCCCGGACGCCACCGACCAGCAGATCACCGCGGCCCTCGCCGCCGTCGACTGGGACGGCCCGGAACTGCAGACCGTCGTCGGCTCCGGCGGCGAGCCCCTGTCACCCGCCCAGGCCCAGCAGCTCGCCCTCGCCCGCCTCGTCCTGGCCGACCCGCACACCCTCGTCCTGGACGAGGCCACCTCGCTGCTCGACCCGCGCGCCGCCCGCCACCTCGAACGGTCGCTGGCGGCCGTGCTCGAAGGCCGCACGGTCGTGGCGATCGCGCACCGCCTCCACACCGCCCACGACGCCGACCGCGTCGCCGTCGTCGAGAACGGCCGCATCACCGAACTCGGCACCCACCACGACCTCATAGAAGCCAACGGCCCCTACGCCGCCCTCTGGTCGTCGTGGCAGCGTTAGTTTGGCTTTCGCGGCCTCGGGTCCTCGCCTGGCGGCTCAGACCCGAACCGCCATCCCACAGCGCCCCGCCCGCCACCCATCAATCGACAAGCTCCGCTTGACGTCCATAGCGGCGAGCGCGACATCGCTTCGCGATCTTCGCGGGAAGCTTCGCCTTCGGCTCGCTCCCCGCTCAGCGCCGCGCGCTCGCGGTGCGTGGCTAGATGAGGTTGCGTTTCAGGAAATCGACCTGAAGGTGCAAGAGATTCTCCGCGACGACCTCTTGGGGGGTCATGTGGGTGACGCCTGAGAGGGGGAGGACGGTGTGGGGGCGGCCTGCGGCCAGGAGGGCCGACGAGAGGCGCAGTGTGTGGGCCGCTACCACGTTGTCGTCCGCCAGGCCGTGGATGATCAACAAGGGGCGTTCGAGTCTGCCGGCGTCCTCGATGAGGGAGTTGGCCTTGTAGTTGTCCGGCTCCTCGTCGGGATGGCCGAGGTAGCGCTCGGTGTAGTGCGTGTCGTACAGCGTCCAGTCGGTGACCGGCGCCCCGGCGACGCCCGCGTGGAACACGTCGGGGCGGCGCAGCACGGCCAGCGCCGCCAGCCAGCCGCCGAACGACCAGCCGCGGATGCCGACGCGATCGAGGTCGAGGGCCGCGGGGTGGCGGCGGGCGGCCTCCTCCAGCGCCGCCACCTGGTCCTCCAGGACCGGGCCGACGAAGTCGCCGCGGACCGCGCGGTCCCAGGAGGGGCCGCGGCCGGGCGTGCCGCGGCCGTCCGCGATCACGACGGCGAAGCCCTGGTCGGCCAGCCACTGCGCTTCGCAGTACGCCCGCCGCACCGCGAGCACCCGCTGGGCGTGCGGGCCGCCGTAGGGGTCCATCAGCACGGGCAGGCGACCCTGGCTCGGTTCCCATCCGGTCGGCAGTACGAGGGCGGTACGGATGGCACGTTCGCCCGCGCGCAGGAGTTCCACGTTCGGGGTGATGACCGGGGTCTCGGCGCGGGACTCGATCGGGTGCGTCCCGTTCGCGGTGCGGACCTCTGCCGTGACGCCGTGGCGGTCCAGGAGTGAGCCGCTCAGCACGGTCGTCCTGCCGGAACGGGTGCCGCCGAAGACCCCCTGGCCCTCGGTCAGCCGGGTGAGGCCTTGCGGGCCGTGTTCGTAGACGTGGATCTCGGTCGGCTCCTCCGAGCCCGTGAACAGGATCGTGTCGCGCTCGGCCCCCAGCACCGACCGCACCTGGAGCCCGCCGGGCGTGACCGGCTCGCCCGCGACGGTGATCCGGCGCGTCTCGGTCTCGCGGTCCTCGGTCACCCACACCAGGTCTCCGTTGCCGGCGCGGGCGGGCACGCCGGGCACGATGTCGGTCCAGACCGGGTCGTGCGCGTTGTGCAGCAGGGCGGTCTCCCCGTTCGACGGATCGACCTTGAGGATCCGCTGGGCCCGCTGGTCCCGCGACTGGACGACGATCAGCAGACCGTGCCGGTCCCACGACGCGGTCACGACATAGGGGAACTCGCCGCGGTCCCAGGCCACCCCGACCCGGCCGCCGTCCACCTTGAGCAGGACGAGCGACACGATCGCGTTGGGCGTGCCCGCCGCCGGATAGGCGATCTCGGTCGCGGGCCGCTCCGGGTTGGCGGGGTCGGCGATGTGCCACCGGTTGACCGGGGTCTCGTCGACCCGGGCGACGAGCAGCGAGCCGCCGTCCGGCGACCACCAGTAGCCGCGCATCCGGTCCATCTCCTCGGCGGCCACGAACTCGGCGAGCCCGTACGACACCTGGTCGCTCTCGGGCGTGACGAGCGCGTGGTCGTCGCGGCCGTCCAGCTCGACGACGTGCAGCGTCCGGCCGGAGACATAGGCGACCCGGCGCCCGGCAGGGTCGGGCCGCGGGTCGAAGACCGGCGTCCGCGCCTCAAGGCCGCGCACCGTCCCGGACCGCAGGTCGGCCACGTACAGCCGGCCGCCCAGGGTGAACGCGGCGTGCCGCGCGTCGCGGTCCACGGCGTACCCGACGATGCCCCCGGCCTGTTCGCGCGCGCGCTCGCGGCGGGCCCTCTCCTCGGGAGGCAGGTTCTCCTCGCCCGGCACGTCCAGCGCCGTCGGGTCGGCGACCAGCCGCTCCGCGCCCGTCGCGGTGTCGAGCGTCCACAGGCAGGTGACCGGGTCGTCGCCGGCCTTCGTGCGCAGGAACGCCACGTACGACTCGTCCGCCGCGATCTGGAAGGCCCGCGGCACCCCGAGGGTGAACCGCCGGGTGCGGGCGCTCTGCCGCGGATAGCTGATGGTCATGACAACGAAGTCTGCCAGCCGGACCCGCGTGATCCGCCCATCCGGCGGACGTTTCGGCTCACCGCAAACCCCGTTCCGCTTCGCCGGTGCCGCCGGTAGTGTTCTCGATCACTTATTCGGACGATCACCGTCCGGCCCGGCCCCCCGCCCCGGGACACCGATACCCCCCGAAAGGGCAAGGCATGACCCCTCTCAAACGGTCACTGTTCGCCGGCGCGGCGGGCGCGTTGGCCATCGCCTCCATGGCTCCCGCCGTGCAGGCCGCTCCCGCGCCGGGTTGGCGCGTGAGCAACGTGACGTCCGTTCCGGACGGCGGGGACGCCGCGGTGACCGACGTGGCGGCCACCAGCGCCAAGGGTGCGTGGGCGGCCGGGTACGTACGCGCCCCCTACCGGTACGAGATGTTGCTCAAGCGCTGGGACGGGCGTGCGTGGACCCGCGTCGCGGTCCCCGCGTCCCTCGCGCCACGGGCCAACGCCAAGCTGACCACCGTCGCGGCCAGCGCGTGGAACAACGTCTGGGCCTTCGGCGTGGCGACGCACCGGACGACCGAGGACGAAGGCGTGGTGTTCGGCGTCCACTGGAACGGCGCCAAGTGGACCCGCAAGATCTTCCCGTCCCACGTGAAGCGCATCGGCCAGGCGGCGTCGATCGGCAAGAACGGCCAGGTCCTCGTCGTCGGGCGTGGTGCCTGTGCGGGCTGGACGTGCAAGCCGATCGGCCAGCGCTTCGACGGCAAGGCCTGGAAGCCGTTCTCCGTGCCGGCGAGTGTGGGGGTGCTTCACGTACGTTCGGCCAAGGACATCTGGGCGACGGTCAATCTGGCCAACGCGCGCAAGACCCCGCTCGCCAAGAACACGCTGGCGCACTGGAACGGCCGGAAGTGGCGGTACGTCCCACGGCCGAAGCTCACGAGCACGGGCAAGCGCATCTGGCACTTCAGCGACATCCATGCCCGCAGCGGTAAGAGCGTGTGGGTCTCGGTCACCGCGTCCAACCTGGCCGACGGTTACCTGCCCGGCGCCTACCTGGGGCGCTGGGACGGCAAGCGCTGGAAGTTCGTCAAGGTCAACGCCAAGGACAGCCTGCGGGACATCGAGAGTGACGGCGGCAGCGGCTTCTGGGCGCGGTCCTGGGACGCCATGCTGCTCCACTACGTGGGCGGCAAGGTGACGGCGCGGCTCAAGGCGCCGGGCGCGGGAACCGGGCACCAGGTCGGCTCCCTCCTGCGGATTCCCGGGACGCGGTCGCTGTGGGCCGCCGGGACGATTCGCAACAAGGACAACTGGGAGACCGGAGTCATCTGGAAGTACGGCTCCTGACGACTCGCTCAAGACCATGGGTTGTCCCGGGGTTCCGGGACAACCCATGACTTTGCCGGTATTGTCACGTGCCACCCAAGGTCAACGATCTTCGTTGGCCTTTCCGGCTCCCCGCCCCGGGCTCTTCGTTCTGTCCAGGGAAAGGGAACTCGCGTATGACCGAACTCCTTCGCCGCATCGTGTGCGTCGGTGCGGTGGGCGTCATGGCGGCCGGGGCCGGCACTGCCGCCGCCTCCGCCTCCGGATCCGCCGCCTCCGGATCCGCCGCCGCACCAGGATGGCGGACCGTCTACGCCAGCACATCGCAGCACGGCAGCGACTCCTTCAAAGACGTCTTCGCCCTCGGGCCCAAGAACGCCTGGGCGCTGGGAGGGGCCGACGGCTCGCTCCTACGGCACTGGAACGGGACCTCGTGGCGAGCGGTCGCCGTGCCCACCTCGCTGGTCGGCGCCGACCAGGTCGAGGTAGGCCGCGTCGTCGCCACGTCTCCCAAGGACGTCTGGGTCTTCGGGTCGGCGTTCTGGCAGGACGCCGACGAACGCCGCGTCGTCTACGGGCTGCACTGGGACGGAACTCGCTGGACCAAGAAGGAGTTCCCCTTCGCCCGGATCAATGACGTGATCACCACCGGCAAGCCCGGTGAGGTCTGGGTGGCGGCGGCGAGGCACTCCTGTGGCCATGGCAAGGTGTGCGGCCCGTGGATCCAGCGGTTCGACGGCAAGGCCTGGCGGAAGGTGCCCGTCCCCAAGTCGAAGGCCGGCGCCTACCGCCTCAGTGCGCGCAAGGGCACCGGTGTCTGGGCGACCACCGACTCGACGCCTGTGCGCTCCACCGCGTACCGGCCCGGGCTGGTGCGCTGGACGGGCAAGCGGTGGCAGAAGGTCACCGGGCCGAAGGTCGTCTTGCCCAGGGGCCATGAGGGCCATGCCACCGATGTCCTGGCGCGCGGACCCAGGGACGTGTGGACCACCATCACGATCACCAAGGGCGGCACGGCCGTCAACAAGAGCGTCCTCGCCCACTGGAACGGCAAGTCCTGGCGGCAGCACGTCATCAGGACCAAGGTGCTCAGCGCGCTGGACGGCGACGGGGCCGGCGGCATCTGGGCCCTCGCGGGCGACCCGGGCCGAGGCGCGGTGCAGGCCATGGCGCACTGGTCGAAGGGCAAGGTCAGGTTCCACCGGGTGCCCGGGGTGCGGAACCGGATGGACTCGATCAGCGACTTCACGCTGATCCCCGGCACGCGTTCGGTGTGGGCGGCGGGGCATCACCGGCGCCCGACTCCGATGTACGACATCCAGGCCATGCTGTGGAAGTACGGTGCCTGACGTTTCGATTTGAAGATCATGGGTTGTTCCCCGTCCCTGGGGAACAACCCATGATTGCGTTTTAAGGTCGCGTAGGCTCAAGGCTTCCCGCTTTACGCAACGTCACCGGTCAGAGGAGAAGGTCCATGCCGGAACTGCAGCCGGGTGATCCACGGCGGCTGGGTTCGTACGAACTGCTCGAACGGCTCGGCGAGGGCGGCCAGGGGGTCGTCTATCTCGGCAGGGACGCCTCCGGTGACAACGTCGCGATCAAACTGCTGCGGGCCGATCTGACCGAGGACGAGTCGGCGCGGCACCGGTTCGTGCGGGAGGCGCAGGCGGCCAAGCAGGTCGCGCGGTTCTGCACGGCGCAGATGATCGAGGCCGACGTCGCCGGCGACCAGCCCTACATCGTCAGCGAGTACGTGCGGGGACCGAGCCTGTACAAGCAGGTCAAGGAGCAGGGACCGATCATCGGGGCGGCGCTGGAGCGGCTCGCGATCGGCACCGCGACCGCGCTGGTCGCCATCCACCAGGCCGGGATCGTGCACCGCGACTTCAAGCCGCACAACGTGCTCATGGCGCCGGACGGGCCGCGGGTGATCGACTTCGGCATCGCGCGGGCGCTGGACGCCGGCCAGACCGCGGCGACCAAGGCCATCGGCACCCCCTCCTACATGGCGCCCGAGCAGGTGGCGGGGGCCACGCTCACCGAGGCCGTGGACGTCTTCGCGTGGGCGGCGACCATGGTCTACGCCGCCACCGGGACGCCGCCGTTCGGTGACGACACGGTGATGGCCGTGATCAACCGGGTGCTGCACGAGGAGCCCTCGGTGGAGGGCGTGCCGGCGGATCTGCGCGGGCTGATCTCGGCGTGCCTGGTCAAGGAGCCGGAGCGGCGGCCGACCGCCCAGCAGATCATGATGGCGATGATCGGGACGGGCTCGCAGGAGACCCGGCTCGACGACGCCGCGCAGGCCACGACGATGATGGCGGCGGGCGCCGCCGGGGCCGCGGGCGGGGCCGCCGGGATGTCGGCGGCCGACCAGACGGTGTCCTACGACCGTACGCAGCGCATGGGCGCGGCGGGCGGCAGCACCCTTCCGGGCGCCGCCCCTCCCGCCGCGCCCGGCTACTACGAGCCGCAGCGCAGGCGCGGTCCGTGGCCGATCGTCGCCGGAGTGGCCGCCATCCTCCTCATCGCGGTCATCGTCGGCGTGGTGATGGCGGCCACCAACAACGACGAGCCCGGCGGCGGCCCGGCGACGCCCACGACCTCCGAGCCGGACTCGGTCTCGCCGAGCGACGACGAGACGGCCGACACGCCGCCGACCAGGGACACCCCGACGCGGCGGCAGAGCACGCCGCCCTCCGATCCGCCGAGCACGGCGCCCAGCTCCGAGCCGCCGAGCACCCCGCCGACCTCGGAGCCGCCGAGCACGCCTCCGTCAACGCCTCCGTCCACCCCGCCGTCGTCCGGCGGCGGCGGTGGAGGCGGCGGAGGCGGTGACGGTGACGGCGGCGGGAACGGCGGCGGCGGTGGCGGTGGCGCCGACCCCGGCGAGGGCGCCGGCACGGGTGCCCGCAGCGGCGCGGGCGGCGGCTCAGGCTGAGCTCATCCTTGTTAGTACGCTCGTTTCCTATGAACCAGCCGCGGATCCTGTTCGTCCACGCGCATCCGGACGACGAGTCCATCGGGACCGGGGCGTCCATGGCCAAGTACGCGGCCGAGGGCGCCCAGGTCTGTCTCGTCACCTGCACGCTGGGCGAGGAGGGCGAGATCATCCCCGCGGAGCTGCGTCATCTGGCCTCCGACAAGGAGGACCGCCTCGGCGAGTACCGGATCGGCGAGCTGGCGGACGCGTGCGCGGCGCTCGGCGTCGCCGACCACCGGTTCCTCGGCGGCGCCGGACGCTGGCGTGATTCGGGGATGATGGGCGGCTCCACCAACGACGACCCGCGCTGCTTCTGGCGCGCCAACGCCGACGAGGCGGCGGGCGAGCTGGTGAAGATCATCCGCGAGGTGCGCCCGCACGTGATCGTCACCTACGACGAGCGCGGCAACTACGGGCATCCCGACCACATCCAGGCGCACCGGGTGACCTGGCGGGCCTTCGAACTGGCGGCCGACCCGGCCTACGGGGACGGCGAGCCGTGGCAGGCCGCGAAGTTCTACGCGTACGCGACTCCCAGGACGGTCCTCGCGCGGGCCATCGCGGTGATGCGCGAGGCCAAGCTGCCGTTCGACCGGGTCGCCGGACTCGACGAGCTGGGCTCGGGCGTCCCGGACGACCGGATCACCACGATGGTGGACGCCCGCCCCTACCTGCCCGCCAAGCTGGCCGCGCTCCGCGCCCACCGCACCCAGATCGTGGTGGCGCCGGACGAGGTGGGGCCGTTCTTCGCCCTGTCGAACGGGCTGGGCCAGCAGGCCTTCGGCACCGAGTTCTTCATCCTGCTGGCCGGGGAGCGCGGGCCCGTGGCTCCCGGCGGCCGGGAGACCGATCTGTTCGCCGGACCTGGCACGCGGCAGGTCTGACGGCCGCGCACCCGGATACCCTGACGACCGTGGACAAGGACGAAGACGCCCAGCTGTCGCTGGCCAAGGACGCCGTACCGGCCGCACCCGCCGCGGCCGAGCCGGTCGGCCCGGCCAACCCGGCCGCGCCGCCCGAGCCTGCCGCCCCGGCCGCACCGGCCGCACCGGCCCCGGCGGACTCGGTGAACCCGGCGGACCCGGTCCTGGGACCGCGGGCCGAGGCGTTCGTCGGCGGCGCCGCCTACGGGGCGCTCGGGCTGCTCGGCGCGCTGTTCGCCGTCGTCGGCTCGTTCCTCCAGGACTGGACGATCGGCTCGGTCCCGGTTGCCGCGATCCTCCTCGTGGTCCTCAACTTCGGTTTCGTCCGGCTGGCGGGCTGGGCCATGGGCGGCCGGATGGGCGCGGTCGTCCCCACACTGACCTGGGCCGTCGTCGTGTTCCTGATGTCCCAGCAGCGGCCCGAGGGCGATCTGGTCATCCCCGGCAGCCTGGCGGGCTACGTCTTCCTCATCGGCGGACTGATGGCCGCGGTGATCGCCATCTCGATGGTGCCGTCCCGGCGGCAGCCCGGCGACTGGCTGCTCGGGGGCGCCGGCCGTACCCACGGATGAGGCCGGACGCGTCGTGAGCTCCGAACCTCTCGTCGATCCGGCGCTCTACCGGGAGGTGGTCGGCCGCTTCGCCACCGGCGTGGCGGTCGTGACCACCGTGGCCGGCGGCACCGACCACGCGATGACCGTGAACGCGTTCACCTCGGTCTCGCTGGAGCCGCTGCTCGTGCTGTTCTGCGTGGAGAAGATCGCGCGGTTCCACGAGTTCGTGCTCGCCGGCGGGCAGTGGGCGGTCTCGGTGCTCACCGACGACATGCGGGACGCGTCCAACTGGTTCGCGACCCGCGGGCGCGCCCTGGACGGCCAGCTGGAGGCCTGGCCCCACACCCGCGGGCCGGTCACCGGCGCGGCTATCCTCGCGTCCGCGGTGGCGGCACTGGAGTGCCGCACCTACGCGGTCCACGACGCCGGTGACCACAGCATCGTGGTCGGCGAGGTGCTGAGCCTCGACGTCCCCGACCCGCGGGGCAAGCCGCTGATCTTCTACGAGGGCACGTACCGCTCGCTCGCCTGATCGGCCGGGCCCGGCGACGGGGCGCGGTAGCGCCGGACGCCGAAGCACGCCGCCGCGCCGAGCAGGACGGCGACGACCGGCAGCAGCATGGTCGGCCGCATCGCGTCCACGAAACCGTGCTTGAAGACCGCGTCGCCCAGTTGCTGGAACTGCTGGGCCAGGCCCGGCGGTGTGCCCGGCGGGAGCTGCCGCGGCGCGTCGTGCTGGCCCGCGCCGACTTCGAGCCCGCCCTTGGCCGCCTGCGCGAAGCCGTCCACGAAACGTCCCCGCACGTCCGGCGGGAGCGCCGCGGAACGTTCGGCCGCCTGCTCCTTGAGCGCGTTCGCCAGCTGGTTCTGCAGAACGGCGCCGACCGCCGCGCTGCCCAGCACCGAACCGACCTGGCGGATGGTGTTGTTAACGCCGGACGCGGCCCCGGCCAGGCGTGGTGGAACGTTCCGGGTGGCCTCGGTGGCCATCGGCGCGAACACCCCGCCGACGCCGATGCCGGTGATGATGAGCGGCAGCATGAACGAGGTCCACGGCGTGTCCACGTCCGCGACGGCGATGATCCACAGGGTGCCGGTCGCGTACAGCGTCAGCCCGGCCATCAGGATGAACCTGCCGCCGATCTTGTCGGAGAGCCGGCCGGCCACCGGTGCCAGGAACATCGAGGCCACCGACGAGGGCGCCATCACCAGCCCCGCCTCCAGGGCGCTGAAGCCCTCCACCGACTGCAGGTAGATCGTCATCGGCAGGAACATGCCGACCATGCCGATCGAGACGGTCGCGCCGACGAAGTTGAGGATGCTGAAGTTGCGGTCCTTGAACAGGACGAACGGGACGAGCGGCTCGTCGTCCTGTTTGCCGCGCTGGTGCAGCAGGAAGACCGTGAAGAGCACGGCGGACGCGCCGATGAGTCCCCGGATCCAGCCGTTCCAGTCGTACTTCTGGCCCTCGGTGAACGCGAAGGTCAGGCAGAACAGCGCGGCCGAGGCGAGGAGCACGCCGACGATGTCGAAGCGGTGCCGGACGGTGCGCACGTTGGCGGGCAGGATCGGCACCGCCATCGTCAGCACCAGGATGCCGATCGGCAGGTTCACGAAGAAGATCCACCGCCAGTCGAGCGTGCTGACCAGCAGGCCGCCCAGCGTGGGCCCGGCGATGGTGGACACCCCGGCCACCGCGCCCCAGACGCCGAGCGCGGTGCCGCGCCGTTCGGAGGGGAACGTGTCGATGATGATCGACATGGTCTGCGGCATCAGCATCGCCGCGCCGAGGCCCTGGACCGCGCGGGCGGCGATGAGCTGGGCCGGGTCCTGGGAGATCCCGCACGCCAGGCTCGCCAGCGTGAACAGCGTCACGCCCGCGATGAACAGGTTCTTCTTGCCCCACAGATCACCGAGCCGGCCGGCGGTGATCAGCAGGACGGCCAGCACCAGGATGTAGGAGTTGTTGACCCAGAGCACCTGGTCCAGCGTCGCGGGCAGATTGTCGATCATGTTCGGGATCGCGATGTTCACGATCGTGAGGTCGAGCAGGGTCATGAAGAACCCGAGGGACAGCGTGAGCAGGATCGCCCAGGGGTTGCCGCGCCACTTGCTCATGCGTGCTCCTTGTCAGCGTCAGCGTCAGCGCTGTCGCCACTGTCCAGGCGACAGTTGATGACGACCGGTTCCCAGTCCACCCGGCCCGCGGCGATGTCGGCGACGAGGTCCTGGACGTAGCGCAGCTCGGTGCGCAGCTGGGCGATCTTCAGCTCGCCGTCCAGCAGCCTGCACCGCTCCAGCCCGCGTTTGCGCAGGGCGTCGTAGGCCGTCTGCTCGGCCGCCACCATGGACTCCAGGACCACCGCGCGGGTGCGCAGGTGGATGAGCGCCTCGGCGGGCGGCAGCAGGGTGATGACGGCGAGGGCGGCACCGATGAGCGGGAACTCGGGGGTGTACCGGCCGAGCATCTCGGTCAGGCGGCAGGACGCCGCGTCCTTCCCCGCCTCGGTGATCATGTAGACGGTGCGCTCGGGCCGCCGTCCGTCGCGGCTGGTCTCCATGGGCTCGATGAGCCCGGTGGCCGCCAGCCGTTCGACCGTGTTGTAGAGCGAACCATGGGTGAGCTTCACCGCCACGTCGTACGCGCGGATGCGGATCCGCTGTTGCAGCTCGTACGGATGCATGGGCTGCTCGTGCAACATCCGGAGCACGATCAGCGCCAGGGGTGTGATGGGACGTGCCATAAAATGTCAGCCTTAGTCCGACTTGTATTAGTCCAAGTAGACTAATCCAGACGGATGGAGCTGTCTAACGTGGCCGAAACGACGACGAGGGCTCCCCACGCCGTTGTGGGAAGCCCTCGTTCAGTCCCCTGCGAGGGGAGTCAGGGGTCCGTCAGCCCTTCAGGGCGATCTCCAGCTGGTCCAGCGCCCAGTCCAGGTCCGCGCGGCTGATCACCAGTGGCGGCGCCAGCCGGATCGTGGTCTCGTGCGTCTCCTTGGCGAGCACGCCGAGCTCCATGAGCCGCTCGCTGACCGGCCGCGCCTTGCCGTGCAGCTCGACGCCGGCCCACAGTCCGCGGCCGCGCACCTCGCGCACGAGGTCGCCCGGCAACCGGCCGAGCCGCTCGTGCATGTGCGCGCCCAGCTCCCGCGACCGCTCCTGGAACTCGCCCGTCCGCAGCATGGCGACGACCTCACGCGCGATCGCGCATGCCAGCGGGTTGCCGCCGAAGGTGGAGCCGTGCTGGCCGGGCTTGAAGACACCGAGGATGTCCGAGTCCGCGACGACGGCGGACACCGGCATGATGCCGCCGCCCAGCGCCTTGCCGAGAATGTAGACGTCCGGCACGACGCCCTCGTGCTCGCACGCGAACGTGGTGCCCGTCCGCCCGAGCCCCGACTGGATCTCATCGGCGATCATCAGCGTGCCGTTCGCCGTGCACAGCTCGCGCACTGCGGCCAGGAAGCCGCTCGGCGGCACGTTGACACCGGCCTCGCCCTGGATCGGCTCGATGAGCACGCCCACGGTGGAGCCGTCCATCGCGGCCCTGAGTGCCTCGACGTCGCCGTACGGCACGGTCCGGAACCCCGGCGTGTACGGGCCGTAGGAGTCCTTGGCGTCGGAGTCGGTGGAGAAGCTGACGATCGTGGTCGTCCGGCCGTGGAAGTTGCCCTCGAACGTGATGATGTTGGCCTGGCCGGCGGGCACGCCCTTGACCTCGTAGCCCCACTTGCGGGCGGTCTTGAGCGCGGTCTCCACGGCCTCGGCGCCGCTGTTCATCGGCAGGACCATGTCCTTGCCGCACAGCTCGGCGAGCTCGGTGACGAACGGTCCGAACTGGTCGTGGTCGAACGCCCGGCTGACCAGCGTGACCTGGTCGAGCTGACGCTTGGCGGCCGCGGTCAGCCGCGGGTTGCGGTGGCCGAAGTTGACCGCCGAGTACGCGGCGAGCATGTCGAGGTACCGGTTGCCGTCCACGTCGGTCACCCAGGCCCCGTCGGCCTCCGCGATCACGATGGGGAGCGGATGGTAGTTGTGCGCGCTGTGCTCCTCAGACATCGCACGCAGTTCGTCGGCTCTGCTCACGACGCTCCTTCACACCGGTCGGCCCGGCCGGGTGGCCGGGATCGCTGATGACACCGGGGTGCCCGGTGCCGGCGGGGGGTGGGCGGGCCGACGGGGATGGTGGTCATCGGTCCCGTGGCCAGCGTATGTTCGGGAATGACCGACGACCAATGACGAAAGAGAACTTGGGGGGAGATATTCATTGCGTATTGACGACCTTGAC
Organism: Actinomadura fulvescens; assembly: GCF_039533225.1. Classification (NCBI taxonomy): domain Bacteria; kingdom Bacillati; phylum Actinomycetota; class Actinomycetes; order Streptosporangiales; family Thermomonosporaceae; genus Actinomadura; species Actinomadura fulvescens. Next base: position 397,715 of record NZ_BAAATD010000005.1, on the reverse strand, counting down.
CACCGAATCGTTGCGCAGCTGCTCCAGGACGGCCGGGCGTCCTACGCGCAGATCGGGGACCGCGTCGGACTGTCGGCTCCGGCGGTCAAGAGAAGGGTCGACCGCCTCCGCGCGGACGGCGTCATCACCGGCTTCGCCGCGGTCGTCGAACCCGCCGCGCTCGGCTGGACGACCGAGGCGTTCATCGAGATCTTCTGTACGGGGGCCACGTCGCCGGACGAGATCTACTCCAGCATCCGCAAGCATCCCGAGGTCGTCGCCGCCTACACCATCAGCGGGGACGCCAGCGCTCTCGTGCACGTCCGGGTCCGCGACATCCAGCACCTGGAGCAGGCCCTGGAGCGGCTGCGCCGCGAGGACAACATCACCGCGACCAAGACCGCGATCGTGTTGTCGCGCCTGATCGGCCGCCCGATCGACGCCCCCGCCTCCTGACTCCCCGCCTCCTGACCCCTGCCTCCTGACCCCTGCCTCCTGATCGATCGCCTCCGGGCCGCCGATCTCAGAGCAGGATCGCGACCAGCACGAACGAGCAGACCGCGCCGACCGCGACCAGCACGGCCATCAGGATCAGCATCGCGGTGGAGTCGCGCCCGGCCGTGACGGGCGGCGCCTGGACCGGCGTCCCGTGGGCGACCGGGATCTCGACCGGTGGCAGGATCTGCGGCATGGCCGGGGCGGACGAAGCGAGCGGCGGCGGGGCCGGCTTTGGAGGATCCGCCTCGTACAGCGGCAGCCGGGCGGCCACCGCGGCGGGGAGCCAGCCTTCGCCGGGCGGGTCCTGCTCCAGCTCGGCGAGGACCGCGTCGAGGGACGGCCGGTCGCCGGGGCTCGGCGCCAGGCACCGTTGCACCAGGCCGCGCAGGACGCTCGGGCATCCGGTCAGGTCGGGCCGGTCGTAGGCGACCGGCGCCACCATGATCTCGTCCGCGGCCGTCCCGAAGGCCGTGCGTCCGGTGGCGGCGTGGAACGCGAGGTGGCCGAGCGCGAAGACGTCGGCGGCGGGGGTCACGTCATGGGGCCGCGCCTGCTCGGGGGCCATGAACAACGGCGAGCCGGTCGCCTGGACCGCTGCGGCGGCCCGGGCGATCCCGCAGTCGACGATCGTGGGTCCGGCCGCGCCGAGCAGGACGTTGGACGGCTTGAGGTCGCCGTGGACGACGCCCGCGTCGTGGAGTGCGCGCAGGCCCTCGGCCAGCCCGGCGACCAGCGCCCGCACGGTGTCGGTCGGCAGCGGGCCGTGCTCGGCGAGGGCGCGGGCGAGCGAGGGCCCCGGTACGAACTCGGTGGCCACCCAAGGGCGTTGCGGCCCGTCCGGATGCGTGTCGACGACCGCGGCGACGAAGCGGTGCGCCACGCGCTGTACCGCCCTGACCTCGTCCTGGAAGCGCCGCCGGAACTCCGGGTCGCCCGCGAACTCCGGCCGCGCGACCTTGATCGCGAGCCGTCGCCCGCTCTGCGTCGTGGCGAGGTAGACCCGGCCCACCCGCCCCGCGCCGATCCGAGCGAGGACCCGGTAGCCGCCGACGAGCGGCGGGTCGCCAGCCCTGAGCGGCGCGAGGGCCGCAGCCGGCGGGGCAGGCGGGGCAGGCGGCTGCATGTGTGACCTCCTGGTGGAGTTTGTCCATGGTTCTATCGAAACCGGCGCCCGTTGTCAGGTGATCATGCCCTCCATCGGCTCCGGGCCCAGGGTTACCAGTGAGTAGGATCTCCCCATGGACTTCGCTACCGCTGACCTGATCGATGATTTCGGGGACGAGCTGCAGAGCTGCGAGACGCAGTTCCGCCAGTACGGCGCGCTCACCACGTTCGGCGGTCCGATCGCGACCGTGCGCTGCCTGCGTGACAACGGGCTGGTGAAGCGGCTGCTCAACACTCCCGGCGACGGCCGGGTACTGGTCGTGGACGGCGGCGGCTCGCTCGCGTCCGCCCTCATGGGCGATCTGATCGCGGCGGCGGCCGTACGGAACGGCTGGGCCGGGGTGGTCATCAACGGCGCCGTCCGGGACGTCGCGACGCTCCGCACGCTGGAACTCGGCGTCAAGGCTCTCGGCTCCAACCCGCGCAAGAGCGCCAAGGACGGAGCGGGCGAGGTGGACGAGCCGGTGAGCTTCGGCGGCGTGGAGTTCCGCGAGAACGACTGGCTCTACAGCGACGAGGACGGCATCGTCGTGGCCGCCCGCAAGCTCGTCTAGGGGCCCTCGCCCTTTTGCTACGGCGACCGCCCTCTTGCTACGGCGACCGCCCTCTTGCTACGGCGACCGCTCACCCGTCCCGCGCATGTCGTCCTCCGGCCGGAACCGCAGGGCCGACCAGCGCGCGTCGACCGAGATCTGCCGGACGGGCCGCCAGCCGTACGGGGTGAACGTCGGCCAGAGGCTGTCACGGTTGATGTCGGACGCGTCGCCCTTGGGATAGGACACCCACAGCAGTCCGCCGGGGCGCACGGCGTCGATGGCCCGCTGGATGGAGGCGTCGAGCTGGAGCTTGCCCTCGGCGAACAGATGCACCGCGTCGGCCGGCCCGGTCGCGGTGACCTCCGCTCCCTCGGGAAGCCCCCCGACCAGCTGCGCGTAATCGCCGGGCGCATTGATCACGTGCACGGCGTGCCCGGGCTTGATGCCCAGCTTCTCGGCCACGGTCCGGCTGCTCATGCCGCATCGATACCCGGCGCCGTCGCGGCTGACGCGCGCGGGCGATGCTTCGTCACATCTGTCGTCACCTGCCAGCGGACCGGCGGGAACGTCGGCCACAACAGCCATTGATCATGATCGGGGCCGTCTCTACCGTCTCGGATGACATTTGAGACAGGGGAGACATGAACTCCAGAAAGTTCCTCTTGGCGCCCGCCGTGGCAGCGATGTTGCTGTCCGCGGGCCTGGCGGCCGTCCCGGCCACCGCGGCCACCGCGCAGGCGAAGGCGCCGATCCCGGACCCCACCCCCAACCCCTGGCAGATGCGGCACTGGCCGCAGACGCAACCCTGGCAGCAGGGCCAGCAGGTGCGGACGTTCGCGGCGCCCGGCGCCCCGAAGCCGATCGACCCGCAGAACTACGAGCTTCCCGACACGATGACCTGGGACGACTACAAGCCGATCCCGGGCACGAAGTGGGCCGACCCGAAGAAGAAGGGGTCGATCAAGAACTTCAAGGGCGCGGTCGTCCTCGTCGACTACCCCAACCAGCCGTTCGTGGTCACCCAGCCCAAGAACTCGACGATCTACGGCAACCCGAGCCTCGTCGGCAACGTGCCGAAGGACAAGGTCGCGCAGTTCTACCAGGACTTCCTCAACAAGCCGCAGGCCCTCAACAAGGGGCACACCCTCCATGAGTACTGGATGGAGGACTCCGGCGGCCGGTACGGCGTCGACCTGAAGGCGTTCGGCGCGTACACCATGCCGGCCAAGGACCACGAGTACGGCATCGGCCAGTTCCAGGAGAAGACCGACTGCCCGTTCGGCGACACCTGCTTCCGCGACATCCGCGCCGACGCGCGGAAGGCCTGGGAGGCCGACGTGGGCAAGAAGGTCGCCGACCAGTACGAGTTCGTCTTCTTCCTCACCGCCGGGCAGGACGAGTCGGCCACCTGGCAGGAGTTCGGGATGATGAAGTTCCCGACCAGGGAGGACGTGCCGGACGAGTGGGGGCCGCCGGACTCGAAGATGCCCAACTGGGCCACCACCCGCTACGTGCCCTGGACGTCGTGGCAGGCCGCGTCCAACCACTGGCCGAACGCCGTGATCGGTGCTCCGCCGCGCAGCTCGACCCAGGCCGAGAGCTCCGGCATGGGGGTCTTCGCCCACGAGTTCAGCCACATCCTCGGCATCCTCGACAACTACAACAACCCGTATAGCGACCCGCCGCGGCGCGCGTACACCGGTCCGTGGGAGATGCTGAGCCGCGGCAGCTTCAACGGCCCCGGCGGCCCGCACAGCCGCTGGATGATCCCGGCGACCGGCGGCGCGTCCATGGGCGCGCAGCACACGCTGCGCAACAAGCTCGCGCTGAAGATCGTCGACCCGAAGAAGGTCCTCCAGCTCGACCGGGCGACGCTGCCTAAGGACGGCACGGTCGTGGCCAAGGTGACCGCGCGCGCCGTCCAGCCGGGCCGGGACGCGCTGGCCGGTATCAACGTGCGGCTGGGCGCGGGGGAGAAAGCCGACCTGAGCCCTCCCTGTGACGTGAAGAAGGACCCGCTGTGCGACGGCGGCAAGTACAACAACTACACGGTCGAGGTCGTCGACCGGATGGGCTTCGACTCGTTCACGCCGGACTCGGGCGTGCTGCTGGCGAAGACCAAGGACGCCGACACCGACGCGCCGTTCATCTGGGTCAAGGACTCCAACCCGCAGGACATCGACAAGGTCGACTACGTGCTGCCGAACGGTCAGCAGGTCAAGATGACCATCGGTGACTACCGGCAGCTGTCGGACGCGCTCATGCACGCCGGCACCAACTCCGGCAGCGAGTACGAGCACGTGGACGCGGCCAACCGCCTGCACTTCTACGTGCTCGACCTCAAGCGCGACCGCAAGGGCGTGCTGTCCTACACCGTCGCCGTCCGTTCGCTGGACGGCGCCGGCAAGCAGCGCCGCGGCGTCAAGGTGGGCAACGGCTTCGCGCGTCCAGCCGGCTCCGGCTGGGTGAAGTGCACCGTGCCGCTGCGCAACTCCGGCAAGGGCGGCACCGGCGTGTACGGCTCGGACGTCTTCCGGCTGAGCGCCTCGTCGACCGGCAAGGGCTGGACGACCCTGCTGCCGAACGCGCTGGCCACCGCCAAGGTGGGCCGGACCACGGCGGTGCAGGTGTGGGCCAAGGCCGCGCCCGGCGCCGACCGCAAGGCGAGGCTCGTGGTGAAGGCGACCTCGGAGAGCGACCCGACCAAGGTCGACACCGGTAGCTGCCGCGTCCGCTAGGACGTCCGGCACGCCGGCAGCGCCGACATCACCGACAAGGGCCGGTCCCGGTCATGCCGATCGGGACCGGCCCGTCTGCGTTGTTACGAACCTCACGTCCGGCGTGCATTTGTGGACCGTGCCAAGCATCTGCCGCTGACCTGCGTCATCTCTCCCAGGGTGACCATTGTGGGGCGATTGGTGATCTTTTAACGGAGAGTGGGGAAATGTTACGTTCCATGATCACCTGGAGGTGATCACTTGAACGTCCGGCGCTCCCTCGTCGTCGTCGCCTCGCTGGCGGCTCTGGCGGCCGGTTTTCCTGCATACGCCCACGTGGCTTCAGATAAAGCGAATAACGCCGAGGCGGTCGCCGCGACCGCGTCCAGCAAGAGCGCCTACGTGCTCAAGGTCGGCAAGGCTCCGGCCAGCGCTGCCCTCGGCGGCATGGCGAAGAACCTCAAGACCAGCAGCGTCACCGCATTGCTCAATGACAAGGCGGGCAACCGCAAAGGTTCCCGGAAGGGAGCCTGCGCAACCAAGGCCGCGGCCCCCAAGCAGGGTGACTGGTTCTGCTTCGATTCGGCCGACACCAAGACCGTCCAGTGGTACCCGCAGGGTGTCACCGGAACGTCCGACGCCCAGGCCGACGGCTCGTGGGGCAAGGGCGGGAAAGCCCTGCTCGTCAGCTGGTACGACAACCGCAAGGACGGCTATCACAAGAGCGCGCGGGTGACGTTCGTCAACCTGAAGAACAACACCTACCGCCACGCGATCCTGGTCTGGCCGTACAAGAACGCCAAGGGCAAGACCACGTACGAGCCGGTCGGCACTCACGGCACCGACAAGGGCATCCACGCCGGTGGACTCGCGTGGTACGGCAACAGGCTCTACGTCGCCGACACCAGCACGGGCATCCGCGTCTTCGACATGCGGCAGATCTTCGACCTGGGCAAGAGCAAGAACGGCTCCACCAGCAAGCCCAAGCTGATCGGCCTGCACGGCAAGACGTACTACGGCTATGGCTACCGCTACGTGATGCCGCAGGTCGCCTCGTACGTACCGAACACACGGTCTGGCAAGGCCTGCACTGCCGCTGGCACGCCCAACCATTCGTGGCTGTCCATCGACCGCGCGGGCAAGGACAAGCTCATCTCGGGCGAGTTCTGCATGGGCGGGGGCGGGCGTGTCGCCGCGTTCCCCATCGGGAGCAAGGGCGGCAGCGACCTGGTGATGGACAGGAACGGGCGGGCCAACCCCTCCTTCGTGGTCAACCTGCCGGTGACGAACGTCCAGGGCGGTGTCGGGACGCGCGGCAACTGGTGGTTCACCCGCAACGTGCCCAAGCAGGAGAAGCCGCTCGAACCTGGCACCGTGCGCAACCGCGGCCAGCTCGTCCGGGCGAAGTACGCGGGCGGAAAGTTCACGGTCCTCTCCAGGTCGACGATCTCGTACGGCCCGGAGGACATGTCCTGCTACCGGGATACGCACCAGGTCTGGACCGTCGCCGAACATCCCGAGAAGCGACAGACGAAGAGCGGTAAGTGGCAGGGGCGAGTGCTCTACAGCATGCCCGCCAGGGAGTGCCGCTGACACGCGAGGGCCGGTACGGAGTGAGCCTGCTTCGTGCCGGCTGTGATGCCGACGTTGAACGCGGAGACGTCGGCTGCGGCGGCGAGCGTCGGAATGCCCTCGGCCAGCGCTAACACCCGGGTGTTGAGCGCGGGATTGGTGGCGAATCCGAACGCGCCCAGAAGAACACCAGCGCGACCACCGGGATCGCCATCCCTGCGGTCAGCGCGAGTGCCATTGAGATCACGGTCAGACCAGTGACGCCCGCGAGAGTGCGGAAGGGGTGTGTGTCCGATGTGCGGCCGCCGGTGGTGATGCCGATGAGCGCGCCGACTCCGTACGGGCGGCGACCGTCCAGAACGCGGCGCGCCAGCCGATGACGGTGCCCGCCGGAAGACCGGCGATCGAGGCCACGGTGAACCCGCGACGATCCTCATCGCCTTGCCGCGCGCGTTCGCGGGAACGAGGCCGAGCGCCGTCGTCGCCGCCACAGCCCAGAACCCGGCGTACACGAAGGCACCCACGACGCGAGTCGCGAACAACACCCAGTATCCAGGCGTCAGCGCGGCCACGATGTGCGCCACGATGAAGACCGCCAGGAACACGAGCGGTGCGTCCCGGCGTGGCCATCGCAACGTCACCACCGCCAGGACCGGCGCGCCGACAAGCATTCCGAGTGCGAATGCGGAGATCAGCAGGCCTGCCTGCGGGACGGAGACGCCCAGGTCCGTGGCCATCTCGGTGAGCAGCCCGGCGAGCATGAGCTCCGACGTGCCCTGCGCGAAGATGGACAACCCGAGGATGTAGATGGCCAACGGCATCGTTCTGCCTCCCTGCTTGGCCGTTCAGGGCCGAGAAGAGCCCGCTGATCGTGGCGTTCACGAAATTGGCGAGCTCCCGGGCGTCCCTACTGGTGCCGATCTCACCTCGGCGCTGCCCGGCCTCGATCGCCGCCGTCAACGCGTCGAGCCGCCGCTCCAGATCCCTCCGCAGCACGGCGACGACAGCCGGATCGTGCGGGCCCAGCTCGACGGTCGAGTTGACCACGAGGCTGCCGATCGGATCGTCCGCGTCCGAGCCGCATTCACCGCGACCTTGGCGGGAGCGTGAACCCGGCTCCAGGCGCCCCTCCTGCTGGGTGGCGGCGTGCTGGTGCTGAACGCGGCGCACGAGGTGGGCCCGGCGCTGTTCGACCTCGTCGGCCAGGGACCGCGCTGGGCACCGATCGCAGTCACAGGGCTGGCCCTGCTCTTCACAGGCGCGTCGTACGAACACCGCATCCGAGACCTACGCCTCCGCACATCCATCGCCGCAATGCGCTGACGCTCAGCCCTCAGTGCCCTCGCTGAGTGCTTGCACCCACTCGCTTGCGGTGGGACGAGTGCCCCGAGGCCCTGCGGCTCGGGTGAACAGGTTCGAGACGTTGGCGGCGATGCGCGGCGGGACGCCCTCGACGAACTCGAACGCCTGACCCGGCCGCACGTGTGCGGACCGGGCGAGAACGCGGGTGATCAGCAGCGCCAGCTTGTAACGATCGCTGTCCAGGCTTGCGGTCTCGTCGAGGCCCAGCGGGTCGTCCCAGTCGACGGTTTCCAGAGCGGCCCGGCCCAGTGGCGCGCCGGCGAACCGCATGCCGTCACAGTCGAGCAGATAGACGCTCATGGGACTCGCGCACCAGAGAACGCCGGTCGGGGACACGTCCCCGACGACCAGCGAGTGCTCATGCAGCAGTCCGAACAGCGCCGCGATCCGCCGCACTATCTCGATCCGATCAGCCGCATCCGGCGGTGTCTCGGATTCGCCCCAGGTGGTCCTGCGCTGGTACAGCAGATAGCTGAGGTCACGTACCCGGACCGAATCGGCACCGCGCGGCCCGAACCGGCCGTAGAACCGCTCTGGAGCGCGCGGCACCACGACCCCCGCGAGCCGGTCACCGTCCATGACCCGGGCCACCGGCCAGGCGGTTTGGCTCAGCAGCAGCTCTCGGAGATCCGGCCCGAGAGTCGCGGGGAACGACACCAGCCGACCGACCGCGTCGGCGTCGGTCTCGGTCGTTTGACCTCGATACTCCTTGTACAGCATTTCGTCGCTCAGCCGGATCATCGAATAGAGCGTGCTCATCCCGCCCATGCCCAGCCGCTCGCCGAGATCGAGGTCCTGCAACCGCAGATCGCTGTCCATCCCGGTGGTGGACGGCGGTTCGAAGGTGACCGTCGCGTCCACGCTCGCGGCGATGGCCGGGTGGTCGCGCAGGAAGCGCGCGACGGCCTCGCTCTCGCCCCCGAAGACGACGACCGCCTCCGGGCGGAGCCGTTCCATCATCGCGCCGGCCTCCGCGTCGCCCACTGGGCCTTCCCCGTTGTCCTCGACGTAGAGCAGGCCGCCGTAGGCCTCCGAGATGTCGTGCAGCGTGAGGCCCTGCCAGGTGCTCTCGACAATCCCGGGCTTACGCAGGACGCCGAGTTGGATGAGCGCGGACGCGTAGGCCCGGGCAGCCGGCTTCTTGCCGGCCAGTTGGGGACCGGTGAACGCCAGGTGCAGGTGACGTGGCGGCTCGTTCCCGTGAAGCCTTTCCAGTTCCCGTTCGGCGAGTGCTGTGAGCTGCGCCTGGACGGAGCTCGACTGGACCGAGACCCTGACGGGCGCCAGCGCGTCGTCGAGGGTCACCTGGCCAGGACGCCGCCTCGGCATGAGCCAGTGCGCCTCCGACCCGTACGCGGACATGGCCCGCGCCAGCGCGAGGACGTCCCGGCCGGGCCTGGTCATCTCGAACGCGATGGACCCCTTGCGCAGATACACGCGACCGCGTTCCGCGGAAGCCGTGACGTGCCAGTCCGGGGTATGCCGGGGGGTGAGCGTGCCACCGGTCGAGATCATGGTGAGCTGCACGCCGAGCAGGGGCCCGCGCGCCACGAGTTGCCCAATCACCTCATCGAAGTCCGGTCGTGCCGCCGTGAGCCGGTCGACCCCGTTCACGAGCACGAAGAGGGCCGGCAGCGGCGGGAACGACGCGTCCCGCGCCGCGGCCGTCTGGTAGTGATGCCAGGCCCTCGCAGTCGCCTGATCGAGGAAGCCCTGCCGCCGGTCCAGCTCGCGGAGGAGCGCCTCTTGCAACCGGTCGGCCAGGCCGGGATCGTCCTCGATGCCGACGACCACGTCGGCGACATGCGGCAGCTCCTCGAAACCGCCGGCGAACGTGGCGCCCGCCGAGTAGTCGGCCAGAAGGAAGTTGATCCGCTCGGGCGGATGGGCGGCGGCCAGCTCTGTCACGAGCCTCCGCGTCACCTCCGACCGGCCGGACGCCTGCTCATCGACGATCAGTCCGTGGCCCGGCACGAGGCCGTCCATGACGTCGAGCCGGACCGGCCCCTCCTCGTTCGTCCCGAGCGTGACCGGCACCCACTCGTCCCTGCGCCACTCCTCCACCCGCCACTCGTCGCCCCGCCACATCCGGTCGAGGATGGAGGCCAGTTCCGAGGGTGCCTTCGCGACGCGGAAGCGCGTCGGCGGGAACCCGCGCAGATAGAGGTGGCCGACACCCGCCTCGTTCTGGAGAACGATCCGCGACGTCTGCCACTCGGCGAACGAGGGCGGCGCTTCCGTCGATGCCAGGACCAGCTTGATGCCGAGGCGAGCTCCCTGCTCCACCAGCCGTTCGAGCACCTCAGCGAGCGAGGGGCTCCGCGCCAGCGCGGGCCCGAACTCGTCGACCACGACGAAGAGGGCGGGCAGGGTTGGCAGAAGCTCGTCGCGCAGGCCCGTTTCCCGGCGTTCGATCTCGTCCGTCAGCGCTGTGGCCAGCAGCGCGGCCTCCGCGGCCCCGAACGTGGTGGCGACGATACCTCCGGGCGTATCGCCGAGGCCCTCGAACGCGTTCCCCGTGCCCAGGTCGGCGAGCGCGAAGACGACGCTCTGCGGTGGATGAGTGAGCGCGAGACTCGCCACGATCGTGCGCAGCAGGGCGACGCGGCCCGCGCCGGGTGCGCCGGTGATCAGAACGTGCGGGTTGAGGTGGTCACCGCCGTCGAGCATGAGCGACGCGCCCGAGTCGGTCACGCCGATCGGCACCGGTACCGTCCCGGCCGGGCGCTGCGTCGCCTTGGCGATCAGTTCCGATACCGAACCTCCGAGCAACTCCAGCAAGTCCGGCGGGGCGGCTTCCGGAGTGGGGCCTGCGAGGAACCTTGCGAGGAGACGCCCGATCCGCCCTCCCGCCGGTTTCTCCTGAGGCTCGACTGGCTCGACCGGCTCAGGGGGCGGGGAGGTGGGCCGGGTCGAACGGTCGAGGAAGGCTCGTGCTTCAGGGCTGAGGAGGGCGAAGGGGCGGTCCGGGAGGGCCTGGTCGCCTTCGGGTGAGGGGAGCAGGGCGCGGAACGTCTCGGCGGCCGACCCGGCGCGGCGCTCGATCTCGGCGGAGACGTGTTCGAGCACGCGACGGGTGTGCCAGGCCTCAGGGCGCGGGAGACCGGCGAGCAAGGCCTCGCGGGCTCCCCGTACGAACTCGTACTGGGACGGGCCGACCGGACGCAGGAGGCCGCTCAGGAGCACCTCGGCCAGCTGCCCGGGACCGGACTCGCCGAGGACGCGGTGCTGGATGAGGCGCATCACCGGAAGGGACGGGACGGAGACCGCGACGTGGGCGGCCAGTTCGGCGGCTTCGGGCGACGCGGTCACCAGGAAGCGGCGGACACGTTCCTCGGGAGGCAGCTCGCGTTCGCGATGAACGGGTGCGGAGGTGGTCGCGGTGGGCGCGGCGACGGCGGTCGGCTGCGGACCCGCGCCCGCGACCAGGCTCGCCCAGCCGGAGAGCCAGCGGGGCGCGATCTCCAGGACGGGAATCGGCGGCCCGCCGGGTGCCTCGCCGTCGTACGGCATGAAGCTCAGCTCGGTGTTGGGCGCGCCTGGGCGCGGAAGCGAGGCGAGGCCGGGTGTCGTGGGAGCGGCGGTGCGCCGCCACAGACGTTCGGGGAGCGGTTGCAGGATCGCGGTCGGGCCGGTCTGCGCCCAGGCGCGGACGGCGCGCGGGGCACGGCCGTCCCACCAGTGCCGCCCGGAGCAGTCGCTGAGCACCAGGGCAGCGTGGCGTCCGGCGGGGTCGATGAGCGTGGTGGGAGAACGCGCGGGCGCGGTGGGGGAGGACGAGACGCGGCCCGACTCGTTCAGGTAGGTCACGTGGACGTCGCGGAAGGCGCCCTGACGGACGATCGTCTCGGTGAGCTCGCGCGCGAGCGGACGCCAGAGCCGCATGGCGGGCCCGGTGTCCACGACCAGGATGAGGGAGAGCCAGCGTTCGGGCGCCGGGGTGAGCACGGGCACCCAGAGACCGGTGTCGGCGATGCGGGCGGCGGTCGCGCCCTCGTCCAGCTCGGTGCGCAGGGGAGAGGCGACGCGGCGTTTGAGTGGACGGAGCGCCCGCTGGACCGCCAGGGGATCGGCCAGCATCGGCGCGGTCGGAACGAGGATCTCGGTGGCGTCGCCGCCGCTCTCGGGCGCGGACGGGCGCGGGTGGAGCGCGGCCGGTTGACCGGGCCGCGGGGGTGGAGGGTGGGGAGCCGCCGCGCCTTCGTGGTCGCTTTCGTGAGGCGGCAGGCCGTCGTGTGCGGTGCCGGGCGTGAGAGGCGGGCCGGGGACGCCTTCGGGGCCTTGGGGCGGGGTGGCGTGACAGGCGAGCCAGAGGATCTCGCTGAGCTCACGCGCGTCCGTGTCCGGGCCCAGCGAGTCCAGCGCCTGGTGGAGCCTGTCAATCGTCATCGGGGCCGCTGGCCAGATACGGCGTGATGCGGTCGGCGAGGTCGCGGCGGTCGGCCGCGTCGGCGTAGCGGCACAGGTAGACGGCGTTCAGCAGCTGGTCGGTGGCGAGCGTGCCCTCCTTGGCGCGTTCGAAGAACTGGCCGATGAGGTCGTCGCTGCGGTCGGCCAGGTCGCCCAGGTGCTCGCGGACGATGGCGGCGAGCTCGGCCCGGTCGGCGGGCTGGCTGAGCCTGACCGTGATGCACCGGCGCAGGAACGCGGGCGGGAACTCGCGTTCACCGTTGCTGGTCATCACGACGAGCGGGAACGCGCCGCACCGGACGGTACCGCCGGTCACCGTGACCCGCTCGGCGGCCGAGCCGTCGGCGGTCATCACCTCGGCGGTGGGCTCGGCGCGGCGGGCGAGCTCGGGGATCTCGTACTCGCCCTTCTCGAAGATGGTGAGCAGGTCGTTGGGCAGGTCGATGTCGCTCTTGTCGATCTCGTCGATGAGCAGGACCCGCGGCCGCGCGTACGGGAGGAGCGCGGTGCCGAGGGGACCGAGGCGGATGTAGCGGCCGATGTCGTCGGACGGCGCCTCCTCACGGCCGTTGGCGGAGCCTTCGCGGCGGTCGGCGGTGCCTTCGCGGCCTGCCGCGTACAGGCGTGTGAGGGGGTCGTACTGGTAGAGGCCGTCGCGGAGGGTGACACGGCTGGTGATGGGCCAGTGCAGGACCGAGCCGAGCCCGAGCTCGTGCGCCACCGCGTACGCGAGGGTCGACTTGCCCGTGCCGGGCGGGCCGGTCACGAGGAGAGGACGGCGCAGGTAGAGCGCCGCGTTCACCTGCTGCACGGCGTCGTCCGACGGACGGTACGTGGTCGCCTGGTGACGGCCGGCGGGACCGGCGGGCGGGATGTCGAGCGTCGGCCCGCCGTCGAACGAGCGCCACGGCGGGGGCGGCGGGAGGCGCTCGATGCCGTCGTGCGGCGCGCGGGTCCCGCGGTACAGCAGCCAGTCGGGCACCTCATACCTCCATAGCGAGGGGTGGATCGGGGAGCCGGGACGGGTCGTCCCAGAGCAGGGTGAGCTCGCGGCCGCAGTGGGGCTCGTCGGCCGGGGCGACGAGGGCCTGCTTGCGCAGCTCCATCACCAGGGCGGGAAGCAGGTCGGGATGGCGGCCGGCGAGCGCGTCGGCCAGCTCGTCGAGCTGGTGCCGGCCCGTGCAGCCGGGGGCGGCGCAGCGGGAACGGGGCCAGGCCATGACGGGGATGCCGGTGTTGAGCGCGGCGGTCACCCAGCCCTTCACCGGCCGCGCCCCGTACACCAGGACGCAGACGTCGGAGTTGGCCATCAGCCAGTTCTGGAACGCGCTCTTGGCGCGCGGCCTGCCGCAGTCGACGCGTTCGGGTTCGCTTCGGCCGCGCTCGCGCAGCACGCGCCAGCGGCGGTGGGCCTGGTCGCGGCGGATCGAGTCGGGGCGCAGGCGCTCGACGTCCCGCACGACCACCGGATACATGATCATGGGAAGCCGGTGCTCGCGTTCGACGTACCACTCCTCGAAGGGCTTGCCGAGCCACGACTCCGGCACCGCGAACTCGATCATCCAGTCGTGCCGGCCCACCATCGCGCCGCGGGCCCTGGCCAGGCCGGTCTCCACCGTCTGCCGGACGGCGCGTTCGGGGACGCGGACGGTCTCCTGCCGGGCGCCCTCCGCGCCGTCGATCCAGGTGTGCACGGTCACGTCGTAGGCGTTGTCATGCGTCACCCGTTCCAGCCGGACGATCACCGAGGCCGTGCCGTCCGCCGCGGTGCCGGTGGCGGCGCGGGCGTCCGGGAGGTGCGTCCGGGTCCAGGCGGCCAGGTCTCGGTCGGGCAGGTGGCGCCGCAGGACGGCGATCCAGCGCGTGAGCCGTTCCGGGTCGTCAGGCCAGCCCTCGGCCACGCTCCGGACCGCGTCCCACACCGATCGGAACCCGCGCCACCCCGGGATGGGCCCGACGGCCTCGGTGACGAGCTCCTCCAGGGGAGCGGCGGTGACGGCGCCGGTCAGCAGGCGCCGCAGCGAGTGACGCGCGGGCCGGGTGAGCCAGGTGAGAGGGAGGTGGTCGTCGAGCTCCTCCCAGTAGCGGCGGATGGCGGCGAGCGGCAGCATCCGCCCCACCTGGCCGTCCGTGCCGCGCAGATCGGAATCGGTGACCATCCCGACGACCTCGCGGGTGTGCGGGTCGTACACCGCGGCGCCGCTGTAGCCCTCCAGGATCTGATCGCCGGGCTCGGCCTTGACCTGCCACCACTCCCGCCGCTGCATCATCGAGGGGCCGGTGGTGACCGTGATGTGCCGCTCGAACCGCTCGCGTGGATTGGGAAAGCCGTACGTTCCGAGCACACGGTGCGCGCCGGGCGCGGGCGGACCAGGCGGCGACGGCCGGTCGAGGATGTCGGGCGCGGCGAGCCTGGCGGGCGGATACGGGACCGGGTCGCTCAGTTCGAGCACCGCGACGTCCCCGTCGTCGCCCGGCCGCTGCCAGTCACCGCACGACACGACCTTCGCCGGGAGCGGGCCGGTCAGCCCCGGGAAGCCGACCCACGTACCGTTCCGGCCGCTGACCGCGTGGGCGCACGTCAGCAGCTTGGTGGGGGTGACCAGGAACGCCGACGCCCGGGGCTCTCCGGAGGCCTCGCCCACCCAGGCCCGCCACTGCCAGTCGTGCACGGCGCGGTCAGCCTTCCTCCTCGTTCGGCGAACGGCCGGAGCCGCTGTCGCCGTCGTTGCCGGAACCGCCGGAAGCGCCGGAACCGGCGGAACCGGCGTCGCCGCCGGAAGCGCCGGCGCCGTCGTTGCCCTGGTCCGGCTCGGCGTTCGCGGGACCCGCGGGCCCGCCCCAGGTGAGCTTCACCTTGAGGTGCGCCTCGCCGGCCGTCTTGGCGATGACCGCGCCCGCCGAGGCGTTCAGCTTCACCCCGAACTCCAGCTCGATCATGTCGGGGTCGAGCCTGCCGTCGCGGAGGGCGCGCAGCGCCGACTCGGCGGCGCCGCGCACGTGGCCGAGGGCCGATTCCAGCCGCTGGGCGGCGTCGAACGCGAACCCGTGGTCAGGGCGCGACACCGACTGGAACCCCGGTTCGCGGGCGTCGACCTCGACGAGCACCGGTCCCTGGTCGGTCTGCCACCGCACGAGCTCGTCCAACGCGCACCCCGTTCCCCGGCGCATGTCCGGCACTGTTCATTTGTCCAGCAATCTAACAAGATCGCCAATTGGGTGCCGACTGGATGCCGATAATGGTGGATGGTCACAGTCGAGGACGTGCGGCGCCTGGCGCTGACGTTGCCGCGTACGTCGGAACACCTCATCGGGGACCGCGTGAAGTTCCGGGTCGGGCAGATCGTCTACGTCGCGTTCTCCGCCGACGAGACGGTCATGGGCTTCGCGTTCCCGAAGGAGGAACGCGACGCGCTCATCGCGTCGGAGCCCGGCACGTTCCACCTGCCGCGGCTGTCCGACCAGCGCTTCAACTGGGTGAACGCCTGGACGGCCGAGCTCGGCGAGGCCGAGATGCGCGAGCTGGTCATCGACGCCTGGTGCATGGTCGTGCCCAAGAAGGTCGCCGCCGCCCGCCTCGGGAGCCCGCCCCGCTGAAGTTTTTTTGAGAACGAGGCGCCGCGGACGATGAGTCCTCGGCGGCGGCCAGGTCTACCTCTGTGAGGGCACGGCGGAACGCTCTCGACCAGCCAAAACCGAGCAACTCAGCAATGGAACAAATCATTCCGTTCTGATAGAATCAGGGTAGCGCCGAACAGGGAAGAAGGCCCACGATGAGCGTCTCCGAACTGGCCCAGATCCTCTTCACCTCCTCGCTCCAGGCATCCGCCGCCCCCTCCTCCGCACAGATCCGCGCCGCGGTCGACACACGGCTCGCCGAGTGCGGCGACGACTGCGCCACCTGCCTCGCCCGCGTCGCGCAGGAGGCCGGCGACCACCCCGAGGCCTACGCCGCCCGCATGCGCTGGGCACTCGACGCGGTCGAGCGCGCCTACTTCGGCCTCGCGGTCGCCGCGTGACCACGGCCCCTGAGACGGAGACACCCCATGAGCTCGCGCTTCGCGGACGAAGTCGTCCCCCGGTCGCTCCGGCGACTGCTCGCCACCGACCCCGGCCTCCCCGAACGCCGCCGGCGCCCGCGCCAGGTCAAGACCGTGCGCCGCGTGCCGTGAAAAGCCCCGCAGCCTGAGGCCGCACCGATCCGGTACGGCCTCTCGTGTCTCAGTTGATCAGGCGCGGAAAGCCGCCGGCGCACCGCACCGCGGCCCTGACCTCAACACCGCTCGCGCGCCTGAAGACGACCACCACCTCCGGAGCGGGACCGCCCTCCACGAGCCGCCCGTGGTAGCCGATGGCCGGGCTCCAGCCGGTCAGGGCCGCCCTGTCCTTGCCGACGCACCGGGCGAGGACCCGCCCGCCCGGGCTCGTGAACACCCGCAGCGCCCCCGTGACGGCGTCCCCCGGCTCAGGAGTGATCGCCGGCTCCGTGGCGAGCCGTTCGCGGATCTCCCGGTGCGGCATCGGCTGGACGACGCTGCCCGCCACCACCCAGCCGGTGATCCGTACGGCGGCCAGCCCCACCGCGACCATGAGTACGGCGATGGCCAGCCAGATGCCGGCCAGCGTGGCGGTACGTGCGGTCACGGGAGCCAGCGTGGCACCCCGAAGGTCGATCCCAGGTCAAGCCGGAGTGATAAAAAAGCAGGTCAGCTAGGGTACGAGCCGTGACGCTCACGACCATCCGACGGCAGCTGACGTTCCTGGTCGTCGCGACGATCCTGCTGATCCTTGTCGCGTTCTTCCTGCCGCTCGTGGCGACGGTACGGTCGATCTCCGCCGACGACAGGGTCACCCAGGCGGCGGTCGAGGCCGAGGGGCTCGTCCCGCTCCTCATGCGCGAGGAGCCCGAGACGCTCGAACTCTCCCTGCAGAGCCTCGCGGCCGGGGACACCGACACGTTCTCGGTGTTCCTGCCCGACGGCCGGGTGCTCGGTGACTCCGCCGCGCGTTCCGACGCCGTACGGCTCGCCCAGCGCGGCTACAGCCTCGTCGCCGCGGCACCGGGCGGCCGGGAAGTGCTGCTGTCGGCCATCGGCCGCCACGAGGGCCCGATCGTCGTCCGCGCCTTCGTGAGCGACGCCGCGATGTACGAGGGCGTGACCGAGGCGCTGGCCATGCTCGCGCTCCTCGGCCTGCTCCTCCTCCTGATCGGCGTCCTCGTCACGTTCCTCCTGGGCACCCGGCTGACGCGGCCGATGCGCGAACTCGCGGAAGTATCCCGGCGCCTGGGCCGCGGCGACCTGGCCGCCCGCGCGCGCGGCGGGGGCGCGGCCGAACTCGTCGAGGTGGCCGCCGCGCTCAACTACCTGGCACGCCGGATCTCCGAGCTGGTCAAGGGCGAACGCGAGCGCGTCGCCGACCTCTCCCACCGGCTGCGCACACCCCTCACCGCCCTCCGCCTCGAAGCGGACCTCCTCGAAGACCCCGGAGAACGCGCCAAGCTCAACCACACCATCGACCAGGTGGAGAGCACGGTCACCGACGCCATCAAGACGGTCCGCGGCGGCGACTCCGGCCCCGGACGGTGCGACGCCGCCGTGATCGTCGCCGAACGCATGGAGTTCTGGACGGTCCTCGCCGCCGAACAGGGCCGCGCGATCAGCGGCGAGATCGCCACCGACCCCCTCCCCGTGGCCGCCGCCGGCGCCGACCTCTCCGACGCCTTCGACGTCCTCATCTCCAACATCTTCAGCCACACGCCCGACGGCACGAACTTCTCGGTCACGCTCGCCCCCCGCCCGGGCGGCGGCGCGATCCTGGAGGTCACCGACGACGGCCCGGGCTTCGCCGACACCCGCGTACGCCGAGGCCGCAGCGGCGGAGGCTCCTCAGGCCTGGGTCTGGACATCGTGCGCCGCGTAACCGAATTCTCAGGCGGCCGCCTGACCCTGGGCTCAGCCCCCTCCGGCGGCGCCCTAGTCCGCGCCGAACTAGGCCCGCCCTAGCCCCCAGAAATTCCTGACCATCGGAAGCACTCACTTCGCCCACGCTCCCAGGTGCTCTGGTACGCGCGGACGGGACGCCCGGATCAGCCGATCTTCCTCAGCTGCTTGGTCAGGATCTCCATTGCCCGTGCGGCGACCGGTTCACCGGACTTGGAGGGCTTGGTGCGTTCCCAGTAGACCGTCGTGACCAGGACGTTGCCGCGTACCGCGTAGTCGTACACGAAGAAGAGAACGTTCTCCGTCGTCTGCGAGGCGGAGTACAGCTGGCGCTCGAAGCCGCGAAGATGCGTCCACCCCTCCACGCTGTCCCCGGAGGTCTTCCACGTGTCGTCGTGGGAGAACAGCACGACCCTCTTGCCCGGAATCCTCTTCGCGTTCACGCGCTTCTTCGCCGGGCACGCGGTGGCCTTCGTCTTCACCTTCGCGAAGGCTTGGGAGGCCGCTGCGGAGTCGTCGTAGTGCGCCACGAGCTGGCTGTAGTTGGTCCGGGATGTCGAGCTCTTGCGATCCGTGAACTGCCGGATCGTGATTCGCGGTTCACCGTCGACCTTCGCCCCACCCAACGAGCAAATGGGGATCTGCTTGTCCTGGAGAGGTAGGAGGGAGACCTGAACCTCACGGAGTCCCTTACCGATCTCGCCCGGTTTAAGGAGCGCCTCCCGCACCTTCGCCGCATCGTAGGACGGCTGAGCACTGGGAGAGGGAGAAGGGGGCGTGGAGCTCTTCTTGGGACCGGATTTCTTGTCGTCGCCGCCGCATCCCGCCAGGACCAGGCCCACGATGGCGAGAATCGTAGTGAGGTCCAGCAGTTTTCTCGGGCCCACGGGCCGCCCTCCAGGTGTTGTCACGCGTCAGGGCCGCGAACCGGTCTGGATCTCTCCTACAGCCAGATCGAAGGTGGACGTCATCTCCATCGGGTCCAGCGTGTCGCTCTGGGGCTGACAGGGGCCCTCACAGGTCCACGTGACATTCCAGGTGATCGTGGCGCTGATCCGGTATCTGTTACCGGGCTGGCCATGGGAGGAGCGCTTGTACTCGTAGCCGCACTGGGTGCCGCTGGTACTGCCTGGACCGTCGCAGACTACGGACCCCTCCACCAGGTTCCACGTGACGTTCTGCGGAATGGCGACGGCCGTGACGACCTGAGGGCCCGCCTCGGCCTTGGCCTCCAGCCTGCGGAAGCCGGCGGGGTCGATCCACAGCCCCGTGCGTACGCCCACGAACGTCTTGTTCTCGGGGGAAGTGTGGATCACTGGAGGCGGGAACCGGATCTCGTCAAAGGCCATTTCGGCGACCGCGGCGGTCGGGATGGGCTGTTCCCCAGGGTCGCCCGGCGGTGCGCAGATGCCGCCTTCCGGACAGTCGTCCGCCTTTCCGGGGCCGGTCGAACCGTCTCCGCCACCGCCTCCGCCACCACCGCCGCCCGGGCTACCCGGGCGGTTGTTGTGGGCGCCGCATCGCACTTTGGCCTTGCCGCTCTGGCACGGGTCTGCCAAGGCCGCCGGCGGAAGCACAACGGCGGTCGCCGCTCCGAGGGCCACGATGGACACGAAGGATGTACAGCGCCTTATCAGCATGAATTGCCCCGCTTAGAGTCGGCGACCTTCCAGGTACCGGCGTCGTACTTCAGTGTGGTCAGGTAGGCGACCGCGTCGCCTGTGCCGCCGCCCAGCCGTTGCCCGGTCTTGGTCGAGTAACGGTAGGCGGTGAGCGTGCGCACGCAGTCGATGACGTTCACGGAGGCGCCGTCCGGAGAGCGGCTCTGGACCCGCGGGTTGAAGATGTTGGTGAAGCGCCAGACCTCGTTCTTGGCGGCCATCGCCTGAACGTCCTTGGTGATCGAGCTCAGCAGCGGTTCCGTCACGATGGCGCTGAGAGGTGCCGGATCGTTCACTCGGTACACCCGCTTGTAGACGCGTTGGTATTCGAGGTAGCGCTGGAGGACGGTTTTGTTGATCTCTTGGGCGGACTGGGTGGGGGGTGGGGCGGACTGGGGGGTGGGGTCGGTGGCGGGGCGGGCGTTGGAGGGGGTGCCGCCGGGGTTGAAGTCGCCGCTGGGGGAGCCGGTGTCGCCGCAGCCGAGGGCGGTGAGGGTCAGGAGGGCCGTGGCGGCTCCTGTCAGCGCGCGGCGAGGCCCGGGGGCGGGGTGAGGACGTACCAACCGGGCGCGCATCGCTATACCTGATCTACCAGCCGAGAACGGGGCGAGTACGGCTGGAAGCTTACAGAGGTCAATGTGGCCAGAAAAGAGATTCGTTGCGGAAAGCTTGGTCAGGGCAGAACGAGGTGGAGGGCCAGGGCCGTGATCAGCGTGCTGGACGCCAGGGTGGTGATCAGCTGACCGCGGCGGCCGGTGAGGGTGCGACCCAGGAGCGCGCCGCCGGCGGCGAGCAGGAGTTGCCAGCTGGCGGAGGCCGCGAAGGCGGCGGTGACGAAGATGGTCTGTTCGGGGAGGCCGGTGGTCACGCTGCCGCCCAGGACCAGGGCGGCGAAGTAGATCACGGTGGTGGGGTTCAGCATCGTGATGCCGAGCAGGGTGAGGTAGGCCCGGGAGGGGCTGGGCGGTGTCTCCTCGATGTCGGCGGGCTTGGTGAGGGCGTTGAGCGCGCCGCGTGCGGCGAGGGCCACGAGGACGGCCGCCGAGCACCAGCGGAGGGGCTCGGTGATCGGTTGCAGGAGGGGAGTGAGCGCCGAACCGCCGAGGGCGGCGGCGAGGGCGTAGGCGCCGTCGGCGGTGGCGACGCCCAGGGCGGCGAAGACGCCGACCTTCAGGGTCGTACGGGCGGTGAGGGCGACCAGGTACGTCGCGACGGCTCCCACGGGCATGGCGATGCCGTAGCCGGCGAGGAGCCCTGCGACCAGGGCCGCGGTCACGATCGGGAGAGCGTCGGCCTCCATGGTCCGCAGGGCTGCTGCTGCGCGCGCACCGGAAGGTCGGTGGCGGTCGGCGGCAGGGCGAAGATCGTGGTCATGGGTGTGATTGTGCGGTTCGTTGTTGGGCGGCGGCAACCGGTTTTTGTGTCAACAGGCGCCAGTGCCCGGGCTGGGACGACCACGGAGGCCGGCTTCGTCCCAGAACCGGCCCGCGAGGTCGTCGGCCAGTCCGCAGCCGCATTCGGCGGCGTGGCGGGTACGGCTGGCGGCGCGGCGTACCAGGGCGGACGCTCGTACGGCCGCGCACTCGCAGCGGTGCGCGACGGTACCGCCGGTCAGGGCGCTGACCGGGGGCGGGCCGGCGCAGTCGCACAGCGGTGAGCCGCGCATCTCCAGTTCGTCGGCCAGGGCCGCTCGCTGGGCGTCGGTCACTGGAGCCGGATGCGGGCCTGCCATCACGTCGGGGCACATCGACCAAGGAGCACGGTCAGTATCGTGCTGCGCCGGGCCACGATTGGCAATAGCCGCGTCCGGGCATGCGAAACCGCCGATCGGCCTGAACGCGGGCGCCGGGAATGCCAAGATGCTTCCCTGTGATCACAGTTGAGGGTCTTTTCAAGAACTTCGGCCCCGTACGGGCGGTGGACGGGATGACGTTCACCGCGCGGGCGGGCTCGGTCACCGGGTTCCTCGGCCCCAACGGCGCGGGAAAGACGACCACGCTGCGCATGCTTCTCGGGCTGGTCCGGCCGTCCGCGGGCAAGGCGCTGATCAACGGGCGTTCGTTCGCCGAGCTGGACCGTCCCGCCAAGGAGGTCGGCGCGGCGCTGGAGGCGACGGGGTTCCATCCGGGTCGCAGCGCACGCGACCACCTGCGCGTGTCGTGCCTGGCCGCCGGGTTGCCGACGGAACGGGTCGACGCCGTCCTCGAACTCACCGGGCTCACCGAGGCCGCGGACCGCCGGGTCGGCGGGTTCTCGCTCGGCATGCGCCAGCGCCTCACCCTCGCCACCGCCGTGCTCGGCGAGCCGCCCGTGCTCATCCTCGACGAGCCCGCGAACGGCCTGGACCCCGCGGGCATCCACTGGCTGCGGGCGATGCTGCGCCATCTGGCCGACGTCGGCTGCACGATCCTGGTGTCGAGCCATGTGCTGTCGGAGGTGGAGCAGATCGCCGACCATGTCGTCATCGTGACGCGCGGGAAGGTCGTGCGTGACGCGCCGCTGGCCGAGTTGGTCGGCGACAGGAACGAACTCCGGGTCGCCGTTGAGCCGCCGGCCGAGGGCGACGGCGGGCTGGCGGCCGCGCTGGAGAGCGCGGGCGGGACGGTACGCCGGGAGAACGACCGGCTCTACGTCACCGGCCTGGACGCCGCCGTCGTCGGCCGCGCGGCGCTGGAGACCGGGACGGTCCTCACCGAACTCACCGAGGAACGGTCCGGACTGGAGAAGATCTTCTTGGAGCTCACCATGGCCGAGTTGAGCGCTCCACCGGAGGACGTTCCGAAGGCCGCGGTCGTGGCCGCCGACGCGTCCGTGGCCGCCGACGAGCCGGGGAGCACGCGATGATCCAGCTGGTCAGGGCGGAACTGCTGAAGATCCGGTCGACCCGGATGTGGATCGGCATGCTGGTGCTCAGCGTCGGCTTCGCGCTGCTGGGGCTGGTCTTCCTGATCGCGCTGGCGGGGACCGACTTCGACGGGGAGTCGGGCATCCCGCCGGTCACCGACCCCGACACCGTGCGGGCGTTCTATGCGAACGCCAGCTCCGGCGTGCTGTTCATGATGATCCTCGGCGTTATGGGGATCACCGGCGAATACCGTCACCAGACGATCACGCAGGCGTTCCTGGCGACCCCGCGCCGCGGCCGGGTGCTCGCCGCCAAGCTCGTGTCGTACTTCCTCTTCGGCCTGGTGTTCGGCCTCGCGACCGTGCTCGTCACGGTCGCGGTCGCGTGGCCCGCGCTGGCGATCAAGGGCGGCTCCACGTCGCTGCTCGCCCACGACGTGCCGACCATTCTCGGCGGCACGGTGCTGGCCATGGGGCTGTACGCGCTCGTCGGCCTCGGGCTGGGCGCGCTGATCCGCAACCAGATCGCGGCGATCATCGTGGCGGTCGCGTGGGTGCAGCTGGTCGAGGCCATCCTCACGTTCGCGGTGCCGGACGTCGGGAAGTGGCTGCCGGCCGGGGCGGTACGGGCGATCACCCACACGACGGGCGGCTTCGGCGGGCCGGGCGACCTGCCCACGCTGCCCGCCTGGGGAGGCGTGCTCGTCCTGCTGGGGTACGGTTTCGCGTTCGCCGCCATCGCCACCGCGACCACCATCCGCCGCGACATCACCTGAGCCGGGAATGGAAGACTGCCCGGCATGACTGATATCGCGCTGACCACCCCCGATGGGGCCGAACGCCTGCGGGCTCCGGCGGGGGAGTACATCGTCAGGCTGTCCGGTGAGCAGACCGGCGGCGCGCTGGCCGTCGTCGAGTACACGTTCCCGCCCGGCGCGGTAGGCGCGTCCCCGCACATCCATCACGGCCATGAGGAGCACTTCCAGGTCCTGGACGGTGAGGTCACCTTCGACCTGGCCGACGGCCCGGTGGCGGTCGGCGCGGGCGGGGCGGTCTCGGTGCCCAAGGGAGCGCCGCACGGCTTCCGGAACGCCTCGGGCGACTGGGCCCGCTGCCTCTTCCTGCTCACTCCGTCGGGCTACGAGAACTACTTCCGCGAGATCCACCAGGCGCTGGAACGCGGCGAGGAGCTCGACGCCGAGCGCCTGGCGGCCCTGCGCGCCGCGTACGACACGGTGACCCTCTGACCGCTCCGTCGCTTGACCTCAAGATGCCTTGAGGTTGCAACCTTGATCACGTAAGCGCGACGCGGATTGAGGAGCGGTGACATGCGGGCTGTGTGGTTGACCGAGTTCGGCGGACCCGAGGTGCTGGTCGCGGGAGACGCGCCCGACCCGGTCGCGGGCCCCGGGCAGGTCCTGGTGAACGTGGCGTACGCCAACATCACCTTTGTCGAGACGCAGTTCCGCCGGGGGTTGCCGGGGCCGTTCAAGGCCAAGCCGCCGATGATCCCGGGCAACGGCGTGGGCGGAGTGGTCGCCGGGGTCGGTGAGGGCGTCGATCCGGCGCTGGTCGGCAAACGCGTGATCAGCAGTCTGCGCGGCGAGGGCGGCTACGCCGAGAAGACCGCGGTGGACGCCGCGTCGCTGATCGAGGTGCCGGACGGCCTCGCCCTGGACGACGCGGTCGCGCTCCTCGCCGACGGCCGGACGGCCCGCATGATGCTCACGGCGGCCACCCCGGAGGCGGGGGAACGGATTCTGGTGGAGGCGGCGGCGGGCGGTGTGGGCACGCTGCTCGTCCAGCTGGCCAAGGCGGCCGGGCTCACCGTCGTCGCGGCGGCGGGCGGTGAACGCAAGACGGCGCTCGCCGCCGAGCTCGGCGCGGACGTCGTCGTCGACTACACCGAGCCCGGCTGGACCGAACGGGTACGGGAGGCCACCGGCGGCGTCGACATCGTCATGGACGCGGTGGGCGGCGACATCGGGCGCGCCGCGTTCGAGCTGCTCGGCGACGGCGGACGGATCGTCAACTTCGGCCTGGCCAGCGGCGAGTGGGCCGGGATCGACCCGGAGACGGCCAAAGCGCGCGGAGTGACGATCGTGGAACCGGCGTTCACCCCCGAACTGCTGCGCGAGCACGCCGTGAAGGCGCTCGCGGAGGGCGCGGCGGGACGGCTCCGGCCGGTGATCGGCCAGCGTTTCCCGCTCGACCGCGCCGCCGACGCGCACGCGGCCATCGAGTCGCGCGCCACGGTCGGCAAGACGCTGCTCGAGGTGAACCAGTGATCCACATCGGGGTCAACCTGCCCTCGTTCGGCGTCGACGAGAAGGCCGGCGTCGCCGAGCACGCCAGGCTCGCCGAGGCGGCCGGGCTCGAATCGATCTGGGTCGGCGACCACCTGCGCCCCGTGAAGCCGTTCCTCGACAGCACGCTCGTGCTCGCGACGGCCGCCGCGGTCACCGAGCGCGTCAAGGTCGGCTTCGGCGTCATGGTGCTGGCACTGCGCCCGGTGGCGTGGGCCGCCAAGCAGGTGGCGAGCCTGCAGCATCTGTCCGGCGACCGGGTGCTGCTCGGCGTCGGCACGGGCGGCGAACCGCACGGCGACGTGGCCTGGCGCGCGGTCGGCGTCCCGTTCGCCGAACGCGGCCGCCGTACGGACGCGGCGCTCGAACTGCTGCCCGGCCTGGTCGAGGGCAGGCCGACCGAGATCGACGGCGTGGAGATCGCCCTCACGCCGGGCGCCACCATGCCGCCCGTTCTGATCGCGGGCAGCGGTCCGGCGATGCTGAGGCGCCTCGCCCGCCACGGCGACGGGTGCTATCCCGCGTTCTCCACGCCCGGCCAGATCGCGGAGCTGTCCGGGCGGCTGGCCGAGCTCGCCGCCGAGCACGACCGTCCGGTGCCGAGCATCACCGTCGCGGTCAGCATCGGCCTGGGCGACGTGACCGGCGCGGAGATCGACGCGCAGGTCCGAAGACTCACCGGCTACGGTATGAGCGAAGAGGACGCCCGCGCGACCCTAGTCACCGGCGCCCCCGCCCAAGCGGCCGAACACTTCGCCGAACTAGCCGCCGCAGGCGCCCATCGCATCATCGGCATGCCGTTCCCCAGCGACCGCCTCCGCCAAACCGAACTCCTAGCCGAGGCCGCCAGCGCCCTACGGTCGCCGTAGCGTGAGCCCGTACAAGCCCCTGGCCCCGATGCCGTAGACGCCGCTTCCATCGGGGAACCAGCCGAACGGCGAGAGCGGCTCGTTCAGCTGGGGGATGGGCGGGTGAGGGTGTAGACGTGGACCAGATCGCCGTAGGCGCTGAGGGTGTCGTGCGGGTGCCGGGTCATGGCCAGCTTGCCCATGATGCGCTGGGACGCGACGTTGCCGGGCGTGCAGCGGGCCACGATCAGGTCGGCCCCGATCCGGTCGAACACCTCGTCCACCAGGGCCGCGGCGGCCTCGGTGGCGACGCCGCGGCCCCAGGCGTGCGGCTCGGTCCACCAGCCGATCTCCACGGCGGGCAGGCCGATGCCCGGGATCGGGTCGCGGATCCAGCTGAGGGCGGCGAGGCCGAGGAACGTACGGTCGGCGCGGTCGAGGATGGCGCGCCAGCCGAAGCCGTGCTGGGCCCAGTGGTGGAGCGCGGCGGCGTGCCGCTGGGCGGCGTATTCGGGAGTCCAGACGCCCTGCCCGATGTGGCGCATGACCTTCTCGTCGGACGACATCCGCACGAGGTCGGCGGCGTAACGTTCCCGCCAGGGCTCCAGCACCAGCCGAGAGGTGGTGAGCGGCTCCATCTACCGGACTTTAGCCAGGAAACCGGTGAGGGCCCGTTCGTATGCCGGAGGGTCCACGTTCCAGGCGTCGGTGTGGTCGCCGGGGGTCGCGATGTGGGTGACCATTCCGGGCGGCGCGGTCTTGGCGAACGTCACGGAGGGGCCGTTGTCGACCGTCGCGTCGTCGTTCGTGGTGAAGAGCAGCGTCGGGGTCCTGAGGTGCGGCGCGTACCGGCGCTGGTCGAAGTCGTCGAGGTCGATGCCGACACGGCGCTGGAGGATCAGCTTGGCGGCGCCGGTCACGATGCCCGGCAGGTCGCGCTCGGCGCCCTGCTTGTCGAGCGTGGCGCTCCAGTCCATGACCGGCGAGTCCAGGGCGACGCCGCGGATGAACGCGGGATCGGCGGCCCTGCGGAGGGCGGTCATGGCCATGGCACCGCCCATCGACCAGCCGTACAGCACGACGCCGGTCGCGCCGCGTCCGCGTGCGTAGGCGATGGCGGAGGCCACCTCGTTCCATTCGGTGGCGCCCAGGTGGTTACGGCCGTCGGGTGAGGCGGGCGCGCCGACGTCGTTGCGGTACGCGATGGAGAGCATGGGCAGGCCGAGGCGGTGTACGGCCGGGATGGCCCGCATGGTCTCCAGCTTGTCGGCGTTACGGCCGTGGACGCCGATCACCCAGGTGGAGTTGTAGCTCTTGCCGGGTACCAGCCACGCGGGCATCGGACCGAGCTTCGACGGATAGGCGACGTTCTGGAAATCCAGGCCCAGGGAGGCTCTGGGGTCGCCGCCATAGACCCAGTGGTCCAGGTAGACCTTGGTGCCCTTGGCCAGCGTTCCTTGGGAGACCGTGGTGACCTTCCGTACGACCGCGTCGGGGGTGGTGCTCACCACCGGGCCGAGCATGGCCCGGCCGCCCTTCCAGGCGAGCGCCCAGGTCCCGGGCAGCGTCGTCGCCTTGTCCTTGGGCAGGGTCACCGATCCCGGTGCCGTGTCGAGGACGGTCAGCGGGTACTCGTCCTCGTGGCTCACCTCGGTGGCCACACCGGAGAAGTACCAGCCGATCCCCGCCGTCGCCGCGCCCAGCACGAGCACGAGCACGAGCAGCACGGAGATGATCAGCCGCCGCCGTCGCCTGGGGGGTGCGGCGGAAGGCTCGGTGGCGGGCGCCGATGCGGGCGCGGCGGCATCTCTGGACACGACGCATCACGTTATTCGAGGGCGCCGTATGCCAGGTAACCGGCGGCCGCCGTATCGGGCGGGAAGGCGACGGCCGCCGGAGTCCATCAGAGGCTCTTGCCGCCGACGCGGTAGTCGCCCGTGGTCGTCTGGAAGAACGGCGCGGTGCTCATGCACTTGGGCACGCTCTCGAATCCGGCGACCGACCAGCTCCAGCCGATGCGGTCGCGGCGGCCTTCGTCGCTGACGGTGAAGCCGACCCGCTTGCCGATGACCTTCAGGTCGGGCATGGCGGGGATGCCGCCCGACTTGATCACGCCGGTGACGACGGCGACCTTGCCGCCGACGACGAGACAGTCGATCTCTGCCGTGAAGTCGGCGAACGGGCCGCCCGTGGCGGTCCTGTGCGTCACGCGGAACCGGCCCTTCGCCTTGGACGGATCGCCGTCCGGCGGCGTCCTGGCGTCCACCGAGAAGCGCACCGGATGGTCCTTGTACGCCTCCCACGCGAGCTTGCCGCCTGCCGAGCCGACGACGAACGAGCCCGGTCTCTGAGGCTTCGCGGCCGGCGTCTCGGCGATGGCGGGGCCTGCGGCGAACGTGCCCACGGCGAGTAGCACGGCGAGCCCGACCACGGCGGTACGTGCGAGACGAGCCATCTGGGGTCTCCCTTTCTGTGACGGATCCGGACGAGGTGGCCCGGACGTCCTCACGGTCTCGCGGCGACCACCGGGAGGGGCTCCCGCCGCAGGGTGATCATGTTCCCCCGATCGGGGGAGGCCGGATCGTCCTGCTGGAGGGTGGCGGATGCCGATACCCTGCCGAACGCGACGAATCGGAAGCCGAGGGGGACCTTGTGTCGGGGCGGAACGAGCGCATCGCGGCGCTTGAAGATCAGATCATCCGGCTCGCGACGCGGTCGGCGCCTCCCGGCTGGCGGCGCGTCGACCTGCGCTGCCTCGCCACCGTCGCGGTGAACGACGTCGCGCTGACCGTTCTCCAGGAGGAGAGCCGGTCAGAATCCGCGCCGGCCGAGCTCACCGAACTCCTAGGCGAGCTGCGCCGCGCCCACTACGTGCCCGAACGGGGCACGTGGTTCTCGGTGCTCTTCCTGATCGAGCCCGGCTCCGAGCCGCAGCGGCTCTACAACTTCGACCACGACCCGGAGTGGGACCCGCCGATCCCGCAGGACGCCTGGCGCCGCGACCAGATCGTCCTGCCGCGCGACGCCGAGTACACCCCTGGCTGGCTGCGCGCACGGCTGGAAGGCCGCGAGCCGGGCCACCCGCCCGCGGACGTGGAGCCGCTCAACCCCATCGAGCAGATGGAACTGCTCTCCAACGAGATCTCCCTCGTCCTCGCCGGCCACGCCCCGCCGCTGTGGCGGACGATCTCCGGGTACTACCAGGCGGTGGGGGACAACGTTCAGTTCCCGCCGATGATGGTGCACAAGGCCGACGGCACGATGGCGTACCCACCCCCGCCCGCCTCGGCCGGGATGCTTTTCGACCGCCTGCGCGCCGGCATGTACGGCCAGGGCCGGACGTGGTCACGGGTGGACTTCCAGGTGACCTTTGACAAGCAGATCTCCTGCCAGGCCAAGTACATGTGGGACGAGGAGCCTGCCTTCCGCCCCGAGCCGACCGCGGACGACGTGCGGCGGGAACTCGAACGCTTCCCCCGCGACGACGTCCCTGAGTGGATGACCCGCCGCCTGAACCAGGGCCTGCGCCAGGCGAAGCTCTTCGACGACCTGGACCCGCCGTCGGTCTCAAGGCCCCCCGTCCCGCCAGACGAGATCGACCAGCTCGTCGAATACCTGCGGAAGGCCCCGATCGTCTTGGCCGCCCGTTCGTACGGCAAGGACATGGTCGACCCTTCCCGAGGCGAGAAGGTGCCGCTCACCTTCCACACCGACGGCACCTGGGTATGGTCCGGCGGCACGGCGTACTACCTGCGCGAACACAACATCCCACCCGAGCCCGACCTGGTAGCCCACATCCGCGCCACGAACTACCAACTCCCCGCAGTAACCGACGAAACCCTAAACGCCGCCAGCGCCCTAATCACAAAGCCCCATCCCCCTCAACCACCCCCCGCACCGGAGCCTCCTACTGCGCCAGCACCGCATGCCACACCACCGCCGCCGGCTGCACCGGCGCCACCTTTTGCACCCCCGCCGCCTGCCGCACCTGAGCCGCCCGTTGCACCTGAGCCGCCCTTTGCACCCGCGCCGCCTGCTGCATCCGCAGCAGCACCGCATGCCGCACCTGCACCACCACCTCCTGGCGCACCGTGGCCCGTCTCACCCGCACCGCCGGTTGCACCTGCGTCGCATACCGAACTAGCGCCGTCTGCTGCGCCTGCGCCGCCTGCCGAGCTGACACCGCCTGCTGCGCCAGCGCCTGCGCCGTCCATCGCATCCGCACCGCCGGTTGCACCTGCACCGCCTGCCGCACCCGCACCGCCTGCCGCACCCGCACCGCCTGCCGTACCCGAGCCGCCCGTTGCAGCCGCGCCACAGGCTGCGCCTGCGTTTCCCGCCGCTGCTTCGCCGCTCGGCGCCGCGCCACAGCCGCTCGCAGGGGAGGCCTCCATGCCTCCGCCGCCTCCTGCCGCGCCGCCGAGTCCAGGCGCTGCGCAGTCTCATCTCGCGGCGACGGTCTTTGAGCCCGCCGAGGTGGCGCAGTCGGTCCAGCAGCCACCTCCGCCGCCCGCCGGGCCTCCGCCCGTTGCCGCAGCGCAGTCCCACTCCGCGGCGACGGTCTTCGAACCTGTGGCGCAATCCGTTCAGCAACCACCTCCGCCGCCTGCCGCGACGATCTTCGAACCGTCGGCTGAGCCGGTCATGCCATCCCTGCCTCCGCCACCTCCGCAGGGTCCGGCGCCCGTACCTCACGTTCAGCCGCAGGCGCCCGCACGACCGGCCAGCCCGGCCGAGGTGCTCCGCCGCCTGGAACAGCGACTCAACGGGCTGGCTGTGCCGCCGACCGCCTACAAGCTGCAAGAGGCGACCGAGGGCGCGTGGTGCATGGTGTACGAGCAGGACCACTGGTCGGTGTTCGCCCTACAGAACGGAGAACGTAGGCAGGCAGCGGACTTCGACGCCGCAGACAAGGCCGCCGCCTACCTCCTCGGTTCGCTGCTCCTGCCGTCCATCGAGCAGCCGTCCATCAGTCCGCTCCCAGGCGAGCCGCCACTGAGCCTCTTTCGGGACAGGCAGGAGATCGAGCTTCCGGTAGGCACGGTCGTGGACCGCTATGGCGCGCCGATAGGGAACGTCACGTACGCGCTCCGGACGCCGTTCGCCGAACGTTCGCTACCGCCAGAGTGGGCGCACCACCCCTACCACGCCTACCGTCTGCAGCGGCCGTGCCGAGTGTTGACCGGCATAGCGGTGCCGTGGTTCGACCAGCCCGGCGGCGGGACGTCCTACGTCTTCCCACGTTCCATAGCCGATCTCCTGGCCGACGGCACGCTTTACGAAGACCGCTAGAAGCGCCGAACGGAATCGTCCCTTCTCGCTGCGCTCGTCTGGCTGAAGTCGGGCAACCGCGCTGGGCAGCGCGCGCCCGGCGCGGGCGTCTTCCCGTTCAGCAGGTACGCGTCGACGGCCTTGCGTACACATCCGCTCAGCCCGTACGTGCCGTGCCCTGCGCCCTCGTACGTGAGCAGCGCGGTCCCGGGGATGCCCTGCTGGGCGCCGACCGCCCACGGATACACGGTCGCCGGATCGCCCAGAGCACCCGCCACCAGGATGGGCGGCACACCCTTGATCCGGTACGGCCGTTGCGGGTCCCGAGCGGGACGCGGCCGGCCGATGCACGCGGTGACGGCCTCCCATCCCAGCGGATTGAGCCGTACGTGCGGCGCGGCCCGGCGCGTCTTGGCCCGTACGTCGGCGAGCTCCTTGTAGTTCCTAATGGGGAACGACCAGTCGGCGCAGAGGATCCCCGCGAACGCCCCGTCCGGGTCCTTGTTCGCGCCCGCCGCCTTGACGACCCGGCCCTTCTGCCTGCTGAGCTCCTTCAGCTCCTCGCTCAGCTGCGCCCACGCGATCGGCTCGTACATCGAGTTGCGGACCATCTGCGCCAGCTCCGGCACCGACAACCGCACCTTCGGGTCGCCGATTTCATGCAGGCGACCTTTCTCGGCCCGCAACATCAAGGCATCGAGCACCTTGACGGGATCCTTCCCCCTCAATCCACAATGCTTGGACGTCGGGCACCACCTGGCGAACTGCAGGTACGCGGCCTCAAGCCCCCTGGCCTCATCCATCGAGAAGTTGAGCGCGCCCCTCACCCGATGGTCCATGGTCCCGTCGAGCGTCATGCGCCTCACCCGCTTGGGGAAGATCTCCGCATAGCGCTGGCCGAGCCACGTTCCGTACGAGCGCCCATAGAACGAGACCTTCTGCGCACCAAGCGCGGCCCGAATGGCATCCATGTCCCGGGCGACGTTCCCCGCCCCCAAGAAGTCATAGAGCAGCCCGGTCTTCTTCCGGCAAGCCCTATAAAGCTTGCCCTGGAACGCTTTCAGCTTCGCGAAGTCGCTCTGGTTACGCGGATACCGCCGCGGCATCTTCCCGACGTTCCCGCACTTGACAGCGCGACTGGCGCCGACACCCCGCGGATCGAAGCCGACGATGTCATAGCGTTCTCGCACCTGCTTGGACAGCCCGGCCCGGTCCAGGGCGAAGTCGATCCCCGAGCCGCCCGGCCCGCCCGGATTCACGAAGAGCACACCCAGCCGCTTCTTCGGATTCTTGGCCTTCACCCGCGCCACAGCGATCTTGATGCGCCCCCGCTTGGGCTTGGCCCAGTCGATCGGAACGCTGACATGGCCGCACTGCGCCGTCCGGTCGTCGGCGCACCTCTTCCAGCTGATCTTCTTGGGCGCCGCGTGTACCGGGGCGGACCCCGACACGACGACGGCGACGCACGCGATCAGGACTCCGGCCGTACGGCCCATGCGGGTCACGAAGACAGACTCCCTGTGCTCGGGATGCGAACGGGGCTGGGAAGATCTTCGTGATGCCAGATCACGATTGAGTCAATCCCTCTAGGCTGTTTCGGACAACTTCGACTTTGGAGGCAAGCGCATGACTCGACGGCGCATCGTCGTCCTGGCAGGACTCGCCACCGCCGCCGCCGCGGCCGCCATCGTGGGCTTCGCGACCATGGGCTCCGCCGAGCCCGAATCCGACAACCCTGCCAAGCCGGTAGTCCACGACTCCGCCGGCCCCGCCCAGGACCCGGCGAAGTACTGGACCCAAGAGCGCCGCGACCAGACCGACCCCGTCGACATGCCCACACCCCCACCCCACCTCCCCTGACCCTCCGCGAAAAAGTGAGCGCTTACGGTAGCCGTCTTCCGTAGCGCTCACTTTTTGTTTCTCTCTGGTTAACGCGGAGTTAGGGCCGGACAGTCTAATCGTCGCCAGGTTTGTACGTAAGTGAGCCCTATACCGCAAAGGCGGCTTTGGCAATCCCTGTCCGAATCCGGCCAAGACTCTTGTGTCAGTGATCACCCTGACTGATTGTTAACTGGTTCATCCAAGATCACATGTGAACGTCGCATGCGTGGACGGATGGCAGGGAGGTCTTCGTGAGTCGGAGCCCGTCGCTCAGGGCGCATCTATCCGTTCTTCTGGCGATGTTCGTGGGCGCAATGACCCTTGTCGGCGTCGGAGGTTCGCCCGCTGTGGCGCAGAGTCATTCTGGTCAGGCGCGCCTGAATGCATTCAGCACCCCAGCAAAGGCGGGCCAGTTCTATGCACATCGGGCCCGGATCATCACTGACCTGAAACTTAGTTCCGGCGAAACGGCGTCAGTGAAGGTCGCTGGCGTGGGCGGGCTTCCGGCCTCCGGAATCGAGTCGGTGGCACTCAACGTCGCTGTAAGAGATCCGAACGGTCGTGGGGAATACAGCATCTACCCTGCGGACGGAAGTGAACCGAAGTCGCAGGCGACTTACAGTGTTGAAACGTATCGCCACGAGTTGTTGATCGTTAAGCCGGGCCCTTCGGGCTACGTGAAGATCACTGCTCGGGGGCGCGTGGGGGTGCCGTCGTCTGACACTGTCACCTTCTATATCGACGTCCACGGCTACACTCTCGCGTCTGCGGGCGCGTCGCCGGGATCCACCTTCATGCCGCTCAAGCCGACGCGAATCGAAAGGATCTCGATCCCGGCCAACGGAACCTACGATCTGGCTCTGGGGGGTAGAGGAGGGGTTCCTGCTTCAGGGGCGTCGCACGCCGCCATTACTATCGCGACCAAAGGTACGGCCGCCGGCAAGGTAAAAGTGTACGGCACCGGCGCTGTCGAACCGGCCGATACGAACCTCGACTACGGGACTGCCGACTATCTCGAGAACCACGTATTCGCAAAGATCGGTGATAGTGGCCGTGTGAGGTTCAAGAATGTCGGCACCGCCGCCATTGGACTCGACGTCGACGTCTATGGATATTTCGCTTCGCCGCAAGCCGCTGTAACTGGTGCGACTATTCACCCTGTCTATCCGGCTCGATTGGTTGCGGGAGCCACTGTTGCCGCAAAGGGCACCTACATTCTTGCGCCACTCGGTAAGAGCGGGATCCCGGCGAACGGTGTTTCCGGTGTCTTTGTCAATATTCATGTCGGCTCTACAAACGAACTCATCGAAGCCAGAGGTCGGGGCGCGATGCGCGTCTATCCCTCCGGTACGCCTTACGCGCTGACACACGCTGTAGCCACATGGCCCGGTTACGGTGTGGCAAATAATTCATCGGTCTCAGCCAAGCTGGGCGCCGATGGAAAGCTCGCCATCTACAACGACACCGCAGAGCAGGTCTTCATGGCGGTGGACGTGTACGCCTACTACAAGGATCCGGTGCGAGGGTGTGTCGCGTCGGCGTCTGCGAAACAGATGCGGACCACCGCGGCCGCCGACCTCGAGGTCGAGCAGGACTCGCGGGTGACCGCGGTGCAACAGTCCCCGGTGGCCGGAGCTTCGAAGGGGCCGATCTCCTATGCCTTCACCGACAACCGCGGCTACCTGAGGCATGGATTCCAGCCAGATCCGGGCAGCTTCGCGACCATTCATTGGTCCCCACTCTCTGGTACCGACCAGGCGTTCACCGGCCAACCGGCGCTGGCTGAGCAGGAGGACGGCCGGCTGCAGGTCCTGGCGAACAACACCTCAGGAAGCCTCTGGTACAGGACTCAGGAGAACAAGAATCTCGCCCCTTGGCTCCCATGGGTCAACACCGGCGGTGTCCTGACAAGAGCGACTCTCGCGCGGCACGATGACTCGTTGGTGGCTTTCGCGATCGATGGCTACGGAGGCGGCGGTCTTTGGGCCATGCCGCAGTTCGGCGCCAACGATCCCTATCGGGAGTACTTCTACCTGGGCTTGTCTGGTCTCTCGACGAAGACGACGCCGGTGGCGGTGCAGGCTCGCAGTGGTCTGAGGGTGTTCGTTCTGGACACCCAGGGCGTATGGCGGACGGCGGTATATGCCAACGGTGTGCTGTCCGACTGCACGAGCATCAGCGAGCCGGGTTTCTCCGGCGAGTTGTCGGCGGTGACGCTCCCCGGTGGTATCGCGCAGATCTTCGTGCGGCAGCCCGATGGACGCATCGTCACCAAGCGCCAGGATGCCAACGGCAACTTCCCGCAGGGGTGGTCGCAGGTCGGCACCGGTGACTTCGCCTCACTGGGCTCGCCGGCAGCACTGGTGGATCCGCGGAGTGGAAAGCTTCGCGTCCTGGCCAGGAATGCCGACAAGAAGATCGTCGTCGCCAGTGAGGTGACCCTCGGTTCAGACCAGTGGGGCACCTGGAACCTGGCGCACGCCGGGGGAGGCGACGACGCCGCGACCGATCCCACGGTGCTCACGTTCGACGGCACGAATGGCCTGGACTGGGTGTATGTCGTCCGCAATGCCGCCAACGAGGTGCGGCCATTGCGCGTGGACGAGGACGCCCTGACCAGTCGTTCCGGAGTAACGCCCAAGCGTTCGGCTGGACGGCGATGACGCCGCCGTCGCCGCGCTGATCAGTAGCAGCGCGAACGCCATGCGGGCGGCCTGACGCGTCGCCCGCATGGCCAAGCGCGCTGTACCCGGATTCGGACTCCGTCTCCCCGCCCCGCAGCGCTTGCCGTCCTGGAGAGCACATGCTTCGGTTCAACCGGCGAACTCTGGCCCTCGGCGACCATTCGAATGACCAGCGCCGCCATCCGTTCGGTGTCGGGCTGTTCGGCAGCCGCCGAGGGGGATCACGCGCGTCCGCCCTTGTTCGGGCGCTTGCCGTGATCATGACTTTGGTGTTGCTGGGGTCTGCCGACGGCGGGGCCGCAGGGCCGATGTCGGCTTGGTATACGCGGATGCATCCCGGTCCCGTCCATGGCCCCGATCAAAGATGGGGTTCCGCCGATGCGGAGTACGGTGACGTGGCTGTCGGAGGCCGCCGGAACCGTTCTCAGCCGAGGACTCTGCGGTCGAGATATCCGCTCACGCGGGTCGAGCGGGCGCTGCAGAAGAGTGCGCAGGCTGCACAGAACAAGGCTCAGGTGGGGAAGGCGCCCTCAGTCGGCGACCCCAAGGTGAAGGGCTTCGACGCTGCGACGAGCCGCGAGCTGGCGCAGGCGCGTGACGCGTACTCACGAACGTTCTCCAATGCGGACGGTACGCAGTCGACGGAGTTGTCCCCACGCCCGATCAACTACAGGCGTTCGGACGGAAGCTGGGCGCCGATCGACACGCGCATCGTTCCTGTGGGCGAGCAGCAGGCCGGGCGCGGCAATGTACCGGCGCAGGGCTGGC
Organism: Actinomadura fulvescens; assembly: GCF_039533225.1. Lineage (NCBI taxonomy): Bacteria > Bacillati > Actinomycetota > Actinomycetes > Streptosporangiales > Thermomonosporaceae > Actinomadura > Actinomadura fulvescens. The sequence goes on along the minus strand of NZ_BAAATD010000005.1, from coordinate 361,272 downwards.
GTAACTCGGCTGATTCGGTGGACGTCCGGCTCGCACCTCGCGTCGGGTCCGGACCGCTGGCCAGGGTCGGGTTGAACGGTGGATACGAGGTCGCATACGAGGTGCACGGAGGGTCTACGGCGGTCGGCGAGCCGGCCGAGCGGGGCGTCACCTACCCGCGCGTGTGGTCGGATACGGACCTGAAGCTGGACATCGGCTCAGGCGGAGTCAAAGAGACGATCGTTCTACGCTCGCCCAAGGCACCGACCACCTTCACGTTTCCCCTCGCCCTGAAGGGGCTGACGGCCAAGGTCGTCGGTGACCAGGTCGTGTTCACCGACTCGCTCGGTCAGGTTCAGGCCAGGATGCCCGCTGGCAATATGACCGATTCGGCCACCGCGCCGGCGGTATCGCACAAGGTCTCATACAGCATCGTGTCCGTTGGCGGAGCACCCGCGTTGCAGGTGAGCGTGGATCCGAAGTGGCTCTCCGACCCTGCCCGGACGTTCCCGGTGATGGTCGACTCACCGGTCGAGACCGGAGTCGCGGGAGCGAGCATCTCCGTCGACGACAGCGGATCAACCGACGGCGGAAAGGTGCTGACGGTCGGTTCCCGATCGGCGGCGTACCTGTCGTTCCCTCAACTCGTCGAAAAGCTGAAGCACCACAGGATTTACGGTGCGTCTCTCTGGATGCTCAACTACTACGCGGTGACGTGCAAAGCCCGTCCGGTGACGGTGCACCCGGTGACGGAGCAATGGGTCGGCCGAACGGGGCTGAAGTACCCAGGGCCAAGCGTTGGACGTGCAATTGCACGGGCGTCGTTCTCGCAGGGCCATATCTGGCCGGCCGGGTCGACGACATCGAAGTGTCCGCCGAAGAAGGGCCAACTGTTCAATCTCGGCAAGGGCGGACGTGATCTGGTTCAGCGGTGGGTCGACAACCCCCAGAACAACAACCTCGGTCTGTCGGTGCGGGACGCGAGCTCCGACGACTCGGGCTACAAGAAGTTCACCGGGCATGACACGGCGAATCCGCCCACGCTGTTCGTGACGCACACCCCGTACAACGCCAAGTACGCGATCACCAAGCCGGTGCCCACTCCGCCCGTCATGCAGAACCAGGCGGGAAAGATCAAGATCAGCGTGACCAACATGGGCGCCGAGAATTGGACGCCGGGCACCTACTATCTGGCGTACCGCGCCTACAACAGCAAGGGCAAGCTGGTCGTCCAGCAGCGGTCGGCGAACCTTACCACCAACGTGGCCTATGGGCAGAGGGTGAATCTCGACGCCGAAATCAAACCATTGCCGGTGGGAACGTATTCACTCGACTTCACCATGGTGCGCACCGGAGGCAAGGTCTTCACGGACGCGTACGTCCCGCCGATCCGGCTGATCTTGAGGGTCATCAACCTGGCCCCGGTCGTCCAGGAGCTCTACCCGCTGGACGGCTACCAGACGCCGACACTGAGCCCGCAGCTTTGGGCCAAGGCGGTGGACATCGACGCGCCGCCCGGACAGCAACTGAAGTACGAGTTCAAGGTCTGTGAGAAGACCGGGTCCGGACCTCCGGCCAACTGCATCAGTTCCGGCGACGTGTCCACGCATGCCTGGGCCGTGCCGGCCGGGAAGTTGTCGTGGAGCAGGACTTATCAATGGCAGGTGGGGGTCAAGGACGCCGGGACCACGACCTGGTCGCCGTTCGTGATGTTCCAGACCTCGGTGCCGCAACCGGAGATCACATCCCGGCTCAGTGAGGCGCAGGACCGTGCGTTCGACCCGGTGGTCGGCAATTTCACCGTCTCGGCGGCGGATGCGTCGGTGGCAACTGTGGGCCCATCGCTCGCGTTGGAGCGCACCTACAACAGCCTGGACCCACGTCGGGATTCGCCTTTCGGAGCGGGCTGGTCGACGCAGTTCGACATGCGGCTGATCGAGGACAATGACGGATCCGGCAATGTCGTGGTCGGCTATCCGGATGGCCAGCAGGTGCGGTACGGCCGGAATCCGGACGGCACCTACTCGCCCCCGCAAGGCCGGCAGGCGACACTGACGCTCGACGGGGGCCAGGGAAAGCTCGTCGACAAGGACGGGAACATCTTTGAGTTCTCCAACAAGCGGCTGATCAAGATATCGGACGCGGGCGGCCACACGATCACACTCACCTATGACCTCAACGGCAACCTGTCGAAGGCGACCGCAGCGGGTGGACGTTCACTCACGTTCACCTGGTCCGGTACGAGAGTGGCCACCGTCGCCACGAACCCGGTCGACGGCAAGGCCCTGACCTGGTCGTACACGTACGAGGGGAACCGGCTGGCCAAAGTGTGCGCGCCGGGCAATCGCTGCACCGTCTACGAGTACGGTTCGGGTTCGCACTATCGGAGCACCGTTCTCGACACCAGGCCCGAGTCCTACTGGCGGCTGAACGAGGACGAGGCCGAGAGCGCCGGCAGCCAGATCTCAGTCAATCTCGGTGCCGACGCCGGTACCTACAAGAACGTGACGCTCCAGGCGCCGGGCGCGCTGGCGGGGTCCGCCGACACTGCCGCGACGTTCGACGGCACCTCTTCACAGGTCGCGTTGCCGGCCGGAACCGTCAAGAAGAGCCGTGACATCGCCGTGGAACTGTGGTTCAAGAACGACCCCACCGGCCCAGGCGGTCCTCTCATGGGTTACCAGGACAAGCCGCTGGACGGGACGTCCACAGTCGGTGTCCCAGTCCTGTACACGGGCACCGACGGGAAGCTGCGCGGTCAATTCTGGAGCGGGGGAGCGATCGCACCGATCACCTCGGCCACCAGAGTGAACGATGGCACCTGGCACCACGCGGTCCTTTCCGCGATGGGCTCGACCCAGACTCTCTACCTGGACGGCCAACCGGTCGGCACGCTCACAGGACAGACCCCGAATCATCACACTCTGACGCACAATCAGATCGGGGCGGCCTACGCCAGCACCCCGGGATCATGGACCGGTTGGGGAACCAGCTCCCGGCGCTTCTACAGGGGCGCCATCGACGAGGTCGCGGTCTATCAGCATCCACTGGGACCCGACCAGGTCAGCGCCCACTACCGAGAGGCGACGCAGGCAACTGACCAGATGACGAAGGTGACGCTCCCGAGCGGCAAGATCGCCGCAGAGGTCGAGTACGACACCGTCTGGGACCGGGTGTCGGAGTACACCGACAACAACGGCGGCACGTGGAAGATCCGGCCTCCGCAGGTGTACGGAGGCAAGGACGGCGAAGGCAGGTTCGACCTCCGTCGTGCGATCGAGGTCCGCGACCCCGGCAACCGCACGTACCTCTATGAGCAAGACGGGCTGACGGGGCAAATGATCCGCGTGGGCATTCCGCTGGGCACCGGCATGCGGTCTGAAGATCGAGAGACGCCGACTCCTGACCCGACGGACACCTGCCAGACACCTGACCCCGAGGACCCGGATCTTTGCACCGTTCTGCCGGGCAATCCCGGTGACGATCCCGACTTCATCGATCACGTCGGCATCCGCAACTTCGTCTACGACGATCGGGGCTTTCTCAAGGAGATCGAAAACGAGAACGGGGACAAGGTCCTCCTGGGCTACGACTCGCGCGGCAACATCACGTCCCGGACCACCTGTCGCGCCACAGGCGTGTGCAACACCGAACACCACACCTATCCCACGGTGACGAACCCGAGCGACCCTCGCAACGATCGGCCGATCGAGTTCCGTGACGCCCGCTCGTCCAGCGTGACCGACAACAGATACAGGACCACGTACTCGTACACATCGGCGGGCAATTTGTTGTCGCAGGTGAACCCAGAGGGCGGTGGGCAGACCAACTACACCTACACAGACGGCGCGGAGGTCGCGATCGGGGGTGGCACCATGCCGTCCCATCTCGTCCGCACCGTCACGGACCCGCGGGGGGCCGTCACCAGGTACTGGTACAACAGCGCCGGCGATGTGGCGCAAGTCAAGGAACAGTCCGGCCTCACCACCACGTACACCTATGACGCGATAGGCCGAGTCAAGACCAGGACCGAGATATCCGACAGCGTTCCGGCCGGTGTGGTGACGAGCTACGGATACGACGACTGGTCCAACCTCACCAGCGAGACCGCACCCGCCACCACCAATGCCGTGACCGGTGCCAAGCAGCAGCAACGCACCGATCACACCTACGACGTGGACGGCAACGTCACCAAGACCCAGCTCAGCGACACGGTCGCCGGCGGAGAGCCGCGGACCACGACCTACGACTACGACGATCACAATCGGCTTGAACGGGTCATCGACGCCTACGGACACGAGACCGTCTATGACCGGGACCGTTACGGCAACGTCGTGACCATGGTCGATGCGGACGACAACAGATACGAGTACGCCTACACGGCCCGCAACATGCTCGCCCAGGTGCGGCTCAGGGACTTCGACGGAGACGCTGAAGGGGAGCCGAGCACAGGCGATAGCCTGGTCGTTCGCTCGTACACCTACGACTACGCTGGCCGCCTCGACAGTGACACCGACGCGATGGGCCGGCAGATCAAGTACGACTACTATCCGGACGATCTGCCCAAGAGCGCGACGCTGGTGGATTTCGACAATCCGGATGGCACCAAGCGAAACATCGTCCTCTCCAAGGTCGAGTACGACGCCGCGGGAAATCCCACCAAGCAGGTCACGAACAACGGCAAGACCGTCGTGGATAACACCTACGACAAGGTAGGCCGCCTTGAGTCCACGGCCCTCGATCCGACTGGCCTGAACCGTCGCACCACGTTCAGGTACGACCTCGGGGGCAAGGTCACCCGCGTCTCCAGGACCGGAAACCCGTCCAACGTGAGCTGGCCGACCTCATCCACACCCGAGACCGTCGACCTCGGCTACGACCTGCCCGGTCGCCTCACCACACAGACCAGTACCGACGGCACCACCCCGAGGGTCACCAGCTACACCTATGACCAGCGGGACCTGCGCATTTCAATGACCGACCCGCGTGGCAACGTCACCGGCGCTGACAAGGCCGCTTTCACCACCAACTACGTCAACGACGAGATCGGCCGCCAAACCAGGGTGACCGCACCTCCCGTCTCGGCCGAAAGCAACGGCGGTCAACCGGCGACTACCCGCCCGGTGACCCTGACCGGCTACAACGCCTTCGACGAGGCCACAGAGATCAAGGATCCTCTGGGCAACATCAGCCGCACGGAGTACGACCGTCTCGGTCAGCCGGTCAAGGAGATCAGCCCGGCCTACACTCCACCAGGGACGACCACCCCGCTCACACCCACCACGGTCACGCACTACGACCCGCTCGGCCGCACCTCGAAGGTCGTGGACCCGCGGCAGAACGAGACCCGGTACAGCTACGACCGGCTCGGACGTGTCCAGGTCGTCGACGCGCCCAACAAGACCAACGATGATCGCGTCCAGTGGCAGTACGACTACACCAGGACGGGCGAACTGCTCTCGGTCGTCGACCCTAACGGCGCCCGCAGCGAAGCGACCTACGACAAACTGGGCCGTCCGATCACCGGCACCCAGATCGAACGTCGCCCGGCGGCTGTCGCGCTCACGACCCGGTACGGCTACGACGACGTCGGCAACCTGCTCACCACCACCGCGCCGAGCGGCGCGACCACGACCAACACCTACGACACCGCGGGAGCCCTGACCAAGACCGTCGATCCCGCCAATGTGACTACTCACTTCGGCTACGACGACCAGGGTCGAAGGGTTCGCGCGAGCGACGGGCTGGGGCGGACCAACAAGCTCGCCTTCAACGCGCTCGGGCAACTGGTTACCGAGGCGGACCTCAAGCCGGACGGTACCCAACTACGCAAGCGGACGCTCAGCTACGACCTGGCTGGGAACGTCAAGGACTCCACAGACGCGCTCACACGCAAGACCACATTCGAATATGACGCACTCGACCAGCTCACCAAGCAAACGGAGCCTGTCAGCGCGAGCGCGTCCACCACGACCACGTACGGTTATGACGCCGCGGGCAACCGCACGCGATTCACCGACGGTCGCCGCCATTCCACGGTCTACACGATCAACAGTCTCGGCCTGCGCGAATCGATCATCGAGCCTGCCACCACTGCTCATCCCAACGCGGCCGACCGCACCTGGACCACCTCATACGACGAGGCCGGCAATGCGGTAAAGACCATCGCCCCAGGCGGTGTCACCCGTGAGCGCACGTTCGACGCCAACGATCGGCTTTCGCGCGAAACGGGCACCGGTGCTCAGACCGCCGAACGCGTGCTCGGATACGACGCGGCCGGACGACTCATCAAGGTCAACGCGGGCTCGGACACCAACGTCTACAGCTACAACGACCGAGGACAGCTGCTGTCGGCCGAGGGTCCCTCAGGTCAAGCAGGCTGGAACTACAACACTGACGGCCAGCCGATCACCCGCTCGGACGCCGCCGGCACATCGACGTTCGGCTACAGCAACGGCCGACTGAGCACTGTTCGCGACGGGATAACGAACACCACGCAGACCTTGGGATACAACCCCGCCGGACAAGCCAACAAGATCGACTACGGCGCGGGGCGCGTCCGCACCGTCGACTTCGACGATCTGGGCCGCGCCCGCACTGACACTCTCAAGAACGGCACCGACACAGTCGTCGCGTCCACGACCTATGGCTACGACGACAACGACCACACCACGAGCAAGACCACAACGGGTCAGGCAGGTTCCGGCGACAACACCTACGACTACGACCACGCCGGCCGCCTGACATCGTGGAAGTACAACGGCTCGACGACCAACTACGAATGGGACGACTCAGGTAACCGAACCAAGCCGGGCGACACCACAGCGACCTTCGACGAACGTAACCGACGCCTCACTGACGGCAACAGCACCTACACCTACACTCCGCGTGGCACGCTGGCGACTACCACGAACGCCGGTACTACCGAGACCTTCGATTTCGACGCCTTCGACCGCCAGACCAGAGCCGGCAATATCGACTACACCTACGACGGCCTGGACCGCCTCGCGAGCCGCAACGGCGCCACCTTCAGCTACAACGGCCTCGACGACGAACCCGTAGCCGATGGCACCACCAGCTTCAGCCGCGGCCCTTCCCACGCCCTCCTAGGGACCGCACAAGGCACAACCAAGCGACTCACGGTCTCGAACGCGCACGGCGACATCGTCGGCGGATTCGCCCCCGACGGACCGCTCAACTCCCTCACTGATTCCACCGCCTACGACCCCTTCGGCCAGCCCACCGCGACCAGTGGCAACAGATCCAGCATCGGCTACCAAGGCGACTGGACAGACCCCACCACCAGTCAAGTCAACATGGGGGCACGCTGGTACACCCCAACGACCGGCACGTTCAACAGCCGCGACGACTGGGATCTCAGCCCAACACCGAACTCCATCAACGCCAACCGCTACACCTACGCCAACGCCAGCCCTCTCGATCGAGTCGACCCCTCCGGGCATGCGTCATGTCCGGGTGGCGGCGGATCTGGCGCGGTTGGCTTTGTCGGCGACTGCTGGAACCAATTCTGCTGGGACCAGGACCGGGGTTTTCACCCATGTGGCTACGAACCACCATGCTTCATGCCGGTGTCGTACCCTGGCACTGCCACCGTCATGGGACGCCCCTGCCGTGGAGGCTCACCTGACGATCTCCGCCGGCCCGGTGGCAGCGGAGGCGGCGGCTCGAACGGCGGCTCTGGTGGTGGCGGTGGTGGAGGAGGAATATCTCCCGAAGAGCAAGAACGCCGCGAAAGGGAGAGGAAGCGTAGAAAGACCGAAGCTGCGAAGAAGCGACAGGAACGCAAAGCGCAGAAGAACCCGGTCCCGCGACCACCGAAGAAGCCTTACTACCCTGACTCGAGGCAGCGATTCCCCGACGGTCCCCGCAAGCCGGCGCCAGTCACCGGCGGCACCAAGAACGTCGTCAAGGACACTTCGGCTCAGCAGCGAGACATTCGCCGTAAAGCGGTAGAAGCCAACGGCCCGGTGACCCAACCTGTCTCAAGAGTTGCCCGCTCTGCGCCCGAGGTCATCCCAGGCGCCGTCAATGACTGCTCCACCATGAAATGCCTCTCAGCTGGCAGCAACGACTCCCCCAACACCCCCTCTCAGCCGGGCGAAGGCATCGGCAAGCCCAAGCTTCAGTTTCCAGAGTTCAGCCCTCCGAATATGGACGCGGGTGGATGCTTCAACTCGCCGCAGATGCCGATGTGTGAACTAGGGCGACGGCTCGGAAAGGCTGTCTCAGACGTGGTCGATTATGGGATCGGTCACCTCGGGGCCTCCGCGACCTCCTGCTTTATCGTGTGTGTGGGAATCACTTTCCAGGACGGCCAGTTCTGGTTGAGTTATGGTGGTGCAGGGCTGAGTTTCAAGAACTTCAGGCCGAATTTTGGGGCCAGCATATCTGGCCAATGGACGTCGCGAAGGCCTGACGACCAGGGGCCGTTCTATGGACAGGCGTGTGGCTTCGCCCAGTATGGTGGGTGCATCATGGGAACGCCGGAGAGTGCGGACGGCTCTCGCAAGGGCTGGGTCGGAGCCTCTGGTGGTGCGGGGTGGGGCTGGTTCGGAGGCTCGATGCATTCTGGAAAGATGTGGGATATAAGAGATCCATGGAACCTGCAAAATCCGCTAGACAACAAATAGGTCGGGTTGCTGGGCATGACATTCCTTGTAGGGCTCGTCCTCTTCGCCATTGGAGCGCCTTTCCTGTTCAATATCAAAGGCAGTGCTGAGCGGTGGGCTGCAGGGCAGCCACGGTTTGGCCGAAACCAGAGTGATGGCGGAGTGGATCCTGCGAAGTTCATTCGGGTGCACGGGGCGATCTTCGTTGGGGTGGGGTTGTTTGTCCTTGTGCTATCAGTGATTCAGCTTTTCATTGGGTGACATCGTTGCGGTAGGACAGCTGTTTTGTCTTTGCCATACCTCTAGCCGAGATCTATTGAAAGATGGCAAATCTGTGGCCCTATGATATTCGACTGAGGGCTTCGAGGAGGAGAACCGGACAGCTTTCCTGTGCTCTATTTCGACCAATTCCTCTCAATCGGAAGGCAGAACGCTTCTGTATGGCAGACATTTGTTGACCTCGGGCGTCTGAAAGGTGCACCGGTTGGGCCTCCGCCACAAATAGACTGGGCGCGGGTCAAGCGGAGTGGGCTCTCTTCTCCGGAGTCGTACAAAAGCTCTTCCGGTGCCATCCGAGTATCCAGGTTTCCTCGTCTTCCAGCCCGGCTTGGACGCGTCCACCTTCTGGGAGAGCGCTGAGGCTATGCAGCTGCTACGAGATTCGCCGGGGCACGCTCCAGCATCGACCTACTCGACCGCGGTGGGAGTGGCTCAGCCGCACCGGTCTGGTTATGGCCAGGTGCGGCGTCAGGCATCGGGCCGCGTGCATGGCAGAACCCCTCCCGGCGGTTCGGCGGGGCGTTCTTTGTGGTGCTGGGGTTACTTGAAGGAGACGGCCTTCTTGTACACGGCCGCCGCGGCAGCGCCGTGGTAGGGCGAGTACATGTCATTGGTACGTAGGCTGTGCATGCTGTTGATGGCGGCGATGTCATACTTTCGAATATGTGGTCTCAACTACCAGAGTGAGTGGAAGCGGACCCGGTGAAAAGGCTCACTCAACCCGCCCTGAGTTTCTGTGCGGTGTCGTAGAAAGGGGAACGCCCCCGCCGGAATTGGCGGGGGCGTTCTTTGGTGGTGCTAGGACTTACCTGGAGGCTGCCTTGTAGACCGCGACCGCGGCGGAGCCGTGGTACGGGGAGTACATGGCCTTCGTGCGGTTCGCGTGCATGCTGTTGATGGCTGCGATGCGGCCGTAGCCCTTGCGGTTGAGACCGTAGATCCAGGGGCCGCCACTGGAGCCCTGGCCCATGGTGCAGTTCATGCCGAGAGCGACGTGGCCACCGCCGTAGTTGACCCCGAAGGTCTTACCGTTGCAGTAGCGGAGCAGGTTGGGGTTCGCGTAGCGCTTGAAGCCCGGGATGCGGTTGGCCGGGTAGCCGAAGCTCCACATGAAGTAGCTGCGCTTCTTGTAGCCGAAGCTGTAGCCCTGGCTACCGGTGGAGGACTGGATCTTGCGCTTCATGACGAGCGCGGCGATGTCGTAGCGCGGGTCGGAGCGCTTGCTCCAGCCCTGGAGCGTCACGATGCGGTTGACGGCCCAGGCGGTCCTCTTGGCCGGGAAGTCCGGGAAGAAGGCGAAGTTCCTGAAGAAGCCCCTGCCCTTGCCACCGTGGACGCAGTGGCCCGCGGTCCAGAGGGTCCGCTTGTTCTTGGCCGTGATGACGGTGGCGCTACAGCTGCCGCGGCCGCCCGGCACGTCGAAGTAGAGCTTGCCGAGCGTACGGGCCGGCGCGGTGCCGTGCTTGCGCCAGACGCGGTTCTCGACGACGGCCTGGGTGGAGGCCAGACCCTGCGCGGAGGCGTTACCGGCCTTGCCCTTGACCTCAGGCTCGGTCGGGGCGCCTTCGATGGACGGGCCGGCGCTCAGCGCGGATGCCTGAGACTCGGCGACCGGCGCGGCGTCGATGCTGATGGTCTTGACCGGCTTGGCCGACTTGACCCGGGCCGCGGTCCAGTAGGCCTTGACGGCCTTCTCGGACTCCTTCGGCGTGTAGGTGACGAGTTGGAGGTTGGGGTCGGCCTTGGCGGCCACCTTGGTCGCCTGCTTGGCCGGGGCGTCGCCGGTGGAGGCGACGGCCACGCCACCGGCGGCCGCCAAGGCGACCACCGAGGCGCCGGCGATGAGAATTCGAGGGGATGAAAGACGCAACCTGCTGCCTTCCGTAAGGAGCTTGTTTGAGGGAGGTTCCGAGCGAAAGAGCTAACGGTATCGGGGGGTACGAGTCAAGAACCTTATTTAGTGGTGCATGTCTCGCTGGTGGCGGATGGGGCTGTTTGTCCGAAAATACGGGAGTGGTTCCGGCCAGATCCGGTCGATCAGCGTGTCGAGGTCTGGATCTCACCGATCACCAGACGGAGGGCCGTGGTAGCCGGAAGCGGGCCGAACGTCCCACCCGGCGTGTCACAGGCACCCGCGCAAGTCCACGTGACTGAGTAGTAGACGGTGACACTGACCTGGTGAGACGCCGCTCGGCGGTAGCTGTAGGAGCACACGTCTCGGTGGGGGACACCGGGGCCCTGGCAGGTGAGTGTCGCCTCGCCCATGTCCCAGACGACGTGAGTCGGTCGTCCGGTGATGCTGACAGTCTGTCCGTCTACCGCCACGCTCGCGTGGCGAGGCCGCCAAGCGTTCCGGTCAATCCAGAGGAACGTACGGAGGGCGACCCACGTACGGCCTCTAGGGCTCGTGTGGGGCCTGGGAGCGGGCAGGGCAATGGCGTCCATGGCCATCTGCGCGACGTCCGCCGTGCTCGCACGTGGAGTCTCAGGGAGCGTTATGCAGTGGTCGGCACCGCCCGTGGGCGCGCACATCGGCTGCACCTCAATCGAGGGACCTCCGCTGCTGGGGCTACCGCCCCCGCCTCCGCCGTGAGGCGACGTGTGGTTGTTGCCAGCGGCGATGGAACAGAGCCACCCTCCGCCACCCGGACGGCCACAATTGGCATCTGCGGCGACTGGCGCGGCCACGCCGAGCGTCGTTGCGACGATGGCGACGAGAAGGACGGCCCACCGCACGGCGAAGGTGAGCGTGGAGCGCCATACGACGAGGGCGGTGAACGTGGCGCGCCGTACGGCGAGGACGGCGGGCTTGGGGCGCCATACGGCGGGCGTGGTGCGCCGTGCGGTGGGGGCGGCGGGCGTGGTGCGCCGTGCGGTGGGGGCGGCGAGCTTGGAGCGCCGTGCGGCGGGCGTGGTGCGCCGTACGGCGGGCGTGGAGGGCCGTGTGGCGATGACGGCGGGCGTGGTGCGCCGTACGGCGAGGGCGGTGAACGTGGTGCGCCGTACGGCGAGGGCGGCGGGCGTGGTGCGCTGTGTGGCGGCGGGCTTGGGGCGCTGGATGGCGTTTATCGGGGGGATGACCGCTGGCTGCGGATGTTTGGGGGGTTGGGCGGCGTTCGTGCGTTCGGTGAGCCATGCGGATCGCGACCCGGCGGTCTGGGGCGATGGTGGGCTGGCGGTGTCGTGAGGCGGAGCTGGGGGCTTAGGGGGTGCCTTTCTCCGCGTTCGGAGGGCTCTTGGCGGCGACTGGTGCGGTGGCGGGGTGCGGGTTGTGGTCGGTGACAGGGGCCGGAGTGCCTGTGGCTTTGCTTCCAACGGGGGTCGCGGGGCGGGGGTTAGCACTTGGGGGCCCGGGGGTGGGTGATCTTGGTTACTTTCCAGGTGGTTCCGGTTTGGTGGAGGGTTGCGTAGATGAGGGTGCGCTGCGGCTTGGGCGGGTTGCCTACGCGGGTGCCTGAGCGGGCTCGGTACGTCCAGAGGCCGGACGTCGTGACGCAGTCGACTATCTGGGCTATAGGCGGCTTGAGGGCCATTAGGCGGGGGTGAGGGACCGCGTGGCTGCGCTGGATTATCCCGGCGCGGCGGTTGGCCCGGATCACCTTGTGGAGGTGGCGGGCCTGTGGGCCGGTGGTGACGGCGGCGAGGCCTGTCGGGTCGTTGGTCTCCAGGGCGCGCTCGAACGCCTTATGGAAGTGGCGGTAGGACGTGAGGGCGGCGCGTTCTAGGGCGGCGCGGCTCTCCGGTGGGCTGGGGGTGGGGCGGGTTGCGTAGGTGCCGTTTGGCTGGAACGCGCCGGTCGCTCCTGCGGGCGCGCTGCACGCCGTTAGGAGCAGCATGAACGGGAGTAGCGGTGCACTCTTCATTCACCCCTCCTCGATAGCCCGGCAGCACGCTAGCGATCGGTGAGGGAGGCGGAAGGGCGGTCAGGGATACGTCCGGATCTGCTTGTTCGCCATGGCTTCGCGTGGGTTTTACCTGCGGTATCCGTCAGACGCGATTGAGTGTCAGGCGCGGCCTATGTCGCGTACCAGGTCGAGTGCCAGGAGCAGGTCGAGGTGAATGACCGTTTCCAGTTTGGCGCCGGGTTCGAGGTCCGGGTCGGCGATCAGGCGGTCGAGGACGGCGAGGGCGGTGGGGCTGTCCAGGTCGTCCGAGAGGGCGGCTTCGGCTTCGGAGACGTATGCCCGGTTGATCGGGCGGCCGGAAGTGGTCGCCCATTCGGCGACCAGGGCGCGCCAGGTGCCGAGCTCGCCCTCGGCCCTGAAGACGTCCGGTGCTTCGATCGTGTCCTTGGCGCGGTGGTGGAGGCGCAGCCAGGCCAGGCGGGCGGCCAGGGGATCGTTCAGAACGTCGTTGATCCACTCGTGGGGCCCCTCGTCGACGACGAGGTGGGCGCCGGGGCTTGACGAGATCTGGATCGCGTCAGCGGGCGGGTCGGCGATCTCGAAGTCGGGGACGTTGACGTCCGGCGGGTCGAGATCGGTGACCGGGAGAGCGGCGGAGCGGGTGACGGTTACGGGGCGGTGGCCCGTGCGTTGGGCCACCCGGCGGAGCAGGTCCGTGACCACCAAGGTCCGGTTTGTGCCGGATGAGATGTGGATGCGTAGGGCGCGGGGGAGGTCTTCGACCTGGCCCGTGCGGGCGTTGTACAGCCTCACAAGACGTCTAGGGGGTTCTTGCCATCCGGCTTGCGGACGGCTGCGAAGCGTAGGCGAACGTAGTCGGCCACCCAGCCGGACTCGCGGCGCAGTGCCGGGGCGGCGAGGTCGTTGATGCGGCCTAGGAGGGGCTCGACGAGCTCGGGCGGCACGTCGGCCAAGGCGTTCGCGGCGTACGCGCGCACCCAGTCGGCCGCGCCGTTCGGCCCTTCCGTCATGCGGGTCGGGCGGTCGGCGTATTCGAGGAGACGGACGGTGAATCCCCCCTCTTCGAGACGTGCCGTGTACTCGGCGGGGCTCGGGAAGTACCAGGGTAGTTCGGGCTCGCCTAGGCCGAAGACCCGCCAGGCGGTCTGCATCGCGGCGATCAGCTCGGCGCAGTTGCCGGCGCCGCCCATCTCGGCGACGAAGCGGCCGCCGGGGCGGAGGGCGGCGTGCACGCTGGCGATCACCGCGTCGGGGTCACGCGTCATCCAGTGCAGCGCGGCGTTGGAGGCCACCGCGTCGAACGCCTCGCTCGTGGTGAAGCCGTGGGCGTCACCGACGGCGAACGACAGGCCCGGGTGGAGCGCGGTGGCCTGGTTCACCATGTCGAGGGAGCCGTCGATGCCGAGCACCTCGGCACCTCGCTCGGCGATCTCCGCGGTGAACGTGCCGGTGCCGCAGCCGAGGTCGATGACCCGTTCCCCTGGCTGGGGATCGAGCAGGTCGACCAGCGGGGCGCCGTGCGCGGACACGTACCCGAACGCGGAGTCGTACGTCGTCACGGCCCAATTCACTGTCGTAATTTATCCGACAAAGCGTCGGGACCGCCCGGCCTTGCCGATCCAGGCCGTTCACCGGTGATGTGGATCACGCAGGTCAACCCGAGGACGAGCCGAAACACGGCCCGGCGTAGTGTCACCGATATGGGCGAAGAGGTACGGGTAGCGGGCATTGAGCGTGACGACGGGCTGATGCTGCGTACGCACGGTCTGGCGGCGGGCGGTCTGCCGGAGATCCGTGTCGTGGCGCTGCCGCCCTATCTCGGCCAGGGCTGGGCCCAGGTGATCGGCGCCCTGGCGCAGCGGCTGGCCGCCCGTGGCAAGGACGTGCCCGAGCAGGTGGAGCTGGCGCCGGGAGTCGCGATCCAGCTGAAGGTCGAGAACGGCGAGCTGATCCCGTTGCCGCCGCACGGTTTCGAGGGCTCCCTGGACGACTGGCGCCGTGAGGTCCTGGGACGGCTGTTCCCCGCCGCCACGTCCTGACCTGGCACCGCGTCCGCCCCGCCGACCCGCCGGGAGAGCGGTGTACGGCCTTTCCTAGAATGCCGTTCTAAACGTTGGCGCGAGAGGGGTCGCAGGGTGTCGTACACCGAGATCGAGTACGGGGTTCAGGACGGGATCGCCACGATCACCCTGAACCGGCCACACCGGATGAACGCCTACACCTACGTGATGCGCGCGGAGATGCTCGACGCGTTCGACCGGATCGACGCGGACGACGACGTGCGGGTCGTGGTCGTCACCGGGGAGGGTAAGGCGTTCTGCGCCGGCGCCGATCTCGGGGGCGGTGGGGACACGTTCAACAAGGACAAGTCGCAGGACATGTTCGCCGGGGAGGACGACGTCCTGGAGGACGGTACGCCCCGCGACGGCGGCGGCACGGTCGCGCTGCGGATCGCGCGCTGCCTCAAGCCGGTCATCGGCGCGTTCAACGGCGCGGCGGTCGGCGTGGGCGTCACGATGACGCTGCCCATGGACGTCCGGCTGGCGAGTGAGAAGGCCAAGTTCGGCTTCGTCTTCGCGCGGCGCGGCATCGTCACCGAGGCGGCGTCCAGCTGGTTCCTGCCGCGCCTGGTCGGCATCGCGCAGGCGATGGAGTGGGCCGCGACGGGGCGCGTGTTCGACGCCCGGGAGGCACTGAACGGTGGCCTCGTGTCGCGGCTGTACGCGCCGGACGAACTGCTCCCGGCGGCCTACGAACTCGCCCGGGAAATCGCAGACAACACCTCGGCCGTGTCAGTGGCGACTATCCGGCGCCTCATGTGGTCGGGATTGTCGGCCTCGTCGCCGTGGGACGCCCACGCCGCCGACTCCCGTCTTATGGCAGCGCTAGGCGGCGCCCCTGACGCGAACGAGGGCGTGACGTCGTTCCTGGAGAAGCGCCCAGCGAAGTTCCCGATGAGGGTCAGCACCGACCTTCCGCCAGAGGTGCCCGACTGGCCGCTGCGCTGAACGAACAGGGTCGGGCGGCTTCGCGCCCGGCCCTGGGTCGTTTCGCCCCTGCGGGTGCGGAACGCCTTTTGCGGATGTGTGTGACGAGAAGCGACGGAGGGTATTCAGCCCCACGGGGAAACACGTTCGGGGGTACGTGGTGCGAAGCAGTTATTCCGTTGTTCTTGTCGCGATCGGGGTGATGCTGGGCGCGTCCGCGTGTCCGCAGAGCCACGGCCGGGAAGCGCAGAAGGCCCGGCAGCAGGCGGCGATCAAGTCGGTGGCGCCATCGCCGTCGCCGTCACCCGCGGTCGACTGCGTGAAGGCCAAGTGCGTGGCGTTGACGTTCGACGACGGACCCGGCGAACACACCCCGCAGCTCCTGGACGACCTCAAGAACGCCGGGGCGGACGCCACGTTCTTCATGCTGGGCCAAAACATCCAGGGGAACGAAGCGTTGCTGAAGCGCATGGTCCAGGAGGGTCATGAGGTCGCCAACCACAGCTGGTCACATCCCGACCTGACGGGGCTGTCGTCGAGCGCCGTGCGTTGGGAGGTCGAGCGCACCAACAAGGCCATCCAAGCGGCGTCCGGAGTCAGGCCAACGATGTTCCGGCCGCCGTACGGTTCGACCGACGAACGCGTGGGCCGTGCCGTGGCGATGCCCCAGATCATGTGGAGCGTCGACTCGCTGGACTGGCAGCACCACAGCGTCAGTACGAACGTCCGCATCGGAACGCGCGAGCCCAGGTCCGGCGGCATCGTGCTCTATCACGACATCCACAAAGAGACCGTGGACGCGATTCCGCAAGTGTTGTCGAACCTCAAACGCCGCGGATTCACGTTCGTGACGGTGTCCCAGCTCTTCCGAGGGCAGAAGCTCCGGCCCGGCCACCAGTACCTTCAGGCCGAACGACCCAAACCCAAGCCGAAGCCCAGCAGACCGCTCACACCCAGCGGCACCCCCAGCGGCCCGTCCAGCGGCGCTCCAAGCGGCCCGCAGAGCGGCGTACCGAGCCATGCCCCAAGCGGCGTGCCCAGTGGCGTCCCGAGCGGCACGCCCAGCGGCACGCCATCCCTCCCACCGTCATGGATACCGGGCCCCACCCCACCCGTCCCCGGCTGAGCCCGTCCCGGCCAAGCCCGTCGTCCGCTCAGCCCGTTCCTGGCTGAGCCGGTGCTGGCTAAGCCCGTTGCTGATCGGGCCGTTCCCGGCCAAGCCCGATGCTGACCGGGTCATTTCGGCTCAGCCCGTTTCCGGCTCAGGTCCGTTGCTGGCTCAGCCCCGTTGCTGGCCGAGCCCGTTGCCAGCTAAGCCTGATCCGGCTCAGCCAGTTCCCGGCTCAGCCAGTTCCCGGCTCAGCCAGTTCCTGGCCAAGCCCGTTGTTGGCCGAGCCGTTCCGGCTAGAGCCTGTCGTCCGCTAAGCCTGGCCTGGCTCAGGCCGTTGCTGGCTGAGCCCGTTCTCGGCTAAGGCCCGTCATAGTTCCAGTTCGGGTTTGAGCCTCGCCATCGTCCAGCGGCGCTGTGCTCGGATGACGACGACCAGTAGGACCAGCGCGACTGCCAGGTAGGCTGCCAGGATGCCCGCGTCGCGCCATACGTGGGACGGCTGGCCACCGGATATCGTCGCGCGCAACGGAGCCACGAGATAGGTCATCGGGATGACGTCGTGGATGGCGCGGAACGGCTGGGGCAGGGTTTCCACCGGATAGAGACCACCGCATGACACCAACTGCAGGATCAGCAGGGCGAGCGCCAATGCGTCCCCTACCGCGCCGAACGCCAGGCGTAGCACGTGCACGATCGCGCTGAAGCACGCTACGCCGAGCGCCATCAGGCCCACGGTCGCGCCCGCGTTCACCGGTCTCAGACCGAGTCCGAACGTGAGCACGGCGAAGAGCACGAGCGCCGCGAGCAGCCCCATGAACACCACGGGCAGCCAGGCGGCGAAGGCGACCGTGGCCGCGCTGACGCGGCTCGCCAGAATGCGGCCGGACACCGGGCGCAGCAGCAGGAACGCGACGATCCCGAAGACCCACAGCGCGATCGCGATGAAGAACGGCGCTAGGCCGCGACCGTACTTCCCGGCGGGATGGGCGTTGGTCGTCGTGACGTCCACCGGCTGCGCCAGAGTCCTGGCGAACGGCTCCTGGTCGTCCGGGTCGATGACGGGGACCTGCCCTTCGGCGGATTCGAGGCCGGAGGCGAGCTCGTGCGCCCCGGACTTGAGCCGTGTGTTGCCCTCGTCGAGAGCGCGGGCCCCGGAGAGGAGCTCGCCGCTGCCCTGGTTCAGCTCGTTCGCGCCGTCGAGCAGCTCGGCCTCGCCCTGGTCCAGCGCGGTCGCTCCCGTCAGCGCCGCGCCGATGCCGTCGTCGAGTTCGTTCATGCCGGTGGCCGCCGCGGCGGCGCCCTTGTCGAGCGCGGTCGCCCCGGCCAGCGCGGCCCCGGCGCCCTGGTCGACGGCACGGGCTCCGGCGGCGACCTTGGCACCGCCCCGGTCGAGCGCCTTCAGCCCGGCGACCGCTTTGCCGAGTTCGTGCCGCAGGGCCGGGACCTTCTTCCTGAACGTGCGGGCCTCACCGGCGACCGTCCGGGTGACCGCGTTGATCCGCGCCGCCTTCCTGGCGATCTTCTGGGCACGTGCGGCGATGTCGTCGGCGAGCTTGAGGATGGCCGTCCAGACGGGATCGCGCTTGAGCCGCG
Source organism: Actinomadura fulvescens (assembly GCF_039533225.1). Taxonomy (NCBI): domain Bacteria; kingdom Bacillati; phylum Actinomycetota; class Actinomycetes; order Streptosporangiales; family Thermomonosporaceae; genus Actinomadura; species Actinomadura fulvescens. The sequence continues at coordinate 342,827 of NZ_BAAATD010000005.1, read as the reverse complement.
GATGTTTGTCCTCAAGCCGGTGCAACCGGCTCACGAGGGTCGCGTCCGCGCGTTCGGCGCCCTTGACCACCGCGGTGTGGCCGGGCTCCCACCTGATCACTGGGAACGCCGCGGCCAGCGCCTTCAGCCTGCGCGCGATCGTGCCGTCGAGCCTCGTGATCGACTTCCGCAGCTCGGCGAACTGCGGGCTCCGCCCGATCAGGGGATACTTCCGGACGATCGAGTGCAGCCAGGCGTCGATGGACGTGGTGATCGCCGCGATCCGGGCCGAGAGGGAGGCGGCGATCCCCGTCAGGTCGGCGGCGTTGCCGGAGAGGGCGACCGCGGCGTTCGCCAGCCGGGGCAGCGCTGCCGACAAGCCTTCCGCGACCGGCACGGCCTCCGTGGTCAGCCGGTGGACGCCCTGGGACAGCTGGGCCGCGCCGGGCGAAAGCTCGGCGGTGCCGGCCTTGAGCTTGCCGAGCCCTGCGACGAGTTCGTCGGTGCCGGTCTTGGCCTTGCCCAGGCCTTCGGCGAGCGCCGAGCTGCCGGTTTTGGCGCTGCCTAGCCCTGCGACGAGCTCGCCAGTGCCGTCCTTGGCCGTGGCGATACCGGATGCCAGGGCGGCGGTACCCTCCTGCGCTGCACCGAGACCTTGTACGAGCTGGCCACTGCCGTCCTTGGCCTGGCCGAGACCGTCGTCGAGCTCCCTCGCACCTCCGGCCGCCTTGTCCAGACCGTCGTGCAACTGGCCCAGCTTGGCGAACGCCGTCTGGAAGTACACGGCCACGGCGGCGGCCGCGACCTGGCGTTCCAGTTCCGACTGCACGGTCTTGGCCATGATCCCGACGAGGAAGTTGTTGGCGTCGTCCAGGCGGATCTCCATCGCGGCCTGCCGCGGAGTGCCGGTCGCGCCGCTGGCGAGCTTGGCGCTGAAGTCGCCCGGCACCGTGATCACCGCGTAGTAGCGGCCCTCCTTGAGCCCGTCGGCCGCCTCCCGCCCGCCGGTGAAGTGCCAGCCGAGCAGCGGTTCCTTCCTGAGCTGCGCGACGAGATCACCACCGGCGTCCACCGTGCGGCCCTCGACCCGTACGGGCCGGTCATCGTTCACCACGGCCACCGGGACGCGGTCGAGCCTGCCGTACGGATCCCAGTTGGACCACAGGTAGATCCCGCCGTACAGCAGCGGCACGACCAGCAGGAACGCCAGCCCCGCCCGCTGGATGGGCGTCCGGAAGCGAAGCAGCTCATACGCGGCGAGCCGGAGAGCGCGCATCAGTTCCCCCCGAGGGACACGTGGACGTCCGCGAGGCCCTCGGCCGGGGAGGGTTCCGTGGTGGTCGCGAGGACGGTCACCCCGGTGTCGGCCGCGCGGCGGACGGCCTTCCACAGCTCCTGCTGGTCGGCGCCGTCGGCCCCGTCGTCGAGGTCGTCCAGCACCAGCACCTCGGGCCGCTCCATGAGGGCCAGGGCGAGCGCGAGGCGGGTGGCGTCGGCGGGGTGGAGGTCACCGACGAGCTCCTTGGCTGGCAGGTCGGCGCGGATGGCCTCGCAGGCTTGCCCGAACGCGTCGGACGACCCGGGGCCGCCGCTCGTGAGCCGCCGTTCCCGGACGTGGTCGCGTACGCGCAGCTCGGGTTCCAGCTCGGCGGCGCCGGTGAGCCGCGCCACCGCCGCCTTCGCGCGTACCTTGGCCGCCGAACGGGGGAGCGGCAGGCCGCAGACGCGCAGCGACCCCGCGGATGGCCGCATCCGGCCCGCGACGGTGAGCAGCAGCGACGTACGGCCGCTGCCGCCCGGGCCCGCCACCGCGACGACGTCGCCGGGACAGGCCAGCAACGTGACGTCCGAATAGATCCATCCGCGGTGCGTGCGCACGCCGAGGTTCTCCGCCTCCACCGCGGCTTCGGCTGGTTCCATATCGACCCCCCAGGACCCTTGTGAAGCGCGGTACGGGTGGCGAAACATGGGGCGAGCGGCGGCGTCCCAGTCATCGCCAAGCCTTTGCCTGGGATTGCCTCAAATCGATCATCGGGGTGGGAATGGGCCGTACCTCCGCGGAACCCGTGCTGCGCCTGCGACCGCGGTGGCGCAGCCCGGTCATCGTGTTCCCAGCGCTGGCGGCGGGGCCCGCACTGCTGCTCGCCGGCGTCGTGGAGCCCTCGGCCACCGCGTTGTTCAGCGGGTTCGCCGCCACGGCCGTAGCGGCCCGCAACCTGGTGATCCTGCGCCGAGGCGTCACCGAGGCATGGCCCGACGGCCTGACCAACCGCCTCGCCGGGCGGCAGGCCGAGGTCGCCTGGGAAGGGGTCGTCCGGCTCGTCGTGGTGCCGACGCTCTTCGGCCGGCTCGTCCAGGCGGAGGAACGCGACGGCGCGCGGATCAGCCTTGCCGCGCCGCGTTCGGGCCTGGTCATGCACAGCCCGGGCTTCGGCGAACGGCTGGACGAGCTCACGCGCATGCCCGGTGGCGGCCGCGCCCCGGTGCCGGTGCACACCCCGGCGCTCGGCCGCATCGTGGTGGCCTACCTGGTGCAGACCACACTGGCCCTGGCCTTCGTAGGCGCCGTAATCGTGGCCCTACTCACCTAACGTCCGCACTCACCGGACGTCCGGGCTCGGTTGATGGACGGGCTTAGCTGGTGGCCTTGCTTAGCTGGCGGCTGGGCCTCGGGGGCGGCGGGGTGGTGGGGCGGGGGGTACGACCTTGCCCGCTACGACGATCTCTTCGGGCACTTCGACGAGCTCGCCGGTACGGCGGCGGACCAGGAGCGTACCGCCGGACCAGGATTCGAGGACGCCCACCACGTCGCTGTACTCTCCCGTAGGCAGGCGGCGTCGCAGCGAGACCCGCTGACCGACGTCTGCTACTGAGATCGAGACGACCAGCCGGGCGGCGAAACGGCCAGACATGTGAGGACCCCCATGTCGAATCGACTGAGCCGTGATGGCAATACTATTCACAGCGAGCTTGCGGTGAGCCGTGGCCAACGGCGGGGCCGGGAAACCCGAGAGGAGTCACGAACGTGACCTACGTCATTGCGCAGCCCTGTGTGGATCTGCTCGACAAGGCCTGCATCGAAGAGTGCCCGGTCGACTGCATCTACGAGGGTAAGCGTCAGCTCTACATCCACCCGGATGAGTGCGTCGACTGCGGTGCGTGCGAGCCGGTCTGCCCGGTTGAGGCGATCTACTACGAGGACGACGTCCCCGAGCAGTGGAAGGACTTCTACAAGGTCAACGTGGAGTTCTTCGACGACCTGGGCTCCCCGGGCGGCGCCTCGAAGGTCGGCAAGATCGACAAGGACCACCCGATCGTCGCGGCACTGCCCCCGCAGTCCCAGGACGACTGAGCCCCTCGCCGGGGCTGACCGGGTTTGACCGACGTCCCACCGGCTCGGGACCGAGGAGCAGTTGCGTAACCTCAAGGCCGTGACCTCGTGGATGATGGGGTCACGGCCTTGAGTCGTCGGGGCCCGTGTGAGGAGGAGTGGGTTTGTTCACGCTGCCGGACTTCCCGTGGGATCGGCTGGAGCCGTACAAGGAGCTGGCCGGCCGCCATTCGGACGGCGTCGTCGACCTGTCGGTCGGCACCCCGGTCGACCCGACTCCCGAGCCGATCCGCGCGGCCCTGGCCGCCGCCGCGAACGCGCCCGGCTACCCCATGACCTACGGCCGCCCCGAGCTGCGCGAGTCGATCGCGGGCTGGCTGCGCCGCCGCGTCGGCGTGACCGGCGCCGACCCGGCGGCGGTGCTGCCCGTGATCGGCACCAAGGAGCTGGTGGCGTGGCTCCCGACCCTGCTCGGCGCGGGTGCGGGCGACCAGGTGGTCTTTCCCGAGCTGGCGTACCCGACCTACGACGTCGGCGCCCGGCTGGCCGGGGCCGAGCCGGTCGCCACCGACGGCCTGCTGTCGCTCGGCCCGGCCGCGCCCACGATCGTCTGGGTGAACTCGCCCTCCAACCCGACCGGCAAGGTCCTGCCCGTCGAGCACCTGCGCAAGGTGGTCGCCTGGGCGCGCGAGCGCGGCTCGATCGTCGTGAGCGACGAGTGTTATCTGGAATTCGGCTGGGAGCCCGACCACCCGCCGGTCTCGATCCTGCACCCCGACGTCTGCGAGGGCTCGCACCAGGGCCTGCTGGCCCTCAACTCGCTCTCCAAGCGCTCCAACATGGCCGGCTACCGCGCGGGGTTCGTCGCGGGCGACGCGGCGCTGGTCAAGCGGCTGCTGGAGGTGCGCAAGCACGCCGGGATGATCGTCCCCGCGCCGATCCAGGCCGCGATGATCGCCGCGTTCGACGACGACGCGCACGTGGACGAGCAGCGCGAACGCTACGCCCGGCGCCGTGCCGTGCTGCGCGCGGCGTTCGAGGGGCACGGCTTCCGCATCGACCATTCGGAGGCCTCGCTCTACCTGTGGGCCACGCGTGGCGAGGCCTGCTGGGACACCGTCTCCTACCTGGCCGAACGCGGCATTCTCGTCGGCCCCGGCGAGTTCTACGGAGCCGGTGGAGCGCGGCACGTCCGCATCGCGTTCACCGCCACCGACGAGCGCGTGGCCGAGGCCGCCGCCCGCCTCTGACCGCTTGTTGATCACTCTGCCGGATCCGGCCGCGACGCACAGTTGGACATCGGCATGTCCATAAGCGCGGGATGTCGGTAAGATCCGCTGGTCCATGGCGTTTTGGAAGCGATGACGGAGGTCGCGTGAGCGGAGCGGTCGTGCCGGCCCTGCTGGCCCTCATTCTGGTCGCGCTGGTCGTGATCATCGTTGTCCTGCTGCGCCGGCGTGCAGGCGCCACCGGCGGCGCCGCGGGGCGGGCCGCCGAGCCCGCCGTGCCGCGCGATCCGTTCGCCGCCGAGGACGAGGTCGGCGGCGACCCGCGCACGATCAAGGCCGGGGACATGATCGAGTACCTCGGCGCGCGCTACTTCGTGCGCGGCTCGCTGCGCCTGCGCGAGGGCGGCTTCACCTGGAGCGAACACCTCCTCGACGCCGACACCGCCGACCAGAAGGTCTGGATCTCCGTGGAGGAGGACCCCGACCTGGAGGTCGTGTGGTGGACCGGACACGAGATCGGTGAGCTGACGCCCGACCGCAAGACCCTGGTCCTGGACGGCGTCGAATACCGGCGCGACGAGCACGGCACCGCCGACTACGGCAGCGAGGGCACCACCGGCGTGGGTGAGAGCGGCCGGGTCGAGTACGTCGACTACGAAGGCCCCGGCGGGCGCTACCTGTCGTTCGAGCGCTACGGCGACGGCCCGTGGGAGCTCGGCACCGGCGAACGTGTGCCCACCGGCACCCTGACCATCTATCCGGGCAGCTGATCCCTTGCTCGCGACCCTCCGTACCGCGTACACCGACACCCGCGCCGACGAGCTGTCGTTCGCGCTCGGCCTCGCCGCGATCGACGCCCTCGCCGTGCTGACGGCCGAACGCGCCGGGCTCACGGTGGAGCTGCGCCTGCTCGGCGCGTCCCACCAGGTGCTCGCCGGGCCGGTGAGCGAGACGGTCGCGTGCCTGCCGGGCCGTCCGGGGCCGCTGCCGGGCCGGGTGAACGAGGCGCTGCCCGGCTGGTCGTACGACTTCGCCTCGTCCACCGTCACCCACGACGCCGACGCGGCGTTCGGCGCCGCCGTCGACGACCTGTGCGCGCGCCTCGCCGAGCGGGACGACGCCCTGACCGGAACCTTCCCCGGCTCCCCCTACGCCGTGACCGCGCTCGCCCTCGAACAGCACGGGCTGGGCTGGCGCACCTGGCACGCCTATCCGCAGACCCGGGAGATCGTCATGACCCGAAGCCGGCTGGTGAGCGAATCGTGAACCGTAAATGGCTGATCGGCGGCGTGGTCGCCGCGGTGATCGGAGCGGTCGTCCTGATCGCCGTCCTCGTCAAGGGCGACGGTGACCCGGCCGGCTGGATCGCCAAGAAGTACAGCCGGGTGAGCCTCGACACCTACCGTTCGTCAAGCAGCCCGCAGAAGGTCGCGTCCGAGATCGCCAAGAAGTTCAAGCCGATCGACCGGGTGGACTCGATCGCGCTGGCGGCGTCCGCCGCCCCGCTGAGCTCCGCGGGCGGCCGCGGCCTTCCCGTGAGCGCCGAGGCGCCGCAGGGCGGCATCTTCCTGCAGTATCCCAAGACGGTCGTCGGCGTCCTGCCCGACGGCGCGGGCACCCGGATCACGATCGACGGCGCCGACGCGGGCTACCGGCGCTACCACTCGTACGTCGGCACCCACTGGACGAGCCCCGGCACCAGGGGCTGGAACCGCAACGGCACCGCATCCTTCCGCGGCGGCGGACCCGGATCAGGCAAGTGAGGAGCTTCGGATGAACGACGTCCTGGAGGAGGCCGGGGCCACGCTGGCGTACGGCGCGCTCGGCATCGCCCTGATGGCCCTGGGCTACTTGGTCGTGGAGGTGACCACGCCGGGCAGGCTCGGCCACCAGATCTGGAACGAGGGCAACCGCGGCGCGGCGCTGCTGCTGTCGGCCAAGCTGCTCGGTGTCGGCGCGATCGTCACCACCGCGATCGTGACGAGCGACGACGACCTCGGGCAGGGTCTGATCGACACGACGGTCTTCGGGCTGCTCGGCATCGTGCTGATGGTCATCGCGTTCTACCTGCTCGACCTGAGCACGCCCGGCAAGCTGGGCGCGACCCTGGTCGAGGGCACGGCGATCCACCCGGCCGGATGGGTCGTCGCCGCCGCCGACGTCGCGGTGGCCGCGATCGTCGCGGGCGCCGTTTCCTGAACTCCGGGGACCGCGCGGGACCGCGCCGGGGGAAGGTCTTTGACGCCCGCGAGACCGCGCCGGGGGGAGGTCCTTGATGCACGAGACCACACTGCGGGTGCCCGCGCGCGCCGCCAGGGCACTGGTCCTGGCGGCGGTCTTCGCGTGCGCCGCCTGCGGCCTGGTGTACGAGCTGGCGCTGGTGGCGCTCGGCAGCTACCTGGTCGGCAACTCGGTCACGCAGGCGTCGATCGTGCTGTCGGTCATGGTCTTCGCGATGGGCGTCGGCTCGCTGGCCGCCAAGCCGCTGCAGAGCCGGCCCGTCGCCGCGTTCGCCATCGTGGAGGCGGCGCTGGCTCTGCTGGGCGGCCTCTCGGTTCTCGCGCTGTACGCGGCGTTCGCCTGGCTCAACCTCTACGTCCCCGCGCTCGTCGTGGTCGCGTTCCTCGTCGGCGCTCTGATCGGCGCGGAGATCCCGCTCCTGATGACGCTCCTCCAGCGCATCCGGCGGCAGGACGCGGGCAGCGCGGTGGCCGACCTGTTCGCCGCCGACTACGTGGGCGCGCTGATCGGCGGCCTGGCCTTCCCGTTCGTCCTCCTCCCCGCGTTCGGGCACATCAAGGGCGCGCTCCTGGTCGGCGTGGTGAACGCGGTCGCGGGCATGGCCGTCGTCCTGTGGCTCTTCCGCCGCCAGGTCGGCCGCGCCGCCCGTACCGGCCTGTGGACGGGCATGGCCGCCGTCCTGCTGGTCCTCGGCGGCACCTACGTGCTGGCCGACGGCTTCGAGGTCTCCGCCCGCCAGGCGCTCTACCGCGACCCGATCACCCTCTCCAAACGGACGCCCTACCAGGAGATCGTCCTCACCCGCAGACTCGGACTCTCGGGAAGGCCCGACCTGCGTCTCTTCCTGAACGGCGACCTGCAGTTCTCGTCCGTGGACGAATACCGCTACCACGAGAGCCTCGTTCACCCGGCCCTCTCCGCCGCCCGCGGCAAGGTGCTCATCCTGGGCGGCGGCGACGGCCTGGCCCTGCGCGAGGTGCTGCGCTACAAGGACGTCCGCAGCGCGACCCTGGTGGAGCTGGACCCGGAGATGATCCGCCTGGCCCGCACCCACCGGGAGATCGCCGATCTCAACCAGCGGGCCTTCGACGACCCGAGGGTCCGCACCGTCACCGCCGACGCGTTCTCCTGGCTCCGCGGCCGGACCGAACGCTACGACTCGATCATCGTCGACATGCCCGACCCCGACGACGTCGCCACCGCGAAGCTCTACTCCGTCGAGTTCTACGGCCTGGTCAAGCGCATCCTCGCTCCCCACGGCCGCATGGTGGTCCAGTCAGGTTCGCCGTACTTCGCGCCCAAGTCGTTCTGGTGCATCGAGAAGACCATCCGCGAGGCCGGCTTCGCCACGAACCCCTACCACGTGGACGTGCCGAGCTTTGGCGACTGGGGCTACGTGATGGCCCAGGCGGGAGCCGAACCCGAGCTCAAGCTCGCCGCCGACACCCCCGACCTACGCTTTCTCGACGCCGACGTGCTCCGCGCCGCCACGGTCTTCGGTAAGGACCTCCGCCACCGCGACGTGGACGTCAACACCCTGATCCACCCTCGCCTGGTCGACTACGAAGGCGGCGAGTGGCGCAACTCGTAAGACCGTACTCGTCACCAGAGCCGTCTGGCCTCGGCCTGTGGGGGAGGCCCGCCCCAGGGCGGCGACATGCCCGGCGGAGGCAGCGGCCTTTCCTCTTCCTGGCCGGCTCTGTCGCGGCGTGACTGGAAGGTCACAAATCGCAGAGCCTGGTAGCCGAGCATGTAGAGGAGCTGACCAAGGCGAACGTGCCGTTCCATGATGGGATGCTAGATCAATCGTGGGGGACGGTGCGGCGGATGGCCTTGTCGACGGCGCGCTGGAACGAGGTGACCAGTGACTGGATCATCAGGGGTTTGAGCTTGGTGGCCAGTTCGAGGAGCTGCTCGCGTTCGTCGGGGGGACGGCCGCGTTCGCGGTACGGGCGGACCACGGTGTCCTGGAAGACGCTCTGCAGCTCGGCGGCCAGCGCGGTGGTGTAGCGGTCGACGGCCTCGTGCGAGGCGATGAGGGTGTCGAGCGGCATGGGCAGCTCGGCCAGCTCGGCGCTGATGCCGAGGAGCGCGGGACTGACCACGCGTACGCCGTCGGCCGTGGGTTCGATGACGCCGAGCGCCTCCAGGCGTTTGAGGGCATCGTCGTCCAGGTGGCGACCCGCACGGCGGTCGAGTTCGTGACGGTCGAGCTCCTCCGGCCGCTCCGGTGCCCACGGGGAAAGGAGAGCCCGCTGGAGGGCCAGGTCTTCCGGCGGGGCGTCCAGGGGGATCTTTTCGAGGTGCTTCTCGATCGCCGCGAGCGTGAGCCCGAGGGACTGGAGCTCGCGGACGAGCTCCAGCCGTGCCAGGTGATCGGCACCGTAAAGACCGGTCCGGCCGCGCAGCCGAGGAGGCGGGAGCAGGCCCCGGCCGGCATAGAAGCGGACGGTGCGGACGCTGACCCCGGCGCGGGCGGCCAGTTCGTCGACGGTGAGCTCCATCGCACCCCCTCCCTTATGTGACAGTGCCAGTGTTACATTATCTCTGTATCAGGGGTTACTTACCAGGGAGCGACATGGCGCGCGAGATCTTTACCGAGGAGCACGAGGCCTTCCGCGACATGGTGCGGTCCTTCATCGCGAAGGAGATCGAGCCGTACCACGCGCAGTGGGAGAAGGACGAGATCGTCTCCAGGGACGTGTGGCTCGCGGCCGGACGCCAGGGCCTGCTGGGCATCGAGATGCCCGAGGAGTACGGGGGCGGCGGTAACGACGACTACCGCTACTACACGATCTTCAACGAGGAACTGGCCCGCGCCATGGCCAGCGGCCCCGGCTTCGCCGTGCACAACGACGTCGTGGGCGGCTACCTCGTCCAGCTCCTCAACGACGAGCAGAAGGCCCGCTGGCTGCCCGGCTACTGCTCCGGCGAGCTGATCACCGCCATCGCGATGACCGAGCCCGCCGCGGGGTCCGACCTGCAGGGCATGAAGACCACGGCGGTCAAGGAGGGGGACGACTACGTCCTGAACGGCTCCAAGACGTTCATCACCAACGGCATCCTGTCCGACCTGGTGATCGTGGCCGCCAAGACCGACGCCTCCGCCGGCGCCCACGGCGTCAGCCTCCTCATGGTCGAACGCGGCATGGAGGGCTTCGAGCGCGGCCGCAACCTCGACAAGGTCGGCATGCACGCCCAGGACACCGCCGAGCTCTTCTTCGACAACGTCCGCGTCCCCGCGCGCAACCTCCTCGGCGAGGAGGGCATGGGCTTCATCTACCTGATGCAGAACCTCGCCCGCGAACGCCTGTGCATCGCGGTCTCCGCCGTCTCCGGCGCCGAGCAGGCCTTCGAGACGACCCTCGAATACTGCAAGACCCGCGAGGCGTTCGGCCGCCCGATCGGCAAGTTCCAGCACAACCGCTTCACCCTCGCCGAAATGAAGACCGAGATCACCGTCAGCCGCGCCTTCGTCGACCAGTGCATCGCCAAAGAGGTCAAGGGCGAGCTCGGCGCCGAAGAGGCCTCGATGGCCAAGTACTGGACCACCGAGATGCTCAAGACGGTCGTGGACCGCTGCGTCCAACTCCACGGCGGCTACGGCTACATGAACGAGTACCCGATCGCCAAGGCCTACCAGGACGTCCGCATCCAGACCATCTTCGGCGGCACCACCGAAATCATGAAAGAAATCATCGGCCGCGGCCTCGGCATCTAACCCGACCCGCACCTTTATCCGGCTCGTACCGTGTGTGTAGGCGTTGCCACTTTACCCTCGCTACATCTACACATTTCGCTATTTGATCTCGATGAGATGAGAACTGCCAAAGGTTGGCGCTGCCCGCGCTTGAGGAGACCTCCGGGCGGGCCGGGTGATCGCATAGGGGGCAATGGCAGCTCGACGATGGGCGTATCCGCGCCACCACCCGCCTTTCGCCGGGACAAACCCCTGCGGTCGGGCTACGTCCTGGAGTACGTGGGCGACCTTCCGGTGGCGGTGGTCGAGGCCAGGCGCTGGCGCAAGGGCGCCGCTGGGCGCCTGGAGCACACGGCTGGCCGGATGGGGAGGTGACCCGTGCCAAGCTCGCGGAGTTGAAGGAGTGCGGAGGAGCCTGCCTGCCCGTACATGGCAACGATCTGCGCGTGTTCGCCGCGCTGCGGACCCTGTTGTCCGAGGCCGATACCGACCTCGAGGCGTGGCTGCGTTCCCGCAGGCCGGCGAGTGCGACCGACCTGCTCGGTGCGCTGTTCGCGGATGTCATGACCGAACCAGCCACCGCCGTACGAGCCGAGCCAGAGCCAGCCGCCGAACCGCGGGACCACAGTCCGGCACCGGATCTGCGAATCCTGCTCGGACTGATCTCGGCACTGTGACGGCGGGCTCATTGAATCACCGAGAGCGGCGGTCGTTATCAGCCCTTGTGATGGAGTTTGCTCGTACTGCTCATGTCCATTTGTCTGCGGACGGCATTTACTGGCTTGTGGATTGTCGCCAACGGTGCGATCGCCATGTATGACGCACAGTGGTGTGCCAGCGGAGGTAGCAGTGCGTATCGGCTCGATAGTGCTTGTGGTGTGGTTGGTTATTGGCGCGATAGCGGCGGGGCAGCGTCACTATTTCAGTGACTCGGACGCGGACTGCTCGAACCTGGCCACGATTGCGGTCACCATTGTCGCTGGTCCGCTCAACTACGTCGGAGTGGATCCGAAGATCTCCTGTGAGACGCCGCAGCCCAGTAAATAGGGTGTGATCGCGGGGAACCGGATGGCCAGGGTCGTCCTTTCGGGTTGTGTCGGGGAACCGCGTTATCGGGTCCGGTGATGGGACTTGCTCATGTTGCCGGTTTCCGCGGGTTCATGAAGGGGCTTGGCTGGGAAGTGGTCGGCCGCCATGGTCGCGGCCCCTCGGACCACGCGGAGGTCGGAACATTGAGCAGCGCTGCAACCGAGACAGGACGCATGACCGCCCGGCACCCGAGGGCGGGCGCCGGGCAGGCCAGATCTTCTGGCCGTGGCAGCGATTACGCGGTGCTGTCACGCAGGGTGAAGCAGGCCGGGCTCCTGGATCGGCGCCCCGGTTACTACTCGTTCAAGATCGGGGTGAATCTGCTTCTGCTGGCCGCAGGATGGGCCGCGTTCGCGCTGATCGGGCGGTCGTGGTGGCAGCTGCTGGTCGCGGTGTTCCTGGCGGTGATGTTCACGCAGACCGCGTTCCTGGGCCATGACGCCGGGCATCAGCAGATCTCCAGATCGAAGCGTGCCAACGTCTTGCTGGGCCGTTTGCACGGCAATCTGCTGGTGGGACTCGCGTATGGCTGGTGGGTCTCCAAGCACAACCGCCACCACGCCCACCCCAACCAGGTAGACCGCGATCCCGACATCGCCGATGGCGCGCTCGCCTTCACACCGTCTCAGGCCGGCGCCCGTCGCGGGCCCGCCGCCTGGGTGGCACGCCACCAGGCCTGGTTCTTCTTCCCGATGTTGCTCTTGGAGGCCGTCAACCTCCATGTGGCCAGCGTGCGATCGCTCTTCGGCCGGACTGGCGGCAACCCCGCGGCCAGGGTGGCGGAGGCGGGCCTGCTGGCCGCTCATCTCGTCGCTTATGCCGGCGCCCTGCTGTGGGTGCTGTCCCCCGTTCAGGCGGTGTGTTTCGCGGTCGTTCAGCAAGGGCTGTTCGGGCTGTACATGGGGTGTTCGTTCGCTCCCAACCACAAGGGAATGCCCATCTTCACCGAGGAAGATGAGATCGACTATCTGCGCAGGCAGGTGCTGACCGCCCGTAACGTTCGCGGCGGGCGCCTTGCCGCGTGCGTCTTCGGTGGGCTCAATTATCAGATCGAGCACCATCTGTTCCCGTCGATGCCGCGGCCCAATCTGCGCCATGCCCAAGTGCTCATCCGCGCCCATTGTTCGCTGCACGGCATCGAATACTGTGAGACCGGCGTTCTCAACTCCTACGCCGAGGTGCTCCGGCATCTCCACCGCGTCGGCGGACCCCTGCGCCCCGAACTCGAGTACTGACCGATCGCGGGCGGCTCGCGCTGACGGTCAGGTGTTCCGGGCGCGCAGGATGATGGGTTCGAGGAACCACAGCCAGGTGGCGAGGCCAGTGGTGGCGGCGGCGGTGATGAGAGGCAGTGGTCCGGCGAACAGGTAGTCGATGACCATGAGGGTGGCGGCGTTCATCGAGACGGCCAGCGCGAGGGTGCCGATCATGCCGTACAGGTTCGCCCGCTGGACGAGCGGTTCCTTGAGTCCCTGGCGGAACAGGATGCGGTGCTGGGCGACGGGGGCGATGAAGAACATCGAGGCGACCGCGGCAGAGGTCAGCGCGACGTAGAACAGGGTGCGGTCGGCTGCGGCGACCTTGGCGAATCCGGGCGAGAACGGGACGGTGAGCAGGAAGGCGAACAGCACCTGGACGCCGGTGACGGCGACCCGGAAGCCCTGCAGGAGTTCGACGAAGTTGCGGTCGGCGCGCTCGCCCGGGGTCTCGGCGGGCGAGGCGGTGCGTGCGGGATCTTGGTCAACGCTCATCACTGAGCTCCTTGGTGGTGCGGATCTGGCTGCTGCGCCAGGTGAGGTAGGCGGCGGCGCCGAGCGGGATCGGCAGCAGGTAGGTGATGGCCCGGAACAGCAGTACGGCGGCGGTGACCTTGGTGATGGTGGGGCCGTCCAGGCCGATGGCCAGGTAGCCGGTGAGGCTGAGCTCGATGACGCCCACGCCGCCGGGGGTGATCGGCAGGGCTGACAGCAACCGGGCGAAAGCGAAGGCTGCCAGAGCCGTCGGCCAGGGTACCTGGGCCTGGGTGACGCCGCTCGCGTACAGGCAGGTGAGCAGGACCAGCGCCATGGACAGGTGGGCTGTGACGGTGGCGAGCACGATCCGTACGCCACGTTCGGCCAGCAGCGCGCGGGCTCGCTGGTGGAAGTCGGTGAGTGCAGGGGCCAGTTGCCGAGGAGCGGGCCGGTGCATCCGGCGGAGCACGATGGTCAGCAGTCGCTGCAGATGATGCAGGGCGCGGCTGGTGTCGGTATGCAGGACGATGAAGAGTGCGGTCGCACCGAGGCACAGCAGGGCCAGGCCGGTGACGGCGGCGGCGGTGAGGCCGGTGTTGGATTCGCCGACCAGGGTGAGGATGACCAGCGCCACGATCGGCAGGAGGAGTTTGGCGCAGTTGTTGAGGGTTCCGGACAGCAGCGTGTAGAGCACGTACTGCCTGGTGCTGATACCCCAGCTGGACAGCATCGCCCAGCTGACGCCCAAGGCGACGGCTTCCCCGGCGGGAAGGGTGTTGGCCGCCGCGGTGGGGCCGAGGTTGAGCATCGCCGCCTGACGCAATCGCAGCGACGGCAGGATGGTCACGATCATGACCCAGGAGGCGGCCAGGTTGGCCGCTCCGACACAGGCCACCAGGATGGTGCGCGGCCAGGGCATGGCCCTCAGGTCCGCCCAGATGCCCTGGTAGGAGGCGAGTCGCGGCATCAGGAAGCCGAAGACCGCGACAATGACCACGATCGACAACAGCGACCACAGACGCTTGCGGCCCCGCCCTGGCCCCGGCGGGATCGGCCGGCGTCCGCTCGTGGATTCGTCCGGGGGACGGCGAGGATTCCTGGCGCCAAGGACACCGTTCAGACGCGGACGAACGGTGTGGAACGGTGCCGTGGAGGGCGCAGGACGTGAGGTGAACCGGCCGCGGTGCGGGGAGCGGACGCGGTCACCATGGCTCCCACGGCTCGTCCTCAAGGTCGTCCCATGTCGCGGGCCGGCCGGCCGAAGGGCGTCGGCAGGTGGACGTTTGCGGGAGTGAGTGCTGACGTACGGCTGCCCTGGGCCGGTGGCTCGGGCGGCCGGAGATGTGTGGTGGCGGGGTGTCGGCGGCCGGTTCGTCCAAGCGTGGTTTGAGCTGCCGGTAGCGTTCCTCGGCTTGGTCGGCGGTCAGGCCGAGGATGGCGACGATCTGCTGCCAGTCCATGCCGGAGGCCTGCGCGGTATTCAGCAGTCGCGCCTCGGTCTGGTCCAGGTCCAGGCGGGCCGCGCCCAGGACCACCAGGGCGGCGGCCACCGCCATCGGCTCGGGCGGATCACCGGCGCCTGACTGCGTGCGGGCCGACGCGGTGTTGACCGCGTCGATGGCGTCCAGATCCGGTAGCGGATGCTCGATGATCTCCCACAACACCGCGTCGACGCCGCTGGCGAATCGAGGTGTCAGATAGTCCCTGGCAGCGCGCACCATCCGCGGTTGCGGAGCAGGCATGCACAAGTGGACGTCCTCATCGGTGAACACACTCATGGAATCACTCCTGCGGGTGCGGGGCCGAGGTGGACCGGCCACCTCTCAGTCAAGGTCACCGGACAGATCGGGGAAACCGGGAATCCACGCAAGGCCCATCTGCGGAACCGATCACCTGACGCAAGGGACCGACCGGTCAGTCGTCGGGAGGGTTGAAGTCGACGTCGATGTTCTCGAAGCCCTTGTGGCGTTCGGTCTCGGCGTACGAGGTGTAGGCGGCCTGGTCGGCAGGGGTGAGGTGGACGCTGTCGGTGAAGGGGGTGAGCAGACTGCGCGGCCACAGACGCCGGGTGTGGACGATGTGGGCTTCGGCGCAGGCGACGAAGGTGAGGGCGCCCAGATAGATCCAGGCGAGCAGGCCGAGCACGATCCCGAAGAGCCCGTAGGTGGCGGTGGCGCCTTGCAGGGCGTGGGCGAGCAGGAACGCGCCTGCCCACTGCAGCGTCTGCCAGATCAGCGCGGCGGCGATCGCGGCACCACGGACCTGGGCGGTGGTGAGGGGATGGGCGGTCAGTATCCGGTAGGCGGCGGTGAACAGGACGATGTTGATGGCGATCGCGACGGCGATCGCCGCGATCCGGACGCCGCTGCCGTAGGGGCCCGCGGTCGCGGTCACCGCTGACAACGCTGTGGTCGCCAGGATCGCGGTGCCGCCGACCGCGAGGAGCAGCAGGCTGCGCAGGCGTGCCGCGATCGGGTTGGGACGGGCGTTGCGCGGCACTCCCCACATCTTGTTCAGCGCGTTCTGCGTGGCCTGGACCACGCCCAGCCCGCCGTAGAGGCTGCCGGCGATGCCGAAGATCAGGCCGGGCACGCTGCCGTGCAGGGAGTGGATGTTGGCGCCGATCTGGTCGCCGATCACGGGGAACTGGGCCAGTGCCGAATCCAGTACCCGCTGCTGCAGTTCGGGATCGTTCTGCAGGGCGAAGCCGAGGACGGTGACCAGCAGCAGCAACAACGGGAACAGCGAAACGAACCCGTAGTAGGTGATCAACGCGGTGAGGTAGCCGGCCTGGTCGTCGCCGAACTTGTAGATCACCGCGATCGGCTGGCCGGCCCATCGATGCCGCTGCTGGAACCGGTCCATCGCGCCGACCACACCCATCCCGGCCCCTTCGCCTGAGAGTCTTCCGCCAGGGCGTGTCTCAAAATCAGCCGCCCGCCACGCGACGCCCACTTTGACACACAGGCTAGCTCTGGACGCTGCCGGGCGGCCGGGGTCGTGCCTGCCGGGCGGCCCGTTGCCGGGCGAGGTGCCGGAGCTGGAGGATCCGTCCGGTCCCGGGGATCGCGACGATCAGCACCCCGGCGATCGCGGCGAGCAGCAGTGCGATGCCCAGCGGCAGGTCGGCGTTCGAGCCGAGGAAGGAGACCTGGACGTCGTCCCCGTTCTGCAACACGAAGATCATGAGTAGCAGGAGCACGAACGCGGCGGCGAGCAGGGCCACCCACCAGCCGCCGATCCGGGACCGCCGTACGGGCGGCCACGACCGCCGACCGCCGACCACCGCGGGTGTGTCGGGTCGGGTGGGGCCATCCGCGCCCGGCGGTCGAACCGTCCGGTCTTCTTGGTTTGAGTTCATGTCTTTCCACTTCGTTCACGCCGAGCCGGGCGTGTACCGCCGTCGGCCCATCACGCTCGTTCACTCACAGTCAAACCCCTTGCCGCCTTCGGGGAAACGCTCGATCCGACAACGGCCCATCACGGCAACCGATCGCCACGCAAGCCCCCGGCCGCTGCGACATCGATACCGAGGATCGCGGCCGCTGCGTGCTCGCCGCCTTCGGTGTCGTTGCCATGGTGCTGTCGTGACGGTGGGTCATCGTTCGGCGGCGGCGGCGGCGGTGGTGAGCCAGCCGAGCCGGTGCGACATGGCCTGTGCGCAGGTGACGATCGCTTTTACGTGCGGGGACTCGTCTCCAGCGCGCCAGAGCACCGACCACGGGTAGCTGGCGGTCGGGTCTGTGAGGGGACGCCAGATGGTGCCTGGGAGAGCGGAGATGCAGGACGAGGGAACGCAGTACAGGCAGCGTCCTTGGGCGACGAGGTCGGCGGCGGCACGGATGCTTTCGACGGTCCCCTCGTAGACGGTGGGGGTGAACCCGGCGGTCCGGCACAGTTCGATGGTGAACTGGTTGAACTCCGGCGCCTTCATCTCTTCGGCGAGCAGCAGCGGCTCCTGCGCGAGGGTGGCGACCGGGACGGCCGACATCGCGGCGAACCGGTGTCCTCGGGGGACCAGGACGCCGAGCGGGTCGTGGCGGAGCAGGTGTGAGGCGACCTGGGGCGGGGCGAGGGCGGCCCGCCCGATACCGACGTCGAGGCGGCCGTCGATCAGTTGCTGGTACTGATCGGGGACGCCGGCTTCGACTTGGTGGATCACCAGGTCGGGGTAGCGGGCGTGGACTTCGTGGAGGATCTGCGGCATCGAGTCGTAGCTGGCGTCGACGGTGCCGACCCGCAGTGTCGGTGAGGCGCTGGACGCGTTGCGGGCGATGGTCGCGGCCCGTTCGACGTGGGCGAGGATCTGCCGGGCCTCGACAAGGAACAGAGCACCGGCGGCGGTCAGCGCGACGTGGTGGGTGCTCCGGTCGACGAGGCGCACATCCAGTTCCCGCTCCAGCCTTTGGATCTGCTGGCTCAACGCGGACTGGACGATGTGCTCTCGGGCGGAGGCATGCCCGAAATGCAGTTCCTCGGCCAGGGTCACGAAATAGCGAAGCTGGCGGAGCTCCATGCTCGCCACCTCCCGATGCCGCTGTTATGGACGTAGCATACGTGCGCGACGTCCCTTCCCGGTTTCCGGAAGCGGCCGATCGGCTGGACTGATGGCCTTCGCTCAGGTTGGTTGTTTCCCCCGCGAGCGGCATCGTGTTGGCTGAAAGTGATCGGCCGGACTCGTCCGGCGTTTCGATCACGATGAAGGGGGCTCGATGGGCTCCGAGGAAATCAGCGTCATGGACGCTGGAAGATACAGCCCGAACGGCTCCGCCCCACCCTGTGAGCATCTCGACGGTCTGGAGCCGGTCGCTCCCAAGGGCGACTCCTGCCGGGCATGCCTGGCAGGAGCGGGCGGCTGGACGGCGCTGCTGACCTGCCTGAGCTGTGGCTGGGTCGCCTGCTCCGACGATTCGCCCGGCCGGCACGCCAGGGCTCACTACGAGGAAACCGACCACCCGCTGGCACGGGGGCGGAAGCCGGGATCGGCGTGGCGGTGGTGCTACGTCCATAACCGTCGCGTCTGACCTCGCCATCAGATAATCGGCTCGGGCGATAGGCATGGTCGGCGATGATGGTTTCCGACCGGCCGCGCCGCTCTGATTGCCTACCGGCAACGCTCAGTTCTGGCATCGAGGAGTTCGCGCGAAGTGGCCGCTCTGTGCCGGGGCTGGGGCGCCGGTATTCAGGCTGAGCGGGGGCTTTGGTGGAGTTGGGGGATGAGGTTTAGTTCTGCTTGGGCTTCTGCGGTTTGGGTTGAGGAGCGGCTTTTGGCTAGGGCTCGGTTTAGGTGGTGTTTGGCGGTTTCCTGGTCGTCGCGGAGGCGGGCTGCTCGGCCTAGGCCGATCTCGGCGCGGATCTCGCCGCGGGTGTAGGCACGTTCGGCCGAGATGGACAGGGCTCGCTCGTAGAGTTCCGTCGCGCGCTCGGGGTGACCGCTGGACAGGGCCGTCTGGCCGAGCCAGGTCAGGGCTTCGACGACCTCGGTCCACAGACCGAGCTCTTCGGCCGCGAGTAGGCCTTCGCGGTGGAGTCGCTCGGCGCGGGGGTGGTCGCCGTCGAGTTCGGCCACTAGGGCGAGGGCTCTGGTGGCGCGGAGCTGGCCCCAGCGGTCGCCGAGTTCCTGGAACAGCGCGGCGCCCAACTCTGCGTCGCGTCGGTCCGAGGTGTAGCTGGCGTGTTCGACGAGGGCTGCGGCCTCGCCCCAGCGGTCGTGGGCGGCGCGGGCGCCGGTGAGGCTTTTCTCTACTAGGCGACGGCCCTCAAGGCCTTGGCCGCTGCCTATGAACCACTGCAGTCGGGCTCGTAGGACCGGGTTGTCGAGGCCAACCGTCGGGTCTTCGTGGAGGGTTCCGGTTGTGCGCAGTTCTATTCCGGCCAGCCAGGCCTGCGCCTCCAGGCGGGCGGCAGGGGTGGCCTGGCCGTTGGTGTTCAGCGCTGCCTGGATCGACCTGCGGGCCTCGGTGAGCCGGCCGCGCAGGAACCAGTACCAGGTCAGCGCGTTCACCAGGCGCAGCGCGTGCTCGGCGTCAGCTAGGCCGAGGGCTCGGCGGAGGTTGACCGTTTCGGCGTCCAGTTGCTCCAGCCAGCGTCGCTGGTCTGGGCCGCGCAGGCGGTCGTTGGCGTGTTCGGTCAGTTCGGTGTAGCAGCGGACGAACGCCAGACGTACGGCGGATTCCTCACCGGTCTCTGCGAGCCGTTCGGCGCTGTAGGCGGCCACTGATTCGAGCAGGCGGAACCGTTCTGCCTCACGTACCACCAGCGATCGGTCCACCAGCCGGGCCAGCAGGTCGGGCACCCGCTCGGGAGGCAGGTCCGGGCCAGCGCAGACGGTTTCGGCGGACGAGAGCGTGCAGCCGTCGGCATGGACGGCCAACCGGCGGAGGACGGTTTGTTCGTCCGTGGTCAGCAGTTCCCAGCTCCAGTCGAGCATGCTCCTCAGCGTCTGCTGCCGGGCGGGCAGCCCGCGCGCCCGGACGTCGGGCAGGGTGAACCGGTGGTCCAGGCAGGCGGCGAGCTGCTCGGGGCTCAACGTCCGGAGCCGGGAGGCCACGAGTTCGAGTGCCAGCGGGATGCCGTCCAGCCGGCGGCAGATCGCGGAGACGGCCGCCGCGTTGCCCGTGTTGAGGGTGAAGCCGGGTACGGCTGCCGCCGCCCGCTCCACGAACAGCTCGACGGCGCTGGACTGGGCGATCAGATCGGTGTCCTCCGGCAACGCCAGTGGCGGCACCGGGAACACCACTTCGCCCGGGATGTCGAGGGCTTCCTGGCTGGTGACGAGCAGGTGTCCGCCGGGTACGGTCGCCAGGACCGTTCCGGCCAGCGCGGCGACCGCCTCGACCACATGCTCGCAGTTGTCCAGGAGGAGCAGCAGGCGCTTCTCGGCCACCGCTTGGCCGAGCCAGTTGACCAGGTCGTCCATGGTCGGCTCTGTCGCCGCGGTGTCGCACAGTCCCAGCGTCGTGATGACCCGTTCGGCGATGTCGTCCGGAGTCGAGGCGGCGCTCAGGCCGGCCAGCTCCACCAGCCACACCCCGTCGGCGAACCGTTCGGCCATGTCGCGCGCCGCGGCTATCGCCAGCCGTGTCTTCCCGACTCCGCCGAGACCGGTGAGCGTGACCAGCCGGGTGCTGGAATCGGAGTTCAGCCGCGCCCGCACCTGGTCGACCGCCTCCTGCCTCCCGATCAACGGGGTCAGCGGTGTGGGCAGGTTGGTGCGGCACGGCAATCGTCCGGTGGGCGGTGCCAGATGCGGCTCCTGGCGGAGGATCGCCTCGTGCAGGGCGGAGACCAACGGCCCGGGCGACACCCCTAGTTCGTCCGCCAGTTGCCGCCGCAGCTCTTGGAAGCTCTGCAACGCCTCGCTCTGCCGACCGGCCTGATAGAGCGCGCGCATATGGACCATGCGCAGCCGTTCGCGGAGCGGGTGTTGAGCCACGAGTTCGCCTAGCTCCGTGGCCAGCATCGTGTAGTCGCCCAGCGTCAGCCGTACCTCGGCCTGGTCTTCGAGGACCGAGAGCCGCAGCTCCTCCAGGCGGGTGATCTCACTGCGGGCGAACAGGGACTCGGCGACGTCGGCGTAGGCCGGGCCTCGCCACAACGCGAGCGCGTCGGCGAACAGGTCGCCTTTCACCGCGGGTTCGTCGTGGGCGCGGGCGCGCTCGGCCAGTTTCTGGAACCGCAGCGCGTCGACCGCGTCGCCGGCCAGCCGCAGCCGGTAGCCCGCCGGCTCGCGCACCACCTGGTCGCGGCCCAGGACGCGGCGCAGCTGGGAGATCTTGGTCTGCAGCGTGTTGACCGACCCGCCTGGGGGACTGCCCGCCCAGAGGTCCTCGATCAGCCGGTCGGCCGGTACGGGACCGCCCCCGTGGATCAGCAGATCGGCCAGCAGGGCGCGGACCTTCGCTTCGGGTACCTTGACCGGCCGCCCCTCGGCGTCCCAGACGGCCAGCGGGCCGAGTACCCCGTAGCGCATGTGCCGAGTCTATCGCCAGCCAATCATCAGGAAATCGTGCGTGCCGGTAGGCAGAGTGAGCCCGCAGGTCCTCGACGACGCAGGGAGTCCTATGAGCACCACGACCGCACGCAGAGCCGGTCCCCGGGAGTGGGGCGGGCTCGCCGTCCTGTCGTTGCCGACCGTGCTGCTCGGCCTCGACGTCACCGTGCTGTACCTCGCCCTTCCCTCGCTGGCCGAAGACCTGCGCCCGACCGGCACCGAAGCGCTGTGGATCATGGATGCCTACGGCTTCCTGATCGCCGGTTTCCTGATCACCATGGGCACGCTGGGCGACCGCATCGGCCGCCGCAAGCTGCTGATGATCGGGGCCGCCGCCTTCGGCGCCGTGTCGGTGGTGGCCGCCTACTCCACCAGCGCCGAACTGCTCATCGGAGCGCGCGCGGCGCTCGGGATCGCCGGTGCCACGCTGATGCCCTCCACGCTGGCCCTGATCAGCAACATGTTCGCCGACGCGCGCCAGCGCTCGCTGGCGATCGGGGTCTGGGCGACGAGCTTCGCGCTCGGCATGGCCATCGGACCGCTGGTCGGCGGTGCGATGCTGGCGGAATTCTGGTGGGGCTCGGCGTTCCTGCTCGCGGTCCCGGTCGCGATCGTCCTGCTGGTGGCCGCGCCGGTGCTGATCCCCGAATATCGCGCGCCGCAGAGCGGCCGGTTCGACTTCCTCAGCGTCGCGCTGTCGCTGATCGCGATCCTGCCGGTGATCTACGCGGTGAAGCGGTTCGCCAAGGACGGCATCGACGGCCCGACGATCCTCGCCACGGTGGTCGGCCTGGCGTTCGCGGTGCTGTTCGTCCGGCGCCAGGGCAACCTGACGAGCCCGTTGCTGGACGTACGGCTGTTCGCCGATCGCACGTTCAGCGCCGCGCTGAGCATCCTGCTCGTCGGGCTGGTCGGCGTCGGCGGCGTCATGCTGCTGGTCACGCAGCAGCTCCAGCTCGTGGAGGAGCTGTCACCGGTCGAGGCGGGCGTGTGGATGGGGCCGCCCGCGCTGATGATGTTCGTGGCCGCGATCGGGTCACCGCTGGTCGCGCGCCGCGTTCGCCCGGGGATCGTGGTGGGTGTCACGCTGGCGCTGTCCACGGTCGGGTACGTGCTGCTCACCCTGGTGAACGCCACGGGCGGCATCGTCCTGGTCGTCATCGGCTTCGGCCTGGTCTACCTCGGGCTCGGGGCGATCGCGGCGCTGGGCACGGACCTGGTGGTCGGAGCCGCGCCGCCGGAGAAGGCCGGTTCGGCCGCGGCGATGTCGGAGACCGTTCAGGAACTGGGGCTCGCCCTGGGCGTCGCGATCCTGGGCAGCCTGGCCACCGCGGTCTACCGCGGCGACATCGACGACGAGATCCCCGCCGGAACGCCGGACGGTGTGGCCGAAGCGGCGGGCGACAGCCTCGCGGGCGCGTCCTCGGTGGCGAACCGGCTGCCTCCCGGCCTGCTCGACCAGGCCAAGGAAGCGGCCACCTCCGGACTGAACGTCGCGACGCTGGTCGCCGCGATCGGCATCCTGACCCTCTCGTTCCTGTCCGTCGTGGCGCTGCGGCACATCGGCACCATCGGCGACGACGAGCCGGAGGACAGCGAGGCCGTCCCGGTGCAGCACGCCGGGTCGGAGATCTGAACGACGGCTATCGGCGGGCCTCCGCCACCACGTCCAACACCAGTTCGATGAAGGAGCGCAGGGCCGGATGTCGATTGTTGGAGGCCCAGACCAGATAGACCGGCACCGAGGGCGCGTCCCGGGGCAATCGAGTGACAATCGTGATCTGATGTCACGTTTGTTGTCGTTGCGTGCGTATGTGGTGGATGGAACACTAACTCCCTGCACAAGTTTCGTTCCAAGTGGGAGCGGCGGGGCGGGGAGCCGTGAAGAAGCGCATCGAGTGGCCGGTCCTGGGCGGCAGGATGCTCTCGACCGAGAAGAAGATCGCGATCGCCTCGGGTGTCGCGATCGCCGTGACGTTGCCCGGGAGCATGATCGTGCTCGCGCAGACCGGGGTGGGCAGGACCGAGGAGCGTCCCCGGTCGGCCGCCGGCACGCCGGGTCCCTCGTCGATCCCCGGCGACTTCATGCCGGGTCCCGAGTCGATGGGGTCGCCTCCGCCGTCCACCTCGCCCACCCAGAGGCCGCCGGCGAGCAACCCGTTCAGCACGGGCAAGGAGAAGCCGGCGCCGAACGACCCGGACCTGCGCGGCAAGCGCGGTACGAAGCCGCGGATGCCGAAGTCCAAGGGCCTGCCCGGCTTCAAGCCCGCCGACGACGGGGCGAAGATCACCAAGCTGACCAAGGTCGGCACGAACCTCTACGACGTCACCATCGCCACCCCGGCGCTCGGCACCGAGGTGAAGACGCGGGTCCTGTTCCCCAAGTCGTGGAAGTCCAAGGCGACCCGTACCTGGCCCGTGGTCTACGCCTACCACGGTGGCAACAACCGCTACACCTCGTGGACCAACGACTCCAACATCCGGCAGGTCGCCGCGGGCCACGACGTGATGATCGTCATGCCCGAGGGCGGCTGGAACGGCTCGTACACCAACTGGTGGAACGACGGCCGGGGCGGCATCCCGCAGTGGGAGACCTTCCACATCAACGAGGTCATCCCTCTGATGGAGCGCAACTTCCACGCCGGTTCGTCGCGGGCCGCGATCGGCCTGTCGTCCGGTGGGCAGGGCGCCATCACCTATGCCGAGCGCCATCCGGGCATGTTCAAGTTCGCGGCGTCCTACAGCGGCGCGCTCAACATCACCGCGCCCGGCATGCCGACCATCCTGATGTACATGAACCAGACGGCCGGTGACGACATCTGGGGCGACCCGGTGACCGCCCGTGCCAACTGGAGGGCGCACGACGCGACTGTGATGGCGTCCCGGCTCAAGGGCATCGGCGTCTACGTCTCGTCGGGCGACGGCCGCGTCGGCCCGTACGACGACCCCAACATGAAGCCCACGCACGCGGGCCGGTTCGGCGAGCAACTCGCCGGAAGGATGACCGAGAACTTCGTCCGCGCCGCCAGATCCGCCGGAGTCTCGATCACGGCCAACCTCTACGGCCCCGGTACGCACAAGTGGACGTACTGGAAGCGTGAGCTGATCAGGAGCTGGCCCGCCATCACCGCCGCCATCGGCGCGACCAAGTCCTGACCGGCATACGCGGATCGGAGTAGGCGCGAAGCCTCCCGGTGGACGACGCGGCGCGCGTCATGCCGGCTCCACGATGGACCCCGTCCACAAGCGGATGGGGGTTCGGGATGCTGGCTACGGCACAGCGACGGGTGGAGCGGGTCTGTTACGTCCTCGGCGCCGCGCTCATGGTGGCGGGGGTCTTTCACCTGGCGGTGTTCGTGGTGGACGGAGGCCCTTGGGAGGGGCCGGTCTCCTGGCGGAAGCCGGCAACGTTCGGGCTGTCGTTCGGGCTGACGCTCATCGCCGTCACGTGGGTCGCCTCGTACCTGCCGCTCGGCGAACGGCTCCGCGACACGCTGCTGGGCGTCTTCGCGGCCGACTGCCTCGTCGAGGTCGGCGGCATCACGCTGCAGGCCTGGCGCGGCGTGCCCTCGCACCTCAACCGGGAGACGGCGTTCGACTCGGCGGTCTCGACCGTGCTCGCGGCGGGCGGCGGCGTGCTCATCGTCGTCCTCGGCATCATGGCCGTGGCCGCCTTCCGGCCCATCGGCCTGCCCGCCGACCTGGCCACAGGCCGGCCCGTCCCGGCCACCGACCTGCCCGCTCCGGCCGCCGACGTGCCCGCCGACCTGCGGCTGGCGTTGCGCGCCGGGTTCGTGACCCTGATGATCGGGCTGGGCACCGGGGCCGCCATGATCGCCCGGGGCGTGATCGAGGCCAACACCGGCACCCAGGAGACGGCCTACGCCGTCACCGGCTTCCTCAAGCTCGCGCACGGGGTGAGCCTGCACGGCGTGCTGGTCCTGCCCGCGCTCGCCCGGCTCCTCGCGTTCATCGGCTGGAACGAGGCGCGCCGCGTCCGGGCCGTGCGGCTGGCGAGCGGCGCCTACGGCGTGGCCATCGCCGCCGCGCTCGTCTACTCCCTGCTGACCGCCTGAACAATAACTTTCTGCTCATTTTTCGATAAACGGGGATGAATTTCTTTACGTTTCGGCTGTTTCGCTATCGGATCCGTTATGGGACCGTGTGTCAACAGCACACCTGGCTCGATTCGAGCCTCCTCCCGAGGAGCAGCCATGGGGGCGGTTGTTCTAGCCAGTGCGGCACCGGTGGCCTATGTCGCCGGGTTCGCACTCTTCAAGACGACCGCGAGCCGAATGCCGCGGCTGACCGGCGCCCGGCCCCTGCACACGACGCGGCACCTCGCGCTCAACCCCGTCTGGCTCTGGGGACTGACGACTCTCATCATCGGCCTGGTCTCGCAGAGCCTCGTCATGACCCGGCTCCCGGTAAGCGTGGTCGTGCCGATGTACGGGCCGGTGATGGCCGTTCTGCTACTGGTCTCGGTGAGCAACTTCGGCGAACGGGTGACGAGCGGCGAGCGGCGGGCGCTGACGGTCCTGCTCATGGCCCTGCTGGCGTTCGCCGCCGCGGGCGGGTTGCTGACCGGCGACAGCCCGACCGAGGCCGGGCCGTGGGACGCCTCGGTGCCGCTCTGGAAACTGTCCCTCGTCGTGGTGCCGTCGTTGCTGATCCCGCTCTGGCTGTTCACCGTGCGCGACAAGCCGGTGGACGGGCGGCACGCCAAGCGGGTGACCGGCGTGGCGTTCGGTCTGGGGGCCGGTGTGGTCGTCGGGCTCGCCGAGAGCTCCGGCGCGAGCATCGCCCGGATCGTGAACGAGCATCCCTGGCGGCTCGAACCGGTGCTGGCCTCGCCGCACCCGTACATCGTGGTCGTCGCCGGGCTGCTGGGCGCCGGGCTGGCGCAGATCGGGCTGCAGCGCTGCCGTCTCTCGGTTGTGATCATCGTGCTGGCCGTCGGCTCCAAGGCGTCGCTCTGGCTCACCGGCATCCTGGTGTACGGCCAGCCGTGGCCGAAGACGCCGGGCGCGTTCCTCCTGTCGGGGGTCGGGCTGATTCTGGCCGCCTGGTCGGTGCTGCTGATCCCGCGCCACGAGTCCGAGCCCGCGCCGACGACGGCCACCGTCGAGTCCGGTCCGGCACCGCGTCCTGCGCCGCGACCCGCTCGGCCCGTACTGGCCACGGAGCTCGCCGCGCCCGTCCCGCAGCCCGTGGACGTGCCCGATCCATCTCCCGGGACCGACGTCCACCCGCCCGCGACGGCGGATCCGGTCCAGCTCGGGGTGCGGCGTCCGGTCTGGCGGCTGCGTTAGTCAGCCCGGCTCGGCCGGTTGCCGGTCAGGGCGTTCGGCGGCCAGGGAACGGGCCTCGTCGCGTTCCTGGATCAGCCGCGCCATCTCCTGTCTCACCTGGTCGAGGAAGGCGTCGACCTCCTCCATCGCGTAGCCCGGCAGCAGCCGGGTGGTGGTGAACCGCTGGTCGTGCACCGCCTCGGGGGTGAGCCGCTCGCCGAGGTCCGGGCGGAGGTCCGGGCGCGGCGGCCTGAAGGGCTCGGTCAGTCTGCTGATCGCGTACCACGGGTTTCTGTCCTCGCTCATGCGCCCCTCCTAACACGCCCCGCGAGGCGCTGTCGGGCGTTCTCCGAGAGGTGTTGCGTCCGTGCCGATGCCGGCGCGGCGTCCTATCGCCGGGTGAGTAGCCGAGGGAGCGCGTTCCCTGATTTGCAAGGAGACGGCTCTGTCTTTCAGGGCGTGCCGAACGTGCCGGAGTCCCACAGCCGCCGGACATGATCGATCATCGGCGGGCCGACGGCCCGCAGCCCGTCCACGTCGCCGTCGGCCACCAGCGGGGTCACCATGGCGCTGACCGACGCGATGATCACCTGGCAGGCGAAGCGCCCGGCGTCGTCGGTCACCTCCATCAGATCGGCGAGCGCGTCGGTGAGCGTCGACTGCATCTCGCCGCGCCGCCTGATGGCCTCGGGACCGGCCGCGTACACCTCGACAAGGAACAGCCGGGCGAACGGCAGCTCGGCCGCCAGCACGTCCAGGTACGCCGTAATCGCCCGCTCGAACCGTTCCAGCGGGCTGCCTTCCAGCCGGGGCCCTCCAGTGGCCTCGTCCACGCCGACCGACTCCAGCACCCGCTGGAGCAGCAGTTCGCCGGCCCCGGCGAAGGCGGCCATGAAGCAGTCGAGCTTGGAGTCGAACAGCTGGTAGAAGCTCTGCCGGGACACCACGGCCCGTTTGAGCACGTCCTCGACGGAGGTGCCCACGTAGCCCTTCTCGGTCATCGCCTCCGCCATCGCGGTGCACAGCCGCGTGCGCTGGATGCGCTCGACCTCTTCGCGAGACAGCGCGTACCGCCCTCTGGGCAGCCGACGCGGCGACGAGTCCGACATCCGATCACCATAGTTCAGGCCACCGTCCCCAGGTCGTCAGGAGGCCGTTACATGACGCAATCGCAACGACCGGCGGACCGGTTCCCTTGAGGTGAGCACGGCACGTAAGCGGTACGTAAGACAAAATCGCGTTCCTGGTGGCCGGACGCGGCGTTGTAGGTGACATGAAGAACGTGAAGAGCCTCGTCCTCGGGCACAAGCTGATCTCCGCCGTGAGCGTCCTCGCCGTGGGGCTGGTGGCCGCACTCGCCCTCGCCGCGTTCCAGCCGTGGAAGCTGTGGGTCGACCAGACCGTCGACGAGTCCGCGCCGCCCGCTGCCGCGCCACAGGCCGGCACGGGCGGCACGGACGGCACGGGCGCGGCGGGCTCGGCAGGTGCGGCCCAGGGTGCGGCGGTGACGACGCGGGAGGTCTTCAGCACCTCCAGTTGGCGGTCGGTCTCGCACGGGACGACGACCGGCAAGGTCAAGGTCTACAGGAACGCCGACGGGTCGTACGCGCTCCGGCTTGAGGACCTCGACACCTCCAACGGTCCTGACCTCAAGGTGGTGCTCTCCAAAGGCGGGCACGACACCCAGCAGAACCTGAGCCCGGACTACCGGAGCCTGGGCGCGCTCAAGGGCAACAAGGGCAGCTCGAACTACTCCATCGCGGCGGGGGTGGACCTCAGCCAGTACAAGAGCGTGGTCATCTGGTGCAAGCGGTTCGACTCCGTCTTCGCCGCCGCCCCGATCGGGACCTGACGTCAGGCTTTGACCGCGGAGGTGAGGTGCGGGGCGAGCGCGTCCAGGGCGACGGCGGGGGTGTCGGCGAAGATCCGGATCGTCCGTACCGTGACGGGCGCGCCGAGCGGGCGGATGGCGGTGACCGGCTCGGTCAGCTCCAGGACCAGATTGGTCTGCGAGGCCACGGAGATGCCGAGCCGGTCGTCCTCGACGGAGATCAGGCGTTCCTCGTTGTAGCTGCGGACGTGCCGTACCGCCGCGATCTGACGGCGGGGAACGCGCAGGTCGAAGAACGCCCCGTAGCGGATCCGCACCTCGTCGTCCGTGATGACGTGGGGCCTGGTGACGCAGGCGGCGATGACGGCGAGCACCGCCAGGATCGAGTAGGCGTCGACGACGAGGACGACGTTGCGCACCATCGGCGGGGCGCCGAACTCCCGGAGCAGGATCTCCGCGCCGACCAGCTCGACGACCATCGCGAACAGGAACATCATCATCGTGGACGTCTGGGCGCCGGAGTAGGAGACGGCAGTGGCCCCGGGCGGGACCCCGTGGCGGCGCCGTCCGAGCCACAGGGCGAGGCTGACCGTTCCTTTCGCGTCGAAGCCCATGATCCGCCGTACCTTCGCGGGCACCAGGTCGTCCCTGACGCGGCGGAGGGCGTCGCGGCGGCCTGAGCCCGTCCGGCGCGCGGCTCGGTACAGCCGGAACGCGACCGCGCCCTCCAGGACGAGTACGGCGGTGACGAGCGCCTCGGCCGCGAGGATCACCGGGTGGGGGAGGGGGACGCCGGACACGAGCAGGACCGCGAGCACCGCTTCGACGGGGATCACGGCGAACATGACGGCACGGGCGACCCTGAGCGTCCTCACTCGTCCTCCTTGGCGTGGTCGGCCGGCTTGGCGCGGAGCATGGTCATGAGCACGTGGAAGACCTCGGCCTGTGCCGGGGCCAGGGAGAGTGACATCTCCGCGAGCCACCGGCCGTTCTCGGTGGCCTCCGCGGGGTGGTCGCCGACGCTGGCGAGCATCATCGTCTTCATCTCCTCGGGGAGGTGGTCGGCGATCTCGGCGGCCAGCTCGGTGACGCGCGGGTCGTCCGGGGCGGCCTCGGCCAGCTCGTCCAGACGCGCGTAGATGGCCTCGCCGCGGGCCAGGGCCTCGGGAGTGGTGAGCGGCCGCAGCAGTTCCGCGAACGCCTCGCGGTCGCCCGGCCCGGCGGTCGTGTCGACGAGCGCGAGCATCTCCCGGTCGAATTCGGCGAACTTCGAGCCCCCGGCGGGCAGGCCGCGCAGCACCGACGCCATCGTGGGCGACACCGCCGAGTCGGGATGCAGGTCGTCCTCGGTCAGGAGCGTGGCGAGCCGTTCGCGCCGCAGCCGGATGGCCTCCTGCTGAGCGGCCAGGTCGGCGTCGAGCTCCAGGAGGACCTCGCGCAGCTCCTTGCCCTGGTCGTCGGCCAGCACGTCGCGGATCTCGTCGAGCGCCAGGCCCAGTTCGGCCAGCCGCCGCACACGGGCGAGGATCACCGCGTCCCGCAGGCGGTACTCGCGGTAGCCGTTGGACAGCCGCGGGGGCTCGGGCAGCAGGCCCAGGTGGTGGTAGTGCCGGACGGTCCGGGTGGACACCCCGACCAGCGCGGCGAGCTCGCCGATCTTCATGCCCTCATTACAGACGTTGACGTCGCGTCAAGGTCAAGGCGACCCGTTGACGGGGCACGTTACTAGAATTAGATTCGGGTACCGACCGGTCGGTATCTCATGAGGGGCGGCAGGATGCGGGCGACAGCGCGGCAGGCGGGGTGGCAGGCGGCTCGGCAGGCATGGCGGCGGCTGGAGCCCGTGCACAGCATGATCTACTTCGTCCCCGAGGGCGGCCGGCGCTACGCCGAGCTCGGCCTCCACGGCATGGCGGGCTACTTCGCCTCGCGCGGCGCGGTCTTCGGGCGCGCCTCGGCCGAGCTGGTCATCGCCACGTTCTACAACTTCAACCCCGCCCTCGTGCGCGAGGCGCTGCCCGCCGCGTGGGACGTGGTGACGCCCGAGCAGATCCTCGACGCCCGGCGGCTGGCCGCCGGCGAGGCGCTGCGCCGCGCCGGCATCCACGAGCTGCCCGGGCTGGACGAGACCCTCGGCCTCGCCCGGCGCGCCGCTGAAGCCGCCGCGCAGAACCTGCACGGCCGCCCGCTGTTCGCCGCCCACGCCACGCTGCCCTGGCCGGACGAGCCGATCGACCAGCTGTGGCACGCGCAGACCCTGCTTCGCGAGTTCCGCGGCGACGGGCACGTCGCGGCGCTGACCGGCGAGGGCGTGAGCGGACTGGAAGCCCTCGTCCTGCACGGCGCCAGCGGCGACGTCCCCGCCGCGTTCCTCAAGGTCAGCCGGGCCTGGCCGGAGGAGGAGTGGGACGCCACCGAGGAACGGCTGCGCGAGCGCGGCCTGCTCGACGGCGAGACGCTGAGCGCCGAGGGCAAGGCGCTCCGCCAGCACATCGAGGACCGCACCGACGCCCTGGCCCTTCCCGCCTACACCGCGCTCGGCGAGGACGGCTGCGAACGGCTGGCCGAGCTCGCCCGCCCGTTCGGCCGCGGCGTGGTCGCCGCCGGCCTTCTCAACCTCGGCGGCTAACAGGCTGACAATTGAACGCCGAGGCGGAACGACGCTTCCGCTATTTGATGATCACGCGGTCGGTGGGCGCGCCGCCGTCGTCGGTCCAGCCGTCGTGGCCGTCGTCGGCCGTCCAGCCCTTGCCGCCGTGCCTGACCTCGGTGAGGCCGTAGACCTGCGCGTGGGTCATCGCCCACGAGGCGACCGCCCAGCCCGTCCGCGCCCCGCCCACCCGGACCGCGTCGAAGTCGGCGGGGGGCTTGGCGGTCTCGGTGGCGCTCACGGTGGACGTCGGGTTCTCGACCTGGAGGCGGCTGCCGAACGAGCGGCGCAGCTCCCGGATCGCCTCCGCCCGCCGCGGCGCGGTCTTCTTGTCCGGCGAGAACCAGCACCGCACCGAGGCGGGCGCCCGGCCGGTGAACGCCTGCGCCAGCAGCTTGCCCTCAGGCTCGTGCGGGGCGTAGGCGCTGCCGTCCGCGCTGCGCTGCACCCGCTGCGCGGCGTCGTGCAGATCGCGGTCCAGGTAGTCCTTCACCTTGACCAGCGCGTCGAAGAACTTGCTCGTGGACGTCACGGGGTCGCGCAACTGCGCCGGGGTGCCCCAGCCTTGCGACGGGCGCTGCTGGAACATGCCGACCGAGTCGCGGTCGCCGCCCGGCAGGTTGCGGATGTGCGACTCCTGGATCGCGGTCGCGTAGGCGATCACCGCCGCCCGTTCGGGCAGCTTCTTGCGGTAGGCCACCGCGGCGATCGTCGCCGCGTTCGCGCCCTGTTCGAGGTCGAGCGGCATCTTGCCCGCCGCCGTGCGCACCTCGCAGTTGGACCCGTGCAGATAGGGCCGGACGCGTGCGAACAGCGCGTACCCGGCGACACCGAGGACGAGCAGGACTGCGAGGGTGATTCCGGTCACCCGCACCCGTCGTTGATCCCATGCAGCCACGCGACGACGGTACCGGGAGTTGTGCCCCAGTAAGCTCATGGGCCATGACCGAATCGTTCACCAGCCCGATCTCCGCCGTCATCGACGAGCTGTGGGAGCGGCGCGCCGAGCTCACCCCGGACGACACCGAGGCCCGCGCGGCGATCGTCGCGGCCGTCGACCAGATCGACGCCGGCGAGGCCCGCGTCGCCGTCATCGACACCTCGTCCGACCAGGTCGTCGTCGACGAACGCGCCAAGCGCGCGATCCTGATGAGCTTCAAGGTGCTCGGCATGGTGCGTTCGCAGGTCGGCGACTTCGCGTACCACGACCGCATCCCGCTCAAGAGCCGGCTGGAGGGCGTGCGCGTGGTCCCCGGCGCCATCGCCCGCTGGGGTTCCTACCTGGCGCCCGGCGTGGTGCTGATGCCGTCGTTCACCAACATCGGCGCGTACGTCGACGGCGGCACGATGGTCGACACGTGGGCCACGGTCGGCTCGTGCGCGCAGATCGGCAAGAACGTGCACCTGTCGGGCGGCGTCGGCATCGGCGGCGTGCTGGAGCCCCCGAACGCCGTCCCGGTCATCGTCGAGGACGAGGCGATGATCGGCAGCCGGTCGATGATCGTCGAGGGGGCGCGGGTCGGCCGGGGCGCGGTCGTCGGCTCCGGCACCAACCTGTCGGCCTCGATGCCGGTGATCGACGTCGAGACCGGCGAGGAGATCAGCCGCGGCCGCATCCCCGACTGGTGCGTGGCGGTCGGCGGCACCCGGCTGAAGGAGTTCAAGGGCGGCACGTTCGGCATGCCCGCCGTGCTGATCCTCAAGCGCCTGGAAGAGGGCCGGCGGCACGACAAGGCCGAGCTGAACGACATCCTCCGCGACCACGGCATCAACACCTGACCGCGCGCCGGTAGGGTTGCCGGTCATGCGGCTCGACCTCTCCGCGGACGTGGCGGACCTGACGGCGGCGATCGTCGACATCGAGTCGGTGAGCGGGAACGAGAAGGAGCTCGCCGACGCGGTGGAGGCGGCGCTGCGCGCGCTGCCGCATCTCACCGTCGAGCGGGTGGGCGAGAACGTGATCGCCCGTACGGGTCTGGGCCGGGCCGAGCGCGTCGTGCTCGCCGGGCACCTCGACACCGTGCCGCTGAACGGCAACCTGCCCTCCCGGGTGGAGGGCGACCGGCTGTACGGGTGCGGGACGACCGACATGAAGAGCGGCGTGGCGGTGGCGCTGAAGCTGGCCGCCACCGTCACCGAGCCGACCCGCGACGTCACCTACCTCTTCTACGAGTGCGAGGAGATCGAGGCCGAGCGCAACGGGCTGCGGCGCCTGGCCGCGAGCCGTCCCGAGCTGCTCGCCGGCGACTTCGCGGTGCTGATGGAGCCGACCGCGGCGCTGATCGAGGGCGGCTGCCAGGGCACGATCCGCGTGGAGGTGGCCGCGCGGGGCGAGCGGGCGCACAGCGCGCGGGCCTGGATGGGCTCGAACGCCATCCACAAGGCCGCCGAGATCCTGGACGTCCTGCGCTCGTACGAGCCGACGCGGCCCGTGGTGGACGGGCTGGAATACCGCGAGGGGCTGAACGCCGTCTTCGTCCGGGGCGGCGTCGCGGGCAACGTGATCCCGGACGAGTGCGTGGTCACCGTCAACTACCGGTTCGCGCCTGACAAGACGCTTGACGAGGCCGAGGCCTACCTGCGGACGTTGTTCGCGGGCTTCGACGTCACGGTCACCGACGGGTCGCCCGCCGCCCGGCCGGGGCTGACGCACCCGGCGGCCGCCGCGTTCGTGGCGGCGACCGGGGCGGAGGTCCGCGCCAAGCTGGGCTGGACGGACGTGGCCCGCTTCTCCGAACTCGGCGTGCCCGCGGTCAACTACGGGCCGGGCGAGCCCACGCTGGCCCACACGAAGGACGAGTTCGTCGAGATCCCGTTGATCGCTGACTGCGAACGTCGCATGCGCGCCTGGCTGACCGCCTGACCGCCTGACCGCCAGACCCGAGCGCGGCCCCTCGGCCCTGTGCTCTTCAGGTCTTGAGGCCGTTGAGGACGACGTCCGCGTAGACGTGGTGCTCGCCCGGCGCTGCCCGGGTCGTCGCCATGGCCAGGCCGCACATCAGCGCTTGGAACTGCGGGTATCCGACGTCCGCGCGGAGCACGCCCGCCTCGTGCGCACGGTCGAGCAGTTTGGTCACGTTGGCGCGGAGCTGCTGGTGCTCGGTGCCCGCGCCGTTGTCGAGCAGCTTGCCGATGTCGCCATAGACCTCGCGCAGCCCGCGGTCGCGCACCATGATCTCGGTGCTCTGCCGGACGAACACGGTCAGCGCCTCCCAGGCGTCCGGCAGCGCGAGCGCGTCCGCGGCGTTGACGGCGCCCTCGGCCATCCACTGCTCGGTCAGCTCGTTCACCAGAGCCTGTTTGGTGGGGAAGTGCCGGTAGATCGTGCCGACGCCGACACCGGCACGTCTGGCGATGTCCTCCATCTGCGCTTCGGTGCCGTGCTCCAGGAAGACGTCCCGCGCTGCGTCCAGGACGCGCCGCCGGTTGCGGCGGGCATCGGCGCGCAGCGGGCGGTCGGCCGGAGCGCCGGCGGGGCCGCCCGCCGACTTGGCCGCCGACTTGCCCGCTGACGTGCGCGTCGACCTGCCCGCTGGCGTGCGCGTTGAGCGGCCCGTGGGGCCGCTCGGCTTGACGCTCGATGTTTGCCGTTCGGTCATCGGCCCCAGTCAATCACGAGTTGACAATCGGAATCCAGATTCCGTATCGTCCGCCGCGTTAAACCGGAACCGGAATTCGACTTCCAGTTAGGAGCACTCCATGCCGCCGGACGCTCGCGGCGGGCATCGTGGGCTCGCGCTCGCCCTGCTCGTCACCGTCCAGTTCGTGCTCATCCTCGACGCCTCGATCGTGAACGTCGCGCTCCCTGCCATCGGAAGGGACCTGCACTTCGACCAGGCCGACCTGTCCTGGGTCGCCAACGCCTACACCCTCACGTTCGGCGGGTTCCTGCTGTTCGGCGGCCGGATCGCCGACCTCGCCGGACGCCGCCGGATGTTCGTGACGGGCCTGGCCCTCTTCACGGCCGCCTCGCTCGCCGGCGGCCTCGCGCCGACCTCGGCGGCGCTGGTCGCGGCGCGCGCCGTCCAGGGCCTCGGGGCCGCCCTGGTCGCCCCGGCCGCGCTGTCGCTGATCATGACGCTGTTCGAGCCCGGTCCCGAACGCAACCGGGCGCTCGGGCTGTTCGGCGCCGTCGCCGGTGCCGGGGGCGCGGCCGGGACGATCCTCGGCGGGCTCCTCACCGACTGGTTCGGCTGGGCGTCCGTCCTCTACGTGAACGTCCCGATCGGCGTCGTCGCCATCGGCCTCGCCCCGCTGTTGCTGCCGGAGGCCCGTGACCACGCCGTGCGCGGCTTCGACCTCATCGGCGCCGCCTCGATCACGGGCGGGCTCGCGTTGCTGGTCTACACGCTGGTGGACGCGAACGACGCCGGATGGTCGTCGGCTCAGACGTACGGGCTGGGCGGGGTGGCGCTGGCGCTGATCGCCGTGTTCTTCGTGGCCGAGGCGCGGGTGGCGCATCCGCTCGTCCCGCTGCGGATCTTCCGGCGCCGGGACCTGCGCGGCGCCAACCTCGTCGCCGTGGCGATGACCATGGCGATCTTCCCGATGTTCTTCGTGATGACGCTCTACCTGCAGCAGGTGCTGGGGTACGGGCCCGTCAAGGCCGGGCTCGGGCAGCTCCCGGTCGCGCTCGCCATGGGCGTGGGGGCCGGGGTCGGCTCGCAGCTGGTCACCCGGTTCGGGTTTCGTGTCCCGCTGGCGGGGGGCCTGCTGGTCGTGGCCGCCGGGCTCGTGTGGTTCGCCCAGATGCCCGCCCCGGGCGGCGATTACCTGGTCGACGTGTTCGGTCCGGCGCTGGTGATGGGCGTCGGCGGCGGTGTCACGTTCGTCGCCACGACGATCGCCGCGACGGCGGGGGCGTCGCCCGCCGAGTCGGGCCTGGCCTCGGGACTGATCAACACCACCCAGCAGGTCGGCGGCGCGCTCGGGCTGGCCGTCGCGGTGGCGGTGTCCACCGCCGTCACCAAGGACGCCTTCACCTCTGGCGAACGTGTTCCGTCGGTGGCGCTCAACGAGGGTTTCCAGGCCGGGATGCTGACCAGCGCCGGGCTCGCCGTGCTGGGCGCCGTCCTCGCTCTGGTCCTCATCCCGCGCCGGAGCCGTGAACCCATCACGCCGGAGCCCGAGCGCGTCCTCGCGCCTTGAGGCGAGGTCGCGCCTTGAGATAGCGCCTTGAGGCGAGGCCGCGCCTTGAGGTGAGGTCCGCTGACCGGGGGCGAACCCGCCGCCTCCCTCCCGATGCGGCGGGGGCGCCCGCCGGTCAGCGGACCTGCGGAGCCGTTTCGGCGGTCGGGGACGTGGCGAACGTCCCCGTCCGGCGAATGGTGTGCCAGCGGAGCCGTACGCCCGCGAGCGCGGTGACCAGCGACTGGATGACCACCAGGTACATGAGCTGCCGGTAGACGATCTGCTGCAGCGGGAGCACCCAGAGCGTGCGGAGCGGCTCGCCGTCCAGGCGCAGCGCGTACGCCCCGGCCAGAGCCTGGAGCAGCGTGAAGAACACCCATGACAGCGCCAGCTCGACCGGGTCCAGGAAGTAGAGGCCGTAGAGGGTGAAGACGTCCACGGCCGGGGCGAAGAGCGGCAGCGCCACCTGGAAGACGGCCAGGTACGGCAGGCAGCGGCGGCCGAAACGCCCCGACCGGCCGCCCTGGAAGAGCGAGCCGCGGTGCTTCCACATCGCCTGCAGCGTTCCGTAGCACCAGCGATAGCGCTGGCGCCAGAGCTGGCGGATCGAGGCGGGCGCCTCCGTCCACGCCAGCGCGGACTCCTCGTACACGACCCGCCAGCCGCCGCGGCAGATGGCCATCGTGAGATCGGTGTCCTCGGCGAGGGTGTCGTCGGAGACGCCGCCGGCCGAGGCCAGCGCCTCGCGCCGGAACGCGCCGATCGCGCCCGGGATCGTGGGCATGCACTGCAGGACGTCGAACATCCGCCGGTCGAGATTGAACCCGATCACGTACTCGATGTGCTGCCAGCGCCCGATGATTCCGCCCCGGTTGGCGACCTTCGTGTT
The DNA here is from genome assembly GCF_039533225.1 of Actinomadura fulvescens. Classification (NCBI taxonomy): domain Bacteria; kingdom Bacillati; phylum Actinomycetota; class Actinomycetes; order Streptosporangiales; family Thermomonosporaceae; genus Actinomadura; species Actinomadura fulvescens. The sequence goes on along the minus strand of NZ_BAAATD010000005.1, from coordinate 305,741 downwards.
GCCGCTCACCGCGCCGACCTGGGGATTCGCCATGGGGGCGACGAGGTTGCCGATGGTGTCGCGCTGGAAGACCGTGTCGCCGTCCACGAGCACCACGATGTCGGCCCGGGCGACGGCGATGCCCGCGTTGAGCGCGCTCGGCTTGCCGCCGTTGCGTTTGCTGATCAGGCGGACGCCGGGGAGGTACGACAGTGAATCGGCGATCTCGGCGGTGCGGTCGGTGGAGCCGTCGTCCACCACGATCACCTCGATCGGCGCCGGGTAGTCGCTGTCGAGGAGCGAACGGACCGTCGCCTCGATGCCCGCCTCCTCGTTGTAGGCGGGCACGATCACCGACACGGGCGGGGTGAACGCGGGCCGGTCGCGGCTCGCGCGGTGCCGGCGGAGCCGCCGGACACGCCTCGCGTGCAGCCTGGCGAAGCTCAGCAGCGTGGCCAGCCGCAGCGCGGTCAGCACGGCCGCCACGCTGAACAGCAGCGCCAGCCCGCCGACGATCCAGGACGAGCCCAGCTGACCCCAGACCAGCGCCTTGCCGATCACCTTGTCGCCGGTGGCGGCGGGGGTGTTGCCCGGCGGCAGCCCGATCGCGTCGGAGACGGTGGTGAACCGGTAGCCCTTGCCCGCCAGCCTCGTCAGGATCGCTTCGACGCCCTGGACGGTCTGGGCGCGGTCACCGCCCGAGTCGTGCAACATCACGATCGCCCCGGCCCGGCGCCCGGTTTGGGCCCCGGCTTCGGCGCCCGGAGCACCGGCGGCGCGTTCGACGATCTTGTCGATGCCGGGCCGCGCCCAGTCCTCGGTGTCCCGGTCGGTGAGCACGGTCAGGTAGCCCTGCTCGGCGGCGGCGCGCACGGCCCGCCACTGCGGGCCGGTCAGCCCGGAAGGCGTGGAGGAGTACGGCTGCCGGACGAGGTTGGTACCGCGGCCGGTGGCCCCGGCCAGGGCGCGCTGGGTGAGGTCCAGCTCCAGCCTCGTACGCCAGGCCGGGGCGGAGCCCATGTCGATGTGCGTGTACGTGTGGGAGCCGATCTCGTGGCCCTCGCGGATCATGCGCCGGGCCAGGCCCGGGTTCTTGGCGAGGTTGGCGCCGACGGAGAAGAACGTGGCGCGGGCGTCGTGCTTGCGCAGGACGTCCAGCAGCTTCGGCGTCCACTCCGGATCCGGGCCGTCGTCGAACGTCAGGGCGATCCTGCCGGGAAGGGGACGGGCGCTGCGAAGCCTGCCGTCCGCCAGGTTGAGCACCGAACCGGCGCGGGTGGCCTCAACCGGCGGCTCACCGGCGTTCCCGTCCGGGCCGCCCGTGCCCTCGCCCATCTGGCCACTGGCGAACCCGTTCACCAGCAGGGCGACGGCGAGCGCCACCCCGGCGAGCATCAGCAGGATCCAATGACCCTTCGGTTCGCGGTTCGGCACCGGTCAGCCGCTCTGTTCTTTTTTCTTCTTGCCGTGCGCGGGTGGCGAGGCGTGCGATTTGCCGGGCCGGGTCGACGACGGGCTCGGGGCCGGCGTGGCGGTGGGCGGCGTGGGTGCCGGAGTGGGCACGGCGCTCGGGACGTTCGAGGGCGCCGGCGTACCCGAACCGGCGGGCGGCTGCGGAGCCGCGGACGGGTTGCCGTGCGGCCCGTTCGACGGCACGCCGCCGCGCGGCGCCTCGTCCCGCGAGCCGCCGTTCACCGGCTTCGAGCCGGCCGGCCGGGGCGACAGGCCGCCGGTCGCCGGCTCGCGGTCCCGTTCGCGTTCGCTCGCGCTCGCCGGCGTCTTCGCGGCGGGCCAGGGGGTGAAGGGCACCTCGGCCCCCTTGGACAGGTTCAGGCCCACCACGGCGAGGTAGGCGACCAAGGCGGCGCCGGTGACGGCGCCGACGACGCGGACGGTCCGGACGCGGCGCCCGCTGCCGTCGACGAAGACCGGTGCCGCGGCGGGCGGTTCGGCGGTAGGCGGCGCGATGGTGACCGTGGGCACGGGCACGGTGGAGGCCGACGCCGACCTCTCGACCCGGCTGGTCACGTCGTCGTTCCCGGCGTGCAGTTCGAAGCTCACGCAATCATCAGCGCCGCGCCCGCCTCCCGCGTCACACCCGGCTACGGTGAGGTCATGACATCCGAGTTGAATCCCCTGAGCCGACGGCAGGGGCCCGCGATGCTGCGGGGAAAGGCCGTGCCGCAGACCACCACCGACCAGCGGCTGCTCGACGACCACGGGCCCGCCGACTGGCTCCACGCCGACCCCTGGCGGGTCCTGCGCATCCAGGCGGAGTTCGTGGAGGGCTTCGGGCTGCTGGCCGAGCTGCCCAAGGCGGTCAGCATCTTCGGCAGTGCCCGGACCAAGCCCGACTCCGAGGAGTACAAGCTCGCCGAACGGATCGGCGCGCGGCTGGTGGACGAGGGCTACGCGGTGATCACCGGCGGCGGTCCGGGGATCATGGAGGCGGGCAACAAGGGCGCCGACGAGAACGGCGGGCTGTCGGTCGGGCTCGGCATCGAGCTGCCGTTCGAGCAGGGCATCAACCCCTACTGCGACATCTCGCTGGAGTTCCGCTACTTCTTCGTCCGCAAGACGATGTTCGTGAAGTACTCCCAGGCCTTCGTCGTGCTCCCCGGCGGTTTCGGCACCCTGGACGAGCTGTTCGAGGCGATCACGCTCGTCCAGACCAAGAAGGTCACCCGCTTCCCGATCGTGCTGGTCGGCACCGCGTTCTGGGGCGGACTGGTCGAGTGGGTCAAGACCTCGCTGCTGTCCTCGGGCAAGATCTCACCCGCCGACCTCGAACTGTTCCACGTGACCGACGACCCCGACGAGGCCGTACAGATCATCGTCGCGGCGCACGAGGAGGAGGCGCGGCGGCGCGAGGAGGAGAAGGCCGTCCAGGAGGCGGCCGTCGAGGGGCGGAACGGCACCTGATGGCACTCGCGGTCTGCGTGTTCTGCGCGTCCAGCAGCAAGATCGACCCGAAGTACCTCGACCTGGCCACCCGCGTCGGCGCCGAGCTGGCGGGCCGCGGCCACGCCTTGGTCAGCGGCGGCGCCCAGGTCTCGTGCATGGGCGCCGTCGCCCGCGCCGCCCGCGCCGGCGGCGCCCGCACCATCGGAGTGATCCCCGAGGGCCTGGTCAGCGTCGAGATCTCCGACGAGGACAACGACGAACTGGTCGTCACCCCCGACATGCGCGCCCGCAAGGGCGAGATGGACCGGCGCAGCGACGCGTTCCTCGTGCTCCCCGGCGGGATCGGCACGCTGGAGGAGCTGTTCGAGATCTGGACCGCCCGCGTCCTCGGCATGCACACCAAGCCCGTGGTGATCCTCGACCCGTACGGCGTGTACGACCCGCTCCGCGAGCTCATGACGGGCCTGGTGGACCAGGGCTTCGCCCGCGCGAAGGTCTTCGACGCCATCGGCTGGACGGGCTCCGTGGACGAGGCGTTCGACCTGCTGGAACGCTCCCAGCCCCGCATCGAGCCCACCGCAGAGGACTACGCGGAGGCCGAGATCTGAGCTGTGCGCTGGGGGTTTGTGATCAGACCCCCAGCCGTTCACCACGCGTTCAAGGCACACGGCCAGGCTCCGGGACGATCCCCTCAAACGTGAAGGAGTCCCCATGTCCGTGTCCCGTCGCGGGGTCGTGAAGGGCGGCGCGGCAGGCGCGCTGTCGATCGCGCTGGCCGGCAGCCTCGACTCGGTCTTCCAGACGTCCGCGGGCGCCGAGGCCTACGGTTACGGCCCGCTGATCCCCGACCCCAAGGGCGTGCTGGACCTGCCGAAGGGCTTCTCGTACAAGACGCTGTCCGCCGAAGGCGACCTGATCGCCGACGGCGTGAAGGTGCCCGGCAAGCACGACGGCATGGCCACCTACCCCGGCCGCCGCCACGACACGCTCCGCCTCGTCCGCAACCACGAGCAGACCGGCAGCGGCGTCAAGCCGGTCGCGCCCGCCGAGCTGGTGTACGACCCGGCCGCGTTCGGCGGCACCACCACCCTGGAGGTCGACCGGCACGGCGACCTGGTCGACCAGCGGATCAGCCTCGCGGGCACCGCCACCAACTGCGCCGGCGGCCGCACCCCGTGGGGGACCTGGCTGACCTGCGAGGAGACCGAGGGCTTCGCCGCGCAGACCAAGTCGCACGGCTGGGTGTTCGAGGTCGACCCGCGCGGCCGGCGCACCAAGCCCGTCCCGATCACCGGCATGGGCCGCTTCGCCCACGAGGCCGTCGCCATCGACCCGTACACCCACACGGCCTACCTGACTGAGGATGCCAGCAAGCCGTTCGGCCTGTTCTACCGGTTCCGGCCCCGGTCCCACCGCGGCGAGTACCACTCCTACCTGGCGGGTGGCCGCCTGGAGGCGATGAACGTACGGGACCTGCCCGACCTCTCCGCCGTCCAGGAACCCGGCGCCAAGTTCCACGTCCGCTGGGTCAAGGTGCCCGACCCCTCGGCCGCCGCGACGTCCACCCGCAAGCAGTTCGAGACCATCACCCGCAGCCAGAAGCTCGAAGGCGCCTGGTGGGGCCGCGGCAAGGCCTACTTCGTGGCCAGCTACTCCCGCAAGTCCGACGGCGCCGCCGCCGACCACGCGGGCCAGGTCTGGAAGTACGACCCGCGGGCCAACACCATCGAACTCGAACTGGTCTTCAAGGCAGGCGGCAAGTTCGACGGCCCGGACAACATCACTGTCTCCCCGTACGGCGGCGGCGTGATCCTGGCCGAAGACGGCGGCGGCGAGCAGTTCCTGATCGGCACCACCCGCAAGGGCGAGACCTTCGCGTTCGGCCGCAACGCCCTCAACACCAGCGAGTTCGCCGGAGTCACCTTCTCCCCGGACGGCCGCACCCTCTACGCCAACCGCCAGAGCCCCGGTGTGACCTTCGCCATCACGGGCCCCTGGCACCGCTGACGCCCGGTCGGCCCCCCGCGCCCGCGGGGGGCCGCCGCGCTCGATACTCCGTGGTCATGCGCCTTCACCGCGCCGGACATGGCACGATCGTCATGCGAAGGCGTAGACAGATCGGAGCATGATCGTGGTTGTGGTCCTCGTCCTGGCCGGCCTGGCCGTGCTGGGCGCCGTCGTGGTGCTCGCCATGGGCAGAGGCGGAGAGCTGGCCGTGACCCATCCCGACCACCCCCCGCTCCCGTTCCTCGGACGCCCCCTCACCGGCACCGACGTGGCTCTCCTCCGCCTCCCGCGCGGCCTATGGGGCTACCAGGTAGGAGCCACCGACGAAGCCCTACGCCGTCTCTCCTACGCCCTAGCCGAACGCGAAACCCGCGCAGCCGCCCTAGAACAACAACTAGCCGACCTCCACCACCGCCTAGCCACCACGCACCCCGAGCCCTCCGCAGACGCCGGCCCGTCCGCCCATGCTGAGCCTGCCTCTGACGCCGGAACGTCCGCGTACCGCGACGCCGCTGCACATGCCGGGCCCGCCGCCGCCGACTCGGGTCCGCCCGCAGATGCTGGGCCGTCCGCCTACGCCGAGCCTGCTGCACATGCCGGACCCGCTGGCGACTCGGGGCCCTCCGCAGACGCGGAGCCGCCCGCGTACGCCAAGCCCGCCGCGCCAGCCGAGCCCGCTGCTGACGCCGAGCCGTCCGCTGAGGCGGGGCCGCCTGCTAACGCCGGGCCATCCGCCTACGTCGAGCCCGCTACGTACAGCGAGCCCTCCGCAGACGACAGGCCGTCCGCACACACCGGACCGTTCGGCCATGCTGAGCCTGCCGCAGACGCGGGACTCTCCGCGTACGCCAGGCCTGCCCCCGACTCGGGTCCGCCCGCAGACGCCGAGTCGCCCGCAGACGCTGGGCCGTCCGCATACGGCGAGCCCGCTGCACCCAGGCCCGTTGCCGACTCGGGGCCGTCCGCAGACGCCGAGCTGTCCGTAGACGCAGACGCTGGGCCCTCCGCATACAGCGAGCCCGCCGCTGATGCCGGGCCGTCCGCACACACCGGACCGTTCGCACATGCTGAGCCTGCCGCAGACGCGGGCTTGGCCGCGTCCGCCAAGCCCGCGTCCGCCAAGCCCGCGCATGGCGAGCCTGCCGCTGACGCCGAGCCGTCCGCGTCCGCTGAGCCCTCCGGTGAGGCGGGGTCGTCCGCGAGCGGTGAGTCCTCGGCTGACGCTGGGACGTCCGCGGATGGTGAGTCGGATGCGGGGGAGCGGTCGGCTTCGGTTTGGGCTAAGGCTGAGGCGGCTTATCCGGGGGAGGGGCCGTCTGGTAAAGATCCTTCGTTCGAGGAGGATGAACGCTTCGAGGCTGCGTTGTTCGACGATTACGGGGCCAACGGGGCTGGGGTCGTGCGGGGAGACGAGCGCTCATGAGCCGGGTCGCTATTCACGCCGAGGCGTACGCGCCCGTGCCTGCCGACAGGGTGTTCGGGGTGCTCACCGACTGGCCTCGGCATGCGGAGTGGATGCCGTTCACGCGGGCCGAGGGCGGGCATGAGGTCGGCGCGGAGTTGGAGGCGTGGACGGGTGTCGGGCCTGTCGGGTTCCTCGACACCATGGTCATCACCGAGTGGTTGCCGGGGCGGCGGGTGGTGGTCCGGCACACCGGGAAGGTTGTGCGGGGCGACGCCTGGTTCGAGGTGACACAGGTCGGCGTGGGGAGCCGGGTGCTCTGGGTCGAGCGCGTCGACCTTCCGTTCGGGGTGCTCGGGCGGGTCGGGTGGCTGGTCGCCGGGCCGGTGACGCGGTTGTTCATGCGGCTCGGGCTGCGCAGGCTCGCCGCCTTGTCGGAGGCGGACGGATGAGCACCGCGATCCGGGGTGACGACGGGCTCGCGCGCTGCCCGTGGGGGCTGTCGGCGCCCGACTACGTCGCGTACCACGACGAGGAGTGGGGACGGCCGGTCACCGATGACCAGGGGTTGTACGAGCGGCTCTGCCTGGAGGCGTTCCAGTCCGGGCTTTCGTGGCTGACGATCCTGCGCAAGCGTGAGGGGTTCCGTGCCGCGTTCTCCGGCTTCGACATGGCTGCGGTCGCGGCGTACGGGGCCGATGATGTGGAGCGCCTGCTGACGGACACGGCGATCGTCCGCAACCGGGCCAAGATCGAGGCGGCGATCGCGAACGCGCGGGCCGCGCTCGACCTGCCCGGCGGCCTGGCGGCGACCGCCTGGCGGTATGCCGACCCGGACGCTCCGGCGCCCAGGTCCACGGCCGACGTCCCCGCGTCCACGGCGGGGTCGAGAGCGCTGGCCAAGGAGCTGAAGAAGAACGGTTTCCGCTTCGTGGGCCCGACGACCGCGTACGCGCTCATGCAGGCCTGCGGGCTGGTCGACGACCATCTGGTGGAGTGCCATCGGCGCGGCGCGTACCGGTAGGGAGTGTCGAACGGTCGGGGGTGTCACCGTCGCTGACCAGGTGTTTTTCCAGCGGGGTGGAGTCCGGGGGTAGAGCCTGCTCTACCTCGGGTCGGCGGACAGGTCTAATGATCTAGGCGCGCCCGGGCGGTTGCCTGGTGGGCATGACCACGCAGACCCTCCCGCCCCGCGCGGAGCCTCTCCTCTACGCGGGCTTCGCGATCTTCGCAGCCGTGACGGCGGCGGTCACCCATCTCGGCCCCCACCGGGTGTGGGGCCTGTTCGCGGCCGTTGCGTACGGTCTCGCGGCGGTGTTCTGGCGAACGCGGACGGCGGCCTGGCTGGCGCTCGGCGGTGCCGTCGTGCTGCCCCTCGCCGTCCTCGTACTTTCCGGGCAAGGCCAGCCGGAGGTGGCGGTCGTCCAGCGCTCCGGGGCACATCTGCTCGCGTACGGAACGCCCTATCTGAGCCCCGGCGAGCTGGCGGGCGGCACGTACGAGTCGTACAACCCCTACCTCCCCGGCATGGCGCTGCTCGGGCTGCCGTCGGCGCTGGCGGGCATCGACGCCCGGCTGGTGTTCGGCGGCGTGTTCCTCATGCTGCTGGGACGGCGGAACGGCAGGCTCCTCGCGGCATCGCCGCTGGTGGCGCTGCCGCTGGTGGTCGGCGGCGATGACCTGCCGGTGATCGGCCTGGTCTGCGCGGGCTTCACGCTCGCGGCACGGGACCGCCCGGCGCTCGCGGGCCTCGCGATGGGGTTCGCCGCGACGCTCAAGGCCACCGCCTGGCCTGCCGCGCTCGTCTGCCTGGCCCTCATCGCGACCCGCGGGGGCGCGGCGCGGCGGTACGGGGCGGTCGTCGCAGGCCTCATCACCGTTGGGGTCGGGTTGCCGGCGCTCGTCGACCCGTCCGGGATGTTCGAGAACGTCGTCGCGTTCCCCCTCGGCTTGGCCGGAGTGGAGTCGCCCGCGGACAGCCCGCTGCCCGGTCATCTGCTTGCCGCAAGCGGTGCGTACGGGCACGCGGCTGCGGTGGCGGCCCTCGGGGTGGCGGCGCTCGGCATGGGCGTCTCGCTGGTCGTCCGGCCGCCCGGCGACGTCAGGGCCGCCGCGTTGCGTCTCGCCGCCGGACTGCTGCTGGCGACCGCCCTCATGCCCGCGACCCGCTGGGGCTACCTCGTCTACCCGGCGGTGCTCGTGTGCTGGGCCCGCCTCACCGAGCGCCGGAAGGAGCCGGAACTGTGCCTCGCTGCCTGATCATCACCAACGACTTCCCGCCCCGGCGCGGCGGCATCGAGACGTTCGTGTACGAGCTGGCCCGCCGGTTCCCCGCCGGTGAGGTGGTCGTCTACACGTCGGCCGAACGCGGGGCCGAGGCGTTCGACCGGGGCCTTCCGTTCCCGGTGTTCCGCGACCGTTCCCGGACGTTGCTCCCGACCCGTGGCGTCGCGCGCACCGCACGCGGTCTGGCCGCCGCGTACGGCTGCGACAGCGTGTGGTTCGGGGCCGCGGCGCCGCTCGGTCTCCTCGCCGGGAAGCTGGACGGGTTGCCCTCGGTCGCGACCACGCACGGGCACGAGGTGTGGTGGGCGAGCGTGCCGGGAGCCCGGCGCGTCCTACGCCGGATCGGGGATCGAGTGGGCACCGTCACCTACCTCACCGAGTACACGCGGGCGCGCATCGCGCCCGCCCTCGGCCCGCGAGCCCGGACCGCCCGCCTGGTCCCGGGTGTGGACTGCTCGTGCTTCCACCCGGCCGTGGACGGGGCGGAGGTGCGCGAGCGCCACGGGCTGGGCGATCGTCCCGTGATCCTCAGCGTGTCGCGGCTCGTCCCGCGCAAGGGGCAAGATCAGCTGATCCGGGCGATGCCGCGCGTCCGCCGGGTCGTGCCGGACGCGACCCTCCTGATCGTCGGATCCGGGCCACAGGACTTCTGGCTGCGGGGCCTGGCCGCCGACGAAGGCGCGGTCGTGTTCGCGGGCGGAATGCCGCACGCCGAACTCCCGCCCTACTACGCGGCCGCCGACGTCTTCGCGATGCCGTGCCGTGACCGGCGGCTCGGCCTGGAGACCGAGGGCCTCGGCATCGTCTTCCTGGAGGCGGCGGCGGCCGGGCTGCCGGTGCTCGCGGGCGCTTCGGGCGGCGCGCCGGAGGCGGTGCTGGACGGCGAGACCGGCCATGTGGTGGACGGCCGGTCGGTCACCGAGATCGCCGCCCGGCTGGTCGGGATGCTCACCGGCGAGGACGGCGCGATGGGTGTACGGGGAAGGGCCTGGGCCGAGGCGGCTTGGAGCTGGGACCTCTCGTACGAACGGCTGCGCAACCTGCTGGCCGGTGCGTCGCCTACGGTCGGAGCATGACCGTTTGGCGCGCCATGGCAGGGAACCCGCTGCGGTTCCTGTCGTCGTCGTGGCCGTGGCGGTCGTTCGCCTACGTGGTGACCGGGCCGCCGGTCGCGGTCGGGTGGCTGGCGGTGGTGCTGGTCGTCGCCGCCGGCGGCGTGCTGCTGACGCCGGTGGTGGTCGGCGTCGGGCTGTTGCTGTTCGTACCGCTGACGGCGGTCGGGCTGGCGGCCGTCGAACGGCGCAGGCTGCGCTGGCTGGACCGCAGGCCCGCGCCGTCCCCGCACCGGGAGCCCGCCGCGCCGGGCTGGCGGCCGTGGCTGCGGCTCCGGCTGCGGGAGGCCGCCACGTGGCGGGAGTTCGGCTTCGCGCTGTTGTTCGCGCTGCTCGCCGTCGTGGACGTGGTGGTGCCGTTCGTGGTCGTCGTGGGCTCGACGGTGCAGGTCGGGTCGGCCTATCTGGTGGGCCATGGCGATCAGCTGCAGTACGGGCCGTACGGGACCGTCGACCGGCCCGAGGAGGCGTGGGTCACGGTCGCCGCCGGGGTGGCGCTGTTCGTGGTCGGTTTGTACGTGATGGCCGTTCTCGCCGGGGCCAGGGCGGCGCTGGCCCGCCTGCTGCTCGTCCGTCCGGTCGAGGACGAACTGGTCGCGGTACGGGCCTCGCGTGCCCGGATGGCGGACGCGTTCGAGGCCGAGCGGCGCCGGATCGAGCGGGATCTGCACGACGGCGCGCAGCAGCGCCTCACCGGGCTGATCATGACGCTCGGCCTGGCCCGGCTGGAGATGCCCTCGCCGCTCCTCGACAAGGCTCAGCAGGACGCGCGGGCCGCGCTGGCGGAGCTGCGCGACCTGGTGCGGGGCATCCATCCGTCGGTGCTCACCGACCGGGGCCTCGGCGCGGCCGTGGAGTCGCTCGCCGAAGGCGCGCCGGTGCCCGTGGACGTGACCGTCGACCTGGCCGGACGACCCGACGACGGCGTGGAATCCGCCGCCTACTTCGTGATCGCCGAGGCCCTCGCCAACGTGGTCAAGCACAGCGACGCGGAACACGCCCAGGTCACGATCACCCACCGGGACCGGCTCCTGGTGGTGGAGGTACGCGACGACGGGAAGGGCGGCGCCCGCCCCGGAGAGGGCAGCGGACTCCAGGGGCTGGCCGACCGGGTCGCCGTATACGACGGCACGCTGCGGCTCTCCAGCCCCGTGGGCGGGCCTACGATCCTGCGGGTGGAGATTCCATGCGAATTGTGATCGCCGAGGACTCGGTGCTGCTCCGCGAGGGCCTGAGCCAGATCCTCGTCAAGTTCGGGCACGAGGTCGTCGCGGCGGTGGACGACGCGCCCGGGCTGGCGGCGGCGGTGGCGGCGCACCTGCCCGACGTGGTGGTCACCGACGTGCGCATGCCCCCCGGGTTCCGCGACGAGGGCCTCCGCGCCGCGCTCGCGCTGCGCGCCGAGCGACCGGAGCTGCCGATCCTCGTCCTGTCGCAGTACGTGGAGCAGTCGTACGCCTCCGAGCTCCTCCAGACCGGCGGCGGCGTGGGCTACCTGCTCAAGGACCGCGTCGGCGAGGTGGCCGAGTTCGTCGACGCGCTCGACCGCGTCGCCGCCGGAGGCACGGTCATCGACCCCGAGGTCGTCCGGCGCCTCCTCACCCGGCGGCGCGAGCACTCCCCGCTCGACCGCCTCACCGAACGCGAACGCGAAGTGCTCGGGCTGATGGCCGAGGGCCTGTCGAACGGCGCGATCGCCCGCCGCCTCGTCGTCTCCGAGGCGGCCGTCATCAAGCACGTGGGCTCGATCCTGGCCAAGCTCGACCTGCCCCCCGCCCCCGACGACCACCGCCGCGTCCGCGCTGTGTTGGTTTACTTTCGCGGCCTTGGGTCTTCGCCTGGCGGCTCAGACCCAAACCGCTAAAGCGGCGAGCGCGACATCGCTTCGCGATCTTCGCGTGAAGCTTCGCCTTCGGCTCGCTTCCCGCTCAGCGCCGCGCGCTCGCGTGACGGTTGAGGCTGATGGGCGGCGTGACCCAACCACCGCAAACCACGCCCACGGCCGCCAAGAGCGGCGCTCCTACCAACCATCTGGCTGCCGGGTGGGGTTAGTTGCCTTCGAAGGTTGGTTGTTGTTTGGCCAGGAACGCTTCGGTGGCGGCGTGGTGGTCTTTGGTCTTTTCGCACAGGTCCTGTAGCTCCGCCTCTTTCTCCAGGGCGGAGGGCAGGTCGCTGGTGGACGCGTGGTGCAGGGCCTTCTTGACGGCGCCGTAGGAGACGGTCGGGCCTGCGGCGAGACGGCGTGCGAGCTCGACGGCGGCCGGTGCTAGTTCGTCGGCGGGGACGACCTGGTTGACGAGGCCGAGTTCCAGGGCCTCGGCGGCCTTCACCCGGTCACCCAGGAGGAGCAGCTCGGCGGCTTTCGTCCAGCCCACGCGGCGCTGCAGGGTCCAGGACATGCCGCTGTCGGGTGCCAGGCCGATCGCGGTGAACGCGGTGGTGAACGAGGCCTTGTCGGAGCTCACCACCAGGTCGCAGGCCAGGGCCAGGGAGGCGCCCGCTCCGGCCGCCACGCCGTTGACGGCGGCCACGACGGGCTTGGGCATCTCCGCGATGGCCTTCACGATCGGGTTGTAGTGGCGGCGCACGGTGTCGTTCAGCCCCTTGCCCGCGGCGAGGTTGTCGCCGTGCTCGCGCAGGTCCTGGCCGGCGCAGAAGGCACGGCCGGCGCCCGTGAGGATCACCGCGCGGACGGCCGCGTCGGCGGCGGCGCGTTCGAGGGCGGCGAGCAGTGCCGACTTCGCCTCGTCCGTCAGCGAGTTCATCGCCTCCGGCCGGTTGAGTGTGATTGTCGCCACACTCTCGGTGAGGTCGTACAGCACGGTCTCAGACATCGTCGTCCTCCTCTGTGTCGTCCTGCAGGCAACCTTCGACGAATCGGGAGGCTGCGGGCAAGAGGCGCGCGGCCTCGGCGTCGAAGAACCGCGCCGCGCGGACGCCGGGCCAGCCCTCGGGCAGGACGTCGGGCGGCAGCCCCGGGTCCCGGAAGAGGAACTTGCGCCACTCGTGGACCAGCCGGCTCCGGAACGCGAAGGCCTGCTCGTCGGAGAACGTCCGGTCGCCGGCCAGGAGCGTCTGGGCGTCGGCGAGCCACCGTTCGTACGCGCGGGCCAGGCCCTCCAGGTCCCAGGCCCGCGCCACCAGGTTGTGCACGTCGCCCTCGTAGGCGGAAAGGAACCGTTCGGCTCGTACGGCCTCGGCGTTCAGCAGCGGGTCGAGTTCGCTCGACGCGCGCGGGCTGATCCAGGTGGTCTCGTCCAGCCGCGCGTAGCCGAGGTAGCCGAGCCCCGCCGCGAGCCGGTCGCGGCGCGCCCGTTCCCGCACGCGTTCGATCACCAGCAGATGCCAGCGGCCGTCCCACGGACCGAGATCGCGGTAGATCCGGTGCGCGGCCTCGTCGAGCCGCCGCACCGCGCGGGGGGTCAGCGCGTAGCCCGGTCCGGGGGGCAGCCGGACCGGCTCCAGCCACTCCTGGCGGACCATGCGGGACACGGCGGTGCGCACCGCCGGGGCGGCGATCTCCAGGGCCGCCAGCAGCCGGACCAGCGCGGCGATCGGGGCCTTGCCGCCCCGCTCCCGGAGGTGGTCGCCGTAAAGGTCGAACAGCGCCGAACGAGCATTCATGAGAGCAGTCTCTCGATCTGGAGGCTGATCGTTACCACTTCGCGCCCGGAAGACGAGATAATGGACCACTACTGATGACGCGGATGCGACAGGCGGCCACGCGGCCAACGGTGCCCGGAGGCCCCACGCGGCCCTAGGCAGGAAGGGGATGCACGCATGGCGGCGATGAAGCCGCGGACAGGAGACGGTCCGCTCGAAGTGACCAAGGAGGGGCGCGGAATCGTCATGCGGGTCCCGCTGGAAGGCGGCGGACGCCTTGTCGTGGAGCTCTCCGCAGACGAGGCCAAGGAGCTCGGCGACGCTCTCAAGGAAGTCGTCGGCTAGCGCCTCAGCCCCGAGTTGCGGTGAAGGTCCCGGCGGTGACGCCGGGACTCTCGCCGTGTTCGCCAGCAGCCGAACCACCAGCAGGGAGTCCGCGTCATGCCCATCGCGACCGAGGTCAGCAGCGTCGGCGGCACACTGTCCGCCGCGGCTGAGCGTCTTGGGGCCGAGGTGGTGGCCGTCCCCGTGCGCTCCGGGCCGGCCGCGCCGGACGCCGAGATCGCGTCGTTCCTCACGTTCACGCTGGACGAGCTGCTGACGCTGCACGGGGCCAAGGGCGAGCCCGGCGAGATCGTGTCCACCCCGGTGCGGGTGGGCGGCCGGGTGCTGGAGCTGCTGCTGTACGGGGTGGGCGAGGCCGCCGCCGGAGACCTGCGCAAGGCGGGGGCCGCGCTCGCACGCCGCGGCCGGGGCCGCCGGACGATGGCCGCTGGAGTCCCCTCGGGTGATCTCGCGGCCTTCGTCGAGGGCGCCCTGCTCGCCTCGTACACCTTCACCGTCGGCAGGCCGCCGAAGAAGGCGCCGCTGGGCACGCTCGCGATCCTGACCGAGGCGGGACCGGACGCGGACGCGGCGGCCGTCGAGCGCGGCACGGCGGTGGCCGGGGCGGCGGCGCTGGCCCGCGACCTGGCCAACACTCCGGCGAGCGAGAAGGGCCCCTCCTGGCTCGCCGACCGCGCCGGGGAGATCGCCGCCGCGGCCGGGCTCGCCGTACGGGTCCGCGGCGAGAAGGAGCTCGCCGAGGGCGGCTTCGGCGGGCTGATCGCGGTCGGTGCGGGATCGCCCCGCCCGCCGCGCCTGATCGAGCTCTCCTACCGCCCCGAGGGCGCCGACCGGCACGTCGTGCTGGTGGGCAAGGGCATCACGTTCGACAGCGGCGGGCTCTCGCTCAAGCCCAACGACAACATGAAGACGATGAAGACCGACATGGCCGGCGGCGGCGTGGTCATCGCGGTCATGGGCGCCCTGCGCGCGCTCGGCGTGCGCAGCAGGGTCACCGGGCTGATCGCCGCCGCGGAGAACATGCCCTCCGGCTCGGCCATGCGCCCCGGCGACGTGATCACCCATTTCGGCGGCACGACGTCCGAGGTGCTCAACACCGACGCCGAGGGCCGCCTGGTCCTCGCCGACGCCCTGGCCTACGCCGACGCCGAACTCGACCCGGACCTGGTCGTCGACGTGGCGACGCTCACCGGGGCGGCCAAGGTCGCGCTCGGGCTGCGGACGGGCGCGCTCTTCGCCAACGACGACGCGCTCGCCGCCGCGCTGGAGACGGCGGGTATCGGGGCGGGCGAGGCGTTGTGGCGGCTGCCGCTGGTCGAGGACTACCGCGAGGGCATCAAGTCCGACGTCGCCGACGTGGCCAACATCGAACGGCGCGGCTTCGGCGGCGGTTCGATCATGGCGGCGCTCTTCCTGCGCGAGTTCGTCGGCGACCGCGTCTGGGCGCATCTGGACATCGCGGGGCCGGGCCGCGCCACGGCCGACGACGCCGAGATCACCAAGGGCGCCACCGGCTTCGGTGCGCGGCTCCTGCTGAACTGGCTGGCCCCCGCCTCCTCCTGACGGGCTGGACGTCCGCGTATGCGGTCCCGCCTCTGGGACATGTCACCGCGTCGCGCCTGGCTGTTGGCTGGAGACACGACGGAGCGACCGTCGGATCTCTGGGAGGAAGACGCTGATGTTGAAGGTGCTGCAGACCGGTTCGCTCGTCGCCGCGGTGATCACGACGGGGCTCATGGCGGGACTCTTCGCCGCGTTCGCCTACGCGATCATGCCGGGACTGGCCAAGGTCGACGACCGTGCGTTCATCGACTCGATGCAGCGGATCAACGTGGCGATCATCAACGGCTGGTTCATGATCAGCTTCTTGGGCGCGCTGGCGTTCGCGGGGCTGGCGGCGGCGTTGCACTGGAAGGGCGACGGCCGTGCGGCGCTGCCGTGGATCATCGCCGGGCTCGTGCTCTACCTGGTCATGTTCATCATCACCAGCGCGATCAACGTGCCGATGAACGACAAGCTCGACGCCGCGGGCGACCCCGCCAAGATCGTGGACCTGGCCGCCGTCCGGGCGGAGTTCGAGTCCCGCTGGGTCGCGTGGAACATCGTCCGCGCCGTGACCTCCACCGCCGCGCTCGGCTGCCTGGCCTGGGCGCTGGTCCTGCACGGCCGTGTCACGGGCAAAGGCTGAGTCTCCTGAAACCCGAGGAGTCGCCGTCGCCCTTCCGCGGTGACCTGAGCCACCGCTCGGGTCACCGCTTGCGGCGGTCGACGACCGGGATCTCGTGGCGGCGGCGCACCTCGGCGACGACCTCCCTGAGCGAGGCGGTCCAGCTCGCGTCGACCGCGAAGCACCACCGGGCGGCGGCCGCGGTCGCCGGCACGTCCGGCAGCGTCAGCGCGACCAGTTGGGCCCGTTCGGCCGTACGGGCCGTTTCGAGCAGTTCGGCGGACGGCAGGAAGACCAGATAGTCCTGCTCGCCTCGTTTGGCGCCCGCCAGGCCACGGCGGACGGCGCACATGGCGTGGATCTCCGGCCAGGGCAGCACCCTGTCGGCGCGGCGCGGCAGTGGCCAGCGAGCCGGGCGGCGCACTCCCGTGGCGTCCAGTTCCAGTACCGGACGGCGGCTGAACAGGGTGCCGGTGGACGCGGACAGCCCGGCGCCGAACAGCAGCAGGCCCGCCACGCCCAGCACGACGAAGAGCACGCTGCCGGCGCTCATCCCGCGCATCAGGCCGCTCGCGACGAACGCCACCGAGGCGATCACCAGGATCAGGCAGGCCGTGATCTGCACCACACCACGCCAGGTCAGGCGGGCACGCACCGAGAACGCCGGCAGGGCCTGCCCGCCGGGACGCTCGTCGGAGGGCTCGTCAATGAGCTCGTCGGGCCGCTCGTCCGTGCCTTCGTCGGCGCGCTCCTCGGGATGCTCGTCCATACGCTCGTCCGTGCCCTCGTCCATGCGCGCCATGGCCCGTTCAGTCGTCGCGCTTGACGGCGCACAGCAGGCCGTCGCCCACCGGCAGCAGCAGCGGCACGAGGCGCTCGTCCTCGCGGACCATCCGGTTGACCTCGCGGATGGCCAGCGTCTCCGGGTCGCGGCGGTCGGGGTCGGCCACCCGGTGGTGCCAGAGCGCGTTGTCGAACGCCACCACGCCGCCGGGCCGCAGGAGCCGGAGCGCCGCGGTCAGGTATTCGGGGTACTCCTGCTTGGCCGCGTCACAGAAGACCATGTCGTACGCGCCGTCGGTGAGGCGCGGGAGCACTTCCAATGCCCGGCCCACGATCATCCGGGTCCGGGAGGCGGCGAAACCGGCGTCCGCGTACGCCTGCTTGGCCAGCCGCTGGTTCTCGTGCTCGACGTCGACGCTGGTCAGCACGCCGTCCTTGCGCATGCCGCGGAGCAGCCAGATCCCGGAGACACCGCAGCCGGAGCCGATCTCGACGACCGTCCGCGCGTCGATCATGGCCGCGAGAAAGCGCAGCGCCGCGCCCCCGGCGGGACCGATCGGCACCGCGCCGAAGTCCTCGCCGAGACGGCGGGCGCTGGTTATCGGCTCGTCTTCGGGAAGGAATTCCTCCACGTAGGCCAGGGTGGCCTGAATGGCGTCGATGGCTGCCTCCTCGCGGGACCCCCGCCTGGCTCATGCTGGAAAGACCATATCGCTGACCGGGAACCAACTCGCGTTTCGTGGCGTTCTAACTGAACAGCCGGTCCACAACCGCCCCAGCCCAGGCGTGACCGTGTCGTTCCATTGCGACAGCGTGAGGCACAGAGAGGAACAACCCGGGACCATGGGAGTCGCAGCACTTACATTCAAGGGCGCTGTGGGGGTCGGCCCCAGGCAGGGGCTCGGTAACGCAGCAGCCAGGGAGAACGCTCCGGACGCGGAGTGGGCGCCCCCGTCGTGGGACGAGGTCGTCCGCGAGCACTCCGGGCGCGTCTACCGGCTCGCCTACCGGCTGACGGGCAACCAGCACGACGCCGAGGACCTCACTCAGGAGGTCTTCGTCCGGGTGTTCCGTTCGCTGTCCAATTACACGCCGGGCACGTTCGAAGGCTGGTTGCACCGCATCACCACCAACCTTTTCCTCGACATGGCTCGCCGCCGCCAGCGCATTCGCTTCGAGGGACTGGGAGACGACGCCGCCGAGCGGCTGCAGGGACGTGAACCCACGCCCGCGCAGGTGTTCGACGACCGCAATTTCGACGCCGACGTCCAGGCCGCGCTCGACGCCCTCGCCCCCGAATACCGGGCGGCCGTGGTGTTGTGCGACATCGAGGGACTGTCGTACGAGGAGATCTCGGCGACGCTGGGCGTCAAACTGGGGACCGTGCGGAGCCGTATCCACCGGGGGAGGGCGCAGCTGCGGGCCGCGCTCGCACACCGCGCGCCTCACCGCAGACTGCAGCCGGAGGGCGTCTAGCCCGCGCCGGATGCGCGACGATTGTGCCTGACGGCCAGCATGGTCGCGTGACTGATCGGAACGACGAGGGAGCCGCGTGAGTTGTCTGGGGGAGCGTCTGACCGCTCTTGTCGACGGTGAGCTGGGCCATGAGGAGCGCGACCGCGCGCTCACCCATCTCGCGCGTTGTGAGCGGTGCCGGGTCGAGGCGGACGCGCTGCGCCGCCTCAAGGGCCGGTTGCGCGGTCTCGCCGACCTTCCGCTGATCGACGGGGGCGACGATCTCCCGTCCGGTGATCTGCTGTCCCGGCTGCGCGCGATGGGAGCGGGCGCCGGGATGGGGCCGGGCACCGGGCCGGGTGCCGGAACGGGCGCCCCGGGCGGAGGTGCGCCGGGAGACGGCGTGCCGCGCCAGGGCGCGCCACGTGAGGGCGTGCCGCGTGAGGGCATCGTCCCGCCGATCGGGCGGCCGTCGCCGGTCCGCCCGCCGCTGCTGCGCAACGGAGCGCCGCGCGACAGATCACCACTCGCCTCCAGGCCGCGCGACAACCGTCCCGTGGGCCGCGCCGCCGCGGGCCGCGGTTCCGGACGCGGCATGGGCATGAGCATGGGCGCCGGGGCCGTGCTGGCCCACCGGGCGCCGCGCCGCCGCTACCTCGCCGTCGGTGCCGCCACACTCTTCCTCGGTCTGGGCACCGCCTCCTACATCGCCGGTGGCGAGCGCGAAGCGCCCACCGTGACTCCCGCGTTCGACCGGTTCGCGGTCGAGCACGCGCTGACGTCCGGGGACGTTCCCCTCACCGATCCGGTGAACGAGGACACCCCCGCCCGGCTCTCCCCGGAGCCGTGACCTCCGGCGCCCGGCATGGCGGACGGCGGGGCGGCCTGCTGGCCTTCGGGCTCGCCGGCGCGCTGGCGCTGGCCGCCGCCCTGGCCGGCGACGCCTTCGCCGCGCGGCGCGTACGCAGCGACCCCGAGGCGCTGCGGCTGCTGCGAACGGCCGCCGAGGCGGCCCGGCAGGTCCCGTACGAGGGCATGCAGTTCCTCACCACCTGGGGCGCCGAGGGGGCCAAGACCTCTCTGGTCAAGGTGGCGCACACGCCCGGCGAGGGCACCTACTTCGCCCCCGGGACGGCGCCGCGCGGCACGACGCCGCCCATGCCCCGGACGGTCACGCCCGGCTCGGCCACGTTCACGGCCGCCGGCCGCACCTTCCATCCCGACGCGTCCGCGATCAGGGGCGCGCTCACCGGCTTCACGATGGAGATGCTGGCGCTGCTGACCCGCAACTACTCCGTCGTGCGCGCCGCCGACGCCGACGTCTGCGGCCGCCGGGCGCGGGTGATCGAGGCGCGCCGCCCGGACGGCACCGCCGCGGGGCGGTTCTGGCTCGACACCGAGACCGGCCTGATGCTGCACCGCGAACTGATCGACGACACGGGACAGGCGGTCACGGTCACCGGCTTCCGCGAGGTGCGGATCAGCTCGCCGGGCGCCGCCGAACGGGTCCAGATGTACGGCGGCCGCTCGCTCGGCGAGAGCACGCCGGAGCTGCCCGCCGCAGCCGCTGCCTTGCCGTGGCAGGGGGTGACAGCGGGCGAGGTCAGCGCGCTGCGCGACCGCGGCTGGCGGGTGCCGCAGGAGCTGCCGGACCGGCTCGCCCTCCACGACGTCCGCCGGTCGGCCCCCAAGCCCGGCGACTCCACCGTTCACCTCAGCTACTCCGACGGCCTGGCGGCCGTGTCGGTGTTCGTCCAGCAGGGCGGGCTGGACGAGCGGAGCTTCGCCGGGTGGCAGCGGACGCGCAGCGACGGGCGAACGGTCTTCCGGCGCGACTCGTTGCAGCGATGGGCGGTCTGGGCCGAGGAGGGGTACGTCTATACCGTCCTCACCGACGCGCCCGCGGGCACCGCCGACTCGGTGATCAAGGCTTTCCCGGACGGCGGGACGCGGTTCTGGGGGCGGCTGGGCCGTGGCCTGCGCAGGCTGGGCGCGTGGGCCAACCCTTTCGGCTGAGGTCTTATGCTCACCACATGCCGCGCTGGGCACGATGAGCCCGGATGACGAGAACCACTCCGTAGGAGATATGGGGATGACGGAAGATAGCCGCGAGCCGGTCAAGGCGTCGCCGCGAGACGATCGGGTCGTCGCCGGCAACGGGGCTGAGCCGGCGGAGTCCACCGGCCCGCAGGACCAGGCGGACGACCTCCAGCAGGCGGCGGACGGTCCCCAGGCCGACGACCCGGCCGAGCCGATCGGCGACCGGGCCCCCGAGCCGGACGCGGAGCCGAGCTGGACGGCCGAGCACGGTGCCGTGCCGCCCTCCGGCGGCGGTTTCGCGCCGCCCGACGCGTTCGCCAAGGACGAAGCCCCACGGGACACCCGGCCGACGGCGGTCGAGACACCGCTGCCCGAGGGCGTGGACCCGTCCAGGCACCGTCCCGGCTTCGTACCGCACAACCACGACCCGCGTACGGGCGGCGCCGCCGACCAGGGCACCCCGTACGGCTGGCCCCCTCAGTCGAGCCACCAGCCTCCGCCCCCTGGCGCGGGCGCCGGCCCTGTGCCGCCGCCTCCGGGCGCCCGGCCGATCGGCCCGCCGCCTCCGGGCGGTCCACGGCCGATGGGCGGCTTCGGGGCACCTCCCGGCGGACCCAACTGGGCTCCCGTGCCGCCGCCGCCCGCGCCCGTGCGCGGCGGCCCCAGCATCGGAGTCCTGGCCATCATCGGCCTCATCGTCGCTCTGGTGGCCGGGGGCGTCGGCGCCGGGATCGGCGTCATGGCGGCCGATGACAGCGACGGCGGCAGCGTCAGCCTCGGCGGCGGCAGCGGCTCGGGCACAGGCCCGGCCGTCAAGAACCGCCCGCCCGACTCGATCGCCGGGATCGCCCAGAAGGTGCTGCCCAGCGTGGTGATGATCCGGGTGGAGGGCGCCGGCGGCCAGGGCGGCGCGGGCACCGGCTTCATCGTCAACGGCGGCTACATCGTCACCAACAACCACGTGGTCTCCGCGGGCGGCGGGGGCGGCATCAAGGTCGTCTTCAACGACAAGAAGCAGCTGCCCGCCACGATCAAGGGCCGCGACCCGCTCTCGGACATCGCGGTGCTCAAGCCCGAGGGCGCGCACTCGCTGCCCGCGCTGGCCATCGGCGACTCCGACGCCCTCGCGGTCGGCGACCCGGTGATCGCCATCGGCTCGCCGCTGGGCCTGCAGAGCTCGGTCACCACCGGGATCGTGAGCTCGCTCAACCGCGCGGTGCCCACCCGCGGCGAGGGCGGCGGCAGCGGCGCCGGCGACGGCCAGGTCCTCAACGCGATCCAGACCGACGCGGCGATCAACCCGGGCAACTCCGGCGGGCCGCTGGTCGACCTCCGGGGCCGCGTCATCGGGATCAACACCGCCATCGCCACCCTGAACGGCGGGCAGGAGAGCGGCAGCATCGGCCTCGGCTTCGCCATCCCGATCAACCACGGCAAGCGGGTCGCCGAAGAGATCATCCGGACCGGCACGGCCAAGCGCACCCAGCTGGGCATCGGCATGGACCAGCGCTACCCGGGCCCCGGCGTCAAGATCAGCGAAACCGAGTCGAACGGGATCGTCCCGATCGTCAAGGGCGGCCCGGCCGAGCGCGCCGGTCTCAAGCCCGGCGACGTGATCACCAAGATCAACGATCAGCCGATCGAGGACACCTCCGACCTGGCCGCGCAGATCCGCAGCAAGGCCCCCGGGGACAAGATCAAGGTCACGTACCTGCGTGGCGGCAAGGAGTCCACGGTCGAGGTCACCCTCGCCGCGGCCTGACGTTCAGATCCGGTTCATCCGGGCTGGAGATACGCTGGGGGGATCCGGGCCACAGGGCCCGGGTCCCCTGGCTTGTGGAGGACGGGTTGTTCGACGTCGGACTGGGCGAGATGGCCGTGCTCGTCGTGCTCGCCCTGGTCATCTTCGGTGACAAGCTGCCCCAGGTCGCGGGCCAGGCCGGCCGGGCACTGCGGCAGCTGCGGCAGATGGCCAACAGCGCCAAGGCCGATCTCCAGGACGGGCTCGGCCCGGAGTTCAAGGACTTCGACATCGCCGACCTCAACCCCAAGACCTTCGTCCGCAAGCACCTGCTCGAAGACCTCGACGACGAGCCGGGCCACGCCAACGGCAAGGTCTTCGACGACGACCCCTACGCGCCGACCCCGGGCGGCCTCGAATACGGCGAACGCCCACCCTTCGACTCCGAAGCGACCTAGCCTGAGAAAGAGCTTCCGTCGCAATCAGAGGTATGAAGAGTGGCATCGACGCAGAGCCTTGAACTCCGAGTGACCGCGCTCGAAGCAAGGGTCACCGACATCGAGGACCACTTCAGCGGCCAGCTTCACAGCCTCCGGCGGGAGAGCGCCGCGACACGGCTCAACCTAGCCAAGATCATGCAGCACCTCGGCCTGCCCCGGGCGACGGAAGACGAGATCGACGAGGTCCTCGACACCGAGTGACCCGCCTCAACCGTCACGCGAGCGCGCTACCTGAGCGGGGAGCGAGCCGAAGGCGACGCTCCCCGCGAAGATCGCGAAGCGATGTCGCGCTCGCCGCTTTGGCGGTTTGGGTCTGAGCCGCTAGGCGAAAACCCATGGCCGCGAAAGCCAATAAATACAGCCGCTAAAGCTTATTACGGGGAGTGATTCCCAGGGACATGCCGGAGAGGCCTCGGGAGCGGCCGCCGATCTTGTCGGCGATGGTGCGGAGCTCCTTGCCGGCGCCGGAGTCGGGGTCGGCGAGGACGAGAGGCTCGCCGTTGTCGCTGCCCTCGCGCAGCCGGGGGTCGATCGGGATCTGGCCCAGGAGGGGGACGCGGGTGCCCAGGGTCTGGGTGAGCGCGTCGGCGACGGTCTGGCCGCCGCCCGAGCCGAAGATCTCCTGACGTTCGCCGCAGTGGGCGCAGGTGAGGTACGACATGTTCTCGATCACGCCGACGACCTGCTGGTGCGTCTGGGCGGCGATGGCGCCGGCGCGTTCGGCGACCTCGGCGGCGGCCTGCTGCGGGGTCGTGACGACCAGGATCTCGGCGGACGGCAGCAATTGGGCGACGGAGATCGCGATGTCGCCGGTGCCGGGCGGGAGGTCCATGAGCAGGACGTCGAGGTCGCCCCAGTAGACGTCGGCGAGGAACTGCTGCAGCGCGCGGTGCAGCATCGGGCCGCGCCAGACGACCGGCTGGTTGCCGGCGGTGAACATGCCGACCGAGATCACCTTCACGTCATGCGCCGACGGCGGCATGATCATGTCCTCGACCTTGGTCGGCGGGTGCTGGACGCCCAGCATTCGCGGCACGGAGTGGCCGTAGATGTCGGCGTCGACCACGCCCACCTTGCGGCCCTGGGCGGCCAGCGCGGCGGCCAGGTTGACGGTGACGGAGGACTTGCCGACGCCGCCCTTGCCGCTGGCGACGGCGTAGACCTTGGTGAGGCTGCCCGGTTTGGCGAACGGGATCTCCTTGCCGGCGTCGCCGGGGCGGAGTTTCTCGCGCAGCGCCTTGCGCTGCTCCTCGCTCATCACGTCCAGCTCCACCTGCACCGACGTGACGCCGTCCAGCTTGGCGACGGCCTCGGTGATGTTGCTGGTCAGCGTGTCCTTCATGGGACAGCCGGCCACGGTCAGGAAGATGGCGACGCGCACGGAGCCGTCCGGTGCGATGTCGACGCTCTTGACCATGTCGAGCTCGGTGATGGGCTTGCGGATCTCAGGATCGTTCACGGTGGCGAGCGCCGCGGTCACCTGCTCGGTCGTCAACTGGGAGGCCATGCCTCCATGGTATGAAGTCCGCGCGGATGTTGGTTAATCCGGGGTCGGAAACCCCCCGGGGGTGATCATGAGCGGGGGCCGCGACACGGTCCGGGACGGCATCGCGCGGGATGGCGCGGAGCCGTACCATCGGGACGTGACAACGTCGTCCAGCACCATCTCGGCCGCCGAGTTGATCGTGTGGCGCACCCTGCTCCGCGCCCAGGTCCAGATCTCCCGCCGTCTCCAGGCCGATCTGCTGGCCGACCACGATCTCGCGCTCGCCTCGTACGACGTGCTGATGCACCTGGGTGAGGCCCCGGAGGGCCGGCTGCGCATGAACGACCTCGCCGACCGGGTGCTGCTGTCGCGCAGTGGCCTCACCCGCCTCGTCGACCGGCTCCAGCGGGAGGGCCTGGTCTGCCGCGAGACGTGCAGCAGCGACGCGCGCGGCCTCTTCGCCGTGCTGACCCCGGCCGGCCGCGCCCGCCTGGCGGCCGCCACCCCGACCTACCAGCGCGGTGTACGCGACTATGTGCTGAGCCGGCTCGACGAGGAGGATCTGCGCCAGTTCGCCCAGATCCTCGACAAGCTCGCCGACGAGCCGGTCCCGGTGGCGTCGCTCCTCTAGCGGATGTCCTTCTGGCGGCCGGCTTCAAGCTCCTTGAGCATGGCCTGCAGTTCCGAACGCAGGAAGTCGCGCGTGGCGACCTCGTTCAGCGCCAGCCGCAGCGCGGCGACCTCGCGGGTGAGGTACTCGGTGTCGGCGATGTTGCGTTCGCCGCGGGCCCGGTCCTGCTCGTACTGCACGCGGTCGCGGTCGTCCTGCCGGTTCTGAGCGAGCAGGATCAGCGGCGCCGCGTACGACGCCTGCAGCGACAGCATCAGCGTCAGGAAGATGAACGGGTACGGGTCGAACTTCAGCGGCGCCGGGACCAGCAGGTTCCACAGGATCCAGACCGCCACGAAGACGGTCATGTAGACCAGGAACCGGGCGGTGCCGAGGAAGCGCGCGATGCGTTCCGACAGCCGGCCGAACGACTCGGGGTCGTAGTGCGGGCGGGGCAGGACAGCGCGGCGGATCTCGCGCGGCTGGTCGAGACGGGACGGGCTCATGAGGCACCCTCCCCGCCCCCATCGCGGATGACCGGGAACTCGCCGCTGCGGACCGCCTCCTCCTCCGGATCGGCGGTCTCCTCGGCCGTGGCGTCCATCACTGTCTCGCGCCAGTCCTCGGGCAGCAGGTGGTCGAGCACGTCGTCGATGGTGACGGCGCCGAGGAGATGCCCGTTCTCGTCCACCACGGCGCCCGCCACCAGGTTGTAGGTGGCGAGGAACGTCGCGACGCCCTCCAGCGAGATGGTCGGGCGCAGCGGATCGAGCTCGGTGTCGACGATGCCGCTGACCAGGGACGACGGTGGCTCGCGCAGCAGCCGCTGGAAGTGCACGGTGCCGAGGTAGCGGCCGGTCGGAGTCTCGGTGGGCGGTCGGCACACGTACACCTGCGCGGCCAGCGCCGGGTTGAGGTCGGGGTTGCGGATCTGGGCGAGCGCCTCGGCCACGCTCGCGTCCGGCGACACGATGACCGGGTCGGTGGTCATCAGGCCGCCCGCGGTGTCGTCCTGGTAGGTCAGCAGCCGCCGGACCGGTGCCGCGTCCCGCGGCTCCATCCGGGTCAGCAACTGCTCGCGCTGGTCGGTGGGCAGCTCGCCGAGCAGGTCGGCGGCGTCGTCGGGCCCCATGGCCTCCAGCACGTCGGCGGCCCGCTCGACCTCCAGCTTGCCGAGGATCTCGATCTGGTCGTCGCCGGGCAGTTCCTCCAGCACGTCGGCCAGCCGCTCGTCGTCCAGCGCCAGCGCGATCTCCGTACGGCGTTTCTCCGGCAGGTCGTGCACGAAGTTGGCCAGGTCCGCGGGCTTCATCTTGTCGAGGGCGGCGATCACGCCGGCCGCGCCCTGGCCGTGCTCGACGGCGGCGAAGCCGGTCACGGCGTCCCAGTCGACGATGAAGACCTCGCCCTGCCTGCGGCGCAGCCCGCGGCCGCCGCTGCGGCGCACCGCGACCTTGCCGATCAGCCAGTCACGGGTCCGGGTCGGCTCCATGGCCACGTCCACCACCGACACGCGCTCTCCCGCCTCCGGCTCTGATGGCGGACGGCTCGCGGACCCCCGCGCGGCGCGAGGGGGCGATCCGCGTGTGACCCCGGCCGGCTGCTCGCGCAACCGCACGGTCCGGTCCAGCATCTCGGCGATGACAAGCGTCTCGGACTCGCGCTGCTGGAAGCGGCGCACGTTCAGCCGCCCGTCGAAGACGATCGCGTCGGACTCGATGACCGTGACACGGGTGATCGGCAGGAACACCGGCCGCCGCGGCTGCACCTCCACCACCAGGCCCAGCACGCGCGGCGGCCGGGCGCCGAGCCGGAGCGAGACCACCACGTCACGGACACGGCCGACCTGGTCGCCCGCGGGGTCGAACACGGCGATTCCGGCGAGGCGGGCGATGAACACCCGGGTCGGGGATCCGCTCATGGGGAGGACACTACCCGCGATCATGAAGTTGATCCGGGGTGCCGGACCGCCATTGACCAGCCGTTCGCCGGGATGTCACATCCGGCCGCGCCACCCCGTCCTAGGGGGCGACCTGAAGAGAGCCGGCCCGCGCCGGGCCGTAGCCGAAGGGAAGGCCGCCCATGGCCCGCATCTCGCTGGATCCGCCGAGGACGCCCGCCTACCGTCTCGCCGCGTGGTTCACCCGCAGGAAGTTCGGCAAGGAGCTCGACCCCGGTCGCGCGATGGGCCACCACCTCGGGGTGTCGACGGCGTACGTGACGTTCGAGGCGCAGGTGCTGCGCTGGAAGGCGCTGCCGCACCGGCTCAAGGACCTGGCCTGCATGGCGGCCTCGGTCCGCATCGGCTGCTCGTGGTGCGTGGACTACGCCACCTGGGAGTCGAACATGCACGGGATGCCGCTGGAGAAGATCGAGGCGGTGCCGCACTGGCGCGACAGCGACCTGTTCGCCGACGACGAGCGCCTGGTCCTGGAGTACGCGGAGGCCATGACCGCGGACCCGCCCGAGGTGACCGACGAGCTGACCGAGGCGCTGCGCCGGTACCTGACCGAGAAGCAGCTGGTGGAGCTGACGATGATCGTGGCGCTGGAGAACCTGCGGTCGCGGTTCAACGCGGCGGCGGGCCTGACGGGCCAGGGCTTCAAGGACCGGTGCGAGATCCCTTCGGACCCGGGTGCCGCCGCGTCCCGGCATGACGCATGAGAGAGTTCTGAACGTGGGCGATGACGCGAACGAGGTGTTCCAGGAGTACCGGAATCTGCTGTTCGCCGTCGCCTACCGGATGCTCGGCACGGCCGCGGACGCCGAGGACACGGTCCAGGACTCCTGGCTCAGATGGTCCGGCGCCGACCGTTCGGGCGTGGCCGACCCCAGGGCCTACCTCGTCCGGATCACGACCAACGTCGCGCTGGACCGGCTGCGGTCGGCCCAGGCGCAGCGCGAGACCTACGTCGGGCCGTGGCTGCCCGAGCCGATGCTGACCTCGCCGGACGTCGCCGAGGACGTGGAGCTGGCCGAGTCGGTGTCGATGGCGATGCTGGTCGTGCTGGAGACCCTGAGCCCGCTCGAACGGGCCGCGTTCGTGCTCAAGGAGGTCTTCGGCTTCCCGTTCGCGGAGATCGCCGAGGCGCTGGGCCGGTCGGAGGCCTCCGTCCGGCAGCTCAGCACGCGCGCCCGCAAGCACGTCGAGGCACGGCGGCCGCGGTTCGAGGCCGATCCCCGGGAGCGGCTCAAGGCGACCGAACGGTTCCTGGAGGCCACCATGGGCGGCGACATCAACCGGCTCATGGAGATCCTCGCGCCCGACGTCGCGCTGTGGACCGACGGCGGCGGCAAGGTCAGGGCCGCCCTGCGGACGATCCACGGGGCGGACAAGGTCGCGCGCTGGCTCGCCGCGGTCAGCCGCCAGTCCTACGCGGGCGTCGAGGTCAGGGACATGCGCATGCGGACCGTCCGGCTGAACGGGGAGCCCGCCTTGATCATCGACGGGCCCGCGGGACCGATCACCACGCTCTCGGTGGACATCGACGACCACGGCAGGGTCGGAGCCATCCATCTGGTGGCCAACCCCGACAAGCTCAAGGCGATCACCGAGGGCCACCGGCTGCCCCTCTAGCGCGTCCTCGCCCTCCGGCGAGCGCGCGGTGTCAGCGGTCGACCTTGCGCTTCTTGCCGCCGAACATCCTGGGCGGCGGTCCGGCGGTCGTCGCCGGGGTCGGAACGGGCCGCACGTCGGCGTAGTCGCCGGAGTAGCCGCCGGGCGCCTCGGTGATCTCGTCCGTCGGCGTGAGCCTGATGATGTACGACTCGGTCGCCCACCGTTCGAGCTGGCCCTCGTGGCTCGGCGCGTTCAGCCGTTCCTTGGCCATCAGCGGCGCGACGTTGTCCCACAGTTCGGAACCGGGCTCCACCGGCTCGCACGCCGCGACGAACGCGACGAGCCTGCCGCCCTTGTCCTTGCTGCGCAGGGTCACGTGGATCCGGTCGGCCTCCGGCAGCCCGGGCAGCGGCTGCTCGCCCTCGCCGCCGGTCAGCACGTACGCCGCGCCCTCGTGCCACACGTGCCAGGCGGCGCGCGGCTGCGCGAGCCCCGGCAACGCGAGCCACAGCAAGCCCGACTTCTTGGCCGCCTCCTCAACCAGCGCATCACCCATGGCGCCAGCGTCTCACAACGGCGGGTGGCGCGCTGGATAGCATCCGGCCATGCGATCGCGACGCACCACGCTGGCAGTCCCGGGCAGCAACCCGCGCTTCATCGAGAAGGCGCAGGGGCTGGCGGCCGACGAGTTCTTCCTCGACCTGGAGGACGCGGTCGCGCCCGCCGCGAAGGAGGAGGCCCGCAAGAACGTGGTCGCGGCCCTCAACGAGGGCGACTGGACGGGCAAGGTCCGCGTCGTCCGGGTCAACGACCTGGAGACCGCGTGGACGTACCGGGACGTGATCGAGGTCGTGGAGGGCGCGGGAGCCAACCTCGACTGCCTGATGCTGCCGAAGGTGCAGGACGCCTCCCACGTGCGGTGGCTCGACCGGCTGCTCACGCAGATCGAACGGGCGATGGGCCACGAGGTCGGCCGCATCGGCATCGAGGCCCAGATCGAGGACGCGCGGGGGATGGTCAACATCGACGCCATCGCGGCCTCCTCGCCGCGGCTGGAGACGCTCGTCTTCGGCCCGGGCGACTTCATGGCCTCGATCAACATGAAGACCCTGGTCGTGGGCGAGCAGCCGCCCGGCTACACCGAGGGTGACGCCTACCACTACATCCTCATGCGGATTCTGATGGCCGCCCGCGCCCACGATCTGCAGGCGATCGACGGGCCGTACTTCAACGTGCGCGACGTGGAGGCGTTCCGCCGCGTGGCGCGGCGTTCGGCGGCCCTGGGCTTCGACGGCAAGTGGGTGCTGCACCCGTCGCAGGTCGAGGCGGGCAACGAGGTCTTCTCCCCGGCGCAGGACGACTACGACCACGCCGAGCTCATCCTGGACGCGTACGAGTACGCCACGACCGTCGAGCGCCGCGGCGCCGCCATGCTCGGCGACGAGATGATCGACGAGGCGTCCCGGAAGATGGCCCTGGTCATCGCCGCCAAGGGCCGCGCGGCCGGGCTGGAACGCACGAAGACCTTCGAGCCACCGGCCTAGTTAGTCCGGTTCGGGCCTTTTGCCACGTACGATTCTTTGCAGGTGCTGGAGGGGTTCTACGAGGAGGTCGCGCGTGTCAGACCCGGCGGACGTCAACGGCTGGGCGCCGCCGGACCCTGGGGCGTCCAGCTCGTACGACCAGGCCCAGCCCTACGCGACGCCGCACGACCAAGCCCAGCCCTACGCGACGCCGTACGACCAGGCCCAGCCCTACGCGATACCCCACGATCACGCTCAGCCGTACGCGATGCCGTACGACCAAGCCCAGCCGTACGCAGCGCCGTATGGCGGGCCTGTCCCTCCGGGGTACGGCCCGCAGGTCAAGCAGCCATGGGCCGTCCCCGCGCCCGCCGGGGTGAAATACCACCAGCTCGCCCGGAACGAGAGGCACCGCTGGTGGCGGCCTCTGGTCGGCTCGCTGCTGATCGTGGTCGGCGCCGTGGCGGCGATGCTCGGACTGATGATCATCGGGGTGATCGTCTACTCGGTGGTCAACGGCGGGGTGTACGAGCCCGAGGGCGACGGGTTCTTCGGCGACGACACGGCCGACCTGGCGTTCCAGCTCGGCCCGCTCGCCATCCTGCTGCCGCTGGTGCCGCTGGCCGCCTTCTGGGTGCAGCGCCGCCGTCCCGGGACCGTCTCGTCCGTCGCGGGCAGGCTGCGCTGGAAGTGGCTGCTGGGATGTTGCGGCGTGGCCGTCCTCTTCACCTTCGTCTCGTTCGCCTTCTCGTGGGCGGCGTCCCTCGTCGTGACGGACCCGAACCCCGCCAAGGAGCCGGAGACGTGGGTCGGCTGGGAGGACTTCCTGCTGCCGGCCGTGATCATCATCCTGCTGGTGCCGTTCCAGGCGGCGGCCGAGGAGTACGTCTTCCGCGGCTGGCTGCTCCAGGCCATCGGCTCCTGGACGCTGGAGACCCGCACCGGCAAGGTCGGCCGCGCGTTCAGCACGGTGTTCCGCACGCCGTGGCCGGGCATCGTGATCGGCGCGGCGCTGTTCACGTCGGGGCACGGCTACACCAGCTGGGGAGTCCTGGACGTCTTCCTGTTCGGTGTGATCGCGGGCTGGCTGGTCGTGCGCACCGGCGGCCTGGAGGCGTCGATCGCCGTCCACGTCTTCAACAACCTGATCGCGTTCCTGCTGCCGGCCGCCATCGGCAAGCTCGACATCGAGCAGGGCTCGGTGCCGTGGCAGTACGTCGTGGCCGA
Organism: Actinomadura fulvescens; assembly: GCF_039533225.1. NCBI lineage: Bacteria > Bacillati > Actinomycetota > Actinomycetes > Streptosporangiales > Thermomonosporaceae > Actinomadura > Actinomadura fulvescens. Next base: position 275,012 of record NZ_BAAATD010000005.1, on the reverse strand, counting down.
TGTGGCGCCGATGCTGCTCTACGCCGCGGTCATCGTCTGGATGCTCCGCCGGTTCAAGGTGCGGACCGTCACCGCGAGCCCGGCCGAGGACACCCCGGCGCTCACTCCCGAAGCGGTAGGACGCTGACCGACACCTACGGGCGCTAGATGACGCCCCAGCCCCTGAGGGCGTCGAGGAGCCCGGGGACGGTCGGGAGCGAGTGCAGTTCGGCGGGCGTGACCCAGCGCGCGTCGGCCGCGTCGTCACCCGCGCGGAGCGCCGCACCGGCCGCCGCACCGGCCGCCGCACCGGCCGACGTCCCGGCCGGTGTCGCGGCATAGTCGTGGATCTCGTACGTGACGCCGCCCGGTCCGGGCCTGTCCACGGTGCCGACCAGCGGTCCGACGGACACCTCCAGGCCCGTCTCCTCCCTGAGCTCGCGGGCGACCGCGGCGGCGTCGGACTCGCCCGGCTCGACACGTCCCCCGGGCACCGTCCAGAGCCCCTCGCCCGGCGGGGTGCCACGGCGCACGAGCAGCAGGCGGCCGGTCCCGTCGTGGACGATCCCACCTACGCAACGCACCCGCATACGCTGATTTTGTCCCCTCTTTACCCTATCTACCAGCAAGAACTTGACGTGGCGAATTCTGCCACGCACGCTTGGTACTCATGAGGGCGGAGCCCACCTGCCCGCGCTGTGGCGGACGACTGCGCGCGCCGAGTCTCTGGTCGAGTGACTGGAGTTGCGGCGTGCACGGTGTCGTCCTGCCCCGCCAGCCGGCCAAGAGGCCAGGCCAGGAAGGGCTCGCCGCCGTACTCCGCGACACCAGGGTCCCGGTCTGGACGCCTTGGCCGCTGCCCCTGGGCTGGCTCGTCACCGGCTTCGTGACCGTGGGCGACGAGCGGTCCGGGGTACGCGCCGCCGCGGTCGCGCTGTCCGGCCCGGGGCTGCTGTCCGGCCCGGCCGACATGATCCTGGTCGCCGAGGAGCCGGGCATCGGGCTCGGCGCCTACTACGCCGGGTTGATGAACGGCCCGGATCCGGGCTCGGGCTTCGACGAGGGACCGCCGCACGCCAAGCTGGAGGTGAGCGGGCCTACCGCGACCTGCGGCCATTCCGTGCCGATGTGGTCGGTGCCGTCGAGCGAGCCCGATCGGGCGGTGTACGTCGGTGAGGCGCTGGCCAACTGGCTGTGGGCGGTGCTGTGGCCCGCGGACGCCGGCGTGCTCATGCTGGAGCGTCCGCACCTGCTCGATCTGCGGGAGCCGGGGATGAACCTCGACCTGCCGTTCGGGGCCTACAGCCCACACCTGGACGACTGATCTCGCACCGGGTAGGAACGACGGCATGCGGATCGACCTGCACTGTCACAGCGACGTCTCCGACGGCACCCGTTCCCCCGCCGAGGTCATGCGGCGCGCACGGCAGGCGGGCCTTGACGTCGTGGCGCTCACCGACCACGACACGGTGGCGGGATGGCGCGAGGCGGCCGAGACCGCGGCGGCCCTTCCCGGTGGGCCGGAGTTCGTACCCGGGATAGAGCTTTCCTGCAAGAAGAACGGTGACAGCCTCCATCTCCTGGGTTACCTCTTCGACCCTGAGCAACCGGAACTGGCCGCCGAGCTGGCCCGCATCCGCGACGACCGTGTGATCCGCGCCCGGCGGATGGTGAAACGGCTGCGTGAGCTGGGCGTCGACGTCACCTGGGACCAGGTCAGGGCACTGGCCGGAGGCGAGTCCGTCGGCAGGCCCCACATCGCCGGCGCGATGGTCGCCGCGGGCGCCGTCCGGGCGATCGACGACGCGTTCACCCCGGACTGGATCGCCCCCGGCGGCCGTGCCCATGTGGACAGGTACGCGCTGGATCCCGTCCGCGCCGTCCGGCTGCTGAACGGGGCGGGCGGCGTCAGCGTGCTGGCCCATCCGAGGGCGCGCAAACGCGGATATGTCTTCGGCGGCGAAGTGATCGAGGAGCTTGCCGCCGCGGGGCTCGGAGGCGTCGAGGCCGACCATCCCGACCACGCGCCCGCCGACCGCGCGCGGCTGCGTGACCTGGCCGGAGACCTCGGCCTCGTGGTGACCGGGGGCAGCGACGACCACGGCGCGCTGACCGGCGACCGGCTCGGCCGGGAGACGACCGTTCCCGCCGCCTATCGGACGATGATCTCCGAGCGGCTCCCCGCCGACCCGCGCTCGCGGTAGGGTGCGGAACGTGGACGCGCGCATCGAGACCGTGGTGACGTCGGGGAAGACGACCCTGGACGACACCGAGTACGACGTCGAGAACAACACCTACATCGTCGGCGACGACGACGGGGTCATCGTGATCGACCCGGGCTTCGACTCCGAGGCCATCCTCAAGGAGGTCGGCGACCGCGAGGTCATGGCCGTCATCTGCACCGACGGCAACGAGCACCACCTGATGGCGGCGCTCGAAACGGCCGCCGCGGGCGAGGAGGACGAGGAGTTCTGGGCGCCGGTCGCGCTGCACCGCGCCGATCGCCTGCTCTGGCGTGACTACTTCGGCCGCCTCGCCAAGGACGAGGAGGACGAGGAGGACGCCAAGGCACTGCGGTCCCTCGAACCGGACATCTGGCTGGAGGACGGCGGCATCTTCGAGATCGGCGGTGCCCAGCTGGAGATCATGCACACCCCGGGCAACACCCCGGGCAGTGTCTGCGTCATCAGCGAGCAGCTGGGCGTGCTGTTCTCCGGCGACACCCTGCACCGCGGCCGTCCCGGTTCGATCGGCGGCGCCTACGAGGACCTGCGCAAGCAGCTCAACTCGATCGGCGCCATGCTCACCCCGCTGCCCAAGGACCTGCGCGTCCTGCCGGCACAGGGCGAGGAGACCACGGTCGGAGACGAGGACGCCCGCTGGGAGAGCTGGGGCGCGCTCGCCACCGAACGCGACGCGGACTGAGCCCTCCAGGACCGGACCCTCCAGGACCGGGCCCTCCAGACGTACACCGACGTTCGGGGACCGACGTGACCGCCGAGCAACTCGGCTTCGAAGGCATGCCGCGACGGCTCTACACCTGCACGCCCTCGCGGCTGAACACCTGGCTCGACTGCCCCCGGCGCTACCGGATGACCTATCTGGACCGTCCCGCGCCGCCCAAGGGCCCGCCGTGGGCCCACAACAGCGTGGGCGCCAGCGTGCACAACGCCCTGGCGGCCTGGTGGCGTCTCCCGGAGGGCGAGCGGACCCCGGAGATGGCAGGGACGCTCCTTGTCCGGGGCTGGCTCACTGACGGGTTCCGCGACCCCGCCCAGGCGGCCGAGTGGCGGGAGCGTGCCCGCGAGATGGCCGAACGGTACGCCGCGGGCCTCGACCCCGCCGACGAGCCGATCGGCGTCGAACGCACGGTCGCCACCCGGACGGACCGGATCGCGGTGTCGGGCCGCATCGACCGGCTCGACGTCCGGGGCTCCGAACTCGTGGTGGTCGACTACAAGACGGGCCGCCACATCCTGACCTCCGACGACGCCCGCGGCTCCCTCGCTCTGGCGATCTACGCCGTGGCGGCGTCCCGTGTCCTGCGCCGTCCCTGCCATCGGGTGGAGCTGCATCACCTGCCCACCGGCGACGTCGTCGTCTGGGAGCACACCGAGGAGTCGCTCCAGCGCCACATCCGCCGTGCCGAGCAGATCGCCGCCGAGGCGGCCGCTGCGGACGAGGCATATAAGACCCGCCTCAGCCAGGTTCCACGGCCTCGCCCCGGCGACGGCGTACCCGTCGACCACGCTCCGTACGACGAGGTCTTCCCACCCAGGCCGGGCAATCTGTGTGGCTGGTGCGACTACGCCCGCCACTGCCCGGAGGGCCAGAAGGCGGCCCCGCGCAAGGAGTCGTGGGCCGCCCTCCCGGTCGAGACCACCTGAGCTCCCACCCGGCGAGAGTGAATCGCTTTCACGTTCGTTACCGGAGGGACGGATGATCGCCGTCGTCCCTTAACCGGCCCGGTCGACTGTTCTCGGCATGAGCACAGGTCAAGGTCCCTCACGCCGTACGTTCCTCGCCTCCAGCGCCGGTGTCGCCGGCGGCGCCGCCATCGCAACGATGTTGCCGCCCTCGGTGCACGAGGCGCTGGCAAGACCCGTCCGTCCCGGCGGGCTCAAGGCGATCAAGCATGTCGTCCTGCTGATGCAGGAGAACCGGTCGTTCGACCACTACTACGGCGCCCTGCGCGGCGTCCGGGGCTTCGGCGACCGCAACGCGATCACGCTGCCGAACGGGAAATCGGTCTTCGAGCAGCCGCACGGCACCGGCTCCGTGCTGCCGTTCCCCCTGCGCGCCGCCGCCGAGCTGGCCAAGAAGGACCTGCAGTGGCTGGGCTCGCTGCCGCACGGCTGGTCCGACGGGCACGCGGCACGGGCGAACGGCTGGAACAGCGGCTGGATCCCGGCCAAGACCCCGGCGACCATGGCCTACCTGGAGCGCCGCGACATCCCGCTCCAGTACGAGCTGGCCGACCTGTTCACCATCTGCGACGCCTATCACTGCTCGGTGCCTACCTCGACCAGCCCGAACCGCAACTACTTCGTCTCGGGCCACACCGGTTACGAGCCGGGCAGCAGCACCAAGCGCGCGATCGACAACGCCGCGTACAGCGAGGACTCCCACGCGGGCTACACCTGGTCCACGTACGCGCAGGAACTGGAGAAGGCCGGGGTTTCCTGGAAGGTCTACCAGGAGTGGGACAACTACCAGGACAACAACCTGGAGTTCTTCGCCACGTTCAAGCAGATCGCCCGCAAGGCGCTGCAGGGCGATTTCAAGAGCATGGACAGCTTCTACTCCGCGTTCCGGCGGGCGGACGAGACCAAGCGCAAGCAGCTGCAGGCGCGGCTGGACGAGGGTGTCGCCAAGCTGACGGCGGCTGAGCGCAGCCTGTACGAGCGCGGGCTGCGCCGCGTTCCGTCCGGTGGGCTGGCCGCGGACCTCCGTGCCGACATCAAGGCGGGGACGCTGCCCGCGGTGTCGTATCTGGTGCCGTCGGCGGCCGACTCCGAGCACCCGAGCGCGTCGTCGCCGATCCAGAGTGCCCGGATCACCTACGACATCCTCGACGCGATCGCCTCCGACCCCGAGACGTGGGCGACGACCGCGCTGTTCATCACCTATGACGAGTACGACGGGCTCTTCGATCACGTGCCGCCGCCGGTGCCGCCGGAGAGCGTGACCGACGAGTACTACAACGGGAATCCGATCGGCCTCGGCTTCCGCGTCCCGATGACGATCGTGTCGCCGTGGACGGTCGGCGGCTACGTGTGCTCCCAGGTCTTCGACCATTCGTCGATAACCCAGTTCATGGAGCGGTGGCTCGGGGTCAAGGCGCCCGACATGAGTGACTGGCGGCGTACGGTGGCGGGTGACCTCACGTCGGCGTTCGACTTCTCGCGGGCGGGCCGGCGGCCTTCGGTCCAGCGACCCGGCGCGGTGCCCGCGTTCACCGGACGCTGGAAGCCCGTACCACCCGCCGACCAGAAGATGCCGCCGCCCGAGCCGGGCACCCGGCCCGCGCGCCCGCTGCCTTACCAGCCGGAGGCCGCCCTCCGCGTCGTCAAGGGGGCACTGCGGCTGTCGCTGACCAACACCGGCTCGGACAGCGTGCACTTCGCGCTCTACCCGTACGCGGGCGAGCTGCCCAAGCCGCGGCACTTCGACGTCGCGCGCAAGGTCGAGGAGGAGATCAAGGTGAGCGGCTCCTACGACCTCGTTCTCACCGGCCCGAACGGCTTCCGCCGCGAGTTCGCCGGGGACGTGCGTCCGGGCGGCGGCGCCGAGGTCGCGTCCGCGCCGCAGGCGAACGGCGGTCGCGACCTGTGGATCATCCTGGAGAACACGGGCGACGAGGAGGTCACGTTCACCCTCACGACCCTCGCCTACGCCGAGGGCGACCGCCGCGTGAAGGTCAGGCCCGGCAGGCGGCGCAAGGTGCACTGGAACACCGATCACGGCTGGTACGACGTCGAGATCACGGCCTCCGGCGAGCCCGCGTTCCGGCGCCGCCTGATGGGCCATGTCGAGAACGGGCGTCCCAGCGTCTCGGGCTGACCGCCGCGTTCCGGGCCGGGCGATCTCTGGTCAGGCCCTGGCTCTGAGCGCCAGGGCCTGCCGGGGGTGGTCGGTGATCAGCACGGCCACCCTCGCGTCGCCCAGGAAGCGGCGCATCAGCGGCTCGGCGTTCACCGTCCAGACCATGGCGGGGAATCCGGCGCGGGCGCACTGGGCCAGCACCCCGATCCTGGCCAGCCGGAAGTTGAGGGCGACCATGTCGGCGCCGCTCTGCCTGATCCGGCGGGCCGGTGCGAGATCGCGCACCACGCCGTACTCCCACCAGCCGCGCCCGATCGACAGGGCGGTGGTGACCTCGGGACGCGCCTTCTTGATCATGCTGATCGAGTCCGCGTCCCTCGTGGTGACGACGAAGTCGTCCGGGCCGAACGCCGCCAGCGCGAGGTCGACCATCTCGGCCTCGCAGCCGCGTTCCTTGAGGTCGAGATGCGCCTTGGCGCCGCCCGCCGCGATGATCTCCAGGGCCTCGGACACCCGCGGCACCGGCCGTCCGGCGAGGCCGGCGAGCCGTTCGTACGGGAGGCGGCTCAGCCGCTGCCCGCCCACGTCGGGATCGTGGTGGACGACCAGCTCGCCGTCACCGGTACGGCGGACGTCGATCTCGACGTACTCGGCGCCGGACGCCACCGCCTCGTGGAGGCCGGCACGCCCGGCCTCGTCCCGGCGGTGCGCGGAGATCGCCGTCACCATCAGGCCCTCACCATGATCGCGACGCTACCACCAAAGAATCTTTACCGGTGTCCGTGCCTGCATATTTAGTACGCTGGCCCCCTGTGAGCAAGCCCCGGTTCCTGATCTCGTCCGATTCCCCGGCAGCGACCAGCGAGGGGGCCGGGTGACGATGAGCACCCCCCGGTTCCTCAAGCTGCCCGCCGGCGTGCGCCGGACCTTCGTCGAGACCTCGCGCGGCGCGTTCGCCGCGCTTGAGGCGTTGCCCGGCTCCGGCGTGGTCGAACGGTGTCCCGCCTTGCTCGTCCCGGGCTTCACGGGCAGCAAAGAGGACTTCATCGCGGTGCTGGAGACGCTCGCGCGTGCGGGCCGCCGCGTCGTGGCCGTCGACATGCGCGGGCAGTACGAGAGCAAGGGTTCGCCGGACGACCCCGCCGCCTACACGCGGGCGGCGCTGGGCGAGGACATCGCCGCGCTGGCCGAGGCCCTCGGTCCCGAGCCCGTGCACGTCGTCGGCCATTCGTTCGGCGGCCTGGTCACCCGCGAGCCGGTGATCTCGGGGCTCCTCCGTCCCGTCTCGTACACGCTGATGAGCTCGGGACCCGGGGCCCTCACCGGCCGGGCCGCCGCCAACGCCAAGGCGCTGCGAGAGGCCATTCCCGAGCTGGGCATGGCCCGGATCTGGGAGGTTCACCTGGCCCCTGACATGGTGGCCCGCAGCGTCCCCGAGGAGATCGTCACCTTCCTGAAGGCCCGCGCGCTGGGCAGTTGCCCGCACGGACTGGTCTGCATGGCGGGAGAGCTGCTCTCCGCTCCCGACCGCGTCGACGAGCTGGCCAAGGCCGCCGAGGACGCGGACGTGCCGATCCTGGTGCTGTACGGGGAGGACGACGACGTCTGGGATCCCCGCGTGCAGGCCACCATGGCCGAACGGCTCGGCGCCGCCAGGGTCGTGATTCCCAGTGCGGCCCATTCGCCCGCGGTGGAGGCGCCCGAGACCACCGCGAGCGCCCTCACCGCCTTCTGGAACCAGGCCGACCGCCACATCTTCTGATCAGACGCCAGGTCCGGCCGTACGTGATCGTGGTCACGTACGGCCGGGGCTGCGCGGCTCGCAATGTAATGACACACTTACTGAAGTTTGTCTCACACTGCGAGGTGGAGAATGTCGGCGACCGTTGCGCCACCCGAGAGCGTCACCTGGCGCGTCCACATCGACCGGTCCATGTGGATCGGCGGAGTCCGCGGCCTGATGCTCCAGGCCCTGCACCCGATGGCGATGTGGGGCGTCTGGCAGAACTCCAACTTCCAGGAGGACCCGTTCGGGCGCCTGCAGCGCACCGCCGACTTCGTGGGCATGGCCACGTTCGGCAGCCACGAGGAGATCGAGGAGCTGGCCGCCAAGGTCCGCGGCATCCACCGGAGCCTGCGCATCCTCAACCACGACACCGGCAAGAAGGAACGCCTCGACCAGCCCGAGCTGCTGCTCTGGGTGCACTGCGCCGAGGTCTACTCCTACCTGGAGGTCGCCCGCAGGTCCGGCCTGCCGCTGACCGACGCGATGGCCGACCGTTACCTGGACGAGCAGCGCCACACCGCCACGTACGTGGGCCTGCACGCCGAGGACGTGCCGGGGAGCGTGGCGGAGATGGAGGACTACTTCGCCTCCATGCGCCCGCGGCTGCGCGTCACGGAGGAGGCCGCGGCCACGGTGAAGTTCCTGATGTGGCCCACCCTGCCGGAGAACCTGAGGTTCCTGGCGCCGGGCAAGCCCGGCTACTTCCCGTTCGGCGCGCTCTGCTACTACTCGCTGCCGGACTGGGCGCGCCAGATGTACGGTTCGCTGTCGGAAATCCCGCAGCCCGCCGTGACCGCCGCGCTCAAGTCGTTCCGTACGGCGCTGAACACCGTTCCAGAGCGCCTGCACGACTACGCCTTCATGAAGCCCACCCGCGACATGCTGGAGCGTGCACGGCAGCGTCTGGCCGCCGAAGGCTACGACCTGGGCAAGGGCCTCTACGGGCTCCGTGACCCTCGCCGCTGGCCCGACCAGCGCCGTCTCGTCGCCGCCTGAGGCCTCGCGGAACCCTCCGTAAAAACGAAACAACTGCAAGATCACGGCTTCGAGGGTCGTGATCTTGCAGCTGTCCTGGGAGTCAGGCCAGGCGGGTCAGGCCGACTGGGCCTCCGTGGCCTCGGCCGCCGGCTTGCCGCTGCGGGTGCGGCGGCGGGAGCGTGACCGGGTGCGGGCGGGCTTGTCGCCGTCCGCGGCGGCCACGACCTCCTGGGCGGTGTCGCTCTGCTTGGCCTGCTTGGCGCCGTCGTCGGCCGTGCCGTCGACGGGCTGGCCCCCGCGCGTACGGGTGCGGGAACGGCTGCGCCGCGGACGGCGGGTCCGCTCGCCGTCGTCACCGCGGTCACGGTCACGACCGTGCTCGCGGGAACGGGTCTTGCCCGTCTCGCCGATGTCCTCCAGCTCCTCGGCCGCCAGACCGGCGCGCTCGCCGCGCTGCTCCTTGGGCAGCCTGCCCTTGGTGCCGGCCGGGATGCCCAGCGCCGCGAAGAAGTGCTCCGAGGTGGAGTAGGTCTCCTCCGGCGCGGGGAACGGCAGGTCGAGGGTGCTGTTGATCAGCTTCCACCGGGTCAGGTCGCCCCAGTCGATCAGCGTGACCGCGACGCCCTCCTTGCCCGCGCGGCCGGTGCGGCCGATGCGGTGCACGTAGGTGTCGGCGCTGTCGGGGCACTCGAAGTTGATCACGTGCGTGACGTCGTCGACATCGAGCCCGCGGGCCGCCACGTCGGTGGCCACCAGCACGTCGATCTTGCCGTTGCGGAACGCGCGGAGCGCCCGCTCGCGCTGGCCCTGGCCGAGGTCGCCGTGCACGGCCGCCGCGTCGAAGCCACGCTGGGCCAGATCGGCGGCGACACGGTCACAGGCCCGCTTGGTCTGGCAGAAGACCATGGTCAGCCCACGGCCCTCGGCCTGGAGCAGACGCGCCACCATCTCCGGCTTGTCCATCTGGTGGGCCTGGAAGACGTGCTGCGCGACCTGCGGGGTCGCCTCGGACTCGGCGTGCGACTCGGCGCGGACGTTGGTCGGCCGGGTCAGGTACTTGCGGGACAGGGCCACGATCTCGCCCGGCATGGTCGCCGAGAACATCATGGTCTGCCGCTGCGCCGGAATGCGCTCGACGATGCGCTCGATGTCGGGCAGGAAGCCCAGGTCGAGCATGCGGTCGGCCTCGTCCAGCACCAGCACGCCCACCTCGGAGAGGTTGAGGTGCTTCTGCTTGACCAGGTCGAGCAGCCGGCCGGGCGTCCCGACGACGACGTCGACGCCCTCGCGGAGCGCGTCGATCTGGGGCTCGTACGCGCGGCCGCCGTAGACCGACAGCACGCGGGTGCCGAGCTTGCCGCCGGCGACCAGGAGGTCGTCGGTGACCTGCAGGGCCAGTTCACGGGTGGGCGCGACCACCAGGGCCTGGGGCCTCTTGCCGCCGTGCGTGATCCGCTGCAGCAGCGCGACGCCGAAGGCGAGGGTCTTGCCGGTGCCCGTACGGGCCTGTCCGATGATGTCTTGGCCGCCCAGCGCGATCGGCAGGGCGAGCTCTTGGATGGGGAACGCTTCCACGATGCCCTCGGTCTCGAGGGCATCGGCTATCTCGGGTACGACCCCGAGTTCACGAAAGGTAGTCAGGGCTTCAGCCTCCATAGTGCGGGATCCTCGCTCCCGGTGCGGCGCTGCTCCCGGCCCGCCTCCGCCCGGTATCCGGTCGTTCGCCGGTCTCCGGTGGATCGGGCCGCTCAGGGACACGGTCTGTACCGGCAGGGCCCCATCCGCTGGGGCGGACCCGCCGGTCGCTTCTCGTGGCCGCGCGCTCGCGCGGGAGGGACCAGCCGTCAATCGATTCTTCGGCGACCGCAGTCAGGGGTTGAAAGCAGTCACATTGCGTGGCTGCGTGCGGTCACACTCCGCGACGCAGTGTACCGGCCCTTGATTGCATACACCAATAGCCGATCACTGGTCTCAACGGTTCCCATGTCGGATCTATTCCATGCGTGCCGCGAGGTGCCCGTTCCGGCGGGCGAACGACCCGCTCTGATCGTCCGCATGCGGCCAGAGATCCTGCCATCCTGGTTGCCGGAATTGTGCGGGATGGGAATCCCAGGGCGGAGGTACGATGCGCGCGGGTCTGAAGGGCGTCACGGCCATGGCCGCCGCGGCCCTCACGATGGCCGGGGCCGCCGGCTGCTCGTCGTCGGACGGCGGCGGGGGCGGCGAGGACGGGGAGCCGGCGAAGGGCACGATCGTGCTGACCGACAACTCCGCCCACCCGGACAAGCTCGTGACGTTCAAGGAGGCGGAGTACGTCAAGATCGCCGGGCTGCCCGACCCGGCGGCCGCCAAAACGATCAATGACGCGCTGCGCGGCCCGCTCGACTGGTCGCTCAAGTGGGCCTCCGCCACCCTGCTCCCCGAGCAGCGCACCGAGTGCAAGGGCCGGTCGAGCGTCATCCAGACCAAGGTCCGGCTGGGCCTGCGGAAGGGCGAGATCGTCTCGGCCGCCAACGCCATCCAGATGATCCCCTGCTTCGAGGGCGAGGGCGGTCTGCCGAACGTGCCCGTCACCGTGGACGTCAAGGCGGGCAAGGTGCTCACGGCCGACGACGTCTTCGACTCCAAGACCCTGGGCAAGGACGGTCTGAAGAAGCTCTGGGGCGCGCTCTCCGGTCCCAAGGACGACTGGAAGGACTGCGAGCTCGACGACCTCCAGAAGAAGGACTTCTTCCCCGGCAAACGAGACGGCGACCCCATCGAGTCACCCGCCCCCGCCGGGCTCCTGTTCACCGAGCAGGGACTGGAGCTGATCTGGTCGACCACGGGCACCAGCTGCAACAACTTCACGTTCACCGCACCCTACGAGAAGGTGAAGAACATGATCGCCAAGGACCTCTACCCGCGGCTGCTGGCCGGCGCGACCGCCAGGTGACCTGGCGGGTCGAGGGCTTCACCGAGCTCCGTGAGCTGGGCCGGGGCGGCCAGGGCCGGGTGGTGCTCGCCCGGCACGACACCGCGGGCACGCCGGTCGCGATCAAATACCTCGACCGGCGCGCCGGCGACCGGCGCGAGCTCGAACGGCTGCGCGGCGAGGCCGTGATGCTCGGCCGGGTCACCGATCCGCACGTGGTCCGGCTCTACCGCTTCGTCATGAACGACTCCGGCGCCGCGCTCGTGATGGAGGCGGTGAACGGGGTCTCGCTCCGGGAGATCCTCAGGGAGCACGGGGCCCTGGAACCCGAGGCGGCGCTGACCGTCCTCAAGGGCTCGCTGCTGGGTCTGGCGGCGGCCCACGGCGTCGGGGTGGTCCATCGCGACTACAAGCCCGCGAACGTCGTGGTCCAGCCGGACGGTCTCAGCAAGCTCATCGACTTCGGGATCGCGGCGGCGGCGGGCGACGGCGCGGCCGGCGGCACCCCCGCCTACATGGCGCCGGAGCAGTGGCAGGGCGAGCCCGCGACCCCGGCCACCGACGTGTACGCCGCGACCTGCGTGTTCTTCGAGTGCGTCACGGGCCGCCGCCCCTATCTCGGGGACGGGATCGCCGCCCAGCACCGGGAGGCGCCGATTCCCGTGGAGGACGTGCCGGAAGGGCTCCGCGAGCTGCTGGTCCACGGCATGGCCAAGGCCCCGGACGAGCGTCCTCCGGGCGCCGCGGCGTTCCTGAACGAGCTGGAGACGGCCGCGAACGCCGCGTACGGCTCCGGCTGGGAGGCCCGGGGAGTGCGGGCGCTCGCGGTGGCCGCCGTCGCGCTGGCGTCGCTCCTGCCGCTGGGCGCGGCCATGCTCGGCTCCGGCGCCGCCGTGGCTGGGGGAGCGGCGGCCGGGGGAGCGGCAGGCGGCGCCGCGGGGGCGGGCCTGCTGGCCACCACCGGCGCCAAGGTCGCGGTCGCCGTGATCACCGCGTCGGCCGTCGCGGCGGGCGGCGCCGGCGTTTACGTCGCCAACGACGGGCCGCCCAGCGCCACGACCACCCCGCTGACATTCCGTCCGGTCAGCGAGACGCGCACGCTGACCTCCCCGTCGATCACCTATACGCTGCGGTTTCCGCAGGTCGGCGGGGTCAGGGACGAAGCGTTGCGGACGAGGATCAACAGGCTGCTGCGCGCCCCCGTGGACCAGTGGATGACGTCCGCGCACAGCGACATCCGCGCGTTCGGCGGCACGGACGGCAGTCAGCGCCCGTCCGCCACGTACGAGACCGGGCTCTCAGGCCCGCGGCTCATGTCGGTCCGCTACAACTTCGCCGACACCCAGCGCAACTCCGGCTATCCCATCGTGACCACCGTCGACCTCGCCACCGGCCGCGAACTGAAAGGCCGTGACCTGTTCCGGCCGGAGGTGATGAGCCTCGCGGGTACCAAGGCGCTGATCCGCCGCCTCATGCGCAACGGCCTCGCCAACACCCAGGGGTGCGAGGGAGAGAACGGCGCCCCCGAGTCGAGGTGGATGATCTCGCCCGAGAGGCTCACCGGGGACGGCGTCTTCTCGCTCCTGCTGACCCGGCGGCAAGCCGAGATCGGCGCCCCGATGTTCATGCTCGGCTACAGCATGGCCTGCAACCGGTCGGCGCCGTTCGCCAAGCTGCCCTACACCGAGCTGCGGAACGTACTGCGCCCCGAGATCCTCCGGCACGTCGGCGCATGAAGAAGGCCCCCGCCGCAGGGGGCGGGGGCCTTCGGTCCAGAGGTGCCAGGGGTCAGTAACTGCGTCGCCGGGCGCCCCAACGGCTCCGGCCACCGCCACGCGTCTGCATCGCGGTGAGCGCGAACACACCGGCGGCGGCGATGATCAGAGCGAAGACGAGCGCGACAAGGGTGCCCGCGCCCAGAGCGTCGGCCACCACGCCGCCGAGGATCGCACCGGCGACCCCGACGAGGATCGTCAGGAGGAAGCCGATGGGATTCTTACCGGGGACGAGAAGCCGGGCGACGGCTCCGATGATGGCACCGACGACGATGAACCAGAGGATCGTCGTGAGCATTGTCGATCACCATTCCAGTTTCGGGGGGAGCGGCACTGGTGGTCCGCGTCCCGTTGGACGGCGATCGATATGCCCGCCCTGCACGGTTCAAACAAACCGCAGGTCAGGTGTACTGCGTTCCGCCGAACCCGACGGTCCGCCCCTCCTCCTCGGTGATCTCCAGATAGCCCACCCGGTCGGCCGGGATCACGACCCGGCCGTTGCGCTGGTCCTTGAGCACGAAGACCCCGCGCTCGGACTCCAGGGCCTCGGCCAGAGCCTGCTGCACCTCGTCGGCGCTCTGCGAGGTCTCGACCACGAGCTCCTTGGGCACGAACTGGACGCCGATGCGAACCTGCACGCGTTTCTCCCCTGCTTCAGTCGGCTGCTCCTCCGATGGTCGCACGGAGATCATCAGATCCACCGCCCGACCTCTCAGCCGCAAGCGAACCCTGCCACCCCCAGCCCGCACGCGAGCGCGCTAACGGGTCGTGGGGCGAGCCGAAGGCGAAGCTCCACGAGAGATCGCGAAGCGATGTCGCGCTCGCCGCTTTTGCGGTTCGGCGGCCGAGCCGTCAGGCGAGGTCGTCGAGGCCGCGAAAGCCATAAACACAGCGCGGTTCGGGGGGAGCCGCCAGGCGAGCCTCCGAGGCCGTAAAAGAAATCAAATACGAGGGAATCCTGAGATGCCTCGCCAGGCTAGGCGGGCGATGATCTTTTCGGCGGTTTCCTTGGGGATGGCGCGGTGCTGGCCGAGCCAGTAGCGCGCGCTGACCTCCGCCATGCCGACCAGGCCCATGCCGAGCAGGTAGGCCTCGTCGCTGGGGGCGTTGGTGTCCTCCTGGATCACCTGGGCCACCATCTCGGCGCACTGCTGGTTGGCGCGCTCGACGCGGGCCCGTACCGGGGCCACGTTGCGCAGGTCGGACTCGAAGACCAGGCGGTAGGCCTCGCCCTCGCCGGCCACGAAGTCGTAGAACGCCTGGATGGCGGCCTGCACGCGCAGCTTGTTGTCCGTGGTGGACTCCAGCGCGTCGCGGACCGTCTTGACCAGGGCCTCGGCGTGTTCGTCCAGCAGCGCCAGATAGAGCTCAAGCTTGCCGGGAAAGTGCTGGTAGAGCACGGGCTTGCTGACGCCTGCCCGCTCGGCGATCTCGTCCATCGCCGCGGCGTGATAGCCCTGGGCGACGAACACCTCTTGGGCCGCGCCGAGCAGCTGCCTGCGCCGCGCCAGTCGCGGCAACCTCGTGCCACGGGGGCGGGCGTCCGGGGTCGCGGTCACCACACTCTCCGATCACCGATCATTGCGGCGGAAGGGGGTCGCCCGCCGCAGGGAGTCAATCCCATCATCCTACGCGCCAGTAACCTCGCGGGTCACTAACAACGCCCAGGAGGATATTGCGCGTTCAGCGATAATCGTCGTCCTCGTCGGTCCGGACGACGCGCGCGTTCTCGACCGCGTCGGCCTCGTCCGCGTCGAAGGGGACCTCCGCCGGCCAGTCCTGGCCCTCGTCGTCGTCCTCGACGTCCTCGGCGGGCTCCAGCTGTTCGGCGACGTCCGCCTCGGGGGCCTCGGGCGGCAGTTCCTGTTCCGGGCCACTCGTCTCGCTCATCGTGCGTCCCTCCTCCGAGACCCCGCGGTCTCCTAGAGGCGCTCGGCCAGTTCCCGCAGTGGTGACTCGATGGACTCGCCGTAGGTCGGGAACGCGTGCACCACGTCGGTGAGCACGCTCAGCGGGGTCTCCGCCCGGATGGCCAGCGCGATCTCGCTCATCCACTCCTCAGCGTAGAGGCCGACCGCGGCGGCCCCGATCAGCAGCCCGCGGGAACGGTCGGCGTACAGCTCCACGCGGCCTCGTTCGTCCGCCTCGACCGCCGCTCGGGCCGTCGCGGCGAGATCGTACCCCGCGGTGAGCAGATCGATGCCGAGTTCCTCGGCCTGGCCGGGGGAGATCCCGACCGAGTAGACGGTGGGCATGGTGTAGACGACCCGCGGAACGGCCCGGTGGTCGGCCTCCCAGCGTTTGCCCAGGACGTTGGAGATCACCACCCGGGCCTGGTAGCGGGCCGCGTGGGTCGTCCGGGCGACGCCGGTGACGTCTCCGGCCGCCCAGACCCCGCCCGGCATCGGCCCGGCGTCCGGCTCGACGTTCACCTGGCAGGTCTCGTCGACCGGCACGCCGTGGCCGGGAGGCACCGTGATCCCGATCTCGGCGAGGCCCAGCTCCGCGGTCCGGGGCCGCCGCCCGGCGGCGATGAGGATGCGGTCGGCTTCGAGGGTGCCGCCGTCCGACAACCACAGGCGCAGGGCCAGCTCGGTGCGTTCGACCCGGGCCAGCTCGGCGCCGAGCCGCAGGTCGACGCCCATCCGCCGGAGCGCGTCGGCCAGCACCTCCCCGGCGAACGGGGCCTCGGCGGTCAGCAGCCGCCCGGCGGACTCGATGAGCGCCACGTGCGAGCCGAACGAGGCGTACACCTGGGCCAGCTCGCAGCCGACCGGCCCGCCGCCCAGGATCACCAGCCGCCGGGGCAGGTCGGGCACCGACAGCGCCTCGTCGCTGGTCCACGTCGGCACGTCGGCCAGGCCGTCGATCGCCGGGATCACCGGCTCGCTGCCGGTGCACAGGACCAGGTCGGTGTGGTCATGCTCGGTGCCGTCCACCTCGACCACGCCGGGCCGGACGATCCTGCCCCAGCCGCGCAGCACGGTCACGCCCGCCTCGGCCAGCGCCGCGCCCGCGTCGTCGTCGTCCAGATGGGCGGTGAGCTCGTCGCGGCGGGCGGTGGCCAGCTCCCAGGTCTCGCCCCGCCGGGCCGACAGCAGCAAGGATTTGGACGGCAGGTCGGCGAAGTACCGGGCCTCGCCGCCGACCAGGCGGTTTTCCACGAGTGCCACGTCACGCCCGGCCTGGGCGAGGCCTGCGGCGACGAGCTCGCCCGCGGTCCCCCCGCCCAGCACCACGACGTCGTAGTGATGGTTCTGCGACAACTGATCTTCCCCCTCCGCGCAGCCCGTGTCCCCGCCCCTATGGTGACGGAATTCGGTGCCGGAGAGTGGCGATTCGAACACATAAAGCACGCAGGCACAGCGCAGGCCATTAATCGGCCCTGCGGTCAGGGAAGCCGCTGCGGGTTGTCCAAGATGGGGGTTAGCAGGTCTCCGTGTTCCTCTACCCGTTCGAGGACTTCGTCTGGCGAGAACGTCAGGTCCGAGGACGAACCGCACTCCTCCAGCTCGTCCCAGGTGAGGGGTGTGGAGACCGACGGGGACTGGGCCGCGCGCAGGGAGTACGGCGCGACCGTGGTCTTGGCCGGGTTGTTCTGGCTCCAGTCGACGAAGACCTTTCCCTTGCGGAGCTTCTTCTCCATCCGGCTGACAACCAGGTCTCCATGGGACGAGGCCAGGCGTTCCGCGCACTCCTTGGCGTACTCGGAGGTACGGTCGTTCTCCTTGATCGGCACGTACAGGTGCAGGCCCTTCTTGCCGCTCGTCTTCGGGTACGACTCCAGCCCGTCGTCGGCCAGCAGGTCGCGCAGCAGATGCGCGACCCGGCACGCGTCCATGATCGTCGCGGGCGCGCCGGGGTCGAGGTCGAAGACCATCAGGTCCGGATCGTGCACGCGCCCGCGCGGGCCGACCTTCCACTGCGGTATGTGCAGCTCCAGCGCGGCCATGTTGGCGCACCACACGAGCGTCGGCAGGTCGTCGATGACGATGAAGTCGAGCTCCGTGCGCCCCTTGGAGCTGCCCGGCGTCGGCAGCGTCTGCGTACGGATCCAGTCGGGCGTGTGGGAGGGCGCGTTCTTCTCGAAGAACGAGCCGCCGTCCACCCCGTCCGGATAGCGGATCCGGGTCGCCGGGCGGTCCTTCAGATGCGGCAGCACCACCGGGGCGATCTTGACGTAGTAGTCGATCACTTCGCCCTTGGTGAAGTCCGGATAGAGGTTCTTGCCGAGGTTGGACAGCGTCACCTGCCGCCCGTCCACCTCGACGCTCACCTTCTTAGAGGTCACGTGTCACCTCGTGCGGTTCCTTGTCCGTACGGAGGCCGCGCCATGAAGGGAAACGCAACCGCCCGTCCTTGGTCTGCACTGCGAAGGCGACCTCCCCGACCAGCCGCGGCTCAACCCATTGGGCGTCGCGCGCGAACTCGCGGGGAACGGGCTCGTCGAACGGGCTCGTCGGGCGCCGGATCGGCCACAGCCGCTGGTAGAGCTCGTCCAGCGCCCGGTCGGTGAAGCCCGTGCCGACGTGCCCGACGAAGCACAGCCGGCCCTTCTCGTCGTACACGCCGAGCAGGAGGGACCCCACGCCGCCCTCCCGGCGGCCCTTGCCGGGCTTCCAGCCGCAGACGACGACCTCGCTGCTGAGGAAGTTCTTGACCTTGCGCCACTCGTCCACGCGGCGGCCGGGCCGGTACGGGGAGTCCAGACGCTTGGCCACGAGCCCTTCGAGCCGCTGCTCCTGGGTGAACTCCAGCAGCTCGGCGACCTGCTCGGCATCGGAGCCGTGCAGGTAGGGCGGCGCCTCGACCGGGCCCGTCGCCGCGAGGTCGAGCTCGGCCAGCAGCGACCGCCGGTCGGCGTACGGGAGGTCGTAGAGCAGGTGCCCGTCCAGGAAGAGCAGGTCGAACACCACGTATCTGACCGGTACCTCACGGATGAGGCGCTGGTCGGGACGGGGGACGTGCATCCGGCGCTGGAGGCGTTCGAAGCTGGGCCGCCCGTCCTGGAACGCCACCACCTCGCCGTCCAGGATCACGTCGTGATGGGGGAGGAGGTCGGCCAGCCCGGACAGCTCGGGGTAGCGGCCCGCGAGTTCGGTGGTGCGGCGCCCGCTGGCCCGGACGCCCTCGGCGGAGACGTAGGTGATGACTCGGATGCCGTCCCACTTGAGCTCCAGGCCCCAGCGTTCGGCGTCCTCAGGCAGCTCCCCGGTGTCGGCCATCATCGGCTGCACCGGCCACGGCATGGTCATAACCGCTCTTTACCCTTCGCCTGGTCACAAGAAAAAGGATCTAGATGGCGATCTGGCGGAAATCGAACGATATGACGATGCTAGGGGGAAGACGCCTCGGGGTAGGGAGAGATCATGCGCAGTATCTGGAAGGGCGCGATCTCCTTCGGCCTGGTCACGATCCCGGTCAAGGTGTATTCGGCGACCGAGCAACGGGACGTCTCGTTCCACCAGGTGCACCGCAAGGACGGCGGCCGCATCAAGTACAAGCGTGTCTGCACCGTGGACGGCGAAGAGGTGCCGTACGCCGACATCGCCAAGGGCTACGAGCTGCCCAGCGGCGAGATCGTGGTGCTCACCGACGAGGACTTCGCCGACCTGCCGCTGTCCACGAGCCGCCGCATCGACGTGCTGCAGTTCGTCGAGACCGACCAGGTCGACGCGATCTACTTCGCCAAGTCGTACTACCTGGAGCCCGACGGCACCGGCGCCAAGCCGTACGTGCTGCTCCGCGACGCGCTCGAAGAGTCCGGCCAGGTCGCGATCGTCAAGGTCGCGCTGCGCCAGCGCGAGTCGCTGGCGACGCTGCGGGTCCGTGAGGGCGTCTTCGTCCTGGAGACCATGCTGTGGCCGGACGAGATCCGCGAGCCCGCCTTCCCGTTCCTGGAGGAGGACATCGAGGTCCGCAAGCAGGAGCTCTCGATGGCGACCTCGCTGATCGAGACGATGGAGGGCGACTTCGACCCGTCGGAGTACAAGGACGCCTACCGGGAGGCCCTGCAGGCCGTGATCGAGGCAAAGATCGAGGGCCGCGAGGTCACCCGGCCCGAGCCCGAGGAGGGCGAGGAGCCCGCCGCCGACCTGCTCAGCGCACTGCGCGCCAGTGTCGAGGCGGCGAAGAAGAGCCGCGGCGAGAAGGACGGCGGCCAGAAGGGCGGCGGGGCGAAGGACGGCGCCGCGAAGAAGCCCGCCGCGCGCAAGTCCACCGCCAAGTCGGGCGGCAGGGCGGCCAAGAGCACGGAGAAGAAGCCCGCGGCCAAGCCGCGCAGCCGCAAGTCAGCGTGATTGCCGGCCTCCGGGCCTCGGGGCCGCGCCCCGGAAGGCGCGGCCCTCGCGCGGCCCTCGCGTGACGGCCGAGGCGCCGCTCAGCGTCCGAACGGCACGGTGGTGCAGAGCAGGCGGGCCCCGGCGTCACCGGTGTTGTGGTCGGTCGGCTTGGCGTGCACGACGACCGACCCCGCGTCGCCCTTGGCGATCGCCCACCGCGCATGGGTCTTGGCGACCGCGTACCCGCCCTTGCGGACCTTGAGCTCCAGCCAGATCTCCTTGGCGTGCAGCGGAGTCCCGGGGCGGGCCTTCGGGTTCTGGTAGTGCGGGCCCGCGTCGGCGGGCTTGGGGCCGCAGGCGTTCTTGTGGACGTGGGCGCCGAGCGTCTTGCCCACCGCCGACGCCGGAAGCCCGGACACGGCCAGCCGCACGGTGGTCCTCTTCTTCTTGCCGGTGACCACGATCCGGGTCTTCGCCTTGGCGAAGGCCTTGTCGTAGGCGTACGTCGGGCCCTTGACCTTGATGGGCTTCGGGCAGGCCAGGGCGGGGGTCGCGGCGAGTCCCAGAGCGGCCCCCGCCGCCGTCACCGTGATCGCTGTGCGCCGCACCAATGACATGACATCCCTTTTCGTCGGTCGAGCTGTTCGTCGCTTCACCTGCACGACTCGCGGACACGACGATCCTGCCCTTCGGGGCGCGGTTAGTCAGTCGGCCACGCCAGGCTTGGTGTGGTGTTCATCACGATGATTCATTCGGACGGACGATGACCGGTTCGAGCGTCGGCCGCTTCGCGGTGACCAGGTCGCCGGACGACCGGCCGCGCAGCCGGCGGGCGATCCAGGGGGCCAGGTAGCCGCGCGTCCACCGGGCGTTCCACAGCATCCGCGCGCCGCGGCCGAGCTCCGGCAGCGGGTCGAGGACCGGGTCGCGCCAGTCGGCCGCGGGCACACCGAGCGTTTCGAGGGTGGCCAGCGCCACGCGGCGGTGCCCTTCCGGCGACATGTGCAGCCGATCGACGTTCCACATGCGCCAGTCGCGGAGCACGTCCATCTGCCACTGGTCCACGACGTACGCGCCGTGCTTGGCGCCCAGGAGCCGGATGTGGTCGCTGAACGCCTCGACCCGGCCGCGGGTGAGCCGGATCACCGGCGAGCCGACGGGGTCGACGGCGGTGAAGAGCACGACGTCCGCGCCGGTCGCGCGGATTGTCCCCACGGCGTCGTCGAGCTTGTCGACGAGCGCCTCGGTGTCGGCGCCGGGCCGGAGCATGTCGTTGCCGCCGCCCGACATCGAGACGAGGTCGGGCTCCAGCTCCAGTGCGGCGGGCAGCTGCTCCGTCACGATGGAGTCGAGCAGGCGGCCGCGGATCGCGAGGTTGGCGTAGGCGACGCCGTCGCTCGCGGCGGCCAGCCCTTCGGCCACCCGGTCCGCCCACCCTCGCCAGCCTCCGTCGGGGTACGGGTCGCCGAGCCCCTCAGTGAACGAGTCACCAATCGCCACATATCGCTTCCAAGCCATGCCCACATGTTATTGAGCTGCGTGAACGCCTTGGCGTGAGGGGCACCACGGGTGATCAATCGAGCGGGGCACCGTCCGGGGGGACAGGCCGCGGCCAGTCGAGTACGGCGCGGACGGCCTTGCCATGGCCGTGGGGGGTGACGGTGAGCCTGGCATAGCAGTTGACGACGGACAGGCCGAAACCTCCGTTCTCATCCGGCGTGCGCGGGGTCAGGAGGCCCGGAGAGCCGTCGCTCACTTCGACCATGAGCTCGGGCGGGGTGCCGCCCATGACGGCGAGGGTGAGGGAGACGGGCGGGCGGCCATGGCTGAACGCGTTCGTGACCAGCTCGGACGTCACGGTGACGGCGTCGTCGCGCCACGGCTGCAGGCGCCACGCGGTCAGGGCGTCGGCCACGGCGTGGCGGGCCGCCCGGACCGGCAAGGAGTGCTCGTCCAGCGACCAGGACGCCCTCGGGGCGCTGGACGTGGCCGGCAGCGGCCGTCCCAGCGCGTGGGCCATGAGGGCGGCGAGGCCGTCCAGGGACGCGGACTGCAGGAGCCGCGACCTCGGCAGTTCGCGGGGCGGCAGCGCCGACCAGAGGCCCGTGGACCGGCCGTGCCAGATCAGCCAGCGCGGGAATCTGCCGGTCAGGTCGTGCAGGGTCACCTGATGCTCGGACATGAGCCGCTCCTCGGTCGTGCTCAAGCCGCGACGGCGCGGGTCCTCCGCACCGCGCCGCCGCGGGGTCTGAAAAAGGGGTGGTGCATACCGAGCCGGATCGACGTCAGTTCAGAAATCGCGACTGTGCATTCGTCGCGGCTGCGCCAAGTTTCTCCCCCTGTGGGCTAGATCACAAGGACTTTCCGTAACTTGATGCTCACTCTCGCGTACCGCCGACATGCCGGAGGGCCGGAACCCCTGTACAGGGTCCCGGCCCTCCGGATGCCGCGAGGTCCAGTGCCGTTCCGGCCCTTTCCCGGGTCGGTGCGTCCGGCGTCAGCGGGGGTCGAAGGCGCCCCGCTTGGCACGCGTCACGAAGACCGTCCACTCGGACGCGGTGAACTCCAGCCGCGGCCCGACCCGGTCCTTGGAGTCGCGGACGGCGACGAGTTCGGAGTCGCCGGCCACCTCCACGCAGTTGCCGCCGCCGCTGTGGCCGGCGGTGCGCCAGACGCTGAAACGATCGGAGATCATTGTTCCTCCGTGTGGTCGGGCAGCTCCTTTGCCGCCTGGGTGAGTAGTGCGAGGCTCTCGTCCTCGCTCAGGGCCGCGTCGTGCAGCCGCTGGTAGAGCTCGTCGTACGGCGCCACCTGCTCGGGCTCGGTGAGCACGAGGTCGGCGTCGACCGTCTCGATCGCGACCACCGTCGGATCGCCGGGGTCGGCGTAGGTGTAGGCGGAGAAGGCCGAGCCGGGCAGCGAGTAGCCGGCGATCAGGGCGTTCACCGGAAGCACGCGCAGCGAGAGGCGCGGCGACTCGGCCGTGTGCCGTACGAGATGCTCGAACTGGGCGCGGGCGACGGCGGGCGGGGCGGCGGGGCGGCGCACCGCCAGCTCGTCGATGATCACTTGGTAGGTCGGCCCCCCGGGCCGGCGCAGCATGCGCTGCCGTCCGGCCCTGCCCTTGATGACGCCCTGGACGTCCGCCCGGCCGGGCCGCAGCGCGTTGAGCGCCTCGGCGGCGGCCCTGGTGAACTCCGGGATCTGGAGCAGGCCCGGCAGGTAGGTCTGCTGGTATTCGCGGATGGTGACGGCGCCCGCCTCAAGGTTGGCGTACAGGGCCTGCCGCTCGCCCATCGCCTTGATGTCGGACTCCCACCAGCCCTTGGCCGCGGCCTCCTGCGCGATGGTGACGATCTTCGTCCACCGGTCGCCGTCCACCCGCAGGACGTCCAGGAGCTTGATGATGTCGTTCTGGTCGGGCGCGATATGGCCGTTCTCGAGCCGGCTGAGTTTGGTCCGGGCCTCGCCGATCTTCCGGGCGAGCTGCTCGTGGGTGAGCCCGGCGTCCTCGCGCAGCGCGCGAAGCTCGGTGGCCAGCCGGCGGCGACGTACGTAGGGGCTAATCATGCCGGTCTCCCGAACCAGGGTCGAGTCTGAACCGTGCAAGACCTGCGTGCGTTTGCGAGCGTACGCCGTGCGACCGCACTCCGTAACCGGAACCTGACAGATTCCGTACGTCAGGACCCGATTGTTTCGTGTGCCAGGTGCCAGGTCGAACGATGATGGTGTGGCCGCAGGGGTTCCACGACGTGATTATCGACGGCGGCCCGGTCCGGCGAGGTGATCGTTGCTCAGGCGGGCGCGGGCGCTGCTCCGTCGGCGCGGGCGCCGCTCAGGCGGGCGCGGAGTAGTGCGCGGCGCGGACGGCGTGCAGCCAGCGCTCGACCGTCTCCTCGTCGGGCCGTTCGGGCAGCGGTGTCCGGATCCGCCCGATGCGTTCCTCGGCGGCGGCGAGCATCGCGCGCGCCTCCTCGATGCCGCCCGCCGCCACCCGCTCGCCGAACGAACGGAACTTCTCCGGGTCGTCCAGCCGGATCTGCAGGTGCCCGGTCGCGTAGAGCAGCTCACCCTGGCTGACCAGCCGGTAGAGGTGACGCGCGTGCTTGGCGGTCCGCTTGCGCGTGTCGGCGGAGAACGAGCCGTCGCCGCGGCTTTCGAGCCGCTTGAACTGCGCCACCGCGTACCCCAGGTAGGCGTCGCGGACACGCCCGGCGGACAGGAAGGCGCCGCGAATCGCGATCAGGTCGTCGCCGAGCGCCGTCCGCGTCTCGTAGAGGTCGTCCGGCAGCCAGGCCAGCTCCGTCGCCGTCGGGTTGCAGCCGAGCGCCAGTCCCGCCCACTTGCCCGCCTCGTGGAACGTGACGTCCGGATTGGTGCTGACCTTGCTGGCCTTCTTGCCGATGGGCAGGTGCAGCCCGTGGAACTGCTCGGTGGGAGCGGCGTAGACGCCGAGCCTGTCCACGTCGGACTCGGGCGTCGCCAGCCCGTAGGCGGTCGATCCGACGATGCCGGAGAGCAGCACGTTCATGGGTCAAACGTGGCACACCCGCCGAACCGGCCGCGACCTCATTTACCGGACTCCGGGGTGTGGGGCGAGGGATTCGCCGCTCGCCCCACACCGTTCTCAGGTGCCCGCCGGTTCGAGGGCCTTGGCGGGAGGCGCCTCGGACTCGCTGATGCCGTAGCGGGCGTAGAAGCGGGCGAGGCCGGGCGGTGCCCACCAGTTGGCGCGGCCCAGCAGGCGCATCGTGGCGGGCACCAGCAGCGCGCGGACGATGGTCGCGTCCACGAGGAACCCGATCGCCATGATGACGCCCACCATCTTGATGAACGTGATGCCCGAGGTCGAGAACGCCCCGATCACGACGATGAACAGGAGCGCGGCGCTGGTGATGATGCCGCCGGTGCGCTGGAGCCCGATCGCGACCGACCGGGTGTTGTCGCCCGTCAGGTCGTACTGCTCGCGGATGCGGGAGAGCAGGAAGACCTCGTAGTCCATCGACAGGCCGAAGAGCATCGCGAGCATGAGGATCGGCATCGCGGGGGCGATCGCGCCGGTCGCGGTGAAGTCGAGCAGGCCGGACAGGTTGCCGTCCTGGAAGATCCACACCATCGCGCCGAACGCCGCCGACAGCGACAGCAGGTTCATCAGGATGGCCTTGATCGGCAGGACGATCGAGCCGAAGGCCAGGAAGAGCAGGATGAACGTCGCGGTCCCGACGGTGACGGCCAGCCAGGGGAGCTTGCCGCCGATGCTGTCGAGCTGGTCGACCAGGTCGGCCGAGACACCGCCGACATCGACGTGGCCACCTGGCGGCGGGGGTACGTCGCGGACCTTCTCGACCAGGGCGCGCGCCTCGGCCGAGGACGGGTCGGGCTGGTAGAGAAGGGCGATGCGGGTCGTGCCGTTCTGCGAGCCCGTCACGGTCGCGCCGGTGACGCCGTCCACGGCGGAGAGCCGGTCGGTGTAGGCCTTCACGGCGGCCTGGTCGCCGGTGCGGGTGACGACGGCCTCGATCGGGCTGGTGGCGTTGCGCGGGAAGTCACGTTCGAGTGCCTCGGCGACGACGCGTGGGTCCGACCCGGTGGGCAGCACCTTGGCGTCCGCACCGCCCCAGTTGATGCCGAGGAACGGTGCGCCGAGGGCCAGGATCACCGCGGTGGCGGCCACGGCGTAGATCACCGGGCGGCGCATCACGCTGTGGCCGAGCCGCAGCCACCGGTCGTTCGTCCCGGTCTTGCGGCGGCGGCGGACGGTCCCGGCGTTGACGCGCGGGCCGAGCGCGGCGAGCAGGGCGGGCAGCACGGTCAGGGCGGCGAGCATGCAGACGAGAACGGTGGCGATCCCGCCGTATCCCATGGAGACCAGGAAGTTCTGGTCGAAGAGCAGCAGCCCGGCGAGCGACACCGCGACGGTGACGCCGGAGACCGCGACCGTCCGGCCGGCGGTGGCCATGGTGGTGGCGATCGCGTCCTCGACCGAGGAGGTGCGTTCGAGTTCCTCGCGGAAACGCCCGACGACGAAGAGGCCGTAGTCGATCGCCAGGCCGAGCCCGAGGAACGTGGTGATGTTGATCGCGAAGATCGACACGTCGGTGACGTAGGTGAGCCCGTGCAGCGCGGTGAACGACCCCAGGACGGCCACCGCGCCGATGAGCATCGGCAGGCTCGCCGCGACCAGGCTGCCGAAGATGATCACGAGCAGGACGAGCAGGATGGGCGTCGCCATGGCCTCGGCGCGGGCGATGTCGGACGAGACACGGTCGTTGATCGCGGTCTCGGTGCCCTGCTGACCGCCGATCTTGGCGGTGAATCCGCCGGACACCTTGGTGAGATCTCCGGAGATGGCCTCGTAGTTCTTCTCCCGTGTCTCCTGGTCGGCCCCCGCCAGACGCAGCACCGCGTACGTGGCGGTGCGGTCCTTGCTGACCAGCTGCGGCGACTTGGCCGTCCAGTACGTGGTGGCGCCCGCGGTCTTCCCCGCCGGGATCGCGGCGAGCGCCTGGTCGACCGAGCGCCGGTACGCGGGATCGTCGACGGTCTTGCCGTCGGCGCTCGTGTAGAGGACGACGACGTCGGCGCCGTCCCTGCCGAGGGCGCGTTCGGCGGTCTCCGCGGCACGCGCGCTCTCGCTGCCCGGCGTGTCGAAGCCGCCCGCCGACGTGAGCGCGCCGAAGACGCCCGTGCCCCAGACGGCCATGAAGACGACGGCGATGAGGGAGAGGCCCAGGATCGGCCGCCGCCGCCGGTGGACGAGGCGGCCCCAGCTTTCGAACATCGTGTGCTCCCCTGTGACAGACGTGTTACTTGCAATAACGGAAGTGAAGGTTGTTAACTGCTAACGCTGTTAACCTTGCATGCAGCGTTCACTACCGTCAAGGGTGTTTTTCGGGAATCATGCGGAGACACGCGTCGGGTGAGGAAAGGAGCTCGCACGGTGGTGGAGTCACGGCGCGACCGGCTGCGCGCGGCGACCATGCGGGAGATCTCCGAGACGGCCCGGCGGATCCTGGTCGACCAGGGCCCCGAGGCCGTCACGCTGCGCGCGATCGCCCGTGACATGGGTATGACGGCGCCGGCGCTCTACCGCTACTTCGACAGTCACGGCGAGCTGCTCCGGCACCTGGTGGGCGACATCTTCACCGAGCTCACCGAGGAGCTGCACAGGGACATCAAGACCGTCCCGGACGGCGACCTGAGCGGGAAGTTCCTGGCGGCCTCCCGCTGCTTCCGGCGCTGGTCACTGGGGCACCGGCGCGAGTACGCGCTGCTGTTCGGGGCGCCGCTGCCCGGCTTCGGCCACAAGGAGCAGGCGGACTTCGCCGAGGAGTGCGCGCGGCGGTTCGGCCGGACGTTCCTCGCGCTGTTCCTGGAGCTGTGGCACAAGCGCAGGTTCCCGGTCCCGCCCGACGAGGAGATCGATCCAGGACTGCGCGAGCAGTTGCGGCGCTACCGGGACGAGGCGCTCGCCGTCGACCTGCCGCTCGGAGTCATCCAGCAGTTCCTGCAGTGCTGGGTCCGGCTCCAAGGCGGCGTCAGCCTGGAGGTCTTCGGCCACCTCGACTTCGCGCTGGACGATCCCGAGCCGATCTTCGAGCTCACCATGATCGAGATCGGCCAGGGGCTCGGCCTGGAGTACTCCCCGCCCCGCTGACCGCACGTCAGTTCCAGGCCACGGCGACCGCGGCGTTCACGATGGCGAGCACCCCGGTCGTGTAGACGAGCCCGGTGCCCGTGGCCGCCGCGCTCTCCCGCACGGCGATGCGCTGCGCCGCGTTCCGCTGGGAGGCCGGCACCAGTCCGCCCGCGCGGCGGTACGCGGCGAGCGCACAGCCGAAGACCGCCACCGCCACGGCCAGCTTGACGCCGACCTTCGGCCCGTTGGTGCCGAGGTCGTCCGCCGCGCGGACGGCGATCAGCAGGATGCCCGTGCCCAGGAGCCCGCCGGCTGCCCCGGCCATGACGCCGGTGGCCGCGCGGGCGGTCACGAGACGTGCGACGAACGCGCCCAGCAGGATCGCCAGGACGGCGAGATGGCAGACGAGGAGTGCGATGCGCAGTGCTTCCATGGCCGACACCCTGCGCCTCGCTCGGGGCCCGGCGGCTCCTGCGGGAAGCCCTTTTTCGCGGCCACTCGGAGGAGCCGCCTCCTCCGACCGGAGGAGACGGCGGGCAGGACGCCGCCCTACGATCGAGACGTGGTGGCGCGGTGGATGGAGCGGGTCTTCGACAGTGGTTCCGCACCGGTCCGCTTCATCGTCCTGGCCGCGATCGCTCTCGGCGACCTGCGGTTGCTTCACCGGCCCGAGGACGCCACCGGCTGGGCGCTGGCTCTCACCGGGCTCGCGGTCTGCCTGGCCGGATGCGTGGCCCCGGTCGCGGCGACCGTCGTCCTGCCCGTGCTGGTACTCGCCGGTGACCGGATGGACGCGGACGTCAGCATCACGCTCAAGGCAATGATCGCCGTCGCCCTGTTCGAACTGGCGCTGCGCTCGTCCGCACGCGGCGTGCTCGTCGGCTCCGCGGTGACCGTCGGGCTCCTGCTCGTGCACGCCCTGGACGGCGCGACCTGGGCGCAGACCCTCTACCGCCTCGCGATCCTGGCCGGGTTCCCGCTGCTGCTCGGCGCGTACGTGCGGCTCGTCCGGGAGAAGGCCCTGCGCGAGCGGGAACGGGTGCGGGCGGCCGAACGCGCCGCGATCGCCCGCGAGCTGCACGACCTCGTGGCGCACCACATCTCGTCGATGGTGCTCAGGGCCGGCGTCGCCCGGCACGTGCTGCCGGGCGGGGACCCGCGCGTCGCCGAGGTCCTCGGCGACCTGCACGACTCCGGCACGGCCGCCCTCGCCGACCTGCGCGACCTGGTCGCCGTGCTGCGCGACCCCGCCCTCGTCGATCCCGGCGTGTCGCTCGTCGAACGGTCGGCCCTGCCCGAGGCCTTGCGCGGCGTGGTCGAACGCGGCGTTCAAGCCGGACTAAGACTCACCGACGAGATCGACCCGGCGGTGGCCGAGCTCGACGCCGTCCGCCGCCTCACCATCCTGCGACTCGCCCAGGAGGGCCTGGCGAACGTGGCCAAGCACGCGGGACCGGGCACGGGCGCACGCTTCTCGGTGCACGTCACGGACGCCTCCGTCCGACTGGAGATCGTCGACGACGGCCGGACACGACCGGAGGCCGCACCGGGCCACGGCCTGATCGGCATGACCGAACGAGTGGAACTGCTAGGCGGCCACCTGATCGCAGGCCCGCGCACCGACGGCCAAGGCTGGCACCTCCACGCCGAACTCCCAGTCACCGAGCCGTCCACACACGCGGCTCCCGAGGCGTTCACACACGCGGGCCTGGAGGCTTCCGCACACGCGGCTCCCGAGGCGTCCACACACGCGGGCCTGGAGGCTTCCGCACACGCGGCTCCCGAGCCGTTCACACACGCGGGCCTGGAGGCTTCCGCACACGCGGACCCCGAGGCGTCCACACACGCGGGCCTGGAGGCTTCCGCACACGCGGCTCCCGAGCCGCTAGGCGAGGGGGCTGCGTGAATCGGGTTTTGGTGGTTGACGACCAGCAGCTCGTTCGGATGGGGCTGCGGATGTTGTGCGAGTCGGCGCCTGACGTGGAGGTCGTGGGGGAGGCGGGGAACGGGCGGGACGCGGTACGGCTGGCCGAGGAGCTCAGCCCCGACGTCATTTTGATGGATCTGCGCATGCCGGGCGTGGACGGCATTACGGCCACGCGGCGCATCGTTGGTGCGCGTCCGGCGGCTCGGGTGGTCGTTCTGACGACGTTCGACGACGACGACCATCTCTATCCGGCGCTGGCGGCCGGGGCGTTCGGCTTCATGGTCAAGGACGCGCCGCCGCCGGAGCTGTTGCGTGCCGTCCGCATGGCGGCGGCGGGAGAGTCCCCGTACAGCCCGCGGGTGCTGGCACGGCTCGTGGATCAGGCCGTGCGGGCGCGGGCGGTGGAAGCGCCGCGGGCGGCGCCGCGGCTGGAGGGGCTCACGGCGCGGGAGGAAGAGGTGCTCCGGCTCGTTGGCGAGGGGCTGTCGAACGGGGAGATCGCCGAACGCCTGCACGTCGGTGTCACGACGGTGAAGACGCACGTCGCCAGCCTGATGCGGAAGACGGGATGCCCGAACCGCATCAGGCTGGCGGTGCTGGTCAGTACTGCGGGAGGCTCGGGTCGATCTGGTTGACCCAGGCGACCACGCCGCCGCCGACGTGCACGGCGTCGGCGAAGCCCGCGCTCTTGACGACCGCGAGCGCCTCGGCGGAACGCACGCCGGACTTGCAGTGCAGGACGATCTTCTTCTCCTGGGGGAGCCTCTCCAGCGCGGAGCCGTTGAGGAACTCGCCCTTGGGGATCAGCGTCGCGCCCGGGATCGAGACGATCTCGTACTCGTTGGGCTCGCGCACGTCCACCAGGAAGATGTCGTCGCCGCGGTCCTGCATGGCCTTCAGGTCGTGCACCGAGATGGTGGAGCCCTTGGCGGCCTCGGCGGCCTCGTCGGAGACCGCGCCGCAGAACGCCTCGTAGTCCTCCAGGAGCTCGGTCTGCGTCGGGTTCTTGCCGCAGAGCGGGCACTCGGGGTCCTTGCGGACCTTGACGTTGCGGTAGCTCATCTCCAGGGCGTCGTAGATCGTCAGACGCCCGACCAGCGGCTCGCCGATGCCCGCGATCAGCTTGATGGCCTCGTTCACCTGGATGGAGCCGATGGAGGCGCACAGCACGCCGAGCACGCCGCCCTCCGCGCAGGACGGCACCATGCCGGGCGGCGGGGGCTCGGGGTAGAGGCAGCGGTAGCACGGCCCGTGCTCGGCCCAGAACACCGACGCTTGGCCGTCGAAGCGGTAGATCGAGCCCCACACGTACGGCTTGCCGAGCAGCACCGCCGCGTCGTTGACCATGTAGCGGGTGGCGAAGTTGTCGGTGCCGTCGACGATCAGGTCGTACTGGGAGAAGATCTCCATCACGTTGTCGCGGTCGAGCGAGGTGTTGTGCACCCGGACGTCGATCAACGGGTTGATCTCGCGCACCGTCTCGGCGGCGGACTCGGCCTTGGGCTTGCCGAGCGTCGACTGCCGGTGGATGATCTGCCGCTGCAGGTTGGACTCGTCGACCACGTCGAAGTCGATGACGCCGAGGGTGCCCACGCCCGCGGCGGCGAGGTACATGAGGGCGGGGGAGCCCAGGCCGCCCGCGCCGACGCACAGGACCTTGGCGTTCTTGAGGCGCTTCTGCCCGGCCATCCCGACGTCGGGGATGATCAGGTGTCGCGAGTAACGATTGACCTCGTCACGGGTGAGCTCCGCTGCGGGCTCGACCAGAGGTGGCAACGACACGGTGAGTGCTCCTGTGCTGACGCTGTGCTCTTACGGGCTCTGAGGGTACGGGGCGGGACAACGTCGTCCTCCAGCCCACAACCTTGCCATGCCGCGCCGCATTCCCGAACGTCAGGCCGCGTCTCCCGGCGGCCCGGAGCCAGGGGGTTCGTCGTTCCTGTCCGGTGACGGGCGGAATGTAGCGATCCACCGATAACCTTGTCGGTTGTGGCGTTCCTGCCCCCCTCCCACCAGCCGCCGGTCCAGCCGGGCCCACCGGTGAATCCGGCGCGCCGTCCCGGCGTCGTGCTCGGCCTGCGCGCCCGGCAGTGGATGGTCGTCGCCATCGTGCTGGGCTGCGTCTACCTCGTGGTGACCGCGGCGGCCCTCACCGGCGCCTGGGTCAACCTCAACCGCGAGCCCACGAACGCCGAGCTCAAACGTGCCGCCGCCGCCGAGGTGGCCCGGCGCTGGCAGGCCTGGCCCGCCGGGCGGATCTTCCCGGAGCGGCTCTCGTACGCCACCACCCACGGCGGTCACAGCGAGTTCGCGGGGCGCCTCGGCATCGTCCCCGGCACCGACTGCGAACCCGCCGTGGACGCCGAGCTCGGCGCGATCCTGCGCAAGCACGGCTGCCGCGCCGTCCTGCGCGCCACGTACGCCGACCAGATGCAGGGCGTCGTCATCACGGTGGGCGTGGTGGTCTTCGCCGACCCGTGGGCGGCCGACCGCGCTTACAAGGAGATCCCGGCGTCGACGCCGGTCGACGCCAAACGCTCGCTGGGGGTGCGGCCCGCGCTGCGCGCCGCCGCGTTCCCCGGCACGGCGGGCGCCCGGTTCAACGACGCCGCCAGGCAGGACCGGACCTCCGACCGCGGCGGCCCGTACGTGGTGCTGACCACGTCGGGCCAGTCCGACGGACGTCCCGCGTCCGCGATCAGCAAAGTGCGGCCCGGCCTGCCGTTCGAGTCTGCTCCGCAGCTCGGGCGCCAGGTCGCCAGGGCGCTGTCCCAGCAGGCGCTGCCGGACTGCTCCGGCGGCGAGTGGAGGTGCTGATGGGGTCGATGGGCGCCCGGCGGGCCGCGGTGACGCCGTCCCGGCGGGCCGCGGCGGCGCTGCTCGCGCTGACGATCGGCGCCGCGCCCCTGCTCGCGCCCGCTCCCGCGCGGGCGGACGCGGTCCGCGAGGCGCAGCTCCCCGTCCTGGAGACGCTCTCCGTGCCCGCCGCGTGGAAGCAGACCCGCGGCGAAGGCGTGACCGTGGCGGTCGTGGACTCCGGGACCGACGCGAACCAGCCCGACCTGAAGGGCTCGGTCACCACGGGCCCCAACATGCTGGCCGACGTCGACCGCGGCACGCGGCCCAAGCGCGAGCACGGCACCGCGATGGCCGCGCTCATCGCCGGGCACGGTCACGGTCCGGGCGGCGACTCCGGAGTCATCGGGATCGCGCCGAAGGCCCGCGTGCTGGCGATCCGCGCCATCGCCGAGCCGGAGGACGCCAGTTACCGGCGCTACAAGTCCGACGGCGAGGGCGACGGTGTCGCCGAGGGCATCCGGTACGCGGCCGACCATGGCGCCGACGTCATCAACCTGTCCCTCGGCCAGTACAACGAGGAACGCAACGAACGCGAGGCCATCGGCTACGCCATCAAGAAGGGCGTCGTGGTGATCGCGGCGGCCGGCAACGACGGCGACCGCAAGCGCAGGCTCGACAAGGACGGCTTCGCGCCGTACTCCTACCCGGCCTCCTATCCCGGCGTGATCGCGGTGGCCGCCACCACGCCCGGGCACGAGCGCGCCAGGTTCTCCAACCGCAACTACTCGGTCGTCGTCGGCGCGCCCGGAGACGAGATCGTCTACGCCGCGCCCGGCGGTGAGTACGGCATGGGCGGCGGGACGAGCCAGGCCAGCGCGATCGTGTCCGGCATCGCGGCGCTGATCCGGGCGAAGCATCCCGACCTGCCGCCCGCGCTGGTCTCCCAGGCGCTGGTCGTCAGCGCCAGGAACGGTCCGTCCGGCAAGTACAACCCGGAGCTGGGCTTCGGCGAGGTGAACGCGGCCCGCGCGCTGGCCGCCGCCGCCGCCCTCGCCGCGCCGCGCGCCGGCCAGGCGGGCAAGGCGGCCGGCCGGCGGTTCGCGGAAGGACCGCCCCCGGGGCCGGTGGCGATCATCGAGCGTCCGGCCTGGCTCCGCCCGGTCATCATCGGGATCATCGTCCTCGGTACGGGGGGCGCGGCGGCGGCCGTGGTCATCGCGGTGGCGCTGGCCCGCCGCAACCCGCGCCCGCCCGCGCCGGTCCTGGCGGCGACGCCGGCGCCGCACGAGATCGTCCCGCCCCGACATCCTTATGGTCCCGGTGGCCAGGGCCATTCTTACTGAGGGGTTTCTCAGCTACGCTCCGCTCCGTGCGCGCGGAGATCTCACCCCCGGACCTCGAACCGGAACCGGAGGAGCCTGGGTCCGGTGGCATGGCACGCCTGCCGATCCGGTCGGCGGTCGCCGCGCTGGTCGCCGTGTGCGGCCTCGCGGTCCTCGTCCCGATGGCCGTGCGGCTGGCCGGTGAGCTCACCCGGGAGCCGACGCCCGCCGAGCTCCGCACCGCCGCCGACGAGGAGGTCTCCCGCCGCTACGTGACGTGGCCGTCGGGCCGGATCTTTCCCGAGGAGCTCGGTTACACCTTGGACGTCGGCGGCGACGAGACCGCCCACCGCGTCGGGATCTCCCCGGACACCCGCTGCGAGACCGCTGTGGACCAGCAGCTCGACGCGCCGCTCAAGAAGCACGGGTGCCGGGCCGTGCTGCGCGCCGTCTATCTCGACGAGCCGCAGGGACTTGCCGTCACGGTCGGCGTCGCCGTCTTCCCGGACGACAAGACGGCCCGTACGGCCGCCACCGCCTTCCCGGCGCGCGCGCCGCGACCTGGCCTGCGCGCGTTGCCGTTCCCGGGTTCGGTCGTCGCACGCTTCGGCGACGCCGCCCGGCAGACCGCCGCCGTACGGCAGCGCGGCCCGTACGTGGTCGCGGCCACCGTCGGCTACGTGGACGGCAGGCCTGTCATACGCGGCGCCAAGCGCCAGGACGACCTGTTCGCCCTGGCCCCGCAACTCGCCGTCGCGGTCCTGAACCCGCTCGCCGCCCCGGCCCCGGTCGACTGCGACTCCCAGGCCTTCGCATGCTGAGGTATCTCGTGGCCACCGCCGTGGCGGCCCTCGTCGCCCTCCCCGGAGCCCCCGCCCGGTCCGACGAGATCCGTGACCAGACGGCGCCGGTGATGGAGGCGATGAACGTCCCCCGAGCCTGGGAGCTCTCCAAGGGCTCCGGGGCCACGGTCGCCGTCCTCGACTCGGGCGTGGACCCGGCCCAGTCCGACCTGACCGGCTCGGTCACCGTCGGGCCCGACTACACCGAGGGCGCCAACCCGCCCGGCGTCGAACCCAAACGCCTCCATGGCACCAACATGGCGTCGATCATCGCGGGCCACGGTCACGGCCCGGGAGCCGCGGACGGCATGCTGGGCGTCGCGCCCCAGGCCCGCCTGCTGGCTCTCCGCGTGATCGTGGAGAACGACGAGCCCGGGTTCGCCTCGTTCATCAACGACGAGCGCTACGAGGACACGATCGCGCGCGGCATCCGCTACGCCGTCGACAACGGCGCCGACGTGGTGAACCTCTCGCTCGGCCGTTCCTCCGCCACCAAGGCCGAACGTGAGGCCGTCGCCTACGCGCTCAGCAGGAACGTGGTCGTCGTGGCCGCCGCGGGCAACGCGGGCGCCACCGAGAAGGCCCGCCGCTCCGGCCACGCCCCGTTCTCCTATCCCGCCTCGTTCCCGGGCGTCATCTCCGTCGCCGCCGTCGACGAGAACGGCGCGCACGCGGGCTTCTCCAACCGCAACTCCTCGGTCGTCGTCTCCGCCCCCGGCGTGCGCATCATCGGCGCCGGACCGGGCGACCAGTACTGGATCGGCGACGGCACCAGTCCCGCCACCGCGTTCGTCTCCGGCGTCGCCGCGCTGATCCGCTCCCGCCACCCGGGCCTGGCACCCGCCCTGGTCACCCAGGCGATCGTGACGGGCACCCGGCACCGCCCGTCCGGCGGCTACGACCTCGGCGTCGGGTTCGGCGCCATCGACGCGCACGCCGCCGTCACCGAGTCCGACCGCCTGGCCGCCGCCCGCCGCGTCGGCCTCGGCCTGCCCGCCGCCCAGCGCTTCGGCGACGGTGACACGGGACCGATCCGCGTGGTCCACCGCGACGGCCGCCTGGTCGTCACGTCCGCCGTCAGCATCGTCCTCGCCCTGGCCCTCCTGGTCTTCGCGCTGGTCATAGCCCTTCGCCGCCCCCAAAGCGACGCCGACCCGCGATCATAATGAGACGAACCGTCAATTAAATCGGACCCCGTGTCCGAAACACCCAGAACCCGACGCCGCCGACTCCCGGCCCTCGTCCTGGCGCTGCTCGGCGTCGCCGCCGCCACCGGCGGCACGATCGCGATCGTCGCCGACCTCAAGCGCGAGCCGACCAGCAAAGAGATCAAGCAGGCGGGCGCCAAGGAGATCGCCACCCGCTGGCAGAACCTCAAGGTCGCCGCCATCTTCCCGCCGACGCTCGACGTCACTGTGAGCGTGGTGAATTACTCGGCGGTGACCACGGTCGACCCGCTCCAGGCGATCCGCCGTGCGGCCGTCGCGCCTCCGGCCGGCTGCGCGGAGGCGTTCGACCGCAAGATCGCTGACATTCTCGTCAAGCACGGTTGCCGCACCGCGCTCAGGGCCACCTACGTGGACGCCAGCGGCACCATGGCCACCACGCTGGGGATCGCGGTGATGCCCGGCACCGACGCGGCGACCCGGGCCGACACCGCGATCGGCGCCGAGGACGAGAAGGCCGGAGTGCGGACGCTGCCGGTACGGGGAACCGTCGCGGCAGGTTTCGGTGACGGCAACCGCCGGCAGTTCCATGAAACGGGCAATGACACCCCGTATCTGTTCTTCAGGTCGAGCGGCTGGCTGGTCGCGCGCGACCGGGTGAAGTCGGCGCACATGGCCGAGACGTTCCAGTTCGCCGACACGGCGCTGGGCAGGGTGATGCGCAACTTCGGTGACACGGAGGCTCCCTGCAGGCGCCAGGAGGTCCAATGCTGACCCGCCGTACCGCCATGGGTGCTCGCCGGAGCCCTCGTGGCCCTCGCCATGCCGCCGGTGACCACGCCCGCACACGCGAACCCGGAATCGTACGAGTGGGGCAGGCGGCTCGGCCGCGACTACCGGGACGCCCACAGGATCACCCGGGGCGAGGGTGTCAAGGTGGCGCTGCTCGGCAGTGGTGTCGCACGCGATGTCCGGACGCTGCGTGGCGCGCTGGAGAAAGAGAAGGACTTCGTCGGTACGCCGCGGCCCCAGCGCTACTACAGCACGCTCATCGCGGGCTGGATCGCAGGGGACGGGGCCGACCTCACGTCCGGTATCGGGCTGGCTCCGAGGGCGAAGCTCCTGCCCGTACGGGTCAACGCCGAATCGGGCGATCCTGGATACGAGTCCTGGGAGCGGAAGGCCGACTGGGACGTCCTCGCGAAGGGCATCCGCTATGCCGTCGACGAGGACGCCGATGTGATCGCTGTGTGGCCGTATTCCTCTGATCCGCGTGGCCGGGTCCGTGCCGCCGTCGCGTATGCGCACAGCAAGAACGCGGTCGTGGTCGCGTCCACCTCTGACGATGCCGCCGAGGAGCGGTATCCCGGGAACGCGCCGGGCGTCATCGGTGTCGGGGTACTCGATGAAAAGGTCCGGCGATACAAGGAGTACACCGCTGCCAGCAGCAGCATCACGGTGTCCGCACCGGGGACCAAGCATCCGGCGCTCGCACCCGGCAACAAGCCGTGGCTCTTCTGGGGAGGCGGTCCTCCGCTGGCCTGGGTGACCGCTGCCGCCGCCCTGGTCAAAGCCGAGTATCCGAAGCTCACTCCCGCGCAGGTGGGTGAGGCGCTGGCCATGTCGGCGCGGCATCCCAAGGGGAAGGGGCGGTATGACGCTGAGCTGGGGTTCGGGATCGTGAATCCGGCGGGGGCGCTCAAGGAGGCGCGGCGGATCTCGAAGGAGCCCGTCAAGATCGCCGGTGAGCCGGCGGTGGCCGATGGGGCGTACTTCGGAGGGGACAGGCCTGGGAAGGTCAGGGCCGTGCCTTACAACCTGGCCTGGCTGGGTGGATTCGGCGGGCTGGTGCTGGCGGGGCTGGTGTTGGCCGGAGTGGCGATCCGGGTCTTGCTGCGGCGAGAATCTGGGGATGCGACCCGAGCCTGACGAATATGCGGAGATGGTGCTGGACGCGGTCGAGCGGATTCCGGCCGGGCAGGTCATGTCGTACGGGGACATCGCCGAGCTGGTCGGGGTCGGCGGGCCGCGCCAGGTGGGACGGGTCATGTCGCTCTACGGTGGCGGCGTGCCCTGGTGGCGTGTCGTCCGGGCCGACGGGCGGCCCGCGCAGGGGCACGAGGTGCGGGCGTTCGAGGAGTATCGCGTGGAGGGGACGCCCGTCCGGCCGGACGGGCGTCGCGTGGACATGCGTCAGGCCCGCTGGGACGGGAACTGAGTGCTCTCTTTGCTCGTCAGACGCTTCTATCGAACGCCGTATCGAACGTCACATCCGCGACATGCGGCCGATGTGGTCAGATCCGGCCCGTGGATCTGCTCCAATGAAATGTTGTGCCACCAGCTTCCCCAGCCTCGTACCGCCTCGTCCGCCGCACCGGTCCGGCGCGCGCGGTCGCGCCCGTGCTCGACGAGCAGCAGCGGCGCGTGGTGGAGCACGCGGGCGGGCCGATGCTGGTCCTGGCCGGTCCCGGCACCGGCAAGACCACCACGATCGTCGAGGCCGTGGTCGATCGGATCGAGAATCGCGGCGTCGATCCCGAGCGGGTGCTGGTGCTCACGTTCAGCCGCAAGGCCGCCGGGGAGCTGCGTGAGCGGATCACCGGGCGGCTGCGCCGGACGACGCGGACGCCGCTGGCGCTGACCTTCCACAGCTACGCCTACGCGCTGCTGCGCAGGGACGCGGTGCTGAACGAGGAGCCGCCGCCGAGACTGCTGTCGGGTCCCGAGCAGTTGCTGGAGGTGCGGCGCCTGCTGGAGGGCGAACGTGCCGACGGCGCTCCCGGCTGGCCCCACCGGTTGCACGAGACGCTCGGCACCCGCGGCTTCGCCGAGGAGCTTCGCGATTTCTGTCTGCGCGCGTCCGAACGGGGGTTCGCCGCCGAGGACCTCGTCGCGCTGGGCCGAACGCGGGGGCGTGACGACTGGACGGCCATCGGGCGCTTCATGGACCGCTATATCGAGCGGTTCGCGATCGACCCGGTGCCTACGTACGACTACGCCGAGCTGATCCAGATAGCGGCGTCGCTGCTCGCCGACGACGAGGTGCGGATTCGCGAGAGCAGCGCCTACGACGCCGTGTTCGTGGACGAGTACCAGGACACCGACCCCGCCCAGGAGGAGTTGCTCCAGCGGCTGGCGGGGGAAGGCCGCGACCTCGTCGTGGTCGGTGACCCCGACCAGTCGATCTACGGGTTCCGGGGGGCCGACGTACGCGGGATCCTGCGGTTCCCCGACCGGTTCCGGACGCTGGACGGCGATCCGGCACCGGTGGTCGCGCTGCGCACCTGCCGCCGGATGGGTCCGGAGATCCTCGCCGCCTCGCGCCGCATCGCCCGCCGCCTGCCCGCCGGGCCGCTGTCGGCCGAGCACCGCGCCCTCCGCCACCCGGAGGACGTGGAGGAGGGCGAGGTCCACGCCGTCATCGCCGACAGCGAGTCGCAGGAGTCGGCCCTGGTCGCCGACGAACTGCGCCGCGCCCACCTGCTCGACGGTGTGCCGTGGTCGCGGATGGCGGTCCTGGTCCGCAGCGCGATCCGGCAGGTCCCGGCGCTGCGGCGTGCTCTCGCGCAGGCCGGGGTGCCCGTCGTGGTGGCGGGCGACGAGGTGCCGCTGATCGCCGAGCCCGCCGTCCGGCCGATCCTGGTGCTGCTGCGCGCCGCGCTGAAGAAGGGCTTCCTCGACGAGGTCGTCGCCGAGGACCTGCTCACCGGGCCGCTCGGCGGCGCCGACGCGCTCGGCCTGCGGCGGCTCAAGCGCGCCCTGCGCGACCTGGAGGACCTCTCCGGCGGCGACCGCCCGCTGAACGAGCTGATGATCGCGGCGGTGCACGACCCGCGTGAGCTGACCCTCGTGCACGAGAAGGTGCGCGCGCCCGCCGAACGCGTCGCCCGCCTGATCAAGATCGCGCGGGACGTCACCGACCGGGGCGGCACGGCCGAGGACGTGCTCTGGGAGG
Source organism: Actinomadura fulvescens (assembly GCF_039533225.1). Taxonomy (NCBI): domain Bacteria; kingdom Bacillati; phylum Actinomycetota; class Actinomycetes; order Streptosporangiales; family Thermomonosporaceae; genus Actinomadura; species Actinomadura fulvescens. The sequence goes on along the minus strand of NZ_BAAATD010000005.1, from coordinate 235,604 downwards.
TGTGGCGCGAGAGCGGCCAGGCCGACGTGCTGCTGGAGCAGAGCGTCAAGGGCGGCACCCGGGGCGCGGCGGCCGACCGCGACCTGGACGCGGTGGTGGCGCTGTTCGACCACGCCGCGCGCTTCGTCGACCGGCTGCCGCAGGCGGGGCCGGAGCTGTTCGTCGACAACATCGCCGCCCAGGAGATCGCCGGTGACACGCTCGCCGAGCAGGCTCCGCAGGGCGAGGCCGTCCGCATCCTGACCGCCCACCGGTCCAAGGGCCTGGAATGGGACGTGGTCATCGTCGCGGGCGTGCAGGAGGGCGTCTGGCCCGACCTGCGGCTGCGCGGGTCGCTGCTCGGCATCGAGGAGCTCATCGAGCACGCCGCCGGGAGCGAGCCCGAGGGCGCGGGCGCCGACGGCGTGGCGAGCGCCGCCGCCGGGGCCTCCATGGCCGCCAAGATGATGGACGAGGAACGGCGGCTGTTCTACGTCGCGGCCACGCGCGCGCGCAAACGCCTGGTCGTGACGGCGGTCGGCGGCGACGACAGCGAGGAACGGCCGTCGCGGTTCCTGAACGAGCTGCTTCCCGGCGCGATCGAGGAGTCGCAGCTCGACGAGAAGACCCGCTGGCTGTCGATGTCCGCGCTGGTCGCCGACCTGCGTTCGGTGGTGGCCGACCCGTCCAGGCCCGGGCCGCTGCGCCGCGCCGCCGCGGGCCACCTGGCCCGGCTCGCGCGCGCGGGTGTGCGCGGCGCCAGGCCGGAGAACTGGTACGCGATCACGGCGCTGTCCGATCCCGGCCCGGCGTTCACCGACGACGAGCAGATCACGATCTCCCCGTCGCAGGTCGAGGCGTTCACCACGTGCGGGCTGCGCTGGCTGCTGGCCTCGGCGGTCGGCGCGCAGGACGGCGGGCCGAACGAGTACAGCACGATGGGCAAGGTCATCCACGCGGTGGCCGAGATGGCCGGCGCCGACGACGGCGTCACCGAGGTGGACGTCGCGCGGCGGCTCGACGAGATCTGGAACGACCTGGAGTTCCGCAGCGCCTGGTACTCCGACAAGCAGCGCGAGCAGGCGTCCGCGATGGTCGACAAGTTCCTGACCTGGCACCGCGACAACCCCAACGAGATCGTCGCGCTGGAGGAGTCGTTCAAGGTCGATCTCGGCCGGGTCGTCATCAAGGGCCGGATCGACCGGGCCGAGCGCGACGCCGACGGGCGCGCGGTCATCATCGACATCAAGACCTCGTCCACCGCCGTGCCCAAGGACGACCTGGCCCGGCACCCGCAGCTCGGCGTCTACCAGTACGCGGTGATGCTCGGCGCGTTCGAGCGGCACGGCCTGATCGAGCCGGGCGGCGCCAAGCTGGTCCAGGTCGGCAAGGCCGCGTTCGCCGCCCGGGCGCGCGAGCAGGAGCAGCCGCCGCCGGGCGAGGACGCCGATCCCGAGTGGCCGAAGAAGCTGGTCGAGATCGTCGCGACCGGCATGGCGAGCGATGTGTTCCAGGCCCGCGCGAACGACAAGTGCCGTACCTGCCCGGTACGGTCCTGCTGCCCGGTGCATGAGGAAGGGGGGCAGGTCGGTCCATGATCACTCCGGCCGAGCTGGCGCGGCTGCTGGAGATCCCCGAACCGACCGAGGAACAGGCTCGCGTGATCGAGGCTCCGCTGGCGCCGATGGCGGTCATCGCGGGCGCGGGATCGGGCAAGAGCGAGACCATGGCCGCACGCGTGGTCTGGCTGGTCGCCAACGGGTTCGTGCGGCCCGAACGCGTGCTCGGCCTGACGTTCACCCGTAAGGCCGCCGCCGAGCTCGGTATCCGGGTGCGCAAGCGGCTCGACAAGCTCAAGGAGATGCTGCCCGGCGACGAGCTGGCGCGGCTCGGCGGCGAGCAGCTCTTCGACGGCGAGCCGATGGTGTCGACGTACCACTCCTACGCCGCCCGGCTCTTCGGCGACCACGCGCTGCGCGAGGCGCTGGAGCCGACGATGCGGCTCATCTCCCCGGCGGTCGCGTGGCAGATCTGCTCGCGTGTCGTCGACTCGTACGGCGGCCCGATGGACAAGATCGACTGGCAGCCGGACACGGTCACCAAGGCCGTCATGGAGCTGTCCGGAGACCTGGCCGAGCACCTGCGCACCGGCTATGACGTGCGCAAGGTCGGGGCGTGGCTGGACGAACGCTTCGCGAGCCTGAAGAAGCCCCTCAAACCGCAGCGCGACATCCTCGCCAAGCACGCCGTACGCGAGCAGCTCATGCCGCTCATCGAGGCGTACGCCAAGGCCAAGGCCGACCGGGAGGTGGTCGACCACGGCGACCAGATGTCGCTGGCCGCGCGCATCGCCTACAAGCATCCCGAGGTCGGGATGATCGAACGGTCGCGCTTCTCGGTGGTGCTGCTGGACGAGTACCAGGACACCAGCCAGGCCCAGCTCGTCCTGCTCAAGTCGCTCTTCGCGGGCGGGCATCCGGTCACGGCGGTCGGCGACCCGTGCCAGTCGATCTACGGGTGGCGCGGGGCGAGCGCGGGCAACCTGCTGCGCTTCGCCTACGACTTTCCGTTGCAGGCTCCGATCGCGGGACGGCAGCCCACCCCGGCGCCGGTCGTCCAGCTGAGCCGGAGCTTCCGCAACGGCGAGCAGATCCTGGACGCCGCCGCCCGCATCCAGGACGAGCTGCGGGCCGAGACGGCGGCCGTGCCGAGGCTCGTGCCCGGCGCCGGACGGGAGGGGCGCGGCCGTGTCGAGTGCGCGCTCTTCGAGACGGTCGAGGACGAGGCCGAACGCATCGCCGCCCGGATCGCCGGGCTGATGGCGGCCGACCCGGAGATCTCCCCGGACGGCGCGCCGCAGGACGAGCCGCTGCAGTACTCCGATGTCGCGGTGCTGGCACGCAAACGGTCGCAGTTCCCGCTGATCCGGCGCGCGCTGGAGAGCCGCGGCATCCCGGTCGAGGTGGTGGGGCTCGGCGGGCTGCTCACCGTTCCGGAGGTACAGGACGTCGTCGCCACGCTGCGCGCCATGCACGACCCGACGTCCGGCGCGTCGCTGGCCCGCCTGCTGACCGGCCCGCGCTGGCGGCTCGGCCCGCGTGACCTGGTCGCGCTGGGGCGCCGCGCGCGGTCATTGGCCCAGGAGGCGTCCCGGGACGTCACGCCGCCCGAACGTTCCGGGCAACCTCCGGCGGACGAGCCCGCGCCTGAGGAAGCGACCTCAGGAGAGTCGGGGGAGTCGGCGGCGGACGATCCGTTGCGGCAGCTCGTGAGCGAGCTCAACCAGGAGACCGGCAGCCTGGTCGACGCCCTCGACGACCTCGGCCCGCCCGACGCGTACTCGCCCGAGGGGTACGGACGGCTGCGGCGGCTCCGGGACGAGCTGCGCGGGCTCCGTTCCCAGGTCGGCCTGCCGCTGCCCGACCTGGTGAGCGAGGTGGAACGGACGCTCGGCCTCGACATCGAGGTCGCGGCCCGGTCGGGGCTGGACCCGGTCACCGCGCGGGCCGACCTCGACGCGTTCATCGACGCCGCCGCGACGTTCGCCGGGGACGCCGAAGACCCGACGCTGGGCGCGTTCCTGGCCTACCTCAAGGCCGCCGAGACCGAGGAGTTCGGGCTGGAGGCCGGGCGGGTCGGCGAGACCAACAGCGTCAAGCTGCTCACCGTCCACGCGTCCAAGGGCCTCGAATGGCCGGTCGTCATCGTGCCCGGGCTGTCCTACACCCCGCAGAAGAACGGCGGCCCCGCCAAGGGCTCGATCTTCCCGTCGCCGCCGCAGAACGCCACCCGCTGGACCGCCAACCCGCGCGTCCTGCCGTTCATGCTGCGCGGCGACCGCGCCGACCTGCCCGCCCTGCTCGGGTTGGAGAAGGACGACCTGGCCGCGTTCGACCAGGCCTGCGCCGAACGGGACCTGCGCGAGGAACGGCGGCTGGCGTACGTCGCCGTCACCCGCGCGTCGAGCCTGCTCATCGCCACCGGCTACTGGTGGGGGTCGTCGGGCCGTCCACTCGGGCCGTCCCCGTTCCTGGAGGAGGTACGGGAGACGTGCATGTCCGGTACCGCCGGGCAGGTCGTGCTCTGGGCGGAGCCGCCGGAGGAGGGCACGCCCAACCCGCTGCTAGCCGAGGCCGAGGAGGCGCGCTGGCCCGCCGGTCCCGGCGAACGGGGCCGTGCCGACATCTCCGAGCGCGAACGCTACGAGGCGATCGTCGAGGGCGCCCGGATGGTCGAGGACGCGATGACCGGCCGCGACCTGCACTGGGCCGGGAACGCCGGCCTGGAGGACGCTGACCGGGCCCGCATGACCGCCTGGGCGCGCGACGTCGAACTGCTGCTGGCCGAACGCGACCGCGGCCGTGGCGGCGACGGCCTCCAGGTGGAACTGCCCGCCCACCTGTCGGTGTCGTCGCTGGTGTCGCTCGCCCGCGACCCGGCCGCGCTGGCCCGCCAGATCCGCCGCCCGATGCCGCGTCCGCCCGCCCCGTACGCGCGCCGCGGCACGGCCTTCCACACCTGGCTGGAGGGCCGCTGGGGGCAGCAGCGCCTCCTGGACGCCGACGAACTGCCCGGCGCGGCCGACGAGGGCGCGGCCGACGACGCGCAGCTGGCCCACCTGCAGGAACGCTTCGAGGAGTCGGAGTGGGCGGGCCGGGAGCCGCTCGACATCGAGGTGCCGTTCGAGACGATCATCGCGGACCGGCTCGTCCGCGGCCGCATGGACGCGGTCTTCCGCACCGCGGACGGCTACGAGGTCGTCGACTGGAAGACCGGCCGCCCGCCCGCGGGCGACGACGCGCGGTTCGCGTCGGTGCAGCTCGCCGCCTACCGGCTGGCCTGGGCCGAACTGGCGGGCGTGCCGGTGGAGCAGGTCAGCGCGGCGTTCCACTACGTGAGCGCGAACGTCACCGTGCGGCCCGCCGACCTGCTCGACGAGGCCGGGCTCGCCGCGCTGCTCGACCGGATCCCGGCCGTCTGAGCCGATCGTTGCCGTGATGTGAACCACTCACATCTGTTCACGTTGCGTGATTTCGGGGAGTATCCGGGAAACCCCACAAAGGAGGCGGCGTGACGGTGAGCCATGACGAGAAGGTCGTACGTGAGTTCTCCAAGCAGGCGCCCGCGTTCGGAGATCCCCGCCTGAACATGGAGTTCACCGTCAACCTGGCCAGGCTCGCGCAGTTCATGGAGCCCGAGCTCGACCTGGAGGACGTCGCGCTGGAGGTCGCGGCGGGGACCGGGCTGGTCTCGCGGGCGATCGCGCGGCGCGTGCGGCACGTCACCGCCCTCGACCTCACCCCCGCCATGCTGGAGCAGGGCAAGCGCGAGGCGGACGCCGACACCCTGACCAACGTGACGTTCACGCGCGGAGACGCCGCCGGGCTGCCCTATCTCGACCGTTCGTTCACGCTCGTCGTCTGCCGCTTCGCGCTGCACCACGTCGCCGACCCGGCGGCCGTGCTGCGCGAGATGGTGCGGGTCAGCCGTCCGGGAGCGGCCGTGGTCGTCGCCGATCTCGTCCGGGACGAGGCCATCGGCGACGCCGACGTGGACCGGTTCGAGCGGCTGCGCGACCCCTCGCACCGCACGATCCTGCCTGCCGGCCAGATCGCCGAAATGCTGGCCGCGGCGGGCGCGGAGGTCAAGCGCACCGACCGGTTCGACCTCGTACGCCCGCTGGAGCCGTGGCTGGAGCAGTCGCACACGCCGGACGAGGCGGCCGCGCAGATCCGCAAGGAGCTGGCCGACGAGCTGGCGGGCGCCGGCCCGGCGACCGGCATGCGGCCGAGCGAGGTGGAGGGCGGGCTGCACTTCACCCACTCGAACGCGTTCTTCTGCGCGATAGCCCCCTGACTTTTTCGCTCAAACGTTCGACCGGAGACGCGTCACTTCGCTACCATCTCGAACATGGGTTCTACCGCGGCTCTTCGTTCCCCCCGAGGGGGGACGACCCCCCACGCCCCCCGCGGCGCAGAGGAGGCGGCTCCGCCACCGAGCAGGCGCCCGGCCGACCGTGAGCCCGCCGCCCTCGCCATGCGCATCGGCGTCGTGGCGGCCGAGGCGGCTCTCGCGACGTTCGCCCGCAACCTCGACCTCGACGACCTCGCTGACGGCGAGGTCGACTTCCAGGGCGCCATCGGCCCGGCCGAGTGGCCGGTGTTCTCCCTGGTGATCGACACGCTCGCCGAGGCGGCGGGCGACGACGGGCGTTCGCTCGACGAGCGCCGCGCCGACGCCCTCAACGACCTCGCCCGCATCTGCATGGCCGCCAAACGCCAACGCGCCGGCGCCGCCTGACGGGCAGTCCCGAGGCGGCGAGAGAAAATTACAGCGCTTTCGCTCTGACCTTGCCGGTGCTGGTTCGGGGGAGTTCGTCGACGAAGTGCACGTCGCGCGGGACCTTGTAGCGGGCCAGGTGCCGCTTCACGTACGCCTTGACGTCGTCCTCGGTCAGCTCGGCGCCGTCGGCCCGCACCACGTGGGCGACCAGGCGCTGGCCGAACTTCTCGTCCTCCGTGCCGGTGACCGTCACCTCGGCGACGTCCGGATGGCGGCCGAGCAGGTCCTCCACCTCGCCGGGGAACACGTTCTCGCCCCCAGAAACGATCATGTCGTCGGAGCGGCCGTCGATGAACAGCCGGCCCTCCTCGTCGAAGTGCCCGAGGTCGCCGGTGCCGATGAGGCCGTCGCGGACGTCCTTGCCGCCGCCTCCGGTGTAACCGCTGAAGCGCAGCCCGCCACCGGTGTAGATCTCGCCGACCTCGCCGGGCGGCAGTTCGGCGCCGTCCTCGTCGAGGATCTTGATGGTGAGCCGGAACGACGGCCGGCCGACGGTGCCCGGGGCCGCCCGCAGGTCCTCGGGCGTCGCGATCGTCGCCCAGCCCGTCTCCGTCGCCCCGTACAGGTTGATCAGCACGTCGCCGAACGCGTCCATGAACGCCTCCGAGACGTGCGGGTGCAGGGCCGACCCGCCGCAGATCACGACGTTGAGCGAGGGCGGCCGAGGCATGTCCGGGACCTCCAGGATGCGCTGGAGCATGACCGGCACGGCCACCAGCGCCTCCGCCTCGTGCTCTTCGATCGACCGCAGGATCTGCGCGGCGTCGAACCGGCGGTGGAGCACCAGCGGCATGCCCATGCCGAGACCGACCGACGTGTAGGCGAAGCCGAGCACGTGGAAGAGCGGCGGCGCGATGACGAGGGGCGCGCCCGAACGCAGCGGGATGCGCATCAGATGGCTCAGCGCCACCGGGGCCAGCGAGCCGAGGGAGACGTCGTGCCGGGCGCCCTTGGGCGTGCCGGTCGTCCCGGACGTCATCACGATGACCTTGCTGGGCGAACCGGGCCGCAGCGGCTTCACCTCGGTCACCGCGACCAGGCCGTCGATCGAGTCGTGCTTGGCCGAGCGTTCGTCGTCGACCCAGGCGTGCACGCGCTGCCCCGCGAACGACGAGTCGTCTACCAGCTGGTCGAACTCCTGGTCGTGGATCAGCAGGCCGAGGCCCTCGCGGCCCGCGACCTCGCCGAGTTGGGGCGCCGAGAAGTCGGTGTTGAGCAGCACCACGTCGCCGCCGAGCCGGAACGCGGCGAGCACGGCCGTCAGGAAGCCGCGATGGTTGCGGCACAGCACGCCGACCCGCTCGTCCTCGGCGAGGCCTGCGCGCAGGGCGGTGGCGAACGCGGCGACCTGGCGTTCGAGCTCGGCGTAGGTGAGCGAGCCGCGTTCGTCGATCAGCGCCGTGCGGTCGGGGTAGCGGAGGGCCGACATCGCGCCGACGGTGGCGGGCACCGGGCCGAAGCGGAAGTACTGGAAGGGCAGCCGCGCCGCCCGGTCGGGCCGGATCGGCCGCAGCATCCCGCCGTCCCTGATCGCCCGGGTCGCCCGCGCGCCCAGACCCGCCCACGTCCGTACCCGTTCCAGCACCGTCGTCTCCCGTCTCGTTCGCGGCGAGTCAGCGACCTACCCGTTCTTTAGTTAGATATGAGGGGATCAATCCGTTATTGGCAAGAGTGTCAGTTGAGTTGCGGCGCGGGCGGGGCGAGCGGGTTGGGCACCGGGACGTAGGTCGCGGCACGGTCGGCGGTACGGGCCCAGCGCGCACGCAGGTTGGCCTTCGCGGGAAGCGGCACCCCGGCCAGGAGCGCCCTGACCTCCGGGTGGCGTTCGTATCCGGCGAAGTAGCGCCGGGCGGCGGGCCAGAGCTTCGCGTCGAGCGCCGGATGCAGGTCCGCCACCGCGGCGGCGGTCTCGGTCAGATGGTTGACCAGGAGGCAGTAGACGATCCGGTTCCAGGCACGGTCGGCGTCGTAGGTCATCGCCTCGCGCACGCGCGGCGGCACGCCGGTGAGGTGGTCCCAGCGGCCGCCGACCAGCTTGGTGCCTTCGAGGTCGCGGAACGCGGCGTGGATCGGCATACCGTCGTCGTCGACGCAGACGAGCACGTTCTGGAGATGCGGTTCGAGGACGATCCCGTGCTCCAGGTAGGCGTGCAGAACGGGTGGTGCGACCTGGCGGACATACGCCTTCCACCAGGCCATGGCGCCGTCCGGGGTGGCCAGCGCGGGCAGGCTCGCCAGGAGCGGACCGTACGGGTCGGCCAAGGCCGCGGCGAGGAGCGGAGTGCCGGGAAGACCGCGCACGCCTTGGCGAAGGATGACGCCGAGCCCCTCGTACAGCCGCAGGTCGGCTAGCGCCACACTGCGGTACGCGGGCTCGGCCAGGAAAGTGGCGTCGATGCCGTCGAAGACCCGGCGGACCAGACGGTCGAGGACGACGGCCCCCGACAGCTCGTACCAGGCGTTCTTGCGCACACAGTTGGTGATGCGGATGTCGAGGCTGAACTTGCAGAACGTGTCGGCGGCGGGAAAGTAGGCGGTGCGGACGGATGACGTAGGAACGGCCACCACACCACTGCCCGCGCCGCCGCCATCCGCCTCGGAGACCGTGCCGAGGTCGCGTACTAGGTCGCGGGTGAACGCGTTGCGCAGTACGGGCCGCTCGGCGAGGAGACGCAACTCCCAGGGATGAACGGGCAGCAGCCGGAAGCCGTCCGGTACCGAGGGGCCGAACGACTCCAGGCGCGCGAACGCGGCCGGGTCGCCCTCCTCGGCCAGGACCTCCTCGCGTACCGCCAGCCAGCGCGACTGGAACCGCGCCCGCGTTTCCGGCGCGTACTGAAGCCAGTCGGTGGGGGCTCCCTGACGGGCCTTGGGTGAGGGGTGGAACCGGTGGCCGGTGACGAGAGACTGTTCGGACTCCACATAGCGGTCTACGGCGCCGGGGGTCTCGCTACGGGCGGCGAGGATCGCCTCCAGGGCGGTGTGCCCATCGGTGACCTGGCCAAGGAACTCGGGGTTGGCGCGTCCCGTCGCCAGCTCCAGCTCGCCCGCGATCAGGTCGGCCAGCCGGTCCCAGGCCGCCGGGATCCACGCGTTCCCGCGCCGCTCCTCGTACGGCGGCGCGATCCGGAACGTGGGCCCGGACGGCGGACGGCCGAGGCCCGCGCGCAACATCACGCCGACCCGCGGCAGCCGGACCAGCAGGTGCGCGCCGTCCGCCCATACCTGGTGCTCGGGGGCGCAGACCTCACGGATCAGGCAGTTGAGGAGGGCGGTCGCCGACGCGTCGCCGGCCGCGAGCGGTCGTCCTGTCAGGAGCAAGGGTCGTCCCTCAGGTAGTTGGGCCCGAGCGGGCCGTAGTGCTTGTTGATGTCGGCCGCGCCGGTGCGGGCCTTGTCCACGAGCGTCCCGGCGGTGACCATGGCCTTGGTCGGCAGCCGGTCGGCGTCCAGCGTGCGCGCCCGCAGGAACGCGTCGCCGGGGCCGAGCAGCGCGTCGAGCCGGTCGCGGACCATCGCCAGGCCGGTACGCAGCGGGAGCAGGCCGCGTTCGGCCAGCCCGAAGGCGGGGGCCGCGGCGCACAGGTGCAGCGTGATGGTGACGAAGACGCGGGCGAGCGCCTCCCGGTCGTCCGTCGTCATCCGCCGGTCGTTGAAGTCGCAGAGCGCGTCGGCTGTATCAAGGCCGGCGGCGAGCCGGGCCGGATCGATCAGCGCGCCGTCGTTGTCCTTGAGCAGCAGCTTCAGCGGTTCGCGCCGGCTGAGGACGATGGACACGTTCTGCTGGTGGGCTTCGAGCGCGATGCCGTAGCGGAAGAGGGCGACGTTCCAAGCCAGCAGGGCGTCCAGGTAGGCGCCGAAGGTGGCCGCGACGTCCCACCGTTCGATCACGTAGCCGCCGTCCGGGTCTTCGGCGAGCAGCGCCGCCACAGGGATGACGTGCGCGCGCGCCGTCTCGGCGGGGAACCGCCGTACGAGATGGCCGAGGAACGGTGACCCCGCGTGCCCGTAGGTCTGCTCGTCGGCGAGGAGGATCGGCAGGCCGGGCTCGCGTTCCAGCACCTGGTGCAGGATGCGTTCGACGCGGGCGCCGTCGGAGAGCGTGCCTGGCACGATCGTGCGCCGGTTGCGCAGGCCGAGCGTGCTCGTCGTCAGCGGCACCTTGAGGTGGGTGAGCGACGTGACCGCAAGGGTGCGCATGGAGAGCGTCGGGCGAACGCGGAGATGCCGCTCGGGGCTCAGCAGGATCTCCGGGTCGCTCCGTAGAGCGGGCGCCGTGAGGGGATGCACCGGGAAGAGGTCGTGAGTCGCGGCCAGGCCGTCGTCGAGCCCCGCCTCGGCGGGCTGAGGCCACCATTCGGGCCGTACACCTGCCGAGGTGACCCGTCCGCGCGGGACGGCGGCCCAGCGCAGTTCGAACGACGGCCCGAACTCGGGTGCGTAGCGGCGCAGGTCGGCGGTGCTCAGCCCGGTCCGGCACCGGCCGGTGGGGTAGACGGGATGGTCGGTGTAGGCGGCGAGCGTCTCGTAGAACGTGCCGGGGCCGTGCCGGACGTCCTCGGGCGCCTGGCCGAGGCGGTCGAGGACCTCGCGGTGGGCGTCCGCGTGCAGGCGCAGGGTGAGCGCGGCCTCCCGGCACTCGCGTTCGAACGCCGTCACGTCGTCGCGCGGATCGGCGATCCGCCGGACCACCGAGAGCACGTCGTCGAGCCGCAGGTTCTGTGCCGGGTCGACCACCAGGTCGGTCAGGAAGCCGCCCTGGCGCAGCCGTACGCTGCGCGCGTCGCCCGGCAGGTCGAGGAGGCGGTGGTCGGAGTCGACGAACCGGCGCATCCCGGCGTAGTCCTCGCGCAGGAGCGTGTCCAGCACCCGCGCGGCCAGCGGCCCTTCGTTCACGCGATCGTCCAGTCGTGTGCGGCCCGGAAGCGCGCGATGGCCGCCTCCACCTCGTCGCGGGCCGGGCCGATGGCCCGGATGGTGCCGAGATAGTCCCGGTTGGTGTTGGTGATCTCGATGGTGTCGCCCCGGGAGCGCTGCGGCCGGTAGGCGACGCGTACGAGGCCCTCGACGAGTTCCTTGGCCGCGGGCGCCGCGACGAGCGTTCCGGCACGTTCGGCCAGCACCACCTCGGCCACGGCATGCCGGCGGGGGGACTCGGCCTGCGCGGGGAGCGGCTCGCCCAGATGGACGCGGAGGATGTGCTCGAAGAGCGGAATCCCCAGCAGGTCGGCCATCAGGAAGTCGCAGTGGTCACCGATGACCCGGTAGTTGACCTCGATCAGCCGTGCCCGGCCCGCATGGACGACGAACTCGGTGTGGCAGGCGCCGAAGCCGACGCCGAGTGCGCGGAGCTGCTCGATGACCTGCGCGGTCTCGGGTGGCGGCGGCGCCCATTCGAGGCGTTCCTCGACGAAGTGGGGCGGCGCGGAGAGCCGTGTGTGGAACGACCCCAGCACCCGCGTCTCGCCGTCGGCGTCGCCGAGCGTCTCCAGCGTGTGGAGCCGGCCCGGCAGGTACTCCTCGACGACCAGCGGGTCGTCGCGGCGTTCGCGGATCTCCGCGCGCCTGGCGGCCAGCTCGGCGGCGTCGTGCACCAGGAAGACGTCCTCGCTGGCCACGCCCTCACGCGGCTTGAGGACGAGCGGGAACGGCGCGCCGCCGGGCCGGTCGGCGACAAGGTCGGCGTCCGCGGAGAAGACCGGGTCGAGCTCGCTGAGGTGGCTCCGCATCAGGGCCTTGTTCTTCGTCCGGGTCGCGGCGCGCCAGTCCTTGCCGGGCAGGCCGAAGTAGGCGGCCGCGAGCGCGACCGGGGCCTGGAGCCAGTCGCTGTTGGTGAGGATCGCGTCCGGCCCGGCGCCGTCGTGCGCGGCGGCGTGCGCGACGTGTGCGACGATCTCTCTGAAGTCGGTGACGTCGCACGTGATGATCCGTCCGGGGAACACCTTGGCGTGGTCGGCGGGCCGGTCGGTGAGGAGCACGACGTCGAGGCCCAGTCGTGCGGCGGCGGGAAGGAACCCGTACGTCACCGAGTCGGTGACCTTGCCGGCGACGAGGTAGAGCGAGGCGGCCACGGCCACCCATCTCCTTCGGCAGTAGGTAGGTAAGGTAAGGCTTGCCTAACTCAAGCAACCATAGCGGCGCGGAGCGCTCGGCGGGCGGAAGAACGATGCCACCGCGTGTCCTCCCACGTCCTGCGTTCCGCCAGGATGGATGCATGGATGTTGTCGAGCGCTGGGTGGGGCTCGCCGGACCGCAGACGCGGCACATCGGCGAGGATCTGGCCGCCCGTTACGGCGAGGACCACCGCCGCTACCACACCCGCGAGCATCTGACCGCCGTCCTGGACCTGGTGGACGAGCTGGCCGGCCACGCGGCCGACGCCGACGCCGTACGGCTCGCGGCATGGTTCCACGACGCGGTGTACGACCCGGAGCGCGCCGACAACGAGGAACGCAGCGCCCGTCTGGCCGAGCGCATGCTCGCCGACACCGATCTCTCCCCGGAGCGCGTCGCCGAGGTCTCCCGTCTGGTCGTCCTGACCGAGACCCACGCGCCCGAGGACGATGACCGCAACGGGCAGGTGCTGTGCGACGCCGACCTGGCGATCCTCGGTTCCGGCCCCGAGCGGTACGCCGCGTACGCCGCCGCCGTCCGCGAGGAGTACGCCTTCGTGCCGGACGAGTTCTTCAAGGCCGGCCGGGCCGAAGTGCTGGCAGGGCTGCTGGAGCTTCCCTCGCTCTTCCACACCGTTCCGGCCCGCGAGCGCTTCGAGGCGGCGGCGCGGCACAACATCGAGACCGAGCTCATGCTCCTGAGGGCCTGACAGCCGCTTGTGTCGGACTCACCGGGCCGGTGAACTTGCGGTGGCGTAGGCCCGCCCGGATCAACCGGGCGACGAGCTCCTGGCAACCGACCGGCTGAGCACCCAGATCGATGGCCTCTTCGTACAGATGGGAAGGCACGTCGTAATGGTCGCGCTCGAACGCGCGCGGCGGCAGCCCCAGACCTCGGGCGAACGCGTGCAGTTCCTCGTACGACACGTCACTGACCATGTGCGACCACACGCGTCCGCGCGCGGGCCACAGCGGCGGGTCGATGAGGATCACAGGGCGACTCCCAGGGGCGGTGTGCCGATCCCTTACAGTGCCATGGGAAACGATGTGCAAGGGAGCACAGCAAACGTGGACGTAGCGTCGTATATCGAGGGTAACCGGGAACGGTTCTTCGCCGATCTCAAGGAATGGCTGGCGATTCCTTCGATCTCGGGAGACCCGGCGCACCAGTCGGACGTGCGGCGGTCGGCGGACTGGCTGGCCGGATATCTGCGCGAGCAGGGCTTCCCGACGGTCGAGGTGTGGGAGACGGCGGGACTGCCCGCGGTCTTCGCCGAATGGCCCGCCGCCGACCCGGACGCGCCCGTGGTCGTCGTCTACGGGCACCACGACGTCCAGCCCGTCGAGCCGCTCGACGAATGGGACAGCGATCCGTTCGACCCGGTGGAGAAGGGCGACCGGCTGTACGGGCGCGGCGCGTCCGACGACAAGGGCCAGGTCTTCTTCCACACGCTGGGCGTCCGGGCCGGGCTCGCCGCGTCCGGCGCCACCGAGCCGCCCGTCACGATCAAGCTGCTGGTCGAGGGCGAGGAGGAGTCGGGCTCGGTGCACTTCCCCGAGCTGCTCCGGGAACGCCGCGACCGGCTGGCGTGCGACGTCGTGGTCATCAGCGACACGACGATGTGGAGCGCCGACGTCCCGTCCATGTGCACGGGGATGCGCGGCCTGACCGAGGCGGAGGTGTCTCTGTACGGGCCGGACATCGACCTGCACTCCGGGTCGTTCGGCGGCGCCGTCCCCAACCCGCTGCACGCGATGGCCTCGCTGCTGGCCGCCCTGCACGACGAGGACGGACGGGTCGCGCTGCCCGGCTTCTACGACGGGGTCGTGCCGCTGACGGACGAGGAGCGGGAGCTCTTCGCGCGGCTGCCGTTCGACGAGGCGGCGTGGCTGAAGATGGCGGGCAACAGCGGCGCCGCGTACGGGGAGAAGGGCTACACCACGCTGGAGCGCGTCTGGGCGCGCCCGACCGCTGAGATCAACGGCATGTGGGGCGGTCACACCGGGCCGGGCGGCAAGACGATCGTTCCGCGCGAGGCGCACGCGAAGGTCTCGTTCCGGCTGGTGGCCGGGCAGGAGCCGCGCGCCGTGCAGGAGGCGTTCAAGGCCTTCGTGGCCGAGCACACGCCGGCGGGCGTCCGGAGCGAGGTGCACATCCCCTCGGCCGGCGTGCGGCCGTGCTTCTCGCCGATCGACTCGGCGGCCGTGCGGGCGGCGCGACGCGCGATGGCCAGGGCGTTCGGCAAGGAGATCATGTTCACCCGGGAGGGCGGCAGCGGCCCGGAGGCCGACCTCGCCGACATCCTGGAGGCACCGCTCGTCTTCCTCGCCGTCGGGCTGGACGACGACCAGATCCACGCGCCGAACGAGAAGGTCGAGATGCCGCTGCTGCTCAAGGGCGCCGAAGCGGCCGCCTACCTGTGGGAAGAGCTCGCGACCACCCTGCGCCGGGCGTGAGCGTCCGGCCGCCGGGAGGAGCCCCTTGACCGAGACGCTGCAGTGGCTGGCCCTGGCGCGCGGCACCCTCGACCGGGTCGCCGAACGCCGCAAGGACGACGCGTGGGTCGAATCCGCCTGGGCCGATCCGCGCACCCGGGTACTGGTGATCGAGAAGGGGCGGGCGCTGGTCCGCCTGGAGAGCGGCCCCGCGCTGCCGCTGCTCGCCCCCGCCGACGCGCCGGACGGCGATCGTTATCTGCTGGGCGTGGACGAGGACGGGGTCGCCTACTTCGCCGTCGCCGGGCCGCTCCCGGTGATCGAGGGCGCCGAGAAGGCCGGGATCCGGCAGGTCGGCGCGTTGCTGGACGACCTGGACTCGGGACTGCTGACGCACGCGGTCGCGCTGGAGCACTGGCACGCCACCAACCGCTTCTGCCCCCGCTGCGGAGGGCCGTCGGAGCTCGCGGCGGCCGGGCACGTACGGGTCTGCCCGGCCGACGGGTCCGAGCAGTTCCCGCGCGTCGACCCGGCCGTGATCATGCTGGTCCAGGACGACGACGAACGCGTCCTGCTGGCCCGCGGGCCGCAGTGGCCGCAGGACCGGCGTTCGATCCTGGCGGGCTTCGTGGAGCCGGGGGAGTCGCTGGAGCAGGCGGTCGCGCGCGAGGTGCGCGAGGAGGTCGGCCTGGCCGTACGCGACGTCCGCTACCTGGGCAGCCAGCCGTGGCCGCTGCCGCAGAGCCTCATGATCGGCTTCTTCGCGCGGGCGGACGGCGATCTGGAACTGCGGCCGGACCCGGAGGAGATCCTGGACGCCGCCTGGTACACCCGCGACGAGCTGCGCACGGCCATCGAGGCGGGCCAGATCGTGGCGCCCGGGCCGTTGTCGATCGCGGCGCAGCTCATCATGCGGTGGTACGGAGGCGAGCTGCCGAACATGCCGCCGTTCTGACCCCGGACACACGAAGACCCCCGCCGAAGCGGGGGTCTCACCGTGCGCTCGGGCCTCGTCGTGCGTGCGGGCCTCGTCGTGTCTTCAGACGCCGAGCAGGCGCTTGACGGTCTTGGCGCTCGGGTTGGTGAGGACGTGCCTCTCGCCGGCCGGGTCGACCAAGGTGACGGTGGGGACGGTCTGGTTGCCGCCGTTCACGCTCATCACGAACTCCGCGGCGGCCGGGTCGCGCTCGATGTCGACCTCCGCCATGTGGATGCCGTCACGGGCGAGCTGGCTCTTGAGGCGGCGGCAAAAGCCGCACCAGGTCGTCGTGTACATGGTGAGCTGGCCGATCGGGCCCTTGGCCTGTTCGGTGGTCGGCGTCGCCATCGGTGCGTCGTCTCCCTGTCAAAGTTCTTGTTGCTGCGGCCGTTCAGCACAACACCGGGCCGCCGCCTCGCATTCCGAGGTTATCCACAGTTGCCCCGGGAGGCCGATTCCGTCGCCCGCGGCTGCAAGGATGGGGCCATGGAGGCTCAGGGGGTTCTTGAGGGGCTCGATCCGGAGCAGCGGGCGGTCGCCGAGGCCGTCCAGGGGCCGGTCTGCGTGCTCGCGGGCGCCGGCACCGGCAAGACCCGCGCGATCACCCACCGCATCGCGTACGCGACACTGACCGGTGTCGTCGCGCCGCAGCGGGTGCTCGCCGTGACGTTCACCACCCGCGCCGCCGGAGAGCTGCGCGGCCGGCTGCGCCGGCTCGGCGCGCCCGGCGTGCAGGCCCGCACGTTCCACGCGGCGGCGCTGCGGCAGCTGTCGTACTTCTGGCCGCGGGTCATCGGCGGCGACCCGCCCAAGATCATCGAGTCCAAGATCCCCGTGGTCGCGGACGCGGCGCGGGCCTGCCGGCTGTCCTTCGGCCGCAGCGAGCTGCGCGACATCGCGTCCGAGATCGAGTGGGCCAAGGTCACCCAGACCCGCCCCGAGGACTACGCGGCCGCGGTCCAGCGGTCGGCGCGCAAGACCCCCGCCGACGTGGTCGACGTGGCCCGGGTCTACGCGATGTACGAGCAGCTCCGCCGTGAGCGCAACCTCCTCGACTTCGAGGGGATGCTGGAGCTGACGGTCGCCGTCCTCACCGACAACCGCGACGTGGCCAACCAGGTCCGCGAGCAATACCGCTACTTCGTGGTCGACGAGTTCCAAGACGTCAACCCCCTCCAAAAGCTCCTGCTCGACGCCTGGCTGGGCGACCGCGACGACCTGTGCGTGGTGGGCGACCCCAACCAGACGATCTACTCGTTCACCGGGGCCAGCCCCGACCACCTGCTCGGCTTCACCCGCGAGCACCCGGACGCCACCGTGGTCAAGCTGGTCCGCGACTACCGTTCGACGCCACAGGTCGTCCAGCTCGCCAACGGGGTGATCGGCCAGTCCCGCAGTGAGACCGTGCGCCGCCACAAGCTGGAGCTGGTGGCCCAGCGTCCGGCGGGGCCCGAGCCGCTCTTCGGCGAGTACGACGACGAGGTGGCCGAGGCCGACGACGTGGCCCGCCAGGCCCGCAAGCTCATCGACGAGGGCGTGCCGGCGAGCGAGATCGCCGTGCTCTACCGGATCAACGCGCAGTCCGAGACCTACGAGTCCGCCCTCGCCGCCGCCGGCGTGCCCTACGTGCTGCGCGGCGCCGAGCGGTTCTTCGACCGGCCCGCCGTCCGGGAGGCCGTCGTCCGGCTGCGCGGCGCCGCCCGCGCCGGTGGCGACGCCGAGACCGACGGCCTCGGGTTGATACAGACGGTGCGGCACGTCCTCGCGGGCGCGGGCTTCACCGAGCAGGCCCCCGAGGGCACCGGCGCCGCCCGCGAAAAATGGGAGTCTCTGGCCGCGCTCGCCCAGCTGGCCGAAGACATGGCCGCCGACAACCCCCGGGCAGGCCTCACCGACTTCGTCACCGAGCTCGAAGAACGCGCCGCCCTCCAGCACGCCCCCACCCTCGAAGGCGTCACCCTGGCGTCCCTCCACGCCGCCAAGGGCCTCGAATGGGACGCGGTCTTCCTGGTCGGCCTGGTCGACGGCACCCTCCCGATCATCTACGCCGAGACGCCCGAGCAGATAGAAGAGGAGCGCCGCCTCCTCTACGTCGGTGTCACCCGGGCACGCGAGCACCTCTCCCTCTCCTGGGCGCTGTCCCGCTCTCCGGGAGGCCGCCGCAGCCGCCGCCCGTCCCGCTTCCTCGACGGCCTCACCCCCAAGACCGCCACCCCCACCCCGGCCCGCGTCGAACGCACCAAACGGGCAAGCAAGGGCCCGCAGCCCTGTCGCGTCTGCGGCCGCCCCCTCACCGCCGCGATCGAACGCAAGCTCGGCCGCTGCGAAGACTGCCCCGCCGAGTTCAACGAGGGCCTGCTCCTCGCCCTCAAAGACTGGCGCACCGAGGTCTCCGCCACCCAGAAGATCCCCTCCTACGTCGTCTTCACCGACGCCACCCTCCAGGCCATCGCCGAACGCAGCCCCGAGTCCATCGAAGACCTGGCCCAGATCCCCGGCGTCGGCAAGGTCAAGCTCGACAGATACGGCGAGGCCATCCTGGCGCTCTGCCGCGGCTGACAAACCGCATACCAGGGGGTGAGAGCCTCGCCACACCCTCCGATTTGCAACACTGGCCGACGTGAAGGAATCGCTGAAGGCACTGCTGGACATCCTCGATCTCGAACAGATCGAGAACGACATCTTCCGCGGGCGCAGCCCCGAGGACCGCCAGCAGCGCGTGTTCGGCGGCCAGGTGGCGGGCCAGGCGCTCGTCGCCGCCGGCCGCACCGTGCCCCCCGGCCGCCCGGTGCACTCCCTCCACGCCTACTTCATCCGGCCCGGCGACCCCTCCGTGCCGATCGTCTACACCGTCGACCGGGTCCGCGACGGCCGCTCGTTCACGACCCGCCGCGTCCTGGCCGTCCAGCACGGCAAGGCGATCTTCAGCCTCTCGGCCTCGTTCCAGATCGTCGAGGAGGGCCCCACCCACCAGGCCCCCATGCCGGACGCGCCCGACCCCGAAAGCCTCGCGCCCGCGCTCGACCGCCTCACGCCCCTGTTCGGCGAACGCTTCGCCACCGAGTTCGTGACCCGCCGCCCGTTCGACGTCCGGCACGCGACCCCGCTCACCTGGGAGGCCGCCAAGGACCCCGCCCTCGCCACCCCCGAGTCCAAGGTCTGGCTCAAGGTCGACGGCGAGCTCCCCGACGACCCTCTCCTGCACGTCTGCCTCATGACGTACGCCTCGGACATGACCCTCCTGGACACCGTGCTCCTCAACCACGGCCTGGCCTGGGGCGACAAACGAACCATGGGCGCGAGCCTCGACCACGCGATGTGGTTCCACAAGCCCTTCCGAGCCGACGACTGGCTCCTCTACTACCAGGACACCCCCTTCGCGGGCGGAGCCCGAGGCCTGGCCAGAGGCCAGGTCTACACCCGCGAAGGCGACCTGGTCGTCTCAGTAATGCAAGAAGGCCTAGTCCGAGTAACCGACCCCGACGCCTGACCAGCAGTCCTCTTGGGGCCGCCCCGGCGGCGTGAAAGTGCCGTTTTCCCTGGGGTGCTGTGACTGGCGCCTGTCTGGGTTTGTTTGTTGGGGATGGGCCTGGCGGCGTTCTTTGTGCGCCTGGGGCAAATCTGTCAGGCAGGCGCAAGGCACTCCCTGAAATTGCTGCGTTGGCGTACAGCGCGGACAAGGTGCGCGGCAGCACCCTTTCCTCTCGAATCCCCCTACGAGAGGAACCCCCCTGTGAAGACAGCGCCGAGGAAACGGCTGGGGTTGTTGGTGGCCGGTTTGACCGCGACGATCGGTCTCACCGTTCCGGCCGGTCCCGCCCAGGCCGATCCGCATGGGCCCGACCCGACGGAGGCGAGTGTTTCGGCGTCCCGGGGCACCTATGAGTTCGCGCAGGTCAGCGTGGCCGCAGGCAGCGGCCGGGGCTTCAATCGCGGCACGATCTACTATCCGACCACCACGGCGGAGGGCAGGTTCGGCGCCGTGGCGGTCATCCCGGGCTTCAGCTCGCCGCAGAGCGCCATCCAGTGGTTCGGTCCCATGCTCGCCTCGAAGGGGTTCGTGGTGTTCACGCTGGACACCCTCAACCCCCTCAACTTCCCGACCTCCCGTTCGCAGCAGCTGCTCGCCGCGCTCGACTACCTCGGCACCCAGAGCCCGGTGCGGGACCGGGTCGACAGCGGCCGGCTCGCGGTCATGGGGCACTCCATGGGCGGCGGCGGATCACTGTGGGCGGCCCAGAACCGGCCCTCGCTCAAGGCGGCCATCCCGCTGGCGCCCTGGGAGCTCGACAACACCTGGCAGGGCGTGCGGGTGCCCACGATGATCGTCGGAGGGGAGTCGGACACCGTCGCCCCGGTCGGCTCGATGTCCATTCCGTCCTACACCAGCATCAATGCGGCACCGGAGAAGGCCTACCTGGAGTTCAGGAACGGCAGTCACGCCACGCCCATCGTTCAGAGCCCGACGCTGAACAAGTACGTGACCTCCTGGCTCAAGCGGTTCGTCGATGACGACACGCGCTACGCCCAGTTCCTCTGCCCCACGCCGGCGCCGGACACCACGATCAGCCAGTACCGGGGCACCTGTCCCGTCGGCTGACCCGCCGAGGGGCGCCGGCCAGGCCGGCGTCCCTCAGGCGTTCTCCTGACCGCCACGGTGATCGCGTGGAACTGCCGATTTCTGAGGCTCGTCCTACTCCGCCCCTGGATCCCCTGTGGACGCACAACTACCTGACGCCGGAGAGACGGATCTATGGCGGCTGGCGTCATATGGAAGCCGATGACCTGCGAAGGGAGAGCTACTTCACGTGTGACAAGGCCGAAGCCGACGTGCTCGCACAGGCCTACCGGGACTGCCTGCACGTCATCTCCCGGTGTCGCCCGTCGAGCGACCTGGAGGTACTTCTCCGGGCGGGTGTTGCGGCAGCTCGCGGCGGACGCGGTCGTTTGCCACGGGAGCTGCGGGCCGAGGCGCGGGAGGTCTTCGAGGATCTGGGACTGACGGGGCCACGCGAGTGGTGGGAGCAGGCCTTCGGTGACTTGTGACCTTTGTACCGCTGCTTGATCCGTAACCTGGGGCCATGCGATTCGGACTGCTGGGGCCGCTGGCCGTCTGGACAGACCAGGGCGAGCCGGTCACGATCCCCGGGCGAAAGGTCCGGGCGTTGCTTGCCGACCTCCTCGTACACGAGGGGCGTGCGGTGTCGGGTGACCGGCTCGTCGAGGACCTGTGGGGCGAGGCCGCGCCCGCCGACCCGACGGGCGCGCTCTATGTGCGGGTGTCGCAACTGCGGCGGGCGCTGGAGGCCGCCGAGACGGGCGGGCGCGACCTGGTGGCGTCGCGGCCCCCCGGCTATGCGCTGCGGAGCGAGCCCGGCGCGGTGGACACCGAGCGGTTCGCGAGTCTGGCCGAGCAGGCGCGGGCGGCGAAGGACGCGCGGACCCGGGCCGGGTTGCTGGCCGAGGCGCTCGGACTGTGGCGCGGGCCCGCCTTGGCCGATTTCGCGGATGAAGAGTTCGCGCGTTCGTCGGCGGCGCGGTGGGAGGAGCAGCGGCTGGCGGTCGTCGAGGCGCACGCGGAGGCGCGGCTGGAGCTGGGCGAACACCACGAGCTGGTGGGACGGCTCGGCGAGCAGGTGAGCCGCCACCCCTATCGTGAACGGCTGCGCGCGGCATACATGCGGGCACTTCATCGGGCGGGACGTACGGGGGAGGCGCTCGACACTTTCCAGGAGTTGCGGCACCGGCTGGCCGAGGAACTGGGCCTTGATCCGGGACCCGGGCTGACCGCGTTGCATCAGGCCATCCTGGCCGGTGATCCTGCCGAGGCCGCGCCAGTGGGGGTGCCGTCGATGGCGCCCGTGTCCGTGCCGAGGCCCGCCGCCCGCCTCCCGGCACCGGTGAGCCAGATGATCGGACGCGACCACGCCGTCGAGCGCGTCCGCGAACTGCTGCAGGCCGGGCGGCTGGTGACGCTGACCGGGCCGGGAGGCGTGGGCAAGACGACGCTCGCGCTCGCCGTCGCCCGCTCCGAGACCTGCCCCGACGGCGTGTGGCTCGTCGATCTCACCACGTGGGACGGGACGGGCGACCCGGCCGATCTCGTGTTGTCGGTGCTGGGCGTCCCCGACGGGCCGGACCGGGCGGGTGAACGGCTGGCGGCGGCGCTGGCGGAGCGGCGGACGCTGCTGGTGATGGACAACTGCGAGCACGTGGCCGAGCCGGTGGCCGGGCTGGTGGGTGACCTGTTGAGCGCCGCGCCCGGGCTGCGGGTGCTGGCCACCTCGCGCGAGCCGTTGCGGCTGCGGGGCGAGGCCCGCTGGGACGTGCCGCCGCTGGACGTTCCCCAGACCGACGACCCGGACCGGCTGGCGAGGTCCGCCGCGGTACGGCTGTTCCTTGACCGGGCCGGGCTGGAGGCCGAGCCGGGGACGGTGGTGGAGGTCGCCGAGGTGTGCCGGCGGCTCGACGGCATTCCGCTGGCCTTGGAACTGGCCGCCACCCGCGTGCCCGCGCTGGGCGTCCCCGAGCTGGCGGCACGGCTGCGGGTGCCGCAGGACCGCTTCGGCCTGCTCGGCACCGGGCCGCGCGACGCGCCCGCCCGGCAGCGCACGCTGGCCGCGGTGATCGACTGGAGCTGGCGGCTGCTGACCGCGCGCGAGCGCGCGGTGCTGCGGCGGCTGGCCGTGCACTCGGGCGGGTGCACGCTCGCTGCGGCGGAGGCGGTGTGCGCGGGCGACGACGTCCTCGACGTGCTGGCAGGCCTGGTCGACCGGTCGTTGGTGGTACGCGCGGACGCGCGGCCGGTACGCGGGGACGCGCGGTTCCGGCTGCTGGAGTCGGTCTCCGCGTACTGCCTGGACCGGCTGCGCGAGGCGGGGGAGGAGGCGGAGCTCCGCAGGCGCCATGCCGGCCACTACCTGGCTCTGGCCGAGGACGCCGACCCGCGGTTGCGCGGTGCCGGCCAGCGGGACTGGCTGCACCGGCTGGACGCCGAGGCCGCCAACCTGCGGGCCGCGCTCGACACCTTCCGGCGCGCGGGCGATGCCGTGTCCGCGCTGCGGCTGGCCTGCGCCCTCGTCTGGTATCGCGTGCTGCGCGGCCGTCTCGCCGAGGCGCGGCACGCCCTGGCCGAGGCGCTGGCGGTGCCGGGTCCGGTGCCCACCGAGCTTCGGAGCAGGGCCGAGGCATGGCACGCGGGCCTGGCGATCCGGCAGGGCCTGGCCGGGCCGGAACGCGCGGCCGAGGTGCTCGGCGGCTACGAGGGCACGGCCGACCCCGCCGAGCGTGCCCGGGCCGAGTACTTCCTGGCCACATCGATCATCGATTACGGCGTCCAGGCCGCCACCGCGGAACTGCTGGAGGAAGCCCTCGGAACGTTCCGGCGGATCGGTGACCGCTGGGGTGAGGCCGCGGTCCTCAGCACGCGCGCCATGCTCGGGCACATGCGCGGTGACACGGCCGCGCTGGAGCACGACGCCCGTCGCGGCGCCGAGTTGTTCGGCGAGCTGGGCGACGACTGGGGCGTCCTCCAGGCCACCGACTGGCTCATCGGCCTCGCCGACCTCACCGGTGACACCGAGGAGGCGGCCCGGCTGAGCCGGGAGGGCCTGCGGATCGCCGAAGAGCTGGGATTGTGGTCGGCCGTCGCGGGCCGGTTGGCCTGGCTGGCCTGGATCTCGGTGCAGACCGGCGAACACCCGCGTGCCCGGGAGCGGGCGGCGCAGGCGCGGCGGCTGGCCGCGGAAGTAGGCGAACGGGCCGTGGAGGTGTTCGCGACCATCAGCCTCGCCTTCGCCTGCCACCGGGACGGTGACCTGGCGGGCGCCGGCGAACACCTGCACTGGTTGTTGTCGACCGCGCGTTCCCAGCAGACCGGCGACAGCAGCCCGCCGTACCTCTCGATGGTCCTGTCGGAGCTCGGGCTGCTGGCCGCGCGGCAGGGCCGTCCGGACGAGGCGCTGGCCTGGCAACAAGAGGCGTTCGAGGTCAACCGCGAGCAGCGGTCGCCGCGCGGCATGGCCTGGGCGCTCATCGGCATGGCCGCCGCACTGCCGATGCGGGGACGCGCGGCAACGGCGGCTCGCCTGCTCGGCGCGGCGGAGACCGCCTGTGGCCCGCTCGCGGAGCCGCTGTCGGTCTCGGACCGCCGTGAGCTGGAACGGATCACCGCGGCGGTCCAGGCCGCCGAACCCGACTTCGCCGACCACTTCGGGTACGGCGGGAAGCTCACGCCCGAAGAGGCCCGGTCCCTGCTGGACGAGGACCGGGCCTGAGCGTTTACTTCGGGACGTAGACGTGGACGGCGATCCCGGAGCCGAACTGGTTCACCTCGGCCAGCTTCAGGTGCGTGGTGTCGAACCCGGCGCCCTCGAAGAGGTGCTTGCCCGCGCCGACGATGACCGGGAAGTACCAGAAGTGGAACTCGTCGACCAGGCCGTGCTCGACGAGGGTGCGGTCGAGTTCGCCGGTGCCCCACTTGATGATGTTCTCGCCCGGCTGCTCCTTGAGCTTGGCGACCTCCTCGGCCACGTCGCCCTTGATGAGGGTGGCATTCCACGTGGTCTCGGTCAGGGTCCGCGACGCCACGTACTTCGGCATGGAGTTCATGTGGTCGGCGGCCTCGCCCTTCTGCGCCGACCACGCCTCGGCGAAGCCCTCGTAGGTCACCCGGCCCAGCAGCATGGCGTCCGCCGAGGCCGACAACTTGGCGGCGTAACCCGCGTGGTCCTCGTCCCAGTACGGCTGCCCCCAGTGCTGGGGCTCCGCCCGCGAGGCGGTGGACGGCCGGGTGTCGTCGATGATGCCGTCCAGGGACACGAACGTCGACTCGATCAGCTTGCGCATCGTGCTGCTCCTTCTGCTCTTCAACCGGCGGCTTCGCGCCGCCCTTCGATGACCAGAAGACTGCCGGGACACCCTTACGGTTACCTTTAGGCCGCCCTACCGCCGATCTTCAGCTCGGACGGAACCCCTCCTCTCCTCGCCCGGATTGCTACGATCCGAACGATCTTGTTTGTTTGAGGAGGACCGGTGCCCCGTTGGGCGGCTTTGCTTTCGGACGATCCGCGCACGGCAGGCCCCTACACGGTCGTCGGACGCCTCGGGGTCGGCGGCCAGGGCACGGTCTACGCGGGCACCGGGCCGGACGGCGAGCGGGTGGCGATCAAGGTGCTGCACTCGCATCTGGCGCTCGACGAACGGGCGCGCACCCGGTTCCTCGGCGAGGTCGAGGCCGCCAAGCGGGTGGCGCGCTTCTGCACCGTCCAGGTGCTGGGCAGCGGCGTCCTCGGCCACCGGCCCTACATCGTCAGCGAGTTCGTGGACGGCCCCTCGCTGCACAACGCGGTCGCGGCGGACGGCCCGCGCACCGGCGCGGCGCTGGACCGCCTGGCGATCAGCACGGCGACCGCGCTGGCCGCCATCCACCGGGCGGGCATCGTCCACCGCGACTTCAAGCCCGCCAACGTGCTCCTCGGCCCCGACGGCCCAGTAGTGATCGACTTCGGGATCGCCCGGGCCCTGACGTCCAGCCTCTCTACCACCAGCCAGGTCGTCGGCAGCCCCGCCTACATGGCGCCCGAACAGATCTCCAACGCCTCCACGGGCCCGCCCGCCGACATGTTCGCCTGGGGCGTGACCATGGTGTACGCCGCCGGAGGGGCGAAGGCCTTCACCGGCGATTCCATCCCCGCCATCATGCAGGCGATCCTGCACGACGAGCCGGACCTGGGCCCCCTCACCGGACAACTGCGCGATCTCGTCCACCAGTGCCTGGCCAAGGACCCGGCCGACCGCCCCACCGCCGAAGACGTGGCCGCGACCCTCCTGGAACAACCACCCATCACCCTCGAAACGGCCCTGACCCCTCCACCGGCCAAGCCGAACGCGCCCGCACTCCCAACCGAATCCGAGCCACCGAACACGCCATCCGGCTCGCCACCACCAGTCCCGCCACCAGGCCCACCACCGAAGCCGGCCGAGCCTGATACAACGCTCGGCTCGCCACCGGCGCTGCCGTCGCTGGGGTCGGTCGAGTCTGCGCCGTCGGGTACGGCGTCCGGCTCGCCATCGCCGGTGCCGCCGCCGGGACCGCCGCCGCACTCCAAACGCGACGCCGGGTCGTCGGAAGCGTCGGGGCTGTTGGCGACGCAGGCCGCGGGATTGTCGTCGGGCCTTGAGACGCAGAGTGGGTCCGGGCGGGGGCGGCGCTGGCGGAGGCCTGTGGTGGTCTCAGCCGTCGCGGCTGCGGCGGTGCTTCTGGCGGGGGTGACCGCGTCCGACTGGTTGACCTCACCGGAGGATGACCGGGACGTCGCCGGAACGGAGCGCGCGATGCAGAACGGGCCGTCCGCCCCCGTGCCGATGCAGCCCGAAGCGAAGGGGGAGACGCCTGCGCCAGGGAGCTCGGCTTCCAGACCTGGTGCGGCGGAACGCAGCTCCGGGCCTAGTGCTTCCCCGTCGCCGGAGCGTTCTTCGGACGGCGGCGGACGCAGTAAGCAGCCGAGCAGGCCCACGCCCAAGCCGAGCAAGAAGGCCACCGCGCCGGGCAAGCCGATCGGGTCCATGCCCTACTCCGTGCTCGACCCCTACTGCAGGGCGCACGGTTACGCGAGGTCGGCCACGTTGGTCAACGGGCCGTTCTGTGTCACGGCGGGCAACAAGTTCGTGCCGATCAACATGAACAGCGTCTGCCGGTGGAGGTTCCCCGCGTACCCGAAGGCGGTGCTCCAGTCCTACAACAGCGTCGGCGGCAGCTGGACCTGCCTGTCATCGTGAGCCCGACCGCGCGGCGCGCCTCAGGAGCAGTTCCTTCTCGCGTTCGTTGCGGGTGAGGGAGGCCGCCCTCGCGTACTCGGCGGCGGCCTCGTCCAGGCGGCCGAGGCGTTCGAGCAGATCTCCGCGCACGCTCGGCAGAAGGTGGTAGTTCTTCATGGCCGGGGCGTCCGCCACGGCGTCCACGATCTCCAGGGCGGCGGCGGGGCCCTCCGCCATCGAGACGGCCACCGCGCGGTTGAGCTCGACCACCGGGGACGGGGTCAGCGCCACGAGGCGGGCGTAGAGCGCGGCGATCGTCGTCCAGTCCGTGTCCTCGTAGCGGACCGCCTGGGCATGGCACGCGGCGATCGCGGCCTGGACCGAGTACGGGCCGGTGCCCGCCCGGTGCAGCGCCTCGATGCCGCGGCGGATGAGGAGACGGTTCCATTTGGCGCGGTTCTGGTCGGCGAGGAGCACCGGTTCGCCGCCTGGTCCCGTCCGGGCTGCGATGCGGGAGGCCTGGATCTCCAGCAGCGCCACCAGCCCGTGCACCTCGGGCTCCTTGGGCATCAGGCCCGCGAGCACGCGGGCCAGCCGCAGCGCGTCCTCGCACAGCGCGGGACGCACGAGGTCGTCGCCGGCGGTCGCGGAGTAGCCCTCGTTGAAGACGAGATAGATCACTTCGAGTACGGAGGAGAGGCGGGCCGAACGGTCGTCGCCGTAGGGCACCTCGAACGGGACGCCCGCCTTGGCGAGGGCGCGCTTGGCGCGGACGATGCGCTGCGCGACCGTCGGCTCCGAGGTCAGGAACGCGCGCGCGATCTCCTCTGTGGTGAGGCCGCCCAGGAGCCGCAGCGTCAGCGCGATCCGGCCCTCGGTGGAGAGCACCGGGTGGCAGGCGGTGAAGATCAGCCGCAGCAGGTCGTCGTCGATGTCGTCGGCGTCCACCGGCTCGGGCGGCGGCGTGTCCTCCAGCGTCCGGCCGACCTCCGCCAGCTTGCGCGCGTACGTCTCCTTGCGCCGGACGAGGTCGATCGCGCGGTGTTTGGCCGTGGCCATGAGCCAGGCGCCCGGCTTGTCCGGGACGCCCGACTCCGGCCACTGCTCCAGCGCGGCGACCAGCGCGTCCTGCGCGAGTTCCTCGGCGATGCCCACGTCCCGCACGATGCGGGTGACCCCGGCGATGATCCGTGCGGACTCGATGCGGAAGACCGCCTCAATCGTTTCGCTCGCCGTCACGACCACCCATCAGAGCAGCCATGTACGGACCGGGCAAGGATCAGACCTCGGTGATCTCCCTGACCTCCGCGGTGATCTCCCAGTGCGGCGGGTGGATCTCCAGGAACCGCTTGGTCCACTCCAGGGCCTCGGCCTTGTCCTTGGCCTGGATGATCGAGTATCCGCCGATGACCTCCTTGCTCTCGGTGAAGGGTCCGTCGGTGTAGCCGACCTTCCCGCCGGACCAGGTGACCCGCGTGCCCTCCCCGGACTTGGCGAGCCCGGCGGTGTCGAGCATGACCCCGGCCTTGGTGATCTCCTCGAACAGCGCGCCCATCCGCTCGTCGAACTCCGGCCCCGGGTTCTCGTACTCGACGTTCTCGTCCATACGGATCACCGTCATGAATCGCGGCATGCTGACTCCCTCGGTAGAGCGGGGCCTCTCCCCGCCTCTCATCCTTGCGTCGAACGAACGACACCAGGATCGACACCCTTCCGAAGAAGATCTCGAACCGGCTCCCGCCCCGTCGCGGTCGCGCAAGTGGTCACAACGGAAGGGTCAGGGGGGTCACGCGGTCGATCACCGGTTGGAGGCAGACGGTGCGGCTGCAGGCTCCGTAGGAGACGACGATCTCGGCTGTCCGGGCCGTGCGGCGGACCGGGAGGGAAATCGTGACCGGCTTGTCGGGGTAGACGGGCAGTCGCTGTCCCAGGAGGGGCAGGTTCAGCTGCTGTTCCTTCTCGTTCGCCGTGGGACGGCCGGTGGCTTTCAGGCCCGCGCGCACGGTCACCCGCGTGGGGATGCCGATGTCGTTGGGCGGCAGGTCAAGGCTGTAGAGGTGAAAGCCCGGCCGGATCGGCTTGAACGTGACCTTCACCAGGTCCGCCGTCACCGCGATGGTCACGTTCACGTCTCCCGCCGTGAAGCGGGCGGTCACCGGGTCCTCGCCGCGTCCGCATCCGGCGAGGAGGAGTGCGACGGAGAGGAGAGTGAGCCACCTCACTGCCAGCGCCTGAGGAAGGCGGTGACGGTCTCTGGAAGCAACTCGTCGTTGCCGGCAGCGGGATACAACTCCTCGTTGCCCGCGGTCCGCACGTCACCCTGGGGCGAGAGGACGACCAGGGCGGGGATCCCGGTCCGCTTGAGGTCGAGTCCGTACTTCCTCGCCAGCCCGAGGTGCCGGTCGATGCGGCCGACGTCGATGGTGACGCGGTGGTAGCGGTCGAGGGAGGGCCGTACGTCCTGGAGACGGAAGATGTGCTGGAGGGTCGCGCATTCGGCGCACCATCGGGCGCCGAAGTCGAGCATGACGGGGCGGCCGTCCGCCTTGGCCCTGGCGAGTGCCTCCGTGATCTGGCTCGCGGCGTTGGCCTTCGGGTCGTACGCGCGTGGTAGCGCCTTGGGGGACGCGGAGAACGGCGGTGCCGTAGGGGCCGGGCCGACGATCTCGACGGGTTCGGGACCGCCGCCCAGCCCGCAGGAGGTGGCGGTCGCGGCGAACAGCGCCGCCACCGCGGCCAGAGACACCTTGACGGCGGGCATGGCGGACTCTCCCAGTGATCAGTGGGGAGTAAGGGTAGCGATCGTTGGTCGCATTGAACTGATCAAGTCCTGATCCGGCCACCCGTCGTTGTCATGGAGCGATCATCGTTGCCTGCGGTGGTGATGTCGGCCGACCCGCCGACGAGGTCCAGGAATAGACCGGTGTACGCTGGGGTTCGACGGGGTAGTTGAACTTTCTACTAGGTGGGAGGCCGCGATGCAGTTCGGGATCTTCTCCGTGGGCGACGTGACGACCGACCCGACCACGGGGCGGACGCCGACGGAGGCCGAGCGGATCAAGGCGATGGTGGCGATCGCCACCAAGGCCGAGGAGGTCGGCCTGGACGTGTTCGCGACCGGAGAGCACCACAACCCGCCGTTCGTGCCCTCGTCGCCGACCACGATGCTGGGCTACGTCGCGGCGCGGACCGAACGGCTGATCCTGTCGACGTCGACCACGTTGATCACGACGAACGACCCGGTGAAGATCGCCGAGGACTTCGCCATGTTGCAGCACCTCGCGGACGGGCGCGTGGACCTGATGATGGGCCGCGGCAACACCGGCCCGGTCTATCCCTGGTTCGGGCAGGACATCCGCCAGGGCATCCCGCTCGCCATCGAGAACTACCACCTGCTGCACCGGTTGTGGCGTGAGGACGTCGTCGACTGGGAGGGCAAGTTCCGTACGCCGCTGCAGGGTTTCACCTCGACGCCGCGGCCTTTGGACGGCGCGCCCCCGTTCGTCTGGCACGGCTCGATCCGGAGCCCGGAGATCGCCGAGCAGGCCGCGTACTACGGTGACGGGTTCTTCGCCAACAACATCTTCTGGCCGAAGGAGCACTTCCAGCGGCTGATCGAGCTGTACCGGCGGCGGTACGAGCACTACGGCCACGGCTCGGGCGACCAGGCGATCGTCGGGCTCGGCGGCCACGTCTTCATGCGCAAGAACTCCCAGGACGCGGTCAGGGAGTTCCGCCCGTACTTCGACAACGCCCCGGTGTACGGGCACGGCCCGTCGCTGGAGGAGTTCACGCGCGAGACGCCGCTGACCGTCGGGAGCCCCGAGGAGGTCATCGAACGGACCCTGCGGTTCCGCGACCACTTCGGCGACTACCAGCGGCAGCTGTTCCTGGTTGACCACGCCGGTCTGCCGCTCAAGACCGTCCTGGAGCAGCTCGACCTGCTCGGCGAGGAGGTCGTGCCGGTGCTGCGCAAGGAGTTCGAGTCCCTGCGGCCCGCCCACGTGCCCGCCACCGCCCCCACCCACCTGGAACTGGTCGCCGCGAACGACGCCAAGAAGACGGAGGCGACCCGATGACCACCCTGGCCGTCGTCTCGGCGGGCCTGCGGGAACCGTCGTCCACACGCCTGCTGGCCGACCGGCTGGCGGCGTCGGCCGTACGGTCCCTCGGCGCGGACACCGAGGTCGTGCACGTCGCGCTGCGCGACCACGCGCACGACCTCGCCAACAACCTGCTCACCGGGTTCCCGGCGGGCGGGCTGCGCGAGGCGGTCGAACGCGTCACCGGCGCCGACGGGCTGATCGCGGTGACGCCGGTCTTCAACGCCTCCTACAGCGGGCTGTTCAAGACGTTCTTCGACGTTCTGGAGCCGGGGGCGCTGGAGGCCAAGCCGGTTCTGATCGGCGCGACGGGCGGAACGGCGCGGCACTCGCTCGCGCTGGAGTTCGCGGTGCGGCCGATGTTCGCCTACCTGCGGTCGATCGTGGCGCCCACCGCGGTCTTCGCGGCCACCGCCGACTGGGGCGCGGCCGGGGAGGCGGCCGGTGGCCTGGTCGAACGCGTGGACCGGGCCGGCGCCGAGCTCGCCGGACTGATCGCCGGACGCCCCTCCGGCGCGGGAGCCGAGCCGGACCCGTACGACGACCCGATCCCGTTCGAGCGCCTGCTGGCCGGTCAGTGACCGCCCTTGGCCCGGCCGGCGACGGGCCGGCCGGGCGCGAGGCCGCGTAGCTTCGCGGCGGCTTCGGGGGAGTGGGGAGCGGCCTCGACGGCGAGGCAGAGCGCGGCCAGCGTGATCGTGGCCGCGCTTTCGTCGTTTCGGACGAGGGCGTTCGCCAGCCGGTCGCCGACCTTGAGAAACCACGGCTGAACGCGACGTTCCATCGATGGCGCGAGCGCGTGAATCGTGCCGGGCACGTCCACGAGGTCGACGGGGGCGCCGGCGGACGGTGCGGCGTCAGCGGCCTCGCCGAGCGAACGATGGAACGCGGCGGCGAACGCGTCCCAGTCGCGAGACCCCTCAGGATCTCCGATGCGGAGTGCCTCCAGTGCGGCGGCGAGGGCGTTCTCCAGTGCCGTGCCGAAGACGACGTCGTACACGTCATCGCCGCGTACGAGCATCTGGTCGGCCACGCGTACGTGCGCGACGGCATCGGCGAGCCCGGCGGCCAGCTCGCGAAGGGCGGCGAGCTCGCTCTCGACCAGTGCGGCGCGCTCGCGGGCCTCGGCGAGCGGTGTTTCGAGCACCGGCAGGTCGTCGAGTACGTCCAGGGCGCGGTCAAGCTCGCGTGAAGCCTCACGCCCCAGCGCGTTCACCTGCGCGAAGTCGATCTTCTCGTAGCTCTCCTCGGCGAGCCGGTAGATCTGTTGCGAGAGCGACAGCATGCGCTCGTACTCGTCCTCGACGGTGGTGGGAACGCCCGGAGACGGAACATCGATGATCTTCCGTCGTCGCATGGCCGGCCGCCGTGGCCGCGCCGTGAACGCCTCGGGCGCCTCGGGCGCCTCGACCAGGGGAATGTCGGTGGCGTGGACGGTGTCGAGCGCGCTGATCAGCGCGGTGTCGAGCGTGCGGATCCGGTCGGGCACCGGGGTGAGCGCGAGGGCGCGAGCGAGATCCTCGAAGCGGGCCAGGCGGCGGTCCCGGCGTTCGGCGCGTTCGCGGGCGACCTGGAGGGCCCTGGCCAGGAGTGGCCCCGGCACGTCCTCCTCCAGCGCCGGCGCGAGGTAGAGGTAGGAGTCGAACGCGTCGATGGCCAGCCTTAACAGCGCGTGAAGCCGGGCGCCGAGCACCGCGTAGGACAGGACCGCCATGTCGTCTTCCATGCCTCAGTCCTTTGATCGACCGGACCCTGTGAGGGATTATGGAAGGCGCGGGGCGTTCCGGGTAGCCCGGCGGCAGACACCTCAGCAGAGGTTCGACGCCGGCGAAGCAAGATCGGTTTCCTGTGAACGGGGTGAAGTCACCCACAAAACCGCAGGTCAAAAATATCTTGATTGATTTGCGTCAGTCCCCGTACGCTCGACGCGAGCAATCAACGGCCGATGCCGATGGATCGTGAATCCAAGGTGTCCGGCCCCTGAGGAGCCAGGAAGGTGGTGTGCGGTCCGGTGACCAACACGTTGATCAAATCGCGGATGTCCTGGGCTGACGCCTGCCTGAACTCCTCAACTCCCTGGTCGGCGTATGCCGCCGTGTCCGGCCTGCCGTCACTGAGCGCCACGCTCGGTGGCGTCATGGCGAGGCCTGGCGGCGTGGAGTTCGCGCAGCTGCGCGACGTGCGCTTCGCGCAGGCGCAGCGGGTCTCCGGCGATGACTCCGTCATTCGCATGGGAGACCTGTGCAAGCAGCGAGTCCAGGACGAGCAGGGGACGACTGTCTTCGATCACCTTGGTGAAGACGTCAGCCCCAACGCTCCGGCCACGGCCCACGTGGGCGCCACCGTCAAGGGTGGCGTGCTGGGTCCGTTCCCCTGGAGGCGACCGGTCTAACAAGACACGGCAAGCCCCCAGGGCCGCGGATCCAGAAAACGGATCCGCGGCCCTTCTTATTTGCCCAGACAGCCCACGACACGACGTTGAGACCCAACGAGAGGAACAAGGGTGACTGAGATGCAGGGGGTTCTCGCCGTGAGCGAGGAGGACCTCACCCTTCCGTGCCGGACCGACCCTGAGCTCTTCTTCGCCGAGGCTCCCGCCGACGTCGAGCTGGCCAAGGCCATGTGCCTGGAGTGCCCGCTCCGCAAGGCCTGCCTCGCCGGCGCTCTCGAGCGCGCCGAGCCCTGGGGCGTCTGGGGTGGCGAGCTGTTCGTCCGCGGTGTGATCGTCGCGCGCAAGCGGCCCCGTGGCCGTCCGCGCAAGCACCCGCGCCCGGACGAAGTGGCCGTGTGAGGACCGCATGACCACCACGTCGACACTCGACCGAATGAACCCGGGGAGTGCGGTCCCCGTACAGGGACCGCACCCCCGGATCTCCAGGGAGAAAGAAATGATCTTGCTCAGCCAAGACCTGTCCCGGGCCCGAATACGGGACCTGGACCAGGAGGCCGCGCAGCTCCAGATGGCCGCGCGCGTCCGCGCCCTCCGGCGAGCCCGCCGGGACGCCCAGGCCCGTGCGGCCCGGGTACGGCGCATCCTCCTGGTGCGCTGATCGCCTGATCGCCGTCCCGGCCGGACGCGGGGACCCGGCCGGACGGTGATCAGCCGCCCCTCCTCGGTACCGGACCGCCCGGTCGCCCGGCCTGACCCAGTCGGCCGGCCCGCCCGTTAAGCCGGTCCCAACCGAGGTCGGACAGCCCGCCGACACCGGACCGGCGACGCGGCACCCGGCACAGGCCGGGCCACGGGCACGGATGCACGGATACCGTCCGTGCCCGTCCTTGCGGACTTCATTGGAAGGATCTTGTCACCCCACGGGCAGAGATCCTGGCCGGCCGGTCGCAGACCACCGTCCGCCCTTCTTGGATGGTTTGGCGGGCGGCGGCCTCCCGGTCGGCGGCCTGCGCGCCTGAGGTTTTACGCCACCTCTCCTCGGCGCGCACGAGAGCGGGCCCCGTCGCACCTCATCAGTGCGACGGGGCCCGCTGAACGTCGGGGCGGAGCCTCAGCCCGCGAGTTCGGCGCCGGCGGCGTCGAGGTCGGTGTCGAGGTCGGTGTCGTCATCGTCGTCGGCGAAGCCGGGCACCCACTTGAGGGACTCGGCGCGTGCCGGGATCTCGCATTCGAGCTGGCAGAGAACGCCGGTGCCGGCCGAGAGCACCCGATGGACGATCACGTACTCCGGCGGCAGGTTGAGCTGCCGGACCACGTTCGTCGGACGCAGGTCGGTGACCTTGGCGGCCATGTCGCGCAGCCACTCGCGGTTGAACTTGAACGTCTCGTTGACGAACGGCTCGGTGATCGGCGCCAGGAACGCCTGGAGCGACTCGGTGTCGACGTTCACCCCGTCGCGGATGAACTCCTCGTCCCGCAGCGCCTGCTCGACCTGGTCGATGTCCTCCAGCGTGCCGATACGCAGCAGACGGCCCATCCGGTACTGGAAGTCCTCGGGAATCCGGTCGACGGCGCCGAAGTCGAGCACGCCCAGGCGGCCGTCGGCCAGGACGCGGAAGTTGCCCGGGTGCGGGTCGCCGTGCAGCATGCCCGCGCGCTTGGGACCCGACAGCAGGAACCGGCAGTAGAGCAGCGCGGCGTGGTTGCGCTCCTCCTCCGATCCGGACGAGATGATCTTCGACAGCGGGGTGCCGTCGATCCACTCCGTGACCAGGACGTTCCCGGCCTGGGCGACGACCTCGGGGATGTAGAAGTCCGGGTCGCCGGCCGGGAACCCCGCGCGCATCCGGCTCTGCGAGTCGGCCTCGATCGTGTAGTCGAGCTCCTCGATGACGCGTTCCTTGAGCTCGGCGAGCATCGACTTGACGTCGAGCCCGGGCATCAGGACCCCGAAGAGCTTGCCCAGCCGCGCGAGCTGGTTGAAGTCGCCGATCAGCGCCTTGCCCGCACCCGGGTACTGGACCTTGACCGCGACCGTTCGGCCGTCCTTCCAGACGGCCTTGTGGACCTGGCCGATCGAGGCGGCGGCGGACGGCTTGTCGTCGAACGACTCGAACTCGTCCCGCCAGTGCTCGCCGAGCCCCTCCGCGAGCACCTTGTGCACGGCGGCGGCGGGCAGCGGCGGCGCGGCCTCCTGCAGCCTGGTGAGGGTGGCGCGGTAGGGTCCGGCGATCTCCGGCGGCAGCGCGGCCTCGAAGATCGACAGCATCTGGCCGAGCTTCATCGCCCCGCCCTTGAGCTCCCCGAGCACCTTGAAGAGCTGCTCCGCGGTGCGCTGCTGGATCTCCATGGCGACGGCCTCGGCGGGCTTGCCCAGCGTGCGCTTCCCGACCCCGAGGGCGGTGCGCCCGGCGAAACCGAGCGGGAGGGACGCCAGCTTTGCGGACCGCGTCACCGCGCGGCGGGGAAGATCGCTCACGAGACTCATTGTCGGTGATCGTTCGGCTTTCTCGCTAGCGAGCCATGCAAACACTTGTGCGGGTGAGTTCGGCCACAACGCTTCCACCA
Organism: Actinomadura fulvescens; assembly: GCF_039533225.1. Classification (NCBI taxonomy): domain Bacteria; kingdom Bacillati; phylum Actinomycetota; class Actinomycetes; order Streptosporangiales; family Thermomonosporaceae; genus Actinomadura; species Actinomadura fulvescens. Next base: position 199,935 of record NZ_BAAATD010000005.1, on the reverse strand, counting down.
GCGCAAATACTGTAAGTGTGCGCTTTCTCACCCTCCTTCGATACGGTGCGGCCCATGTCCGATGTGCTGCTGCTGGAAAACCGCCCGGGCGGAGTCGCCGTTCTCACGCTGAACGACCCCGACCGGCGGAACGCGATGTCCGACGAGATGACGGCGGCGTGGAAGGAGACGATCGCGGATCTGCGCGCCGACCGACGGCTCCGCTGCGTCGTCCTCACCGGCGCCGGCAGCGCGTTCAGCTCGGGAGGCGACCTGTCGTGGCTCGCCGACACCAACGCCGTCGCCGTCCCGCCCCTCCGCGACCGGATGCTGGAGTTCTACCGGACCTGGCTGGCCATCCGGGACCTGGAGGTCCCGACGATCGCCGCGATCAACGGCCACGCCGTCGGCGCCGGATTCGCCCTCGCCCTGGCCTGTGATCTCCGCTACGCCGCGGCCGACGCCAAGCTCCTCGTCCCGTTCACCGCGCTCGGCCTCCACCCGGGCATGGCGACGACCTGGCTGCTGCCCGAGGTCGCGGGCCTCCCGCTCGCCCGCGAACTCCTCTTCACCGGCCGCGCCGTCACCGGCACCGAGGCCGAGTCGTACGGCCTGGTCAACCGCGCCGTGCCCCGCGAGTCCGTCCTCGCCGAGGCCCTCTCGATCGCCGAACGCATCGCCGCCCAAGCCCCCATCGCGACCCGCCTCACCAAGGTCGCCCTCTCGAACGGCGGCCACCCCGATCTGGAATCCGCCCTCCGCTGGGAGTCCCTGGCCCAGCCGGTCACCATGAGCTCCCGCGACATGCTCGAAGGCATCAACGCCCAACGAGAAAGACGCCGCCCCACCTTCACCGGCGAATAACCCCACCCCACCTCCCACTTGCCTTTGCTGGCGGATGGGGAGTCCTTGCTTTGGCGACGGTGATGAAGCGGCTGGGTCAGGGGTGTCTGGCCACTGGCTCGGGGGTGGTCTCGGGGAGGGCTATCGCGCCTGGTGGCTCGTGGCCCATGGGGGCCTTTTTGCGCTCCTTGTGTTTGGCCCATCGGCCCGCCACCACGGTGGCGGCGACGGGGACGGCGACTTCGATCATGCGGACGGCCGTCGCCGTCGGGATGCCGAAGCGGCGCGCGATCTTGCGTGCGACCGGCCGCAACGCCCGTCCGGCCACCATGCCGGCCAGGCCGCTGCCGAGGCTCGCCGTGGCGGAGCGTTTGGCGCCGTCCTGTCGAGCGTTCTTGTTCACGATGCCCCCCGTATTCGACTGGATCAGTACCTACCCAGCCAGAACACAGGAAAGCCCCGGTCGCCGGGGGTCCGCTTCCCTTCCCCTTTCGAAGCGGTCTCCCGGCGGCCGGAGCCGTCTTGGACCCCGACAGTAGGAGGGGCCCGGAGGGGCGTCAACGGGGCCCTGTGGACAGGGTGTGGACATCGTGGGGACCACCGCGCGCCCCGCTGTGGACAGCCCGGGGAGAGACTGTGGAAAGTCTCTGGGGATGGTTAAAAAGACCTGGCTTGACCTGGGATTATGCCAAGCACCCCCTGTGGAGGAGTCAAAATTTTGGGTACGGTTCTGGGGTGCCCCCCAACGTTGAGGTCCGCCGTAGCAACCGACGTCGGCGGACGGTGTCCGCCTACCGCGACGGGGACAAGGTCGTCGTGATGCTTCCCTCCCGGCTGAGCAAGGCCGAGGAGGAGCAGTGGATCACTACCATCCTCGAACGCCTGGCCGAGCGGGAACGCCGCCGGCGTCCCAGCGATGCCGATCTTGAAGCCCGGGCGGCCGAGCTGTCCCGGCGCTACCTGGGCGGCCGCGCCGAGCCCGCCAGCGTCCGCTGGGTCGGCAACCAGCGCACCCGCTGGGGATCGTGTACGCCGGACGACGCGACGATCCGGCTGTCCACGCGGCTGCGCGGGATGCCCTCGTGGGTCGTCGACTACGTGCTGGTCCACGAGCTCGCCCACCTGCTGATCCCCGGTCACGGGGCGGACTTCTGGGCACTGGTGGGCAACTACCCCAAGACCGAGCGGGCGCGCGGCTACCTGGAGGGCGTCGCCGCCGCCGAGCATCTCCCGCTGGCCGACGAGGACGACCTGCCGGGCGATCTCACCCACGGGGTCGCCGGGTGACCGTTCGCTACGCCGCGGTCCTGTCCGTTCCCACGTCGCACCGTCCTAGCCCGCCGGGGATCGACGCGGAGGATTTCCGGCTGGCCTTGCTGGAGGACACCTACGAGGTCGTCGCGGGGCTGGAGCTGGTCAAGCCCGCCCTGGTGCTGAGCCCCCCGGACCAGCCCGACGCCGAGGCGGTCACCTGGCCGGGCACCTTGATCGTACGAGAGGACACCCTGTCCGGCGCCTTCGCCGCACTCCACACGGCCGGGGCCGAGGAGGCCGCGCTCCTGCCGGCGGACGCGCCCGATCTTCCACCGCTTCTGCTCGGCAAGCTCTTCCGTGCTCTCGGCAGTGCCCCCTCGGCCGCCTGCCAGTCGGAAGGCGGCGGTCTGGTGGCGCTCGCGGCCCGGCTTCCGCTTCCGGACTGGCTGGCCACCGTTCTCAAGGACACCGATCTCGACGTCCCGGACGCGCTCGCCCGGCTCAGGGCCGCGGCGCCGGGCCACGGTCAGGTGCCCCAGGGCCCCTCCTGGCACCGGCTGCGCACGCCCGAAGATCTCCGCCTCCTGGACCCGGGCCTCGAAGGCTGGGAGACCACCCGTGCCCTTCTGGAGGGCCATCCCCTGTCCTAGGCGACCGCTCTGGAGGGCCATCCCCTGCCCTAGGCGACCGCGCGGCTCACGAGGCGGCGGACGGCGTCGTCGGTGAGGTCGGGGAGGCGCTCGGCGGGAAACCAGCGGAGGTCGTCGGACTCGTCGCTGATCGCGTGTCGGGCGTTCTCCGGGGCGTACGCGACGTACTGGACGTCCAGGTGCCAGGAACCCTCCGGGTGGCAGCGCACGGCATGGCGGTCGAGCTGAACGGGCTCCGGGCGCAGCACCAGGCCGGGAATGCCCGACTCCTCGGTGGCCTCCCGAAGGGCCGCCTCGGCGAGCGTGACGTCGTCGGGCTCGCAGTGGCCGCCCAGTTGCAGCCAGACCTTGATCTTGCTGTGCAGGGTCAGCAGGACCTGGACGCCGGTGGCGTCCAGGACCAGCGTGCTGGCGGTGATGTGCCCGGGAACGCACTCGCGCCACGTGCCGTCGGCGTACTCGTCCAGGTGGCGCAGGAAGTCGTGGCGTAGCCGATCCTGCTGAGGATCGGGCGCCTGCCACGAGGTGAGGACGTGCAGGGCATCGGCGTGCAGCGTCACGTCCGGCCTATGCGCGGGTAGAGCGAGTTGGCCGGATGACGGCGCCGGCGCTCGTGGTCGGTCGGACGTTGCCAGCAGAGCGAGGCACGCGCGGTCCGGCGCCTGATCACCGCGGAGGAGGTCCCCGGGTCGAGCAGGCAGCCGTTCACGTGCGAGCGGGACCGGTACCTCACGAGCCGGCTTTGGGGTCGTCGCCGCCGGAACCGCCCTGGCCGTCAGATCCGCCCTTGTCGTCCGGGTCGCCCTTGTCGTCCGGGTGGTCCCCGTCCGTCAGGGCCGAGATGTCGAGATCGGACAGGCCCTCCAGCTCGGGCTTGCCGCGAGCGAAGCCCTCGGGGTCGTCCAGGTCCTCGGCCGTCGGCAGGAGGTCAGGGTGTTCCCAGACGGCGTCGCGGCCCTGCGCGCCGCGTACCTCCGTGAGGGTGCGCCACAGGGTGGCGGCTTCGCGGAGGCGGCGCGGGCGGAGCTCCAAGCCGACCAGCGTGGCGAACGTGCGTTCGGCGGGGCCGCCGGTGGCGCGGCGGCGCCGGACGGCCTCGGCCAGCTTGATCGCGTCCGGCAGGCGTCCGGCGGCGACCTCGTTGACCACGGTGTCGACCCAGCCCTCGACGAGGGCGAGCGTGGTCTCCAGACGGGCCAGCGCGGCCTTCTGCTGCGGGGTCTCCTCGGGCTGCAGGTTGATCTCGCCGCCGAGGGCCTCCTGGATCGCCTCCGGGTTGGAGAGGTCCAGGCCCTGGACCGCCTGCTCGATGCCGGACAGGTCGACGGTGATGCCGCGCGCGTAGTCTTCGACCGCGTTCAGGATGTGCGCCCGCAGCCACGGCACGTGCGCGAACAGGCGCTGGTGCGCGGCCTCGCGCAGGGCCAGGTAGAGCCGGACCTCGTCGTCGGAGACCTCCAGGCCCTGGCCGAACGCCGCCACGCCCGCGGGCAGCAGCGCACCCACCCCGTCGGGGCCGAGGGGCAGGCCGACGTCGGTCGAGCCGACGACCTCGCGGGCCAGCGCGCCGAGCGCCTGCCCGGCCTGGCCGCCCACCATCGCCCCGGCCATCTGCTTGACCATGCCGATCAGCGGCCCGGCCATCGCCTGCATCTCGGCGGGGATGTCGCCGACACCGCCGAGCGCGCCGCCCATGGACTCGACCATGCGGGTCGCGATCGGGTCGCACACCTTCGCCCAGACCGGCAGCGTCTGCTCGATCCACTCCGACCGGCTCCAGGCCTGCGGCTTCTGGATGCCGGCGGGCAGCGTCGTGCCCTCGTCCAGCCACAGGTCGGCCAGCCGCAGCGACTCCTCGACCTGGCGCCGCTCGGCGTCCACGATCGACGGGTCGCCCTGCTCGACCACGGCGTGCCGGGCGATGTTCTTGGCCAGATCCCAGTTCAGCGGCCCGGCGTCGGCGCCGGGAGCGCCCTGGCTGCCGATCATGTCGGCGAACCGGTGCAACATGGCGGCGAACTGCTGCATGTCGCCGCCCATGGCCTTGAACGGGTCCTGCGGCGTGTCGTCGTCACCGTCCCCTGGACGGTTGAAGCCGAACGGAGTGTCACTCATACGTTCGCCCCTGGGCATGATGGGCTCATACCGGCCACGTTAGCCGGTCCTGGCGAACTCGCGTACACAAGGAAGGGGGCACCTCCGTGGCAACGGGCAAGGTTCGCCCTCGGCGTAGCAAGGGCCCGGTCGTCGCCGTCACCGGCGCGGCCTCCGGGCCGGGGCGGCTGCTGGCCGCGCGGCTCGCCGAGCGTGCCGCACGACCCGACGAAGGAGTCCGCAAGGTCGTCGCCATCGACGGCCAGCGCGGCGATGTGCCGGGCGTCACCTGGCGTGTCGTGGACATTCGCGACCCACTGCTGTCGAACCGGCTGTCGGACGTGGACGTGATCGTGCACGCCGACCTGGAGCAGTCCCCGGACCTCGATCCCCGCGAACGCCGTACCCACAACGTCCGCGGCGCGCAGACCGTCGTGACGGCCGCGGCCGCCGCCCGGGTGCGCCGGGTGATCCTGGTGACGAGCGCGATGGTGTACGGCGCGGCCCCGGACAACGACGTGCCCCTGAACGAGGACGCGCCGCTCCTCGCCGAGGCCGACACCGGCATCGCGGGCGACTTCCTGGAGATCGAGGATCTCGCCGCCGGCGCACCGCTCGCCCATCCCGGCCTGGAGCTCACGGTCGTACGGCCCGCCGCCCTCGTCGGCCCGGACATCGACACCGTGATGACCCGCCATTTCGAGGCGCCGCGGCTGCTGTCGGTCAAGGGCAGCACGCCCGCCTGGCAGTTCTGCCACGTCGAGGACCTGGCGGCTGCCCTTGAGGTCGTCGTCGTCTCCGGCGTCACCGGCCCCGTGACGGTCGCCTGCGAGGGCTGGCTCGGTTCGGACGAGGTTTCGGAGATCACCGGCAAACGAAGCTTCGAACTTCCCGCCGCCGTCACGTTCGGCATGGCTCAGCGCCTGCACCGCCTCGGCATGACCCCGGCGCCCGCCACCGACCTGCACTACGTGACCTACCCGTGGGTGGTCGACGGCGCCCGCCTGCGCGCAGCCGGCTGGAAACCCGCGTACGACAACGCCACCGCGCTCCGCGTGCTCATGGACGAAGGCGCCGGCCGACACGCCGTCGTAGGCCGCCGTGTCGGCGGAAAGGAAGCCACCATGGCCACCGCGGCAGGCGCCACGGTAGCCGCCATCGGCGCCGCCGCCGCCATCCGCCGAGCCCGCAAACGCCGCCGCTGACCCACCTGCCGCTGTGCGTGGACGTGCGGTGTGTGGCCGGGCGGGGAAGGCCGGCCCGGCCACACGGTGGGTTCTGTCGGCGTTAGCTGTTTGGGCTCGGGGACGTTGAGGGGGAACCTGTCGGGGTTGGGGACGGTGAGGTGGCGGGCGGTTTGGCGGCGGCTGACTGGGCTGCGGCCAGAGCGTCGCGGGCTGCCTTGATCTGCTTCCAGGCCTCGCCCATGGCGGCGTAGTCGTTCTTGCGCTGGGCCTCCTCGAACGCGTTGACCGCGTTCTGCAGGTCCGTGATCGCCTTCTGGGCGGCGGCGCTGAGCTGGCCACCGGTCTGTGGTTTGCCCGGCTGGGTGGGCGAGGTCGGCGGCGTGACGGCACCCGTGCCGCCGAACACCCCCTTGAGGGCGTCGGCGAGGGTGTCTCCCGCGGCCGACTTTTCGCCGTAGCGCACCATGACCTTGCGCAGGATCGGGTAAGGCTGTTGGCCTGTGCCACCCGAGACCTTTGCGTACACCGGTTCGATGTAGAGGATCCCGTCCGCGAACGGCAGCGTGAGCAGGTTGCCGTAGACCAGTGCGGTACCGGCCTGTTTCAGCGGTAGGAGCTGGGCCTGCACGGTCGGATCGCTGCCGAACGAGCCCTGGACGAGCTCCGGCCCGTCGACGAGCGAGTTGCGGGGCAGCTCCAGGACGCGGATACGGGCGGGATCGACGCTGGTGTCGACCGCCATGAACGCGGCCAGGTTGCCTCGGCCGCGGGGCGTGAAGACCGAGGTCAGCGAGAACTGCGGAGTGCTGTCTCCGGGCATCCGCAGGGTCTGGTAGTACGGCGGTTGCGTCTTGCCCTTGGCGCCCGGGTCCTCCGGCACCGACCAGAAGCCTTCGCCGTTGAAGAACGGCCCGGGCTCGGTCACGTGGTACTTGGCCAGGATGCGGCGCTGCACCTTGAAGAGGTCCTGCGGGTAGCGGAAGTGGTCCTTGAGCCCCGGCACCTTGTCGATCGCGCTCTTGGGCTCCACCGTGCCCTTGAAGACCTTCATCCAGGTCTGGACGACCGGGTCCTTCTCGTCCCACTGGTAGAGGTGGATCGTGCCGTCGTAGGCGTCCACGGTCGCCTTGACGGAGTTGCGCATGTAGTTGATCCGGTCGTTCGCCTGCTTCGCGACGGCCGACCGCGTGTCGGTGACGGTGTCGCGGGTGGCGTCGCCGAGGCTCGTCTGCTCGGCGTACGGGTAGCCGTTGGACGTGGTGTAGCCGTCGAGGATCCACAGGACCCGGCCGTTCACGACGGCCGGATAGGGGTCGCCGTCCAGCGTCAGCCACGGCGCCGCCCGCCGCACCATCTCGCGCGGGTTGCGGTTGTAAAGGATCTTCGCGCCGGGCTTGATCGCGCCGGACAGCAGGAGATTCTTCTCCTGGAACTTGGTGGCGAACAGCAGCTTGTTGAAGAACGAGTCGATCGGCACGCCGCGCGAGCCCTCGTACTGGGTGTACGCCTGGCCGCCCTGGCTCTTGTCGTCGGGAAAGTCGAGCTCCTGCTGGCCCTGGCCGCCGACGATCGAGTAGCCGGGAGACCGTTCGCCGAAGTAGATCTGCGGCTTGTCGATCTTGATCTTGGAGGCGGGGGACACCGGCATGTCCTTGGTGACGAAGTCCGGGTTGCCGCCGGCCGCGATGCGGTCGCCGTACGCCGACACGAAGCCGTACCCGTGGGTGTAGACCATCCGGTCCTTCACCCAGCTCTGCTGCCCGGCCGGTGCCCCGGAGACCTCGCGGAGCGCCACGATCGTGTCGATCGTCTTGTTGTCGACCTTGTAGCGGTCGACGTCGAGCGGGTCGGGGAACTTGTAGAAGTTACGGCCCTGCTGGAGCCGCTGGAACGTCTCGCCGACCACGTTCGGGTCGAGCAGGCGCACGCCGTCGCTCTGCAGCCGCCCCGACTCGCCGGTCAGCTTCTTGGAGTCGGTCGTCGGGGTGGCGCCGTACGCCTCCGGTTTGACCCCGTCGACCCCGTACGCGGTGCGGGTGGCGGCGATGTTGCGCGCGATGAATTGGCGTTCCTTGGCCAGTTCGTCCGGCTTGACCTGGAACTGCTGGATCAGCAGCGGGTAGACGCCGCCGACCAGGATCGCCGACACCACCAGCAGGGTGAAGCCGACGCCGGGCAGCATCATGCCGCGCCGCGTGATGTTGACGAAGAACAGCGCGGCACAGATCAGGGCTATGAGGGCCAGGATCGTCTTGGCCGGGAGCAGCGCGTTGACGTCCGTGTACGACGCGCCGGTCACCACGCCGCGTTCGGAATGCGCCAGCCCGTACCGGTCGAACCAGTAGGCGAACGCCTTCAGCAGCACGAACAGCCCGACCAGCACCGACAGGTGGGCACGCGCGGGACCGCTGGCCTTGTCACCAGGGCCCTGCAACCGCAGCCCGCCGTACAGGTAGTGCACGGCCACCGAAGCCAGGATCGACAGGATGACCGTCGCGAAGACCACGCCCAGCACCAGCCGTACGAACGGGTAGGTGAAGACGTAGAACGAGATGTCCTTGTGGAACTGCGGGTCTTCGATCCCGAAGGACGTCCTGTTGAGGAACGCCAGGAACACCGGCCACTGGCCCGCCACCGACGAACCCGTCAGGAGGCCCAGCAGGCCGAGGAGCCCGCCCGCGATCAGCTTGCGATGCGGATCGACGACGGCGCGGTAGCGCTCCAGGCCCTGTTGCTCCACCGACAAGGGGCGGTAGGCCGGGCGCAGCTTGTAGGCGATCACCATGTTGGCGCCCACGACGACCGCCATCAGCAGCCCCGCGCCGAAGAAGAGCAACACTCTGGCCCACAACTGCGTCGTGTAGACCGACGAGAAGCCGACCGAGCGATACCAGAGCAAATTCGTCCAGATGGACGTGAACACCATGAACGCGACAAGCAGTACTGCCAGCGCGACCAGCACCGGCACCACCAGCCGCGTCCGGCCGGTACCGAGCCGTCGCCCGAATCCGGGAGTCCGGAAGGTCAATGCCTTCTCCGTTCCAGGTCATGCTCACCGGCGGACAGCCGGTGCTGTCTATGCAACTTACCGACTTGGCGGGGGGTTCCAGCATTTCCTTCGAGGGATTGGGGGGAAGATGACCACGTGAGTCTTCTGGAAGAAGTCGTGCTGGACCTCGAACGCCACTCCGCCCAGGAAGGATGGGACACCGCACCGAAGCTGTACGCGCTGGTGGAGAGCGCGGAACTACGGCGCGCCGAGCCCGAGCTGGCCGCCGACCTCAACCTGCCCGAGGACGCGGACACGCTGGCCGCCCTGGAACAGCCCGCGCTGCCCGAAGGCGACGCCGTGGAGGAGGCGCTCGCGACGATCGCCTGGCCCGAGGCGGTCGCGGGCTGCGCCCTGGTGATCGAACGGGTCGTCCTGCCGCCCGATGCCGAGGAAGAGATCCCCGAGGACGAGAAGGAGGCCGCGGCCTGGGCCGCCGGGCACCCCAAGCGCGAGGACGTCCGCATGGTCGTCGGCGTGCTCCGCGACGGCACCCGCCATTCGGCCCTGCGGCTGCGCCGTCACGACGCCGACGACGAGGTCCTCGTCGGCCCCGACCTGGTGCCCGCCCTCGCCGAGGCCCTCGTCGCCACGTTCGAACCAGACGAACCAGACGAACGCCCCTAATCGTATGAAATGGCCCCGCCCGGCCAAATGAGGCTGGTGAGCGGGGTGGCTGGTGGGTGGGGCGGCTCGCCCGCGGGGTAATCTGCGTGACGTGAGCGAGGTCATAGCTTCCGAGGACGTCATCCGGCTGATCGGCGTTCGCGAGACGCCCCTGTCGGTCGACGAGGTCTTCAACGCGGTCGGCGATCCCGGCGCGGGCGGCACCACCGTCTTCGTCGGCACCGTTCGTGACTCCGACCATGCCCGGGCGGTCCGCCGGCTGTCCTACAGCGCCCACCCGACCGTCGAACGCGAGCTGCGCGCCGTCATGGAGAAGGTCGTCTCGGACTATCCGGTCAAGGCCATCGCGGCCGTGCACCGGGTCGGTGACCTGGAGATAGGCGATCTCGCCGTGGTGGTCGCGGCGTCCTGCCCGCACCGCGGCGAGGCGTTCGAGGCCTGCCGCCGGCTGATCGACGATCTGAAGGCCCAGGTGCCCATCTGGAAGCACCAGCTGTTCGAGGACGGCGGCGACGAGTGGGTCGGAGCCTGCTAGGGCCCGGCTGCGCATAGAGTTTCCGACATGTCTCGCCGCGCCGCCACGCTCACGCTCACGAGCGTGCTCGTACTCGTCTTCGCCCTCGTGGGCTCGTTCATGCCGGTGCCCTACGTCGCGCTGATGCCCGGCCCGACGAGCAACACCCTGGGCCAGAACGACAAGGGCCAGCCGTTGGTCAAGATCGACGGTCGTGAGGTCTATCCGGTCTCCGGCAACCTGAACTTCACGACGGTCACCTACCGGGGCGGCCCCGGCGCCCGCATCGACCTCTTCACCGCGCTGCGCGGCTGGATCGACGACGACGTGGCGATCGTCCCCGAGGAGACGATCTTCCCCAAGAAGGAGACGCAGGAGCAGGTCGACGCCGAGAACACCCGCCAGATGCGCGACTCGCAGCAGAACGCCGAGGCCGCCGCGCTCACCCAGCTCAAGGTCCCGATCTCCACCCAGGTTCTGGTCGACGCCGTGCAGAAGGGCAAGCCCGCCGACGGCAAGATCAAGCCCGCTGACGAGATCATCGCCGTGGACGGCGCCAAGGTCACCAGCGTCGCGCAGGTCAGTGAGCTGATGGCCAAGCGCAAGATCGGCGACCCGGTGACCATCACCTTCAAGCGCGGCGGCGCCGAGCAGAAGATCACCCTCACGACCGTCGCCGTGCGCCCCCCCGGCGGCGCCGAGCGCGCGGTGGTCGGCATCGAACTGAGCGACCAGTACAAGTTCCCGTTCAAGGTCGACATCAGCGTCGGCGACATCGGCGGCCCCAGCGCCGGCCTGATGTTCTCGCTCGCCATCGTCGACAAGCTCACACCGGGCTCGCTCACCGGCGGCAAGTTCATCGCCGGCACCGGCACCATCACCCCCGAGGGCAAGGTCGGCCCGATCGGCGGCATCCAGCAGAAGATGATCGCCGCCCGCCAGGCCGGCGCCACGGTCTTCCTCACGCCCAAGGACAACTGCGCCGACGCCGTGGACGCCCGTCCCGACGGCCTCCGCCTCGTCCGAGCCGACACGCTGGACGGCGCGATCAAGTCCCTGGAGTCCCTCAACGCGGGCAAGAACGACCTGCCCGCCTGCCCCGCCGGCTGAACCGATTTGGTCCCGCACCCCGCATGCCATAGAGTTAAGACATCGCCGCGGGGTGGAGCAGTTCGGTAGCTCGCTGGGCTCATAACCCAGAGGTCGTAGGTTCAAATCCTGCCCCCGCTACTGGGTTTGGGGTTGGTGTGCTCACGGAAAGCGTGAGCCGCCAACCCCTTCGCCATTTCTCCCAGGGGGCGACCCCCTGGAACCCCCGTGTGTGGGTTGGGGTCTGCTCCTAGGGAACGTGAGCCATTGGCCACTCGCTCTTCCTTAGAAGAAGCCGTTCCGCAGAGGGCCTAGAACAGGCCGCGGGCCTGTACGGGGCGCCGTTTGCGCGTTGGGCTGTGGCTAGCGCGCGTCGCATTTATGGGGGCGTCCCTGCTACTCCAGTGATTTCGCCGGCTTGAATGCGCGCGTCCGCGTCCGAGTGTTCTAAGGGGTCAGGTCTGTTCGGTCGGTCAGGGCTCTCAAAGTCTGATTGATGTGGGTGTGGAGGAGGCTTCGCGCTGTGGCGGCGTCGGCTTTGGCCAAGGCGGCGGCTATTGCTCGGTGTTGGGCCGTGACGTGTTCGGCTCGTTCTTTCGTGCCGGTGGCTACCGCGGCTATGCGGAGTTGGCGGTCGCGCAGGCTTTCGTACATGTCGGCCAGAACGGGATTGCCTGCGGCCTTGACGAGATGAACGTGGAACGCCCGGTCGGCCGTGTGCAGATCGGGCGGAATCGTGTCGCCTGCGGCGGGCTCGGAAGCGAGGGCTTCGCCTAGGCGGCGGAGAGCTTCGGGGCCTTCGGCGGCGACAGTGTCCAGGGCGTGGCGTTCCAGGAGGAGCCGGGCCTCCATGACGTGACGGGCTTCGCCTGGGCGTACGGGTACGACCAGCGCTCCCCGTTTGGGATAAAGGCGCAGGAAACCCTCGGCCTGGAGGCGGAGGAACGCCTCGCGCACCGGCGTCCGGGAAAGGTCGAGCGCGGTGGCGATCTCGCCCTCGGTCAGGAGCTCGCCGCCGAGGTAGTCGCCGCTCAGCAGGCGTTCCCTGACGTGTTCGTAGGCGCGGTCCGCGGCAGCCGGGGTCATGGACTCATACTGCCGTACGTATCCTTCCTTGCATCTATCTCGCATCTATCTCGGGAGTGTCATGCGGCGGGCTTGGCTCTACTGGGGACTGGGCGCGCTCTGTTACCTGGTGGCGCTCTTCCATCGCACGAGCCTGAGTGTGGCGGCGGACCAGGCCGCGGAACGGTTCCACGTGGGGCCCGGCGCCCTCGGGCTCTTCACGGGCCTGCAACTCGGTGTCTATCTGGCGTTGCAGATCCCGGCGGGCCTGGTCGCCGACCGCTGGGGGCCGCGCCGCGTTCTCACCATGGCGGCGCTGGCGCTGGCGGGTGGCGCGCTGTTGCTGTCGATGAGCGGGTCCTTGTGGGAGGGGCTGGCCGCCCGTGCGCTGACCGGCTTCGGTGACGCGTTCATGTTCGTGTCCACGCTGCAGCTGGCGGCCCGGTGGTTTCCGCGGCAGTATGCGCTGGTCGCAGGGCTGACGGGGTTGATGGGGGCGTTGGGCCAGGTCGTCTCGGCCCTGCCGCTGACCGCGATGCTGCATTCGTGGGGATGGACGGGGACGTTCGCGGGGGCTGCGGGTCTCACGGTGGTGATCGCGGTGGTGACCGCGTTCGGCGTACGTGACGGCCAGCCGGCGGCACGCGACGGCGAAGCGACGGTACGAGGCGCAGTCGCCCCGGTCGAGCCCGTTGGGCTGGCGGTGCGGCGGGCGTGGGCGCTGGCGGGTACGCGGCGGGCCTTCTGGGGGCACTTCGTGCTGATGGGGCAGTTCGTTGCCTTCAGTGCGTTGTGGGGTGGTCCGTGGCTGACGCGGCAGGGCCTGTCGGCGGGCGAGGCGGGCGGCCTGCTGATGCTCTGCCCGCTGGCGATGGCCGTGGTGAGCTTCGCGGGCGGACGCGTCATCGCGGGGAACGCGGCGCGGCGGGAGGCGGTGATCGGCACCTGGCTCGGCCTGTCCCTGGTGGCATGGCTGGCTCTGGTCGCGGTGCCGCAGCCGATGCCGCTGCCTCTCGTCGTCGTGGTGCTGCTCCTGGTGGGCGGCGGCGGAGGTGGCGGGCCGCTGGTGTTCGATCTGGCCCGTACGGCCAACCCGGCGCACCGGTCGGGCACGGCGGCGGGCGTGGTCAACACCGCCGGGTTCGCGTGCGCGGTCTTCGCCCAGGTGGTGGTCGGGCTGGTGCTCGACCTGACTGGAACGTTCCGGCTCGCGTTCCTGCCCGTGCTGGTCGTCCTGGCGGCGGCAGTGGTGATCGGGGTGAACGGGGGACGGCGATCTTTGGTGTCGTCTTGACAAGCCACGGACCTGAAAGATCGACCCAGCGGGTATGTCGCGTACAACGTCGGATCGGCAAGGGCCTGATGCATGGGGATGCTCAGCAGGAACATCGCGATTGACCTGGGCACGGCGAACGCCCGCCTCTTCGTGCTGGGCAAGGGGCTGGTCATCGACGAGCCCTCCGTGGTCGCCGTGGAGTCGGGCAGGGTGGTCGCCGCCGGTACCGAGGCGCGGCGGATGGCCGGTTGCGCCGCGGTCGCGGTCGAGCATCCGCTGCGGAACGGGGCGATCGCGGACTTCGGCCTCGCCGAGAGCATGCTGCGGCACTTCATAGCGCGGGCGAACCGATGGGGCCGGGTCGCGCCGCCACGCCTGGCCGTCGCGGTGCCGAGCGGCGCGACGGACGTGGAACGTCGGGCGGTCATGGACGTGACCTACCGGGCCGGCGCGCGTTCGGTGCATCTCGTCGAGGTGCCCGTCGCGGCGGCGCTCGGCTGCGGGCTGACCATCGGGGACGCCAGGGCGGTCCTCACGGTCGACATCGGGGCCGGCACGACGGACGTCGCGATCCTTTCCGTGGGCGGCGTCGTCCTGGCCCACACCGCGCGCGTGGGCGGGAACGACGTCGACCGCGCGATCGCCTCGTACGTGCGGTCGGAGTACGCGATGCTCATCGGCGAGCAGACCGACGAGCAGCACACGACCGACGCGTCGGGCGGTGTCGCGCTCACCGGCCGGTGGAAGGCCAGCGGGCTTCCCGGCGCCGTCGCGCTGGACGCCGAGGAGGTCGCGCGGGCCGCGGCCGAGCCGATCACGGCGATCGTGGCCACGGTGCGAAACGTTCTGGAGCACTGCCCGCCGGAGCTGTCCGGCGACCTGATGGACCGGGGGATCGCGCTCACCGGGGGCGGCGCGTTGCTGCACGGACTGGCCGATGTCATGCGCGAGGAGACCCGGCTCCCGGTGCAGACGGCCGACGACCCGCGCTCCGCCGTGGTGATCGGGACCGCCCGGCACCTGGGCGGGCTGGAGGCGCCCAAGGGGACGCGGCGCCGGGCTAGGGCGGCGCTGGTCTTCGACGGGCAGGATCCGGAGACGGGTTCCTGCGTCCGCCGGCTGGATGCCGGTGGCGGCTAGCGTGACCGGATGCCGGTGGCGGGCAGCGTGACCCAGCCACGGGTGAACGGCGAGGAGATCCGCTTCGCGTTGCCGAGGTCGACTCCCGCGTGCGGATGGCGCGCGTAGAGCTCTTCGAGGGCGATGCGGGCCTGCAGTTTGGCCAGGTGAGATCCGATGCAGAAGTGCACGCCGGTCGCGAACCCCAGATGACGCGGGATCTCGCGCGTGATGTCGAGGGTGCCGGCCGTGGGGCCGAACTCGCGCTCGTCCCGGTTGGCCGCCCCGTACAGCATCATCACCTTCTCGCCCGCCGGGATCTCGACGCCGTGCAGGGTGACGGGCCTGGTGGTCGTACGGCCCAACGCCTGGACCGAGCCTTCGAGACGCAGGAACTCCAGCAGCGCGTTCGGGACGAGGCCCGGGTCGGCGACGAGCCGCTCGCGCTGGGCGTGGTGACCATCAAGAAGCGCGACAGCGTGCGAGATGAGGTTGCCCGTGGTGTCGTTGCCCCCGGCGACCATGACGAAGCAGAAGCCGAGGATGTCCCAGTCGGTGAGGCGTTCGCCGTCGAGCTCGGCCATGGTGAGCGCGCTGATGAGATCGTCCGTGGGATCGGCGCGCCGGGCCGCCACCACGTCGGTGAAGTAGGCGAACATCTCGGCCACGGCCTCGACGGCGCCGCCTTTCAGGACCCCCTCGTCCTGCGACGTCGTCAGCGCGGACACCCACGGGTCGAAGCGGGCGCGGTCGGCCGCCGGCACGCCGAGGAGGTGGGCGAGGGCGAACGTGGGGAGCGGCGAGGAGAAGTCGCGGTGGAGATCGACCGGCTCGCCGTCGGCCGACCTGCGTTCCATCTCGTCGAGCCGGTCCCGGACGAACTCGCGCAGCAGGCCTTCGAGGGCGGCGACGCGGCGCGGTGTGAAGCCGTGGCCGATGAGTCGCCGCAGCTTGGTGTGCCGGGGCGGGTCGAGCATCACCATCGTCGGGACGAGCCCCAGCGTGCCGATCTCGTCCGGGTAGAACGTCAGGCCCTGCGCTGAGGAGAACGTCTCGGGATCACGCACCGCCGCCCAGACGTCGGCGAACCTCGACAGCGCCCAGAAGGGCGGTTCGTCGTGCCGGTGCACGGGTTCGTCGTCACGGAGCCACCGGTAGGCGGGGTACGGGTCGGCCTGGAAGCTCGGGTCGAACGGGTCGTACATCTAACGCCTCCCGTTATTAACGCCCCCTGTTAGTATCATCGGGTGCCGAGAGACGCAAGGGCGACCAAGGAATCGCTGATGCGGGCCGGAGCCCGCCTCTTCGCCCGCGAAGGCATCGACGCCGCCCGCACCCGCGACATCGTGGCGCTCGCCGGGCAGAGCAACGACTCGGCCATCACCTACCACTTCGGCTCCCGCCGCGGCCTCCTCGAAGCGATCCTCCGCGCGGGCGTCGACCGCATGGAACCCGCCCGGACCACGGCACTCGCCACCCTCGACCCCACCGACCTGCGAGCCGTCGTCGCCGCCATCGTCGAACCCGTAGCCGACGAACTCAAAACCGAAGAAGGACGCGACTTCCTGCGGATCGTCGTCCAAGTCGCCCGGCACTCCGGCGTACGCACCCACACCCCGCCCGCGCTGATCCAGGACACGGCGATCGCGAAACAACTCCACCTGCTCGAAGACGCCTGCCGCACCCACCTCCCCGAACCAGTCGCCCTCGAACGCATCGCCGTCGTCATCGCCTTCCTCACCGCGGCCCTCGCCGACCGCACCAGCCGATACGACTCCCTCCTCGACCACGACACGTTCGTGGCCGAACTCATCGAGATGCTCACCGCCGCCCTACGCGCCCCCGCAATCAGTTCGCGTTCACCCTCCAGACGCTATAGAGTTAACTCACCGCCGCGGGGTGGAGCAGTTCGGTAGCTCGCTGGGCTCATAACCCAGAGGTCGCAGGTTCAAATCCTGCCCCCGCTACTGGGTTTGGGGTTGGTGTGCTCACAAAAAGCGTGAGCCGCCAACCCCTTCGCCATTTCCCCCAGGGGGACGACCCCCTGGAACCCCCGATGCAGGGGCTCCGCCCCCGCACCCCCTCGGGGCTCCGCCCCCGCTCGGGCTCCGCCCTTCGTAGGGGCTTCGCCCCCTTGCAGGGGCTTCGCCCCCGGCACCCCCGTAGGGCTTCGCCCTCTCTCGGGACTTCGCCCCTCGCCGGGGCTTGCCCCTTGCTCGGGCTTCGCCCCTCGCCGGGGCTCCGCCCCTTTTGCAGGGGCTCCGCCCCCAGCACCCCCATCGGGCTTCGCCCTCTCTCGGGGCTTCGCCCTCTCTCGGGGCTCCGCCCCTTTTGCAGGGGCTTCGCCCCCGGCACCCCCGTAGGGCTTCGCCCTCTCTCGGGGTCCGCCACCTGGTGGGGCTCCGCTCCCGGAACCCCGTAGGGCTCGCCCTTCGCAGGGGCTCCGCCCTTCCCAGCGGGCTACGCCTCCGGCAGCTTCGTGGAGTCCGTCATTGCTGGGGTTTCGCTCTTCGCCTGGGCTCCCGCCCCCTGGGGTCCGCCATCGTGGGGGCTCCGTCCCGAGCGCCCCCGTGGTTCCCGTCCTTGCGGCGGCTCCGCCCTCGGCAGGCCCTTGGGTTCGCCCTTCGTAGGGGAATCTCGCCCGGCACCCCATGGGGCCTCGTCTCTTGCGGGTTCTGCTTGCGGCGCCTCTGGGGCTTCGTCCTTGTCCCAGTTCACGGGGTTCGGGGTTGGCTTCTTTGTGGGTCGATAGCCTGGTGGGATGCGGAGGGTTGTTGGGGCTGCGGGTTTGGATGTTTGTTGCGTGATGGTTTTTGTTGTGATTGGGCGGGCCAATCATGATGAGGGTGCGAGCTTGGGTGGGTTTGTGGGGACGGCTTGGCCGTTCCTGGTGGGGCTCGCCTTGGGGTGGGGGCTTACGCGTGCCTGGCGTGCGCCGTTTGGGGTCGTGCCGGTCGGGGTGGGGGTGTGGGCGGCGACCGTTGGTGTGGGGATGGTGCTCCGGGCGGTCTCCGGGCAGGGCACGGCCTTCGCGTTTGTGGTTGTTGCGACGCTTTTCACCGGGGCGGTGCTGCTCGGCTGGCGGGTGGTGGCTAGGCGCCTAGGGATTTCATGATGAGGGGCCAGGAGCGGTGTAGTTCGTATTTCCAGTAGGGCCAGGTGTGGGTGCCCTTGGCGTAGAGGTGCGTTGTCACCGGGATTTTCAGCTGCTTCAGGCGCTTGAGGAACGGCTGGATGGTGTACCAGCAGAACGCCTCGGCCGGGTCGGCGGCTTGGGCGGTCGGGGGGTCGAGCGGGCCCTTGACGCCATGGCGGGCCACGGAGACGAAGAGTTTCGTGCCGCGTAGGCCGGCGGCCTTCGATACCGGGTCGTGGGCCGCCCAGATGTGGCGCTGGAGGATCGGGTGGCCCCACATCGCGTACTTGTCGGTGAACGGGCCGAGGCCGGACAGGCCCGTCATCAGGACGTCGGGCGCCCCGTTCGTCAAGGTGGAGCCGTAGCCGCTGTACGAGGCGGCGAAGCGGAACATGCCGGGGTGGCGGGCCGCGTAGATCAACGCGCCGTAGCCGCCCGAGGATTGGCCCAGCACCGCGCGCTTCGAGCCCGCTCGGTAGCGCTTCTCCAGGATTGAACGCAGCTCGGTGAGGTGGAACGTCTCCCAGGCCGGGCCGCCGCCGAAGCCGTAGTTCCACCAGTTGGTGTAGCCGCCCGCGTAGCCGCCTTCGGGCATGACGACGAGGACCTGGCGGCGGGCGGCCAGGGCGGCGATGTCGGTCTTCTTGGACCAGGCGGTGTAGCGGTCGTTGCCGCCGTGCAGCGCCCACACGATCGGCCAGGTGCGCTTGGCCTTGCGCGACCAGCCCTTGGGAACGAGCAGGCGGACCTTGAGGGTCTTGCGCATGGCCTTGGACTTCACGGTGAGCTCCAGCATCCGGGCGCTCACCCGCTTCTCGCTGACCGTCGCCTGGGCCGGTTGAACGAGGAGGGCGGCGCCGAGGAGGACGCCGATCGTCAGCGCGGCGGCTCGCCGGATCACCATGGGGGTGACGGTAACAATGGGGCGAATGGTCAGAATATCGCTTGGTGTGCAGAATTTGCGCGACGGGCTTGTCACCGTCCTGACAAGCCCTTTCCAGTTGACGCCGAAGCGGGCCTCCTGGTGAAGTTACCCGCGAGTCACACGTGAAGGGACCCCCGCATGACATCTGCGTTGCGCGACTGGCTGGACAAGCCGAACCCCCGACGAGGCGTCCAACTGGCCGGCGACGACGGAGGCTGGGAGTTCCGCGACTACGGCGAGCTGGCGGCGGCCGCGCGGCGTACGGGTGCCGCGCTCATGGAGGCGGGCGTCCGGCCCGGCGACGTGGTGTGCATGATCCTGCCGACCGACTTCACGTGCATCGAGACGTACTACGGCGTCTGGGCGGCGGGCGCGACCGTGTGTTTGGTCACACCGCCGCTGTTCCAGGACGGCGACGACTACGTGGCGCACGTGGCGGCCATCCTGCGCCAGGCCCGGCCGGTGCTGACGGTCGCCTCGGGTGATCTGGCGCCGCTCGCGGCCCGTGCCATGGAGCAGGCCGGGGTGCCGGGAGAGCCGTGGGAGCCCCGGCAGGCCGAGGCCGAGGCCGACGTGCAGCCGGTGGGCGAGCTGGCGTTGCTGCAGTTCACCTCGGGTTCCAGCGGCGCGCCGAGGGGCGTCATGGTCACCTGGGACAACCTGGAGGCGAACGCGGAGCTCATCGCGCGCAGCGCCGGGTTCGCCGAGCAGGACACCGTCGCCTCGTGGTTGCCGCTGTACCACGACATGGGTCTCATCGGATGTTTCCTCACGCCGATCGCGCGGCAGGCTCAGCTGAAGCTGATGCGGCCTGACCATTTCATTCGCGACCCTGCCCGGTGGATTCGCTGTTTCGCTGAGGCCCGGCACACCGCGGCACCGCCGTTCGCCTACGCCTACGTGGCGCGGCGCGTGAAGCCCGAGCAGCTGGAGGGCGTGGACCTCTCGGGCTGGAAGACCGCGATCATCGGGGCCGAGCCGATCGACCCGCATTCGCTGGAGGTCTTCGCCGAGCTGCTGGAGCCGTTCGGGTTCTCGCGCACGGCGTTCAAGCCCGCGTTCGGCATGGCCGAGACCACCTTGCTGGTCACGCTGGACGAGGCGGAGCGCGATCCGCTGGCGGTACGTCCCGACAACGAGTCGCTCGCGTTCGGGCAGCCGGTGCGGATTCTGGAGCAGCACGAGCTGGGGCCGCAGTCGGTGGGCGCGAAGACCGGCTGGGTGGTCGGGTGCGGCACGCCTCAGGAGGACGTGCCTGTGACGATCGTCGATGACGATGGGCGGGAGCTGCCCGAAGGGTGCCTGGGCGAGATCGTCGTGGGCGGCGAGTCGGCGTGTCCGGGCTACTACGCCGGGGCCGAGGGCAAGTCGACCCGCTTCGCCGACGGCAAGGTCTTCACCGGCGACGCCGGGTTCTTCCACGAGGGCCAGCTCTTCGTGCTCGGCCGGATGGGCGACAGCATCAAGGTGCGCGGCCGTTCGGTGTACGTGGAGGACCTCGAAGCCAAGATCGCCGAGGTGACGCGGCTGGGCAAGGGCCGCATCGTGGTCACCGCCGTCCCGGGGGCCGGCCAGAAGGGGCTCGCGCTGTTCGCCGAGACGACCGACGACTCGTGGGCGCCGGGCGTGCGCGAGATGTTGCGCCGGCGGCTGGGCGACGACGGCGTCGAGGTCACGGTCGTGGTCGGCACCGGCCTGATCCAGCGCACCTCCAGCGGGAAGCCGCGCCGCAGGTTCATGTGGGAACGGCTCCAGGCTGGGAAGATGCCCGGCGCGCGGGTCGTCTGATCACTTATTGCTAAACCTGTCCGCAACGGACAACATGGCACGATGCCCCCTGTTGCCAAAGCGCTCCTCCGCCTGGGCTCGCGCCTGGGTTCCACCGCCCAGAACGCGCTGGAGGTGGCGCGGTTCGGCGGGCTCGACCTCGATACGGACGCCGACGCCTCGCCGTTCGAAGTGGTGACGGAGCAACGGATCTACCGGCTGCGGCACTACTTCCCGGAGGGCGCGGGGCCCGTGGTGCTGCTCGTACCGCCGCTGATGATCACCGCCGAGGTGTACGACATCTCCTCGCGGGTGAGCGCGGTGGGTGTGCTGAGCGAGCTCGGCGTCGATCCATGGGTGATCGACTTCGGCGCGCCCGAACGCGAGCCGGGCGGGCTGGAGCGCACCGTCACCGACCACGTGCTGGCGGTGAGCGACGCGATCGACCGCATCCGGGACGCCACCGGCCAGGACGTGCACCTCGCCGGTTACTCGCAGGGCGGCATGTTCGTCTACCAGGCCGCCGCGTACCGCCGCAGCGAGGGCATCGCGTCACTGATCACGTTCGGCAGCCCCGCCGACATCAGCGTCGGGCTGCCGTTCGGGCTGCCGAGCTGGGTCGCCGCCGAGGGCGCGGGGCGCATCCCCGACCGGCTGCTCGGCAGCGTCGCGGTGCCGGGATGGGTGACGCGCACCGGGTTCCAGCTGCTCAGCCCGGTCAAGTCGGTGCGCAGCCGCATCGACTTCATCCGGCAGCTGCACGACCGGGAACGGCTCGCGCCGCGCGAGCGCCAGCGGCGCTTCCTCGAACGTGAGGGCTGGGTGGCCTGGCCGGGACCCGCGCTGGCGGAGTTCCTGCGGCAGTTCATCCAGCACAACCGGATGCTCACCGGCGGCTTCGTCATCGGCGACCGCCTCGTGACGCTGGCCGACATCTCGTGCCCGGTGCTGACGTTCGTCGGCGAGGTCGACGAGATCGCGCCGCCGCCGATGGTGCGCGGCATCCGCCGGGCGGCGCCACGGGCCAGGGTGTACGAGGCGTCCCTGCGCGCCGGGCACTTCGGCCTGGTGGTGGGCACGCTCGCGATGGCGCAGACGTGGCCCGCCGTCGCCGGCTGGGCGAAGTGGCGCGCCGGGCAGGCCGACCTGCCCGAGATCGTCGTGCCGGTCGAGGGCGAGGAGGGTGCGTCGACCGCGAGCCCGCCCGGCGGGACGGTCGGCTACGGCGTGCAGCTCGCGACCGGTGTCGGCGCGAGTGCCGTGCGTTCGGCCGCGGTGACGGTCTCCCGTGCCGTACGCGGCGGACGCCAGCTCGCCGGTGAGGCCGCGCAGAACCTGCCGCGCCTCGCCCGTCTCGAACGCATCCAGTCCGACACCCGCATGTCGCTCGGGCTGCTCCTCGACGAGCACGCACGGCGGGCGCCGGACGACGTCTTCTTCCTCTACCAGGGGCGGGCGCACACCCAGGGCGCGGCCAAGAAGCGCATCGACGCCGTCGTGCGCGGGCTCATCAGCATCGGCGTCCGGCAGGGCGACGCGGTGGGCGTCTACATGGAGACGAGGCCGAGCGCGCTGGCGCTCGTCGCCGCGCTGAGCCGCCTCGGCGCGGTCGCGGTGCTGCACCGGCCCGACGGCGACCTGGCGCGTGAGATCCATCTCGGCCGTGTCACCCGGATCGTGGCCGACCCGCAGAACGCCTCGCGCGCCTGCGAGCTCTCCGGCGACGTGCCGTGCTACCTGCTCGGCGGCGGGGGAGGGGAGCGCGACCTCGGGCTGCCGCTCACGGACATGGAACGCATCGACCCGGACGAGGTCCCGCTGCCCGGCTGGTACCGGCCCAACCCCGGTCGCGCGGGCGACACCGCGTTCGTGATCTTCACCGGAGACGGCGAACACCTGCGGGCGAGCCGCATCACCAACCGGCGCTGGGCGTTGTCGGCGTTCGGCACCGCCTCGTCGGCCGCGCTCTCCCCGGCCGACACGGTCTTCAGCATCACGCCGCTGCATCATCCGTCCGCGCTGATGATGAGCCTCGGCGGAGCCGTCGCGGGCGGCGCCCGCCTGGCGCTGGCCAGCGCGTACGACCCGGAGACGTTCTGGGACGAGGCGCGGCGTTACGGCGTCACCGTCGCCTCGTACACCTGGTCGCTGCTGCGCGACCTGGTGAACGCGCCGCCGCATCCGGGCGAACGGCACCATCCGGTGCGGTTGTTCATCGGCTCCGGCATGCCGCGCGGGCTGTGGCGGCGGGTCGAGGACCGGTTCGCGCCCGCGCGCGTGCTGGAGTTCTACGCCACCACCGAGGTCGAGGCGATCCTGGTCAACCTGAGCGGCAAGAAGCCCGGCTCGCTGGGCCGCCCGCTGCCCGGCAGCGCCGAGGTACGGCTCGCGCGCTACGAGCTGGAGAACGGGCGCCTCATCGAGGGACCGGACGGCTTCGCCCAGGAATGCGAGCCGAACGAGATCGGCATGCTGGTCGCGCGGGTCAAGCCGGGACGGGTCGCCACGACCGCCCGGGTGGTGCGCGGGGTGTTCCGGCCCGAGGACGCCTGGACGATCACCGGCGACCTGTTCCGGCGCGACGCCGACGGGGACTTCTGGCTGGTCGGCCGGGACGCCGAGCTGATCCGCACGGCCGAGGGCATCGTGCCGCCGGGCCCCATCCGCGACGCCCTCGGCGATCTGCCCTACATCGACGCGGTCGCCGTCTACGGCATCCCGTTCGGCGACACCGAGATGGCCGCGGCCGCCGTCACCCTGCGCGGCGACGGCGAGATCAGGCCGGTCGACCTGTCGGAGGCGCTGCTGCGGGTGGAGCCGGAGCTGCGTCCCGCGGTCGTCCGGGTCGTGGACGACATCCCGGTCACCGCCGGACGCCGTCTGCGCACGGCGCCACTGCGCGACGAGGGCGTTCCGGTGCCCGCCGACGGGCGTACGTACTACCGCGACCGTTCCGGCGCGTACCGGCTCCTCACCGACACCGCGCGCCGCCGCATCATCCGCAACCAGTCCGCCGCCAAGGTCCGCTGATCTGGACATCCGGTCGTCGTGTGCGTTACAACAAAGCTACATATTCCGCACATCTGTTGCACGTCCGGCGCGGCCGGGCGCCCGGAGGGCCCATGGGCACGAGCATCCTCGCAGCACCACCCCGAGGCAGTGACCTCAAGCCGGTGGTCGGAGCACCCGGCCTCCCGTACATCGGCAACACGGTCCAGGTCATGCGCAACCCGTTCGGGGTCGCCCGGAAGCGGTACGCACAGTTCGGCCCGGTCTCCTGGGGCTGGCTGCTCGGCCAGCGGATCGTCACCGTTCAGGGACCCGAGGCCGCCGAAGTGGTGCTGGTCAACCGGGACAAGGCGTTCTCGAACGGACCCGCCTGGAGCTACTTCATCGGGCCGTTCTTCAACCGCGGCATCATGCTGCTGGACTTCGAGGAGCACCTGCACCACCGGCGCATCATGCAGCAGGCGTTCACCCAGGCGCGGCTGCGCTCCTACATGGAGGCCATGGCGCCCGGGATCGGCAAGGGCCTCGACGCCTGGCGGCCGGGCGGCGGGTTCAAGGTGTACGACCACCTCAAGCAGCTCACGCTCGACCTGGCGACGGACGTCTTCATGGGCGTGGAACTGGAACGTGCCGAGGCCGACCGGGTCAACGGCGCGTTCATCGACGCCGTCCGCGCCGGCACCGCCTACGTGCGCTTCCCGGTGCCCGGGCTGCGCTGGCACAAGGGCCTCAGGGCGCGCAAGGAACTGGAGGCCTTCTTCCGTGCGCACCTGCCCGCCAAGCGGCGCGACGGCGGCGACGACCTGTTCGCCGCGTTGTGCCAGGCGGAGACCGACGACGGCCATCGCTTCACCGACGACGACGTCGTCAACCACATGATCTTCGCGTTGATGGCGGCGCACGACACCACCACGATCACGCTCACGACGATGGCGTACTACCTCGCCAAGTACCCCGAGTGGCAGGAACGGGTGCGGGAGGAGTCGTCGGCCCTCGGAAAGCCGGTGCTGGAGTTCGACGACCTCGCCGAACTCAAGTCGATCGACCTGGTGATGAAGGAGGCGACGCGGCTGCTGGCCCCCGTGCCCGCGCTGCCGCGGCGGGTCGTCAAGGACACCTCGATCCTCGGCTACCACATCCCCGCCGGGACGACCGTCGTCGTTCCGGCGCTGACCAACCACCACATGCGCCAGTGGTGGCCGGACCCCGAACGGTTCGACCCCGAACGCTTCGCCGACGACCGCCGCGAGGACAAGGTCCACAAGTACGCGTGGGCGCCGTTCGGCGGCGGCGCGCACAAGTGCATCGGCATGCACTTCGCCGGGATGCAGGTCAAGAGCATCCTGCACCAGTTCGTCCAGCGGTACCGGTGGCGTGTGCCCGCGCGGTACGAGTGGCCGCTCGACACGACCTCACTGCCGTCGCCCAAGGACGGGCTGCCCGTCAAACTGGAGTTGATTTCATGAGCAAGGTCATCGCCATCACCGGCGCGGCGCGCGGCATCGGCTTCGCCACCGCCCGCGCGCTGAAGGCCAAGGGCGCCACGGTCGTGATCGGTGACATCGACGAGGAGGCCGCCAAGGAGGCCGGCGACCGGCTCGGCGTCCAGGCGTTCACGGTCGACGTCACCTCGCGCGAGTCGTTCGAGGCGTTCCTAGGCAAGGCCGAGACAGGCGGGCTCGACGTGCTCGTCAACAACGCGGGCATCATGCCGATCGGCCCGGTCACGGCCGAGAGCGACGCCGACGCGCGCCGGTGCATGGACATCAACGTGCACGGCGTCATGCTCGGCACCAAGCTCGCCCTTGACCGCATGCTCCCGCGCGGACACGGCCACGTCATCAACATCGCCTCGATCGCGGGCGTGCTGCCGACGCCCGGACTGGCCCTCTACAACGCGAGCAAGGCCGCCGTCATCGCGTTCACCGAGGCCACGCGGCTGGAGGTACAGGAGCGCGGCGTCCACGTCTCGGCGGTGCTGCCCACGTTCACCAACACCGACCTGATCGCGGGCACCCGCAGCCCCAAGGGCCAGAAGAACGCCGAGCCCGAGGACATCGCGGCGGCCGTCGTCGCGCTCGTCGGCAGGCCCCGCGCGCAGGTCACCGTCCCGGCGAAGCTCGCCGCCCAGATCCGCTTGGGCGGTCTCTTCCCGGACCGCCTCAAGCAGGCCATCGCGCGCCGCTACGGCCTCGACAAAATCTTCCTGGAGTACGACACGGACGCACGCAAGTCCTACGACGCCCGCATCCGCACCTGACCCACCCCAGCGAAGACGGCCGTCCCCTAGCGGGGGCGGCCGTTGCGGCGGAAGGCTGCTCTCGCCTGCGGGAGGTAGCGGACGGCCTCTGGCAGCAGTGGCCAGGCGCGGTTGAGCCGTCGTACTCCGGCTGCGAAGCGCTGATAGCGGCGTTCGTCGGCGGCGCTCCACGGCAGGTTGAGGAGCTCGCGCATGCGGGGATGCATGCCGCCCACCGTGATGAAGCGGGCCACGGAGTTGAGCGGCGGCGAGACCGTACGCCACAGCTTGGCCGGGACCTTGGGCGGGGCGGGCAGGCCCTTGGTGGCGTAGCCGACGCCGTAGCGGGCGGTCTTGTGCGGGACGATGACCTCTTCGAGCATGTGCTTCCAGTACGCCTGGAAGGCCTCCCAGTCTTCGGGCATGCTCCGGTCGCTCACCCCGTACAGGCGGAACCAGGTCTTGGACTCCTCGTAGATCCGGCGCTTCTCGGCCTCGCTGAGAGGCCGGATGAACGTCTCGGTCCCGTACAGCATGGTCTCGAGGAAGGTCGCGTGCGCCCAGAAGTAGGTCTCCGGATCGAGCGCGTGATAGCGGGAGCCGTCCGGCATCGTGCCCTTGATCTCGCGGTGGTAATCGCGGACCTGCCGTCCGGTCTCCGCCGACCGCGAGCCGCCGTACACCGTGTTGAGGATCGGCCCGGCCGAACGCTTGAGACGGGCGAACGTCTCGGAGAAGAAGACCGAGTGGTCCAGAACTCCCTGACCGAGGGCGGGAAGCATGTTCTGCAGGACGGCCGCACGTGGTCCGACCAGCAACATCCGCGTGTCGCCGAAGTGCCGCCAGGTCAATGAGTCCGGGCCGAGCGACTCGGGGTCCTTGGTCATGCGCACCGCCAGGAGAAGCAGGGAGACAGAACTACGAATATTGTAGCTGTGTCTCGTCTCGCGATACAGTAGGCAATAGGGTTATGACCATGGAAGCCTCGCTGACCGGGCTGCTCGCCGCCGCCCCCGACACCGACGATCTGGACACCCGGATCCTCGATGCCGCCTTGGCGGAGTTCGAGACGTACGGGCTGCGCCGCGTCAGCGTCGAGGACGTCGCCAAGCGCGCCGGAGTCGCCCGCACGACGATCTACCGCCGGTTCACCAACAAGGAGCAGCTCCTCCAGGCCGTGATCCTGCGCGAGGTGCGCCGCTTCCTCACCGCCATCGCCGCCGCGACCGAAGACCTGCCCACCCCCGAGGACGCCGTGGTCGAGGGCTTCGTCGCCGGCCTCCAGGGCGCGCGCACCCACCCGCTCATGACGCGGGTCCTGCAGAGCGAGCCCGAGGCGTTCCTGCCGCAGCTCAGCATGAACGGTGGCGCCGTCATGGTCGCCGCCCGCGACATCCTCGCCGACCGCCTGCGCCGCGCCCGGCCGGACGACCCTCAGGACTTCACGACGGTCGCCGAGGTGCTCCTGCGCGTCGCGGTCTCCCTGCTGCTCGTCCCCGGCGGCGGCCTGGCCCTGGACGACGAGTCCGCCATCCGCGCCTTCGCCCGCGACCACCTGACCCGCATGCTCCACCCGCACTGAGGCCCTTCAGGCGCGAAGTGTCTTGAGGGCGTCGCGAAGCAGGCCGGAAGCCTCGTCGCGGTGGACGCGTGACAGCGTCGTCCAGACGCGGGCGGCGATACGGCGGTCATAGCGGATGAACGTCGCCAGCGTCACCCGGTCGGTCTCGATGTGGACGACCAGGTGGCCGGTGAGCATCCAGCCGCGGGCCTCCAGCCTGATCCAGCCGTCGCCGCGTTCGGCGATCCTCCACCCGGCCACGGACGTCACCGAACGGCGCCACCTCAGGCGCAGGCCGAGCAGCACCCGCCAGACGAACTGGCCCATGAGGGCGGCGACGTCCTCGAACAGCGCGCGGGCCCACTGTTCCGGCGTCCAGCACCCGGCGTCGCTCGCGACCAGCGTGAAGGCGTCGGCGTAGTCGGTGATCGGGCTCGTCGCGCGGATCGCCGCGGGGAGCTCGTGCTGCTGGACGACGGTCGTCTCGGTCGTTGTGATCTTCATTTCACCTGTTCTTCTCTCCGGTAGATGCCACCGATCGGCAACGTAACATACGTACATGCATGTACGTAGGTCGAGCGAGCCGGAGGTACGAGCGTGAGGCTGTCGAAGACCGAGCACAGGACGCGGCCATGGCGCGTCCACGAGATCGCCGCCGACTTCCAGACCGAAGACGTGTGGGCGGTGCGGACGCCGGGCGGCGGCCCGGACGACCTACCGCGGATGGTGTCGAGCCTGATCTCTGCCGACTTCCCCGCCGGTGCGCCGCTTCCCGTGCGCGTGGTCTGGAACGTCCGGTGGAAGCTCGGCGCGCTGTTGGGCTGGGACCGCGAGAAGGACGGCATCGGCCGGCGGGTGCCGTCGCTCATGACGCGCATGCCGGACGATCTGGTCGCCGCGCCTCGGGGTCCGGAGTTCGAGGGCGTCCCGTTCACCTCGCTCTACCAGCTCCACGACGAGTGGGCGGCGGAGATGGCCAACCGGACCGTGCACACGATCATGCACGTCGGCTGGGTCCCGGACGGGTCGGGCGGCTACCGGGGGCAGCTGACGGTCCTGGTGAAGGGCAACGGGCGGTTCGGCGCCGCGTACCTGGCGGCGATCATGCCGTTCCGGCGTCTGCTCGTGTTCCCGGTGCTGCTGAGACTGATCGAGCGAGGCTGGCGGCAGTCCGCTCCGGCGGCCGGATGATCGAGCCCGCTCGGGCGGGCGGGTAAATCGATTGCCTGATGTCGGTGGTGTTTCCTATCGTTGAGGTGTCGACGCGGGGTGGAGGCAATTCGGAAGCCCACCGGTCTCATAAGCCGGGTTATGCAGGTTCAAATCCTGTCCCCGCCACTGAATCGAAGCCCGGGTCGCGTTCAAGGGGCCCGGGCACGAAGTATTGTTAGCGTCCGGGGAAGAAATGTTGAGGATTTTCTGTTATTAGGGGAGTAGAGCGCGTAGACTCTCGTCTAGCCGGTCGTAGGGCCTACTTCTCGGGGCGATTCGCCTCGACGCAAGCCGCAGCGGCTTCCCGGCGGCACCCGCCCGCCGGTACGAAAGCCCACCGGCCGATCGCATTCCCCCTGATTCAGACCTGCGTGTTCCCGCAGGTCGGCGATGGAGATTCCCCGTGACGCCCAGCCATGCCACCCGTAAGGTGGAAACCCTGTCCGTGCTCCGCAGACCCGCGTACACCGTCGCCCGGTTGCGCGGCGAGCTCGACCTCGCCACCGCGCCGTCCCTGCGGGAACGGCTCTCGGCCGTGCCCCGGACCGACACGCGCCTGCTGATCCTCGACCTCGCGGCCGTGTCGTTCTGCGACGCGACCGGACTGACCGTGCTGACCTCCGTGCGCCGCCGTGCCTCCGTGCTCGGTGTCGCCCTCGTGGTGGCGGCGCCCTGCCCCCAGCTGACCAAGCTGCTGCACGCCACCGGGTTGGAGCGCGACTTCACCGTCCGCGCGACCGTGGCCGACGCGCTCGCATGGCCGCTCACCCGGCACGCCGCCGTCAGGCCGTCCTGCGCCAAGGCGTCGGTCCTCCGTTGATCACACCGAAGCTCAGCCTCGGTGTGATGGCCCGGTCGCGCAAGGAGAACGAGCGACGGCTGCCGATCCACCCGCTTCACCTGGCGCGGATCGAGCCCGTGCTGCGTTCGAAGATCTTCCTCGAACGCGGGTACGGCGACGACTTCGGGATGTCGGACGAGCAACTGGCCCCCCTGGTCGCCGGGATGCTTCCGCGCGACCGGGTCATCGCGGAATGCGACGTCATCCTCAATCCCAAGCCCCTGGCGCAGGACCTGGCGGAGCTGCGCGAAGAGCAGATCCTCTGGGGCTGGCCGCACTGCGTCCAGGACCGGGAGGTCACGCAGCTGGCCATCGACCGCAGGCTGACGCTCATCGCGTTCGAGGCGATGAACCACTGGTCCCCCGACGGTGGATTCAACCTGCACGTCTTCCACAAGAACAACGAACTGGCGGGCTACTCCTCGGTCCTGCACGCCCTTGCGCTCACGGGAGTGACCGGCGACTACGGCCGCCGGTTGCGGGCGGCCGTCATCAGCTTCGGAGCGACCGCGCGCGGCGCGGTGACCGCCCTCAACGCGCACGGCGTCCACGACGTGCATGTCCTCACCCACCGCGGGGTCACCGCGGTGGCCTCGCCGATCCACTCGTCGAGCATCGTCCACTTCGACCATGACGCCGACCGGCCGTCCCGCACCCGTGCCCTCGTCGACGGGACGCCGGTGCCGATGGCCGCCTTCCTCGCCGGGCACGACATCATCGTCAACTGCGTGCTGCAGAACACCGACGCCCCGCTGATGTTCGCCGCGGCGGACGAGCTGAAGACGTTCGCGCCGGGCACGCTCATCGTCGATGTGTCCTGCGACGCCGGGATGGGGTTCGAATGGGCCCGGCCGACCACGTTCATCGAGCCGATGTTCACGGTGGGCGACAACGTCCGCTACTACGGCGTCGACCACAGCCCGTCGTACCTGTGGGACTCGGCCACCTGGGAGATCAGCCAGGCACTGCTCCCGCATCTGCGGACGGTGCTCGCCGGCCCGGCGGCCTGGGACGCCGATCAGACGATCCGGCGCGCCATCGACATCCGCGGGGGAGTCGTACGGAATCCGGCGATCCTGTCCTTCCAGGGACGCGAGGCGAGTTACCCGCACGGGGAGCGGCGCACCGCCTGACGCCGGTTTCGTGGAGGACGGCCGCTCGCGTACGCTCGTTTGAACTTCGTTCTAGAACGGGTGGGGCGCATGGAGACGGTTGTTCGGACGACGTACGGCAAGGTGCGCGGCAAGATCGAGGACGGCGTCGCGGCCTATCTGGGCATTCCCTACGCCGCACCGCCGTTCGGCCCCCACCGTTTCCAGGCACCCCGGCCACCCGAGGCCTGGGAGGGCGTGCGCGACACCACGCAGTACGGGCCGACCGTGCCCAAGCCGCGCTATCCGAAGCCGTACGACACGCTCCTGCCCGACCCTGTGGTGCCGGGTGACGACTGCCTCAACCTGAACGTGTGGACTCCCGGTGGCTCCGGGCTGCCTGTCATGGTGTGGATCCACGGCGGAGCGTTCCGCAACGGCTCGGGCGCGGTGGACATCTACAACGGCCGGACGTTCGCGCGCGACGGCGTGGTGTGCGTGACGATCAACTACCGGCTGGGCGTCGAGGGCTTCGCCAACCTGCCGGGCGCGCCGCTCAACCGCGGGCTGCGCGACCAGATCGCGGCACTCGAATGGGTCCGTGACAACATCACGGCCTTCGGTGGCGACCCGGACCAGGTCACGGTGTTCGGCGAGTCGGCCGGCGCGATGAGCGTCACCACGCTGCTCTCGCTCGACCTGGGTCTCTTCCACCGGGCGATCGCGCAGTCCGGTGCCGGCAGCATCGCCCAGTCGCCCGACGACGCGCTGCTGGTCACCAAGGAGATGGCCGTCCGGCTCGGTGTCGAACCCACCGCCGAGGGCTTCGCCGCGCTCGACCCGGCCACGATCATCCCGGTGCAGGCCGCGGTCGCCGCCGAGGTCGCCGCACTGCCCGACCCCGGCCGCTGGGGCCGGACGACCGCGGCGGCCGCCATGTCGCTCATGCCGGTGCTGGACGACGACCTCTACGTCCGGCGCGCCGAGGACGCGATCGCCGACGGCGCGGGCCGCGGCGTGGACCTGCTCATCGGCTACACGGCCGAGGAGTTCCGCCTCTTCCTGATGCCGAACGGCCTCGCCGACGTCCTCACGCCCGACCTGGTCAACTTCGTCGCCACCGGCTTCGGCATCGCCCCTTCCGTCACCGCCGCCTACCGTGACCGTCACGCCGACCTGTCGGCCGGTGAGGTACTGGCCCTGCTGATCACCGACAGCTTCTTCCGCCTGCCCGCCAACCGCGTGGCCGAGACCCACACGCCGACCTGGATGTACGAGTTCGCCTGGTGCTCGCCCAACCTGGACCTGGGCGCCTGCCACGCCCTCGAACTCGGCTTCGTCTTCGACAACCTGCGCTCGCCCGACGCCCTCGGCATGGCGGGCGAGAACCCGCCCCAGGCCCTGGCCGACGTCATGCACAAGGCCTGGGTCGACTTCGCGGTCCACGGCGACCCGGGCTGGCCGCGCTTCGACCCGTCCACCCGTTCGGTCAAGGTCTTCGACGGCATCAAGAACGAGGTCGTCCCCGACCCCCGAGCCGAAGACCGCCTGACCTGGACGCCGTGACAAACCGTGACATGTAGTCGTTCGGACACGAAGCGTGTCCGGCGTCCCATAACTTTGCCGTCATGCCGTCAAAAAAGCATGAGGCCCCGTTAATCCTCATTAGAGAGAATCCCGATCTGGCTCGACACCTCTGCGCCCAAATGGGCGTTGCCGTGCCCGAGAACTGTCAGGCGCAACTCACCTCGGAAGACGCCACCGAAGTCAGGCCGCTCGCCAAGGACAAGACGATCGTCTTCCGCGACGGATCGGGCACCGCCAGGCTGGCGGTGGTCTACGAAGTCCAGATGCGCTTCGAGAAGGGCAAGCACCGGAGCTGGCCGATGTACCTGGCCTCCGCTCGTTACTACAACGACTGCCCGTCGGTGCTTCTCGTCGTCTGCCCAGACGCCACGGAAGTCTCCGCCTGCGCGGCGCCGATCGACCTGGGCCATCCGGGACTGATCCTCAAACCACTGGTCATCAGCCCCGTGTCCCTCAAGAAGGTCACGAGCCTGGAGGACGCGGCCGCCGACGTGGAGCTGGCGGTCATGTCAGGGCTCATGCACGGCGACGGCGCGGACGGGGAAGTTATCCTTGAGGTGGTGGCCGAGGCGCTCGCCGCCGCGGACGACGACAAGAAGAAGCACTACCTCGACCTTCTGATGTCCACGCTGGTGGAACCCAGGGGCCACTTCCTGAAGGAGCTGCTCATGAGTACACAGTACGAATACACCAGCGACCTCTTCCGCGGCCTCCACGAAGAGGGCGAGCGAAAGGGCGAAGCGAGGGGCAAGGCGGAGGGCAAGGCGGAGGGCAAGGCGGAGGGCAAAGCGGAGGGCTTGGCGACGTCGCTTCTGCGCATGCTCGCGAAGCGCGGGATCGCGGTCGACGCTGAGTCCGAGGCGCGCATCCGGGCTTGCCTGGACACCGACCAGCTTGAACGGTGGCTGGACCGGGTCCTCGACGTCACCCGCATCGAGGAGCTCTTCGCCGAGTGATCGGGGCCGGGGGTCGGCGGTTGCCGTCGCCTTCGACGCGCATCACCTCGATCTTCGGATGTCCACGCTGGTGGAACCTCGGGGCCAGTTCCTGAAGGAGCGCTCATGAGTACCCAGTACGAATACGCCAGTGACCTCTTCCGCAGCCTTTACGAAGAGGGCAAGCGAAAGGGCAAAGCGAAGGGCAAAGCGAAGGGCAAAGCGAAGGGCAAAGCGGAGGGCAAGGCGGAGGGCTTGGCGACGTCGCTTCTGCGCATGCTCGCGAAGTGCGGGATCGCGGTGGATGCTGAGTCTGAGGCGCGCATCCGGGCTTGTCTGGACATCGACCAGCTTGAACGGTGGCTGGACCGGGTCCTCGAGATTGGCCGCATCGAGGAGCTCTTCGCCGAGTGATGTTGGGCCCGGCAGCACACGCCGCCGGGCCCAGGCACATCAGGTCGCCAGGCGGAAGCCGGCGCCTACGCCGCCGTTGGCCTTCATCTCGTCGAGGATGCTCAGGATGGGCGAGCCGTGCTGTGCGCCCCAGGCGTTGCCGACGAGGGTCTGGCCGACCGCCACGGGTGAGCCTGAGTCGCCCGCCCACGTCCAGATGGTGTGGGTGAACCACTTGCCGCTGGTGCCCACCTTCATGCCGCAGGTCAGGCCGGTCGTGTGGCCTTCCTTGCACATGATGGTGCCGTTGGCCGGGGGAGGCCCGATCGAGGTGAGCGTGACTCCGCCGACCGTGGGAGTCGGGTCGACCTTGGCCGGGTCAAGCTTGATCACTGCGAAGTCCAGGCCGGGAGGGCCTCCGGACAGGAGGTTGTTGGGCGTGCTCACGTAGGTCACCTTGCCGATGACCCCGGCCTCCAGGTCGGCCTCCACCTTGGAGGCCCAGTTCGTGCTCGTTCCCGACGGGCTCTTGTCGCGGTAGACGTCCTCGCCGACGAGCTTCGTGCCGTCGCTGGTGATGAAGCAGTGGGCGTTGGTCAGTCCGACCAGGTTGCCGGACCGGTCGTGTCCCACGGCGGTCAGCGTGCAGCCGCCGGTGGTGGTCGCCGTCGGCTCCCCGGGAGCGCCCGCGTCGAAGGCGATGCCGCTGCCGCCGCCGAGCGTGACGGCGGCGTTCGCCGCTGGGGAGGTGACAGCCGAGATGCCGGTCGCAAGGGAGAGGACGGCGAGAGCCTTCGCCGCCCGGCCGCGCATTGTTCGTGACATGAGAACCGCTCCCGTCTCAAACAAACAGTGACGTCTGTCAGTAAACGACGGCTGTCGCGACATGTCCAGGGCTCAGCGATCGGCCGACACTTCGACGCGCACTGACGCGGGCCACCTGCCAGTCGAGGGCCACCTGATCGAGGATGTAGACGCCCGTCGTATCGACGCGCTTCATGACGACCGGTTCGTCCCACACCTCGATCGCGGCCGTTCCGTGGCCGGTCAGGTAGTAGCCGCGGTCGCGGTCATCGATGTTCCGGGCCTTCGGTACGCGACGACTTTGATCTCCGCTGGCTCTGAGTACACGTGTACTGGCGCTCGCGGCCTCCGGCTTGCGTGTGGGTGGCCTGCGTGAGGGGCATGGCGCGAAGGGTCTGCCTCAGTTGGAAGGCGCTGGTCGAGCTTGTTGCGGGTTAGGGAGTTTTGGGGCGGTAGCGCAGGAGGGTTATGCCTGAGCGGAAGGGGCGGGTTTCTGCTAGGTGCAGCTTTGGGATTCGGGTTGCGTTGGGGAAGAGGCGTTCGCCTTGGCCAAGGACCGTTGGGTAGACGAAGAGGCGGTACTCGTCTACCAGGTCGGCGTTGATGAGCGCGTGGACGAGTTTGATGCTGCCGGTTGTGACGATGTCCTTGCCCGGCTGGGACTTGAGGGCCTGGATCTCGTCGTTGA
This sequence comes from Actinomadura fulvescens, assembly GCF_039533225.1. Taxonomy (NCBI): domain Bacteria; kingdom Bacillati; phylum Actinomycetota; class Actinomycetes; order Streptosporangiales; family Thermomonosporaceae; genus Actinomadura; species Actinomadura fulvescens. The sequence goes on along the minus strand of NZ_BAAATD010000005.1, from coordinate 165,001 downwards.
GAGGGCCGTTCAGGATGGTGGTGTTTTCCCAGGCGGGGTCTTGCATCGTGCTGGAGACCACGTACTTGGACACTCTGTTGAGGTAGTCGCTGACGCCGGACGGGTCGTCGGACTGGTGCGGCCAATAGCCTCGCATCTGCTCGAACGTCACGCGGCCCAGGAGCAGGCCGTCGGCCGCTTCGGTGTGTTCGCGGAGTGTCTCGATGAGGTCGGTCTGGTCGATATCGGGATCGTTGGCGACGTTGAACCATCCTTCGGTCGCGTCGATGACTCCGTCGAGGGTGATGTTCTCGGTGACGATCAGGTCTCTCATAGGGAGGTAGACCTGCGGGGGCGGCTGGACTCATCTTCGGTTAGGTCGGAGATATATTCGGGTTATGCGAAGTGATGCGCCGCCGCTGTTGCCGATCTTCCGGTCGCGGCATCAGGCTGATCTGCTGACCGTGCTGTTCTTCCATCCGGAGCAGGACTTCACGCTGGCCGAGCTCTCCAGGCGGCTGGGGGTGTCGATGTCCACGCTGCACGGCGAGGTGGGACGGCTGCTGGACGCGGAGCTGATCACCGCGCGGCAGGTGGGGCGTTCGCGGCTGTTGCGGGCCAATACCGGGCACCGGGTCGCTGATGCTCTTGCCCTGCTCCTCACGTTGACGTTCGGGCCTCAGGTGGCTGTGGGGGACGCGTTCGGGGGAGTGGCGGGAGTGCGGGCGGTGTTGATCTTCGGGTCGTGGGCGCGGCGTTATGGGGGTGAGGCGGGGCCGGCGCCGAACGACGTGGACGTGCTCGTGCTGGGGGACGACGTCGATCGTGATGGCGTCTACGAGGCGGCGGAGGCGGCTCAGGATCGGTTGGGGTTGCCGGTCAATCCGGTCGTGCGGCCCGCCGGGCGGTGGCTGACCGATTCTGATCCGCTCGTCCAGCAGGTCAAGGCGTCGCCGTTCGTGGTCGCGTACGGTGACCTTCCGGCGGACGGGTGAGGTGTCATGGCGCGATGGGCACGAGGCGAGGCCGTCATCGAACGGATGATCGCCACCGGGGAACTCCAGAAGGTGCAGGGTCCGGCCGCCGACGGCGAACCCTGGCTGGCCAAGGCACAGCGCACTCATGCCTCGGCTGTTGTGCTCGCTGATACCGATCGGGATAGTGCGTACGTGCTGGCCTATGACGCGGCGCGGCTCGCCGGCACCGCGTTGCTCGCCCACCAGGGGCTCCGGCCGACGACCAAGGGCGGGCATCTGGTCGTGGACGAGGCGTTGCGCGCCCAGTTCGGCGAGGTGTTCAGGCCGTTCAGGGGACTGCGCATCCGCCGCAACGAGCTTGAGTATCCGGCGTTCCCCGGGGACGGCGCGGACGAGGCCGAGATCGAGAAGGCGCTCGCCGGCGCCGATCAGATCGTGAAGGCCGCGCGGAAGCTGATCGCCGAGGTCGGAATCTTCTGAGGTTGCCAGTTTGGCAACAAGGTTTGTCGGTTTCGGTACGGGTCGGCCACAGTGTGGGCATGGCTGACAAGAAGTACGACGTCATCGTGGTCGGCGGCGGTGCGGCCGGGCTCAGCGGAGCCCTGGCTCTGGCACGCTTCCGGCGTTCGGTCCTGGTGATCGACGCGGGCGAGCCGCGCAACGCCCCGGCCGGACATATTCACAACTATCTGGGACGTGAGGGCACTCCTCCTGGCGAGCTGCTGGCCATCGGGCGAGGCGAGGTCGAGTCGTACGGCGGCGAGATCGTCCCCGGGACCGTGACCTCGGCTCGGAAGACGGACGGTTTCCAGGTCGAGCTGGCCGACGGCAGCGCCGTGCACGGGCGGAAGTTGCTGATCACTACTGGGCTGGTGGACGAGCTGCCCGACGTTCCGGGCGTCAAGGAACGGTTCGGGCGCGACGTTCTGCACTGCCCCTACTGCCACGGCTGGGAGGTACGCGACCAGGCGATCGGCGTCCTCGGCACCAACCCGTTCGGGTTGCACCAGGCCAAGCTCTTCAGTCAGTTGAGCGCCGATGTGACCTATTTCGTCCACACCGGGCCCGTTCCGGATGAGGGCGAACGCGAGCAGTTGGGCAAGCGCGGGATCACGTTCGTTGACGGCGAGGTCGCCGAGATCGAGGTCCGTGACGATCGGATCACCGGTGTCCGGCTGCGTTCGGGCGAGGTCGTCGCGCGCCAGGCCGTCGTGGTCTCACCGCGTTTCACGGCGCGGGCGGACGTGTTCGAGTCGCTCGGGCTGAAGGCGGTCGAGCTGGAGATGGGCGGCCATGTCTTCGGCAGCCACATCCCGGCCGACGCGAGCGGCGCCACGTCGGTGCCGGGCGTCTACGTAGCAGGTAACGTCACCGACCTCAAGGCCCAGGTCATCTCGTCCGCCGCCGCCGGGCTGAACGCCGCAGCGATGATCAACAACGAGCTCGTCGAGGAGGACGTCCAGAATGTTCGATGAGAAGTACTGGGAGGAGCGCTACAGCTCTTACGAGCACGTGTGGAGCGGGCAGCCCAACGTCCAGCTGGTCGCCGAGGTCGCCGATCTGCCTCCGGGCACCGCGCTCGACGCCGGTTGCGGTGAGGGCGCGGACGCCGTATGGCTAGCCGAACGTGGCTGGCGGGTCACGGCGGTCGACTATTCCAGGACCGCGCTCGAACGCGGCGCCACGCACGACCCGACCAAGAGCGTCGAGTGGGTGCAGGGCGACGCGGGCACCTGGGAGCCGGGCAGGCGGTTTGACCTGGTCACGTCGCACTACGCGCATCCGGGGGGCAGCCAGCGGGAGGCGCTCTTCACCCGGCTGGCCGGGATGGTGGCGCCGGGCGGCACCCTGCTGATCGTCTCGCACCACCCGTCCGACATGGAGACCCGCCCTCACGCTCCGCAAATGCCTGAGCTGTTCTTCACCGCCGAGGAGGTCGTGGAGCTGCTTCCCGGGGACGAATGGGAGATCGTCACCGCCGAGGCCCGGCTCCGTACCCAGAAGTACCCGGACGGCCAGGAGATCGCGGTACAGGACACCGTCCTCAACGCCCGCCGCCGTTCCTGAGGGAGGCCCGGATACCTGCGCACTAGCGAAGCATGCGGCGGCGCTGACCGAGACCGGCGTGATCCTATGGCTGGCCGAGAACCCGGTCGGCCACGTATTCGGCGATCGCGAGGGACGAGGTGGCCGCGGGCGACGGGGCGTTGCGGACGGTGGTGACGGGGCCGATCGAGCCGATGCGGAAGTCGTCCACCAGCGAGCCGTCCGCGTCCACCGCCTGCGCCCGCACTCCGGCGGGCGCGGGCACCATGTCGGCGGCGGTCAGTTCCGGTACGAAGGCCCGCGCCTCGGCGAGGAACGCGCGCTTGACCACCGAGCCGTACATCTCCTTTAGGCCGGTCCGCCAGTGGCGCCTGGCCAGCCGCCGGAAACCGGGCCAGCGCAGCGTCTCCCACAGCTCGGCCGGACGGACGTCACGGCGGCGGTAACCCTCGCGGGCCAACGCCAGCACGGCGTTAGGGCCGACATCGACGCCGCCGTCCACGCGCCGCGTGAAGTGCACGCCGAGGAACGGATAGCGCGGATCGGGCACCGGATAGATGAGCCCGCGTACGAGCTCCGTGCGGGCCGGAACGAGGCGGTAGTACTCGCCTCGGAACGGCACGATCGCGGGCTCGGGCGCGTCTCCCGCCAGTCGCGCCACCCGGTCGGAGTGCAGCCCGGCGCACACGACCAGACGATCGAACGTCAGCTCCTCGTCCGGCGAGGAGACCACGACCCGGGCGCCCGCGCGCCGCATCCGTACGACCTCGAAGCCGAGCCGGACCTCTCCGCCCGCCTTGGCCACGTCGTCGGCGTACGCGCGGGCCACGGCCGGGAAGTCGACGATCGCGGTGGTGGGGGAGTTCAGGGCCGCGACGCCGGTCGCGTGCGGTTCGAGCTCGCGGAGCCCGGCGGCGGACAGGCGGCGCAGGCCGGGCACGCCGTTCGCGGTCGCGCGCCGTTCGATGTCGGCGAGGGCGCCGAGCTCGCCGGCGGAACGCGCGATCACGACCTTGCCGCACTCGTCGTAGGGCAGGCCGCGATCGGCGCAGTAGTCCTTGAGGAGTCCGATGCCGCGCCGGCACAGGGTGGCCTTGAGCGATCCGGGGGCGTAGTAGAGCCCGGCATGCGCGACGCCGCTGTTGTGGCCGGTCTGGTGGGCGGCGATCCGGTCCTCCTTGTCGAGGACCGTGACCGCGGCGTCCGGGCGCAGCTCGGCGAGCCGCCTGGCCACCGCGAGGCCGAGAACGCCCGCGCCCACCACGCCGATCCGAGTCACGAGCCGATGCTCGCACACCCGCGCCCGGCGGTCGTGCTCGCGCATCCGCCCCGGGCGGTCGTGGTCGCACACCCGCGCCCGGCAGTCGTGCTCGCGCATCCGCCCCGGGCGGTCGTGCTCGCGCATCCGCGCCCGGCGGCCCGCCGCGGGATCAGCTGCCGAGGCGCTTGCGGCCCTGGGAGCGCACCCGCTTGCGCTGGGAGGGGTCGAGCATGAGGTAGCCGACCAGCGGCGCGCCGACCACGCCGAGGATGATCAATGCGCTGAGCCACCACGGAAAGATGAACAGGGTCAGGAAGCCAACGACGACACCGCCGATGACGAGTTTGGTCTGGGTGGACATCTCCTACCTCCGTACGGCCGCCCACTCATGAAACGAGCGCAACGGGGCGACCGGTTCCACGATATGTCGCGAGTCGGGGAGAGTCCAAAGATCGCGGCGTGTGACCGTTCAGATGCGGAGCGACAGCTGGCCGCCGCCCAGGGTGCGCAGGACGTCGGCGTGCAGCTTGCCGTTAGTGCAGACCACGCTGCCGCCGTCCGGCCCCGGGACGCCCGACAGGTCGGTGAACATGCCGCCCGCCTCTTCGACGATCACTTGCAGGGCAGCCAGGTCCCACAGCGAGACCTCGGGTTCGGTGGAGATGTCGACGGCGCCCTCGGCGACCATCATGTGCGACCAGAAGTCGCCGAAGGCGCGGGTGCGCCACACCGCGCGGCCGAGGTCGAGGAAACGTTCCAGCCGTCCCTGCTCCTCCCAGCCGCTGAGGCTGGAGAACGAGAGCGAGGCGTCCGACAGCTCGGCGACGGACGAGACCTGCAACCGGGTGGCGCGCGAGAGGCTGCGGCCCGTCCAGGCGCCGCTGCCGCGCGCCCCCCACCACCGGCGGTTGAGCGCGGGCGCGGAGACCAGGCCGACGACCACCTCGTCGGCCTCCATCAGCGCGATGAGGGTGGCCCACACCGGTACGCCGCGCACGAAGTTCTTGGTGGCGTCGATAGGGTCGATGACCCAGCAGCGAGCGCCGTATCCCGTCCGGCCGTACTCCTCACCCAGGACGGCGTCGCGGGGACGGGCCCGCTTGAGGGTGCCGCGGATCTGCTCCTCGACGCTGCGGTCGGCGTCACTGACCGGGGTCAGGTCCGGCTTGGTCTCGATGCTCAGATCGAGCGCCTTGAACCTCTTGGTCGTGATGTCGTCGGCCGCGTCCGCCAGCACATGGGCGAGACGCAGGTCATCGGAATAGCCTGCCACGGCGTGACACGCTACCGTGATCACGGCGTGCGCCGACACTCTTACCGCGGGGAAGAACCTTCGGCGGCCGGACAAGGCGTTGCGACCGGCTCATCGGCCCCATTGATGGGAACATGGGCGGATGGCGCACGACCTTCCCGGGTGGGTGGCCGAACTGACCGACCCACGCCGGGCGCAGACGCTCGAAGAGCTCGCCGACCGGCTCGTCCCGCTCGCCGAACACGCGATCGACGTGTCCCGGCGGCTGCAGGCACAGCTCAACGAGCTGAACGACCCGTTCCGCCGCGAGGCGTTGTACGGACGGGTCGAACGGCTCAAGAGCCGGGCCTCGGAGGCCCTCGACGAGATAGCGGCCGAGATCGGGGCGTCCGGCGAGAGCCGGATCGAGAAGATCTGGGCCGGCTGGATCGAGCGGACCGAGACCGGCGACCGCGACACCGCCAAGGTCAGGGAGCTGCGGCGCCGCCTGGAGAGCGACGTGGTGCCGGTGCTCACCGCGCAGCAGCAGGAGGTGGCCGCTCAGGTCGCCGCCCGGACGTCGGCCGCGCTGGAGGAGGCCACCCAGACGCTGCTCACCCGGGTCGAGGAGCTGGCCAAGGCGGTCACCGACCTGATCCACGAGGTGCTGCCGCTGGCCCGCGAGGGGCTCACGCTCGCCAGCCGGATCTCCGCGCTGTCCAGCCAGGCGCGCAAGGCGGGACGCGGGCCGATCACCGACGAGCTGGAGGAGGCCCGGACCGAGACCTCCCGTGCCTTCGACGAGGCGGTCGCCCGGCTGGAGCTGGAGTGGGCCGCGCTCGGGGCACGTTCGGCGACGGTGCGGGCGGCGCTGCGCGGTGCAGAGGAGACCGCGTTCAGCCATGTGACGACCGCGATGACGTTGTGCGTGGAGGACCTGGCGCCCGACCACGTGAAGGTCCTGAACGAGGCGGAGGAACGGGCCAACGAGGTCTACGACGAGCTCACTGAGGGCTGAGCCCGGGGCGGCTAGGCCCGGGTCAGCTGGGCCCGGGGCGGCTAGGCCCGGTCATCCGATCGCTTGCGGGAAGCGGAAGAGTCGTCCCGGGTCGTACGCGGCCTTGACCTTGGTGAGGCGGTCGAGGTTGGTCCCGTAGTACGCCCGGCGCCAGTCCGCCAGCTCCGGGTCGATGTAGTTGACGTACGCGGCGCCGCCCGCGTACGGCTCCATGGCGCGGTGGGTGCCGCGCAGCCAGTCGCGGTCGTCGCCGTTCGCCAGGTACTGGACGCAGAACAGTCCCTGGCGGTGCGGGAACGCGGTGTCGGCGGGCCGCAGCCGTCCGATGGCGCCGCCCAGCGCGTCCATGAGCGCCGACCGTCCCGGCGTCTCGTTGCCGCGCGTGAACCGTGCGACCAGCGCGGCGATGCCGTCGTCGGAGAGCGGGCGCAGCACGACGTGTGACTTGCCCGAGTAGTCGGTCCGGGGGAAACGTCCTGACGGGCGCCGTCCCGGCAGCGTGCCCTCGCCGTGGCAGCCGTCGATCGTCCGGCCCGCGCAGCCGCCCACCTGCTGCATGGTCGCCAGGTACGAGCGGCGCTGGAGGTTCGGCCCGTCCGGGTCGACGCCCACGGCGGCGGCGAGCCGGTCGAGGTCGGAGCCGGCGTCGGAGAGCGCCACCCCGGTGATCTCGACGGTCGGAGTCCCGGACGAGGGCTCGGTGTTGAGCTGCACGCTGGTCCAGACCCCGTCGTCGGCGGACGGCGACCAGCGCTGCCAGCCCCTGATCACGGCGGCCGCCTGTGACCACGGCCAGCGCAGATCGAACGTGGACAGCGCGGCGGCCTCGTGCGTGCGGTAGGTGAACTCCACCGCGACCCCGAAGTTGCCGCCGCCACCGCCGCGGCACGCCCAGAACAGCTCGGGCTCCCGGTCGGCGTCGCAGGTGAGGACGCGGCCGTCGGCGGTCACGACCCGTACCGACTCCAGAACGTCGCACGTCAGCCCGTACGCGCGCGACAGGACCCCGAGACCGCCGCCCAGCGTCAGCCCCGCGACGCCCACGGTCGGGCACGTGCCCGCGGGCACGCCCCGGCCCGCGCGCGAGAGCCGGTCGTACAGGTCGATCAGCCGGGTGCCCGCGCCGACCACCGCCCGCCCGCCGTCCGGCTCGACCGCGTCCATCGACGACACGTCGATGACCAGGCCTGATCCGGTGGACCAGCCCGCGTAGCCGTGCCCGCCGCAGCGAACCGCCACCGGCAGCCGCAGCCGGGCCGCGAACGCGACGCACTCGGCCACGTCCTGGGCGTGGTCGCAGTACACGATCCCCGCCGGGCGGACGCGGTCGTAGCGCGGGATGTAGAGACGGCGGGCCTGGTCGTAGGAGGCGTCTCCCGGCCGGATCACCCGTCCGTCCAGGTTGCGGGCGAGCGCGTTCCAATCGGCTGGGCCGGTCGGAGCGGGCGAGCGGGGCGAGGCGGGGGTGCGCCGCGGGGACGGGCGCGGCTCGTCCGACGAGCACCCCGCCGCGAGGGCGCCCAACGCTGTGGCCGCAAGAAACCCGCGCCGTTCCATGCGGCCATTCTCACCACTGATCGCCGGATTTCACCCGAACTCCGAAAAGTCTCCGCCGCCCCAGGCAGACTGCCCGGCGCTGGCCGGAAATGGCCAAGCAAGTCCTTGTTTTTGCGGCCGACCGGCTCACTAGCATGCGGAGGGCATTGGAACGGTTCATACGGGGGATTCGTGATGGCCGAAGTGCACCATTTCGCGTACGGGGTCACGACGCCCCTGCTCGCGTACGTCATGTCGGTGATCGGCTCGCTGCTCGGCCTGCTGTGCACGGCGCGGGCCCGCACCACGGCCGGGACCCGGCGGGCCTCCTGGCTCGGGCTCGCCGCGCTGTCGATCGGGGGCACCGGCGTCTGGGTCATGCACTTCATCGCGATGCTCGGCTTCCGCGTCCCCGGCGCGCAGATCCGCTACGACGTCCCGCTCACCCTGCTCAGCGCGTTCATCGCGATGGGGGTCGTCGGCGTCGGGTTGTTCACGGTCGGCTTCGGAGGCCCGCGGCCGGCGCCGCTGCTGTCCGGCGGCGTGGTCACCGGCCTTGGCGTGGCGAGCATGCACTACACGGGCATGGCGGCGATGCACACGTCCGCGCGGATCGGCTACCACCCCGGCCTCGTGCTGCTGTCGGTGCTGATCGCGATGGTGGCCGCCACGGCGGCGTTGTGGTTCGCGGTACGGGTCCGTGGTGCGCGGGCCACCGCGGGTGCTTCGTTGATCATGGGTGTGGCGGTGTCCGGCATGCACTACACCGGCATGGCCGCCATGAGGGTGGAGCTCCACGGCGCCGATCACGTGCCCGCGGGCGCGCGTCCGTCCGACTTCCTGCTGCCGCTCATCGTCATCATCAGTCTGCTGGCGACCGTGCTGCTGGTGGTCGTGGCCATGTCTCCCAGCGAGCACGAGCTCCTCGGCGGAGCGCCGAACCCTGGCACGAGCAGCACCGCCGCCGCCGCTTCAACCGCCGCCGCCGCCGCTGCCGCTGCCGCTGCCGCAGCCTCCGCCGCCGCCCCGGCACGGCCTGGGACCCGGCCGCCACTGATCGTGCCGCGCCGTTCGCCGGACGAGCCGCCGCGAGGACGCTCCTAGGGACGGCGGAAGGTCGATAGGAACGTGTCGAACTTCGCGTTGCTGTCCTGCCAGTTGTGCTGGCCCGAGACGAGGAACGCCATGTAGAGCGACCCGTTGTACGACAGGACGCGCACCCGGCAGTGCCCGGCCTTGCCGCTCTTGGTGAAGGTGAACTCGAACTCCGCGGCCTTGCCGTCCTGGAACGGGATGTTCTCGCGCCACGCCACCTGCTGGTATCCGGCGTAGCTGGAGTCGCCCTTGAATTTCTGGGCCGCGCTGTTCAGGTGCACCGCCTCGTTACCCGTCGTGTTGGCGAGATGCTGGAAGAAGATGCCACGAGTGGCCGAGCCGTCCGGGTCTACGAACGACACGTCGCGGCCTGTCTGCTCCTGCTTCCAACCCTGCGGTACGGCGGCGGCGAACGATCCGCTGTAGGGCTGGAAGCCCGGCGGAGTGTTGGTCTGCGGCGGTGCCGTCGTGGAGCCGCCGGCACTCGGACTGGCCGCTCCGGACGAGGAGCCGTCGGTAGTCCTGCCGTTGTCATCGCCCATGAAGTTGAGGAACACGACCACGGCCGCGACCAGTACGGCGGCGAGCACGCCCGCCGGGACGAGGATGGCCCAGCGCTGCATGCCGGAACGGCGGGGCGGCGTGTCCAGCGTGGGCGGCGCAGGCGGGGGAGGCAGGGTCATGTCCCGCACGGGACCGCCGGCCGCGGGCGGTGCCCAGCCCGGTGCCGAGCCCGGCGTCAAGCCCGGTGCCGAGCCCGGTGCCCAGCCTGGCGCCGAGCCCGGTGCCGAGCTGTCCTGGGCGGCGATCTGCCGGAGCTGCCGGATCGCGTCCTCGGTACGAAGCCGTCGCTCCGGCTCCTTGCGCAGCAGCCCTTCGAGCACCGGCTGCAACGGACCTGCCTGGCGCATCGGGTCCGGATCATCGTTGAGCACGGCGGCCATCACACCCCAGACGTCCTGCCGCTGGTACGGCGGACGGCCCTCGACGGCGGCGTAGAGCGTCGCGCCCAGCGACCACAGGTCCGAGGCCGGCGAGGCCCGCTGGTGGCGGGCCAGCTCGGGGGCCAGGTACGCCGGCGAGCCGACGATGGCCCCCGCCTGGGTCAGCGTCTCGTCGCCCGCCACGGTCGCGATCCCGAAGTCGGTGAGGACGGCCCGGTCACGGGGGAGCATCACGTTCCCCGGCTTCACGTCCCGGTGCACCACTCCGGCCGCGTGCGCGGCGCGCAGGGCGTCCAGCAGGTCGGCGCCGATCGCCGCGACCCGGGCGGGCGGCAGCGCGCCCTCGCGCGCGATCACCCGGTCGAGCGCGGGCGCGCGGACCAGCTGCATCACGATCCAGGGCCGTCCCTCGTGCTCGACCACGTCATAGACCGTGACGATGCCCGGATGATCGAGCCGGGCGGCCGAGCGGGCCTCGCGGAAGGTCCGGGCGTGGGCGCGCTCGCGCTGCTCGTCGTCCAGGCCCGCCGGGAGCGCGACCTCCTTGACGGCCACCTCGCGGTCGAGCATCCGGTCGCGGGCCCGCCAGACGGCGCCCATGCCGCCGCTGCCGAGCAGTTCCACGAGCTCGTACCGCTCTGCGATCACCTGGGGCATAGCAGGACGATACCGACGTCGGGGAGGTGAAATCGCGCGCTATTCGGCATCGCCCTCGCGCGCGGCGAGGAGGCGGCGCAGGGAGTCCAGGCGGGCCCGGGACGCGTGCCCCTCGGCGACCCACTCGTCCAGCCCGCAGTCCTTCTGGCGATGGTCGCAGTGCGGCGGGCACCGCTCGGCGGCGCCCTCGGCCAGGTCCTCGAAGGCGTGGATGACGTTCTCGGGCTTGATGTGCGCCAGACCGAAGCTGCGGACGCCCGGGGTGTCGATGATCCAGCCATCGCCGTCCGGCAGCTCCAGTGCGACCGCCGACGACGAGGTGTGCCGGCCGCGGCCGGTGACCGCGTTGACGTGGCTGACGGCGCGCTCGGCGTCCGGGACGAGGGCGTTGACCAATGTCGACTTGCCGACACCCGAGTGGCCGACGAGCACGCTCACGCGGCCGGCCAGGTGGCCGCGCAGCTCGTCGTTCGCGCCGAGCTCCTCGCCCTGCACCGTGACCACGTACGGGACGCCGAGCGGCGCGTACTCGGCCACCAGCGCGTCAGGGTCGGCCAGGTCGGCCTTGGTCAGGCAGAGCAGCGGATCCATCCCGGCGTCGTAGGCGGCGACGAGCTGACGGTCGATCATCCGGGGCCGCGGCTCCGGATCGGCGAGCGCCGTCACGATCACCAGCTGGCCGGCGTTGGCGACGATGATCCGCTCGAACGGGTCGGTGTCGTCGGCCGTGCGGCGCAGCGACGACGTCCGCGGCTCCACCCGGACGATCCGGGCGAGCGTGTCGGGCTCGCCGGACACGTCGCCCACCAGCGCGACCCGATCGCCCACCACGACGCCCTTGCGGCCCAGCTCGCGGGCGCGCATGGCGACGACGTTGCGGCGGTCGCCGGTTCCCTCGTCGACCAGGCACTGGTAGCGGCCGCGGTCGACCGCCGTCACGAAGCCGGCGATCGCGTCCTCGTGCGCGGGGCGGCGCCGGGTGCGCGGCTTGGAGCCGCGGCGGCCGGGGCGTACCCGGACGTCGTCCTCGTCGTAGTCGCGTGTTCGGCGTGCCAGTGGTCCGGACCCTTCTAGGCGGGGCCGAGCGGGGAGGCGGTCACCATCGAGCCCCACAACTCGGTGAACTCGGGAAGTGTCTTGCCCACCGTGGCCGCGTTCTCCACCTCGACACCGGGGACCGCGAGGCCGAGCACCGCCGCCGCCATGACCATCCGGTGGTCGTCGTAGGTGTGGAAGACGCCGCCGTGCAGCGGGCGCGGGTTGATCTCCAGGCCGTCCGGCAGTTCCCGGACGTCGCCGCCGAGCGCGTTGAGCTCGGTGACGAGGGCGGCCAGCCGGTCGGTCTCGTGGCCGCGCAGGTGTGCGATGCCCGTCAGCCGGGAGGGGGTGGCGGCGAGCGCGGCGAGCGCCGTCAGGACGGGCGTGAGCTCGCCGACCTCGTGCAGGTCGGCGTCGAGGCCGCCGAACGTGCCCGTGCCGCGGACGGTCAGGCCGTCCGGCCCGCGCGTCACCTTGGCGCCCATCGCCGCCAGGAGGCCGCGCAGGGCGTCGCCGGGCTGCGTCGTGCGTTCGGGCCAGCCGGTCACCGTGACCCGGCCGCCGGTCACCAGCGCGGCGCCGAGGAACTGCGCGGCGTTGGACAGGTCCGGCTCGATCACCGTCTCGCCGCCGCGGAGGGGACCGGGCGTCACCCGCCACACGTTCTCCCCGGTCTCGACCGTCGCGCCCACGGCGCGCAGCATCTCGACCGTCATCGCCAGGTGCGGCGCGGACGGGACCGGCGGCCCCTCGTGCCGTACCTCCACGCCCTTGTCGAAGCGCGGCGCGGCCAGCAGCAGGCCCGAGACCAGCTGGGACGAACCGGAGGCGTCGATGGTGACGGTGCCGCCGCGCACGGCCCCCGTGCCGCGGATCGTGAACGGGAGCGCGCCGCGCCCCTCGTCGTCGATGTCCACGCCCAGCTCGCGCAGCGCCGTGATGATCGGGCCCATCGGCCGCCTGCGCGCGTACGGGTCGCCGTCCACGACGACCTCGCCGTCCGCCAGCGCCGCCACCGAGGGCACGAAGCGCATCACGGTGCCCGCGAGCCCGCAGTCGATGCGCGCGGGCCCCCTCAGCTCACCCGGCACGACCTGCCAGGCGTCGCCGTCGTCGCTGATGCCCACCCCGAGAGAACGCAGTGCCTCAGCCATGAGCAGGGTGTCGCGGCTGCGCAGCGGACGCCTCACGGTCGCGGGTGCACCGGCGAGCGCGGCCAGGATCAGCGCACGGTTGGTCATCGACTTGGACCCGGGAAGCGTGACGGTGGCGTCGACCGGGGCGTGCGCTACCGGGGCGGACCAGTGCGGAGCAGGCATACCTCAAGGTTATCGGGCATGCCCCCGCGGGGTCCGCATCGACGTGCTCGCGGTGGCCCGAACAGCGGAAAGCCGCACGGTGGCGTGGACCGGCCACCGTGCGGCGATCCTGGATGCGAGGCCCGGCGAGGCCCCTCAGCGATCAGCCCAGGAAGACGTAGTCGGCCCGGTAGGGCACCTTGGCGCGGGCTCCCTCGGCGCAGGTGCCGGACGGGGCGACGCCGCCGATGGTGTTGAGCCGCAGGATCGCGGTCGCGTCGGCGAGCAGGCCCACCTTGGCGCCGCTCTGCGTGGCGTCCAGGACGAGCTCGGGGATGTTACCCGCGCCGTTCGGCGTCCTCACGACGGCCTTGCCCTGGACGGCGCTGCCGTCGGCCGCGATCCACTGCGGCGGGCCCTGCGGGCCGGGGTTGGCGAACGAGTGCGCGATGCGGCCGGCCAGCACCGCGGCCACGTTGTCCTGGGTGAAGGCGAGGGTGCCGTCCGCCTGCCTGGTGCAGCGGTAGATCTGCGCGCCGGCGATGACCGGCTTGGTGAAGGTCCTCGCCTGCTTCCCGCTGAACGGGGCGAACTGGCCGCGGATCGCGCCGCCCGGGAACTCGCCGGTGTGGAGGTTGGAGTAGTAGTTCTCCGGGTCGCGCATGATCCGGTTCGCGACGTCGCCGGGTACCGGGGTCATGCCGGCCAGTCCGGTCACCCCGGCGGGCAGGCCGCTCGGCGCGGCGAACAGGTCAGCGGCCACCGGGCCGTTGGCGCCGCGTGGAGCCCTGTGGATGTGCCCGAGGGTCGGCTGCGCGATGGACGACCAGGTGAAGCCCCAGGTGATCATGCCGCCGTGCGGGCGGGCGAACGCGGTGCCCCGGCCGTCCGGGTCACCGGTCCTCTTGCCCTCCGGGCTGGGGATCTCCTGCGCGCCGTCGGCGGCGGACTGGATCGTCGCGGGCGTGGCGCCGATCAGGACGCCGTTGAGGTCGGCGGGCTTGCTCAGCTTGTGGAACTGGCCCCGCACGGCGCCGCCCGGGAACTCGGCGGTGTGCAGGTTGGCGTAGAAGCCGTTCGGGTCGCTCTTGAGCTGGTCCAGCGTGGCCTTGTCGGTCACCCGGACGACACCGGCGACGGCGCGTGCGGTGCCCGGCAGATCCCCGGCGAAGAACGGCACCTTGATCGCGCCGTTCGCGCCCCTGGCGCCGAGATGGATGTGCCCGGCGGTGGGGGTCGCGACATCGCTCCAGCGCAACGCGTACCACAGGCGGTCGCCCTGGATGCGGATCAGCGCGGTGGCCGCTCCGTCGCGGTCGCCCGCGGCCTTGCCGTCGGCGGCCCGGACCTCGTTGCGGCCGAGGAGGCTCGCGGCCAGGTAGGTGATCTCGCCGCCGCCCGGTGCGGTCACGGCGGCGCCACCGGGAAGGGCGGCGAGGCCGCCGGTCATCCCCGTCGCGGCGGCCACCCCCGCTCCCGAGGCGAGAACGGCGGCGGAGGCGAACGCGGGCAATGCGATCTTACGAATGGACATGAGGAACCCCTGGTCTCTTGGGAGGGCTTTTCGTTAATTGCTCTCACCCCAGAGCACGTGACCGCCGCCGAGCGGGGTTCAATAGGTTTCAGGTTTCTTTTCCTATTTACCCGATCCGGTGCCCCTATCAATGGTTTCCGTCCGGGCATGCGAAAGCCGCCCGGCGGGGGTCGCGGTGCCGGGCGGCTTCCAGTGCGGCGGGTCTCAGAGGGGGATGGTCAGCAGCGTTCCGCCGCCCTCGATCCGGACCTCGAACCGGTCGAGGTCGGCGCGCGGGATCGACGTTCCGCCGTGGGTGACGAGCGGCGCGGGCGAGCCGGGCACGCCGTAGCCCTTGTCGGGGACGCGCCAGCCGGTGACGACCGTTCGTTCACCGGTGCGCGACACCGCCTCCAGCCGGCACTTCAGCGGGCCGCGCACATTGCGCAGCTCCAGGCCGACGTGCGTGCCCCAGGCCTTGCTCTCCAGGCCCACGACACCGGCCGCGCCGGTCTTGGCGTCGCTGCCGTCGTGCCGTTCGCCCCAGATGACCAGCGCCTGCGCCGGTCCGTGGTTGTGACCGGGAGGCGCCCCGCCCTCGTCGTCGATCGCGGCGCCCACCGTGATCCCGGTGGCGAGCACCGCGGCGGCGGCGATCGAGCCGATGACGTACGTGCCGCGACGGCGCCGCCGGTCGAGCTCACGGCGGCGCCGCACCATGTCGATCACGGGCGGGGGCGGGCTGTCCGCCGCGTCCGGCCCGGCCACCGGCGGGCCGGCTCGTTCATCTCGCCCGGCCATCTGCGCGACGTCGGTGAAAGCGCTGATCCCGGTCAGCGCGTCGGCCATTCCGCTCATCTCGGCGAGCTCGGCGGTGCAGGACTCGCATTCGCGGAGGTGCGCCTCGAAGGCCCTTCGGTCGTCCTCTTCCAAAAGGCCCAGGGCATAGGCGCCGACATCGGTGTGCTCCACTTCCGGAGTCATGCCGTCACCCCCCTCTCTTCCAATGCGACGCGCAATGCGCGAAGTGCGTAATAAACTCGGGACTTGACCGTGCCCACCGGAATTCCGAGCGCTTCCGCGGCCTGGTTCACCGTACGGTCCCGCAGCACCGTCTCGGCCAATACCTCGCGGTGCGCGGGTGACAACGCGTTCAACGCCTCGGTCACGACGACCTTGTGCAGGAGGCCGTCCATCTCATCCGCCATCGGAACGTTCTCCAAGGCGCCGTCGCCGACCTCCGGCGGCCGGACGTCGCGGTGCCGTCGATTGTCGATGACGATACGTCTGGCCACTGTGGCGAGCCAGGGCATCAAGGAGGCCGTTGTGGCATCGAGACGGTCGGCGCTGCGCCACGCGCGGACCATCGTCTCCTGCACCACGTCCTCCGCCCACTGCCGGTCTCCCGCGGTGAGCCGCAGCACGAAGGCCAGCAGTGGGCGGTGGTAGTCGCGGTACAACTCCGCGACGAGTCTCTCGTCGTCGCGATCCCGTCCCGGTCTCGGGCGGCGGAGCAGGTTCCGCAGCCCACCCCCGGTAGGGCGGCCGACTGTTCCGGGCATGGCCATGGCCGGGCGTCTCCGTCGGTAGAGAACGGGCGGTCAGTTGGCAGTACGGGACCACACCCCGGGGCGGTTCAACGGATTTGAGGTTTTCTTATGGTGGGCTTCAGGAAGCCGGTCAGCGCTTCCAGGCCTTCGACGCCTTGCCCTTGGCGGCCTGAGCTGGCTTGGACGCGGCAGACCCGGCCTTGTAGGCGGCCTGGGAGGTCGCCTTGGAAGCGACCTTCGCGGCCTTGGCCGACCTGGCGATCGCCCTGGCGGCCTTGCGGTCGCCCTGCCTGCGGGCCTCCTTGATCTGCCGGGACGCCTCCTTACGCGCGTTCTTGAGCTCGGCCCTGGTCTGCTTGCGCAGCGCCTTGGACTCCATGGCCGCCTGAATGCGGGTGTCGCGGACCTGCTGCCGCAGTTCGCCGACCCGCCGGCCACGGCGGGGCTCGGTGGCGACCATGAGCAGGGCGCCGAAGAGGCTGGCGTTCTTGAGCAGGTGCGAGCGCTCGCTCGTGCGGCGCTCCGGGTCGTCCTCGGTCCAGTAGCGGTGCTCGCTGGTCAGGGTGGGCACCAGCTGGGCCGCCATGAGGAACGTCGTCGCGCGCCGGAACCTGCCGGTCAGCAGCAGCACACCGGTGCCGAGGCTGAGCGCGCCCTCGATGCGCACGAGCGTCTCGGGGTCCTTGGTGGGGAGCCAGTCGAGACGGTCGGCGATCGGCTTGACGGTAGGTGCGACCTGCTCGGCGCGCGGACGCGGGTCGCGGAGGGTTTCGAGGCCGGTGATGATGTACGGGGCCGCCACGAAGGGTCGGGCCAGAGTCGTGATTGGTCGCATGGGCCGTCTATGCCCAGCCGCGCAACGGTCAAGCTCGCCGGAGGTGGCCGCTTGTCGGACCCAGCGGGCAGGATGGGACACATGTGCGGTCGCTATGCCACGGCCCGGGCGCGCCAGGAGCTGATCGACGAGTTCCAGGTGCAGGTCGACGCCGTCGAAAAGGATCTTCAGCCCGACTACAACGTCGCGCCCACCAAGCAGGTGCCGGTCGTCCTCACTCGCGCACCCAAGGACGAGCCCGACGAGGCGGCGCGGCGGACGCTCCGCACCGTGCGCTGGGGTCTCGTGCCCGCCTGGGCCAAGGACCTCTCCATCGGCAGCCGGATGATCAACGCGCGGTTCGAGACGGTGCACGAGAAGCCCGCCTACCGCCGGGCCTTCGCCAAGCGCCGCTGCCTGCTCCCCGCCGACGGCTACTTCGAGTGGTACGTCCTGGAGGACTCCCGCACCGAAGACCCCGCCGAGGGGGAGAAGAAGGCCAAGAAGAAGCCGCAGAAGCAGCCCTTCTTCATCCATCCCAAGGACGGCGCGGTGATGGCGATGGCCGGCCTCTACGAGCTGTGGAAGTCGCCCGAGGACGAGTGGGTGTGGACCTGCACGGTCATCACGACCGACGCCCCCGACGAGCTCGGCCGCATCCACGACCGGATGCCGATGATCGTCACCCCCGACCGCTGGGACGCCTGGCTCGACCCGGAACTCCACGACACCGACGAGGTACGCGGGCTCCTCACCCCCGCGATGGCCTCCAACTTCGAGGCCTATCCGGTCTCAAAGGCGGTCAACAGCGTGAAAAACAACGGTCCAGAACTGATACAGCCCTCGACAAACGGGGATAGTTCTGGCAAACATTCCGACACCTTGTTCTGACCGCCGCACCCGGTAGTTCCCCCCGTCCGTCCCGGCGCCGGCGGTCGGAGGCGAGGCCCACCCCCCTTGCCCGGGGCACTACCGGGAGGAGCTCGGAGCACGTGGACGCCGCCACCGCCCGTACCCGACTTGATGCCACGCTCGTCGACCTGGACCGTTCGATCGCGATCCTCAAGGGCGAGCACCCCGAGCGCGAGAGCTCCGCCGCCGACGCCGGCGCGGGCCTCACCGACAGCGACCGCGTGGAGGCGGCCCTCGAATCCCTCCAACGGCACCGCGACGCGGTCCGGAAGGCGCTCGGACGGATCGAGCAGGGCACGTACGGCCAGTGCATCGGCTGTGGCAAGGACGTCCCGCCCGGCCGCCTGGAAGCCCGCCCAGACGCCGCCCGCTGTGTCCCCTGCCAAGCCAAACACGACCGAGCCTTCCGCTAACCGGATACCTGGCCCAACCACCCCACCGCAACAACCCCAACCGTCACGCGAGCGCGCGACCGGGTCGTGAAGCGAGCCGGAGGCGAAGCTTCACGAGAGATCGCGAAGCGATGTCGCGCTCGCCGCTTTTGGGGTTTGGGCCCGAGCCGCTAGGCGAGGGTTCAAGGCCGTGAAAGCCATTAGATACGTCTGGCGCTTGCTAGGAGGTGGACTCCTAGGGATTCGTCCAGCAGGGGGGCGCTGAGCTCGGTGCGGACCAGGCGGGGCAGGTCGCGGGGGGACGCGGTCAGGATGTGCTCGACCGTTGAGGGGGAGAGCGCCGTGCGGGGGCGGATCCACTCGACCTCCAGGCCGGCCTCGGTGCACAGCTCGCGCAGTTGGTCGGCCCAGAAACAGCGGGTGATGGTGCCGTCCGGCCAGGGTACGAGGACGACCTCGGCGCTCGGCACGTCCGACAGGTGGGCCCAGCAGTTCTGCTCGGCCAGCAGGGCCATGCCGAGGGTCAGCGAGTCGACGGTCAGCAGGACGCGGCCGCCGGGGCGCAGCACCCGGGCCACCTCGGCGATGGTCGACTCGGTCGCCAGGTGGCGGGAGAGTGTGCGGTCCTCGGCGACGACCGCGTCCACGCAGGCGTCGGCGAGGAACGACAGGGAGCCGGTGTCGGCGACGATCTGGCGCAGTGTCCCGGCGCCGGGACGCGGCGCGGGTGGTCGCCCGTTGCCGTTGACGGGCGGTGCCACGAGGTGGGGATCTCGTACCCCCAGCACCGTGTGGCCGGCGGCTGCGGCCTGTGCGCTGTGCGATTGGCCGCCGGAGATGTCCAGGATCCGGGAGGGGCGGTGGGGGAGCCAGCGCGCCAGCTGGGCCGCGGCCACGGCCCGGTAGAACGACCAGTACTTGGCCAGTGACTCTCCGTCACCGGGAGAGCTGCGCAAGCTGGCGACGGAGGGCTCCGGGGGTCGTGCCGGCACCGGTAGCAAAGGGTTGCTCCTGTTCTAGCCGCGTATGGGTCTTCTTCCCCGCGCGGACGTGCTCTTCACCCTCCGTACAGGTACGGGTGACCTGACCTGAGGCGGCCTGGACCCGCCCGAAACGTGTTCCGCCCCCCAGGGAATCGACGCGGCGGCGGCGGTGTTTCAGCGGTACATAACCGTCTGCGCGCACACGGCTCACGCTCCGGAAACGGTTTCGGAGGGCCGATGGCGCAGCGTGGACGGAAGATGACGCGGAACGTCCAGCGGAGGTGCAGTCGATGTCCACAGCCGTCGCAGAGAGCCCGGGCGGCACGGTGGTGGTGCCGCCACAGGGCCCCGCTGGCGTCCGCAGGCCCCGCCGACCGATATCGTCTGTGAGGTACGACGCCGCCGGCGTCGCCACGACGGAGGGGGTGGGTCAGGTCCCGGGCACCACGGAGACCGTGGAGCAGCGCCAGGAGCGGTTCCAGCGCGATGTGCTCCCGTTCTTGGACCAGCTGTACTCGGCCGCCCTGCGCATGACGCGCAACCCGGCGGACGCCGAGGATCTCGTGCAGGAGACCTTCGCGAAGGCCTTCGCGTCCTTCCACCAGTTCAAGGAAGGCACGAACCTCAAGGCCTGGCTGTACCGGATCCTGACCAACACGTTCATCAACTCCTATCGGAAGAAGCAACGCCAGCCCCAGCAGGCGGCGACCGAGGAGATCGAGGACTGGCAGCTCGCGCGCGCCGAGTCGCACACCTCCAGCGGGCTCAAGTCCGCCGAGGCGGAGGCGCTGGAGCACCTGCCCGACTCCGACGTCAAGAAGGCGCTGCAGGATCTTCCCGAGGAGTTCCGGATCGCGGTCTACCTCGCCGATGTCGAGGGCTTCGCGTACAAGGAGATCGCCGACATCATGGGCACCCCTATCGGTACGGTGATGTCACGCCTGCACCGGGGTCGGCGGCAGCTGCGCGGAATGCTCGAAGACTACGCCCAGGACCGCGGCCTCACCCGTGCGAGGGAGGGATCGGCATGAGCTGTGGCAACCACCACGAGACGCCCTGCACCGAGGTGCTCGCCCGGGTCTATACCTACCTCGACGGCGAGCTCGACCAGGGCGGCTGCAGCGAAGTGCGCGAGCACCTCGACGAGTGCGGCCCGTGCCTCAAGGAGTACGGCCTTGAGGAGGCCGTGAAGAAGCTCGTCAACAAGTCGTGCGGCTGCGAGCCCGTCCCCGGCGACCTGCGGGCCAAGGTCCTCGGCCGCATCGAGCAGATCTGCGGCGAGATCAAGTCCGCCGAGGCGGCGACCTCCGAGACGGCCTGACCCGGCCCGCGGCGCCGCCGCGGGTCGGTATCGTGCTCGGGTGCTCGTACTCGTCACCGGCGCGGCCGGATTCATCGGCTCCCATCTCGTCGATCGCCTGCTCGCCGACGGCCACGAGGTGGTCGGTCTCGACGACCTCTCCACCGGCGGCAACACCCGCGCCGACTTCGAGCTGTGGCGGCTGGACGTGGCCGATCCGGCGCTGGCCGAACGCGTCGCGGCCCTGCGTCCTGAGGTCGTCTTCCATCTCGCCGCCCAGGTCAGCGTGCGGCTGAGCGTCGCCGACCCGCTGCGTGACGCACGGACGAACGTCGTCGGCACGGCCAACGTGTTCGAGGCGGCGCGGGCGGCGGGGAGCCGCAAGGTCGTCTTCACCTCCAGCTGCGCGGTGTACGGGGTGCCCGACGTTCTCCCGGTGCCGCCGGACGCCCAGTTGCGGCCCGCGTCCCCGTACGCGGCGTCCAAGGTGTCCGGCGAGATCTACGCGCGGACCTACAAGGCGCTGCACGGTCTCGACTACACCACGCTCACGCTGGCCAACGTCTACGGCCCGCGGCAGACGCCCGAGGGCGAGGCGGGCGTGATCTCGATTTTCACGGACGCGCTGCTGACCGGCAGGCCGACCCAGGTCTTCGGCGACGGCAAGCAGACCCGCGACTACGTCTACGTGGGCGACGTCGTGGACGCGTTCGTGCGGTCGGCGGGCGAGCGGGGCGGCGGTGAGCGCTTCAACGTCGGGACCGGCGTGCAGACCACCGACCGCGAGCTGCACACTCTCGTCGCCGAGGCGGCCGGGGCGCCGGACGAGCCGGCTTTCGCGCCGCCGCGGCTCGGTGACCTGCCCGCCATGTCCGTCGATCCGCGGCCGACCCGTGCCGTGCTCGGCTGGACGCCCGCCGTCGGGCTGCGCGAGGGCCTGGCCGCGACCGTGGCGTGGGCACGGACCAGGGACAATTGATCACCCCAGGTGACGATTGGTTCACGCTTTGCTCACGATTCGCCGCATGCCTGTGGGGCGTGGGCCCCCCAGGTTAGGCTTGTGCCGAAATCAGCGACGGGAGCACCACCTGCCCGGGTGACCGGGGAGCCACACTCGCCCGGCGGCGGCCAGGACCCGGCGGGATCCAGGCGGCCGGACCGGCCAGGGCCCGCAGGCCCGGCGACCCGGGCCGGGTCGCGGGGGGAGGGCGAGGGACCATGCCTGAGCATGTGATGTCAGCCGGCCGTGGCGGTGCCGCCACGGCGTCCTCACCGCTGGTGGAGCCCAGGGGAGTGTCCTGGGCGTAGGCTGCCGGCTTCGGCCGCGTTGACCTCCGAGGGGGCGGCAATGCGTGGACTACCGCTCGCGGCGTGGGCGTACGTCTGCGGGGTGGTCGCGCTGGCGACCGGTCTCATCGCGGACAATCTCGGCGCGGCCCACTTCAAGCCCAGCGACTGGCAGACGCTCGCCGTGCTCGCGGTGCTGTTCCTCATCTGCGACTCGGCGCCCGCGCTGCTCAACATCGAACGGGCCCGGGTCTCCCTCAGCTTCGCCGCCAGCCTGGCCTCGGTCGTCCTGCTCGGCCCGGTGGGCGCCGCGCTGCTCGGCTTCTGCGCGGTCGTCACCGGCCAGCGGCTGTTCGCCCCGGTCAAGCGGCTGTTCAACGGCGCGCAGTTCGCGCTGTGCGGCTTCGCGTCCGGCACCGTCTTCGGGGCGCTCGCCGGTGACGACCTCAAGCCGAAGCGGGCCGAGTGGGTCGAGGAGGTCATCGGCCCGTTCATCGGCGCGCTCGTCACGTTCG
Source organism: Actinomadura fulvescens (assembly GCF_039533225.1). Classification (NCBI taxonomy): domain Bacteria; kingdom Bacillati; phylum Actinomycetota; class Actinomycetes; order Streptosporangiales; family Thermomonosporaceae; genus Actinomadura; species Actinomadura fulvescens. The sequence continues at coordinate 142,655 of NZ_BAAATD010000005.1, read as the reverse complement.
TGCTGGTCAACCTGCTGCTGGTGGCGGGCATCCTGCTGCTCAGCAAGCAGGCCACGCTGCGCGAGCTGCTGCGCGAGAGCGGCGGGCTGGCGTTCGGCTGTCTGGGCTACGGCATGTTCGGCATGCTCATCGCGGGCCTGTGGCACTGGGCCGGGCCGCTGGCCGCCGTGCTGGTGCTGCTGCCGCTGTTCATCGCGCGCTGGGCGCTGGAGCAGACACGCGCGCAGCAGCAGGCGCACGCCGCCACCCTCGCCGCGCTCTGCCAGGCGGTCGAGACCAAGGACTACTACACCCGAGGCCACAGCGAACGCGTGTCGCGCGGCTCGGTGATGATCGCCCAGCAGATCGGCATGCGCTCGGACCGGGTCGAGGCCATCCGTTACGCGGGCATGCTGCACGACGTCGGCAAGCTCGGCGTGCCGACCAAGGTGCTGCGCAAGTCCGGCTCGCTCACCGAGGAGGAGTTCGCCGCGATCCAGCTGCACCCGATGCGCGGCCTGGAGATCGTGCGGGAGATCGGCTTCCTGGAGGAAGCGTTGCAGGGCATCATGCACCACCACGAGAAGATGAACGGCCGCGGCTATCCCATGGGCCTGGCCGGCGACGAGATCCCCGAGTTCGCCCGCATCATCGGCGTCGCGGACGCGTTCGACTCGATGACCTCCACCCGCTCCTACCGGGCCGCCCGCTCGATCGAGGAGGCCGTCGACGAGCTGCGCAAGTGCGCGGGCGACCACTTCGACCCGGCCATGGTCGACGCGTTCCTGTGCGCGCTGGAACGCGACGGCTGGGACCCTCCCAAACCGGTCGTCCTGCCGGAGGACAACATCGTGGAGATCACCTTGCAGGACCACGACGATCCGACGGTGCCGATCCGCGTCGCGGGCGGCGACGAGGTCCGGCGGTAACCGGTGGCCACCCAGGAACGCGCCGCGTGGCAGACGCTCGACTCGGGCCAGCTGCTGCTGATCGCCTCCGCCGGGCTCTTCGTGATCGTCGCGGTCACGCAGGTGGCCGCGGTCGGCCTGGTCCAGCCCGATGTCGCGGTCATCTTCGGCGTGCTGATCGCCCTCGGCGAGCTGTTCCGCATGGTGATGCCCGGCAACCGCGAGGTGGCGCCGATCGCCACCGCGGGCGCGATCGGCTACGCCCTGCTGGTCGGGGTCGGCCACGAGGGCGGCCGGGTCGACCCCGAGCTCGGCGTGGTGCTGGCGACGCACTCGCCGCTGCAGGTGGTCGCCGTCACCGCCGTCGGCATGCTCATCGGCTCGCTGCCGCACCTCGCGGTCGGGCGCTCGTTCGGCCTGGACGCGATGGCCCGCCGGCTGTTCACCGTGGCGGTGGTGGCCCTGTGCTTCCGGCCGCTCGTGACCGCGGGGCTCGACCGCAAGGTGCTGCTGGCGATGATGGGCGTGGTCGCCGTCATCGCGTGCTTCGCCGACGTGCTGGTCGCGTCGATGATCCGGGCCGAGGCGGCGCGGACCCGCTTCGGCATCGCGGTGCGCGACGAGATCCGCGCCAAGATGGCGCTCTGCGCGGCCACCACGGCGACGGCCATGCTCGTCGCCGTCTCCACCACCGTGATGGGCCCGGTGGCTCTGCTGATCTTCACGGCGCCGATCCTGGTCACGCAGTTCGCGTTCCGCCGCTACGCCGGCGTGCGCACCACCTACCTCCAGACGGTGCGCGCGTTGTCGCGCGTCACCGAGGTGGGCGGCTACGTCGAAGCGGGGCATTCGCGCCGGGTGTCCCGGTTCGCCGTGGCGATGGGCCGCGAGCTCGGCATGTGCGAGGAGGAGCTCCTCGAACTGGAGTACGCCGCGCTCATGCACGACATCGGCCAGCTCTCGCTCGCCGATCCCATCCCCGGCGGCGCCACCGTGCTGGCCTCGCCGACCGAGCAACGACGCATCGCCGAGCTCGGCTCCGAGGTGATCAAACAGACCGGCGTGCTCGACCGGGTGGCCTACATCGTGCACCTGTCGTCCCACCCGTACCGCACCGGCCACGGCACGGCGCAGGGCGGCGACGGCGCGGCCGTCGACCGGCCGGTGCCGCCGCCGCTCGCCAGCCGCATCATCAAGGTCGCCAACGCCTATGACGACCTGGTCGGCGACTCCGGCGACCGCGACCGCGGCGCCGCCGTGCTGGAACGGCTCCGGCTCGACTCGGCCTCCGAGTACGACCCCACCGTGGTCGAGGCGCTCAGCCGCGTCGTCGACCGCTACGTCCGCCGCTGACCCGCGTCCGGCGCTGATCCGCGTCCGCCGCTGACCCGCGTCCGCCGCGGGCATGCCGCCGGACAAAACAACGGATCGGTATTTGTCCATGGCGTGGCCCGACCGGAGACCATCGCACCACTAGTCTCGGCCTCGTCCAGGTGTCGCAGGCTGCTCGGGTGGTAAGTACCGGCCGAGCCGACGAAGGGGTGTCCGCAGGTGTTCGAATCCGTGCTCGTGGCGAATCGCGGCGAGATCGCCAGCCGGATCGTCCACACCGCGCGCAAGATGGGGATCAAGGCCATCGCCGTCTACTCCGAGGCGGACGCCGACCTGCCGTTCGTCGCCGAGGCCGACGAGGCCATCCTCATCGGGCCGCCGCAGCCCGCCGCCAGCTACCTGGAGGCCCCCGCGGTCCTTGAGGCCGCCCGCCGCACCAACGCCCAGGCCGTGCACCCGGGCTACGGCTTCCTCGCCGAGAGCGCCGAGTTCGCCCGCCGCGTGATCGACTCCGGTCGGATCTGGGTCGGCCCCCCGCCGCTGGCCATCGCCCGGATGAGCGACAAGATCAACGCCCGCAACCTGATGAAGGAGGCCGGTGTCCCGGTCGCCCCCGGCACCTGGGAGCCCGTGCCCGACGTCGGCACCGCCGTGGAGGAGGCCGAGCGCATCGGCTATCCCGTCATGGTCAAGGCCGCCGCCGGTGGAGGCGGCATCGGCATGAGCGCCGCGTTCGACGAGGCGGGCCTGCGCGAGGCCTACGAGACGGCGCGGTCGCGGGCGGAACGGTTCTTCGGCGGCCCCGACATCCTGATCGAGAAGTTCGTCCAGCACGCCCGCCACGTCGAGGTGCAGATCTTCGGGCTGGCCGACGGCACCGTCATCGCGCTGGGCGAGCGCGACTGCTCGGTGCAGCGCCGCCACCAGAAGGTCGTCGAGGAGACGCCGTCCCCCGGCATCACCCCCGAGCTGCGCGAACGCATGCTCGCCGCGGCCGTGCGCGCGGGCGAGGCGATCGGCTACCGCGGCGCCGGAACGGTCGAGTGCCTCGTCGGGGAGGCCGCTGGGGGCGGAAACGGCGGCGACCCGGCCACGCAGGACTTCTTCTTCCTGGAGATGAACACCCGCCTCCCGGTCGAGCATCCGATCACCGAGATGGTCACCGGTCTGGACCTGGTCGAGCTGCAGTTCCGCGTCGCGGCCGGGGAGCAGGTCACGCTCGGGCCGGTCCCGCCGAGCGGCCACGCGATCGAGTTCCGGGTGTACGCCGAGGACCCGGAACGTTTCCTGCCCAACCCCGGAGAGATCAAGGTGTGGGAGGAGCCCGTCGGCCCCGGCATCCGGATCGACGCCGGCTACGCCGAGGGCAACACGGTCACCCCGTTCTACGACCCGCTGCTGGCCAAGCTGTGCGTGCACGGCACCGACCGGGCCGACGCGCTGCGCCGCGCACGCGCCGCGCTCGACGCCTTCCGGATCGAGGGACTGAAGACCAACCTTCCGTTCCTCGTCGAACTGCTGGACCGGCCCGAGTTCGCGGAGGGCACCTACGACACCGGTCTCGTGGCCCGCATGCGCGGCGTCGGTGGGTGACGGGAAGAGCGGGTGACGGGAAGAACGGCTGAAAGGACGAGGTACTGTGCCGCTCGTGGAGACGACGTACTGTGATCGCTGCGGCGAACCCGCCCAGCAGGGCGACCACGGCCCGTGCCGCGCCGCCCGCCGGATGGAGCCGCCCCGCTACTGCGCGCGCTGCCGCCGCCGCATGATCGTCCAGGTGACGCCCACCGGCTGGAACGCCCGCTGCTCCGAGCACGGCGAGCTCGCGTCCGCCTGAAGGTTAGTCGTTAGAGTCCTGACGACGCTTGCGGGAGCGGCTTGATTGGGACGATGCCGATACCTCGCTCGATCCTCAGCAAGGACGACCTCCCCGACCTCGACCTGACCGTGATCGCCGGAACGTGGCCCGACGACGTGACCGGCCACTTCGTCGTCAGCACGTCGGACCAGCGCACGCATCCCGTCCACGCGTTCTTCGGCGACGGTGTGATGGCGCGCCTGACGTTGCGGCCGGACACCGGCGGCACCTTCGCGTGGCGGCCCCGCGTCATCGAGACCCCGTCGGTACGGCTGCGCCGCAAACGCCCCGATCTCTTCACCGCCGGCCCGGTCGGCACCAACTCGCCCTGGGGCTTCGTCAACGCCGCCAACACGGCCCCGCTGCCCTGGGGCGACCGGCTCTTCGCCACCTGGGACGCCGGGCGGCCGGTCGAGGTCGACCCCGGGACCCTGGCGTTCGTCGCCGAGGTGGGGCACCGCGACGACTGGAAACCGAGCATCGACCAGGCCGTGCTGCCGCTGATCTCCTCCACGGCGCATCCGGTCGTCGACCCGGAACGCGACTGCCTGTGGAGCGTCAGCCGGGACGTCCTGACCGGCGCGATCTCGGTGGTCCGCTATGACGGCACCGGCAAGCACGTCCGGCGCTGGACTGTCGAAGACGCGACGTTGCCGCAGTCCACGCACACCATCACCCAGACCCGGGACTGGCTGATCCTCGCCGACACCGCGTACAAGGTCGATCCTGAGGAGGTCTTCGGCGGCGACCGCACCGTCGCCAACAATCCCGGCGGGCCCGTCCTGCTGATCCGCAAGGACGACCTCGACCCCGGCCGTTCCACCGTGGGCTGCCGGGAGTTCCGGATCGCGCCCGAGGTCAACCACTTCTACGCGCGCTACGACGACTCCGGCGGCGTCCAGGTCGTCATGGAGCACACGCCGGGCGTGGACATCGGCATGTACCTGCGCGAAGACGACCTCGACCTCCACGGCCGGCCCATCGACCCGGCCCTGCGCGGCATGTACTGCCACGGGATGACGCCCGCGCTGACCACGGTCCTCGACTTCGACCCGGAGACCGGCAGGGTCCGCGAACGTGCCCGCGCGTACGACCCCCGGCGCTGGTGGCAGGCGGAGCTGTCGGCGATCGACTGGAGCTTCGAGGGCCAGCTGGCACCGACCCGCCACCACCTGATCTTTCTGGGCTTCCATCCCGAGGCCATCAACCAGCGCGCCCTGCGCAACTACGGCGACCGCGTCGACACCTCGCTCTTCCCGCCCGAGGAGACCCCGGCCGCCCTGGTGACCTTCGACCGCGAGGCGCTCAAACCGCTCTCCGAATGGACGTTCGCGCTGGACGACTACCCGACGTCCCCGACCTTCGTTCCCCGCGGCGGCGCTCCGGGCGGCCACGACGGCTATCTGGTCCTGGCCGTCCACAACGACGACCGCTTCCGGATCGAGCTCTTCGACGCCGCCGACGTCTCCCGAGGTCCCGTCGCCGTTCTGGCCCCTCCGCACGGCACCACGGTCCCGTTCCTCATCCACTCGGCCTGGATGCCCGAAGCGCGTCCTGCTCCCCAGGGCCTGGACCGTCTCGCCTTCGCCGACGATCTGGACGACCGCCTGAACCAGCTCCCGCCCGAGCTGGTCGCGGTGGCCCAGGAAGTGGCCGCCGACCTGGCCGTCTAGCCGTACCTGCTCAGGCGCGCGCCACGTCCTTGCAGGCGTGCTCGTCGGGAAGCAGCGGACGGAAGCGGACGGAGTAGGTCTTGCCACGGCTCAGCCAGATGGCGCCTGGGACGAGCTTGTCAGCGGTGGCCGGGGGCGGTGCCGCCACCACCGTGCAGCTGGCTCCGCCTACCTGCTCGCCCTGTCCGAGCGGCGTGAGAGGCCAAGGCTTGACCGGCTTTCCGGAAGGCGTGGTCTCGCTGGAGAGAACGGCGACCTGGAGCGGGGTGTAGGTGTGGTGCGAGCCTTCCTGGTCGGCTGCGGGCCAGGCGAAGGGCTGGAGGCGTTTCCACAGGTGAACGGCGGGATCGTCGGGCTGGGACTCGGGGTGGACGATCCGCGTCCGTGCCCCGCCCAGGGTGATCTCCAGGGTCTGCGCATCGGCGATGTCCTCGGGGCCGGCCGTTCTGGAACGTTCGAGACCAGCGGTCCGGGCGTCGTCGAGCAGCCGTTTCAGGGCGCCGCGCGTCAGCTGGAACTCCGCCATGGCCGGGATCGGCCCAACGGCGCCCTGCCGCGGCGCGAACGCGCGGCCGTCGGCGTAGAGGGAGAACTCGGGGATGCTGCCGGGCCCGCCCAGACCGGCGAAGCCACCGGTCACCCGCCAACGCAGCAGGAGCCGGGCGGCCGACCCGGTCTGCGGATCCTTGGGAACGGCCGTCGCCGTCGCCGTCGGCCTCCACGTCGGGCAGTCGGAGAGAGCGCAGGCTTCCTCGTCGTCCCAGACCGAGCCACAGGCGGTGAGGACGCCCACGCTGATCAGGATGCCGATCACGCGTACGGCTGCCATGCGGCTTGGACGCGGGGGCGGCGCCGCGGGTTCCGTTTACAAAGTTCGTACGTCCAAGACTGTGGGATTCGGCGAACGATCATCGGCTGACCGCACGCTAGTGTGCGGCTCGTGAGTGTGCTCGTGGTGACCGGAACCTGTACGGGCGTCGGCAAGACGGTCGTCACCGCGGCGCTGGCCGCGCTGGCGGCGTCGCGGGGGACGCCGGTGGCCGTCGTCAAGCCGGGGCAGACCGGCGTGGCACCCGGCGAGCCGGGTGATCTCGACGAGGTGCGGCGGCTCGCCGCCATCGACGACGTGCATGAGTTCGGGCGTTTCCCCGATGCGCTGTCGCCCGCGGCGGCGGCGCGGCGGGCGGGGGTGCCGCCGGTCAGCCTGCCCGGGGTCGTGGACCGGATCCGCGCGCTGTCCGAGACGCGGCGGCTGGTGCTGGTCGAGGGCGCCGGGGGGCTGCTGGTCCGGTACGACGACGAGGGCGCGACGGTCGCCGACCTGGCGCGATGGCTCGGCGCCGCCGTGGTCGTGGTCGTACGGCCGGGCCTCGGCACGCTCAACCACACCGCCCTGACCCTGGAGGCGATGGCACATCGCGGCATCCAGCTCGCCGGAGTCGTGATCGGGGAGTGGCCGGACGAGCCCGACCCGGCCATGCGCAGCAACATCCACGACCTGGAGACGATCGCCGCACGGCCGCTCGCCGGGGCACTGCCGGCGGGCGCGGGGGCCCTGGACCCCGCCGAGTTCCTGGTCACCGCCCACCGGGCGCTGGCCCCGGCTTTCGGCGGTGCCTTCGACGCTGCTACCTTCCGCGATAGCTACGGCCTCACTAAGGAGCATCCGTGACCGACATCCTCGAGGTGGCCCGCCACCAGGTTCTCGACGAGGGAAGGGGCCTGTCCGCCGAGCAGGCCCTGGAATGCCTGAACCTCCCCGGCGACCGGCTTGAGGAGTTGCTCGCCCTCGCCCACGAGGTCCGCATGCGCTGGTGCGGCCCGGAGGTCGAGGTCGAGGGGATCATTTCCCTCAAGACCGGCGGCTGCCCGGAGGACTGCCACTTCTGCTCGCAGTCCGGCCAGTTCACCTCGCCCGTCCGGTCGGTGTGGCTCAACATCCCCGAGCTGGTCGAGGCCGCCAAGGAGACCGCCAAGACCGGCGCGACCGAGTTCTGCATCGTCGCCGCGGTCCGCGGTCCGGACGAGCGACTGATGAAGCAGGTCCGCGAGGGCATCAAGGCGATCAACGAGGCCGTCGAGATCAACATCGCCTGCTCGCTCGGCATGCTCACCCAGGCCCAGGTCGACGAGCTGACCGAGATGGGCGTGCACCGCTACAACCACAACCTTGAGACCGCCCGCTCCCACTTTTCCACCGTGGTCACCACGCACAGCTGGGAGGAGCGCTGGGACACCCTCCGCATGGTCAAGGAGGCGGGCATGGAGGTCTGCTGCGGCGGCATCATCGGCATGGGTGAGACGGTCGAGCAGCGCGCCGAGTTCGCCGGGCAGCTGGCCGAGCTGGAGCCCGACGAGGTCCCCCTCAACTTCCTGACCCCGCGCCCGGGCACCCCGTTCGAGAACTTCTCGCTGGTCGAGGGCGGCGAGGCCCTCAAAACGATCGCCACGTTCCGGCTGGCCCTGCCGCGCACGATCCTGCGCTACGCCGGCGGCCGCGAGCTCACGCTCGGTGACCTCGGCACCCGCGACGGCATGCTGGGCGGCATCAACGCCATGATCGTCGGAAACTACCTGACCACCCTGGGCCGTCCCGCCGAGCAGGACCTGGAGCTCCTCACCGAACTCCAGATGCCCATCAAGGCCCTCTCCCAGACGCTCTGACCGTCAGGCCGCGCCGCCGGCCGAGGAGCAGGCCCGAGATCACGGCCGGCTTCTCAGCCGCGGCGGAGACGGGTGATGAACTTGTAGCGGTCGCCGCGGTAGAGCGACTGCGCCCATTCGACGGGCTGGCCGGTGGAGTCGAAGGCGTGCCTGGAGAGCAGGAGCATCGGCAGGCCGACGTCGACGCCCAGGAGTTGGGCGTCGTGCGGGGTGGCCAGGACGGTCTCGATGGTCTCCTCGGCCTCGGCGAGGTGCACGTCGTAGGCGGTCGCGAGCGTCTCGTACAGCGAACGGTGGCGCGGGAGCTCGCGGCGCAGGCCGGGGAAGCGGCGGGCCGGCAGGTGCGAGGTGTCGATCGACATCGCCTCGCCGTCGGCCAGGCGCAGCCGGTGGATGCGCAGGACCCGGCCGCCGGGGCGGATGCCGAGGAGGGCGGCCAGGCGTTCGTCGGCGCTGACGTAGCCGATCTCCAGGATGCGGGTCTCCGGCTGGAGGCCGTGGTGGCGCATGTCCTCGGTGTAGCTGACCAGCTGGAGCTCTTGGGAGACCTTCGGTTTGGCGACGAAGGTGCCCTTGCCCTGGATGCGCTGGAGGCGTCCCTCGACGACCAGCTCAGCCAGGGCCTGGCGGACCGTGGTCCGGGAGGTCTCGTACTTCTCGGCGAGGGTGCGTTCGGGCGGCAGCGGGCTGCCCGGGGGGAGCTGCTGGATCAGCTCGACCAGCAGCTCCTTGAGCTTGTAGTACTTGGGGATGCGCGGAGCGGGCCCCGAGTGGTGACGTCCGATGTCGCTCATGGCGTCGAATCCGGGCCCCGGACGGGGCCCACCCCTGACCTCCGTCACGGACTCTCCTTACGTTCACCACCGGTTGTCCCCGATGTTACGTGTGAAGACTACGGCCGGTAGAGCCCCGCCACCGCCGCCAGGGCCTGCCGGAGCGTTGTGAGGTCGGCCTCGGTCACCGTCGCGCGGGCCGTGAGGCGCAGGCACGCCCGGCCCTTGGGGACCGACGGCGGGCGGAAGCAGCCCACGCGGGCGCCGTGTTCGGCGCAGATCTCCGCGCCGCGCAGGGCGGCCTGCGGCTCACCGAGGAAGACCGGGACGACGGCGGCGGCCGGGTCGGCGGTCTCCAGGCCCAGCCCGGCCGCGATGGCGGCCATGCTCCGGGCGGTCTCGCGAGCCCGGCCGGGCAGGCGCGGGTCGGCTTCGATGGCGTCCAGGGCGGCGAGGGCGGCGCCGGCGGCGGGCGGGTTGAGGCCGGTGTCGAAGATGAACGCCCGGCCGGTGTCGACCAGCGTGTCGATCAGCTCCGGGGCGCCCAGCACCGCGCCGCCCTGCGCGGCGAGCGACTTGGACAGGGTGAGGGTGAGGACGACGTCGGGCTCGGCGGTCAGCCCGGCGGCGTGCGCGGCGCCCCGGCCCTGGTCGCCGACGACGCCGAGGGCGTGCGCCTCGTCGATCACCAGCAGGGCGCCGTGCGCGCGGGCGGCCGTGTGGAGGGCGGTCAGGGGCGCGAGGTCGCCGTCCACGGAGAAGACGGCGTCGGTGACCACGAGGGCGTGCTCCTCCTCCCGTTCGGCCAGCGCCTGCTCGACGGCGGCCACGTCCCGGTGCGGGGCGATCACCACCCGGGCCCGGGAGAGCCGGCAGGCGTCCACGATCGACGCATGGTTGACCTGGTCCGACACCACGAGCGTGCCCGCGCCCGACAGGCCCGCCACCGCGCCGAGGTTGGCCAGGTAGCCGGAGGAGAACGTCAGGCCCGCCGGGCTGCCGGTGAACGCGGCGAGGCGGCGGTCGAGCTCGTCGTGCAGCCGCGTGGTGCCCGTGACCAGCCGTGATCCGGTGGAGCCGGTACCCCAGGCGCGGGCGGCGGCGACCGCGCCCTCGATCAGCCGGGGGTCCCGGGACAGGCCCAGGTAGTCGTTGGAGGCGAGGTCGATGAGACCGTCGTGGTCGGCGGTACGGGGGCGCAGCCGGCGGCGCAGCCCCGCCGCGTCGCGGCGCTCGGTGGCGGCCCGGAACCTGTCCAGCGGGTCCTGTCCTGCGATCATCCCTGCATCCTGCCAGGTCGGCCATCCTGCCAGGTCGGCGCGGCCGGGCATGCGCGATGATGGACCGGTGCCTACCCTGACCGATCTGGTGCGCGACCACACCGACCTCAACGGGACCGACCTGGAGTGGCTGCACGCCCTCGTGTCGGACTGGCAGTTGCTGGCCGACCTGTCGTTCGCCGACCTGCTGCTGTGGGTTCCGCTGCGTTCGGCGGAGGCCCTGCCCGCCGAGGACGAGGGGAGGGCACGGCCGCGCCCGGCCCGCGCCGGGCAGGCGCCGCTTCCCGGGGGCGGCTCGGTCCCCGGCTGGGTGGCGGTCGCGCAGATGCGCCCGACGACGGGACCGACCGCCTATCCCGAGGACCTGGTCGGCAAGATCGTGCGGTCCGGACGGCGCGGGCTGATCGACGTGGCCTGGCGGGAACGGCGCATCGTGCGCGAGGGCGATCCCGAATGGGGCAGCGGCATTCCCGTCCGGGAGGAGTCGATCCCGGTGCGCCGGGGGGCCAAGCTGCTCGGCGTCATCCAGCGCAGCACCAACCTCAGCTCCGCCCGTACCCCGAGCCGCCTGGAGCTCACCTACCTGCAGAGCGCCAGCGACCTCGCCCAGATGATCTCCGAAGGGCGCTTTCCGGTGCCGGGCGAGGAGCCCAACCTCGTCCGTTCGCCCCGGGTAGGTGACGGGCTGGTCCGCCTGGACCGGACCGGCCGCGTGACCTACGCCAGCCCGAACGCGCAATCGGCCTACCGGCGCCTGGGCTTGCAGGCCGACCTCGTCGGCGAGTCGCTCGGCGAGGTGACGGCGGAGCTGTGCGACACCGGCGAGCCGCTGGAGGAGGCGCTGACCGCACTCCTCAGCGGCCGTGCGCCGCGCGAGGTCGAGGTCGAGTCGAACGGGTCGATCATGCAGCTGCGCACCATCCCGCTGGTGGTCGGCGGCGCCCGGATCGGTGCCGTCGTGCTGGTCCGCGACGTCACCGAGCTCCGCTGGCGGGACCGGGAGCTGATGACCAAGGACGCCACCATCCGCGAGATCCACCACCGGGTCAAGAACAACCTGCAGACGGTGGCCGCGCTGCTGCGCCTCCAGGCCCGCCGGCTCCGCATCCCCGAGGGCCGCGCCGCGCTGGACGAGGCGGTACGCCGCGTCGGCTCGATCGCGATCGTGCACGAGACGCTCTCGCTCACCCCGGACGAGCTGATCGACTTCGATGACATCGCCGATCGTGTGATCACCATGGCGGGTGAGGTCTCCACGCCCGAGACCCGGGTCGTGCCCAAGCGCAGCGGCAGCTTCGGCGTGCTGCCCGCCGAGATCGCCACGCCCCTGGCCATGGCGCTCACCGAGTTGCTGCAGAACGCGCTGGAGCACGGGCTGCCCGACCACCGCGACGGCACCCTGGAGGTCGTGGCCCATCGCTCCGACGGTGACGACCGCCGCCTGGTCGCCACGGTCGCCGACGACGGCGTCGGCCTGCCCGCCGACTTCGACGTGGAGAGCAGCAACAGCCTCGGCCTGCAGATCGTCCGCACCCTCATCGTGGGCGAGCTGGGCGGCACCCTCGACTTCCGTCCCCGTTCCGGCGGCGGCACCGAGGTGATCGTCGACGTTCCCCTGGACCACAGCAACCGTCCCAGCGCACCGCCCGCCCGCTGACCTCCGTCCACCCCCAGGGGTGGAACGACAAACGCCCGTGGCTTGGCCACGGGCGTTCGCAGGATCCTGGCCGGCGTCCACTGCTCTCCGGCTGGGGAGTTCGGAGGCTGCGCCGGGTACACCCGGCGGGGCCGGGCGTCAGGTGTTCGCGATGTGTGAGCTAGAGGTTGGCGTTGGCGCGGGCACGGGCGCGCGCGTTGCGGCGCTTGAGCGCGCGGCGCTCGTCCTCGCCCATGCCGCCCCAGACTCCGGAATCCTGGCCGGACTCGATGGCCCAGCGGAGACAGGAGTCGGTGACGTCGCAGCGGCGGCATACCTGCTTGGCCTCTTCGATCTGCAGGATCGCGGGCCCGGTGTTGCCGATCGGGAAGAACAGCTCGGGATCCACGTCACGGCAGGCTGCGCGGTGGCGCCAGTCCATGCGGTCCACTCCTTCGTCAACGTGGAGATGCGGCTCCACTTGTGAACGGTTTCACATGTCGCGAACACCCCGTGCCGCGAAGGGCGAATGTCCAGGGGTGATGTGGTTGCGGCGCTGCGAGCAGGTGGCTGACGACGCTGGGCCCCTGTCGGCTGGCGCACTTTGAGCGTGTCAGGGCTCCGCGGGCAGGCGCAAGACCTTTGAGAAACGTTTCTCAAAGTATGGGTGTCGTATGTGTCACATCAGTGAGTCCGGCTTGTTGCTTTGTCGTTAACAGGGCCTGCGAACAGCCTCATATGACAACGCGTATCGCCTTGGGCACCGATCGGAATGTGATGCACTCCTGCTCGCCAAGGTAGTCGCCGTCCAGCTGAAAGGCCACGGGACGCTCCGCGCGGAGTGTGAGTTCCGCCGCATCGTGCACGTTGAGCACGTGCCTTCCCTGGACGAGCCGGTTACCGCCCAGCAACATCTGCGCGACGGCGCCCGCCATCGGGAGAACGTCCATGGATCGCATTCCGAAGACGTCCAGACCGCGGCTGAAGTTGGCGCGGGGAGTGAGATTCAGCGGACGCCGTCCCATGAAAGTCCAAGGCGCGGTGTTGGACACGAACGCGAAAAAGAGACCGGGTCTTGCGGGCTGTCCGGGCTGCTCCAGGGTGAGCGTCGCCTGTTTGCGGTCGGTGCCGGTGAAGTACTGCCGGAGCGTGGTCCGCACGTACAGTGACGGGTCGGCCTTGGCGCCCGCCACCCGGCGCCGCTCGACCTCGCGGACCACCTCCGCGTCCAGGCCGACCCCGGCGCAGAACGTGAAGTAGCGCTCCGTCCCGCCCGCCCGGTCGTGCCCCGCCATCCCCGACGAGCCGCCGGTGAGGAGCGCGGTGCCCAGGCCGACGGTGCGGTAACGACCGGCTCGCAGGGCTTCGAGTACGGGACGCGTCGCGGCGAGCGGGTCGTTGGGCAGCCCCACCGCGCGGGCGAACACGTTGGCGCTGCCGCACGGCAGGACCGCCAGCGCCGGAAGGTCGGGGGAGGGGCCGTCGGCCAGGAGCCCGTTGACGGTCTCGTTCACCGTGCCGTCGCCGCCCAGGACCACCACGACGTCGTAGCCCTCCTCGGCGGCCTGCCGGCCGAGCTCGGTCGCGTGACCGCGGTGTCCCGTCTCGGCGACGTGCAGGTCGAGGTCGCCGGAGAAGGCCCGGACGAGGACGTCACGGGCCCGCTGAGACGTGGAGGTCGCCTTGGGGTTGGCGATGAGCATGGCGCGCACCGCGCCAGGGTATACATCGCGCTCGACCGCACAGACGCGAACCTCACGGTGGTGACGTGGCGGGTAGGGTTTCGGGTTGTGTCGAAGCGTCCCTTGACCGTCCACGCCGCCGCCGCCCTTGAGGCCGCGGAGGGTCTCGCCGCCCTCGGGTTCGGGCTCTATGTCGGGGTGGAGACCCTGATCGGCGATCCCCAGGACCCCGCGACCGCGATCGGGGTGACCGCGCTGGCGCTGGCCGGCGGCGCGGGGATGCTCGCGTGCGCGCGCGGCCTGCTGCGCGCCGAGCCGTGGAGCCGCGCGCCGACGGTGCTGACGCAGCTGTTCGCGCTGCCGATCGCCTGGTCGCTGTGGCAGAGCGAGCAGTACCTCATCGGCGTTCCGCTCGGCGTCGTCGCCGTCCTGGCCCTCGTCACGGCGCTCGCCCCGCCGAGCACGGCCTGGCTCGTCCATGACGAGACCGGCGAGCTCGACGAGGCTGACGAGGACGGCGAGGACGGCGGCGCGGCCGGCACCGGGAGCGCGGACGAACGTCCCCGCTCCGATGCCTGACCCTCGTTCACTCGTCGGCGGTGAGCCCGTCGCGCAGCTGGGCGAGCGTGCGGGCGAGGAGCCGCGACACGTGCATCTGGGAGATGCCGAGCTCGGCGGCGATCTGCGACTGGGTCATGTTGCCGAAGAACCTCAGCAGCAGGATCTTCTTCTCGCGCGCGGGCAGCTTCTCCAGCAGCGGCTTGAGGGACTCGCGGTACTCCACGCCCTCCAGCGACTCGTCGATCATGCCGAGCGAGTCGGCCACCGCCGGGGCGTCCTCGTCGCCGGAGTCGGGGGCGTCGAGCGACACGGTGGAGTAGGCGTTGGCCGACTCCAGGCCTTCGAGCACCTCCTCCTCGCTCATCTGCAGGTGCGCCGCCAGCTCGCTGACCGTCGGGGCACGCCCCTCGCGCTGGGCGAGATCGCTGATCGCCTTGGTCAGCGACAGCTTCAGCTCCTGGAGCCGTCGCGGGACGCGGACGGCCCAGCCCTTGTCGCGGAAGTGCCGCTTGATCTCGCCGACGATCGTGGGCGTGGCGTAGGTGGAGAACTCCACCCCGCGGCCCAGGTCGAACCGGTCGATCGACTTGATCAGGCCGATCGTGGCGACCTGGATCAGGTCGTCCAGCCATTCGCCGCGGTTGCGGAAGCGGCGGGCGAGGTACTCGACCAGCGGCAGGTGCAGCTCCACCAGCTGGTCGCGGATGCGCTGGCGCTCGGGGTCCCCCTCGGGCAGCTCGGCGAGCCGCTCGAACAGGGCCCGGGCCCGGGCGCGGTCCGGGACGGCGCCCTCGGAGCGGTCGTTGCCGGTGCTGCCGGCCACCGTCGTCTTTTCCGTCACGGGGCCCCCGCAGCGCCGCGGCGCTTCTGCAGCGTCACGGTCACCCGGTCGTCGGCGCCCACGCGCGAGTCGACCTCTCCGGCCAGCGAGGAGAGGACGGTCCAGGCGAAGGTGTCGCGGCTGGGCTCCCTGCCCTCGACGGTCAGGACCGACACGGAGATGCGCATGGCGTCTCCGGTCAGCTCGAACTCGCACGTGAGGTCGGTCCCGGGGACCGCCTGCGCGAGCAACATCGCGCACGCCTCGTCGATGGCGATGCGCAGGTCCTCGATCTCGTCCAGCGTGAAGTCCAGCCTGGCCGCCAGGCCCGCCGTGGCGGTCCGCAGGACGGACAGGTAGGCACTGGCGGCGGGCAACTTCACCGTCACCACGTCGCGCAGGGACAACTTCGTACTGGCCGGCATCGCAGCGGTTTCCTCGGTCACGTCACTCCCTATCTGGGATAGTCCCGCTCCTTCGAAACTACCGCGTACTGAGCCTCCGGCGAGACTTCGCCGCGCGTGGCTTTCCCACGGATTCGCGGACCGGCACGGTTCTTCTCGCTTCAAACCTGACAACGGCGAGGAAAGGATCACCTTGGGCCCTCCGATCTATTGACTAGATGACTTGCTCTCTAGATAGGTTGCGCCCATGGATCTCATGGAGAAGTACGACACGGACGGTTACGCGATCTTTCGCGACGTGCTCGACGCCGAGCTGATCGCCGAGGCCGACCAGCACGTCCGGTGGCTGCAGGAGCGGTACCCGGGGCGCAGCGGCGAGGACCTGTCCACCGAGCTCGTCGCCCGCGACCCGTTCTGGGTACGGCTGGTGTCCGACGACCGGCTGCTGGACATCGCCGAGCGGTTCATCGGCCCGGACATCGCGCTTTTCGCCTCGCACTACATCGCCAAGCCGGCGCATACGGGCAAGGCGGTGCTCTGGCACCAGGACGGCGCGTTCTGGCCCCTGGACCCGATGAACGTCGTCACGCTCTGGCTCGCCGTCGACCACTCGACCCCGGAGAACGGCTGCCTGCGCGTCATCCCCGGCACCCACCGGGAGGAACTGCACGCCGTACGGGAACGCGAGGGCGACGACGCCGTCTTCAACGTGGAGAGCGACGTGGCCGTGGACGAGTCGAAGGCCGTCGACATGGTGCTCGCGCCCGGTGACGTGGAGGTGCACCACCCCGGCATCATGCACGGCAGCAACGCCAACACCTCGCCCTACCGGCGCTGCGGGCTGACCATCCGCTACATCCCCACCTCGACCCGGATCACCGCCGAGCCGCAGCCGTTCCCCAGTGCGTTGCTGCTGCGCGGCGAGCCCGGCGTCAACACCTACCAGCCGAAGCCGCGCTACATCGAGGGCGAGCACTTCCCCTTCGCCGACGCCCCCGCCTGGACCTGATCCGCCGCCGCCCGCTCCGGAAACGTTTCCCCGCCGATGTGGAAACGTTTCCACCCCTTCGAGAACTCAGCTGGATCAGGCGGGGAGGAGGGCCCCTGGATGGGCGATCACTTCGGCGGCCAGCCGGGTTCCGGCCTCGGCGGCGGCGCGCGGGACGGCCCCCGCCAGACGGGCGGCCAGGTAGGCGCCGTTGAACGCGTCGCCGGCGGAAGTGGTGTCGACGACCGCGGCTCCGGGGACGGCGGGGATCGGCTCGGTCGTGCGGGCGTCGGCGATCACGCAGCCGTCGGCGCCGAGTTTGACCACGATCTCACCCACCCCGGAGGAGCGCAGCCGCGCGACGCAGGCGCCCGCGTCGGTGTCGCCGTGGACGAGGCGGTCGTCGTCAAGGCTCGGCAGCGCGATGTCGGTGTGTGCGAGCACGGCGTTCGCCGCGTCGGCGGCGGCCCGGGGCGAAGGCCAGCCGCTCGGGCGGTAGTTGCCGTCGTAGGCGACCCGGCCGCCGCGCCGCCGGGTCTCGGCGAGCACGGCCACGAGCCGTTCCCGGGCCGCCCCGGACATGATCGACAGCGTGATGCCGGACAGGTAGACCAGGTCGTGGCCCGCGATGGCGTCGTCGAGCTCGGCGGGCTGGTCCGGGCCGAACAGCTCCCGCGCGGCGGAGCCCCGCCGGTAGTGCTGGAAGGTGCGTTCGCCGCGCGCGTCGGTCCGGATCAGGTACAGCCCCGCCTTGCCGCCGGGCCGGACCCGCGCGTACGCGTCGTGCACGCCATAGGCGCGCCAGTGCTCGCGCATGGCCAGGCTGTACGGGTCGTCTCCGGTGATCGAGACGAACTGGACGTCGACCGCGCCGGGCTCCGCGCTGCGCGCGAGGTAGGCGGCCGTGTTGAAGACATCTCCGGCATAGCCCAGCGCGAGCCGGTCCGCCGACAGATGCCGAAGCTCGATCATGCACTCGCCGATCAGCGCCACACGGGTCGTCATGGGCAGCACGATACATCTAGACAACAAGTCATCTAATGACCAGACTTCTAGAAATCGTGACTGACGAGACCCGTGAGGTGCACGTGCGGAAACCCACCCACCGCAAAACAAGACTCACCTGGAGCGGCCTCGCGGCCGGCGCCCTGACGCTCACCCTGTCGACGACGGCGTTCGCCCCGGCGAGCGCCGCACCGCCCAAGCCGAGCCAGGCGTCCGCCGCCCACCCGCGGACGGCTACGACGGCGGCCCCCCTGACCTGCAACGGCGTCCGGATGCCGGCCTTCCAGAGTTCGGCGCCCAACGCCGAGCTCAACGGGCTCTTCACCCGGTACGCCACCGACAACAGCCGCGTCGACGACTGGACCGGCGCCGACGGCACCTACTCGACGACGCTGCCCGACGGCCGGCTCGCCTTCGTCTTCTCCGACACCTTCCTCGGCAAGGTGAACGCGGACGGCTCGCGCTCACCGGTGATCGAGGAGGGCGGGACGACGCCGTTCCTCAACAACACGTTCGTGGTCAAGGACGGCAAGAAGCTGACCACCGTCACCGGCACCGCCAAGGGGGTCATGCCGCCGCGCGACGACAAGCACTGGTACTGGGCCGGGGACGCGATCACCGCTGGCGGCAAGGTCCAGGCCACCTACCAGGAGTACGAGCGTTTCGGCCCCGGCATCTGGGACTGGCGCTGGTCCAGGAACGTTCTGGCGCAGTTCTCGCCCAAGCGCCTGTCCAAGCCCACCAGCGTGACCCCGCTGCCGTCCAGCAAGGGCATCTCGTGGGCGTCGTGGCTGGAGCGTTCGGGCCACACCATCTACGTCTACGGCGTGGAGGACAAGGGCAACAGCAAGTACATGCACCTGGCTCGTGTCCGTGGCAACAGCCTGAAGGGAAAGTGGGAGTTCTACACGGGCAAGGGCGGAGGCAAGGGCTGGTCGAAGCGCGAGGCCGACTCGGCGCGCGTGATGGACGGCGTCGCCAACGAGTACAGCGTCAGCAGGCAGGGCCCGGGCTACGTGCTCATCACGCAGGACACCACCGAGCTCTTCAGCACCAAGATCGTGGCCTACCAGTCCTGCTCGCCGCGCGGCCCGTTCACCGGTAAGACCACCGTCTACACGACCCCCGAGACGGGGCTGGCCGGCAGCTACGGCAACGCCAACGTGTTCACCTACAACGCCCACGCCCACCCCGAGCTCAGCTCCAAGGGCCGCATCGTGGTGTCGTACAACGTGAACAGCTTCAAGAACACCGACCACTACAAGGACAGCAGCATCTACCGGCCCCGCTTCGTCGACGTGAGGTTCCGCTGACCGATGAGTTACCGACGTCACCGCCCGGCCCGCAACTGGGGTGCCCGGCTGCACGAGATCACCTGGTTCGGCCTGCGCGCCGTGGTGCTGGAGAACGAACTGCTGCGGGTGACCGTGCTCGCGGACAAGGGCGGTGACGTCGCCGAGTTCCTCGACAAGAGGCGGGACATGGACTTCGTCTGGCTGGCTCCGGACGGCATCCGTAACCCCCGTGACGTGACGGGCGGCGCCTCCGACGACGTGGCGGCCTTCCTCGACCACTACGAGGGCGGCTGGCAGGAGGTGCTGCCCAACGGCGGCCTGCCGAGCACCTACCGGGGCGCGGCGCTCGCCCAGCACGGCGAGGTGGCCGGGCTGCCCTGGGACGTGGAGATCGTGACCGACGACCCGGGCGAGGTCGCCGTGCGGCTGAGCGTGCGCTCGCGGCGGATGCCGCTGCGCGTGACCAAGACGTTCCGGCTGGTGGCGGGGCGGCCCGAGCTCCTCGTCGACGAGGAACTGACGAACGAGTCGGGGGTGGCGGTGGAGGTCATGTGGGGCCATCACATCGTCTTCGGCGCCCCGTTCCTGCGTCCCGGGCACCGGATCCGGCTGCCGGAGGAGGTCCAGGCCGATGCGGGCCTGACGGTGGTCCCCGACTACGGGGAGCCGAGCGACATCCACTACCTCACCGGCTTCGGGCGGGACGGGTGGTACGAGATCACCGACCCGGCGGACGGGCTCGGGCTCCGGGTGGACTGGGACGCCTCGGTGCTGCGGCATCTGTGGTTGTGGCGCGAGCTGGGCGCCTCCCGGGATCATCCCTGGTGGGGACGGGCCTACGTGGTCGGGCTCGAACCGTTCGCCGGTTACCCGACCGAGGGGCTGACCGAGGCGGTGCGCAACGGTTCGGCGCTCACGCTGCAACCGCACGAGACCAGATCGCTGTGGCTGCGCGCGAGCGTCATTCAGGAGGAGGGGAATTGAGCGGGGAGTTCGACGGCAAGGTCGCCGTCGTGACGGGAGGGTCGCTCGGCATCGGGCGGGCGGTGGTAGAACGGCTGGCCGCCGGCGGTGCCGCGGTGGTCTTCTGCGGCCTGGACGAGGAATCGGTCCGGGCGGCGGAGTCGGAGCTGCGCGGCGAGGATCTCGATGTCACCGGGATCGTCGCGAACGTGACCGACGCGGCGCGGATGCGTGGGCTCGTCGGCGCGGCGGTCGAGCGGTACGGCGGGCTCGACACGGTGGTGACCTGCGCGGGCGTCCAGCGCTACGGCACCGTGGAGGACACCACCGAGGAGCTCTGGGACGAGGTGCTCGGCGTCAACCTCAAGGGCGTCTTCCTCGTCTGCAAGGCGGCCGTTCCCGAGCTGCGGCGGCGCGGCGGCGGCACGATCGTCACGATGTCGTCGGTCCAGGCGTTCGCCTCCCAGGACCGGGTCGCCGCGTACACGGCGAGCAAGTCGGCCATCAACGGGCTCACCCGCGCGATGGCACTGGACCACGCCGCCGACGGCATCAGGGCGAACGTCGTGTGCCCCGGCTCCGTGGACACCCCGATGCTGCGCTGGGCCGCCGACCTGTTCCGCGGCGGCACGAGCCAGGACGAGCAGGTCGCCGAATGGGGCCGGGCCCACCCGCTCGGCCGGGTCGCGCGGGCCGAGGAGGTCGCCGAGCTGGTGGCGTTCCTCGCCGGGCCGCGCTCGTCGTTCATCACCGGGGCCGAGCACCGCGTCGACGGCGGCCTGCTCGCCCGCAACCCCGCAGCGCTGCCGGAGGTCTGATGCCCAGCACCCGAGTCTTCTTCGACGGACTGTTCACCAGCCCGCGGCTGGACCATCCCGAGGGCGTCGCCGTGCACCCGCGGGACGGCAGCGTCTGGTGCGGCGGCGAGGCCGGTCAGATCTTCCGCATCGACCCCGCCGGCACGAAGATCGAGCAGATCGCCACCACCAACGGCTTCGTGCTCGGCATCGCGTTCGACCCGACCGCCTCGTATCTGTTCATCTGCGACATCGTCCATCCCGGGGTGTTCCGGCTCGATCTGGCCACGGGCCAGGTGGAGCTGTTCGCCGACGGGGCGGGCGGCCACCGTTTCCGTAACCCCAACTATGCGGTGTTCGACGCCCAGGACCGGCTGTACGTCTCCGACAGCCGCCAGCTCGACGAGCCCGGGCCGGCGGTCTTCCGGTACGCGATGGACGGCACCGGCGAGGTCTGGGACGAGCGTCCGATGGCGTTCGCCAACGGGCTCGCGCTGGCTCCGGACGAGTCGTCCCTCTACGTCGTCGAGTCGTTCATGCCCGGCGTCACCCGGGTCGAGATCCGGGCGGACGGCAGCGCGGGGGAGCGGAGCACCGTCGTCGAGTTGCCCGGCACCGTCCCCGACGGGATCGCCTTCGGTCCCGACGGCCTGCTTTACATCGCCTGCTACGAGCCCAGCAAGGTGCTGCGCGTCCGGCACGACGAGAAGACAGCCGGGAACGTCGAGGTGGTCGCCGACGATCCCACCGCCCACCTCCTGTGCCATCCGACCAACCTGGCGTTCAAGGGCACCACGGCGTACGTGGCGAACCTCGGCCGCTGGCACATCACCGCGATCGACCTCTAGATCTGCCTTCGTCAACCGGGTCCATCACTTCTCCTTCATCCCCCCACAAGGAGTTTTCGCATGCGTCCTCTGTCCCTGCGCGCTGCCCGTACGACCGTCGCCTCCGCGGTCCTGGCCTCGTTCTTCCTCGCCCCGCCCGCCTCCGCCTCCGCCACCGCCGCCCCCGTGTGCGGCGGTACCCAGGCGCCGACCTTCGGCACGGCCTCCCCGAACACCTCGCTCAACAACGCGTTCACGACGTACGGCAACAGCAACGCGCGGCTCGACGACTGGACGGGCGCCGACAGCACCTACTCGGTCAAGCTTCCGGACGGCAGGACGGTCTTCGGCTTCTCCGACACCTTCCTCGGCCAGGTCAGGGCGGACGGTTCCCGCCCGATGACGATCATGGACGGCGGCACCACGCCGTTCCCCAACAACACCTTCGTCGTACGGTCCACGAGCGGTGCGATGACCACCGCGCACGGCGGCACGGTGGCCAACCCGACCGCGCTGCTGCCTCCGCGCGACGCCTCGCACCTCTACTGGGCCGCTGACATGACCGTGCACAACGGCGAGGTGCAGCAGCCCTACCGGGAGTACTGGAAGGGCACCGGCCCCTGGCAGGTCAAGTTCGAGCGCAACGTGCTCGCCCGCTTCTCGACGAGCAACCTCAATCAGCCGGTGTCCGTGACGGACCTGCCGTCCAGCCGGAAGATCATGTGGGGCTCGGCGCTCCTCAGGGACGGCGGCTACACCTACATCTACGGCACCGAGGACCTGGGCGCGGACGGCAAGCACCTCTACATCGCCCGTGTGAACGGCACCGACCTGCGCGGCACGTGGAGCTACCGGACGTCGAGCGGCCTGTTCGACTCCACGTCGGAGGCGGCCGCGGTGCGAGTGCTGAGCGGTGTGTCGAACGAGTTCAGCGTGTCCAAGCGGGGCAACTTCTACATCCTCCTCACGCACGACACCAAGGAGGCGTTCAGCGCCCAGATCGACACCTACCTCTCCTGCTCGCCCGCCGGTCCCTTCACCGACGAGCGCACCGTCTACCTGGCGCCGCAGGCCAAGCCACTGCACTACAGCTACAACTCGCACGCCCACGCGTCGCTGACGACCACCAACAACCTCGTCGTGTCGTACAACGTCAACACGTTGGACGAGACAAAGGGCGAGCTGAACGAGAACTACCAGGACGTGACCGTCTACCGGCCGCGGTTCATCAACGTCCCGGTCACCGGCTGAGAGTAAGGAGCGCCCAAATGGATCCCGAGCTGACCGACGCCCTCGCCGGCATGCCGTATGTCAGCCTCGCCGACCCGGCCAAGGCGCGGGACGCCATGCGGGCGCTCGTCGAGGTGTTGTCCGAGCCGGTGACCGACACCCGGGTCGAGGTCGGGGACCGCACGGTCCCCGGCCCGGCCGGGGTGCCGGTCCCCGTCCGGATCTACCGGCCGAAGGAGCGGCGCGAGCCGGTCCCGGCGCTGGTCTACTTCCACGGCGGCGGCTTCGTCACCGGTGACCTGGAGAACGAGCACGTGCGCTGCCTGGACTTCGCGGGCGAGGTGGGCATCGTGGTCGTCTCCGTGGACTACCGGCTCGCGCCCGAGCACCCGTTCCCGGCCGCGTTCGACGACGGCTACGCGGTGACGGTGTGGGTGCGCGAGAACGCGGCGGAGCTCGGCGCCGATCCCGATCGGATCGGCGTCGGCGGCGGCAGCGCGGGCGGCGGACTGGCCGCCGGGATCGCGCTGCGCGCCCGGGACGAGGACGGGCCGCCGCTGGCGTTCCAGCTCCTCATCTATCCCGTGCTCGACGACCGGATGGACACGCCCTCGATGCGCACGTTCGTCGAGCCGCCGCTGTTCAACCGGGGCGACGTGGGGCACATGTGGCGGCACTACCTCGGCCCGCTCCACGGCCGGGCGCCCGTCTACGCGGCTCCGGCCCGGGCCGAGGACCTGTCCGGCCTGCCCGCCGCGTACGTACTCGTCGCGGAGGCCGACCCGCTGCGCGACGAGGACCTGGCGTACGCGCTGCGGCTCATCCAGGCCGGGGTGCCGACCGAGCTGCACCATGTGCCGCACGTGTACCACGGCTTCGACGGCGTGCTCTCGGCGGCGGTCGCCCGCGAGGCTCTCGCAGGTCAGCGGGCGGCACTGCGCCGAGGTTTTCACCTGGCCACCCCTGGACAGGGCGGTACATCAAGTGATTAGATGACTTAACTTCTTTCGAGAACGAGGTAGTCGATGGCTCAGGATGTGGCCCGGCCCAGTCTCTCCGACGCGCTCACCGAGCGCGTCCTGGAGCTGATCCGGTCAGGCGGGCTCCGCCCCGGGGACCGGCTGCCCTCGGCCCGGGAGTTGTCCGAGCGCTTCGCCGTGACCACCCCGACGCTGCGCGAGGCGCTGCGCCGGCTGGAGGCCACCGGCGCGGTCCAGATGCGGCACGGCTCGGGCATCTACGTGGGAGCCGACCTCGAACGGGTCGTCATCCCCAATCCCAACTTCCGCGAGCTCCAGAGCGACCAGCTGCTGCAGCTGCTGGACGCCCGGCTGCTCATCGAGCCCCCGGTGGCGGCCATGGCCGCCCGCCGGGCCGACCCCTCCGACCTCGCCACGCTCCGCGCCGTGCTCGACCAGGCGGGCTGCCACCTGGACGGCGCGGACGCCGAGCTCGACAAGGCCAACATGTCGTTCCACCGGGCGACGGCCAAGGCCGCGGGCAACGCGGTGCTCGGCGAGGTCATCGACTCGCTGCTGTCGGTGCACGCCGCCGAGCAGCGCGCGATATTGCGCATCTTCGACGACCGCGCCCGCGACCACGACGAGCACCGGGCGATCCTCGGTGCCATCGAGGCCGGCGACGCCGGGCGCGCCGAGGAGCTCATGCGCGTCCACCTGCTGGACGTGAAGAGCGTCATCGAAGCCCGGCTCACCTGACCTGACAGCTGTTCCACAACCCGTTCCATCCCGGTCGCCCGCCCGTACCCGGACCGGCGGCTCCGTAGCCAACCCCTCGTTCACCGACTCCTGGCAGCCCACCCCACACCTAGGAGGCCCCATGATGCCGTCGATGCGTCTGCGGGTGACCGCGCTCGCCACCGGCGCGGCGATGCTCGCCCTCGCGAGCTGCTCGTCCGGCGATGATTCCGGCGGGTCCAAGTCCGAACTCAAGCTCTACAACGACAAGGGAGCCTGGTCGCAGTTCTTCGACCAGATGGGGGCCCAGTCGAAGACGGAGATCGGGCTCGGCGTGAAGCCGGTGGGCTACACCGACGAGCCCACCTACACCGCGTTCATCAAGGCCTCGTTCCGGACCAAGGTCAAGCCGGACCTGTTCACCTGGTCCACCGGCGGCCGGCTCACCGAGATCGTCAAGCAGAACCAGGTGGCCGACACCACCGACATCTGGCAGGCGGCGATCAAGAGCGGCGACCTGTCCGCCGACCTGGCGAAGTACTACACGATCGACGGCAAGCAGTACTGCGTCCCGCTGAACACCGCCTACTGGGGCATGTTCTACGACAAGAAGGTCTTCGCCAAGCACAAGCTCCAGCCGCCGAAGACGTGGGCCGACCTGGAGAACATCGCGCGCACGCTCAAGTCCAAGGGCCAGACGCCGTTCCAGCACACCACCCCGACGTCGCTGTTCTCGTTCGTGTGGTTCGAGCAGCTGCTCGCCGGGACGAACCCGGACCTGTACGAGAAGCTCGGCACCGGCCAGGCGTCCTACACCGACCCCGGCGTGGTGGACGTGATGAAGCGCTGGAAGACCATGATCGACGCCGGCTGGTTCAGCAACCCCGGCGACAAGGCCGACCCGGCCGACCACTTCAAGAGCGGCAAGGCCGCGATGGTCTCGTCCGGCACCTGGTTCAACACCAGCATGACCCAGCGCAACCTCAAGCTCGGCCAGGACTACGGGTTCTTCTTCATCCCGAACGTCAACCCGGCGCTGCCCAAGACCTCGCTCGTCTTCGAGAGCGGCCCGCTCTGCTCGCTGAAGAAGGCGCCCGACGCCGAGGCCAGCACCAAGTTCCTCAAGTGGTGGGTCACTCCCGCCGCCCAGGAGAAGTGGGCCAACTCGCGCGGCGACGTCTCCGGCAACCCGCGGGTGAAGATCGCCCAGCCCGAGCTCGCTAAGATCACCAAGGATGCGGCGAACGGGCAGTACCGCCTGGTCCAGCGCTACTTCGAGGCGGCGCCGCCGCCGGTGCTCACCGCCGCCCTGGACGGCCTCAGCGGCTTCGCGGTCAAGCCGGACACCTACATGAAGGTGCTGGAGACCATCCAGAAGGCCAACGAGCAGTACTGGAAGACGCAGGGGAACTGAGCCGGGCTTATGACCGTGCACAAGACTCCCGCCTCCCCGAAGACGGCCGCGGCGCAGGCCACGAGGCGCCGCGGCCCCGGTAACGGACGCCGCCGGCCCGCGGGCCGGGCCGGCGGCGCGCCGTTCGCCCTCTACGGGCGCTTCCGCCACGGCTATGTGTCGCCGGCGCTGCTCATCGTCGCGGTGCTGCTCTACCTGCCGTTCGTCTGGACGGCCTGGCTGAGCCTCACCCACTACGACGGGCTCGGGTCGCCTGAGTTCATCGGGCTCGACAACTACACCCGGATGCTCGACGACGAGGCGCTGCTGACCTCGATCCGCAACACGCTGCTGTGGGTGGTCGGGACGACGGTGCTGCCGGTCGGGCTCGGGCTGCTGGTCGCCGTGCTGTCCTACGACGTGAAGGGCGGTCCGTGGTACCGCCTGCCGTTCCTGCTGCCGTACGCGATGTCCGGGGCCGGGCTCGGCCTCGTCTGGGGCTTCATCCTGCAGCCTGAGGGCGTCGCCAACCAGGCGCTCTCGTTCCTCGGGATGCCGGGCGGCGACATGTCGTTCCTCAACGACGGCCCGGAGAACACCATCGCGATGCTGCTGGTGTGGACGTGGCAGCAGCTCGGCGTCAACATGCTGCTCTTCGTCGTCGGCCTGCAGTCGATCCCGCGCGCGCCGATCGAGGCCGCGCGGCTCGACGGGGCGTCGGGGTGGAAGATGTTCCGGCATGTCCTGTGGCCGCAGATGCGCCCGCTGACCACGGTCGTGGTCGGGCTGGCGCTGGTGGCCAGCCTCAAGACGTTCGACATCGTCTGGACGATGACCCAGGGCGGTCCGGGCCGCACCTCCGAGACGCTCGCGGTGACCATGTACCGCGACGTGTTCGTCGCCGACGAGTACGGCTACGGCTCGGCGGTCGCGGTGCTGCTGACCACGGTCACGGGGCTCGCGTCGTACGTCTACATGCGGCGTCAGATCGGAAAGGAGGAGATCTGATGCGTCCCTACGAGGTGGCGCGCCGCGGCGTGCTGGTGGCGCTCGGGCTGGTCTGGCTGTTCCCGACGTACCTGATCGTGGTGAACGCGATCCGCCCGGCCGACGCCTACAAGCCGGCCGAGGCGGTCAAGCCGTCCGGCGGGTTCGGGTTCGTCGACAACGTGCGCCAGGTCTGGGAGACCACCGACATCCTGCAGAGCATGGGCAGCACCCTGCTCTACGCGCTGGTCGCGCCCGCGCTCGCGGTGCTGCTCGGCGCGCTCGCCGGGTACGCGATCGTGGTGCTGCGGCTGAAGCACGGCTTCGCCTGGTTCATGATCATCTACGGCGGGTCGATCTTCCCGTTCCAGATGCTGCTGGTGCCGTTGTTCGTCGGCTACAGCAAGACCCCGCTGTACGACACCCGGCTCGGGATGATCCTCATCCATCTGGCCGTCAACATCCCGTTCGCGGCGCTGGTGATGCGCAACTTCTTCGGCGGGGTGGCGGTCTCGATCTTCGAGGCGGCGCGGATGGACGGCGCCTCCACGATGCGGATCTTCTGGCGGATCTTCCTGCCGGTGTCGTGGCCCGCGCTGGCGGCGGTGTTCATCTTCGAGTTCACGTTCACGTGGAACGACCTGCTGTTCGGGCTGACGCTGACGCAGTCGGAGAGCGCCCGGCCGGTCATGACGGAGCTGGCCGCCCTGACCACCGACGTCTACGCGGGCACCCCGGTGCCGATCGCGCTCGCGGCCGGGCTCGTGGTGTCGCTGCCCACCGTCGCGGTCTTCCTGGCGACGCAGCGCCTGTTCGCGCGGGGTCTGTCCATCGCCCAGCTCTGAGGCACCGCTGCTCTGCAAGCTTTCGAAAGCTCCCACGCTCTTCACGTTCAAGGGGAAATATGACGAGCCGTCTGTTGCAGGCCAGTCTCGGATCACCGGACTACGACGGGATCCGCGAGGCACTGCGCCAGGACTCTTCGACCGAGGTCCTCGCCGTGCGCGGGCTCGCCGTGCGCGCCGCGGTCCTGCCGTTGTTCAGGCGGGAGGGCGACGCGCTGCGGCAGGTCGTCCGGGTCGACGTGACCGGTGAGGCCGCCGCCGGGCTGGACCTGGCGCTGGAGGACGGGGACGGCTCAGGCGTCGCCGAGGCGCGGACCGGCGACGACGGCCGCGCCACCCTGCTGGTTCCGGAGGTCGACGGGCCGCGCCGCCTGACGCTGCGGGTACGCGACGCCGCCGGGCTGGTCGGGGCCGCGCCGCTGGACGTGACGCCGCAGCGCAAGTGGAATGTCTTCGTCGTTCACCACTCCCACCTGGACATCGGCTACACCGACACCCAGGGCACCGTGCTGCGCCACCACCTCGACTACCTGGACGCGGCGGTGCGGCTGGCGAACGAGACCGCGGACTGGCCGGACGACGCGCGCTTCCGCTGGTCGGTGGAGTCGTCGATGCCCGCGCTGCGCTGGCTCGCCGCGCGGCCCGAGGACATGGTCGCCGACTTCGTGCGGGCGTCGCGGGCGGGCCAGATCGAGGTCACCGCGTTCCCGATGCAGCTGCACACCGAGGCGTGCTCGGCCGAGGAGCTCTACCGGCAGCTGCGTTTCGTGGAGCAGCTGCGGTCGGCGTACGGGATCGACGTGCGGTCGGCGATGCACACCGACATCCCGGGCGCGGTCGTGGGCGTGGTGGACGCGCTCAACGCGGCCGGAGTGCGGTACCTGGCGGCGGCGCACAACTGGGCCGGGCGGTCCGTTCCGTACATCACGGGCGGCGACAAGCTCGGCCGGCCGTTCCGGTGGCGTGCCCCGAGCGGCCGCGAGCTGCTCGTGTGGTTCACCGACACCCCGCACGGCATGGCCTACATGGAGGGCAACACGGTCGGCCTGGTCGACGGCTACGACCTCGCCGAGGACCTGCTGCCGCGCTACCTGGGCTCGCTCGCCGACCGCCCCTACCCGTACGGGCCGGGCACGTTCGGCTGGTACGCGGCGCCCGGCCAGGTCGGCGCCGCCAAGGCACCCGACCTGCTGGACGCGGTGCACCTGCGGGTGCAGGGCGCGCACGCCGACAACGCCGGACCGTCGATCATGCCCGCCGAGATCGCGCGCCGGTGGAACGAGACGTGGGCCTACCCGCGGCTCCGCATGGCGACCAACGCCGACTTCTTCGAGCACGTCGAGGAGCGTCACCTCGACGAGCTGCAGGTCCACGAGGGCGACTGGACGGACTGGTGGGCCGACGGCCTCGGCTCCGGCGCCCGGCCGCTCGGCTACGTCCGGCGCGCCCAGAACGTGCTGCGCTCCGCCGAGACCCTGCACTCCCTCGCCGGGGCGGATGCCGACGGTGTCGACGAGGCCTACGACAAGGCGGCCCTCTTCGACGAGCACACCTGGGGCGCCGCCAACCCCTGGGAGGACGCCGAAGAGGGCGGCGACTCGGGCGGCCTGCAGTGGACCCGCAAGTCCGCGGTCGGCTACCAGTCCTACGACGACGCCCTCGACCTGCTGCAGGCGGGAGCCCGCCGCTTCGGCGCGACGCGGGGGCCGGCGCCGGACGCGCTCGCCTCGTTCGTCGTCGTCAACCCGGGCACGTTCGCCCGCACCGATGTGGCGCGGGCGTTCCTGCCCAGGGACGTGGTCGCCGTGGACGTCCCGATCACGATCGTGGACGCGCGCACCGGCGAGCCGGTGCGCCACCGCGAGGAGGAGGTCGACCCCGACGAGTGGCCGACCCGACCGATCGGCCGGCACCTGGAGGCGATCGTTCCGGACGTGCCGGGGCTCGGCCACGTCCGGCTGGACGTGGTGCGCGGCGACGCGCCCGCGCCCGAGCCGGTCGACCTGGGCCGCGACGGCGTGATCGAGAACGAGTACTACCGGGTGACCTACGACCTCGCCGAGGGCCACCTCGGCTCGGTCTTCGACAAGGTGGCGGGCCGCGAGCTGGTGAACGCCGACGCGGCGGCCGGCTTCGGGCAGTACATCTACGACCGGTACGCCACCGCGCCGCACTTCAACCACCTGTCGGGGCACATGCTCGTGCACGACAAGACGCTGCTGGGCGACCGCGCCATCGGCCGCAACGCCGGCGTGGTCAGGTGTGAACGCACGCCCGCCGGAGAACGGCTCGTCGTGGAGATGACCGGCAAGGGCGTCGACTGGCTGCGGACGACGATCGACCTGTACGCGGGCGTCCCGCGCGTCGATCTGCGCTTCCAGCTGGGCAAGCAGCCGACCGCGGCCAAGGAGGCGGTCTTCTTCTCCTTCCCGTTCGCGGTGAGCGGGCCGCCCTCGGTATGGGAGCTCACGGGCGGCGTCGGCGGCACGCACGTGCCGAGCGTCCCGGGGTCGGCCGAGCACATGCGCCCGATCAGGCACTGGACGGCGTTCGAGGACGCCGATCTGACGGTGGCGTGGGCGACGCTGGAGGCGCCGCTGGTGCAGTTCGGCTCGATCCACATGCCGTACGCGCCGTTCCCGCCGACACTCGACGTCGAGCCCGCCACGGTCTACTCCTGGGCGCTCAACAACATCTGGGACACCAACTTCCCGTCGCAGCAGTCGGGCGAGACGACGTTCCGCTACGCCGTCTCGTCGGCCACCGGCGGGGTCCCGGGACGGCGGCTCGGCGCGGCGACCGCCGCCGGGCTCACCGACGCGTTCGTGGCGACGCTGGCGACCGGCGAGGAGGCGGCGGACGCCACGGGCGTCTTCGTCTCCGTCGACGACCCGGACGTGCTGGTCACCTCGATCGGCAGGGCGGACGGCGAGCTGGTCGTGCGGCTGCAGTCGCTGGCCGACGGGCCGGTGGAGGCGGGACTCCGCGTGCCCGGGCTCCGCCGGGCCGTGGTCGACTCCGGTCTCGGCCGTGACGTCGAGGAGGCGCCGGTACGCGGCGGTGTCGCGGCCGTCCGGCTGCCCGCCTGCGGGATCGTGGCCGTCACGGTGAAGGAGAACCGGTAGATGAAGATCACTGACATCCGGGCCACCACCGTCGCGGTACCCCTCCAGGCGCCGCTGCTGCACAGCAACGGCGCCCACTGGGGCCGGTTCGTCCGCACGATCGTCGAGGTCGAGGCCGACAACGGGCTGGTCGGCCTGGGCGAGATGGGCGGCGGCGGCGAGAGCGCCGAGGCCGCGTTCCGGGCCCTGGCGCCCTATCTGGAGGGGCACGACCCGTTCGAGCTGGAGGCGCTCCGCTTCAAGATCGCCAATCCGACGGCCAGCCTCTACAACAACCGCACGCAGCTGCTGGCCGCGATCGAGTTCGCCTGTATCGACCTCGTCGGGCAGCACCTGGGCGTGCCCGCCTACGATCTGCTCGGCGGCAAGATCCGCGACACCGTGCCGTTCGCCTCGTACCTGTTCTACCGCTATCCGGGGGCCGAGTCGGCCGAGGTGCGCACGCCCGAGCAGCTGGTGGCGCACGCCCGCGCGCTCAAGGACGAGCACGGGTTCTCGGTCCACAAGCTCAAGGGCGGGGTGTTCCCGCCCGCCCACGAGCTGGAGTGCTACCTGGCCCTGGCGGAGGCGTTCCCCGGCGACCGGCTCCGCTACGACCCGAACGCGGTCCTGAGCATGGACGAGGGCCTGCGCTTCGGCAAGGCCATCGAGCACCTCAACAACGACTACCTCGAAGATCCCGTCCTCGGGCTGGAGGGGCTGCGGCTGGTCCGCGAGCGGGTCGACGTCCCGCTCGCGACCAACACCGTCGTGGTGAACTTCGAGCAGCTCGCCGCCAACGTGCTGCGCCGCGGCGCCGACGTGGTCCTGCTGGACACGACGTTCTGGGGCGGCATCCGGCCCTGCGTCAAGGCGGCCGGGATCTGCGAGACGTTCCAGGTCGGGGTCTCGGTGCACTCCTCCGGCGAGCTCGGCATCCAGCTCGCCACGATGCTGCACCTCGGGGCGGTGCTGCCCAACCTCACCTACGCCGCCGACGCGCACTACCACCATCTCGCCGACGACGTGATCGAGGGCGGCAAGCTGCGCTACGTGGACGGCCGGATCGCCGTGCCGACGGGACCGGGCCTCGGCGTCCGGCTCGACCGGGACAAGGTCGCCGAGTACGTCGAGCTCTACCGCGAGCTGGGCGGCTATCCGTACGACCGCGACCCCGGCCGCCCCGGCTGGTACCCGCTCGTTCCCAACGAACGCTGGGCGGATCCGACCGTCGCGCTCAGCGCCATCTGAGGTCGGGCGGGAGGGCGTCAGGCGGCGGGAGGGCGTCAGGCGGGACGGGTGGTGCCGAGCTGCCGCAGAGGTTCGCCGGTCAGCCGGTAGACGGTCCACTCGTCCTGCGGCGCCGCGCCCAGCGACTTGTAGAACCCGATGGCCGGGGTGTTCCAGTCGAGCACCGACCACTCGACCCGCCCGTATCCGCGCTCCACGGCGGTGCGGGCGAGCTCGGTCAGCAGCGCCTTGCCGTAGCCGTGCCCGCGCACGTCCGGGCTGACGTAGAGGTCTTCGAGGTAGATGCCGTGCTTGCCGAGCCACGTGGAGAACGACAGGAACCACAGCGCGAAGCCCACGACCTCGCCCTCATGCTCGGCGACGTGGGCGAACGCCTTCGGCTCGGCCCCGAAGAGGCTGCCGCGCAGGTCCTCCTCGGTCGCCTTCACCTCGTGTGCGGCCCGCTCGTACGTCGCGAGCTCGTGCACGAGCCGCAGGATGGTCGGAACATCGTCAGGAGTCGCAGGCCGAATCATGCCTGACAGGCTAGCGACTCCCGACGAGTCCGAAATGCCGGGTCGATCGCCGCATCGCGGCCGGCCGGTCAGGCGGCCTGCTTGGTCTCCCAGAAGATCTTGTCGATCTCGGCGATCTTGCTCAGCAGGTCCTCCGCGACCTTGACGTCGAGGCTGCCCTTGGTGCCACTGGCGCCGGCGAGCTTGGTGGCCTCGTTGAACAGCTGGTGCAGCTGCGGGTACTTCTCGAAGTGCGGAGGCTTGAAGTAGTCGGTCCAGAGCACCCAGAGGTGCTCCTTGACCAGCTCGGAGCGCTGCTCCTTGATCTGGATCGCCCGGGCGCGGAAGGCCGGGTCCTCGTTGGCGGCGTACTTCTCGATGATCGCCTTGACGGACTCGGCCTCGATGCGTGCCTGCGCCGGGTCATAGACACCGCACGGCAGGTCGCAGTGCGCGGAGACCGTGGTCTTCGGGCGCAGAAGGTTGACGAGCACCTGCGTTTCCCTTCCCTCGTATCGGATCATGCTCAGGTCACCGACATTACTCTTGTGGCCCGGAGGGCGTACGGGCAGGGCGCTCGGTCTTTGGGCCTAGGACCCCGATGCCGGCGAGGCCGAGGTGACGGACGGGGGAGCGGTGGTTCGGATTCCGTGGCGTGTCGTCGCGGTGACCGGCGCGTCGATGTCGCCCGCGCTGCGTCCGGGCGACTGGCTGATCGTGCGGCGCGGCGGCCGGGTGAGGGTGGGCGACATCGTGGTGGCACGCCATCCGGAACGGCCGGACACGCTGACCGTCAAGCGGGCCACGTTCCGCGACGGTGCGGGATGGTGGCTGGAGAGCGACGACCAGCGGGCCCGCGGCCGGCGTGACAGCTGGAACTGGGGCGCGGTGCCCGACGAGCTCGTGGTCGGACGCGTCGTCGCGCGTTACTGGCCGCCCTCGCGGATCTCGGTCTTCCGCCCGCCGGCCTGAGCGGCCCCGCGCTGGGCCGGCACGGCGGTCTCGATCGCCGCCCGCGCGCTCGTCCGGGCCGGATGGTGGGCCGCCGCCACGCTGCTCGGCCGCCCGGCGCACCGGTCCGAGCAGTAGCGCTGGGACTTGTTGGCCGTCGTGTCGAAGAACACCCGTTCGCAGCCGTCGGCCCGGCAGATCCCGAGCCGGTCGAGCCCGCGGTCGCTGACCTTGACGGCCAGGCCCATCGCCGCCCACGCCGCGTACCGGTCCTGGACCGAGCCGCCCTCGTTCAGATGCAGGTGCCAGGGCCGCCCGTCGTGGCCGGAGAGCTGCGGATGGACCGGATGGTGCATCAGCAGCGAGTTGAGGCGGTCGATGGCGTCCTCCTCGTCCCCGGCCACCGCGGAGACGAAGACGGCGCGCAGCTGCGCGCGCAGCTCGCGCATGGCGTCGAGGTCGCGGTGGGCGACCCGGCCGCCCAGCCGGGACCGGATCACCAGCAGCTCTCGCAGGACTTCGAAGTCGCGTCCTTTGTCGGCCTGCGAGTCGTGCGTGTTCACGAGTTCGATCGCCAGGTCTGCGTAAGAGGCGAGGTCCACGTTCGCTCCTGACGGAGTCGACCTGATCGTGCGTGATTCGTCAGTGTCATTCCCTCATGTCGAGTATTACACCTTCGATCACGGTGCACACCGAAGCGACCGGCCCGGAATATGAAATATTGTGCGGCCGGACCGAACCCCAGCCGACAATTTGATCGCCTATGGACCGTTTCGACGGAGTTTTGACGCCCGTCACGGAGGATGCGCACACGATGACGGCCCGTGATCCCGGCAGGGAGATCACGGGCCGTAACGGCCGGCTCAGATGCGGCTGACCCCGTCGGCACGGGCCTGCGCCGCCACGGCGGCGGTGACGGCGGGCGCCACACGCTCGTCGAACGGGCTCGGGATGACGTAGTCGGGGGACAGGTCGTCGCCCACGATGTCGGCGATCGCGGTGGCCGCCGCGAGCTTCATGTTCTCGGTGATCGAGTGCGAGCGCACCTCGAAGGCGCCCTTGAAGATGCCGGGGAAGGCCAGCACGTTGTTGATCTGGTTGGGGAAGTCGCTGCGGCCGGTGGCGACGACCTTGGCGTGCCGCCGCGCGACCTCGGGATGCACCTCGGGGGTGGGGTTGGACAGCGCGAAGACGATTGCGTTGGACGACATGGTGGCGATGCACGACTCGCGCACGGTGCTCCCCGAGAGGCCGATGAACACGTCGGCGCCGCGCAGCGCCTCCTCGGTGGAGCCCTTGAGCCGCGACCGGTTGGTGATCGCCGCGATCCGCTGCTTGATCGGGTTGAGGCCGTCCCGGCCCTCGTAGATCAGGCCCTTGCTGTCCGACAGCGCGATGTCGCCGATGCCGGCGTTGATCAGGATCTGGGAGACCGCGATGCCCGAGGCGCCCGCCCCGGCGACCACGGCGCGCAGCTCCGACAGCGGCTTGCCGATCAGCCGCGCCGCGTTGGTCAGCGCCGACAGCGCCACGATGGCGGTGCCGTGCTGGTCGTCGTGGAAGACCGGGATGTCGAGCGCCGCGCGCAGCCGGTCCTCGATCTCGAAGCAGCGCGGCGCGCTGATGTCCTCCAGGTTGATGCCGCCGAAGCTGGGCGCCATCCGGATCACGGTGTCGACGATCTCGTCGACGTCGGTCGTGCTCAGCGCGATCGGCACCGAGTCCACCCCGGCGAACTCCTTGAACAGCAGAGCCTTGCCCTCCATGACCGGCATGGAGGCGGCCGGGCCGATGTCGCCCAGGCCGAGCACGGCGGTGCCGTCGGTCACGACCGCCACGACCTTGGAGGTCCAGGTGTAGTCGTAGGCCAGCTCCGGGTGTTCGGCGATGGCGGTGCACACCCGCGCGACGCCGGGGGTGTAGGCCAGGGACAGATCGTCCTTGTCGCGCACCCGGATGGTCGAGCGGACCTCGAGCTTGCCGCCGCGGTGCAGCGGGAAGGCCGGATCGTCGTCGTAGGAGAGCGGTTCGTTGGGAATGGGCTCAGCAGCCACAGCGACCCCTGTCAGAGAATTGGGTTTGCGGGCGATGCCGCCGCGTAGGTGCGGTCTGGTGGCCGTCACCGTGGTGGGCATCTCGCGACGTACGGGGGTCACCCGTTGTCCGATTGTGCCACAGCTGACAGCGGCGACCCCTGGACTGTGAGGTGGTGGCCATCACCCCGATGCCACAGCGTGATACCAATCTTACGCGGTGCGTTCGTATTACGGTGATCTTCCCGGGCGGGGTCGCCTTGTTGTCCGATTGTTTCGGAGCCTTAATCCAGATCGCGCCTGGTGTAGGCCAAAATGTGCCATTAACTTCCGGATCTGCAAAGATCCGCTGAAACCGAACTGGAGGGGGGACCTGTGATCACTGGTTCTCTGCGCCGTGGCGTTGTGGCGACGGCCGCGCTTGCCCTGACCGGTCTCCTGGCGCTGAGCGCCTGTGGTGACGACGATGGTGGGGGGAGTAAGGCCCAGCCGAAGGTCCCCGGCGTCAAGCTGGTCAAGAACGGCCAGCTGACGGTGTGCACCAACATTCCGTACGAGCCGTTCCAGTTCAACCAGGGCGGCAAGGTCGTCGGCTTCGACGTGGACCTCATGGACCAGGTCGCCAAGAAGCTCGGCGTCACCCAGAAGATCATCGACATCGACTTCGACGCGATCAAGAGCGGCACCGCGCTCAACGCGGGCCGCTGCGACGTCGCCGCCGCCGGTATGACGATCACTCCGGAGCGCAAGGCGAACCTCGACTTCTCCATCCCCTACTTCGACGAGGTGCTGGGGATCATGGCCAAGAAGGGCTCGGGCGTGAAGACGCTCGACGACGTCAAGGCCAAGAACCTCCGCCTGGCCGTGCAGAAGGGCACCACGAGCCTCGACTACGCCAAGGGGAAGGGCTTCGACCCCAAGGTCGGCAACAACTCCGGCCTCCAGCTGCAGATCATGCAGTCGAACCAGGCCGACGTCGCCCTCCAGGACCTGCCCGTGATCGACGGCTGGCTCCGCAAGGGGGACATCGCCTCCAAGTACGAGCTCGTCGGCCAGGTCCAGACCGGGGCGCAGTACGGCTTCGCGGTCAAGAAGGGCGGCGCCCCCGAGCTCCTCAAGACCATCGACGAGACGCTCAAGGCGTCCTTCACCGACGGCAGCTGGAAGGCCTCCTTCGTCAAGTGGATGAAGGCGGAGCCCGCGTCCACGCCCAAGCAACCCTCCTGACCCGGGTAGCCGATGTCTGACTCCACCACTGTGGCCGAGCCGGCCGGTCCTGCCGGGAGCCCTCCCGGCAGGACCGGGCTCAGCCCGCGTCAACGCCGACGCCTGAGCCTGGCGATCCAGTACGTGCTCCTGCTGGCCGCGGTCGCCCTCGTGGCGAGCCTGGCCGACTGGACCGCCATCAGGCAGAACTTCTTCAAGGCCGAGGTGGCCAAGGAGACGCTGCCCGACCTGTTCACGGTCGCGTTGAAGAACACCGTCATCTTCACGCTCTCGGGCTTCGCCCTGGGCTTCGCCTTCGGCCTGGTCCTGGCGCTGATGCGGTTGTCGAGCGTGGCGCCCTACCGGTGGGTCTCGGTGGTCTACATCGAGATCTTCCGCGGCGTCCCGATGCTGCTGATCTTCCTGATCATCCTGTTCCTGCCCGCGGCGTTCCCCGGCTTCCAGTTCCCGTTCGAGCCGTACGGGCAGGTCGCGGTGGGCCTTGGCCTGGTCGCCGCCGCCTACATGGCCGAGACGTTCCGGGCGGGCATCCAGGCGGTGCCCAAGGGGCAGATGGAGGCCGCGCGCTCGCTGGGGATGCCCTACATGCGGGCCATGGGGTCGATCGTGATCCCGCAGGCCATCCGCATCGTCCTGCCGCCGATCGCCAACCAGCTGGTCCTGCTCTTCAAGGACTCGTCGCTGGTGTTCGTGCTCGGACTCAGCGCGAGTACGGTCGAACTGACGAAGTTCGGTTCCGACCTGGCGACCGACCATGCCAACGGAACCCCGCTCATGATCGCCGGACTCACCTATCTGCTCGTCACGGTGCCGGCGAGCATCCTCGTCCAGCGGCTCGAGGTACGACAGGCGAAGGCACGGTGACGGTATGAGCCCCATGGTGGAGATCCGCGACCTGCACAAGTCGTTCGGGAATCTCGAGGTGCTGAAGGGCATCGACTTCAAGGTGGAGCGCGGCCAGGTGATCTGTGTCATCGGCCCGTCCGGCTCCGGCAAGTCCACGCTCCTGCGCTGCGTCAACCTGCTGGAGCAGCCGACCAAGGGCCAGGTGTTCGTCGAGGGCGTCGAGCTGACCCACCGCGACATCGACATCGACGCCGCGCGCCGCCGGATCGGCATGGTGTTCCAGCAGTTCAACCTGTTCCCGCACCTCAGCGTGCTGGCCAACATCACCATCGCGCAGCGCCGGGTGCTCAAGCGGGGCAAGGCCGAGGCCGAGAGGACCGCCCGCGCGAACCTGGCCAAGGTCGGCCTGGAGGAGAAGGCCGGCAGTTATCCGGCGCAGCTGTCCGGCGGCCAGCAGCAGCGGGCGGCGATCGCCCGTGCCCTGGCCATGGACCCGGACCTGATGCTGTTCGACGAGCCCACCTCGGCGCTCGACCCCGAACTGGTCGGGGACGTCCTCACGGTGATGCGCAAGCTCGCCCAGGACGGCATGACCATGCTCGTGGTCACCCACGAGATGGCCTTCGCCCGCGAGGTGGCCGACAAGGTCGTCTTCATGGACGACGGCATGATCGTCGAGGAGGGCCCGCCCGCGCAGATCATCGGCGACCCGCAGCACGAGCGCACCAAGCTCTTCCTGCGCCGCGTCCTCGACCCGACCCACGTCGAGGTCGGAGGCGCACCCGAGTTCGACAGGGCCAGCCATGACTCGGCTGTCGATGATGTTCCGCCGACGGCTCTCGGCCGGAACGACTCGGGCCTCGGCCGCACCGGCGGCATCTGAGCCGGGGTAGACGACACGACGGTGGCCCAAGTCGGATCGTAGCCATGTCGTTCTGTGAGCCAAGG